>NZ_JAULBC010000006.1:441903-550840 GCF_041060425.1 Danxiaibacter flavus
CGGGAGGGCCCTGGGTTCGAGTCCCAGCGGGATCACAGAAAAACGCCTTCTTTTCGAATAGAATTGAAGGCGTTTTTATTGGAAGAAGGATCTGCTAGCCCAGTTGGTAGAGCATCCCGATTTAATCGGGAGGGCCCTGGGTTCGAGTCCGAGCGGGTTCACAGAAAAACGCCTTCTTTTCGAATAGAATTGAAGGCGTTTTTATTGCAATTAAGATCTGATAACTCAGCTGGTAGAGCATCCAGATTGTTAATGTATGGGTCCTCGGTTCGAGTTGCAGCTGGACACTTTAACTTAACCAAATTGGCAAAACCTGCGTAAAATGAATGTTTTTCGTGGGTTTTAAGTTCTTTATCATTAGATCTTAAGGACTATCTTGCCAAAGACTGTTTGTGATTCTAATAACCGGTGTGCTTCAACAGCTTCTTCGAATGGTAAAACTTTAGAAACGTATGGTGTTATCTGCCCATCAACAGCCAGATGAAAAATTTGAGACAGACTGGATCTGATGTCATCTGCTGATATAGAGTTCAAACTAAAACAAGTGATGGTTAACGAGCTTTGAAATCGTTTTAAAAATTCCATTCCAAAATCAGCATTGGGGAATCCTGCTGCTACTCCATTAAGTACATATACTCCGTTATCTTTCAAAAGGGCAATATATTGAGCCAATTCAGAACCTGCAACAGGATCGATAATTGCATCAAATTTTTGATCATCGCCTTCCCATTGCGATAAATCTATAAAATTACGAACACCAAGATGTTGTAGTTTCCCTCTTTGTAGGGCTGCAGTAGGGGCTACGCTGACTTCATATTTATTAGCCAATGCTAATTGTACGGTTAATGAGCCGATTCCGCCACCAGCTCCTCTAACATAAACTCTTTCTCCTTCTGATAAACGAGCGCGTTGTAGAGAATAGTAAGCTACCAATGCATTGATGCCTAAAGAAAGAGCCTGATCACTTAATAATTTCTCAGGAACTTCGACCAGTGCGGATTCATTAACAACCACCTGCTCAGCATAACCTCCAAGAGTAGTCATTGCGTAAACACGCTTGCTTATCCATTCTTCTGACACGTTGGCTCCAACTGAATTTACAATTCCTACAATCTCCATTCCAGGAATAAATCCAGCATTATCGAGGCCAGGATATAGCCCTTTACGTAATAGAATGTCTACTCCTCCTACACCACATGATTCAACATTTATCAGAACTTCGTTTTCTTTTGCAACTGGTGCCGGTACTGTAGTTAGTGAAAGCATTTCGGGACCTCCAAACGCTTCAATTTTAATTACTTTCATACTTTTCTATTTAAAATCCAAATGTATAAGTTGTCGAATTTCAGCGCAAGGAAGTTACCTTCAGGTTACCAGTAACTTAGAGGTATTACATATGATTTCATTATCTTTGTATTACTAAAAATTATATATGTCAGTGCCTATAGATTGTAAAAAAAATATCATTGCGATTCATGATACACTTGATGTCATTAATGGAAAATGGAGAATTTCTATTCTTGCTTGCCTGACAATGAAATCTGAACTTCTTTTCACAGAGCTGAAAGCAGAATTAGCTTCTATCTCATCTAAAGTTCTTTCCACGGAGCTACGTTTTTTGGAGGAAAACAAACTTATCAGCCGTGAGGTTTTAAAATTACCAGTAGTTAAGGTTATGTATAAACTAACTCCTTATGGAAGAACATTGGAAAGCCTTGTTTTTTCATTACTGGACTGGGGGCTTACTCATCGTTCCGAAATGACAGGAATAAACGGTTTGGGTATAAACACTAACGAATACATCAACGAATTAAAAGCAAATTTGCCAACACGGACTCCAAAGCCAAAAAATTTCTTTGATGTGGTTTTATAATTAAAGCAGCCATTGCTCTTTCCCCATTTGTCCCAAATGTATAAAAGGTCCTAAGAAACATATCTTATTAATTAAACGACTGCCTGAAAGCCAAAGGAGTTTGACTTGTTTTCTGTTTAAATAACTTACTAAATGAGGAAGAATGTTCAAATCCCAATTCATAGGCAATTTCACTTATCGATAAATCCGTTGTTGAAAGCTTTTCTTTGGCCTTTTCAATGATTTTATGGTGAATATGATCCTGTGTGCTCTTTCCGGTCAGAACTTTAAGTAAGCTGCTAAGGTAATTTGGAGTCAGGTTTAATTTATTGGCCAAATCTTGTACACCAGGAGTACCGTTTTTCAAAAGATAGTCTTCATTGAAATACTCATCTAATATCAGTTCCAATCGGGACAGGATTTTATCATTTGAGATCCGACGTGTCAGAAACTGCCTTTCATAGAAGCGCTCACTATAATTAAGCAATAATTCAATCAGTGATATGATAATGTTATGGCTGAATTTATCGATATTGGACTGACATTCCTGTTGTATCGTTTTAAATACTTCCACTATCATCTGCTCTTCTTTGTGTGAAAGAAAAAGCGCTTCATTTACTGCATAACCGAAAAAAACGCATTTGTTCATTCGTGAGGCCAGGGCCGTTTTCCATAGAAAATCAGGATGGATCAATAAAAGCCAACCTGAAGGATCGGCAGCTGCGTTAGGATCTATTTCTATACGGATTACCTGTTGAGGCCCAACCATAGCAAGTATCCCTTCATTAAAATCATAGCTCTGCTGTCCATAATTGAATTTTTTAGCTACGTTCCGCTTTAGTCCGATTGAATAAAAACCCTGTACCCATCTGATATCAGTGTACTCAAGTGGGTATTTTACGAGACTATAATCTATTAGGCTTACCAATGGATGATCAGGTTTAGATAAACCGCTGAACTCGTGAAATTCAGCTATGCTATTTAACTTAATATCTGCTCGCATTCCATAAATTTTTAAAAAAATGATAATGGAAGCCCGGTTTGAAGGGATCCAAACCAGACTTCCAAAGACATCAAAGGTTCTACCATTCCTGATCTGTAGGAAGTATAAAGATTTCCGAAACATCTACATAATCCGGGGATTCTAAGGCATAAATCATACTATTGGCGATATCTTTCGGACTTAAAAATGTCATCTGACTACGCAGCCCTTCCATATCTTCTTTATATCCATTATCCGAAATAGAGTCAATTAGATTGGTATCAACAGCTCCAGGCTGTATGCTGGTTACGCGGATATTATGCTTCTTCCCAACTTCCATACGCATGATATCCGAAAAGGCTGCCACAAAATGTTTTGTACCACAATAAACCCCTAATCCTTTAAAAAGTTTACGCCCTGCAATAGATGATACATTGATAATGTGTCCACCATGCTTGTCAACCAATTCGGGCAAAACAGCTGCTGTAACATTCAGAACACCATTTATATTAACATTCACCATTGCCTCCCATTCTTCTGTTTTAAACGAATCAATATCTGAAGCCGGCATGATACCTGCATTATTGATCAAAATATCGATAGTTCCGAATTTTTCCTTCAGACGTTCAATTCCAGCTTTTACACTTGCTTTATCTGTTACATCCAATCCAAGAGAAACAGCTTCGCCGCCAGCCCGATGAATTTCATTTTCGATACTCTTAAGCTTATCAACATTTCGTGCAGCCAACCCTGTTTTAACTCCTCTCGCAGCCAACGCTTTTGCAACGCCTTCTCCTATTCCACTGGATGCCCCTGTAATCAAGGCAACTTTTCCTTTTAGTTCCATATACTTTTAATTTGTTTCTGCGAAATTGCAGCAAGCCTCCGGAACTAATTTTGCCAGATCTCCGAACCTTTTTGCCGAATCTTAGATTCTGAAAAATTTCACTAAATATCGGAGCCGATATGCAACACTTATATTAACTCCTTTAACAAAAATAAATTCGGCAAGATTTTTTATCGTTGCCGAATTCCTTACCAATCCAATAGACTACTTATCCTGGATCTATTAAAAATAAAATGCTGGTCCAGATTATCCCTTTAGCTGCTCGGATATTTTGGCCGTATCGATTAAATACCACATCTCAACGAATTTATTGTCTTCTACCTTGTAGGAAGCAAACTCCATAAACTCTATTGTTTTTCCTGTTGGCAGATTTCCAAAGAATTCCCGGGCAGGAGTACCAACATCCCTTAACCTGGCAGCTATTCGATCTTCATTTACAAATAGATCCTCAATATGCCATACATAATCCGGTACTACATCTGTAAGCCACTTAAGCCCTCCAAGGGCATCCTCTTTTCTGCCAGGTACTCCATTGATCAATACCTCATCGTTAATTAATTCAGCAATTGTGGCAAAGTCGCGCGCATTAGCCGCTGTAACATATTGCTCATAAAACGTTTTTAAATCACGCATGTTCTAAATATTTTAAAATTGTCCAGCAAAAATAAACCCATTAGTTACCAAAATATACTATTTTTGTATATTCTAGTAACGAATGGGTAACCAGATTTTAAAAGCCATAAAATATGAGAGACAATAATTTTTGCAATTCGCACTGCCCGTTGACCAGAGCTGTAGGAGCAGTTGGAAATAAATGGAAACCATTGATATTACATGTCATCAGGGAGCGTACCGTTAGGTTTGGACAACTGGATGCCATCATTCCTATTATAACCAGAAAGGTTTTGACTGAGCAGTTAAAAGAATTAGAAGAAGATGAAATCATTAGAAGGGTAGCCTATAATGAATTACCGCGAAGAGTGGAATATTCATTAACTGAAAAAGGATTGGCGTTTTTACCGATATTAGATCAAATGCAAGAATGGAATATTCGTTTTGACTCAAAAATAAAAGACCCGGAGAACACTATTGAATTATTTCGCTGACACAGTTCATGTTACAGTCTCCTATCTGGAATTTCCTGAACTTCCCTAAAAAACAGGCGGTTTTACACTATAACAAGATAACAAATGAATTCTCGGCTTTTTGTTTACTACCCGGCTTCAGTTTCGGCAAACGAATAACACTGAGCAACAGAATAAACAATGAGCGTTTGTATAACGCCCCGTTGTTCAAGAAAAAGAATTAATTCCCCTTCAAAACCACCGGTTCACTTATTCCATTAAGATCATACACAATTTTCCCGGCACGAATAGTCAATTCACATTCAAGTTTTTTATTTCCTTTGATTTTGTCGCCGGCGTAATCAAAGAAACCAAAATTGCCATCGCGCAAATTAAAGATGGCAATATCGGCTTCTGTGCCGACAGATAAATTTCCAAGTTCAGGTCGCTGTATCTCCTGTGCAGGATTCCATGTAGTCGCTTTTATTACCGCTGGGAGGTCCATTCCTATGTTTAGAAACTTCGACATTACATTTAGAAGATCTTTCATTGCTGCATTCATGCTTCCGGTATGCAGATCAGTGCTGATGGAATTCGGATAAAAACCACTTTGGATCGCAGGTATTGCCTGTGAAAACCTGAAACTTATTCCTCCATAACCAACATCGAAAAAGATCCCGTCTTTCTGCGCTTCTATCACAAATGGTTTTACTTTTTTCGTAGCACTATCGACAATGCTTTCACGTGTGCCAAGTTGTGCAAAACAATGCGTGAAGATGTCTCCTTTGCGAAGATGTTTAGAAAATAATTCTTCGATAGATAACGGTGGTTTGGCTCCGCCAAAATCAACCATTACAGGTATATTAGCAAGTCTTCCGGCTTCTGCTGCACGGTCCGCAGCAATCCAGTCATGACCTTCAAAATGGGCAAGTTTTATTCCTATTACATCTTTTTTATTTGCCTTTGCAACGTTCGCCGTTAACTTCGAATCCATATCTGTGGTATTCTGCTCCCAGCTTCCGCCGCGCATTCCTTCACCCACAATATTTAAAAAAGCAAGTACCCTTGTTATTGACTTGTCGATGATATTTTGTTTAAACAAGGGAAAAGTTTTCCATCCTGAACTTCCTGCATCGGCAACTGTAGTAACGCCATTGCGTAAAGTAAACCCATCGGGACGAAGTGCAGCTGTGCCATCCATTAAATACTGGTCTGCATGCGTTCCTTCAAAATTGTGCGTGTGAATATCAATGAGGCCCGGTGTTACAAACAAACCTTTTGCATGTACAACTTGTGTTGCTTTTGATGCATCAATATTTTTTGCGACACCAACAATTTTTCCGTCAGCAATAGCAACATCCATCACTGCATCGAAATTATTTTTCGGATCGATAACATGACCGTCTTTTATTACGATGCTGTAAACCTGACCCCATGAAAGCGTTGCCTGAAAAATTATGATAAAGACGAGAAAAACTTTTCTGTTCATATGATGAGGTTTATTTGTTTTTATTCTTAATCGCTAGTCTGCAGATTTTTTTCGCGCTTTTAAAACATCCTCCCTGGTTATTTCATCCGGATTATTATTGAAATGTTTTCTTATATACGTCAGTACTTGCGCAATATCTTCATCTCTCAAAAAACTATGTTGTGGCATTACGTTATTGTATTCTTTGCCTTTTACTGTGATTCGTGAATTCAGGCCATTTAAAACAACATCAATTAAAATTTTCTTGTCTCCATTAACCCATTCAGAACTGTCCAAAGGGGGAAACCGGCTGCCGTCTCCCTTTCCATTGCGCTGATGACAAAAGACGCAGTAAGAATTATAAACCTGTGAGCCCGGAATGGGCTTGTCTTTATAAAGATTATCTTTTGTTTCATCAGGCATGCGAATGTTTGAATTCAATTTTCTTTTTTCCATTGCAGCAAGCTGATCTTTGCTAAACTTGTTTTTATCTCCTTTATACATGACGCGCCAGATCTTTCCTTTTTGCGAATCAGAAATGTACAGTGAACCATCCGGACCGACAGCAAGACCCATTGGCCTGTAAACTGCATCACTTGTATTTACAATGGGATCAACACCTGCGAAACCATCAGCAAAAACTTCCCACTCACCCGATGGTTGTCCATTTGCAAAAGGAACGAAACAAACAAAATAGCCTGCCTGCGGATAAGGCGATCTGTTGGTAGAGCCGTGAAATGCAATGAATGCGCCATGTTTATAATGTTCCGGAAATTGATCTCCTTCGTAAAAGAGCAGATCATTTGGTGCCCAATGAGCGGGAAAACCCATGATGGGTAATTGCACCGTGCTGTCTCTTGCAGGTATTTTTCCGTCACCTCCATATTCCGGTGCAAGCACGTTTTTCTTTTGTAGTTGATCATAGTAACTGTACGGCCATCCAAAATTGTCTCCGTCTTTCACCTTGATAAATTCTTCCGCAGGTAACACCGCGCTTTGCCAAGAAGTAAATTTATCTGGCCACAACAAATGAAGATCATCTCTTCCATGCATTACGACGTATAAATTTTTATCATCCTTATTCCAATCCATTGCCACCACGCTTCTTATTCCTGTCGCGAATTTTTTCCCATCCTTTTGGGTGAGACCAGCCTTGTTTGCATCAAATTGCCATACGCCGCCGTAATTTTCTAATTGAGGACAAGGGTCAAGACCTTTAAAACCCGGAGTGCCTCCCGGCGTTCTAACCAAATCCTGGCAAGCATTTGACGGTGCACCAAACGGAACATACATGTGTCCCTGGTCATCAAATGAGACAGGCTTAGTGATGTGCCAATGGGAGCCTCTTAAGCTATCATATTCTGTAAGCACCACTTCTGCTTTGCTTTCAGGTATAAGCTTGCCAGGTGTTAATTTGGTTCTGTAAATCACCAACTCAGAACCGTAATATAAATAACCATTGTGTATGCGCATGCAATTGGAAAGACCGCCTTCATTATCATAATCTCCAAAGTGAACGATGGAGTCAGCTTTGCCATCGCCATCAACATCCCGCAACGCGACATTACCTTCACCTCTTTTTGATCGACTCACTTTTACATAGATGTCGCCATTATCATTCACTGCAAGGTGACGTGCAGGACCAAGGCTGTCAACAACTACAACCGCTTCAAATCCGCCAGGAAGAAATAAGCCTCCGTTACCAGGATCACCTTTGGGTAATGACGGTTTTAAATTGCATTGAGTGAACGCGATAAGCGTAAGGAAGTAGAAAATTGCTTCGTATAAAAAAGCTTTCTTGATGTGCATGTTTGTATTCGTTGCTTTTATACTGAATTTTTAGTTCAAATAATATCGGCACGTTTTCAATTGTAGTAATTCGAAATCTTCGTCCTTGTTGTTCAGCGTGTCAATAAAAATCAAACAGCTATTGCCTGAACGGTTTCGCTGCAAGACCATTGAGATCCCAAACAATTTTCCCTGCGCGAGTCGTTAACTCTGCTTCCAGCTTTTTATTTCCTTCGATCTTGTTTCCGCCTGCGTCTACAAAGCCAAACTTTCCATTTTGTATACTTAATACAGCGATGTCTGCAACAGTGCCTTCACCAAGATTTCCAAGTTCTTCATGCCTGATTGCTTTCGCGGAATTCCATGTGGCACGCGTTACAGCATCTTCCAGACTCATGCCAATCGCCATATATTTAGACATAATATTCAACATGCTTTTCATGCCGGCATTCATGCTGAAACGATGCAAGTCACTCCCAAAAGAGTTTGGAGCGAGGCCCTGTTGAAACGCAGGAATTGCCTGGCTAAACCAAAAGCCTGCGCCACCATGACCTAGATCAAACAATACCCCCTTTTTCTGCGCATCCAAAACAAAAGAACGAACCCTGCCTGAACTATCCACGACCGGCATTCGCTCAGTTATCTGTTCATAAGAATGTGTGATGATATCGCCGGGACGCATCTTTTGCAATTGATCATGCAGGCTGTATTGCGGCAGATGGCATTCAACAAATATTGGGGTATTTGATTTATTAGCAGCTTCCAATGCTTTGTCAAACGGCGCCCAATCGGTTCCTGTATAATGACCAATCTTGACGCCTACAATTATATCCTTGTATTTTTCAGCAACAGAGGCAGCAGAATCGGCATTCATATCATTGATGTCTTCTTCAGTTGGTTTGCCACTCATTCCTGAGCCAACAATGTTTACAAATGCGAGAATGCGGGTTTGTGATTTGTCGATGACCTGCTCTTTGAAGAGCGGAAAATTTCTCCATCCTGAAGTGCCTGCATCAACAACAGTAGTTACTCCTGATTTGAAAGTAAAATCATCAGCCGATACACTGTAAATGCCATTGGCAAATTTATCGGGCGTGCTTCCTACAAATACGTGCGTGTGTATGTCTATTAGTCCCGGTACAACATATAATCCTGTTGCATCAATTGTTTTCTTTGATTCCGTTGCGGAAATATTATTGCCAACTTTAGCAATCTTCCCATTGGCAATCGCAATATCTTTTACAGCATTGATATTATTTTTTGGATCGATAACATGACCATTTTTTATGAGAAGATCATATTGCTGCGCATGCAATAAAAACGGAACGAAAAATAAAATGATAAAAATGTTTTTCATGATAAATTTCATTACGACGAAGATTTGATTTTTAAACTCATAATGCTTTGAGCGATCTATCATTTACTTTTTTGTAATTCTTCTTCCCATGCCGGTGCACTAATGCCATTCAAATCCCAAACAATTTTTCCTGCACGGATCGTTAGCTCTGCTTCCAATTTTTGTGTTCCTTTTAATTTAGTTTTTCTCACATCAGGAAATCCAAAATCTCCTTTTCGTAAATTGAACACTGCAACATCTGCATCAGCCCCAATACTTAAATTTCCGAGATCAGGCCTCTTAATGACATTCGCGGGATTCCATGTAGAACGCAGGATCACCTCTTGTAAACTCATACCTAAAGCAAGAAACTTCGACATTACATTACTCATGTCCTTCATGCCACCATTCATACTTTCCGCATGCAAATCTGTGCTGATCGTATTCGGCCAAAATCCCTGCTGCGCAGCAGGGGCAGCTTGTCGCCATGAAAATGCACCACCACCGTGACCTACATCGAAAACAATGCCTCTCTTTTGTGCAGCAAACACAAATGGCTTCACTTTACTATTGCTATCAACGATTGTTTCTCTCACCGTGGGTCCATAGGAAAATGCATGCGTGAAAATATCCCCGGGTCTCAGATGTTGCATAAACAAAGCTTCAATCGAATTTGGTGGCTGATGTTCACCAAAATCAACCATTACAGGGACATCCGCAAGTTTACCCGCTGCAACTGCGCGATCCACCTGCATAAAATCACCCCAGTAATGTGCTGCTTTTATCCCGACAATAATACCAGGAAACAGTTTCTTGATCATGTACGCAGTTTGCTGCGGATTCATATCAGTTGTATCCTGTTCTTCAAAACGACCAACCATACCATTGCCAACAATATTTAAAAATGCCAGCACTCTTGTTTGTGCCTTATCTATCGTTTGCTTCTTGAATTGCCGGAAATTTCGCCAGCCAGAAGAGCCTGCATCAACAACAGTTGTAACGCCAGCTCTGAATGTAAATCCGTCAGGCGGCAAACTCGTCAAACCATTTGCGATATACGCATCCACATCCGTTCCGTTAAAAACATGCACATGCATATCGATGATGCCGGGCGTAACATACAATCCATGTACATCGATCAACTGCTTTGCATTTTTTGCAGCAATATCTTTGGCCACCTGCAATATCTTTCCATTTGCGATTGCTACGTCCATTTGCTCATCGATTTTATTTTTAGGATCGATGACATGTCCGCCTTTCAATAAAATATCAATTTGTTGAGCGTGTAAAATATTTGCACAAAAAAATATCAGGCCGATAACGTGAACTGCTTTTTTTGCAAATTGATATAACGTTTTCTGATGAAGCATTGAAAGAATAATATTTTATACGAGATGACAGGTTCAATTTGGAAAGCTCTGTGAAACTCTGTGTCTCCTCCGGCTGTTTCTCGGTGTAACAAAAAAAGTTACAAGCGTTCTGACTTTTTCTCACGTTGCCAATGGCGGCCCGCCAGGCACCTTTATTTCTTTTGGTTGAATTTTATAACTTGTTCGCTTCGCTGTAAATGTTGCAGTACGATATTCTCCCATATAAATAGAACCCGCGATGGTATCACCCGAAATTGTTCCTGAAAAAATAAACGTGACCGAATCTGCAGGATGGCGATCAACACTTCTCATTTTTACGGATGTATCGCTTTCAATTTCGCCTGTTAATTCTCTTACAGTAAACTCACCTTTATGTGAACCTTTTATCCATTTACCATCTTGTTCAATAAACAGCATATGATTACCCGTGCTGCTGAAAAACTGAACCGCCGTGTCCCAGCTTCCGGTAAGATTTACATTGGGCATTACCATTGTTGTTACTTTTGGTTCACGTTTTTTCGTAAGCACTTCATACACGCGTTCTGCAACAATTTTGTCATTGCCTGGCTGCATTTGTCCGGTTGTTATGTTGATGGATGTTTTTCCTTCTTTTGTTTCACCCCCAACAGCAACACGCGGTTTGTTTCTTCCAAGTTCTTCTGCAATTTCTTCACCAGTGACATTAAACTTTGCCGGATCCCAATAAATATTAAGCACAGGAGATTTGTTTGATAAAGCTGTAGGTTCAAAAACAGAGGTAGTAATGCCATCTATTGCTGAAACCTTTTTAGAGATCGTGTCGAGATAAGAAAGCCATGTTTTCCATTCTGCAGGATGATCTCTTTTTGTCCAGGCTTCAACTGCTGCAAGCATTCCCATCATTTCTTCTCTTCCCACTTTATTATCACGGCAAGGACCATGATGCGGAGAACTCGCCTGCCAGGCAGACATCAAAATATCTTTTCTTCCCAGTACCAATCCTGCACACTGCGGACCACATATGGCTTTACCACCGCTATATACAACAACATCCGCACCATGTTGCAGATGAATGTTTGGAATAGTTAATACTTCTGCTGCTGCGTCTACGAGCAAAGGAACTTTATGTGCCTTCGTAATTTTTGCAACATTCTCTACAGAAAATGGCCGACCCGGTTCAGTTGCTTCATCAGCCATAAGATAGACCATTGCTGTTCTGTCATTCAATGCCCGCTCTAAATCTTCGGGTGTGTCAACCTGTATAATTTTTACACCAATATTTCTTATCGCATGATCGTATACATTTCGTGAGGGTGTTGGTATTACAACCTCTGTTTTATCAAAGCCTTCAAGATTTGGAATGCGGATTAGTTTTTCAGGATTGCCACCTGTAACACAAGCTGCTGTTATGTGTTTCATTCCTGCGGCACAACCTGATGACACCATTGCCCATTCTGCACCTGTCAATTCTGCAAGTCTTTTTCCTACACCATCACCGAGTTCATCGTATTGTATAAAATTTTTTGATGCTGCTTCCATCGCTGCACGCACTTCCGGACGCTCAATTGATCCGCCAATGATGGTAAATGTACCGCGACAGTTGATGATTGGTTCTACACCAATTGACTGAAAAATATTTGTGTTCACGGGATCGCCCGTTGGGGTGAAAAAAATATTTTTTTCTGCGGGTGATGCAAACAAAGATTTGACAGGAGCCAATACTCCGGCGAGCGGAAGCATTGTAAAGCCCTTAATAATATTCCGGCGTTTCATAATGCTGTTTTTTTGCTTGATTAGTTTTTCTTTATTGAACTATAGAACCGCTATTTTTTAGAAGCATTTTCTTTGTTGTTTTGAGACGCAAACGTGAGTTTCCAGATATTACCACCATTATCTCCGTATTCCATAACATACACATCATTTCCAATAAGGATCGCATCTGTTGGCTGATCAAATCCTTCAACAATACGGGTTGTCCTTACAAAATAATTATCGGTCGCTGAATCATACATCAGGTGCAGGTGCAACAAGTCGGCTCCATCTGCCTCCAGTGGGGCCATCAAAGATGAGTTGGCACCTAAACTATATCTTATCACAAAGCCATCTCCGTTAAGATCATTGGGTAAAACCTTTTTCTTGTCGAAGAATAAACCTAATGGACAAGAATGCGCTGTGAAGGTGCTGATCGTTGCACCTGTTTGATCGCCGTCCAAAACTTTTCCTGTGTGACCACGATAAAAATTTGCATCAGGCCCAAGATTCTGAACACCGGGAGTAAACTTTAAACCCGGAGGAATTTTTGGAAATGTTGGATCATTATGAAAATATCTTACTTCCCACGAATGTGATGATCTGTTAATAAAAGGGTCCGTTGCAGGATCCGGTTTCCAGTCTGGAAATTGTTGGGGGTTTTCTAATCCGCCCATCATCCACGGGAATCCGTAATGGTGTCCCTGCCTGATCCAAAACATGTCTTCTGGCATGTCGTAATCACAGGAGTTTGAAACTGCAAAAAGATTTCCTTTTCCATCAATTGCTATGTCATATGCGTTACGAATGCCTTCAGCAAAAATGTAAGGTCGCGCTTGTGTTGTATCCAATGTCAGCAAAAGATTTTCTGTTTCAACAGGAAAACGGAAAATCTTTGAGGTCAGGATATTGTCGCGTTGATTGGGATACAAACCTCCATCGTCCTGTACTTCTCCATGATCTGTTCGTGCACCTGAATTCGCATAAACATATTTCTCATCAGCACTTAATTCAAGCGCATTCCATCCGTGATCGTAAATCGTTTTGTTCGCAGGATAGTTAACGGTATTGAACACAACTTTTATCTGCGAAACTGCAGTGTCCTTAAAGTAAACACGCACCATTCTTCCCGCTGTAGTTTGATGATTTTTATCGGGGACATTGCCACACAGGAAAATTGAATTGCCTAAAAACACCGCACCCTGCAACTGAGTAATGCCATGATCTTTTGATGACAGGATTTCCTGCGACGTTGGCTCCTTGCTTTCAATATTGTTTATTCTGTATACGCCGCCCTCCATCGTTGTGTACCATATTTCTTTTGTTACAGGATTTTGTAAAATGCGAATGCTGTTTGGTGCGGTCTTCATTACATATTTAATGGTAATGTCAGGATGCAGTGCTTGTGGAGCCCTTTCGGCATATTCATCCGTCGTCAATTTTTTAATGTATGAAACAAGGCTCCATCTTTCTTCTTCCGATAAAACATCTTTGAATGCCGGCATTGCACCTTTGCCTGTGCTCATCTTCCAGAACAAAGCGCCATCCGGTTCTTTTTTTATTGCCTGATCTTGAAAGTTGGCGGGTTTTTGATCCAATGAACGTCCTGCTGCTCCGTCGCCTCTGCCTGTCCTTCCATGACAGGACCGGCAGTATAGCATGTACAATTGTTGTCCTTTCAGTTCAATGTCCTGTGTTATTGTGAACGGACTTTTTAATAAAGATGCACTTTCCGGTGCGGTCCATACGGTAGACGGTTTTTCTTTGCTTGGGTTGCACGAGACAACCAATACAAGAAGAAAAACAACAATTGTGTTTTGTAATAAAAGAAGCAGGTTTTTGCAGTAAGCAATCGTTGGCTGTTTCATTTTTTGAAACGTAGTTTTTTATGAGCCGATCACTAGAATGGACAATTGAAAGTTGATAATTGAAAATTAACAATGTATCCAGCAACATGAGTTGATACTTGTCGAACCTGGTATCAAAAGTGATAGTGTTATGTCAACCGTAAAATTGTGGTGAGCTGCTTTTAAAAAATAAGCAACAGCAGTGCATTTGATCATCTTGAATTTTTACTTTTGACTTAACTCTGGTGAGTTGGTAACATAATAATCATACACTCACTTTTGCCAATTCCTCTTTCAATCGCCTGGCAACAATTTTTTCTTCGCCTGATTTCATTACCCACGCGGTCATGCTGATGTGATTGTCTTCATTGCCCACAATCTCAATTGATGGATCTCCGTTCCGCAAATTTTCCTGCAGTTGTTTTGTCGTGATCTTTACTTTAACCGGATCCCATGTTACATGCAGTGTTGGTGTGACGTTTCCCAGCTGTGGCACTTTTACTTCCGTAGTAATTCCGTTGATAGATCTCACTGCGTTTTCAATTGTTGCAATACGTGCTTCCCATTCTTTCCGTTCTTTATCATGATCGTAAGCAAGGTAATGTTCAAGCGCAACATACATGCCAACGATCTCTTCTTTATTCACCTTCATGCCGCGGCCAATCGTTGAACCTCGTGGCGGCATTGACAAACGCGCAGCTGCAATAATATCTTTTTTGCCCATCAGCAAACCTGCACTCTGCGGGCCTCTCAGCGCTTTACCACCGGAGATGGCAACCCAGTGAAAACCCATTTCGTTAAATTTCCACAGATTTGAGATAGGGGGAACATCGGCTGCAATATCGATTGAGGTCGGAATGTTGTGTTTCTTTCCGAGTGCTATCCATTCTTCATGCATGATCTTTCCTTTGTCTGCTTCAATGTTTAAGAAATGCATCAACGCCGTTTTTTCATTGATCGCTTTTTCTACATCGGCGGCAGTTTCGACCTGCACAATTTTGCAACCTGTGTTTGTGAGTGCATGATTGTAACCAATATCATGTGCCTTCTGACAAATTACCTCACTTTTCATCCCAGTACCTTCAAGATGCGGAAGCGCCTCGACTTTCTTTTCATCCATGCCGGTAAGAATTCCCGCGAGTCCAAGTGTCATTGCCGAGAATGCACCTGATGTTACAACGGCAGCTTCGGCTTTTGTCATGGCCGCAATTTTTTCTCCTACTTTATCCTGTAATTCGTCAAGCAAACAAAATTCGTGTGATGTAGAACGAATGGCATCAACAACTTCATCCTGCATTAATGAGCCTGTCATAAAAGTATACGTGCCGGCAGCATTGATGAAAGTTCTTACACCAAGTTCTTTAAACAGGTTTCTTTTCTTAGACTTTGACGCAGCATTGGTTGATTCGAATGGAAGCAAAGTACCTGCTACGGTTCCGACAAACGGAACGAGCGATAGATTTCTGAGTAAATCTCTCCGCTTCATTTTTAAGGTTTGTAAAATGAAACAATAGTTTAGATATAAGCCATGCAATCCATTTCTACCAATGAATTACCGGGAACACCACCTGCGGCTACGGCAACTGTTGTGCGTACAGGAGGATTTTTGCCAAAGCGCCCTTTGAACACTTCATTCATTCCCGCGTAATCTTTTATGTCGTTAAGAAATACACTCACCTTCAATACTTTCTCCATTGAGGAGCCCGCTTTTACCAATTGTTCTTCCATGGATTTCAATACATGATCGGTATGAGATTTTATATCGCCTTCAAAATGTGCGCCCTGTCCCGCTATAAATATGAGATTGCCGAGTTTGGTTGATTGGGAAAATAAAGGAACCTCCTGGTCGTAAACAATTCCGTCTACCTCTTTTTCATCGTTAGAATTCGTTTTTGCTTTTGCAACTAAACTTAAGCCGGAAACACCTACAAGCGAGGCGAAAAGTTTTCTCAAAACAGATCTGCGTTGTGTTTGCATGGTTTAAAAGATTTTGTTCAGATAAGATAAACAAAAAAATTGGTAAATAGGTATGTAAAAAATATTGAATATTTCGGTTGGAAGTGTCTAGAAGATGTTGAGCATCAACTTTGAAGGCTTAACTAAGCGAAGGTTTTTGAACCATATAAGGGACATAAGGGAATATAAGTTTTTCCGCTTCGCGGAACGGCCTGCTCTGCCGGGCCTCCAGACTCCGCAGTCTTACTCTATCGCCTGTGGCGATTAAGTGCAAAGCACAAATTGAAGAAAGCAATGAAATGCCGCCCGTTTGGTTATGTAAAGTCCTGGCAAAATGATTTTCAACAATCCCAACGCCATCACTAACCGCCTCAAATGGCCTTTTTTTATGTCCTATGTCTGCATGCATTCACTGATATCTGGCGTCGACTACACGAACACAACATCGGACCTTCCAAATTTGCAATAACAGGAATGATCAGGAAGATTGTCTATACCGGAAGTGTTAAATATGTTGTTACAAGCATGACAACGAGAACAACAAATCAAGAAGATGAAATCGGGAAAATAAATCGCAGGACCGTCCAGGAAATGTAAGATTCCTGAACTGGCACGGCACGTTTCCAAGGACAGCCTCGCCAAATAAATAAGCTAATATTCGATTGTGAATAGAATGTATAAATATACTGGGAAAATATAAGGCCGAAGAAGTGAAATTTCTCTTTATTTGTGCCTTATCATACGTGATTTTATTTTAAAATTGGTATTAAAGCGGCTAAAGTACTCACTAATACCTTTGATAACTGTAAAAAGATAGCTATGACATCTCAGGGAGAATGTAGATATTGCAAAAAGACGTTTAAGAAGACCAGCATTTCCAGGCATCTAATCGCAGAGCTAAAACAACGAGGACAGCAAAAAAAAGAAAAGGCAGGAAAATCTTTTCTTGTAAAAGTTGAACCGGATAAAAAGTATTATGGAGCCAGTGGATTCTTTTTATTCCTATGGTTAGATGGAGATGACACGATGGACAATATTGATATGTTTTTGAGAGATATATGGCTGGACTGTTGCGGACATCTGAGCGCTTTTTATAAACCCGTACAACGGAACAAAAGTGAGAATCAAGAAATTCATAGCCTAATGGAATTGCTTGAGAGTGGAGATGAAGCATTGCTTGAAAAACTAATGGAAGATAATTCTGGTGAAATTCCCTTTGAAGAAAAAGCAAAAGATATTTTATATAAAGATCTGCAATTGAAATATCAGTATGATTTTGGTACTACTACTTACCTTACCGTTACGGTTGTAGAAGAGTTGGCCTTTGCAGCTGTTGATAATGAAGTACTGCTATCACGTAATGAACCCCTGGAGATACTTTGTAGTGTATGTAGAAAAGAACCTGCTGTGAAAATATGCAGTGCAGACTGGGGCCTTTTTTGCGGCAAATGTGCTAAGAAGCATGCTAAAGAATGTGAAGAATTTGATGACTATGGAAAACTACCTGTTGTTAATTCTCCGCGTATGGGTTGTTGTGGTTATGATGGCGGACGCATTGATACAAAGCGTGACGGCTTTTTCAAAAAAAGGTAATTTGAATTTTCATTTCAAGCATAGCTTGGGCCTGTTGCAAAATAAGAACCTTGGCACAGTCATAATTGCGATGGGCTTTTGCGTTTGCTAACTATACTTGGGCTGATTGATGGAGGAAATGGAATTCAAATTAGCAGTTAATGTTTTCGAAGCCGCATAAGTAAGCATTATTTCCAATTATTTGGTGAAGTTTGCTTCAAGGCTTCGTCTCAATTAAACGCCCTCCTGAACTCCAATGGCGATAAATCCGTTTTCGCTTTAAACAGCTTACTAAAAGATTGAGGATATTCAAATCCCAGTGCATAGGCCACTTCACTTACAGATAAATTAGTGGTAGATAATTTTTCTTTTGCTTTTTCAATTAGCAGGTTGTGGATATGCTGCTGTGCATTGTATCCTGTTTGTGAACGCAGCATGTCACTTAAGTAGCTGGGTGAAAAATTCAATTGTTCTGCAAGATATTGAACAGTCGGAACGCCCTTTGTCAACAATATGTCGTCGTTGAAATATGCCTCTAAAACATCTTCGAGCTTTTGTAGTAATTCATTGTTGACTGCTTTGCGGGTTAGGAATTGACGTTTGTAAAAACGGTTGGCATAATTCAATAATAATTCAAGCTGGGCGATGATCACATCCTGGCTGAAATCGTCAATCCTGCTGTTTAATTCGTCTTCAATAAATTTAAAAACTGATGCGATGGTTGCGCTTTCTGTGTCGGATAAATGCAATGCTTCATTAACTGAATAGGAGAAGAAACTGTGCTGCTTAATCTTTTTGGCTAACGGATAGGAAAGGAGGAAGTCGGGATGAATGATGAGCGTATAACCAGGATCAAGCGTGGTCTCGTCATGACCGCCTATTACTTGGTTGGGCGAAGCAAACAGAAGGCCACCACCATCAAAGTCATAATATCCCTGGCCATATCTAACCCTTCCTTTGAAACTGGTTTTATAGGAGATTTTGTAAAAGCTTAGAATGTGCGGGCGGCGCAATTTTTCGATATCAATTTTGCTGGTGGTATTGTTAATCAGGCTGATCAATGGATGAACTGGTGGCGGTAGCCCGATTTTTTTATGTACGTCAGATATTGAATCTGGTTTATGTGGTGTGTTTTCTTCTTTCTTCATACTTGATTTTTTTTAGCATGCATTCTCCGTGCCACTCTGTGCCTGCTCTGCGAAACTCCGTGTAATTGTATTTTCTATTACATAGGAGAAAAGACAGGAGTAGACACGGAGTTGCACCGGGGTCTGCAAAAATGTAAGAATTGCTAAATTACCATGGAATTTCTCCTGTTTCAGGATTTAATTCTTCGCTAAAATATTTTCCTGTAGGGCCATCATCACCAATCACGGCATATTTAACAACGCGCGTTCCGGCTTCCTCAACGGTGCCCGTTCCACGATGCTCATTAAAATCAGTCTTCGTAAAGCCCGGGTCAACGGAGTTCACTTTGAACGGTGTATCACGTAATTCATATGCTAAAGCTACGGTGTACATATTCAATGCCGATTTTGAAGATTGATATACCGCGCCTTTATAATTGTAATAAATACTTGTCGGGTCACTAGCGAACGTTAATGATCCCTGGCTTGAACTCACGTTAACAATACGTGGCTCCGGTGCCTTTTGCAGTAAATCGATAAATGCCTGCGTAACCCTTACAACGCCAAATACATTGGTTTCATAAACTCTATTAAACTGGTCAATAGTAGCGGTAAGTGCTGTCTGCGGCCTGCCTCCGTTAATTCCCGCGTTATTGATCAGAACATCCAGTACGTCCGTTTTTTTACCGATCTCATTACGTGCTTCATCCACTGATTGCTGTTTACTTACATCGATTTGCACGGCTTCTACGTTGTTTAAGCCTTCAGCTTTTAGTTTTTCTACAGCATCCGAACCATTTTGCAGATCGCGGCTGCCCAAATAAACATAATAGCCTTTGTGAAGCAATTGACGCGCGGTTTCAAAACCGATACTTTTATTTGCTCCTGTTATCAATACTTTTTTCATTGCTTTTGAATTTAATTTCAACAGCAAAGTTCATTGCAGGTATTTCAATGGGTGTGTTCTAACTGAGGAATTTTGTGTTCAAATGCAAGATGTGGCCTCGGGCCGTATCTGGCGAAATTGGCGAATATGTTTTGTATTGCCGGAATCGACGGAAATGCTGTTGATGAACCTTAATTTGCCATAATGCGATGAATACAACTACTGGTTGTCAAATAACAACTAATAGTAGCGTAATAACAACCAGGAAGTTCCGCCGTTTTGCCATTCCCGGAATAAGCCCCAATATCTTTGTGGTGTTGAAAAAATAAAACAAAAAAGATAGTAGACATGGACACAAATACGATCGGCAACAAAATTGCCCAAGCACGAAAGGAAATGAATATGTCTCAGGCGCAACTGGCTCAACATCTGTTTATAAGCCCACAGGCAGTTGGAAAATGGGAGCGTGGAGAGTCAATTCCCGACATTGTTACCCTTAACCGCCTCGCAGAGATTTTAGGTGTTGACCTTAATTATTTCTCAGAAAATTTTCAATCAGTCGACGAAACGTCGACTATTAGGCGCATCGCGGCTAATATTGATGAAGAACAAGATGAACAGGAAGATGTCAATCTTCCAGGTTCATCGGAGCGGCAGCTGTTAACGGATTTCAGCGGGAGTAATCTGGTAACGAGCGACTTTGCCGGCGTTACCGCGCACAACAGGAAATTTAAAGCAAGTTCATTGCGGGGATCCGATTTCGCCGGGGCAGACCTGACCGGCAGCTCGTTCATGAGCAGCGATGTACGCGAAGGCAATTTCGACAGCGCAGATCTGACAGATTGCCTCTTGTCCACCTGTGACCTCACTGATGCGAGCTTTAACAAGACCATCCTTGTGCGCACTGAATTCAATAAGTCAGAGCTGGCTGGTGCAAAATTCACCGATGTAAAACTGATCGACGTGAAGCTGACGATCATCGACCTTAGAAAGACGATCTTTGAAAACTGCACATTTAATGATGTGGATTTTAAATATGCAGATCTGCGCGGAGTTTGCCTTAACGGGCAAACGTTTATCGGCGCCAGGTTTAACAAGTCGGCGCTGAACGAGGCTACATTTAAAGGAGCTACACTCAAAAATGTATCTTTCCGTTCGCCTTATGCGCTGACTAATAAATATTACAAAGCCATCGCAACCATACACTTTGAAGGCGCAATGATGGATAAACTCACATATGCTGCACTTAAAGGCCTGGGGGCCGATTTATCAAAGGTTGCGGTTATATGAAGCAGGCAATAAGAGGCAAGTAAATTTAAGTAGTAGAATTGTAAAAGTTCCGAAGCTCGCCTCTTGCCCTGAATGAGCACAAACAAGGGGCGAATATTCTGCAGAATTACTCGCGCCTTAGTTAGATTGATTATTATTTCGGTGTAAGACGTCCCTCGTTAGATACTGTAAAAATCGTTTATAAAAAATTAGTCGTCCGAATCAGGCATCCGGAATTTCGGGCTCAACTAACTTTGCCAGTTTTTCCAGTGATTCCTGCCAGCCTAAATAGCACATTTCAGCGGGTATGTTGGAAGGGATTCCTTCCTGTGTAATTTTTATTTCTGTACCTGCAACAGTTTTCCTGAGCCACACAGAGGTGGTCATTTCTCCTGGCATATTGGGATCATCAAACGCATCGGTATATTTCAAAAACTCATTGGGTTTGAGTTCCAGGTATTTGCCGCCAAATGAATGGCTGTTGCCTGTTGAAAAATTCTGGAATGACATCTTATGCGAACCGCCTGCTTCTACTTTTATTTCGTGAACGGTGCAGAGAAATCCATACGGAGGCAACCATGACGCGATTGCCGTAGCATCGGTAAATGCGCGATATAATTTTTCCGGAGTTGTTTTAAGCATCCTGTGTAGCGAAACTGCATTGTTGCTGGACATAAGATAGATTTTTGCTCCTACTCGTAAGGCTTTTCGGTGCCGCCCGTTTTTGTAGTGGTCGCTGCTCCACTTTGTGTTGGTTGTTAATTGAGTTCAACACAACAAAGATGATAAGAAGATTGAATTTTTATAGTGGCTGAATACGACAGTTTAAAGGTTAATTACGACTTTGTTGCAAGATCTTTATTCAAGAATTAAGACATTTATTGGACTTAAAGTTATTGATGCTTTAATGTTATCGTATATCGCAGAAAACCTTGTTTTACGGTCACTAAGGATGAAGATACTCTTCACTTTGCCTTTTGCATTTGCTCAATGGCAGTCCATCCCTCCGGTGTGATGCCCATGATCTCGGTAACAACACCCAACGTTTGATAAGTGTCGAAAAACATCATTCGCGCAATCGGGTGGTCAACTGTACTGATGACTTCACAACCCTGTTCACGCAAGTCATTGGTGATCCTCTCGAAATCGCTTACCGGCAATCTAAAAGCGAGGTGCTGAGTCCCTCCTGCGGGATATCGTGCGAGATAATCATGAAACATGCTTTGGCCCGAAAGCGGTTGAACAAGTTCGATAAAGGTGCCTCCGTTATAAGTCTGAGTGGTTAGCCAATCGCCCGCCACCACCTTGCCATAGTAGGTCATATTCAGATCCTGCGCGCTGAAATGTTCCGGTTGAGGAAAGCCTGCAATACCGAGTGTCTTCGAAAGGAACTTGACGGCAGCGTGAATGTCCGGAACCACCCAGCCTATTTGAGCAAATTCAAGTTCAGCGACGATGTTATTAATGTTGTTCATGTTTGTTTATAGTTAGGTTAGTGGAGGCATAAAATTAAAATACATTGGTTTGTCTCACAAGGCTATTTGCGCCAATATGAAGGCTGATTGCGACGGGCGAATGGCAGAAGTTGGGCAACGTCTGGCGCGAATGATGCGCAGGATCACTCGTTTCTATTAAATTTCTAGCCGAACGTATAGGCGTTTCAATTCTATTAGATGGTAGTCTTGTTTTCTGGTTCCGAGCTCTTCAGCGTTAGAAAAGATAAAAGTTTCGATTTTAGTCGAACTATCTTGTTTTCCCGGTCATAAAGCTCTTCAAAACGATTATAGAAGAAATTAGCGTTGTGTGTTAAGTCATTGTGTTTATGTTCATCAAGAAAATCAATTTCCTTCTGAATGTCCAGTAATTCACTATTGCATATCTCAAGTAATCCCTTGTAAATGCCCATCTTACTTTTAAATTAAAACACGAATTTATTTACAACTAACTGATATGATTGTTCGTCGGTATGCATATCAATAACTCGCTCAAACTCTTTTAAGAATAGCCCTGTTCCTTTAAGTTGAGCCTTTATTTTAAGTGCAAATAAATCATCTAAGAATAAATAAATTTCATTGATTTCTGTGTCATTAAAATCCATATTGTATAAAATTTAGTACCGTTTGTAAAGTGATTCTGGCGCGAGTGTTCCGCAGGATCACTCGTGTCTACTAGTTTCAAGCCGATTGTATCGGCGATTCAATGCGATAAACCCTCAAGTTTCAACAACCCACGACCGTTAGTACAATAATGCTTCGCGCTACTATATTTATAGTGCCGCGGCTCCCAAACCAATCCCGATCTTACCGGATTGTTGTGCAGGTAATTTAATCTCTGCGAAAATTTTTCACTTGTGTCCAGTTCTATCGGATGATAGTCATGCTTTCAGAGTATTTTAAACTGTCAGTGATAATTTGTTTGTAGCATTCCCTGCTGAATACATCGATCCAGCCGACAACGGTGAATGTCACAAAATGCGGAACAGCATCTTCGTTTACTTTGAATTTTGAAGACATAAGGTTTAGAGGCTGTGTTTCGCGCAAAAGTATGGATTTATTGTATTGGGGTATATGATATGTAACAGTGAAAGAATTGCCGATACAATCGGCTGGGAATTAGTAGACACGAGTGATTCTTCGGAACACTTGCGCCAGAATTTAAGAACACGTGCCAGCTCGTCTTTTGTAGTGCAAAATCGCCGATACAATCGGCTCGGGATTGGTAGACACGAGTGATCCTTCGGAACACTCGCGCCAGTTCTAATATTTCTTCTATTTTTACGCCCTAACTTCTTACACCATATATGAGCCTGCAATCTCTCTTTGCCGCCTTCAATAAATATCTTCCCTTAACTGATGAAGAAAAAGACGCGTTGAGTGCCTGCACAACCGAACGCCGTCTTCGCCGCAGACAGTTGATTTTGCAGGAAGGAGAAATATGTAAGCATTACACTTTTGTGGTAGATGGATGTTTTAAAAAGTATCATGTAGATACAAAGGGAGTGGAGCATAACCTACAGTTTATCGCCGAGAATGATTGGATCACCGAGGTTGATAGTATTCATAATGTGAAACCAAGCCGCATGTTTATTGAGGCGATAGAACCGGCCACAGTGCTACAAATTGCGCAGGGAGATCTCTATAATTTGCTTTCCCGGTATCAGAAAATGGAACGCATATTTCGGGTGATCATTGAGGATCGTTATGTTGCGCTTGAAAATCGATTATTGCAAACGATCAGCGAGACTGCGGAAGAACGATATCTTTCTTTTATGGAGCAGTATAGCAATTTGTCCTCGCGTTTGCCCAATACACAAATAGCATCTTATCTCGGTATTACGCCTGAATTTCTTAGTAAGATCAGGGGTAATTTGTCTAAAAAGACCGAAAAGTCTTAAACCAGATTAAGTCTTTTTCTTAAACTTCTTTATGGGTGCGGTTGCTCGTTTTAGTTCAATTTTGGTGAAACGAACATTGAAACAGAAAATTTATGGAAGCAATAGCAACACAACGGGCGGATTTCAACCAATTGGGTACTTTATATCCACCTCATGCAGATGTAACAGTTCAGGCTGAGACAATCAATGGTGTTTCTTCTCACTGGTTTATCCCGGAAGGGAAGCAAGACGGAGCAATAGCTATTTATCTTCACGGTGGTGGGTATATCATGGGAGGTATTGATTCACACAAAAATATGCTTGCACATGTCGCGGCTCATCTCGGCATTCGTGTGTTGCTGGTTGAATACCGGCTTGCACCGGAACATCCCTTTCCTTTTGGCGTGGAAGACGCGGTTGTTGTTTACGATTATCTTGTAGAACAACAACAGGAGATTTTTATCATTGGAGACAGTGCTGGTGGAGGTCTCACGGTTGCTGCAATTAAAAGCATGACCGTAAAAAAACGACAGTTGCCTAGAGCCGTAATACTGCTTTCTCCATGGATTTACCTGGAAGCTGATACGCCATCTTACAAAATAAATGCAGCAAACGATCCAGTGCTTAATCAGCAAGGCGTAAAAGAATATGCCGAATTGTACCGTGGTTCACGACCGCTTAAAGAGGTGAGCTACGATGATCAATCATTACAACAATTTCCGCCGGTATTGATTCTTGTTGGGTCGGGTGAAATATTGCTGGATGACAGCAGGGATTTTCATGCGTCGGTCAGCAGCATTCAACCCAATTCAGTATTATCTGTACATAATGATGCAACGCATGTGTGGCTGCTTAGCGATATTCATTCATTCCATGCGAAGTATGCGCTTGCGCAAATGAAGGCTTTTCTGAGTTTGTAGAAATGTCGGTTGTTGGCGCGAATGACGTTATAGAACATTCGCGCCAGTCATGTAAGGTTCTTGTTTTATTTCGATTTCTCGGTTGACAGTTTCCATTCAGGACGAATGTAATGACATGTATAACCGTATGGATTTTTTTGCAGATAATCCTGGTGTTCTTCCTCTGCGTCCCAGAAATCCGTTGCAGGCGCCACTTCTGTAACGATTGGTTTTGACCATACGTGCGCCGCATTCAATTCCTTAATCAGGTCGACGGCTGTGTTCTTTTGTTCTTCACCCAGATAAAAGATGGCCGAACGGTATGAGGTACCGACGTCATTACCCTGCCTGTTAAGCGTTGTAGGATCATGAATCTGAAAGAAGAATTCCAGCAGTTTGCGATAGGATAACTTGTCTGAGTCAAAGGTGATCTTTATGCCTTCCGCATGAGATCCGTGATTCCGGTACGTGGCGTTTGGAACATCGCCGCCGGTATAACCTACACGTGTCTTTGTTACACCTGGAAGTGCACGTATCAGCTCTTCAACACCCCAAAAACATCCTCCGGCTAAAATTGCGGTTTGTATTGCCATATAAAGTTATTTACCTGATTAGTCTGCACTATCTGTGCCAAAGGCTGCAATGCCATTCTTACAATATTCTTTCTGCAGAACACGGAAAATCTGTCATACTTATCATTCACATTCTGGCAAGTTATCATAAAGAAGCTGATCTGTTGCGATTATATTGTATTTTGCCATGACTTTCTATCAGTGCTTGTAGACAGCAATATTTGCTATGTTGTTGTCTTTCAATAAGCCGGGACCGTTAATTTTGAATACCTATGTCCATGTCATTCCAAACATATCTTCGTACGAACACCAGTCTTGCTGATGAAGACATTGATCTGATTTGTTCCGTTGCAATGTCAAGGTCGCTTCATCGCAATGAGTTGTTACTGCAACAGGGCCAGATCTGCCGGCACAAAATATTTGTGGTAGATGGATTACTGCGCAATTATGGAATAGCGGAAGATGGCAGTGAGCATATTCTTCAGTTTTCTCCGCAGCATACCTGGACTTTAGATGTGGAAAGCTATGACCGCCAGACACCGTCGCAATACAATATTGCTGCTGTAGAAAGAAGTGAAGTGCTTCTCTGGACCAAGGCTGATTTTGATGTTCTGCTTTCGGATATACCCGCGTTTAAAATGCTTTCCCAACAATTGATTTCGCACAACATCTACAACAGCAGGCAACGGCTATTGACTGCATTGAGTGCTACGCCGGAAGAAAAATATGAGGATTTTGTTCGCAACTTTCCCGATTTGCTTTCAAGGCTCCCGCTGCACATGATTGCGTCTTACCTGGGCATTTCACTAAAAACACTCACCCGTATCCGGCATGCGCAAATACATCGCTAAAATCAGCTAGTAAAAGAGTTAATATAGTTACACAGGAGACCCATGGAGGAGTCACAGGGTTGCACTGAGATGCATAGGCGTGTCTAAACCTGAATACTTCGAACTTCGTAATTCACACTGACTTCGCTACACAAAATAAGCGTGTCTAAACCTGAGTACTTCGTAATTCGTACTTCATACTTCGTACTTGCAATTATGGTCAAATGACCACCTTTTCGCGTATGTTTTGTTTCAATTTTGTTGTCAATAAAATTATCATGCATATGCGCGTATTTGTTACAGGAGCTTCGGGGTTTGTAGGCTCCGCAATTGTTAAGGAACTTTTACAGGCTGGTCACCGGGTACTTGGAATGGTGCGCTCGGACAGTGCTGCTGAAGAACTGGCCAAAACCGGCGCCGAAGTTTACCGCGGCAACCTGGAAGACCTGGAAAGTATTCAAAAAGGAACGGCAGGTTGCGATGCTGTTATTCATACAGCCTTTAACCATGATTTCAGTCGTTTTAAAGCCAATTGCGAAGATGACCGCAAGGTGATACTTGCTTTAGGTGAAGCGCTTGCAGGTTCTGCTCGTCCGTTGGTCATCACATCAGGTGTTGGGTTGCTAAGCTACGGCAGACCCGTGACCGAAGATGACAAGCCGGCTGGTTCCGATATTATTCCCCGGGCAGCTTCCGAAGAAGCAGCAAATGCCGTTGCTGAAAAAGGTGTAAATTCTTACATCGTCAGGCTTCCGCCAACGGTTCATGGAAAAGGTGATCATGGATTTGTTCCGATCGTAATCGGGATAGCCAAAGAAAAAGGCGAATCTGCTTATATCGGCGAGGGGAGCAACCAATGGGCGGCAGTTCACCGTTTAGATGCTGCTGTGCTTTACCGGTTGATTATTGAAAAGCAACCGGCGCAAAGAATTTTTCATGCCGTAGCGGAAGGCGGTATCCCGTTCAACAAAATTGCAACAGCTATCGGAAAAGGATTGAATTTACCAACAGTAAGCAAAGAAGGAAAAGATGCTGAAGATTATTTTGGCTGGTTTACACATTTCGCTAAAATAGATTGTCCCGCGTCCGGTGAACAAACACGCTGGTCATTGGGCTGGGAGCCCGGACAGCAGGGATTGCTGGAAGATTTAGTTCCGGGAATTTATTTTTAGGAGAGGGCTCAACTTGTTTTTTATCTGTCCTACACCGGTGAGGTGTAGGACAGATAAAAAACTGGCAGCTTCTTCCTCAAACCTTTCTATTTAAAATTATTTCCCTTCACGACTTCCAACGGGCATTTTCTGTGGTGCAGTGGTTGGTCCGTTTACCACGAGCAAACTATCTTTTGTGATTTCCATTTTATCAATAAATACAACCCGTTCATCACCGGTTTTATTGGTGCGTCCGTGATATACACAGTACATTTCACCATCAGGTAATTCCAATACCATATTGTGTCCGGTGCCGGTTACATTCCCGCCACTGTCAATATTCTTTTGCAACACAGGATTATTGGCAGCTTTCACAAAGGGACCCAAAGGGTTTTTTGAAATAGCGTAACCAACCGCGTAATTTTTTCCACCAAAGAAGTTGGCTGAATACATCAGGTAATAAGTGTCATTCTTTTTAATGAGATAAGAACCTTCTGTCCAACGGCGGTTTACTTCTTTTGATGTCACGGAACGGCTTTCCCATTCGGCTTGCTTATCGGTTATTTTAGTTGGTGGTTGCAACAATAAAACAGGTTGCCCAATTACACCGGAAAAGTCGGGTTTTATCTCAACGCCATATACCCAGCTTTCTTCCACTTCATTAAAGATCTTTTCCTTTTTTGCCCAGTCTGCTACATCACTTTTTACAGGATGTTTATAACAACAGCGTGAATAGTATAAATATGTTTTGCCCGACGCGTTATCAAAATATACATTGGCATCGATAATTGGATAACCCGGATCAAATATTGGTCTATCACTAAGTTCAATAAATGGCCCTGTGGGTTTGTCAGCAACCGCAACTCCTATGCGAAAATTCTCTTTTTCATTTGTAGGATTTTGTTTCCAGTTGGCACTAAAAAACATATAATATTTTCCATTGCGCTCGTATACTTCCGGAGCCCAGAAGCTGCTTTCTGTCCATGATTTTTCAGTCGCACCGGTATATACCAGTCCTTCATTTTTCCAATGAACAAGATCATCTGATGAATATGTTCTAAAACCTGTGGCTTCTGAAGTTCCATACATATAATATTTTCCGCTTGATGCGTGCAATATAAAAGGGTCGCCCAATGCCACGTTTAAAGGATTGCAAAAAGTGGTTGAGATTGAATCTGATGCTGCCTTTGGGTTCGCATTTTCTGGTTGAGGATTGTTGCAAGCTGCAAGCAGTATGATCGAGAAGCTGATCAGCATATTCTTAACATAAAACATTAGTCAATAGTTTTTATTGCCTGTCAAGATATGAAATATAAGTTTTGAAAGCTAAGTTGTAGTAACTAATGTAATCTCATATCGAGGTTGCAAAAAATCATTTTTCTGTCGTTTTTTATTTTATTTTCGGATGATCATGTATTCAGATGCATGAGCTGCAAATCATTTTTTATTTCCATCAACGAATTACTTGCTATGAGAATATTTCTGATAACACTTCTTGCTTTTATTTTATCATCCGCACAGGCGCAGCAAGCCATGGAGAATATGTGGGATAAAACTTCTGTTGCTAAAGAACATCGCGATCTGCAATGGTTTAAAGACGCCAGGTTCGGGCTGTTTATACATTGGGGACTCTATTCTCAATTGGCAGGCAGTTGGAAAGGGAAAAGATATTATGGCAGTGGTGAATGGATCATGCATCAGGCTAAAATACCGGTTAAAGAATATGAACAGGTAGCAAAAGAATTTAATCCAACTGACTTCAATGCTGACGCCTGGGCGCAACTGGCCGAAGACGCGGGTATAAAATATATGGTAATAACGGCAAAGCATCACGAAGGTTTTGCAATGTATGATTCAAGGGTGAGTGATTTTACGATAGTTAAAGCATCGCCGTTCAAAAAAGATCCGATGAAAGCACTGGCTGATGCCACGCGGAAAAGAAACATACGGTTTGGATTTTATTATTCGCAATTTGTTGACTGGCACGAAACAAATGGCGGGGGAAATGAATGGGATTTTGACGCAAATAAAAAGAATTACCAATTGTATTATCAACAGAAAGCTATTCCGCAATTGAAGGAGTTGCTGACGCAATATGGCCCGCTGAGTATTGTATGGTTTGATCTTCCTGGCGGACTCTCCAAAGCAGAAACTCAAAGCCTGGTTGATAGTTTACATGCGCTGCAACCACAAAGTCTATTTAGTAGCCGGGTAGGGCAGGGACTGGGTGATTATAAAGATTTTGGTGATTCAGAAGTGCCGCCGGTTCCCATTAAAGGTGCATGGGAGTCCATCTATACGCACAATGATTCCTGGGGTTATATTGAACATGATATGAATTTTAAAACCTCAGGCGAGATCATACAGTTACTGGCAAATGTTGCATCTAAAGGAGGAAACCTGATGCTGAATGTTGGTCCGGATGGCAAAGGAAACATTCCGTATTATTCAAAAAAATACTTAGAAGAAACAGGCAAATGGCTTGTAGTAAATGGTGAAAGTATTTATAGCACTACAGCAGGTTTTATACCGGCGCAACCGTGGGGTGTTACTACCGCAAAGCCAGGTAAGTTATTTTTGCATGTGTTTAATATGCCGCAAAACGGAAAGTTACTGGTGCCCGGCTTCAGGTCTGGCGTTGACAAAGTATATGCGTTGGCAGGCAAAAAACAACTCAGTTTCAAGCGAAGGGAAAACGACATCATAATAGATCTTTCTGCTTCAACCAAAGCTCCGGCTGATACCGTTTTTGTTGTAGAATACACTGATGATAACAAGCAGCCGGCTTATGATATTACTTATCCTGTTACCGTTTCACAGCAATATGAAACAAATAATATTGATGCTGTTTTTGCAAAGACGAATGGCAAGGCAAAAGTAGAAAGCCTCACTTTTAGTCATTATTTCGGTGATTGGAAGCATGCTACATGCGTTACTGAAATGGCTACTGCAAATGATGATGTTACATTTCAAATTCGGGTTGCTGATCCCGGCGATTATAAAATAGTATTAGAATACGCTTGTCCGCAGGGTAGTGCAAACCAGGAAGCAACATTGGAAATAGCCGGCAAAAAATATTTCTTTAAAACATTACGCGCCTCCGAATTTGAAAGTAGTGCGCCTTTGTTATTCATCAAACATCCTGTCGCAATAGCCGGTATTAAGGAAAGTGGAATTTATACCATTACAATCCGGCCAAATCAGGAAGGAAAGGAGTTGTTTAAATTAAAAACGATATTGTTAGAGCCAGCCAAATAACGCTGCTTTGTCCGGTTAGAAATAGCTTTTTGTTTTTCCGGACAAACAAATTATCCGGGCAAAAAAGTCCTTTAAATAATCGGCGATACGTTCGCTTTTAAAATTTGTAATCCTTCAAATATTTCATAGCTTCCTTCATTTAATACCAATCCCAACGAATTATGAGTCGATTGATTGCCACGATTTCCTGTCTTTTATTTTCCTGCCTTGTAATTGCACAAACCAAAATTGAACCGGTACAAACAGTTTTTAGCGGACTGATCTTTCCTCCGCAACCTCAACATACACATGGCAGCAGTATTGTAAGTCTTCCTAACGGAGATGTATTGGCGGCCTGGTTCCAGGGCAGCGGAGAGCGTACGGCGGATGACGTAAAAATAATGGGTGCCCGCCTGAGAAAAGGATCAAAAACATGGTCCGCGCCGTTTGTTATGGCTGATACCTACGGATTGCCAGATTGCAACCCTGTTTTGTTTCTCAACAATCATAACAAGTTATTTCTTGTGTGGATCGCCGTGCAGGCGCATCGTTGGGAATGCTCTGTACTGAAATACCGCACAGCCGTTCGTTACACGGACAGTATCGCGCCCGAGTGGAACTGGCAGGATAATATTTTACTTGCGCCTTCAGATAGCTTCGCTATAGAGACCGCAAATAAATTTAAACAGCTTCAGAAAAATGGACATGGAACTGCATCATATGCACCATCATACGACAACATGATTGTAGAGGCCAGTCACGATTTTGCAAAAAGAAGTACCGGATGGATGACCAGGATAACGCCACTAAAATTATCTACAGGCAGAATCCTGTTGCCGCTGTATTCAGATGGCTTCAATATGTCGTTGGCAGCCATTTCCGATGATGATGGAGATACCTGGCGCGCAAGTCTCCCTATTGTAGGTAGGGGCAATGTTCAGCCTGCTTTTGTACAGGATAAAAATGGTGATCTTGTTGCGTATATGCGGGATAACGGTGATGCACCTTCGCGGGTGCAAGTCAGCAAATCCGTGGATAATGGTCAAAGCTGGTCAGCTGCACAAAAAACAGATATCCCGAATACGGCGAGTGTAGGTTTAATAAAGTTGAATGATAAGCGCTGGGCGTTTGTTGGCAATGATGAATCTGACGGACGATACCGGTTAAGTTTTTTCCTGAGCGATGATGAAGGCCAAACATGGCGATGGAAAAAAACATTGGAGAACGTACCAAAAGATAGTGGTAGCTTTTCATATCCCTGCCTTATTCAATCTGGTGATGGCCTGGTGCACATCAGCTATTCCCATTCACTTGGCAAAGCAGGCGAGTCAATAAAGTATGTTGTGGTAGATCCTGCAAGTATTAAATGAACGGCGATGTAAATTGGAAGTTTACAAATTCTGAGTTTCTGCGGTTGCTGATTATCAGATATTTTGCTGTAGGGTGATGTTTTATTAGAGTGCACCAAAAAATGATTTATCATTTATCCCTTTGAAACATCATCACAATGCTGCATTATAGTCTGTTTACCTTAGCATGCACTTGTTTGCCAATTATTTTTTATATTGAGTATATAAAATCTCTGAAATATGAACACACGTGTTTCTAATGAACAGAGGAATGACAGCAGCATCGCGGTTGCTAATTTCGTTGGACAACGGGAACATGATAACGATGTTACACAATTTGCAGATGGTAGTTTTGAAATGGCCGCTCAGAGACAGGAGCACGATAGTATCAACATGAATGCCCATGCGAAGCAATTGAAGGCATTCAAAGATATGGCAAATAACAGCAGGCCGGTTAAGCAATTGCGTGTTTACCAGGCAATGGCAGATCAGCGCAACCCTCCTGTTGTCCAACCAAAAGAACGCAATACAGGTTTGCCAGACAATTTGCAATCAGGTATAGAAAATCTTTCCGGATTTTCAATGAATGATGTAAAAGTTCATTACAACTCAGACAAACCAGCCCGGTTGAATGCGCTCGCCTATGCGCAGGGAACGGATATTCATATCGGCCCCGGCCAGGAAAAACATTTGCCTCATGAAGCATGGCATGTAGTACAACAAAAGCAGGGACGTGTAAAGCCCACCATGCAAATGAAAGGCAATATGCAGATCAATGATGATGAAGGACTGGAAAAAGAAGCTGATGCAATGGGAGGGAAGGCACTACATACAGTACATTCTATAAACGATCAGGATAAAATATTATCAAATGCAACGGCGGGAAGTTTAGATATTGCTCAACGGGTGAGAGGGGGAATAGAGTACACTGAGCATGGAGGAACAGAACTTCATCAGTGGCAACCTTCTGCTGTAGGTGGCCTTGCTGTACACAATGCAGCACCGCATGCAGTAAGCATTGTAGGTTCTTATGTAACTTTTTACGCTGTACCAATGGGCACTTACGACGTAGCTGATGCAGATAACGGTGATTATATAGCATTGCAGGCGGGTTTGACGAGGCTCGAAAATGACGTGGAGTCTGCCGAATGGATAATTGAACGGCATGGCCATAATTATACGAAGGATAATTTTATACTTAGAGTGGGGCAGGATTGGATCGGGCTTTGGTCGAGAAGAGAAGCGCTCAGACAGGCGATCGTTGCAGAGCAGGGCCTTCATGCCGGTAGTCAGATTGTTTTCCGGGAAGGTAATAGTGCGGCCCATCTCACACAGGCAACCGCCGCACGGGTGTTTGATTATGATCCGCGGGGAACATTGGGTTCAGTTCAAATTACATTGGGATACAAAGGAAGCGCTACTATAGAAAACATAGCATTGAGTAATGTTTCTAAATATTTGGCGGGACGAAGTGATGATGCGGATATACGGCGGGAACGTGTAGGAGGAGCTGGTGTAGGAACCAGGATACTTGATAAATTAACTACTGACAACCAATGGATTAATGCAAGACAGTTACATACATCCCTGATGGCAGATATGACGGCCGTAGAACCGGGCATATTTAGCGATATCTTCACAACCTCACAGTTGGCAACTGTGCAACTAATGGTATTGATGGATACTATGGCCAGACTGGCCACCAATGATGCTGGTTGGGGAGGTCAGTCGAGTGCTAAAAATATACAACGCTATTTCCCAAAATCTGCCCGTGATAGTTATGTGAGAGAGATGCTGGGAAGCGATGTGAGTGATCTGCGCATAGCCACTATTCGAGCCAGACTTAATGCTGCAATTGCGGCCAGTACAGCCAAATTTTTTGCTGCACTGGATGCTATCAAACTGCCGGTGGGTGCATTTCAGGAAGCCAATCCTGCCGATGTTGTAGCTGCTAATTTGCTGCATAGTATTGCTGGTTCAACCGGGGCAACCAGGACGGGCCATGAGAACTCACTCAAAACCGTACTTCTTGGGACGCAACCAAACTTCGTTGCTACTGCTCAGGATATTATTAAAGCGTATACCGATACAACAGTGAATAGCCAGGAGCAGCACAGAGGTAACAACGTGGCCAACGGCTATGAATATCTTGTTTCCGGAAAGGCTCCTCACATTGTTGCCAGAGGTAATGGAGCCGTATTTGAAGATCGGGATGAAGTCGTTGTTGCTGGTGGGGACCTGGGGACCTGGCAGGAAGATAATCCTGTACGGATGGCAATTGCTTCTCTGTTGCGGGGCGCCGAATAAAGGAACGAAAATTAATTTATAACTATTCTCAATCGCCCCATACTGTGATCACGATTTTCCTCGGGCCACCAAAATTTCTATGTTCACAAAGATAAATTCCCTGCCAGGTGCCCAACGCAAGCCGTCCCTGGCGAATTGGGATCAATACGGAGCTGCCAAGGATGGATGATTTCAGGTGAGCAGGCATATCGTCTGGCCCTTCATCATTGTGCCGGTAACCGGGATCATTTTCCGGCACAGCCTTATTGAAATAAGTCTCAAAATCAACTCTTACCGTAGGATCAGCATTTTCATTGATGGTAAGCGATGCACTCGTGTGCCTGATGAATACCTGGCACATGCCGGTTGTTAACTGCGTAATTTGCGGCAGTGCCAGCAATACTTCCTGCGTAATGATATGAAAGCCTCTTTTACGTTCTTTTAAGTGAACCTCTTGCTGAAACATTTTCATGATAGCGAAAGTACATGTAATGTGGCAAAGGAGGTTGAAGAATGTCAGATGAGAACTTGTTTTGCACCTTCAAGGTGTAGGACAAGTTCTCATTCTATTTTGCAAAGGCTATGTGCCCTGCATTTCAAAAGTATAGGGCACATAGCCTTTTTTAACTTACAACCCCACTCTCAATAATTGTAAAACTTTTACGCTCACAGTCAATTTCAGCCTCAACACCATAAGGTATAGTGAATACCGGATCTGTATGGCCAAAATTCATGCGTGATAGAATGGGCATGTCGCTTCGGCCATATTCATCCCCGATAATTTTTCTTAAAGCGTTTTCGTATCCAAGAAATTCTGCTTCGATTTTTTGTCCTCCGGGTATGCCAAAAATAATTCCCCTGGCTTTGTCCCATATTTCCTGGGTACCAAGACTTCTGAGGAAGTATTCGAAAATGTTGCGTGGCAACTGCGTTTCTGCAACTTCAAGGAATAGAAGCGAATCATCCCAGCCGGTTTCGCCGGGCCACAACGCTGTGCCATTGAGTGTGATTAATGTTTGTATGCAACCACCGAAAAGTCTGCCTTTTATCACGCCGCTGCCTTGCAAGAGTTTACGTCCGTCTGACTTTTGAAGCCTGCGTTTTATAAGCTGATTGTCAGGATTGAACCAGTCAAGAAATTCATTGGTCCATACGTCTGAATCTTTTATCTCTCCGATTGCATCGGGCGATAGAACTGCTTTGGTAAAGTATTCTGCTACATAGGGAAATATACCCTGATTTTCTGCAAAATTGGCCATGATGCCCGGGCCGTAAAAAGATGTTATTCCCGCTTTACAGCAACATAAATGCGATACCGTTGTGTCTGAATATCCGACAAAAACTTTAGGGTTAGCTGAAATAATATTCAGATCGAGATAAGGCAACATGCGTATGGAATCATCACCTCCGATTGTTGAAATAATACCTTTGATAGAAGGATCTGCAAAAGCTTCCATTAGATCCTCAGCGCGGGCTTTGGGATTTTTCTTAACCCACTCAAGGTCCTTGAGTGTATGTTTCATCTCAACGACGGTTAATCCGAATTGATTCTCCAACTGCTGTTTACCGGTCTTGTAACGGTAGGGAAGCGCGCCAGCTAAACCCGCTGAAGAGCTTACTGCTGCGATCTTGTCACCGGGCGAAAGCCGCACCGGTTTCATTAGCTTTTGCATTCTCTCAATTATTTATTATTGCTGCTGCAATCTATTATTTTTCTTCATGTGTATTTGTGTTTGCCAGGAAGATGTTCTTACGACAGCTTTTTTGCAGAGTAAGGCGCTTGTATAAAATAGAAAACATGCTTATTTTGACAAGAGGAATAATGTTGTCAGGTTCGGACATCTTTTGACAAGTCAAGAAACATAAACGCGTTTGAAGAGCTCACTCGCTGATAGCCTGCGATGATCTAAACTGCTTAATGAAATAAATAGTAAATGAAAATAAAAGAACTGCGGATCATTCTTACGGTAGACAACCTGGAGGAAATAATTAAGTATTATCGTGATGTAGCCGGCCTTAAGACCTCAAAGGAATGGCACGATCCGGAAGGTAACGGCATTATACTTGAGGCCGGTAAGGCTTCATTGGAACTGATTGATAAAGCTCACGCGGACCGCATTGACGAAATTGAAGTCGGTAAAAGGGTTGCAGGACCTGTCAGGTTGGCATTGAACATTGGAGAAAATATTGAAGATGCTGCCAGGATCTTTATAAACGGCGGCGCGATTAAGCTGGCGGATGTAAAGCAGGCGCCGTGGAGCAAAGTAATGCGGCTGGAAGATCCTTCTGGCATGCAGTTTACATTGTTTGAAACTTCTACCTTATTTGATTGACTCAAATGATCAGCATTGAGTACTAGATAGGTTTTACCGTCAGCTAGATTTGAATACGGGGAGTCGATATGATTGTCGGATAATGGTTATAGATATACTTCCGTCAAACAAATCCCGAAGCCCGCCTGACCGAACGGGCAGGGGATGAAATTATTATCGAAAGATATACATACCTGGATTTAAACCCCGACGGGATGATATAGAAAAGTGTCACCCCGTTTGGGGTTTGAACAAATAGCTTAGGCATTTTCTATAATAATTTCATCTCTCTGGGATGGCCTGAGTCCAGCCTAATCTCCTTAATAAAATTAAGTTTAAGTGACGTGACTTGCGAAAGAACTTGCCTTTTCACATTTAGGTGCATGATATGATTCAATATCATTTACTTGAGAGGCTAAGTAAAAGTAAGCGAGTTGAAAACTGAGTACTTCGTACCTGTCCGGATGCGCATTCGGCGCGGGCGGGCCTCATAAATCGTACTACTAAATCACTTTTTCAAAACACACACTGTTTTCAATGCCTTCATACTGGCCGTAGTTGGGGATAATGGCATAATTATTTTTTGTGTACAGCTGAATAGCTTCCGGTTGTTTTTTGCCCGTCTCCAAAATGCATTTGCGATACCCCAGTTCTTTGGCCCACTCTTCAAGTGCATTCAGAACATCACTGGCGAATCCTTTGCCACGTTTTTCGGGCAGCACATACATTCGTTTTACTTCCATTGTTTCAGCTGCGTATTCTTTAATGGCTCCACAGGCAACGGGGGTGTTTTCTTCATAGCCAACAATGGCATGTTTTATCATGTCAATTTTGTTGAACTGATCATAAAAGGAATGATCGACACCATCCCTTATTGCAAGATCCTTATCGAGTTCGCAAACAAGCTGGATGAAATCTGAATCCGTTGAGTCTGTTCTTTTAATGGTAATCAATGAAGTCGTTTTGGAGTTAAATTGAGTTTTTACTAAACAAATATACTTCATTTGATCAGCGGTTGAGATGGCAGGTTTCAAGCTGTAAACCTCTGTGGCACTCCATGTCTGGTTCTGCCATTTTTCTGTGAAATAATATAATACAGTTACACAGAGACACACGGAGAACACACAGAGCTGCACAGAGAATGGTTTCAGATCTTCTGAAACGAATTGTGATCTGACAATAACGCTGTCCACAGATCTGTTATTGGACGGAAGACACCGGTAATTATTCAGTTCTTAGACTATTTATCGGATTGGCCAATGCAGCTTTTATGGTTTGTAAACTAATTGTTACCAGCGCAATACTCAACGCTGCACAGGATGAAATGATGAATAACCATGCCGGCAGTGTCGCCCTGTATTGAAAATTCTCCATCCACCGGTGCATGAAATAGTAAGACACAGGTATGGCTATCAAAAGCGAAATCATTACAAGCAGCATAAATTCACCCGAAAGTAATTTCCAAAGCACGGCGGTAGAGGCGCCTAACACTTTTCGCACGCCAATCTCTTTGGTACGCTGTTCTGCGGTGAATGAAGCTAGCCCGAATAATCCAAGGCTTGAAATGAAAATAGCCAGTGCGGCAAAAAATCCGGCAAGCTTGCTGATCCTTTCCTCAGATGCAAATTTCTGCGCGTAATCTTCATCAGCAAACTGGTAATCGAACGGGGCAGATGGAACCAGCTTTTTCATGACTGCTTCAATTTTAGGTAACGCTGCACTCATTGCAACAGTTGGCTTCACCTTAATAAACATCCAGCTAACGCCGCCATTGTTGCCTTTGCGGTAGTACAGGATGGGACGGGTTGGTTCATAAGGAGATTCAACTACCATGTCTTTTACCACGCCGATAATTGTATACTTAATTAGTTGTGAATTATCCATCCACCATGTCCAGGTAACTTCTTTCCCAATCGGATCGTCAATACCCATTTCTTTCATTGCAGATTCATTAATGATCAGGCCGGATGAATCGATGTCGCGCTCACGTGAAAAATCCCTGCCTTGCGTTACCTGCCATCCCACGGTTCTGCCATAGTCGCGTGAGATGGCCAATGTGCCGTAATTCTGTTCTTTATCAGGATCGCGTCCCTGCCAGTCAAATCCGCCATTGTTGGAGGCGAGTTCTGTTACCTTGCCCATCGATTCTGCAAAATCGGCAACGACATTTGTACGTAGCAATTCTTCTCTGAACACATCATAATTACCATAGAAATCGTCCGAACGCATGTTGATCATGATGAGGCCGTCGCGCGAATAACCAACTGGCCTGTCTTTGGCATGCTGAACCTGCCGCATAATAATGATGGTGCAATTGATCAATGCGACAGAAATTGCAAACTGAAATACCACCAACACCTTGCGCGGTATTGCCGCTTCAGGTCCGGGTCGCCAGTTGCCTTTTAATGCTTTGAGTGGTTTAAATGAAGAAAGATAGAGCGCCGGATAGCTGCCTGCAATAAAGCCTGTGATGAAAATAAACAAAACACTTGCAGCCCAAAAGAACGGATTGCCCCACGGAATATGCATGTCTTTGCCTGAAAGCTGGTTGAACCAGTTAAGTGATGCCATTGTTAACAGCATCGCAAATACAAAAGCAATCGCAACAATAATTAATGATTCGCTGAAAAACTGCAGGATCAGTTGTTTACGCATAGATCCAATGGCTTTTCGGATGCCTACTTCCTTAGCTCTTTTTTCTGAACGTGCCGTACTCAGGTTCATAAAGTTGATGCAGGCAAGTAATAAAACAAAGGCGCCGATCAGTGATACGAGCCAAACCATGCGCTTTACAGCCGGGTCCCGGTTTCCCCTGCGGTCACTTCCTTCCAGGTGCCATTTGGGCATTGGATCAAGAATAACTTTGGGATTGATTGAAAGCTCCTGCCGGTAATTTTCATCATCTACATTTTTGATGTGCTCGATTTCTACATTTTCAATTCGACTGTTGACTGATTCAAAACTTGTTCCCGGTTTTATTTCAGCGAACAGCTTCATAAAATGATTCATCCAGTCATTGGTCGCTCTTTTTTCAATCCAGTCGTTTTCACTTACCCATAAAATAAACGGGGAGATAAATTTGGTTTTGGTAAGCTCGGTATTCAGGGGCAGATCTTCATATACGCCGGTTACTGTAACGTTTGTTTTATTGTTGATGAGTATTGATTTGCCTATAGGATCAACATTGCCAAAAAGCGCTTCCGATGTTGAAGCGGAGATGAGAATTGAATGCATGTCCCGCAGGCCATTCCTGCTTCCTTTCACCATTTTTAATGTAAACATGTTGGGGGCTTCTTCATCCATATAGCGACCAATGCGGGATACTTTTTTTTCTCCTGCAGAGAGAATTGATACATTGCCTGCAGTTGCTCTTACCAGGCGCTTGAAGTTGTCCTTGTAATTAACGCTTATTTCGTTTGCTAATGGATAGGAGAGGGTTGAGCTTATAAAGGATCCATGATTTTTATCTGTGCCCGTAAAGCTCACTTTTGCGATGCGATTGTAGTTGTCGTGATAAGTGTCGAAGGACAGTTCATCATGCAACCATAAACCGGTAAGTATAGCTACAGCAATGCCAACACTTAATCCTCCAATGTTAATAATGGTGGCTATTCTATTTTTCAGCAGGTTTCTGAGCGCGATCCTGAGATAGTTCTTAATCATCTCCAAAGTTTTAGCGGTGAAAGTTTCGGTTGCAGCTGAAACGCAGGAGCTTAAAAAAAGTTACAAGCCCGTTTAATATTGGAAGCAATTTTTTAAAAAACGCAAATCAAAACCGGCATTAAAATTTGTCTGTTTTGAAAACGAACAGTTCATGTATGAGAAAAAAAATGTAAGTTTCATGTTCAAACTACTTTTTATGAGTAAACGATTGCTGCTGACCCTAAGCATTATTTGTGCGTTGACTGCCTCTGCGCAAAAAAATAAAGAATACCCTGTAAAAGCCGGTGAAGTACCGAACGCTGTGCTACCAGGTGAAGCGAAATATGTGTTACCCGCCTTTAAACAGGGAACTGCAATGTTTAAGAACAAGACTTCCAATTCGCGGTTGTTCAATTACAATTACCTGCTGAATGAGATGCATTTCATTAGTGACAATGGAGATACCCTGGCCGTTGCTGAACCTAATTTGCTGGACTATGTGCGCATTGACTCCCTGTATTTTTATTATGATAATGGCTATGTACAACAAATTGCCAGTCGCAATGAATTTAAGTTTGCGGCAAAACCTGAGATGGTGCAGGTTCTTGATAAAAAGAAAGGTGCATACGACATATCTTCAGGTACATCATCTATTGATTCCTACCAATCAGTAGTTACTGACAATGCCCAGCTTTATAAATTGGAGGTTAGAAAAGATGTGTTGTTTAAAAAAGTTGCGTCATTCTATATAGGCGATAAATACAATCATTTTGTAAAAGCAACAAAAAAGAACTTTAATACTGTGTTTGGTGAGCAAAAAGTATCAGCTTACCTGAAAGATCATAAGGTTAATTTTAATATGGAAGACGATCTCAAAGGTCTGTTTGAATATTGTACTATGTAACCTCGCTTATTTCACAGCCAACGGCCGCACGTCGTTCACTAATGTGAGTAACATTTTGCCAGGTTCTTCCAACGGCACCAGGTGCGCAGAGTTTTCAAACCAGATTCCCTTCTTGGAAGGTGCCTTTACTTTTTCCAGCCATGCGGCTGTTGGTTCGGAAGGTGTGGTATAATCATGTCTTCCCATAAACATAAATACAGGAATAGGGAACTCGTGTACGCTTTTGAAATCCACAGAAAGAAATTCAGGCAATAGCTTCGATAAAGAGAACAGGCTTCCCTGGTCTATGGCTTTCGCATCGGTTTTGCTGTATTCCGGCGACAACAGCGGTGCGTTAAAATAATACATCGATTCGTTTCTGTATGCACTTAGACCGCCATAATATTGCGGCCACTTTCGTGCAATAATAATCCGTTCGCGCGTTACCGGCTGGTTGCCCGGATATGGCGCAATGGATTTCAATTCGGCCAGGGCCTCATCATTCTTAAGTCTTGTTGCTTCTTTTACACCAAACTCGTAGCTGATCCGCTCGTTGTCCATGGTGTTGATGATCTGTCCTATACCTACATAAACATAAAAAAGATCCGGCCTCTTAATGGCAGCTTTCATCGCTACAATTGTACCCCAGCTATGGCCGATAAGAATGACTTTTCGCTTGTGGTATCGCTGTTTAAGAAATTCAGTTAATTCTATTGCGTCGTTTACATATTGATCTATGTTTATAGTCTTGCCCAGGTCTGCAGTATCATTTGTGGCGTATGTTTTACCTGATGCGCGTTGGTCATAGTTAACTACCGTAAAATACTCTTCAACCGGCCGCTGGAACATCCACATAACCGGTGACATTGGTGAAGCTGGTCCGCCATGTACAAACAGGATCACAGGATTGTCTTTATCCTGTCCGCGAACAAATACCCATTGCTTTACGCCTCCTAACGAGGTTTCGTAGTTTTCTTGTATGCCTTTGGGATTAACTATCTTGCCGAGATCTGCAATGATCTTTTTTGCATCTGCATAATGGTCGGAATCATCTGTGTTTTGACCGAAAGAGGATGTTATTGAAATGAAAGTTAGCGTTAAACAAGCCAATATGTATTTCATTCAATAAACTTATTGATTTTACGGAAAAGAATAAAATGTTGCGGCTATAGCGTTTCGCAACTTTGCGGCAATTCTTCAAACACTTATCTTTATTTCTTTCTTCAACAAAATATAGACATGAATAGAAAACGAATTATTGCATGTTTGATATGCAGCGCTGGTCTTGGTCTCGCAACCAACAGTGTTTCTGCGCAGGTATCAGCCATCAAAACCGAAACAGTTAAAGGCGGGGCGCTCATAGGGCGATGGGATATCACCGTTAATGAGAATGGTAAGGATCATCCGTCATGGCTGGAAGTTGAACTTTCCGGTTTCCGCACGTTGGTAGGCAGATTTGTAAGCACCGGTGGAAGTGCAAGGCCCATTTCAAAAGTGAACTATGATAACGGTAAATTCAGCTTTGCCATTCCTCCACAATGGGAGCAGGAAGATCGCGATCTTACACTTGAAGGAAACGTTACAGAGTCTGGTATTAGCGGAACAATTCATACAAGCGAAGGGCAGATCGTCAATTTTACCGGAGTAAAAGCGCCCGATTTGAAAAGGGCATCAGCACCAGCATGGGGCAGTCCTATCAAGCTGTTCAATGGAAAAGATCTGACAGGATGGAAAGCTGTCGGTAAAGAAAATCAATGGATAGTAAAAGATGGCATACTCACAAGCCCTCACTCAGGCGCTAACCTGATTTCTGAACAAACTTTTAACGACTTCAAATTGCATGTAGAATTCCGTTATCAGAAAGGAAGCAATAGCGGCGTTTATTTGAGAGGCCGGTATGAAACACAGATCATTGATAACCCGAAAACCGATCATCCAAACAGTCATTTATTTGGTGGTGTGTACGGTTTTCTTGTGCCAAGCGAAATGGCTGTGGGCAATCCCGGTGAATGGCAGAGCTTTGATATAACATTGGTTGGCCGCATGGTTACAATCGTTGCAAATGGTAAAACCATTATTTGCAACCAGGAGATTCCTGGTATTACCGGCGGCGCATTGGATAGCAGGGAAGGTGATGCAGGCCCCATTTATTTCCAGGGAGATCATGGTCCGATCGAGTTCAGGAACATAACTATTACACCAGCTAAGTAAAATTTTTTTATTTTTTTTGAACCATATAAGGCATATAAGAATATTTAAGGTTCTTGCTTTATGTGGTTCATTTTTTTGCAGGGAAACCTTCTCTTCTGTTTTAAAGAAGCTACCCCAATTTTGCATTTCTATTTCCTTGTATGACTTCTATACAACTAGTGAATAGTCAATGGTCAATGGTGAAGGTCCAATCTGGCTAAGTAAATGTAAAGTCATTTTAGTGCAATTATTATCGCAGGCAAAATTCTTATGTGCTCTTATATGCCTTCTATACAACTAGTGAATAGTGAATGGTCAATGGTGAAGGTCCGGGCTGGCTAAGTAAATGTAAAGTCATTTAAGTGCAATTATTATCGCAGGCAAAATTCTTATGTGCTCTTATATGCCCTCTATACAACTAGTGAATAGTCAATAGTCAACGGTGAAGGTCCGGGTGGGTTAAGTAAATATATTCTCGTATAAGTGTTATTATTATCCTGAGCAAAAGTTCTTATATTTTCTTATATGCCTTATATGGTTTAAAAAACTTCGCTTCGGTCAGCTTTAGGCTTTGCGCTTTAAGCTTTAAGCTTTCGGTTGTTCACATCTTTTCAAATTTTCTCATTCTGTAAGCATTCATCGCTGTTTTGCCGAGATGGTTTCCTGAAAGGCTCTTTCTTCATAAAGCGTCATGTTTAAAATTACAGATTAAATTGCGGTACCTGGCGATCATCGCGTTATATTATAACAAATACTATTTAATCTTTTACATATATTGCAATCTACTGCTTAAATCAACCAGGCCTGACGATGAAACATCTTGCATTGCTTTTATTTCTTTCTCTGGTAACTGTTTTTTGCTTCGGTCAGTTGGACGAACTGAATCAAAGAATATTAAATTGGAACAGTATAAATACAGATCGCCCCAGGGAAAAACTATTCATACATTACGACAAACCATTTTACAGGATCAATGATACAATCTGGCTAAAAGGATACCTGTTAACTGCCAATGAAAATTTGGGGAGTGATAGCAGCCGAATAGCTTATATAGAAATAATCAATGCGCAGGATGAAGTTATTAAACGCGTAAGCACGCCTTGTTACGGTGGTAATTTTTATAGCAACATAACATTGAGCCAGGATGATTTCAAGCAAGGCAATTATTTGTTGCGCGCCTATACAAAATGGATGCGCAACTTCGGTGACGCTCTTTTTTTTGAAAGCCGGTTTAAAATAATAGATCCCTCGTCAGGAGAGTGGGCCATTGCGTTTAAGGAGTTTCAGTTTCAAAATAACCGGCTATCACTTTCCGCCAATTTGAAAAATAGGGAGAATCAAACGCTGTCCAATAAAAGAGTCAATATCCGGCTGAGATCAAATAAGAAGGATCTGTTTCAAACACGAATGACCACCGATTATTCCGGTAATCTTTTTATAGACACTTTGCTGACCAATGTTCCTGAAAAAAAGGATTTGGTTTTCCAGATCTTTGACAAGGGTAATCTGTTGGTGCAGGCACCTGTTAAGTCAAATGACAAACAATATGTTGATCTGCAGTTTTTGCCCGAAGGAGGAACTTTTATTGCAGGCAAAGAACAGAAGCTCGGGTTCAAAGCTTTAAATGTTTATGGCAAGGGAACTGAGGTAAAGGGCGTGATTAAGAATTCAAAAGGGCAGGAGGTAACCAGTTTTGCCTCAGCGTTTAAAGGCATGGGAGTAGTGTCATTCACGCCTGAGCTCAATCAGCTGTACACTGCATTTCTTGAAAATGGCTCTATGTTTTCTTTACCATCTCCACAACCATCGGGAACATTATTGCGTGTAACTGATGACGGAGATAGTCTTGCAATAAAAGTTGATGCGAGTCCGGATCTCGCAGGTAAAAGATTTTTTATTGTTGCTTCTATGCGAGGGTTGATACATGCAAGAGGAAGCTTAAGGCCGCCTTATGAACTTAAAATTGCAAAAAAGGTATTTTCCTCCGGGGTGGTACATATTACATTGTATGATGAAACAGCGAAGCCTGTTAACGAACGTTCTGTATTTGTCTGGCACAATGATGCATTAAAACTGAATCTATCATCACACAAGCCTGCATATGGAATAAAGGATAGTGTTCAGCTAGCATTAAAAGTGACCGATGTGAATAACGGATATATACCCGGACATTTTTCCATGGCAGTAATAGATACGAGCCAGGTGAGTGTGGCTGAGAATATGGAGAACTTATTGAGCTATATGTTGCTGAGCTCAGATTTGAAAGGAACAATAGAGGAACCTTATTATTATATCAAAAATTCAAGGTCAGCAGCCACTGATGCATTAATGTTAACCCAGGGCTGGGTGAGTTATAACTGGGATAACAGTAGCTGGGCCTATCAACATGAAACTGCGTTTGCTGTTACGGGTAAAGTTTCAAACATATTCAATAAACCGTTTAAGAATTCAAGCGTTACGTTGTTTGGAAAAGAGGGATGGCGCGATGCGTTTTTTCTTGATACTGTCACCAACGATGAAGGTGTGTTTACATTTGCAAATTTTCCTGAATTTACAAAAGACAGTGTCAGCCTGGTGATTCGTGCACTCAATAAAAAAGGTAAAGCCTTCAATGTTGGTATTGACCTTGAACCGCCTACTTACCCTTTATACAGCTCCGAAAAAATAGCTTTTTCAGGAGATAATATTTTGTTTGACACAATTGCGAAACAGTATATCAACACCCGTACAAAGATGGTGGAGCAAATGAAGGCTGAAGGGAATTTTTTGCAGGAAGTGGTTGTTACCGCAAAGGCAAGAATTCCCGGGTCCAAAAATCTGAATGAAAACGGAGGTTCTGATGAAACAATCACAGAAAAGATGTTGGATAAAACGCCAAAAGAAACGTTGTTGGATGTGCTTAAGGCAAAGGTGACAGGTTTCCGGCTAGGGACGCCGCCAAAATCTTTCCAGTGGTGTTATCTCATCAATTCAAATGTTGTCCGCTTTATTATTGATGGTGTTGATCTGCATTTCTTTTATCAGCCAACGGCGGCAACGTTTAATGATTACCTTCTTTTCCTGGATTCCTATCTTAAGTATTTTTCTGCGGAAGATATTAAAGGAATTGAAATAATGAACCGGCCCCAATATAATTCAGCTTATAAGGCAAGTTATCTTACACCGGCGGAAAGAATGAACTCAAGCCCGGTAACGGTTGACTTTTCTTTTGTTGAGATCACGACTAAAACGGGACAAGGACCCTTTCTCAAAAAAACACCGGGCATGTATTTGTATAAGCCGCTGGCGCCGGTTTTCGGTAAGCAGTTTTACAGCCCGCGTTATTCATTACCTGAAGAAAAAACGATCTTCCCTGATCTGCGTTCAACGGTATACTGGAATCCTGAAATTATAACCAACGAAAAAGGTGAAGCCAATGTTTCTTTCTATACATCAGAGAGCAAAGGCGGTTATGTTATTGTTTTACAAGGGGTGGGTTTTAATGGTGGCATGGGTGTGCTAAGCATGCCTTTGAATGTTATGGGTGAAATTAAAAAATAGAGAACTGATAATTGAATATCGTCTTGTCAAGTGAGCTTCGTCAGCTTTGGGAGATGTCTGCTGTGGTCGGCATCACGATCCTGGTATATCAGGAAAAGTAATCATGACAGCACTGGTAACAAGATGGCAATGATGTGTAAGTCAGGAACCGCATCTTCACCTCGAGTCAATCATGCGGCATGCACAATCCAAAATGAGATGACAGATACTTATCGCAAAAGCACTGTGTCTTCTTCGGCTGTTTCTCCGTGTAACAAAAAAGTTACACAGAGCAAACACGGAGGTTCACAGAGCGTATGCTTGCATGCAAATCCGTCATTATCACGACAGGAGAGGTCTCACAAATATCGATCTGATCATGAAATTTTTGAGCGCTTGAAATTGACAATTCTTAGAACACGCAATCGATTGATGGATGATTTATCACTGACTTGTTCTAATTTTCAAAAATGCTGCATCTTTCTAACGGATCTATTTTAAAAACGATGTTGAAAATGGCCAGACTAGTTGTTGTTCCCTTAATAGCGTTATGTTTAATGTGCCAGGTATTAAATGCACAGAAAAAAGACAACCGCATTTTTATTCAAACCAATTACAATGAAGCAAAAGATTGGCAACTTGTTTGGCAGGATAATTTTGACGGAATATCAATAGACACAACTAAATGGACAAAAGTTCCCCGCGGTACTGCTGACTGGGACCGGCATATGAGTTATGACGATAAATGCTATGCGCTTAAAGATGGCATGCTGTATTTACGAGGTATAAACAATCCGGACAAAAATAATGACACGAGCCGTTACCTGACGGGAGGCATTTACTCCAAAGGCAAATTTGCTTTTCAATATGGAAAAATTGAGATCCGCGCCAAACTGGAATGTGGCAAGGGTGCGTGGCCTGCGATGTGGATGCTTGCTGAACAGGAAAAGTATGGAAAGTATCCCCGGAATGGCGAAATAGATATAATGGAACACCTGAATTTTGACAGCATTATTTACCAGACAACACACTCTTATTACACACTCGAGCTTAAACAGCCAAATAATCCGCCACATTTTGGTACGGCAAAGTTGGATGTGTCTGGATTTAATACATTTGGCATTAACTGGTATCCTGACAAAATCGTGTTTACATTAAATGGACAGGAAACTTTTACCTATCCGCGTGTGAAGGACGTTGATCCTTCTCAATGGCCATACGACCAACCGTTTTATGTGTTACTGGATATGCAGCTCGGCGGCAACTGGGTTGGATCAATTAACCCCGGTCACTTGCCCGTGCAAATGATTATTGACTGGGTGAAAGTGTATCAATAATTGACAATTTAAAATGTGCGAATGTGCAAATGTGTGAATATGCGAATGTGAAAATATGCGAATGTGGAAAGTATGCGTGCGCGCATTCATTTAAAATTATATTTGGGCGTTGTAGATTATAAGCATTCCTGCAATTCAATTTCATTTTCAATTGTCGATTTTTTCCTATCCATTACAACAGCTATTTACACCTCTGCACGTTTGCACATTCGCTCATTCGCTCATTCGCACATTTTCAATTGTTGACTTTCAATTCTCCATTACTACTTCACTCGGTGTTTCCCGGCGAACGAAAATGCACATCCCGTTGCGGAAACGGTATTACAATTCCTTCTTTTTTGAAGGCAAGATCAATCCGTGAAATAATATCGCTTGTTAAGGCGAAAGAGTCTTTTATATGTTTTACCCAAAATCTTAATTCAAAGTCAACCGCGCTTTCATTAAATCCTCTTGCCAACACAATTGGTTCCGGATATTTAAGTATGCGGTCATCATTATCCATCGTTGTTGCAAGTATTGCATGCACCTTTTCCAGGTCAGAACCATAAGAAACACCAACCGGAATGATCAGCCTTTTTTTGTTTTTAGACATCGTCCAGTTAATAACATGATGGCTGAGAATATCACCATTAGGGATAACAACAGAAGAGCCATCAAACAGCGTAATAATGCTGCTTCTAAAACCGATTGATTTCATTATTCCTATTTGACCATTCAGTTCAACAATGTCACCTACGTTAACCGGTTTTTCAAAAGCGATGATTAATCCACTTACAAGATTATTGACCAGTCCCTGCAAGCCCAGGCCAATACCAACACCTAATGCGCCAATTACGATGGTGATCTTATCAATAGGTAAACCAGTAGCAGCAATGGCGAGAAATAATCCAAGAGAGATGATCAATATCCTTATAAGCAGTAGCCAACTGCCAAGAGATGCACCTTTTTTTTGTTGATCCGTCGTTTCTGTATCAGAAGCAAAGAAAGATACAATACGTGACAAAACCATTGCACAAAACATGATCAACAGAAATATGAAAAGCCCGTATATGCTAAACGTATAATCGCCAAGGGTTCGGTCAGCATTAAGAAAATCATTGAAGGGTGCCACAATCTGTTTATATGCGTAAAAGTTTTTTGCAATGAGTATGAACCAGCCAACAACAAGCAACACATAAAAAAAAGCAGGTACTTTTTTGCCGACTTTATCAAAGTTGAGGTACAGCATTTTTTTATCGGGAGTTGTATAAACCTTAGAGGAAAGATAAAGCGTCTCATTTATTAACCGGACTACCCACAGGAACATAATAGCGATCACAACTCCGATATAGCCCATGATCAGCAAGGTTTTTGAAAAATTGTACCTGCCGTAAATATTAAACAGGGCAGATGCAATCTCCAAAAGAATCACAAAAACAATAAAATAGACGATTCTTTTTTCTTTTAACTCATGAAATTTTCCCTTGAGTAATATATTGATGCAATACACAATACCTGTTAATGATAATCCCAGCATAATCCATCGTTCTGCTCTGGAAGCCTGTAACAAAAAATTGTCTGCACTGGCGAGGATGAATAAGACGATCAGCACAATCCAGAATTTCATCCAGTAACCGGATATGTAATTTTTGAAAATGAAAATGAGACAAACAAGGCTGATCATCCATAAACAAAAACTAAAAATAAAGGGAGGGTCAAGAAAAAAGAACTGGAACAGGCTTATGACGATTATACATGCTGATAAAAATGGGAATTTGATAACAAGGTGCCCGTTGTGCAGCCCCTCTTCGTTGTCGCCGGTTATTATCTTTTGCTTAAGTGTCCGCAGAAATATAGTCACGATCCCAATTAAAAGCAGCAGAACTACTATTCTTCCAATGCTGTCGCCAGTATAAAATTGTAATGTAAGTTTTTCTTTCGCAAAGGAATGATATACAATTTCACTAATAGGCCTGCTGTATAAAACCGGTGACCAAATGTTGCCAAATTCACGTTTAAAGGTTAATAATGACAGGTCTTTTCTGTAAACGCCAACATCTTCAATAAGTCCTTTTAGTTCCAGCACTTCTACATCTACTTTTAGCTGAAGGTCCTGTATTGCAGTTAATGATTTATCTATCGCGCTATCAATAGGGCTCATTTCTTTGGCAAGAACTGATATGTGTTTGACATATTGCACAAAGTGAATAGAATCTCCCGGTACTTCATATAAGCTGCTGTCTGTTGAAAGTGAGTCAATTTTATTTCTGAAAGCTGTTAACTGATTGGCATAATTATCTACACTTATTTTGTGTTTGGACATTAAGTTGAGGAGCTTTGATAAAATGGTTTCTGTAACGGTAAGATTTCGTTGGGTTTGGGAAGTTCCGACATTGCTGAATACACCATCTTTGGTTATTTCGAGTGACTGTTGAACATGGTCAATGTCTTTTTTTATAAGCGGCGTATCCAACCTTTCTTTTATAAAGTTTTTGGCCTGCTGATTCACTTTCTTCATCTCTTCCAGCACTCTGTTCTGTTGGATAACCAGCTTCCCGGACTGGTATTTTTCGGCGTATTTTTTATTGGTTGCCTTTATACCTTCCCTCACAAGGTTAATTCTGTGCTGGAACTTATTGGCTCTTAAAGTGTCCGTTGGCTGTGTTTGAATAATAGAATCCGTCTGCTGGCAAATAGCATTTAAGGTGAAGCCCAGGCATACAAACAATAGCAGTGTTCTTACAGGGAGCATACAATAAAATGGTTATAGCTTTTTAAACAGCGTGGTGAGCGCTATCTGTAAAACTGGTTCTTTTGTACAGGTCTTGGTTGACCTGGTTCTGCTAATATATATAATTAGTTTACAAGGGATAAATAATAAATACCATGCATATGATGAGGATATAGCGTAAAAAAACACGATCGGGAAATCGCGTTTTTAGGGACAATCCGAGCTTATTATTTTAAATCCCTGGGTTAACGATCACTGCCACTAAGAAATTCATTTATCATTTCAACTACAAGCAAAGGAATTTTGCTGTTTGGGTTGGGTGCACAGATCTCGCCTATGTAATCTCCATGACCACCCGGCAGGATGGCTGCCTGGGCGTTTGGTAAAAGTCGTGCCAATTCCAGCGCATGTTCCGGACGGACGACATCTCTATATCCATTTAAAACAAGTGCAGGTGATTGAATAGCGTGTATGAGCGAATTATCAATATCCTTAAAATTTGCCATTCTTGCTACGTCGCGTTCAAACATTGCCTGCAATCCTTTCGGATCCGGATTACTCTTAAGATAAGCATCCTGCAGTGGTTTTGGCATGGCACTCAATTTTACGTTATCAAAGCCATCAAAAAAACCGGGAAGCATGCCTTCGCGTTTAGAGCAGGCAGACATTAATACCAGTTTATTTACCAGCTCCGGATGCCGGATTGCAATTTGCAGGGAGGTAGTGCCGCCGTTACTAAACCCCATAATATCGGCTTTGCTGATTTGAAGTTGTTTGAGTAATGCTGCCACATCATCGGCGTCCTGTTCAAAGCTTAACGGCCGGTCAATATCTTTTGTATGGCCGTGTGCCTGAAGTTCTACCGCAATTATTTTGTGCGTTTTTGCAAGCTCCGGCAATACATGTCCGTATGTGGTTTCAATCGTTGAGCCGCCGCCATGCAGAAGTACTAACGGGTATCCATTGCCGTGGATCTCATAATACATTTGCAGGCCGTTTACAGCAGCATAATGTCCTGTAGCTTTTTCCTGTGCATTCATTTGCGTAAGGCTTATAATGATTACAAGTAAAGTTAAAAAGGATCCGCGTTTCATAACATCTTCATTTGTTGAACAAACCTAATGCGATTAAACTTGTAATTCAGTGTGCCGGTGCGACAGTTTTGCGGGTGCATTGCGTCAACGCAAAATAGCGCGCGACACATTAATGCAAATTTCAAAGAACTTAATAACGGGGAATTGTTTTCAGGATCTTCTTTTTAATACAGGTATATTCATCATGGTTAAACTATCACGATAATCAACATACAATATATCGCCGGGTTTATTAAAGCGATATGTTCTTCCTGTTACAATGCCCGTAGTTGTTAAAGCTGTTCTTCCGGTGTATTCAAGTTTCACTTCTGCTGGTTGCCTGGATTGTTGCAGATTGCCTGCATGGCTGAAATGTCCATCTTTTTGCGCCGCAATAAAGGCTGCGCTTTTGTTTCCACAGTTGCACATGGTTAGGTTTTTAGGTGTTAGGTATCAGGTGTCAGGTATAAGGTTTGAGGTGTAAGGTGTAAGGTTTGAGGTGTAAGGTAGGTTTAAGGTGTAAGGCAGTCAAGTGGTATCGACTTTATAGGTATATAACAGCATACCTTATGCCTCATACCTTATTTCCAAAGCCCGATACCTTACACCTGACACCTGATACCTGATACCTGTCACCTCACACCCTACACCTCATCCCTCATTCCTTATTTCTTCAGGCAAATAATACGTTCGTTATAAACATTATTGCCTGTCCACTGGCTATCATAAATGGTCTTTTCTACTGCACTCAGATAGATCTTTCCACAAGGAGTTGTTGCTCCTGCTGTTGCGAATACATGTGAGCCTGAAGCATTCGAATTGCCTGTCACTGCCGGGCCGCCAAAAGTGCTTACCAGTGCGTAACTCTGAAGATGTGCATCGTATACAGAATAGGTTGCTGTAATAGGCGCGCCTACTGCATAGTGTGTACAATCTCCTAAGTCGTCAACACTCAGGTGTATGTCAGGCGCAGTGTTATCCATTTGAATGTATTTTGTGAATACGCCTGCAACGCCTTCAATTTCCAGTTCAAGCTTCAACAGATCATTTGTTCCGGGAGACCATCTTGCCAGAACGCTTTCAATGTTGTTATGATATTCCTGGTAAGGATAATAACCTGAAGCGTTGATGCTCACATAATGCGTTTGCACATACTGTGGAGCCGGAGCAAGTGCGGTTGTAGCAAATGTGTTTGTTAAATAGTATGAAGCGCTTGTAGCTGTATTGGTGACTTTAATACGGTAGTTGTGGCCGAAGAAAGATGGCCCCTGTATAACAATAACGCCGCCGAAAGGACTGTGGTTGTACACCCCGATCTGGTTTAAAGCGAATTTAGCGCCAGGTATTGTTAAGCCGGTAGCATTGTTTATCTCGTTAACGGTTATGCCGCCTACAATACTCATTAAAGGTTCCAGTTCACCGGTGCCGATTCCTGGTCTGATTTGTACGTATGCGTCAACCCTGTTGCCCCAATATTCAAGTTTATCCGCATCGGTTTTAGAAGGCTCAACATTCCATGAAAGCACCGCACGTATTTTTACAACTTCGGGATTGGCACAGAGTTTTCTGATTGAATTAAAATCATATGGCAGCACAGCTGCATAAGACAATCCTCCCGCAGGAATATCAGAAAGGTCGTGCACGTTGATGGATGTGGTGCCCAGATGATGCCAGTTGCAATCATTGTTCAGGTCAGCCCAGAATGATACATACTCGTAACTGCCATGTGTGCAAAGATCTCCTGAGTAGCCGCTGGGTCTTTTGATTCTAACGGAAGCAACCAGTTGTTCAAGATTATAATCGAGGCCAACAGATTCCAGTTGCTCGTAAGAAACATCCGCTTTTGTTTTGAAAAGTTCGTTCAGAATATCCACCCAGTTGATGCCGTATTGCTTAAAGCTTTCAATATTCTGCGAGATAATGTTAGAGTCTGTTGTGTCCAGTGATGCTTTTACATGTTGCAAGGCAAAACGGCCAACGGACACGGTTCCTTTATACAGGCCTGCAAGCGTACCAATGTCTAGTGGTTGTAAGGCTAGTGTGGATTGTACCTGCTGTAATAATGCATCTCCGCCGGCAAATGTTTTTGCGGCATCTGAAAGTGTCAGGTTGGGCTGAATAATGGCTGTCTCAATTAGTTGGGAAAGATCTAATTTTTCAAAAATAATCTTCCGCCTTGGCTTGATCTGTACGCGATCGTCGAAAGTGTTTCCCCAAATTGAATGGTAGTTGGGTGAGTTGGCTGGTGGAATTTTATTCCATTCAAGAATTGCTCTAACCTTCGGCAATACATGTACGTTACAAAAATTGGTTTTGGGTGTAATGTTGAGTGAGGCAGAATAAGACAGCGGCTTCTCCGGGTTCTGCCTGCAATCTGTACTCGTTGGTATGTCGTGCTGGTTTACGCCAGTGTATCCCTGGTCTTCCCAGCCGGCGCCGTAGTCAAGATAGAAACGTACATACGCATGTGAGCCGTTGGTACATAAATTACCCAGGTACCCGTATTCCTGTTTGGTTGCAAAAATAGCTTCCAGTCTCTTTAGATCAGGCTGATAAGATACTGATTTCAATTCCTCGTAAAAGATGTTTCCGGAATATGCAGCAAGTTTGTCCTTGAATACTTTCACATACTCCAATGTAGAAGGGTGCTCCGAAGCATACAATGCGTTGAAGCCAAGTCTGAGCTCTTGTAACTCTTTTCTGATTTCCATGGTTTAAAGTTTTTTAGCATGCTGTTTTGTAAGTTAACAGCAAGGCGTTTTTTGCCTACTCTTATCAGGATTTTCGGCAAGCTCCTTTGAGTGTATTTATATTTCTGGCTGGTGACTTTGGTTGAAGTCACAGCATTTTCACTGAGTTCATTTCTTTGAAGGATATTTTTGCATCAACGATTTGATTACAAGAGCGGACACATAGAAATTTTAGTAAGCATGTAAGTATAACCGCGGGGGAGAAAAATGTTACCCCTGGTGGAAGAAAGTAAGACGTGTAAGACAGTAAGACGTGTAAGACAGTAAGATGTGTAAGACAGTAAGATAGTAAGACATGTAAGATGTGTGGCCTGGCGCTGTTCTCTGTGCGCCTCCGAGTATTCTCCGTGGACCTCTGTGTAACCGTATTTTTAGATTGTATTGACAATCAGAATAGTCAAGGTTTAATAGATCCATTGAAGTCTCCAGATGAAACTGTTGGTTACTCCAATAAGCCCGTCTTTGTTCAGATTGCTTGCGCCATATCCAAAACTGATGCGCCAGCGTGTTGATGCCCACCAGTTGAGTCCGAGATACATTTTGTCCAGCAATCCGCCCTGTACATCCCTGCCATTCAGGTTAACCTGGGATATGCGCGCTGCAACTTCCCAGGCGCCTCCTTTGCCAACGGGTTTTATTCTTCTTGCGTAAGCTGCTTTTTTATCGTATGGGCGTTGTTCGCCACTTATAACCCAGCTGCCTGTAAAGTAATACCCTTTAAACTGCTGCGTGCCCTTAGGCGTGTTAGCCCATGCATGAACATATTCGCTCAACAAAGAAAAGTTGTCGATGCTCCACAATTGCTCAAAGCCGAAGTTCCATGACCTGGATGCGGGAAAGTCTTTGGTATCTACATAATACGAAGAAACATTCGATTCATTTCTGCCCTTGTATCTAAGAACGCCGTTCTCTGCTTCAAGATATCTTACACTTGCGCCAATGTGCACAAATCTGCGTCCGTTATCTTCATAGATCGGTAGCGCAGTAACGCGCGCGGCAAAAGTGTTCGCACTTTCAGAAAAGCTTTGTCCCTTCATGAACCAGTCGTTGAACAAACCGGCAGATGCTGTCATCCGGTCATTCAAAAATGATTTGTTTAGCCGAAATCCGATGTTACGGTTGACAAAGAAGGGATTAAGTATGCGTTCCGTTTGAGGCAGGTTGGCCGCATCACCTACCATTTCATATACAAAGGGTTCTTTAATTTTTCCAACTGTCAGATCGCCAAGCATACCCACAGGAATAATAAAATACAGGTCGGTAAAATTCCATTTGTTTTGTGTGCCCGGATCATAGTCAAGTCCATTGTGGCCCGCGCTGATAAAATAATGCCATGGCCTTTTAAAATTAATATTTCCGCGTATGGAGATTCGCAATGAACGGAGATCACCCTGGTTCTCCTGTTTGCCAACCTGTTGTTTGCTATCGTTATCCTGTATAAAAGCACTGTAGTCAATAATAGGTGCAAAGCCAAGCTGGTAAGTAAAGTATTTGTTGCCCCCATTGGTCCAGCCCATGTGCCTTGCATGTACAACATCGGGCATAAAATATTTTTTTCCGGTATCGATGAGTACTTGCTTTTGAGAAGAATCAACATTGTCCATGTTTTGGGCGGAAACCTCAAAAACCGAAAAATAAATTATGCAGACCAGGAGAGATATAAAACGGAATGTGAATGGTGTTATTTCACGTGTATAATTGGATAAGGTTTGAATCATGTAAAACAAATAATATGTCCAGGTAATCTCTCTTCTGCCGGCCTGTATCGTAACACAAACTATATTTATTTTTCTTTATTTGCAACAGTCTTTGCCTGAAAGAAACTAACTGCGACGAGGGTTTAGAGTAAGCAATATAATTATTCCCGTGACAAGCAACGTTGCATTTACTCCTGTAAAAAGTATGAATTGATCATACGCATTCAGTGACTTATCTTCCATAAACTTAAATGCATATTGCCCCCAGTTATTTAGTGCGCCGTGTGCCAGGGATACAATCCAGATGCTTTTCGTTCGTAACCAAAGCCAGTTGATAATAAGGCCTGCACCAAATATGCCAAACGGGTGAATTAATACAGTTTGAAATGGAGAGATATCTTTCAAGTAAAGGATTCCGCTAAGCATAAAGGGTATGTGCCAAATCGCCCATATTGCAGCGCCCAAAACGATGCCTTTTTTTACCGGGAATCTTTTAAACAATCTTGGCAGCATCCAAGCGCGCCAGCCAATTTCTTCAAAAAACGCAAGTGTGGATACGATCATCAAGCCAACCGCTGCATTTGTTGCTATTTTAAATACCAATTGTGTGTATGTCAGAACGCCCCAGCCGACTTTTTCCGGTGCGTTATAAAAGCCGTTTTTGTCCGGTGTCAACCATGCCTGCCATGGGAGCCGGCCGTTATGTAAATATGCCGTCAAAGGAATACAAGCGACGTGTATGACTGCGGGAATTAAAAATATGGCAATGAGGATCCAGCCTATAGATATTTTTTTCTTTCTGCCAGGTAGGGATACCGGTTCTCTATATGTAAATGTCATTGCCAATACTGCGCCCGCGGGAATGATCATTGACAGGTATCCCATCCATATAAATGTACTTTCATGTCCGCCGGTAAATCCTATAAACAAGGATAATACTATACTTAACGAAAAAGTAATCACAATGTAAGCTCCTAAATGGTCGTTTTCTTTCATTGCATAAAGGCTGGTGCGTTAACTATAGGTGTATGGAGTTTATAACGGCATAAGGCATGACCCTATAATGATAATAAAAAGTAAGAAGGTTTGCAAGGCTTGAAAGATGCCGGTTGTCAGTAAAGCGTTGCCAATTCAATGTCGTAGTCAAGGGTTGTCAATATCAAGCGCTCATAAAATATCGCGATCAGATCAATATTCGGGAGACGTTTCCTGTCGCGCCAATGACAGATTTGGGTGTTGTGATTTTTTTCATTGCCGTTCCGCCTGCCCGATCAGTTCAGGCGGGCTTTAGCGAACGGAACATAAGGCTAACTTGAATATGGCTTTAGCCACACGTTATGATGTTGGGCTAAAGCCATGTTTAAATTCAATCACTATCCGTCGGTTAAAACCGACGGCAATGAATGAAAATCAACCACCTCCATAAACTGATTTGTCATTTGATTTTTGATTGTGGTTAACTAAATCCCCAGTCTAGGTGACAATGCGGTTACAGACTTCTTTATTATTATGTGCCAGCTATTAGGGCTGCTATGATTACTTTTTCTGATAAGCAAGGATCATCATGTATTCGACGAAGGGAGACATCTCCCAAAGTTGACGATGTATGTTTAACTAAATGACATTGAGTTGACAAATACTCAATTTTTAATGAACCAGAGCGGGGTTAAAACCGTTATATGTTGTATTCCTCCAATTGATACATCATGACAATTCGCTCCTTCGATAACTCTTTAAAAGATTATTTATGCAGAATTTCTTACAGCACATAAAATCCCGCGTGATTGCAGGCGTCATTTTCCTGATACCTGTATTTGTAATAATAATGATCGTGCAAAAATTGTGGAAGATCCTTTCCGGAAGCGGTCATTATGTGGCAAATATGCTTGGATTCAAACCCATATTTGGTAATAGTTCGGCCCAGATAGCAACCGGGTTACTACTGATATTGCTTTTTTATTTTTTTGGATGGCTTGTTAGATTCAGCATTTTAAACAGGTGGCGCGATTGGGTTGAAAATGCACTGCTGCAATATATACCGGGATACCTGACCTATAGGGCGCAGTTACAGGAAAAGATCAGTCCTACCGAAGATCCCCGTCAACCTGTTTTAATCGACACTTTAATGGGGAAGCGCCCGGGGCTTTTAATTGAGGAGTTGCCGAATGAGATGATAGTTTTCCTCCCGAATTCCCCCGATACCAATAATGGGGAAGTGCTGTTTGTTGAAAAAATTAAAGTGACCAAACTTGACATAAAGGCGCCGGTGTTTATGAAGAACATGCAGAAGTTTGGAAAAGGATTGATAGGGAAATAAAGTAAGAATTGCCAGGCTTGCCCATTTAAATACATTTCAAAATTAAAGCTGACGCCAAAATCTAAATCCCCCGGACAGTCGTGTCTTTTGATGATGCCAGGGGATTTTTGATTGGTTTATTTTTTCGCTGTCGTCAAGCCACCGTCCGTTGTTTTTTGTATGAGTTTTACGGGGCCCAATAAACCGGAAGGAAGCAACGGTGATCCTGACTGGTAGAAAGGCATGGTTGTGTAAGTAATTTTATTAATAACACCCGGCTGCTGATCGCCAATCAAACGGTTTACCCAAAGATTGGTGACCTTTACTTCAACTGTATTGTTCCCGGTTTTAAGTGCGCTTGTCACATTAACGCAGAATGGGTGTTTCCATACAATGCCTAAAGACTTTCCGTTTACAATCACTTCAGCCATATTCTTCACTTCACCAAGATCCAGCCATATCTGTGCGTTTTTTGAGAACCATTGTGCAGACGCATTGATTGTTTTGGTGTAAGTACCGGTTCCTGAGAAATATTTTACACCGTTATCCTGGTTGTCAGTCCACGAAGACAAAGTATTCACATTTACAGAGGTAGGCGCTCCGCGATCTTTTTGGAAACTGATGTTCCATGATTCGTTTATAGCCACTAATTCTTTTTCAGCTACAGAAGGCAGCGTGCGAGTGTTTGTTGCTGCTTTATCTTTAAATACTACAAATACAGCATCGTTGGGTTCCAGATGTAGTTTTGTTTTTGTCGTGCCATTTGCTATATTATAAGGCAGTGCTTCTTTCTCGCCTGTTTCAGCGTGCCAGAGTTCCGGAACTTTTCCTTCCATGCGGAAACTGATATCAAAGTCTTCTGTTCTGTCTGTGCGATTGTTGATCCAGTAAATATCGCGGTCGCTGGCTTTGCGATGTACATATAGAAGCCTGGAAGTTTGCTGAGGTTTGTTGTAAGTTACATCCGGCACAATGTTCAATGCAGTTAGTGTTTCGCTTACTGTTTTGTTGGCTATTACCCTGCTGTTGCCCGATCCCCAGATTGCTTGCACCAAAGATTTAAATTCATCGGGGCTGTCCTTTAAGCCGGTAACGGACTCCGGTACTATGCCGCTGATCGTTGCCCCGGCTTTTACCAGCTCGTTTATTTTCTTTAATACCGGTAATGACATTTGTCTTGCATTGCTATCTAACACAAGCACACGATAGTTCATACCGCTTGGTGTAACCAGTCTGCCATCTTTTACCGATAGCAGGTTGATGAGTGCATCTGCATTGATAAAGTCAAAATTATAACCTTCGGGAATTGCAGGTAACTTCTTTCCAAATAAGGCTGTAATGTTATTGTCTTCTCCGTAGTAATAAATGAGGTCAGCCACAAACTTGCCCTGCTGCAACATATAGCAACTGCGTGCAAGGTAGTTGGTCCATGCAATTGCCTGTTCGGCCCATGTTTCATGGCGGTTAAACCATTGGCCGAATGGTCCGAGTCCCAGGCCGGGTATTTTATTATCAACCGGTTGGTGAACGGAAGTATGAATGACAAACCTGTTCAGTCCGCTTGCAAGTTCAAGGTCGGCTGTTGGCTTTAACTTGTCCGGTGAGTATGACCATGCTGAACCGCCAATGCCCAATGCTGTAAGTGATTCCGCCGCAACCAGGTTTTGTCCGTAAATATGTGCTACAGATGCTGACTCGCGAATATCCGCTTCGTGCATCGTCTGTCCGCCGCCAATAGCGCCGGGCATCCATATGGCAGACATGGGTACGGCGGCACTACGTTTAATATCCATTCCGTCAGCAATAAGTGCCCGGCCGCTTTCATGCGATTCGGAGTAGCGCTTCATTCCATATTGCTGCAGAAGATCAGTTAGCTGATCGTAGTGATTGGAAGCAACGAGATCGCTTAATGTTTTTCTAAAATCCCACAGAAATTTTTCACTTGCTTCTGCGCTTTTGACTATGTGCCCTGTTAATACAGGCATCCAGGGCAACATGCTATAACCGCGTCTTGTCTCAAACTCCTGCAACATGTTTGCTGTCCAGTTTTGAGATCCTGCTTCCCAGCTGTCGGTTACCATATATTGTAAGCCTCCATTGTTGCCCATTAAACCATTCGTTGCATTTTTATATTGATCAAGATAGTTGGTGAAGTAGTTTTTTACAGCTGTGCGATCAAGCTTGTCAACTTCTAAGCCCGTTGCCCCGGGAGACGCAGGATGGTTGGTAATGCCCATCAACGAATATCCAAAACGAACAATGTTCCAATTCCCTGCAGGTGCGGTCCAGTTCAACACGCCGTCTGCATTCATCTTTGAGGTAATATCAATCACATCACCTGCTGCAATCGCATCAGTATTATCGCTTGCATTTGTCAATTGAGCATTGAGATTTGGTGCGGGAGAAAAAGCATCCTTCTCTTCAAACATATTTATACGTGTTGCTGTATGCAATACCACTTCCGCAATGTCTGTCCCCGCCGGTGGTTTGGGCGGTTCAGCTTTATTACCAAGCATTGCGCCAAAATTCATAGGAGGTGGCGGATTCTTAACTGTTACGCGAAAATACTTTGCAGTAGTTGTTGGTATGGCAACGGTTTGTTGCAAAACATTGCCTGCCGGTATGTAGCAGATCCATTTAAAATTAGTGCCATCGTCGCTTGCTTCAAGGCTGCGTGTATCTTTAAAATCGCCAAACATACCGAAAGGCCCTTTATTGCCGCCACCAACCATGGTGACTGCTTTTATAGTTTGCGGTTGTGCAAATGCGAATTGGATCCACGCAAACCCTTTGGATGTGTCAGCAGGCAAAAGATTTGCGGTTGTTAGATCTCCGTCTGTTAATTGTGATAACTCAAAATGTCCCGCACTTGAAGTGACCGTTGGTTTTAGCTCCATCAGCGTCTTATCATTATCAGGAAGCTTATAGGCAATGACTGCTATTTCTTTATAGAAAACCGGAGGTTCTGTTGCCGGGCCGCCAAGACTCAATTCTTCCTTCATATGCAGGTTTTGAAAAGGGCCGGTAACGGACGGTGGCTTTGCTAAAGCAATGGTGGAAGATCCGCCTTGTACTCTTGTTTCGCTCCACACAATTTTCTTCATGCCGTCCTCAGGCTTAACCCATGGGCCGCCACTTTCACTCCAGCCGGGCGAACCGGCAATGGCCATTTCAAGATGTAATGAATCGGCAAGTTGTGCAGTAAAGTGAAATGCATCTTTCCACTCTGGTGTCATATAGGTCAATCTTTTTTCAACGATCTGGGGTGTGTTAAGCGAGGCATCAAAATTTTGAAATCCACCAATGCCCGCGCGGTGCATCCATTCAAGATCTTTCCGTATGCCATCCTTCGTGACATTGCCATTCATCCAGTGCCACCAAACCCTCGGCTTCGCTGCATTTGGCGGCGAGCTGAAATTTGCATACATCGTATCACCTGAAGTCTTATTTGTTTTTTGGGAAAACACTGACAAGCATGCCAGCAGAGCTGCTGAGAAAACGATCGGGCGTTTCATTTTGGCAAGTTTTAGTAACTAAATCTAACAACAGGTTGTTGTAAAACCGTCATGAGCCGTCATGGTAGGAGAGAAGCTAATTGTGAAAAGGTTTGTGATCGCTACAAGCCATAAAGTAAAAGTGCGAATCGTGGAGGCTTCGCAGAGCAGCTCTGCTGAATTTATAAGTGCATAGGCTTAGTCCGTCGCCTCTGGCAACTTTCTTTTTCCGTTCTTTTGGCTTGATCCAAAGGACCCCCCGCCCGAATGATTACAGATCGGGCAGGAAAAGATCAAGACAAACATCCGCCCGGATGATTCCGTTCGGACAGGCGGATGCCTCCGTTCCCAAAGTACTGCGTGGACCGCCCGCGCCTCTCCAAAGTGCATCTTTGTTCTGTTTGCTTATCAGGTTCTACCCATCTATTTTAAAAGTTATATTGTCTAACCCCTTCTGTCGCCTGAAGTCAAAGTGTTGTTGGTCGATATCAATTTTCTACTTCGTAATTTGTAGTTTGTACTTGCCTTAACATCGTACATCTAAAATCGTACGTCATACATCATACATATAGCTTTACTTAAGTACCTCGTAACTCATGCCTTGTACTTTCCCCCACATCGTACATCTAAAATCGTACATCATACATGCACATCCGCACATCCGGTGTATCAAAAACGAACAATATAAATTATTTAATCAACGTAGTTATTTGGTTTGCAGTCAATTAAAGTTTGGTATTTTTCTGGTGCTTGAAAAAGCAATTATCTGAATATGCTGAAAAATTATTTTAGGATTGCCTGGCGGAACATGGTCAAGGACAGGCAGTTCGCTTTTTTGAATGTAATGGGATTGTCCTGCGGAATTGCTTGTGTGTTGTTGATTTATTTGTGGGTGGCTGATGAATTAAGCTTCGATAATTTTTTCGATAATAAGGATCGTGTTTACCAGTTGATGGAGCGTAGGTCTGCAGAAGGTGATGTGCAAGTGTCTGATGAATCGTCTGGCTTATTAAGTGAAGCAATGAAAGCGCAAATGCCCGAGATTGAATATGCCTCGCCATTAGCCCCTCCCGGGTGGTTTCAAAGATTTACACTTTCAGTAGGAGAAAAAAATATTAAGGCATCCGGACAATATTCAGGTAAGGATTATTTTAACATCTTTTCTTTTAAACTCCTTGAGGGAAAGAAAGAATCTGTACTTGCAGACAAAAATTCCATCGTTATTTCTGATGAGCTTGCGCGTAAACTATTTAACACGACAGAGAATTTAACCGGTAAGGCTGTTCACTTTCAGCACGAGAAAGATTTTTATGTGTCAGGCGTTTTTGAAAAAACACCGTATCATTCTTCTCAGCAATTTGATTTTGTTCTTTCATTTGAATATCTGAAAGACGTGCAGCCCTGGGTAAAAGAATGGACCAACCTCGGCCCGCATAATTTTGTGTTATTACGGAAGGGGACTGACGTCGCCGCATTTAATAAGAAAATCGCGGGCTTCATTAATATGCATGGAGGAGATAGTTCCCGCGTTGCCGTAGCAATGAAGTTTTCGGATATGTATTTATCCGGTTCGTTTAGTCATGGCGTTTCATCCGGCGGAAGGATGGCTTATGTGCGGTTGTTCTCTTTGATCGCTATATTTATTTTGATCATCGGCTGCATTAATTTCATGAACCTGTCTACTGCCAGGGCTTCCCGAAGAATGAAAGAGATTGGCATTAAGAAAGTTACCGGTGCTACGCGTGGTCAGCTAATTGCTCAATTCTTGTCTGAATCTACGTTGATGACATTGTTTTCCATGGCGCTCGCTTTGGTTATTGCAAGATTACTATTGCCACATTTCAATACACTAACAGGAAAACAAATCGAACTTAACCTCGGAATAGGATTGATTACAGCGTTAGCAGGTATCGCAATTTTTACGGGCTTGCTGGCGGGAAGTTATCCCGCCTTGTATCTGTCAAAATTCAATCCACTTACAGTTTTGAAAGGCAAGTTGAGTACATCCTTTGCAGAGATCGTTTCCCGCAAAGGCCTGGTGGTATTTCAGTTCACGCTTTCGGTTATTCTTATCGTTTCCGTGTTAGTGATTTATAAGCAGGTGAAATATTTGCAATCATCCGACCCCGGTTATAACAAGGATAATGTTGTAAAGTTTGACGGCGATGGGAAGATTGCCGGCGCTGAAGAGACCTTTATGGCTGAGCTAAAAAAGGTTCCGGGTGTGGTAAATGCCTGCTTTACCTACAATAATATGGTAGGTAGAAACTATGGTGATTATGGTATTGAATGGGATGGAAAAGATCCGGATGCGTCTGTCTATTTTGAAGGTTTCAGGGCTGGCTATGATTTTGTCGAAACCATGGGTATGCACGTGTTGAGCGGCAGAAGTTTTTCAAGAAATTATGGTACCGACAGTTCCAAAATAATTTTAAATGAAGCTGCAATAAAGGTGATGAATTTTAAAGATCCGGTTGGAAAAAATATCCGGCTTTTTGATAAGAGCATGCAGGTCGTTGGCGTAGTAAAAGATTTTCATTTCGAATCTATGCACGAGCTGGTGAAACCGTCTTATTACACATTATTAAATCCCGGGCAAGCCGGAACAAAAATAATGGTTAGAATAAAAGCGGGGGATCAGCAGAATACCTTAGCTGGTATTCAAAAGTTATATGAAACGTACAATCCGGCCTTTCCGTTTACTTATAGTTTTCTAAGTGAACTATATCAAAAGCAATATGAAACCGAAGTGAGGACAGCAGCGCTGGCAAAGTATTTTTCCGGATTGGCAATTCTTATTTCATGTCTTGGCCTGTTTGGATTGGCTGCATTTACGGCACAAAAAAGACAAAAGGAAATTGGAATTCGCAAAGTAGTAGGTGCATCTGTAAGTAATATCGCATTTATGTTGTCCAGGGATTTTCTGAACCTGGTAATAATTGCTATGTTGATTGCCTTTCCCATTGCGTGGTGGAGCGTGAATCAATGGTTGCAAGGTTTCGCATATCGTGTAAATATAGGTGCAGGTGTGTTTTTAATTGCTACTCTCTCCGTTCTTTTCATCACATTGTTAACAATCAGTTTTCAAGCTATAAAAGCCGCATTGGCAAATCCTGTAAAGAGTCTTCGTTCTGAATAAGCGATTTGATCAGGTGGATTATAAAAGGTGACAATTAAGAATGCCGGCGAAGTTAGTCGGCATTCGCTTTTTTTTTTTGATAATTGAAGGTGGATCATTGAAAATGATGAAGACGCAAATAGCACTGTGTGCTCTGTGTCTTCTCTGTCTCCACGCTACATATTTCCGTTTTCAATTCTCAATTCTCAATTATTGAAATGAGCATCTACCTTCTTTTGTACAGCTTGCCTGTCTACGGGAGTTTTTGCAAGCATCAATGCTTTGTCAAAATGTAGCTTTGATATTTCGTTATTGATGCCAGCGTATAATTCACCAAGCAGTAAATAATAGAAGAAATTATTGGTGAGCTGCAATTTTTCTGCTTCAGTAATCGCAGCTTCATTTCCGCGGGCTTTAGAGAGCGCATAAGTTCTGTTTAGAGCCGCAATAGGAGAGTATTCAATTTGCAATAACTGGTTATATAGCTGTAAAATATTATCCCATTTTTCTGTGCTGTCATTTTTCTGCGTATGCCAATAGGCGATCCCTGCTTCCAAATGATACTTTGAAATTTGGTCGCCACTTGCTGCACAATGCAGAAAGTAGCCTCCCTTACTTATCCAGTCGGGGTTCCATAAATTTATATCTTGCTCTTCATATAATACCAGTTCTCCACTTTCATTCATGCGCGCATCAAACCGGGAAATGTGAAAACACATTAAAGCAAGCAAAGCATTCGCTTGTGGCTTGTTGGTTAAGGTGTTTTCTACAAGCATTGTACATAGTCGAATCGCTTCAAGGCACAAATCTTTCTTTAACGGTGTGTTTTGACTAACAGAATAATAGCCTTCATTAAATAGCAGATAAATTGTTGTAAGTACAGGCTGTAATCTTTCTTCAATCTGAAATGCGTTGGGTAGTTCTATTGGAATATTTTCTTCCCGCAATTTTTCCTTTGCCCGGAAAAGCCTTTTGTTGATGGTTTCTTTATTAGATAGAAACGCGTCCGCAATCTCTTCAATGCCAAATCCACAAAGAATCCTGAGACATAAACCTACCTGAGCTTCGGTTGGAATTGACGGATGGCAGACTGCAAACATCATTTGCAGCTGACTGTCATTAATATGTAACGGGGATAGATCTATGTCGTCTTCGTAAACTTCATCCTGATTATCCTTTAACTGTTCGGATATTTTGTTCTCGAAGAGTGCATTGCGTTGCAAATGATTGATGGCTTTATTCTTCGCAACATTGTGCAGCCAGGCTGTTGGATTTTTAGGAACTCCTTCAATACCCCATGTTTGTGAAGCGACAAGAAAAGTATCGCTCGCAATGTCTTCTGCAATTTCAATTTGACGAAACCCAAAATGCTTGCACAAGACCGCTACAATCTTTCTGTATTCAGTTCTGAAAAGATGAGGTATTAACTCAGGCATAATTTAAGTCAAAAAGTAAAAATTCAAAAGTCAAAAATGTTGCCGCACTAAAAGCCTGTTTCACGCAAAGGTGAAAAATAAATTGTGTAAGTTGAAAATCCTGTCAAAAGCTTCATTCAGTGAACAGCCTTTTTACTTTTGAATTTTGACTTTCCTCTTTTATTTGTTTATCACTTTTCTCACTTCCACGCTATTACCCTCTCCCTTCAATATCGGGCATTCTTTGGCTATGGCAAGTGCGTCGTCAAAGTCTTTCGCTTTGATCATTATAAATCCCGCAAGAGATTCTTTTATCTCCACAAAGGGGCCGTCCGTTACCACGTTGTTGGGTTTTATTACTTTGCCTTCTGTAGACAAACCCTTGCCGCCAACAAATTTATCTTGTGCAGCAATGCCGCCAACCCAGTCATTGTACATTTTCATGTATACCTGTAATTGTTCGGGCGACGGTTGTGCTTCCCTGGTTAATAAATCCAGTCGCATTAAGATCAGGTACTCTTCCATGATGTTTGTTTTTATAAATGTTGAAGTGAATGTCTACTTTGAAACTGGCGCATAACAAGCCAGTATTCTACCGCTTTTAAATGTGTTTGTCTTCGTTAATTTAAGTTCAACCAGGTGGTTTAGCCCCTGGCAAAAAGAAGTGCCGCTGCCAATCAGCAATGGATCGATCATCAGCTGAAACTCGTCTATCAGCCCGTGTTCAGCAAACTGCGTTATAATTGAACCGCTTCCCAAAATAGCCATGTCTTTTCCGGGTGTGTTTTTTATTTTCCGTACTTCTTCAATTATATCGTCGCTGATGATCCTGGTGTTTTCCCATGTGGCTTTTTTCAACGTTCTGGAAAATACAATTTTTTCAGATTTGTTCATTCCTTCAGCAACCTCCGGCATCATCTGTCGGGCATTTTCTGTCGGCCAAAAACCTGCCATCATTTCGTAGGTCGTTCGGCCAAACAGGAGTATGCCGTCTGCGTGAAGCGCATCTTCTGCATATTTGCTTCCTTCTTCATCATGTGCGTGCCAGCTTGTGTCACCATCAGGGCCTTTAAAATACCCGTTTAATGTGGTGAAATTAAATACTGTTAGCTTTCTCATGGTAATCTCTTTTTAATTGAAAATTGATAGTTGAAAATTGAAAATGAACTGAGTGCTGCAAGTACGAGTTACGAAGTACGAAGTACACAAGTTTGATCCGGTTTACCTCGTGCAGATCTGTTTATAGCACAGTCTAATGATCTTGTCGGTCTTGCCACTAAAATATCTTGCCTTCATTTTCAATTAAAACCAGCGTTATAATTCTTTTGTTTGTTTATACTATTATAACAAACGAAAAACCAGGAATTGGACATACGAATGGAAAATTGATAATTGACAATTGAAAATGAACTGCAAACGCTCTGTGAATACGAATTACGCGGTACGAAATTTAGATTCGGCACATCTTTTCTTTTCATTCTCCTTCTCCTTTAACCTGGGCCACTAATTACTACCATCTCTTAATAATGATCATATCTGTAAAGGTTTTTGTTCATGACTGATAGAAGCATACTCATTCGCATATTTGCACATTTACTAATTTGCACATTTATCGTTCATTTTCAATTTTCAACTATCCATTTTCAATTAAAACCGTACATCGTTCGTATCAAAACCGAACATTTTACGTTTTAATTGCTATGTAAATTACTGGTTATAAAATTTTTACTTCGGGGCATATTGTTGGATGCGTTTGTTGGCAAATCCCAAACTATGTTCAAAACATACTTCAATATTGCGTTAAGGCAACTCCGCAAACAAAAAATGTATGCATTAATTAAAATCGGAGGTTTTGCTTTAAGCATAGCGGCATGCTTGTTAATTGCGCTGTATATACGGGATGAACTTAGTTATGATAAATCCTATCCTGATAATGACCGCATTTTCAGAATAACAGGTGAATACAATGACAAAGGCAATATGGAAACCGGTGCGGATTGGCCGCCGCCAATGGCAAAAGCACTAAAACAGGATTATCCGGAAGTTGAATATTCGGGCAGAATAATGCCGCATGAACTGTTCTATTGCGCCGGTAGCAACCAGGTGCGCAGGGTTGATGCGGAACAAAATACCTATGAAGACAAATTTACATTTGCAGATCAGTCTATTTTGGATATTCTACAGGTCCCCATGGTTTACGGTGACCGTGCAATGGCACTTGCCCAACCCCGTACAATGGTGATAGCAAAAAGCATTGCAGATAAATATTTTCCCAACGAAAACCCTGTTGGAAAATTAATGATCCTGAACAATGATAAGGACCGGATTTATAAAATTGGTGGTGTGATGAAAGATTTTCCTTCAACCAGCCATCTTCAATACAATTTTCTGCTGACACTTACGGGCTATGAGCTTTGGAAAGGCGAACAGGATGGCTGGATGAGCAGCAACTATTACACATATGTAAAGCTTCGCAAAGGCGCGAATCCGATACAATTCCAGGATAAATTAAAATCTGTCATCACCAGGTACTACGTCCCGGCGCTTAAAAGTGAAGGAAATGTTCAGGCTGATGAGATGGCTCAAAAGTTGCGTTTTCTGGTTCAACCTGTCGCAGATATTCATTTGCGGTCCTATAAAATAGATGATGGCCTGCATCACGGTGATATCCGTTTTGTGTGGTTGTTTGGCGCTATTGCATGTTTTATTTTATTAATTGCGTGTATCAATTTTGTAAACCTGTCAACGGCCAAATCTGCGAACAGGGCAAAAGAAGTAGGCTTAAGAAAGGTGCTGGGTTCATACAGGTCAGGGCTTGTACAGCAATTTCTTACCGAGTCCATGCTCTACAGTTGCTGTTCCTTTGTTTTGGGATTATTGATTGCATGGTTGTTATTGCCCTATTTTAATATGCTGGCAGGCAAATCTCTTTCTATGCCATGGACGAAATGGTGGCTGGTTCCTTTAATAACCGTTGCAATTGTTGCTACTGGTTTTTTTGCCGGCATCTATCCTTCACTGTATTTGTCTGCATTCAAACCAATACTGGTTTTAAAAGGCCAGCTGAGCAGGGGAAGCAAAAATTCTGTTTTACGAAACGGGCTGGTTGTGTTCCAGTTTTGTACATCCATTATACTGATAATTTCCACGCTGGTAATTTATAAACAAACGCATTACTTATTGAATGCGAAGATTGGTTTTGATAAAGACCAGGTGATGCTGATACAGGGGACAAACACGCTGGGAGAACATGTTAGAGAGTTTAAAAACGAATTGCTGAAGTTGTCGCAGGTGAAAAATGTGTCTGTGAGTGATTTTCTTCCGGTTTCAGGCACCAAACGCAATGGCAACACTTTTTGGAATACTGGGAAAAAAACGACTGATCCCGGTATATTCGCGCAAGCCTGGACTGTAGATGACAGCTACATTCAAACACTCGGAATCAAGTTGATTGCAGGCAGAAATTTTTCGCCGGAAATGCCATCCGATTCGCAGGCTGTTATTATCAATAAGACAATGGCTGAAAAACTTAACCTGAAAGATCCCGTAGGAAAGACAATCGAGAACTGGGGAAAGTATCCGATAATTGGCGTAGTAGAAGATTTTAATTTCGAAAGCATGCGCGGCAAGGTTGGTGCGTTAAGTATGCACTTGGGTAATAGTACAACTATTGTTTCTGTTAAGTTAAGCAGTAAAGAAGTAAAAGATGCTCTGCCGGCCATAAACAGTTTGTGGAAGAAGTTTGCGCCTACACAACCAATACGTTATACCTTCCTCGATGAAAATTTTAAAAACATGTATGCAGATGTACAGCGGATGGGTAACATCTTTACAAGTTTTGCCATACTGGCAATCGTAATTGCGTGTCTTGGCTTATTCGCACTTTCCGCTTTCATGGCTGAGCAACGCAATAAAGAAATTGGAATTCGCAAAGTATTGGGTGCTTCTGCAACAAATATAACAGCCATGCTATCCATAAGCTTTGTAAGATTGGTAATGCTGGCCATTTTAATTGCATCACCCATTGCCTGGTGGGGTATGAGTAAATGGCTGCAGGATTTTGCGTATCGTATCCAAATTGATTGGTGGATGGTTGCTTTGGCTGGCATTGTTGCGATAATGATTGCGTTGGCAACTGTAAGCTTTCAATCCATCAGAGCAGCGCTTGCTAATCCGGTTAAGAGTCTAAGATCGGAGTAGGATTTGATTAATTGACAATTCCTGCCCGACTGAAGTCGTTCAGGCGGGGAAAAATTGACAATTGAAAATGAAGCTAAATTGAAAGCTTTGTGTGACTCCTTGTATTCTCCTGCCTTTCCTCTGTTTAATTAAAAAAATACTTAAGGAAATGGGCAGTAGAGATACAAAAAATTTATCTGTGCTTCTGTGCCCCAGTGGCAAAAAAAACATGCTGAAGGCTAATTGCTGACAGCTCACAGCTAAATGCTACCGCTATGTTTAAGAACTATTTCAAAACCGCCTGGAGAAATCTTGCAAAGAACAAGGTTTATAGTTTTTTAAATATCCTCGGCCTTGCCATAGGCATGAGTGTTGCCATGCTGATAGGTTTATGGGTGCAGCATGAATTGAGCTACGATTCCTTTAACGTGAACCGTGAGCATATTGCTATGGTGATGAAAAAGACGCTGTTCAATAATGAGAAAGGTACACAGGCTGGCATATCGCTTCCGTTATATGATGAATTAAAAACAAATTATCCCGAAGTGAAACGGATCACCCGACTTGATTGGGGTGGTAATCACAGTCTTATGGTTGGTGACAAAAAGCTGAGCAGCAAAGGGCATTTTGCGGATCCGGATTTTTTGAGAATGTTTACTTTTCCGTTAGTTGAAGGACAAGCGGATCTTGTTTTGAAAGATCCTTATTCTATCGTGCTTACTCAATCATTGTCTAAAAGCCTGTTCGGAGATGCAGATCCTGTCGGAAAGTTTATTAAGCTGGATAATCAGCATAACGTTAAGGTGACAGGCGTACTAAAAGATGTTCCTAAAAATTCATCCATTGAATTTGATTTTTTATTGCCTTATGAATTGAATGTACTGACGGATAGTTTTGTGAAGAATTCGAAAGGTCAATGGCAAAATAATTTTCTTCAAAATTTTGTACAGCTGAATGACGGCGTGACGGTGGAGGCTTTCTCCAGGAAAATAGCACCGATCATTCAACAGAAATCAAAAGATAAAAAGGAGGGCACCTTGTTTGTCCATCCCATGAAGAAAGGGCATTTGTATAGTGAATTTAAAGACTGGATCAATATTGGCGGCACTATCGAATATGTAAAGCTGTTTGCGGTGATCGGCATTTTTGTACTGATTATTGCCTGCATCAACTTCATGAATTTAAGTACAGCTCGTTCTGAGAAAAGAGCCAAAGAAGTTGCTATAAGAAAAACGGTTGGCTCCCAAAGAAAACAGTTGGTCGTTCAGTTTTTAGGCGAGTCTGTAATTACTGCTCTTATTGCTTTTGTGTTGTCCTTGTTTATTGTTAAGCTAAGTCTGCCGTGGCTAAGTCAGTTGGGTTTTAAAGACGTGATCTTTAACTTTTCAAATTTGCCTTTGCTGTTAGTTTTGTTTGCAGGATGCGTTGTTACAGGACTTCTTGCCGGTAGTTACCCGGCGCTGTATCTCTCTGGATTCAAGCCGATCAAGGTGTTGAAAGGTACATTCAGCGCGGGAAAGGCGGCCAATCTTCCAAGAAAAATCCTGGTGGTAATACAGTTTAGTTTTTCCATCGCGCTCATTATTGGAACCATTATCGTCTTTCAGCAAATACAACATGCGCGCAACAGGCCATTGGGATACCGTCCGGATAACCTGATCTCTTTTGGCCTTTCCAATGATCTTACCAAAAATTTTGAACCGCTTAAAAGGGATTTGCTGGCAACCGGTTATCTTGAGGCTGTTAGTCGTTCGTCAAGCCCGATGACCGGTGTGTACAATCAATGGGATGATTTTTCATGGGAAGGTAAAGACCCGGACAGTCATCCACTCTTTTCTGCGATAATGATAGATCACGATTATGATAAAGCGTCAGGCGTTATTTTGAAAGAAGGACGTTTCTTTTCGAAAGAATTCCTTACAGATAGCAATGCTGTCGTTTTGAATGAAGCGGCAGTTAAACTAATGGGGTTTAAAAATCCTTTAGGTAAGATGATCAGGTTTGCCAATCAACCCATGACCGTTATTGGCGTTGTTCAAAACGTGATCATGGAGGATCCGTTCAGGTCCGTTATGCCTGCAATCATGTTATTCAGGCCCTATTTTATTTCACAAGGAATGATCCGCTTTAAAACTGGCACAAATCTGCAAAAAGCGCTCGCAGCCATTCAGCCGGTTATGGCAACATATAATCCCGCTTATCCTTTTGAATACAGGTTTGTGGATGAGGAGTTCAACAAGAAGTTCCAGGCAGAAAACCAGGTTGGTGCATTGTCCCGCATTTTCGCTGCGCTCGCTATTTTTATCAGTTGCCTGGGTTTGTTCGGATTGGCATCATTTATGGCTGAAAGGCGCACAAAAGAAATAGGTGTGCGGAAAGTGCTTGGCGCATCTGTTTCCCAATTATGGTTATTGCTATCAAAAGATTTCGTACTGCTCGTGTTTATCAGTTGCCTGATTGCATCTCCGCTGGCCTTATATTTTCTGCAGGACTGGTTGAAAAAATACGAATACCGCATAGAGATTAGTCCGTTAGTCTTTATATCCGCCGGCATCATCGCGATAATCATAACACTTGCAACGATCAGCTTCCAGGCCATTAAGGCCGCGTTGGCTAATCCGGTGAAAAGCTTGCGAACTGAATAAGTTGAAAGTTTTACGTGATACGTTGATCGTAGCGAAAAATTTGAACCACACAAAGAACACTAAGATGCACTAAGGAATGGTTGAAAAATCGTCCATGCTTCTCAATGTCTACCTGTCTGCGTGGTTGAAATGAAACTTCGTGCTTCTTTGCGCACTTCGTGTCTTCGTGTTTCAAAAAATCGCTGTGTTTCTCCGCGCCGTTGTGTCTCCGTGGTTCAAAAGCATTATATTGTGTTTCTTATGAGAATAGACGCAACAGAAAGAGCAAAGATGCCGGCAGGCACATCGAAAGTTTTAGATAGCAGGAGTTTACAAAACAGTTATTCCACATTGTTGCCCATCTTAAAAAAAGGCATGCGAGTGCTGGATGTTGGCTGCGGAACCGGCGCCATTTCTGCCGGCATAGCAGAAGTTGTTGGTGACGAAGGGCATGTTGCAGGCATCGATAGCAGCGATCACCTGATTGCGAAAGGTAAAGCCGACTTTGCTGATATCAAAAATCTTGAGCTCATTGAAGCGAACCTGTTTGAATATGATCCGCCCGGAAAATTTGATCTTATTGTTTCCGCACGTGTACTGCAATGGCTGAATAATCCTGAACAGGCTTTAGAGAAATTCAGGACGTTATTAAAACCCGGCGGACAGATCTCAATATTAGATTACAATCACACAAAGCTCGAATGGACGCCGGGACCTCCGGCAAGCATGAGAAAGTTTTACCAGGCATTTTTAGACTGGCGGGCTGATGCAGGTATGGATAACGAAATAGCAGATCATCTGCCTCAGCTTTTTGAAAAGCTGGGCTTTCATTCTATCGAAACAATCAATGCTGATGAAATAGCGGAGAAAGGAGAGGAGTCCTTCGCGGACAAACTCGGTCTATGGTCAAAAGTCGCTGAATTACGCGGTCCACAGGTTGTAAAAAGTGGGTTTGTTTCTGAGGAGGAGCGCCTTAAAGCAATTGATGAATATAACGCATGGATAAAAGAGGACGCTGAATCGATGATTGTTAAGTTGAAAGATGTGAGAGGGAAGGTATAAGAGCGACTACAATTATTTATCTAATCTTTCACGGGAAAATATAAAACAGAAAATGGCGATTTTTAATCGCCATTTTATATAAGAGACATTTCTTTACTTCCTTGCAACTCCCGTCATCCTTGCTGCTTCAGCAACGGCATAAGCTACATAAGTGGCCACCCGTTTGTCAAATACATCTGGTATAATATAATCTTCATGTAGCTCATCGGGTTTAATAATGCCTGCAATGGCTTTGGCTGCTGCTATTTTCATTTCATTGTTGATATCACTTGCCCGGCAATCAAGCGCTCCCCGGAAAATGCCAGGAAAAGCCAGTACATTATTGATTTGATTTGGAAAGTCTGATCTGCCTGTACCTACAATCCTTGCGCCTGCATGAAGCGCAACATCAGGCATTATTTCCGGCGTTGGGTTGGCCATCGCGAAAATGATCGGATCAACTGCCATGGATCTTACATCATCTTCGGTCAAAGCATCGGGAGCTGATACACCAATAAAAACATCGGCGCCTTTTATTACGTCTGAAAGCTTGCCTTTTTTCATTTGCAGGTTAGAGATTTTGGCTATTTCAGTTTTCTCTTTGTTCAAATAGTTCCGGCCTGCATAAATGGCTCCGGTCCGGTCGCATTGAATTACTTTTTTCAGGCCCATGTGCATCAATAATTTTGTTATCGCAATGCCGGCTGCGCCCGATCCGTTAACAATGACTTCTATATCGCGGATATCTTTATTTACGATTTTGAGTGCGTTAAGCATTGCAGCAAGTGTAACTACCGCGGTTCCATGTTGATCATCATGAAATACCGGAATGTCGCATTCCTCCTTCAATCTTTGCTCAATTTCAAAACATCGCGGTGCCGAAATATCTTCCAGGTTAATGCCGCCAAAGCTGCCAGAGAGTAATCTTACCGTGTTAATAATTTCGTCAACATTTTTAGATCGAATGCACAACGGAATTGCATCTATGCCTGCAAAAGTTTTGAACAAAGCGCATTTGCCTTCCATCACCGGCATGCCTGCTTCAGGACCGATATCCCCCAGGCCCAGAACAGCGGTGCCATCGGTAATAACAGCTACCAGGTTGCCTCTTCCTGTGTATGTGTACGATAATGTTGTGTCTTCAGCAATTGCCATGCACGGCTCTGCAACGCCTGGCGTGTACGCGATACTCAACTCTTCTCTTGTATTAATGGGCGCTTTACAGCTTATGCCAATTTTTCCTGCCCACTCCTCATGCTTTTGTAAAGCCTGCTTTTTTAATATCATATTGGAAATGCTTTTGCATTGAATTTTTGTTGTTGCCGAAACATGCGGGAATGTTTCAATGGCAACAGGCACCTTATTTAACGCCGTAATTAATCTGCGTTTTTTAGGGTGCACAAAATTATCAAACACAAAAGCCGGGAAACATGAATAATGTCATTGTTTGGGAATTTTGGTGCGAGGTGTAAGGTGTGAGGTATGGTGCCAGGGGCCGCCCGTCCGAACAGAATCATCATGGCGGATGTTTGCCTTGATCTTTTCCTGCCCGACTGTCGTCATTCAGGCGGGGGACTTTTGGATCAAGCCAAAAGAACATGAAAAAGAAACGGTTTTAACAAAGTTATCTGAGGTGAGTTCCAAAAGAAGTTTATAAATATGTTACCGGTCTCGTATAATTTATCCATACTTCAGCTACAATAAGATGAAGCGTAAAGCCAATCCAGAATGCGGTTCCAAAAAATACATGCGGAGATAAACCTGACAATCCGAAAAATAATCCAATTATCGGACGGATAGTGCTTACTGCCAGGCCGACTGCAAACGCTCGGATCATCCATTCACGATGAAGCGTTTGATTCTTTCTTAAAATATACCACCACGCGCGGCTTAATGCAACTAGAAAGAAGATCGCAAACAGCATGCTTCCGGCAGCTTCATTTATACCTCCGATAGGCATCATGATAAATGGCATACAAAGAGCGGAAATACCAACGATATATGAAGCGATGATAAATATTGTGCCGCTGATCCTGTGAAAGCGAACATGCCTGTTACGGATGCCTGGTATAAATTGCCAGGGACCAAGTATCATAAATAAGGACCCTGGCAGAATGTGCAACAATGTTATTGCCGGATGTTTTGCAAACCCTGTGTCAAAAGGCGGTTCTCCGTTTGGAGAAAATGAAGGAATAATGCCATAGATCGCGAGAATTCTTCTTGCAATCATTGCTATGCCGATTGTTACCAGAACAAACATTATAATGCGCAGTATGCCTGGCAGCTTTTGTATTTGTAATGATTTACTCATGTTGCCCTGCTTGTTTTTATGAAAGTAAGATCATTCAGTATCGGAAATTGATTTTTTATATGAAAGGCAAACACTGTGCGACAAAAGAATTGCAGGCCCGACTGTCGCAAACCACCCGCTAATTGTCGCTTTCAGTGGTTTAAAAAACATGATCTAAAAAGTAAGTTTGTATTTACGAAGCATACCTCAATATTGGGGCAAAAGAATCAAATCACTTTTAAAAATAGGGATATGTGTAGATCAATAAATTCTGTTCGTTTGGTAATAACAGCGTACGCAGTTATGCTGTTGTTTATCTTTAGTAATGCTCTGTTCGCTCAGAATAGCCAATTACAGACCGGTTACGCCAATGTGAACGGTCTTAAAATGTATTATGAAATGCAGGGTTCCGGAACGCCACTGATTTTGTTACATGGAGCTTTCATGAACACCGGAACCGCTTTCGGACAGTTGATGCCGGAATTGTCAAAAAAATATAAGGTAATTGCAGTTGATCTGCAGGGGCACGGGCGCACCGCGGATATCGACCGGCCATTTTCTTTTGAGAGTCTGGCGGACGACGTTGCATCGTTATTGAAGTTTTTAAAAATAGACAGCGCTAACATAATGGGTTATAGCCTTGGTGGTGGCGTTGCATTACAGGTAGCTATCCGGCATCCGGAAATTGTAAGAAAGCTTGTCATTGTTTCCGCTGTATATAAATTTGACGGATGGTATCCGGAGACAAGAACAATATTTCCAACCATTTCAGCGGAAGCGTTCTCCAAAACGCCTTTGAAAACACTTTATGACAGTATAGCTCCTGATCCAAAACATTTCGAACAATTTGTCAGTAAGATGCGTGATTTTGTTTCTAAGTCGTATGATTTTGGTGCAGACAAAGTAAAAGCCATTAAATCACCGGCATGCATCATTCTCGGCGACTCCGATGGTGTACAACCAGAACATGCTGCGGAGATGTTCCGGTTGCTGGGCGGCGGACAAATGGGCGATCTTCGTGGCCTTCCAAACTCGCGCCTCGCCATATTTCCAGCCACAACCCACGTCGGCATCATGATGCACACTGATTGGCTGCTGGCAGTTGTTCCGGATTTTCTTGATGCCCCGATCCATTGATGTGACGGTTTCACGCAACGAGCGCAAAGTAGCAGCGACGCAGCGAGACCTGGGTTGTTTTAAGTTATACGTTGTACGTTATACGTTTTTCTTAGCGAAGGGGTGATCGCAATCACAGCTTCGTGCCCTTTCTGCGCTTGCGCGTCTTAACTTCGTGTTTCTTGCGTACTTTGTGTCTTTGTGTTTCAAAATCTTCGTGCTCCTTTGCGTCTTAGCGGCTTTGTGGCAAAAAAACGTGTTTCTCCGTGCCCTTGTGCCTCCGTGGTTCCAACCCCTTTGTGCATCTTTGCGCCGTAGCGTCTTTGTGGCAAAACCTTCGTAGTGCTTCTCCATGTCGCTGTGCCTCTGTGGTTCAAAATCCCTTGTGTTTCTCTGTGTCCTTGTGTCTCCGTGGTTCCTAAACAAGCAGCACAGTACAGGACGACTTAACTAAACCTATCATATATCTTACGCGTGATTTGCATAAATTCCTGATATGTACAAAAGTTGTTTGCTTGCTATAGTCACTCTTATTTGCGTTTCCACATTTTCACAATCTAACGGACATACATCTGCGCAGCCCGCACGACCCGTGAAATTTGTCAAAAAACAGATCGCTGCAGAAAGTTTTGAATCAGCCGGCGTATTTGATGTCAATAATGATAAAATTCCCGATATAGTTTCAGGTGCATACTGGTATGAAGGACCAGGTTATTTTAAACGTCATTTTATTGGAGCGCCCAAACAATTCGGCGAATACTGGGACGACTTTTCAACCATTCCACTTGATGTTAATGGAGATGGTTTGACGGACTTCGTTACTGGCGGATGGTTTGGTAAAAGCCTGGTGTGGCGTGAAAATCCGGGTGCGGACAAAGAATGGAAAGAACACTTAATAGCTGAAGCAGGTAATATAGAAACAACACGTGGCTGGGATATTGATGGTGACGGTATTGTTGAAATTATACCCAATACACCTAATGATAATTTTGTTATCTACAAACTTGTTACTGATAATAATGGTAAAGGCACAGGAACATTTAAAGCATATAAAATTATGGATGGCAAGTCCGGTCACGGGCTCGGTTTCGGTGATATTAATGGTGATGGCACAAATGATTTTGTGTTAAGTGAAGGTTGGCTTGAAGCACCAAAAGATCCATATCAGGGTAAATGGACATTTCACAAGGATTTCAACCTCGGCACTTCGAGTGTACCTATCATTATTACCGATGTAAATGGTGATGGCACTGCGGATATCATAGTTGGGCAAGGACACGATTATGGTCTCGATTGGTATGAACAAAAGAAAGGTCAGAAATCTGCCTGGATCAAACACTCGATCGATCCATATAATTCACAGTTCCATACCATGCAATGGGTGGATATTGATGGTGACGGGAAAGATGAACTGGTGACCGGTAAACGTTACCGCGCACACAACGGAAATGATCCGGGTGAAACAGACCCGCTGGGTATTTATTATTATAAATGGAATGGAAGCGCTTTTACAAAACAAATCATTAGCTACGGCCCTTTTGGTGAGGGCAAAGGCGCAGGAATTTATTTTAGCATTAATGACCTGACAGGATCCGGCAAAAAAGATATTGTTGTTGCCGGTAAAGATGGTCTATATGTTTTTTATAATAAAGGTTCGGAATAAAAGACATCGGCTGCTCGATTGCTGTCAGATCAGCTGTATGTGAATTGGCTATTGGATAAATAAAAAAAAATTGCGAAAACGCATGAGGCGATTGGAATACCAAGACCATTATTAGCATGATATCCGAATAATAATCACAGTACCTTAAGTGAATAACTGAATATTAAATAATATAACTGCACATCTCTATAACTAGTTATATCGGTTGCTTAACCCCTGATCGTTTGAGCTGTGTTTTAATCACAATTTGAACGAGATGTTTTTTTATTGCATCAGGCTTTCAACTGTTTTTTTCAGCATAAATGATCGCATAATGATATGCTGTGTTCCTTTATTTATAAGCGTTTCGATAAAATGTTTAATAGTATGAACATAATAGTTTGATGCATTTTTTTTGTTTCGAAAAAAATAAAAATAAAACATGTTTATTTCAGGATGGCTCAGGACGGTTTAACGTAAAAGAGTTTCTAAGTTTATGTTCTAACAAACTATTGCTATATGAAAAGAGCTCACATTTCAGGTAAGTTTGTTGTAATACCCTTACAACGTTTACTATGCCTGCTCACTACATTTTTACTTGCTGCCGGCTTGCACGCGCAAGACGTAATTAAGGTTACCGGAACTGTTACAGATGCTTCAAAGAATGCACCCATTGCAGGTGTGTCGGTTGGTATCAAGGATGGAAAAGTTGCAACTGCAACCGATGATAAGGGAAGCTTTACAGTAAGCGTTAGCAAAAACGCAGTGCTTGTATTTTCTTTTATAGGTTTTGCATCTCAGGAGGTTGCTGTAAATGGCAAATCTGTTGTAAATGCAAGCTTAAAAGCTACTGAAAGTAATTTGAACGACGTGATTGTGGTTGGTTACGGCAGTACTAAAAAAGCTACTTTAACCGGTTCTGTTGCTTCAGTAAAAGGAGATGTATTGCAGAAGTCTCCCTTACCAAACGTGACCAACTCACTGGGTGGTCGTCTGCCTGGTTTGGTTGCTGTTACACGTACCGGCGAACCTGGTAACGATGCGTCTTTATTGAGAATAAGAGGATCGAATACATTAGGCGACAACTCTCCGTTAATTGTAGTTGACGGTATCGCTAACAGAAGTATTGACAGACTTGATCCTGCAGACATTGCTTCCGTAAACGTACTTAAAGATGCTTCCGCTGCCATCTATGGTGCGCAGGCTGCTAACGGTGTAATTCTTGTAACAACAAAACGCGGTTTGTCAGGTAAGCCACAGTTGCAGATCAACATGAATGGTGCGATGACTTCTCCAACTGTATTGCCTAAGATGGCTGATGCTGCAACCTATGCACAGTTGATCAATGAGATCAAACATTATGCAAATGAGCCACTGCGTTATACAGATGAAGACATCCAGAAGTATAAGGATGGTTCTGATCCCTGGGGACATCCAAATACAGACTGGTTTAAAGAAACAGTAAAGCCGTGGTCACCACAATACTATGGTAACATGTCACTAAGTGGTGGTTCTGATAATATCAAGTATCTTATCTCTATTGGTCACAATTACCAGGATGGAATGTACTACAATAGTGCAACCAATTATTCTCAAACAAATTTCAGAAGTAATATTGATGCGAAGATCTCAAACAGTATCAAGTTAAGTCTTGATCTGCAAGGTAACCAGGAAAACAGGAACTATTCCGGCATTACCGGGGAAGGTGCATTAAATCCTTTCTGGGCAATGAACCGTGCATATCCTTATCTGCCTGCAAGATGGCCCAACGGCTTGCCTGGTCCGGATGTTGAGTACGGTGCAAACTCTACAGTGATCGTAACGGATGCAACGGGCTACGATAAAAACATTGCTTATATTTTTCAAAGTAATTTGAAATTGGATATCAGCATACCATGGGTTAAAGGTTTAAGTGTCACAGGTAATGCATCTTTCGATAAAAACTTGCTTACCAGAAAGCTATTTCAAAAACCCTGGTACTTGTACACACTTACGGGATATGATGCAAATAACCAACCCATCCTTACAAAAGGCATCAGAGGGTTTTCTGATGCAAGGTTGACAGAATCTCTGAATAATACACAACGCACTACTCTTAATGCTTTGATCAATTATGAAACAACTATTGGTACCGATCATGCAGTTAAAGCATTATTGGGTACGGAACGTATTTCAGGTGATTTGATGTTCTTCTCCGCTTATCGCAGAAACTTTACTTCAACTGCACTTGATGAATTATTTGCTGGTGGTGATCTGTTAAAAGATAATACCGGTACAGCCAGCCAGAATGCGCGTTTAAATTACTTCGGTCGTGTGAACTATGCCTATCAGGGAAAATATCTTGCAGAATTTGTGTTCAGATATGATGGCTCTTACATCTTCCCCGAGCATAAACAGTACGGTTTCTTCCCTGGTGTATCACTAGGCTGGCGTGTCTCCCAGGAAAATTTTTGGAAGAACAATATCAGCTTCATCAATGAGTTGAAGATCCGTGGTTCTCTTGGCAGAACAGGTAATGACCGCATCGATCCATACCAGTTCCTGTCAAGCTATGGCTACAGCGGCACATATGTGTTCAATAGTGGTGTAGCTGTTAAACAGGTGAGTGAATTACGTATTCCCAATCCTGATGTTACCTGGGAAATTGCAGACCAGGGCAATATCGGTTTTGATGCACAATTGTTCAACGGAAAATTGTCTATCACCGCAGATTACTTCCACAACTATCGTTCAAATATCCTTTGGTGGAGAAACGCTTCAGTGCCTGCAACAACAGGTTTGTCATTGCCAAGACAGAACATTGGAGAGGTACTTAACCAGGGCTTTGAAACACAGGTAGGCTATAATAACCGTGCAGGTGCATTTACTTACGCGGTATCTGCTAACGTGGCGTATGCTAAAAATAAGATCATGTTCTGGGATGAAACGCCTGGTGTGCCAAGCTATCAGCAAACAACAGGACACCCGATGAATGCGCAGCTGTACTACCAGGCAATCGGCGTGTTCAGAGATCAGAAAGCAGTTGATAATTATCCGCACTGGGCCGGTGCCCGTCCTGGTGATTTGATCTTTGAAGATGTAAATAAAGATGGTAAAATAGATGGACTTGATCAGAAAAGAGACTATAAGACAGATATTCCAACTGTTACCGGCGGATTTTCATTCGATCTTGGCTATAAGAACTTTTATCTGTCAGGTTTGATCCAGGGAGCAGCAGGAGCAGAAAGATCTTACCGTACGTTCTCCGGAGAAGCCGGAAACTTTTTGGTACATGATATTGAAGGCCGCTGGACAGAAGATAACATTGATGCGAAGAAACCAAGAACATGGAACCGTAGTAAAGAATACTGGATGACAGATGGTGCGCCAAACAATACTTACTGGGTAAGAAGCAGTGATTACCTGAGATTGAAGAGTGTTGAACTGGGTTATAATTTTTCAAGCAGCCTGATTAAGAAATGGGGACTTACCGGACTGAGGATTTATGTAAGCGGTGCGAACCTGATTACCATTACAAAAATGCAGGACTTCGACCCTGAATCTCCTAACCAGGATGACAGATCAATTTGGGTAAATAGCCAGGTGTATCCGCTGATGAAGGTTTTAAACGCAGGTCTATCTGTTAATTTCTAAACACTGAACAATGAGAAACTTAAATAACTTATATAAATCGATTCTTTGCCTGGCTTTCATATTATCGTTTGCGTCCTGCGCAAAAGACTATCTGAATAAGAAGCCATTAGATCAGTTTTCTTCAGAAGATGTATGGGGCGATCCTGCACTTACGGAAGCTTTTGTAAATAAGATTTACGGAGATATCGGGTGGGGATGGGACTTCAATGCCGGTACTGTTGATGAGTCCCGCAGCCGCCAGGAAGCAAGCTTTGATATTGGTAACTGTCTTGTTACGCCTGACAACGCCAATAACTGGGGTAACTGGAACGGCAACTATGCTGACATTCGCGCTTGTAATATTTTTCTTGATAAAGTGTCTGAAATGACATTTGATAAAGCACTTGTAGACAGGATGACCGGTGAGGTTACATTCCTGCGCGCATGGGACTACCACAACCTTGTTAGTTATTTTGGCGGAGTACCGCTGGTTACAAAAGTGTATGGCCTGAATGATGATTTTAATATTGAACGCAGCTCTTATGAAGATTGCATCAACTTTATTGTAAGTGAGTGCGACAAGGCGGCAGCGTTATTACCTGATGTAGAGACAGGCGATAATCTTGGCCGTGCAACAAAAGGTGCAGCGCTTGCATTGAAAGCAAGAACATTGCTTTATGCAGCAAGTGATCAGCACAATCCAACAAAAAACCAATTTCTTACAAACGGTTTTTCCAATCCGGAGTTGCTGGGGTACAAAACAGACGATAAAATAAATCGCTGGACAGCGGCAAAGAATGCAGCTAAAGCAGTTATGGACATGAATCTTTATGGTTTATACCAGGCTGTTCCGGCTCCTGGTTCTTCTCCTGCAGACAATTACGCTTCTATCTTTACTTCCAAACTGCCTACCCAGGAGGATATTTTTATCCGCTTCTTCAATGCAGCTATTGGTAAAGGTGTTAACGGCTGGGACGTAACACCAAACGGATGGTATGGCAACGGTGGTGTAGGTGCTGTAAATGAATTGGTGGATTCTTATGAAATGAGCGATGGAACTAAATTCAGCAGGGACAACGCAGCCCAGGCAAAAGAGCCATACAAAAACAGGGACCCTCGTTTTTACGGAACAATTCTGTACGAAGGTGCCAAATGGAGGCCGCGCCCCAAAGACCTGCAGAGCCTTGATCCCGTTGGTGTTTTCCAGACAGGAACATGGGAAAAATGGGAAAATGGTCAAAAAGTAAATGTGTACGGACTTGATTCCCGTAACAGTGTTGCCAACTCATGGAACAACAATACTTCCGGCGCAACCATGAAGAAATACATTGATCCGAATGTTGATATCCAGGTAACTTATCAAGATTTAACCTTCAGATATTTCCGGTATGGAGAAATACTCTTAAATTACGCCGAAGCTTGCATTGAGTTAGGTCAGTATGAAGAAGCCAAGACTTACATGAATATGATTAGGACCAGAGCCGGAATGCCAAATATTCCAGCTTCAGAAACCGGAGATGCATTGCGCCAGCGCTTGCGTAACGAAAGACGAGTTGAACTTGCATATGAAGGACACAGATTTTTTGATGTTCGCAGATGGTTAATTGCAGACCAGGCTTATCATACCATGCACGGCGTGAGTGTTTTATACCCGCTGAATCCCGATCATACAACAGCAACGATACCCCAGATTACACCAATTGAAATTCAGTTAGGTGCGTGGTTAGACAAATGTTATTTCTTCCCCATCGCGAGAAGCGAGGTGAACAAGAATAACAAATTAGTGCAGAACCCAGGTTATTAATTTTATAAAGTATCATGTTGGTTTGGTCATTTAAAAATCAGATAAATGACCAAACCATTTTGAATTAAAACAAGCGCAACTATGAAGAAAAGGAGAAATTTTGATTGTCATTCCATGCTTAAAAAGCTGCAGTTATTTACGGGAGGGGCTTTATGTCTGTTGTATGTCTCTTGTAAAAACAGCAGCGATTTAAAGGCTGATTCAAAACTATCATCAGATCCCAAGGTGGCCAACCTTAAGCTGCCTGAAGGTTTTCACGCAGATCACCTGTATGGGCCTTCAGAAAACGAAGAAGGTTCATGGGTGTCCATGACATTCGATGACAAAGGCAGGCTGATCGCTTCAGATCAGTACGGTACATTGTATCGTATGCAATTGCCTGCAATTGGTGATACTGTTACCAAAGTAAAAATTGAACGTATCGCTGTTCCGGAAAAAGATACGGCAAACAACAAAGTAGATATCGGTTATGCGCACGGCTTGTTGTGGGCATTCAACAGCTTGTATGTGATGATCAATCACAACAGCGATAGTGCTTTTGAAAAAGGAAGTGGTTTGTACCGTTTGCAGGATACTAATGGTGACGATCAGTTTGATAAAATCACGTTGCTGAAAAAGCTGGAAGGCGAAGGTGAGCATGGTCCTCATAGTATTGTTTTATCCCCGGATAAAAAATCATTGTATGTAATTGCCGGTAACTTCACAAAGATCCCTGAGATGAATCGTTACCGCAGTAAACCAGATTCTAAAATTGACAACATTCTTCCGCTAGTTAAAGATCCTAACGGGCATGATAACACCGTAAACTGGCACGGCGGCTGGATTGCTCACGTTGATTCCACCGGTAACGACTGGGAACTGATCAGCTCTGGTTTCCGCAATCCATTTGACCTTGCGTTCAACGATGTTGGCGATATGTTTACTTATGATTCAGATATGGAGTGGGATTTTGGTACCCCATGGTATCGCCCTACTCGTATTTGTCACGTGACAAGCGGAAGTGAATTTGGATGGAGACCAGGTACAGACAAATGGTCACCGGTATTTCCTGATAACCTTCCTGCAATATTAAATGTTGGCCAGGGTTCACCAACAAACGTTGTATCCGGTGCCAATAGTCATTTTCCTGAAAAATACCGCAAGTCAATTTTTGCTTTTGACTGGAGTTTTGGTATCATCTACGCGATTCATCTTGACGCCGAAGGTGCTTCTTATAAAGCAAAAGGAGAGGAGTTTGTATCCGGTTCACCACTGCCATTAACAGATGGAGTTGTTGGTCCTGATGGAGCATTATATTTCCTCACAGGAGGTCGCAGACTGGAATCTGATCTTTATCGCGTTTACTATAAAGACAGTAAGGATAATACTGATGCGTTGAAAGCGCCTGAATTAACAGATGCACAAAAGCTTCGCAGAAAGCTGGAGGAGTACCATGGTGCGCCTAAAGCCGGTGCAGTAGATTTTGCATGGCCTTATTTGAAAGATAATGACAGGTTCATCCGTTTTGCAGCAAGAATTGCAGTAGAAAATAATCCTGTAAGTGAATGGAAAGCTAAAGCACTGGCAGAAAAAGATCCGGTTGCTTTAACACAGGCGATGATAGCCCTGGCCCGTAAAGGTGATCCTAATGATAAAGCTCAGGCATTAAATGCTTTGCAGCAGGTTGATTATGCAAAATTATCTGAATCACAGCAGATAGATCTGTTACGTGCATTTGAATTGGTATTCGCGCGTATGGGTGCGCCTGATGCTATTTCAAAAACGGCTGTAATTGCTTATTTGAATCCGCATTATCCTGCAAAAGGTGGTAATGAACTAAACAGGGAATTGAGCAAACTGCTTGGGTTCCTGGATGCGCCCGACTTTGTTGCTAAAACAGTTCCATTGTTGGCAGAAGCTAAAGATGATAACAGTTCCGGACAGGAAACATTTACAAAATCATCTGACCTTATCATGCGTAATCCGCAATACGGAATGGATATCGCAGGTATGCTTTCAAAAGTTCCGCCAATGCAGGCCACTTTCTATGCAACCGTTTTAAGCCAGGTAAAAACTGGTTGGACACCTCAAACGCAGGAGACTTATTTCAAATGGTTCAACAGTGCGTTTGATTACAAAGGGGGACACAGCTTTATAGGCTTTATTGATGGTGCAAGAAAGAAAGGTTTGGAAAATGTATCTAAAGATAAGTTTGCTTATTACGATAAAATGTCAGGCGAAACACTGGCCAATAGTTCTAATACAAACCTTGCAAAAGGCGCAATGCAACCAAAAGGTCCGTGGAGAAACTGGAAACTGGATGATGCAGTAAAAGTTGCAGACAGTGGTATCTATCACCGCAACTTTGAAAGAGGTAAAGCAATGTTCGCGGCTTCACTATGTATCTCTTGTCACAATATGCGTGGCGAAGGTGGAACGGCAGGCCCGGATCTTACGCAATTGGGTACGCGCTTCTCTTATAAAGACATGTTGGAAGCCATCATTGATCCCAGCAAAACAATTTCTGACCAATACGGTGCAACTGTGTTTTATCTGAAAGATGGTAGTTCTGTTGTAGGAAGATTGATCACACAGGAAGCTGGTAAATATGTCATTTCTCAGAATCCTTTTGCGCCTCAGACTGTAAGAGAAATTCCTAAAGATGATGTGTTACGTACGAGAGTTTCAGAAGTATCGCCAATGCTTCCGGGAATGATCAACAGGTTGAATCCCGAAGAATTAAAAGATTTGCTTGCTTACCTGAAAGCTGGTGGCAATCCCAAAGACACCATTTTCTCTGCAAAGGAAACTGCAGGAAAATAATTTTTAAACCACGAAGACACGAACAACACAAAGAAGCACAAAGAATTTATAGAAGAAGTTTTACGCAACCGACACAACAAAATGGCGACACGTTGAGGCTTTTTCCCATGGTTTACTCCGTGTTTCTTAGTGTTATTCGTGTCTCCGTGGTTTAACTGGTTCAAATAAAAAATGTATCACTTTAATACAAATAAAATGGAAACATTATCGCTTTCTCAAAACAATAACGGAAAAACTGCGACATTATCACTCGCACAAAAAGCATTGGAACAGGGACAAGGTATTTTGCGCCTGGCGCCTACATGGGTGCCTCGTTCATTTTGTGTGCCAGGTCGCAGAATAAAACTTCATCCCGATGATTATTATGTATTAGGTGGACAACGGGGTGGTATTGACGAAAGATGGCTTTCTTCAACAACACCGGCAAAGAATGGCCCCTTAACTGGTGAGCATGAGGGCCTGAGCTTTGTTGTGGTTAACGACGGCGATAAAGGAGAGAAAGTATTATTGAAAGATGCAATAGACGAATTAAAGGGAGAACTGATAGGTGACCGTATCTGGAATGAATACCAAAGCTGGCCAATGTATTCCAAGTTCTTCGATAATATGGGACCTTTGCCCCATCACGTGCATCACAATGATGAAAAGGCTGCTTTAATAGGTCAGAAAGGAAAGCCCGAGGCTTATTATTTTCCTCCTCAGTTGAACAACCATGGTGGTGATTTTCCTTATACATTTATTGGTATTGCGCCCGGTACAACCAAAGAGCAGATCCGCGAATGCCTGGTGAACTTTACAAAAGGAGATAACAAAATAACCAACTATTCACAGGCTTATAAATTAGAGCCGGGTACAGGTTGGGATGTACCTCCGGGATTATTGCACGCGCCGGGAAGTATGTGTACATATGAGCCACAAAAAGCTTCCGATGTGTTTGCCATGTATCAGTCATTGGTGAATGAAGCCATCATTCCTGAAGAGTTATTATGGAACGGATCACCAAAAGAAAGCGTAGGTGATTTTGATTCATTGATTGATGTGCTTGACTGGGAGCTGAATGTTGATCCCAATACAATGGAAAACAGGTTCATGGCTCCAAAACCTGTTAAGCCCGTTGAAGAAATGAAAGCAGAAGGTTATATTGAAAATTGGGTTTGCTACAAGTCTGATGCATTTAGTGCTAAAGAATTGACTGTATTCCCGGGTGAAACTGTTGTGATAAAAGACAGCGCTGCATACGGACTTATCATGATGCAGGGGCACGGACAAATGGGTGTGTGGGATATTGAAACACCAGCACTTATTCGTTATGGCCAGTTAACCAACGATGAATTCTTTGTAAGCGAAAAAGCAGCGAAGGATGGGGTGAAGATTGTAAACCTTTCTGCCACAGATCCTATCGTAATGCTAAAACATTTCGGCCCGAATAATCCTGATTTGGCGAAATGAGAAAATGGGTGAATGTGCAAATATGCAAATGCAAAGCACGTTGTTCTATTCGCGCATTGGCACACATGCACATTTGCATTTTTCAAATTTGCACATTTTCAAATTTGCACATTTAAAAATTCTAACGATATGCAACAAAATAACTATCCCAAACTGCATAATGCAACATGGCCCGGTATTGTTGGTAAAGGACCTGATTCCGAGCCACCGATTCCATTTGATACATTTCTTGAACTTACTTCAAAAGCAGAAGTTAACGGAGTGAAGTTTGACGGCATCGATATAGGATTATTAGAACCTCATTTTAAAATAGATGCATCTGATGATGACTGGAAAAGACTTGCTGATAAGTTGCAATCGCTTAACCTGAATGTTGGAAGCCTTGTGGCTCCGATATGGGGTGGTCCTGCTATGGGGTCCAAAGAAGACCGCGCAACTTTTGTAGAAATGGTGCGCAAATCATGCCAGATAGGGCAGAAACTAAAAGAACTAGGCGTAAGACATTACGGTGTGGTGCGCATTGATTCTGCATGCAAACCTGAAGACTGGTCAAAAGATCCTGTAAATAATACCCAATTGATTGCGCAGACTTTCCGCGAAGCATGTGATGTTGCTGCCGATTACGGAGAGCACCTTGCCGCAGAAGGTGAGATCTGTTGGGGCGGCATGCATAGCTGGAAGGCCATGATAGATACGCTAGAAGCAGTTGGTCGTCCTAATATCGGTTTCCAGGCAGATATGTCGCATACGCTGTTATACCTGTTGGGATATAACAGTCCGGAAGACAGGATTCTTCCTGAAAATTTTGATTGGAGCGATAAAAAAACATTGAATGACGGTTTAAGGAAATTAACCAATGCGCTTCGTCCGTGGACAATTGATTTCCACGTCGCACAAAATGATGGAACCGTACATGGCACTGGTTCTCATGATAAAACAGGCCGTCACTGCCTGGCTACAGATCCAAATGGTAAATTAGATATTACTGAAGCTGCTGGTTTCTGGCTTCGCGATGAGAATGGTAATCTCACCAAAGCCTTCCAGCACATTTGTTGGGATGGTTGTATGTTTCCCAATGAAGTGATGCTGCAACAAAAAACATGGAACGACATCCTGGCCGCAATGATTAAAGTTCGTGAGGCACATGGATGGTATGCTGAAGAGAAGAAGCTGGCGGGAGTGGTGTGAGGCGTGAGGTAACAGGTATCAGGTATCAGGTATCAGGTATCAGGTATCAGGTATGAGGTATGAGGTATGAGGTGTCAGGTATCAGCTATAAGGTGTAAGGAATAAGGTGTAAAATAAAAGGTATAAGGTATAAGGTATAAGGTATAAGGTACAAGGTATAAGACCTGAAACCTGATACCTGAAGCCTGACACCTTCTCAAAAAACATTCAAATGTCAAATAAAAAAGAATTACGAATAGGATTAATCGGGTGTGGTTTTATGGGAAGAACGCACTCCAACGGCTACAGACGTGTTCCCAATTTTTTTCCGGCGTTGCAATACACACCTGTGTTGCAGGCTGTTTGCGCGCGCAATGAAGCAAAGGCTCGTGCATTTGCAGATCAATGGGGATATGCTTCTGTTGAAACTGACTGGAAAAAATTAATTGCCCGCGATGATATCGATGCTGTGGATATATGTACGCCCAACGATACACATGCTGAAATAGCTATTGCAGCTGCTGAAGCAGGTAAGATGGTGTTGTGCGAAAAGCCGTTGGCCCGTACGCTGGCTGAATCGCAGGAAATGGTAGATGCTGTAGAAAAGGCTGGTGTGGCGAATACCGTATGGTATAACTATCGCCGTATTCCGGCAGTTACACTGGCCAAAAAAATTATTGAATCGGGAAAGCTTGGTCAGATTTATCACTACCGCGCAAACTTTTTGCAGGACTGGACAATCAATGCCAATCTTCCGCAAGGTGGTGAAGGCTTATGGCGCATGGACGCAAGTGTTGCGGGATCAGGCGTTACAGGTGATCTGCTTGCCCATTGCATCGATACAGCGATGTGGTTAAACGGAAGTATCAAAGATGTATCTGCTGTAACCGAAACATTTGTGAAAGAACGCATGCACCAGTTAACCGGTAAAGTTGAAAAAGTTGGTATTGATGATGCTTGTGTTTTCCATTGTCATTTTGAGAATGGATCACTGGGCTTGTTTGAATCAACAAGATATGCGCGCGGACATAAGGCATTATACACTTTCGAAATCAATGGTGCCAATGCATCTATCCGTTGGGATCTGCATGATTTGAACCGCCTTGAATTTTTTGATAATTCAGATGAATCAACACTCCGTGGCTGGCGCTCCATTCATGTCACTGATGGCGAACAACCATATATGGACAAATGGTGGGTGCCTGGTCTGGGCATTGGCTATGAGCACTCGTTCATTCACCAGGTGGCTGATTTTCTGCAAAGCCTGGAAACCGGTGGTCCTTGTAAACCTACCTTTAAAGAGGCATTGGAAACTCAGAAGGTTTGCGAAGCGGTGCTTGAATCTGCAAGTTCAAAAAGCTGGAAAGACACAGGAGTGAATGTTTGCATCAAATAAGATTAAGTCAATTTCAGTACTTATAACAATCAATCAAACTCAAACATGAAACACAAAAAAATATTCGTTCGTTCAGGAATAATATTGCTTGCCGGCGTGCTTTTCGGCATGCAGTCCTGCTACAGCCAAAGCAAAAAAGAAAAAGGTTTTGTAAAAATATTCGACGGTAAAACATTGAATGGTTGGGAAGCCGATACGGAATTCTGGCGCGTAGAAGACGGCGTGATCGTAGGTCAGGTTACCAAAGAAAAACCATTAAAAAACAATACTTTCCTGATTTGGAAAGGGGGGCAGCCCGGTGATTTTGAATTTGTTGCAGAATACAAGATCAGCCCGGAAGGTAACAGCGGCGTGCAATACCGTAGCGAGGCAGTTCCCGGTGTCCAGCACGGACTGAAAGGTTACCAGGCTGATATCGATGGTAAGAATACTTACACAGGTCAGAATTATGAAGAAAGAGGTCGCGGCTTTTTGGCCATGCGCGGACAGCAGGTGGATTTGAAGAACAACGAAAAGCCAATTGTAACGGGCTCCGTTGGAAATTCAGATTCTTTAAAAGCCCTGATCAAACCCGAGTGGAATGAGATCAGAATTGTTGCGAAAGGCAACAGGCTGAAGCATTATATCAACGGCGTGTTAATGAGCGATGCGACCGATGATGATACTGTGAACAGAAAATCTTCCGGCCTTATTGGTCTGCAGGTTCACGTAATGCCAACTATGAAAGTGGAATACAGGAACATACGTATTAAGGTAGAAGATAAAACAGCTTCGAGATAGAGGCCTGGCAAGTACGGGTTACGAAGCCCACCCGCGCCGGATGCGCATTCGGACGGGTACGAAGTACCTTGATTTGGTCAGGTTTTGTTTTCGGACAGCACGATTAAATAAAAAGGTATTTCTTCTGTAACATATCTAAAGACAGTTTTTGGAAGTCGGATTTTTTGGGTGAAGGGCTGATGGCGTTTGCGGTCAGCCTTTTTTTATTTGAGATATAGGTTAATGTCCTATCGACGAGAGAAGTTGGTTAACCACAATCAAGAGTAGCATGACAGATCTTTTCATTAAGATCAGGTTGTCTCCAATTCATTGCCGTCTGCTTTAGCTGACGGACATTGGTTGATCTTTTAAACAGGGCTTTAGTCCCCAAAATGGATAGTGTGGCTAAAGCCATCTTCAGTTAATTTCGTTTTCCGTCAGCTGAAGCAGACGGCAATGAAAAAAACAGCCTCCATGTCATTGGCAAAAGGCTGTTCAATTTTGGCCTGCTTTTAATTGAGTTTAATTTCCTACGGGAAAAATGGAAACATTCTTCTGGCGACTTCGCAGGTGATATTATAAGTAATTTTAATTGATGGAAAAGTCAAACCTGGAGCGAATTTTTTCCTCTGGCTACACAGACTCAAGGAAAACCGGAAGTTAATTTGATGAATCTAACGTAGCCTCATTTATGCACACTTTCCTCACAAAAATTATCTGAATTGAGAAACCAAGGCCCACTTAACATCTCCAATCGATTGCCCATAGGGCATCAAGCTCAGTAGCTTACAGAATTACGAAGCTTTATTGTCCGTAGGATATATACAATCATAGGAAGATCGGTACGTTCCCCTTTCTTTTTGATGGCTTTCGAAATTCGGGTAGAAATTAAATCAACGCGGTCGCATTTATGCATGCATTTTAAAACTATGCAGAGGGAATCCCGTTAATTATTCGATCGCTGGCTGCGTATAGCAGACTGATTGATGATCATGTAAAAATATTTTTTTGTCCGTCGGACATTTCTTCGGGCAGAAAAGCTGTTAGCCGATAGCTAAAAGCTGACAGCTATACGCCCAAATTCCCTATATTTACCATCTGCTTTTTAAGCGTATTTTAAAACTGATAACTCTAACGACTGGCATGTTTAATTATTCATGGGAGCAATTGACAAAAACAATTGCGGAAGTTGTATCGCAGAATGTTAGTGGTGAAATATGGAACTGGCTCCATGAAAACACTAACCAGGCAAACACAGGCAGGTTCAACAGAACTTTTGCAGCAATACCCTCCAAAACAGGTAAGGCATCTGTTTCTATTACCAATGATCAGCAAAAACAAATAGCATCTCTGTTACCGGGCTTTACGATCGAAGGATGGCCGGTTGACCGCCTTTGCCGCGTTTGGCTGCTCATGCAATTGGACGCTACCGACCAGCAAAAATATTTCCGCAGTATTGAAAATCTTTTTTTGACAGCTGATGTCAACGAGCAGGAAGCGCTTTATGCAAGTCTTCCGGTGCTTGCTTATCCCGAACTTTGGGCAAAGCGCTGCGCAGAAGGTATTCGCAGCAATATCGGAACGGTATTGCAGACCATCATTTGCGACAATCCATATCCGTCAGTTTACCTCGATGATAAGGCCTGGAATCAGCTTGTGCTAAAAGCTTTTTTCACAGAAAAACCAGTTCATCGCATCATTGGATTGGATAAGCGCAACAATAAAGAACTTGCCGATACACTAGTTGATTACGCGCACGAACGCTGGGCCGCAGGAAGAGCCATAAATCCGCAATTGTGGAGAGGCGTGGGACGTTTTATAAACGAAAATAATTTTGACGATATAAAAAGGGTATTCGATTCAACGGATAAAATAGAACAAGCGGCAGCAGCCCTGGCATGTAACGACGCGAATTATACCCCCGCAAAAGAACTGCTTCAATCGCATTCCCGCCTTGCGGACGAAATTAAAAATGACAGGCTAACATGGTGGATTCTTGGAGAAAGATACATGACAGTGTTAGCATAAAAATAAGGCTTCAATCATTTTATCAAATACTACTTAGATTATGTGTTGCAGTAACAACCTGACAGAAAAAGACCTGCTTCCCGGTAAACAGGATACTTCTTACCTGGAACGTATTAAAGGCATGCGTTTTTTTGATCCGCATATTCACATGACTTCGCGTACAACCGATGATTACCAGGCAATGGCTGATGCCGGTATCGTCGCAATTATAGAGCCTGCTTTCTGGTTGGGGCAGCCTCGTACCGGCGTTGATACTTTCAGGGATTATTACAGCAGCCTTGTCGGCTGGGAGCGTTTCCGGTCTTCCCAGTTCGGTATCAAACACTACTGTACTATCGGTCTTAATTCCCGCGAAGCAAACAATGAAGCATTAGCTGAGCAGGTAATGGAAATATTGCCGTTGTTTATTTATAAAGAAGGTGTAGTTGGTGTGGGTGAAATTGGTTTTGATGACCAGACGCCCGCCGAAGATAAATATTACCGTCTGCAACTGGAACTGGCGAAGGAAGCGTCCATGCCAGTGCAAATTCACACGCCGCACCGTGATAAGAAAAAAGGTACCAGCCGAAGTATGGATATTGCACTGGAGCACAACCTTGATCCGTACACCGTTATAGTTGACCACAATAATGAAGAAACGGTGAAAGAAGTGCTGGATCGCGGATTTTGGGCTGCATTCACCATTTATCCTTTCACCAAAATGGGTAACGAAAGAATGGTGGAGATTGTAAAACAGTACGGCACAGAACGTATCATGATCAATTCTGCTGCTGACTGGGGCATTAGCGATCCATTGGCTGTACCTAAGACGGCCGCGCTCATGAAAGATCATGGTTTTAGCGATGAAGATATCCGCATGGTAACGTACCAGAATGCGATCACCGCCTTTGCACAAAGCGGTCAGATTAATGTTGATGATTTCACAGTAGCACAGGGTATAGATCAAAGTGAAAAATTTGAGGGTAATACTATTCTGCGCGGCGGACAACAACCTCGTGTCGATAAAAATTCAATGATCATTAAATAGCAGAACGCGTGAAGAAAGTTGTCGGAATGCTCAGGCTCATGCGTTTGGCAAATATTATAACTGCCATTGCCGATATACTTGCGGGTGTTGCCATCGCAGGATTTACGGTAAATGGTAACTGGAATATTCAGCAATTGCAACCGGTGTTGCTGTTGGTTATTTCAACTACCGGCCTTTACGGCGGCGGAGTTGTGTTCAACGATGTTTTTGATGCAGCGCTGGACAAAGTGGAGCGGCCCGAGCGTCCAATTCCGAGTGGATTGATCAGTAAGGGTGCGGCAACTTCACTCGGGGCAATTCTTTTGCTCATTGGCATAGTGGCGGCATCGTTAGTACATCCCGGAAACTTATTTTCAGTCTCCACCATACTTGCCATCGTTACTGCGATATGTGCTTTGGTGTACGATAAATGGGGCAAGCATCAGTCTCTGTTCGGCCCGGTTAATATGGGATTGTGCCGGGGTGCGAACTTACTGCTTGGCATGAGCATCATTCCTGAAGCGATCACCGATCACTGGTACCTCGGTTTTATACCGGTTGTTTACATAGCAGCGATAACTATGATCAGCAGGGGAGAAGTGCATGGTGGAAAAAGGACAACTTTATATGCCGCTGTCAGCTTATATCTTATTGTGATTGCTTCGATTATTGCCGTTGCTTTCACGAACGGAGCAGGATGGCAGGTTGTTCCTTTTGTATTACTTTTCGGAATAATGATATTTCCACCTTTAAGAAAGGCGATACGTCAACCCGCAGGGCCATTGATTGGTAAAGCCGTTAAAGCAGGAGTGATCGCATTGATCATTATGAATGCTGCGTGGGCGGCTGCATTTGGTATGATTTACCTGGCACTATTGATATTGGTATTATTGCCCGTATCAATTGGGCTTGCAAAGCTTTTTGCGGTTACTTAATATTTTTTTATCATTACTAATTGTGTCGAAATAAAATGTACAATCAATTTGATATAAATACCGGTTTTGGCACATTTTCATAACGTAAAACATACAACTTATTACGTAGAACTTATTATGCAACAATTAACTGATACTTTGATGGAGACGAATGCAACCGTTGTGCGGCAGTCATTCAGTGTGAAGTTTGCATACGATGTGTACTTTACAACGCATTTGTTTGACGGGAAGAATACGCTGCTGAAAGATTTTTTACATCAACACAAAAGCGATACCGTTAAGAAGATTTTTTTTGTGGTGGATGAAGGTGTGATGAATCACCACGGATATCTGGATGAGCAGATAAGAAATTATTTCTCCCACGAAACAAGCATTGCTCTTGTGGACGAAATAATGGTTGTTCCGGGAGGGGAAGCAGCAAAAAATACGGAGAGCCTTTTGTTAAAGATTGTTGATGCTGTTGATAAATACAGCATTGATCGTCATTCATATATTGTGGCAATTGGTGGCGGTGCAGTGTTAGATCTTGTTGGTTATGCTGCTGCAATCTCACATCGGGGCATCAGGCATGTCCGCATTCCTACAACGGTTTTGTCGCAGGATGATTCAGCGATCGGCGTTAAGAATGGAGTGAACTATAAAGGAAAGAAAAACTTCCTGGGCACGTTTGCCCCTCCTGTGGCTGTGTTCAATGATTTTTATTTTCTTACTACATTAACAGATGCTGAGTGGCGCTCCGGAATTTCCGAAGCAGTGAAAGTTGCATTGATAAAGGATGCACCGTTTTTTGCGTGGTTGAAAGAAAATGCGACTGTGCTTGCTGCCAGAAACATGGAGGCAATGAAATACCTGGTACAACGGAGTGCGGCTTTGCACATGGAGCACATTGCCAGTGGTGATCCTTTTGAAATGGGCTCCTCCCGTCCGTTGGATTTTGGTCATTGGAGTGCTCATAAACTCGAGCAACTTTCAGGGTTTACAGTTAAACATGGTGAAGCCGTTGCGCTGGGTATAGCACTGGATAGCGCCTATTCTTTTGTTTCAGGCAGACTTTCGGAAGATGATGCAAAAAGTATTGTGGATGTGCTGTTAGATCTGGGCTTTTCAATTTCGCATCCACTGATGGAAATAAAAGATGAATCAAGTCCTGTCATAAAAGGATTGGAAGAATTCAGGGAACACCTTGGTGGCAAGCTCACTATTATGTTGCTGTCGGCTATCGGGCAGGGTGAAGAAGTGCATGAACTTGATATAGCGCTTTTACAAAAAGCCTCAGCATGGCTGGGCACCATATGAAAACAATTTTCTTAAACACAAGAACAAGTTAAAATGCTTACTAGTTACGGTCACCTGACATATTGCAGTAATATTCATGCCGGAGAAAGCTGGCACGATCATTTTGCAAAGCTGCAAGAGCATATTCCACAGATAAAAGAACAATTATCTCCCGGCAGGGCTTTTGGTATCGGCTTGCGTTTATCCAACGAAGCCAGTATAGAACTGCTGAAAGATAATAACCTGCCGGTGTTTCAGGATTGGTTGAAGCAACATGATTGTTATGTTTTTACCATGAATGGTTTTCCTTACGGGGGCTTTCATAACACCAGGGTAAAAGACAATGTGCATGCGCCTGACTGGACAACCGTTGATCGTGTTGAATACACTAAAAGACTGATTCAGATATTAGCAGCCTTAGTGCCCGAAGGGATGGATGGAGGTATATCAACCTCACCATTGTCCTACCGGTTTTGGCATACTGCTGCTGACTTGCCCAATGTCTTTACAACTGCAACAAATCATATTCTTGAGATAGTAGATTACCTGATTGAAGTAAAAGCTCAAACAGGCAAATTAATTCACCTTGATATTGAACCAGAGCCAGACGGATTGTTGGGTGAAGGAAAAGAATTTATCGACTGGTATACACAATACCTGCTACCATTAGGAACAAAGCATTTACAGGAACGGAATGGCATATTGGAAGATGCTGCCGAGGCTGCAATTAAACAGCACATTCAATTGTGTTATGATGTTTGCCATTTTGCGATCTGTTACGAAGACCATGCAGAGATGGTGCGTCAGATAAAATCACTTGGTATTAAAACCGGTAAGATTCAGATCAGTGCGGCTCTGAAAGCCAAATTACCTGCAGAGCCCGGTGAGCGTACTGAAGTAATTGATGCCTTTGAACGCTTTAATGAGCCGGTTTATCTTCACCAGGTTGTTGCTAAACAAACAGATAGTGAATTGATCCGTTATGCAGACATGCCGGAGGCGCTTGCAGATAAGGATAATCTTGACGTGACTGAATGGAGAGCGCATTTTCACGTGCCGCTATTCATTGAGCAATATGATGTATTACAGTCAACACAACAGGACATCCGTAAAGTGCTGGCCCTGCATCGTCACCAGTCTTTTACTTCACATCTTGAAGTAGAAACTTATACCTGGGAAGTGTTGCCTGAAGAAATGCGCATGCCGATCACGCAGTCAATTATCCGTGAAATGGAATGGGTGAGTAAATTGTTGTGCTGCAGCAGCATATGAAGACCGTAAGATTGTAAGATCGTAAGACGTGTAAGATGGGCAAGATGGGCAAGATGTACGAAATGATAAGAATGCAAGATAGAAAAGTAAGATAAGAACGCAGTCTGCCTTCGTTTCAAATCCCGAAGCCCGCCTGACCGGACGGGCGGGGGGTGATATTATACATTCGATAAATTTGATGATTTGTAGAACTGGTAAAATTTAAACTCCACCGATGAAAAAAACAGTTGTTATTGATATTGTTGGTTTGTCTTCTTCCGTAATAGGTGAACACACGCCATTCATTAAAAATTACCTCGAAAAAAAACATTTCAATACAATTGATCCGATGCTGCCGGCGGTAACCACTAGCGTGCAGTCAACTTATATAACAGGTAAATGGCCTTCTGAGCATGGTATTGTAGGCAATGGCTGGTATGATCATACCGATAGCGAGATCAAATTCTGGAAGCAATCAAACAAATTGGTAAAGGCCGAAAAAATCTGGGAACGCGCCAGGAAAGAAGATCCTTCTTTCACTGTATCAAAAATGTTCTGGTGGTACAATATGTACTCAAGTGCTGATTACGCTGTAACACCACGTCCGAATTACCTGGCCGATGGCCGTAAAATGCCGGATTGTTATTCAGTGCCGGCAGAACTGCGTGATGAATTGCAGAAAGAATTGGGTCAGTTCCCTTTATTCAAATTCTGGGGTCCAGGTGCAGATGTTACCTCCACTAAATGGATCGCAGATGCATCTGTTTACACGGACAAAAAATATGATCCCACTTTAACGCTGATCTATCTGCCGCATTTAGATTATTGTCTCCAAAAATATGGTAGCGATGCGGCTGCTATTGCAAAAGAGCTTGGTGAAATTGATAATATTGTAAAGGATCTGGTTGAATATTACACCTCTAAAAATGCCAGGATAATCCTGCTTTCAGAATATGGTATTAACGCTGTCAGCCGGCCTGTTCACATCAACAGGCTGCTGCGTGAACATAATTTATTGGGCATTCGTGTAGAACGGGGACTTGAATTGCTGGATGCCGGCGTTTCAAAAGCCTTTGCTGTTTCTGATCATCAGGTGGCGCATATCTACATAAATGATCCCTCCGTTAGGGAAAAGGTTAAAAAGCTTGTCACAGGTTTGCCCGGTGTACAGTTGGTGTTAGATAAAGAGCAACAAAAAGAATATCATATAGATCATGAAAGAAGCGGTGATCTCGTTCTAATGGCAGATGAACGAAGCTGGTTCACTTATTATTTCTGGCTGGATGATGCAGTCGCCCCTGACTATGCAAGGGTTGTTGATATTCACAAAAAGCCGGGGTATGATCCTGTCGAGTTATTTATGACCTCAAAAGCAAGAGCTGCTTACAAGTTGTTGCGTAAGAAAGCCGGCTTCCGTTATGTGATGGATGTAATTCCATTAGATGCCACATTAGTAAAAGGCTCTCATGGCGCCGTTGTCAGTGATAAAGCCTATCATCCGGTATTAGTGACAGATCTGCCTGTAAGTAAAGATCATTTAGAGGCAGTGGATGTGTATGATGTTATCTGGCAACATTTGACGAATTAAGCAACAATAAAAATTGCCTGTAATTTCTTCGATATTTCTCTACCGGATGAAATTACAGGCAATACTTCTTTTAAAAGTAACTTCTGGCTTCCTCTGTAAAATAAAAAATACAGTTACACAGAGTCACACGGAGAAGGCACTGAGCTACACAGAGAATGCGATCAGATCTTTCAGGCTTTTTGAATTTTTACTTTTGAATTTTGACTTTTTCCTCATTTTCAATTATCCATTCTCTTAAACTTCTCCAAAAGATACTCTTCCAGCCCTTCTTCCGCGTCTTCCAGTTCCTGCAAAGAATCAACTACAAAATATTGTTTCTGAAAACTATCTTTTATGTAAGGCGTTTCTACAATTTTTGCCACATTAAACGGAACGTGTGCAGGTTCATCGGAAAGCGAATATTTGGTTTCAGCAATAGAAGAAAGAATTCCTGCGCCATAAATTTTCAGGTCGTCTTTATCCCTCACCAGGCCAAACTCAATGGTGTACCAGTATAACCTTGCAATTGCCTCTATTATATCTTCATTATTGCTGTTGCGGATTACAATGCCAGCCAGCACATGCAGATAGCTGCAAATAAAAGGATCTGTAAGCAACGGGATATGTCCAAAAACATCATGAAACATATCCGGCTCCTCGAGGTAATCTAACTGCTCAGGCTTCCGCAGCCAGTTGGTTGTGCCAAACTTATTGTCATACAACTGTTCAAAAAACAAGAGGTTGTCAATTAACCCGGGAACCGGGTAAATCGACCACCCGGTGAGTTTAGCAAGTCGCTGGTTAATATCATCAAAATCCGGAATGGTATCAGCCGTGAAGCCCAATTCCTGAACGCCTTTCCAAAAATGCGGGTAGGCAAACTGTTGAACGGCCTTAACCTGTCTATCAAATAAGATGGACCAGGTCTGATAATCTGTGGCAGAATATGATGGAGTTGATTGTGTTAACATACGGCAAGTTTTAGCTAGATCAGTGAAGAATAATAATTTGACCGGAGCGTTAAAGGGCGGAGCATAAATCGCCCCATGCTGAAGTAGTATTTGCTAAACAGGCCTTCTTTTACGAACTTTTTTCTCTACTGACCTGAAGTGGATCATAGGCAATAAATCTTTGTAAAGTTATCTTTTTTTGTCAGCAACAGCAAGACAGTGAATAGTGAATGGTCAATAGTGAAAGGTGCAGCCTTTAAACTGTTCGGGAAACCCCGAAAAATTAACATAGTGTTTTCTGATTACAATAAAGCCTAGCCCTGAAAAGGCTGGCCACATGTAATTACTGCTACACATTTCACTATTCACCATTCACTATTGACTTTTTGCCTTCCGAACCTGACTGCATGAAAGGGACCTGCTCGCACCCTTCACTATTCACCATTCACTATTGACTATTCACGATTGACATCGTGAATTTCCTCGTACATTTGCAATAGCTAAACACATTCTTCATGAGACCCGATTATTCTCATAAGATCTTTTCTGATGAACGCACCGGCTATATCTTCCTGGTATTAACGCTTGCTACCGACTCGGTTCGTTAAGTTGTTGCGGCTTGGTTTTTGTTCGACCTGGTATGTATTGAGAAATGCGTACATCAGGCATTTTCTAACGACTAACGATATTCCATATGAACACACCTATCACGGAAAAGCAGTCTGCAACTGTTGAACACGATTTTCTTCAGTTAAATGGTACCGATCATATAGAACTGTATGTAGGTAATGCCAAACAGTCTGCGCTTTACTATAAAACAGCTTTTGGTTTTCAATCCCTGGCGTACGCAGGGCCGGAAACCGGCGTACGGGACAGGGCTTCTTATGTGCTTTCGCAGGGTAAAATAAGATTGGTGTTAACATCGCCGTTATCCTCCAATCACGTTATTGCCCGGCATATTCAAAAGCATGGCGACGGTGTAAAAATGCTTGCGCTATCGGTTGATGATGCATATGAAGCTTTCGAAGAAACTACACGAAGAGGCGCGGAAACATATATGGAACCGGTTACATTAAAAGATGAAGATGGCATTGCGCGCATCAGCGGTATAAAGACTTACGGCGAAACCGTGCATTTGTTTGTAGAGCGGAAGGATTACAAAGGTGTTTTTCTCCCCGGCTATAAGCCATGGAAAAGTAACTACCAGCCAACGGAGACCGGATTGCTGTATGTTGATCACTGTGTTGGCAATGTTGGTTGGAACAGGATGTTACCTGTTGTAAAATGGTACGAAGATGTGATGGGCTTTACCAACATTTTATCCTTTGATGACAAACAAATCAATACGGAATACTCCGCTTTGATGAGTAAGGTGATGAGTAACGGTAATGGCTTTGTGAAATTCCCAATCAATGAACCGGCGGAAGGAAAGAAAAAGTCTCAGGTGGAAGAGTACCTGGAATTTTATGAAGGTGAAGGTGTACAGCACATTGCGGTTGCTACCAGTGATATTATTACCACGGTAAAGGCCATGAAATCCCGTGGTGTTGAGTTTCTAAGCACACCACCAGGTACGTATTACGAACAGTTGGCTGAGAGGGTTGGCAAGATTGACGAAAGCGTTCTTGCGTTGAAGGAGCTGGGAGTTTTGGTAGACAGGGATGATGAAGGGTACCTCTTGCAAATATTTACAAAACCGGTTCAGGATCGTCCTACGCTCTTCTTTGAAGTCATTCACCGAAAAGGCGCAAAAAGCTTTGGTGCAGGAAACTTTAAAGCATTGTTCGAAGCGATCGAAAGAGAACAGGCGTTGAGAGGGAACCTGTAGGCAACTATTAATGCTTAATACTTAATGCCTGAAACCAGACACCTGATGCCTGATACCTCAAACCTATTTATTATGCCATATTACTATTCGCTTGGACAAATACCACACAAACGGCACACGCAATTTCGCAAGCCGGACGGAAGTTTATATTCGGAACAATTATTTTCAACCGAAGGATTTTCGAGTGACTCATCTTTGCTCTACCATCATCACCCGCCGACACAGATCATTAAAACCGAAGACGCGAAGCAAGTATCGCCCATACCAGCTGAACACCAACTACTGCAGCATCGTTGCTTTAAAGGCTTCGATATTAAACCGGCAGAAGACTACCTGGAGAGTCGAAATACGGTGTTGATGAACAATGATTGTCATATTGTTTTGGCCGCGCCACAAAAAAGCATGTCCGGATATTTTTATAAAAATGCGGACGCGGATGAACTCATTTTTATTCATGAAGGAAGTGGTGTGTTGCATACTTCTTACGGGAAAATTCCTTTCGGTTACGGCGATTACCTGGTAGTGCCGCGAGGAACCACTTATCAGATAGAATTTGCAACTACGCAGAACCGGTTGTTTATTGTTGAATCCTTCAGTCCCATTCGTTTTCCCAAAAAATACCTAAGCAAAAATGGGCAATTGCTGGAACATTCGCCTTACTGTGAAAGAGATATCCGTCCCCCACAAGTACTCGAAACAGTTACTGATGAGGGCGATTATTTTATCAAGGTAAAGAAGAGTGGTTGGCTATACAGCATGCACTATAAAGCACATCCGTTTGATGTGATTGGCTGGGATGGTTGTTGTTATCCTTTTGCGTTCAGTATTCATGACTTTGAGCCGATTACGGGTCGCGTACACCAACCGCCGCCAGTACACCAGACTTTTGAAGCAAATAATTTTGTTGTATGTTCTTTCGTGCCCCGCTTGTTTGATTATCATCCGCAGTCAATTCCCGCGCCATACAATCATAGCAATATAGATAGCGATGAAGTGATTTATTATGTAGATGGTGATTTTATGAGCCGGAAAAATGTATTTCGCGGAATGATCACACTGCATCCTTCCGGGATACCGCACGGGCCACACCCGGGCGCAGTTCAGAAAAGCATCGGAGCAAAAGAAACCAAAGAATTGGCAGTAATGATTGACACATTTCATCCGCTTCATTTAACAACACAGGCAAAAGAAATTGAAGATCCGGGCTATACGATGAGTTGGGCGGAATAGCAATTGAAAATGGAGAATTGATAATTGACAATGGCGAACATGCAAATGGGGGAATATGCAAATGTGCAAATGTGGGAATATGCAAATTTGCGAATTGTTAGCAATTGAAAGTGAGGAATTGAATATATCGCTTGTTATTAGAATAGATATTACAGAATGACCGATCGGGAAAGTTAGCGATGTAGAATGGCAAACGAATTTGCAAAAGGATTTTAAGCTCCGTAGGAACTGCCTGTTTGTAGCAAGAAAACTGGTATTCCATTCGGCTCCGTCGGAGCCTCCGGTAAAATGGGTCAGGGAGTTTAAGATCGTATATCGTTTGAATGGTTTGATCTATATTTTAATAACCGCACAACATCTTTCATGAAACTGATTTCTTATTTACATAGGAACGGCAAAGAGCAATTGGCAATCCTGGTTGATGACCTGGTGTATAATATGCAGGATCTGCATAAAGGACTTGTGGGTGATATGGATTCGTTTTTGAAGCATTGGGCAGCACAATATCCTTTGGCTTTACAGGCTTATAAACATTTGGCAGAACAGCCGGACATAAAGGGCATACCGTTACGCGATTTGCGTTTGCTTTCACCCGTAACCCACCCAACGTCACTGAGAGACGGGTACGCGTTCAGGCAACACGTTGAATCTGCCAGGCGTAACCGCGGCGCGCAGATGATTGCACAGTTTGATGAATATCCCGTGTTCTACTTTAGCAATCATCAATCGGTACAGGGCGCCGGCGAGATTAAATGCATGCCGGATCATTTTCAAAAACTGGATTTCGAATTGGAATGCGCCATTGTTGTTTGCAGGAAAGGGAGAAACATTAAAGCAAATGAAGCAGCCGACTATATCGGAGGCCTGATGGTCATGAACGACATAAGTGCCCGTACGTTACAGATGGAAGAGATGTTGTTGAACCTGGGGCCTGCAAAAGGAAAAGATTTTGCAACTATATTAGGTCCCTGGCTGGTAACAACAGAAGAATTAAAGGCTTATGAAGTGCCTTGTAAACCAGGCCATATTGGTCAGAGCTGGAATCTTGCTATGACTGCAAAAGTGAATGGAAATGAAGTCAGTCGCGGTAATCTGTCAGATATGGATTGGACATTTGCCGAATTAATTGAAAGAGCGAGTTACGGCGTAACCTTGTCTCCCGGTGATGTAATAGGCAGCGGCACTGTCGGGACTGGCTGTTTTTTGGAATTGAATGGTACCGGTAAACTTCATGATGGCAATTACAAAGAACAATGGCTGCAGGCTGGTGATACTATCGAACTTGAGATAGCGGAATTGGGTAAGCTGGTAAATAAAATAACTGCAGAGACGATTGATCACTCCATTCTTGAAAATAAAAAGCATGCTGTTAAATCTTAAAGATCTGAATGCAGCCTCCCGGCAACGTTATCTTCAACATGCTGTAGCGCCTCGCCCCATTGCTTTTGCGAGCACCATAGGTAAGGATGGTGCAATCAATCTAAGTCCGTTTAGTTTCTTCAATCTGTTTTCAACCAATCCACCTATCGTTATTTTCTCTCCATGCCGACGGGTACGTGACAATACAGTCAAACACACATTGCTGAATGTAATGGAGGTGCCCGAAGTTGCAATTAATATTGTAGATATAAATATGGTGCAGCAGGTGAGCCTGAGTTCCTGCGAATATGAAAGGGGCGTAAATGAATTTAGAAAAGCAGGATTTACTGAGGAAGCTTCCGTATACATAAAGCCGCCCCTTGTTAAGGAAAGTAAGGTAAAATTTGAGTGCAAAGTTCTTGAAATAAAACACCTGGGCATTGAAGGCGGCGCGGGCAACCTGATCTTTTGCGAGATCATCTGCATGCACATTGCAGAGGAAATTCTGGATGAACAGGGAATGATTGATCCCCGAAAACTCAACCAGGTTGCGCGGTTAGGTGATAACTGGTATGCTGTTGTTACTTCAGACAACCTGTTTGAAGTTGAGAAACCGAATGTCCGGTTAGGGATTGGAATCGACGCTCTTCCTGCATTCATTCGAAATAGCAAAATACTGACTGGTAATCAATTGGGGAAACTTGCCAACGTATCCGTCTTGCCTGAAGCAGATCCGGCTTTTGCAGACGAGCAAGTTACGACAATGCTAATGCATTTGGCCCACCACAATAAAATGAATAAACTCGAAACCTATATCGGTGAATTGCTTAATGAAGACAAAGTAAGTGATGCCTGGCAGGTGATACTGTTGTTGTTGAAAAGCATAGAGCCTAAAACCCAAAGCGCAAAACCAGCTAATGAAAGATAATGTCCTATATTTTTTGCAAGCTTTGTGATCTTAGGTGCTTAAGTGCTTCCTTTTAGTTCTTTGTGCTCCTTTGCGTCCTTCGTGTTAGTGGATCAAAAAAATATCTGTGTTTAGTTTCGCCGTCCATGCCTCAACGGTTCAAAATCCCTGTAATTCATGATACTATTTCAAAATATTATTGTGGAGGGCCGTTAATAATCATCACGCTGTTTTGCTTACGCCCCTTCAGATACTTTACGAAGTTTATTTTACACATTGTGTTATTTTGTTCCAATGACTGTGTCTTTCAGCGCGAAGCTGGCTATTGTTATTATGAACGGTGGCTTGCCCAATTTGTAGGAGAATTGAGTTCAATTATTCCGCTCCACCTTTCACTATTGACTATTCACCATTCACTCTATTGCCTTCCTCACATCTTCCTTGTATCTTGTCTCTTCAACAATCCTCATCCGTTATGGTCTTCAAAAATGCAATAAGCTGGTTCGAAATACCGACGACCGACATAGACCGCGCTCAGAAGTTTTATGAAGCAATATTTGAGATTGAAATGGTGCCGCTTGATGTGCAGGAACTTACAATGCGACTCTTCCCGGTTGAGACTCCCATGAGTATCGGCGGGGCGCTTTGCCATCATCCGGAATTTTATAAACCTTCTTCAACAGATGGACCTTTGATTTACTTAAATGGCAATCCGGACGTACAGAATATTCTTGATAGGATAGAAGCTGCCGGCGGCAAGATCGTCGTTCCTAAAACACAAATAACGCCGGAATATGGCTATATGGCCATCTTCATCGATACCGAAGGTAATCGCATAGCCTTGCACTCCGTGCCGGAGGTTGAAGGGCCTAAAGCGTAAAGCCGAGAGCCCAAAACCTGCCGAAGTCTTGTTTCACGCGGCGGGCGCGAAGAAGCTGCGACGCAGCGAGGTTGGAAACACGAAGGCACAAAGAACACCAAGAAGCACAAAGATTTTGAAACATAGATTCTTCGTCAGGAGGAAGCGTCATCAGGTACACACACTCACTTTAGTTCTAAGCTTTGAGCTTTAGGCTTTAAGCTTAAACCTTTGTGCTTCCTTGCGCCCTTAGCGTCTTTGTGGCAAAATCGTCGTGCCTCGTTCGTGTCGCTTGTGCCTCCGTGGTTCCAAAGCTTTGAGCTTTAGGCTTTAAGCTTAAACCTTTGTGCTTCCTTGTGCCCTTAGCGTCTTTGTGGCAAAATCGTCGTGCCTCGTTCGTGTCGCTTGTGCCTCCGTGATTCCAAAGCTTTGAGCTTTAGGCTTTAAGCTTAAACCTTTGTGCTTCCTTGTGCCCTTAGCGTCTTTATGGCAAAATCGTCGTGCCTCGTTCGTGTCGCTTGTGCCTCCGTGGTTCCAAAGCTTTGAGCTTTAGGCTTTAAGCTTAAACCTTTGTGCTTCCTTGCGCCCTTAGCGTCTTTGTGGCAAAATCGTCGTGCCTCGTTCGTGTCGCTTGTG
>NZ_JAULBC010000006.1:550940-576265 GCF_041060425.1 Danxiaibacter flavus
CCTCCGTGGTTCCAAACTCATTACATTTGCGGCTTAAAATGAAGGAACCATGTCAATGAGCTGGGATAAGCTGCTTTCTGCAAAACGTTGGGGATATGAAGATCGCGTGTCAAAAAATACCATTGATGCCAGGTCCGAATTTCAGCGGGATTACGATCGCCTTATTTTTTCTTCCCCCTTCAGAAGGTTGCAGAATAAAACCCAGGTATTTCCGCTACCCGGCAGCATTTTCGTACACAACAGGTTAACACACAGCCTCGAAGTGGCCAGTGTTGGCCGTTCACTCGGAAGAATTTTCTACAACAAAAAACTGGAACAGGATCCGGATATTGACAAAAAGTATCCTTTTTTAAGTGAGACCGGCAATATTGTTTCCAGTGCTTGCCTGGCGCACGATTTAGGTAACCCGGCTTTTGGCCACTCGGGCGAATCTGCCATATCAAGCTATTTTACAGCAAGTGAAGGTCGTCGTTATCAGAATGAAGTGACAGAGGAAGAGTGGGCCGACCTGACTCATTTTGAAGGAAACGCCAATGCATTAAGAAACCTCATTCATCAATACAACGGTAAAGGGTATGGCGGATTTGCATTAACTTATCCAACTCTGGCAGCTATTGCCAAATATCCTTGTGCCGCAATTGCCGGTCATAACAAAAAAAATATTTACACAAAAAAATATGGGTTCTTTCAGTCAGAACAGGAATCATTTAAAAAAATAGCGGAGGAGCTTTCGCTGGTTAAGGTAACGGACAACCCCTTAATGTATAAGCGCCATCCTTTAGTATACCTGGTTGAAGCCGCAGACGATATATGCTATAATATCATTGACCTGGAAGATGCGCATCGTTTAAAAATATTATCATATCAGGAAGTGGAATCATTGTTATTAAAACTTTGTAACGAGGATAGATTGCCTGCCAGGTTAAAAGAAATTGAAGATACCGATGCAAAACTTAGCTTGTTGCGCGCCAAAGCTATCAGCGCCTTAATAGGCGCCTGCTCTACAGTATTCTTTAATGAACAGGAGCAGTTGTTAAACGGGGATTTCAATAAAAGTCTTATTGATTCACTAGGCGATCCTCTTAAAAGTACGCTGAAAGAAATAGAGGACTTGTCCATCGCAAAAATTTACAATTATCCGTCAGTGGTGGAAATTGAAATTGCGGGTTATAAGGTAATGGGTGGCTTGTTGGAAGAATTTGTGCCGGCCTTCCTCGAAAATAAAACGCATTATCACAAAAAACTGATTGAACTGATCCCTAAACAATTCATTACGCAAAGCACAAATACTTATACAAGAATACAAAGCGTTTTGGACTTTGTTTCTGGTATGACGGATATTTACGCTGTAGAATTGTATAGAAAAATTAAAGGGATCTCTTTTCCAAGTATAGACTAGAGCGTGGTTGCAAGAAGGAACAGGTTAGGTAATAACAGGCTGAATGGTAAGTAAATAGTTATATGCGCAGCAATTTTAATCGACGAAATGGTTAGTCACAACGTCGATGGTACAATGTTTGCGTTGATATGCGGGACAGGTCCTGGATAGAAATTATTAACTGCCTAAAATCTGTTATATGATACCCTCAACAAAAACTTTCATTGTAAAATTTATTCATTACCTGGGTGGAAAGGTCTCGCTGGCCATGCAGGCATGCGTTTGTATAAGTGAAAGGTCCAGGAAAATATTGGTAAAAGACATTCGCATTCAGAATAAAATTTCATCTGCGTCTTTAATACCTGATTTAGAGATAATGGCGGTGAAAGACGGAGAAACAACACAATGGGTTCATTCCGATTCTGAGCGCGAATCTGATCTAAGCAGGGAAGTGGGTAATGCTATCCAGCTCAACTTAAAGGAGAATGAAATGCTTCCCAGTTTCTCCTAACCGCTTCACTCACAATATTGTTTCTTCTGCTTGTCTTTAACTTTCGTGATTCCGGATTCATTATTTTGTTGCCTGGAATTTTAAAAATAAAAAAAGGGATAGGATAGACATCCAGCCCCCGTTTTATCCAGTATCCTTTTGAAAAACTCACTTCACCTTAGTCAATTGTTGTGCCAGACCTTGCTTTTTCTCACACAATAAATACTTCCTGTATGCGTTGCCGGTTTCTGTAAGATATTTTTTTGAATATGTACGCAGCTTGTAAAAGAAAATAATCAGCATTTTTTTGTCTCCTGTTTTTCATAAGTGGCATAACATTTTATATAATTATGAAGAAGTACTTTAAATGTTTATGCCATGAACATTATAGAAGAAATTTTTGGTGAAGGCAAAGATCTGAATGTACTGCAAATGAGTTGCAGAAGTGTCGTTGTGTTCTTCATTGCATTTTTGCTCTTAAGAATTTCGGGACGTCGCTCGTTTGGATTACGCACGCCGCTGGATAATATTATCACGATCACTCTTGGTGCAGTTTTAAGCAGGGCCATTGTTGGAGCTTCTCCATTTTTGCCTATCGTTGCAGCAAGCCTGGTGATAGCCTTGCTTCATAGAGCATTCGCATGGCTTCTGATGCGGAGCGATGCATTTGCGAGTTTTGCAGAAGGGGATAAAATTCTTCTTTATTCCAATGGTAAGTTTAACAGGCATCATATGAAACGGGCATTGGTGCGGGAGGAAGATGTTATGCGTGGAGTAAGACGGGCAGCCCTCACGGATGATCTCAATAAAATTGACAGTATTTATATGGAAAAGAACGGTGAGATAAGTGTTGTGAAAAAAGAAGGGTAACAATGATTAATGTAATCTATCAGAACAACATAGCATCATGATGATATATCCTATAAAGTTATTAAATGAGATAAAGGACAGACTGATACATAGTCAACACACCATTGCAGTTGCAGAAAGCGTGACATCAGGTCATTTGCAGGCGGCTTTCTCGCTTGCAGATGAAGCAACGTTTTTCTATCAGGGAGGTATAACTGCTTATAATCTGGGACAAAAATCCAGGCATTTACTTGTAGAGCCAATACATGCGGTCAAGAACAATTGCGTTTCTGCCCCGATTGCGTGTGATATGGCGATAAATGTTTCGAGGCTTTTCGTGAGCCATTACGGTGTGGGGATAACGGGTTATGCGGCTACAATTCCGGAAGAAGGTATAAATGATTTGTTTGCATTTTATGCTATTTCACTGAACGGAAAAATTGTGCACCAGGCAAAAATAACGGCAGATAAATCAAGTATGCTTGATGCACAGTTATATTATACCGAACAAGTGCTTAACGGATTGTATTCAGTTCTTCAAGCTAATTCGAATCTTGTCTGAGACCGCTACCTACCTGCCCCGTAGAAGTGTTTGTACTGTCAGGAAGATCTTCTTGCGTTAATCCCTGGCTTTGATTTTTTTTGTCTTTTTTCAAAGGTTCCTTTTTTTTATCAGGAGCCTTTTTATCGGTTTGTTTTTTTTGATTATCAGTCGTTTTCATAACTAAGTTTTTTGATGTTAAATGAGATGGTAAAAGCTATTTCTTTTTAAGCCTTTCCTCTTTTGTTGGTTTTTCTGTGTGGGTAACCTTATCGCCCATTGTGCGCCATTCTTCATTTTTACGGCTATCTAAATTGTCTTTGTTTTCAATTACCTTTTGTTTTTCTGTTCGTATTGCCCTGGATTTCGTGTTTTCATTCATTTTTTTCATATCAAATCATTTATACTTAAGGGCCACAAACTTTATGCGAAAGATGAAAAATGATAACATAAAAATAGCAGCAGGCGTAAAGCACTTCATTGCAGCATTTTATGCAATTGTCATTGTTTACTCACCATGCCGGGCATGTATGTTATTGTGGAAAAATTATCCGCCTGGTTGCTGTTGCCATCATTCTACGTTTTAGGGAAAATATCATTTCAGCAGTAAGTCCTTCAGCCGTAGTCGTACGCGTTCATTAGAAAAAGAAACATTTGGTATGATTGTTTCTGAAAGACTAAAATGATTCCCACATTTCCCGTATTACAATTGTTGCGTAAATAGTTGCATATGTTTGAACCGAAAGGAATACTTACAGAGACAGATGTACAGAAAGGTCTGCGTTTGGTTATTTCAGATGGCCTGGCTTCGGAAGCAATGAACGCACTGGCCGGTGGCGTTTTTCTTACGGCAGTAGCTCTTTTGTTGGGCGCTAATAATTTTCAGATTGGGTTGTTGGCTGCCCTTCCCACGGTAACCAATTTTTTTCAGTTAATATCAATATGGCTGGTAAGACGTTTAAAGAACAGGCGCTTAATATGTGTTGTTTGTACTGTGCTTGCGCGGGTTCCGTTGATTATTACAGGCGCGTGTATATTTTATTTTAAAGGCCCGATAAGCCTTGTAATTATATTTCTTTTCTTTTTTTATTTGTTTGGCTCAATTTCGGGCCTTGCCTGGAATGCATGGATGAAGGATCTTATACCCCAGAATATCCTGGGGATTTATTTTGCCAGGCGAACATCGTATATGCAGATTGCCAATGCGTCGCTTAGTCTCATCCTGGCGCTGGTGGTGGATCATATAAAGCTGCATTTTCCTGAGTACGAATTGACAGCTTATTCTGCAATGTTTGTGCTTGCCGGAATTATAGGCGTTTACGGAGCCTCATTTCTTGGACGAACACCAGAGCCAATATCCAAATTATCCGAAGGAAATATTTTTAAGCTTTTAAAAAGACCGCTGACAGACGGCAATTTTGTGCGGCTACTTGTTTTTAATTCTATCTGGATCTTCGCAATAAATATGGCTACGCCTTTTTTCACAGTGTTTATGATGAAGAGTATGGGACTGCCGCTTTCGTACATAATAGGCTTAACCATTCTTAGCCAGTTGTCCGGTATTTTTACGATAAGAATGTGGGGCACTTTTGCGGACAGGTACAGCAACAAAACAATCATAGCAATAGCAGCACCGTTATATATCATTTGCCTTATAGCCTGGTGCTTTGTTGGAATATACAGCCGTTTTGCGCCTAATATTGTTTTACTGGTACTTATACATATTGCTTCAGGCACAATGCTGGCGGGTATTAATCTGTGCCTTACGAACATAGGTCTCAAGCTTGCACCCAATGAATATTCCATTATTTATTTATCCGTAAAAAATATTATTACGGCAATTTTTTCATCCATAGCGCCATTATTAGGAGGAGTGCTGGCCGATTTCTTTATGGAACGGAAGATAACAATCGATGGTATTTGGAGCGGTCCAAAACTGCACAAAATTTTTCACCTCATCTCTTTACGGGAATGGAATTTCTTGTTCCTGATAAGCGCTGTTATCGGACTATTTGCCGTGCAATTGCTTGTTAATGTAAAAGAAACTGGCGAGGTGGATAAAGAAAATGTAAGGCGGATCATGCGCAGCAGTATTAAAAGCAATCTTCGTGAATATTTTTTAATAGGGCACCTTATCAATTGGCAGGAACAGCTCGCTGCTATCATAAGAAGAAAAAAGAATGTCGCCGCACGGCGATAAATTAGTTCCCAAATTTGGACCTTTCAGTCGTACATTCCTTTTAAAAAGATGATAGCCAATGTTTTAGCTTCAGTTAATGTTTTTTTAATGGTGTTTCCCTATCAAAATGATTATATAAAAGGAAAAACTACTATCTTAGCGCCAAGTACCCACAATATCTACCTAAAGACCGCGTTAGAGCACCAATTAGTGCATGTTTCCCTACCTGCACTTCTTAATGTCATTTAATTTATTATAGATCGCAAATGAAAGAAAACTGGTCTTGGGAAATAAAACCCGCAAGCAGAATTCCCGAAATAAAGATATCAGAGCTGTGGCAGTATAAAGATTTACTGTTGCGTTTTGTAAAACGTGATCATATTGTTAGTTACAGACAAACAATACTTGGTCCGTTATGGGTTTTTCTTGAACCGTTAATTGCTACCTACGTTTACTTTTATGTTTTTTCCGGAATTTTAAAAGTTTCCACCGGCGAAGTTCCGCCACAATTGTTTTTTTTGTCAGGTATTATTCTCTGGACATATTTTTCCGATGTTGTAAGTTCCATTTCTTATAGCTTTTACCAAAACGCGTCCATTTTTGCCAAAGTATATTTTCCGCGCATCCTGGTTCCTATTTCTATCAATGTTTCAAAGCTAAGCAGGCTGGGAATCCAAATGTTGATGTTGATTGGTATGTATATTTATTTTAATGTGAATGGGCAGGGCTTAAAACCATCATGGTATTTATTATTTGCACCGGTTCTCATTTTGTTTACGGCGCTGCTTTCATTAGCCGTTGGTTTAATCATTGCAGCGTTATCAGCGCGCTACAGGGATTTACAGAATCTCATGATGTTTATTATCAGGCTTCTCATGTTTGCCACGCCTATTTTTTACCCGTTTGCCCAGGTTGATGAAAAATTTAAAATGATAATTGGCTTAAATCCGCTTACCCCGCTGCTTGAAGCATGGAGGGTTATGCTGTTTGGTTCAGGAGCTGTTAACGGTCTTCATTTGCTATACGGTATAGTTTCAACACTAGTGTTGCTTGTTATAGGTGTAATTGCTTTTGGAAGGGTAGAGCAAAATGTAATCGACACGATTTAGTTAAACAAAAAATTTAAGTTTTTTCATGTCATCCAGAATAGTCATAGAAGCATCAGGTTTGTACAAGCTTTATAGATTGGGAGCAATGTCATCGGGCGCCTTCAAAAAAGACCTGTCCCGTTGGTGGACCGTAAATGTGATGGGTAAGGAAGATCCTTTTGGAAAGATCAACGAAGACGGAAGTACTGAAACCAATGAACAACAGTTTATGTGGGCCCTTCAGAATGTGAGCTTCAATGTTAAAGAAGGGGAGGTATTGGGTATTATAGGCAAGAATGGTGCAGGAAAATCAACCCTGTTAAAAATCTTATCCAGGGTAACAAGGCCAACCAAAGGTGTAGTGAGGGGCAAAGGGCATATAGCAAGTTTGCTTGAAGTAGGTACGGGTTTTCATGAAGAGCTTACCGGAAGGGAGAATATTTACCTGAACGGTAACATAATGGGCATGACCAAAAAAGATGTAGACAAGAGGTTAGATGAGATTGTAAATTTCTCCGGAATAGAGCGCTACATTGATACGCCTGTTAAGCGTTATTCTTCCGGTATGTATGTGAGGCTGGCGTTTGCTGTAGCTGCGCATCTCAATGCTGATATATTGATTATTGATGAAGCGCTTTCTGTTGGCGATGCAGACTTTCAACGCAAATGTTTGAACAAGATCAGAGAGATTTCAGTAAAGGCCGGAAAGACAATTATATTGGTTAGCCACACCATGCATACCGTACAAAGCTTTTGCCATAGAGCAATTTTGCTGCAAAAAGGTTCAATTATAGAAGAAGGTTTACCGGACCATGTAGTGCATAAATATTTGCACGCAATTCAGGCAAAAGATTACTTCAATGAGTATGCAGATGATGATGTGCTTGCAGGTGATGCAGACATCCGCGTGAAAAAAGTAACGCTTGATACAGGAAGTGTTGGCGATGTTGAGTCAATTAACGTAAACACAACATTGTATATAAGATTTGAGTGCAAAAGTGTCAATCCGGAAATGGATCTTGCTGTCGGCATGTACCTTTTTTCAGTTGAGGGCGAATGTATATTCAATGCTTTGTCCAATTCAATAAAAACAAGTGAAGGCACGATACAGGGATGCTGTATTATTCCCGGAAAACTGTTAAATGATGGTTCTTACTTTGTATCATTGGCTTTTATAAAGAATGGATCAACAGACGACATATTTTATCTTGAAGAATGCCTGACATTTGATGTAGAAGATGTGCCGGGTCAGCTAAGATGGTACGGTAATTACTCGGGACATATACGGCCTGCATTATCGTTTTCACTAACGGAAAAAAAGAGTTTAATTGTAACCTGATGAATACAACGATACCCTATAACATAACCCACTTTGACACAGCAGAGGATATGTATCGTGCCTGTCAACCACCCCTCATTCAAAATGAATACAGGATTTTTTGGTGGAAGAACATGCCGTTGTGCCATCTGTGCCTGGATCTCCAGGTAAAATATACAGAAGAAGATATTAAGGAATCAGCCTTCTCGCGAATCATCAATACACTTAAAAGTAATTTTGATAGCAGCATATCTACCGAAGCTGATTATAAAAGCATATGGAAAAATGAGCAACAGGAAGAATGGAACAATCTATTGAGCCCTTTGCTCGCAAAAAAGACAGGTGGACTTTTTGAACCACGTGATATCAGTGTAGTTATTTGTACGCGCAATCGTGCCGGTTTTCTCAGGAACTGCTTAAAGGAATTAACCCAGCAGGTTTATGCGCCTCTTGAAATTATTGTTGTAGATAATGCACCTTCGGACACATCGTCAAAAGAAACAACTGCCGATTTTCCTCTTGTAAGGTATATTGCAGAGCCTACACCCGGATTGGATTTTGCCCGCAATGCAGGTGCAAAAACAGCAAAGGGTAAGATCATAGCTTATACGGATGACGACGTCAATCTGCATCCGTTATGGACTTACTACATCGCGCAGGCATTTGCTTCAGAGGAGATATATGGCGTTACAGGGCTTGTTTTCCCTGCGGAGCTTAAAACACAGGCTCAGCGTCTTTTTGAAGAACACTGGAGCTTCAATCGCGGATACGTGTTTAAGAAATACGACAACGTTTATTTTCACGAGCATCTTGAAAGCGGCGTGCCTGTATGGAATATCGGGGCTGGCGCCAACATGGCTTTCCGGCGGGATATATTTGACAAGGTCGGCTATTTTGATGAACGACTTGATGCTGGTGCTGCAGGGTGTAACGGCGACTCTGAATTCTGGTATCGCATACTTGCCGAGGGTTACAGCATGGTGTATACTCCACTTGCCATAGCATTTCACACGCACAGGCAGGAGATGGAGGCTTTTAAAAGCCAGATATACTATTACATGCGTGGATTTACTGTAGCGCTTCACATACAACATGAGCGTTACGGCCATAAAGGCAACCTGGATCATTTATATAAGCACTTATTTCCGTACTATTTTAAAAAGATGCCCCGGATGTTGAAGGCTGCATTGCGTAACCCATCAGCCACACACTTTCAGGAAATAAAAGGTATTATTTCAGGCATCCGCTACTATAAGAAAACTAAACATGCTAAACCATAAAAACACACCCAATGAACGAAATTGTATCGGTTGTAATTACCTGCTATAATCACGCTTCTTACCTTGATGAAGCGATCGGCAGTGTACTCTATCAAACCTACCCGCATTTTGAAATTGTTGTAGTGGATGATGGATCCACTGATCACACAAAAGCAGTTGCGACCAATTACCGCGAAGTAAAATATGTGTGGCAGGAAAACCAGGGATTGGCGGCTGCAAGAAATACCGGCGCTAAAGAATCATCGGGAAAGTACCTGGTGTTTTTAGACGCTGACGATTGGTTGTACAAAGACGCATTGCAACAACAGGTTACTGCTATGCTGGCAAATCCTGAAAGTATGGCTGTGGCTGGCGGACATGATAAAATTGATGTTGACGGAAAAATAATTCCGGAGGATCACGGGCCGGTTGTTGATGCGGATCATTATTTACACTTGCTGAAGGGTAATTTTATTGGGATGCACGCTGCGGTAATGTATCGGCGCGAAGTGTTTGATACGTTGCAATACGATCCCTCTCTTAAAGCCGCGGAAGACTATGATCTTTATTTGAAGCTTGCAAGAAAATTTCCCATATACGCTCATGGAGGTAAAATTGCCGGCTATAGAATTCATGGAAATAATATGAGCCGCAATATTCCCTTTATGCTGCAACACGTATTGAAAGTGCTGGGCAGACAGCAGGAAGTACTGTTTGGCGATGATGAAAAAAAAGCATTTGCTGAAGGCGTTTCCATATGGAATAAATATTATGCAGGTGTGATTTTAGATCAAAAACTATACCAAATTCATAAAAAGGGCTATGCAAGAAATTTACTAACTAATGAAGAGCGGGAGCTGGTTTGGAATAATTTTCCGAAACGTACGTTAAGTCTGTATTTTCAGAACAACAAGAAACGCGTTAAGAAGATCGTTAAGAGAATAATCGGCAGAAATAATACAGCGCATGATAAAACAAAACCGGGTGAAATAGATTTCGGCAGCTTTAAAAGAACAACGCCATACAGCAGAGATTTTGGTTTTGACAGGGGAGGAGCGATTGACAGATATTATATAGAAGGCTTCCTGGAAGAGAATTCCGGAGATGTTAAAGGCAGAGTGCTTGAAATAGCAGACAACCATTACACCTATATGTTTGGTAAAGGCAAGGTAGTGGTAAGTGATGTATTACATCTGCACAGGGATCACCCGGGCGCTACTATCGCCGGTGATTTGTCAAAGGCAGATGAAATTCCCATTCCCGATAATCAGTTTGACTGTATTATCCTTACGCAGACACTTCATTTTATCTACGATTATGAAAAGGCTATTCAACAGTGTCATCGTATTCTTAAGCCAGGTGGTGTATTGTTGATAACTGTGCCTGGCATCTCACAGATTGACGCCGGTGGCTGGAAAGATAATTGGCTGTGGTCCTTCACCGCCAGGTCCATGAAACTGATCTTTGCAAAGAATTTCAATTCTCCGGACGTAACGATAGAATCATATGGCAATGTATTTTCTGCAACGGCTTTTCTCTGGGGATTAGGATTGAGCGAAGTTAAAGACACCGGCCTGTTGGATGAAAAAGATAGCTGCTACCAGGTTACAGTTGCGGTACGTGCAGTTAAAAACTAAAAAGGCAAGTGAATGTTTGGAATAAAGTTTGGTAAAAGCAAGAAGGCGCTTGTATTAATGTATCATAGGGTGAATACATACAACAGTGATGTGTGGCAGTTGGCTGTGCATCCGGATGTTTTTGCAGAGCAATTAAGCATTCTCTCTGGTTATAATGTAATATCAATGAGAGCGCTTGCGAATGGAATTGCAACCAAAAAATTACCATCCGGAAGTATAGCGATCACTTTTGATGATGCATGTGAAGATAACTACACAAAGGCTGCTCCGTTATTGCTGAAGCACGGATTGCCAGCAACCTTTTTTGTGACAAACATTACAGCATCGGTTAATCGTGAATTCTGGTGGAACGAGCTGGAGTATTTGTTGATAGAACATAACACACTTCCCCGGGAAGTGTGTATCACTGAAGATAATATCACCTATCAATGGGATTTACAGGATAACTGGAAAAAGATCATCAACGAAGAACTTGTTGAAAGCCTTGCATCATGGCTGCCCTGGTCTCAGCCGCCAACAGCATCACATGCATTGTTTGTGTACCTGAGTGAGTGGATGAAAAGCTTATCGTACCAAAGCCAGTTAAGTGTTTTGGCGCAGCTGTATATGCAGGCCGGACAAACGCCGAAAGTGAGAGATGAATACAAAGTGATGAGTGAAGAGCAGTTGAAAGTACTTGGCATGCAGCAAAATATTGAAATCGGAGGTCATTCTGCATTTCATTCGGCTTTGGGAAAATTTGCCGGCGATCAGCAGTTATCGGCAATAATGGAGAATAAAAGGTTTTTGGAACAAACAACCGGAAATATTGTGAACGGATATGGGTATGCCCATGGCAGTTACAATGAAACATCCCGGAATATTTTGCGTGAAAATGGTTTTCTCTACGCTTGTACCACTGAGGAAAATTGTGTGACAGAAAAAAGCGATCCTTTTGCTTTGCCAAGAATGCATGTTAAAAATGTGAATGGCGCTGAATTTAAAAAACAACTAAAAAAATGGTTTGCGATATGAGTATTGAGCAAGGCATGAATAACAATAATCCGCTGGTATCGGTGATCACGCCTTTCCTTAATGGAGAAAAATTTCTTGCGGAAACGGTCGAAAGCGTGCTTAGACAAACCTATACGCATTGGGAGTTGTTTCTTGTAGATGATGGCTCTACCGATGGTAGTACGCAGATGGCGAAATCGTATGCAGCAAGCTATCCGGACAAAATATTTTACCTGGAGCATAAGGATCATGCAAACCTGGGCGTTTGTGCAAGCAGGAATATGGCAATAGAACAAAGCAAAGGTGAGCTTATTGCGCCATTGGATTCCGACGACGTTTGGTACCCGGAAAAACTGCAAACACAGGTGGAAATTTTTAGACATTATCCTGAGGCGGGTATGACTAGTTGTGCATATGAGTACTGGTATAGCTGGAACAATAACGCCACCAAAAAAGACGTTATCGTGCCTGTTGGCGGTCCGCAGAATATTGTTGTTTCACCGCCCGTAATGCTTACCTATTTATATCCCCTTTCAGATGGAGATGCTCCCAGCCCCTCCGGCATTATGATTCGCCGTTTTGTGTATGAAAAATATGCGCGTTTTGAAGCCGGTGTGTTTGTTGGCGACTACCAGTTTTATGAGGATCAGGCTTTCTTCTGCAAAATATATTTTAATACTCCCGTTTTCATAAGTCCGAAGTGCCATGTACGCTACCGCCAGAGCAGTGGTTCGTTGGTTGCAGTGGCTTACAAAGAAGGAAAATATTATGATGCGCGCAGATTTTTTCTGGTGTGGTTAAAGGATTATATGAAAACGCAGGGTATTAAAAACAAAGAAGTGGCAAGGGCTTATCGCAGGGCCTGGGCGCCTTATAGCAACATATTGGTCAGGGCTTATTATGAAATGAAGGGATGGGCTTATAAATTCTCCTATCCTGTATTGAAACTGATCAGAAAAAAGGATCAGTTGCACAATAGTGGGAATGCAAAAATGAATGAGACAATGAAAGCCACATTTTGATGAATGAAGCAGTTATGTTGAAAGAGCAAATTTTATTAACCGTTTTAATGCCTGTTTACAATGCTTCAGCCCATTTGCGTGAGGCGATGGCCAGTATATTACAGCAAACGTTCACCAATTTTGAATTGCTGATCGTAAATGATGGATCAACTGATGATACGGTAAAGATCATACGTGAATACAATGATCCACGGATCAGACTGCTGGAGAACGAAAAAAATATGGGTATTTCTGAAACATTGAATATTGGTATACGGGCAGCATCATCTGATCTTATCGCAAGAATGGATGCCGATGATATTTGTTATCCAAACCGCCTGCAGAAGCAATATGAATTCATGAAAGAAAACCCTGATTGTGCGATGGTTTCCTGTTATGTAAGGGTTATTTCCAACGATGGAGTTTTTGTTAGACAGGAAATTCACAGGGATCGTTTTCTGTATTATACATTACAATTTGAGTGCAATATCTATCATCCGGCCGTGATGTTCCGCCGGCAGCCGGTAATGCAGGTAAACATGTATGACAGACCATACGCAGAGGATTATGATCTTTTCTGGAAAATTGCTTCGGTATATAAGATCAATCAGATTGAAGAGGTATTGATGGATTATCGTCTTTCGAATAACAGTCTTCACAAAGTCACGAAAAAAGATGAGTATGATGTTGCACTAATGGAAGTAAAGCGCCGGAATATTCAGCATTTTTTGCCGGCAAAAGTAAAAGTGCCGGATGAGTATATACTGTTTTATCAATATGATTTTCAACCGCTGCTTTCCTCAGAAAACTTTGGACAGGTGCTTAAATGTGTACAGTTGTTTAAAAGAATTTCTTACAACATCATCAAAAGGGTCAATCCAAATAATTTCGACCAGCGTTGCATGCAGGCATATAAAAATAAGAAATATTACATGATGTTATACATTAAGCCATATCTCAGTAAGCAGAAATGGCTGATGCTTTGCTTGCTTTTAACAGAGTTTAGAGTTATATTTAAGTCAATCCCTGCATTTAAAAAACGATTTGTTCATGTACTTAATCCTCAAAAAATTAACTAATGTACCCTGTAGAAAACACAATTAGTCTGGCTATACCCGATATACGACCTCCTTCTCCGGTGGTATGGTCCATAATGATCCCTGCTTACAATTGCACTGGTTTCCTGGAAGAAACAATCAAAAGTGTCGTTAGCCAGTTTAGCGACTATTCCGCAGTGCAGGTAGAAGTAATTGACGATTGCAGCACAGACGCAAACGTTGAGGAAGTGGTTGGAAGAGCAGGGAAGGGGAAAGTCAGTTATTTTCGTCAGACTACCAACGTAGGCAGTCTGCGCAACTTTGAAACCTGTATTAAAAGAGCAAAAGGTAAATATGTTCATCTTTTGCACGGAGATGACAGAGTTAAGCCTGGTTTCTATACGAAAATGGAGACTCTGTTGAATTCTGATGACAAAATTGGCGCGGCCTTTTGCAGAACAAATTATATCAATGACAATGGCGAGTATTTGTTTACGCAGGATGCAGAAACAAATACCGAAGGAGTATTGAATGATATCCTTTTGCGTTTAGGCGAACACCAGCGAATTGAAACTCCGTCTATGGTAGTGAGAAAGAGTGTATATGAACATATTGGTTTGTTTAGAGATGTTACATATGGTGAGGATTGGGACATGTGGATTCGCATCGCGGCAAGTTACCCTATTGCTTATACACCAGATGTGCTTGCTGAGTACAGAAGGCAGGCAAATGGTTCGATCACATCACAAAAAATTCTCACGGCACAAAATATATATGACCTGGAGCATGTCATGCAGCTCACACGTCAATATTTCCCTGAGGAAAAAGTTAATGCCATTCAACGTAAGGCGAAGCTTTACTATGCAGCATATGCAATACGCACAGCTGACAAATTATGGCATAGCAAACAACATGTTAAAGGCGCATTGAATCAGATAAAAGCTGCTTTCCATTTTAGCAAAAGCCCTGTAATAATAATGGCGGCAGCAAAGGTTTTAGTAAAAATTTTAATCCGGTACAAATGAACGGTTACTCAATAGTAATATGCTGCTATAATAGCAGTAAAAGGTTGCCTGTAACTCTAAAGCATATTGCGGCTTTAAAAGTGCCTGCAACCCTGCCCTGCGAACTACTGATCATTGATAATGCTTCAAATGATGACACTAAATCCGTTGCGTTAACAGAGTGGTCAAAGTATGATTCAAACATTGGTCTCAGAATAATTGAAGAGACCGAATTGGGTTTATCCCACGCAAGGAAAAAAGGCTTTTCTGAAGCACGTTACGATTATATCATCTGTTGCGATGATGATAACTGGCTGGCCGAAGATTATCTGGAAGTCACCAAATCTGTATTTGAAAAAGAAAAGAATATAGGGGTTCTTGGTGGCAACGGAGAACTTGTGTCAGAAACTCCTCCGCCGGGCTGGGTGTACTATACCAAAGGCTTTGCAATAGGAAGACAGGAATCCAAATCCGGCCCCGTTGTTAATAAGAGAGTGTATGGTGCCGGTGCCATAATTTATAAACCTGCTTATGATAAGATTGTATCAGCCGGGTTTGCAAACCTGCTGACAGACAGAATGGGCAATACTTTAACATCTGGTGGGGACTATGAGATCTGCTCAGCTATTGCGCTCGCAGGTTATGAGATCTGGTATGAGGAACGACTTACTTTTAAACATTATTTTCCTGTTGAAAGATTGTCGCTTAAATATTATCAAAAACTTATGAAAGAAAGTGTATCATGCCTTACTACGCTTGATGCATATACTGCCTTGTTCTACAAGGGCGATGGATATACGAGGTATGGCTTTACGTATTATATAGCTAAACATGTTTATCACTTCTTCAAGGAACTGCTCAGGTTTTGCCTCAGGTGGGTCACAGCAAAACCAGATACAGACTACGGTGTGTTTGTAAGAATGCGTATTACATTTTATTATTTACGTGCAACAGGATTGTTGTTCAATATGCATAAAATCTACCTGAACACTAAAAAGCTCAACAGGTTTAAAAGGTCGCTCCATCCCAATCATGTGCCTATTGTTCAGTCAAAACATGCTATGGTCTGAAGGAGTTGGACATTGTACGTTATAAGTTGTACGTTTTACGTGATAAGTAATTGCGATTGCTATAAACGAACTGATGTCGTTTAGTTAAGCACATGATTAGCTTCCCAGTGAAATAAAAAAACGCAGTTACACAGAGCATCACAGAGTCTATATGTACAAGGTTTCGGCGGGCAGCAGTCCAAATGAATGGCTGCAAGGAAGAACTTTGCTAAGGTGCACAGAGAATAGTCCGGGGCTCCCAAAACGAATTGTAATCTGGAGATGACTGTGAACGTACAACTTATAACGTATAACTATCTGATGATCTCGATCTTTTGTTTGTAAATCAGGCTGCCGTTTGCTGCGTCATAGAAGAACAGGAAGTATATGCCCGAAGCAAGATCTTTTCGATTGACTGTGCCACTGCCATTTAATGTTTGCGTATGAACTATCTGTCCAACTGATGATACAATGTTCATCTTCATTGTTTGTTTTACGCCCCACACATAAATATTGAAGCTGCCGTTTGATGGATTGGGGTAAGGTTTGACCTCTATGAAGTTTGGTACGAGTTCAATTCTTGAATAGTAGATCATACCATCATTACCTATCCCTTTAACGCGGTAATAGGTCCAGTTATCATACAGGTTATCATCGTTGGTAGTATATTCCTGTTGGAGTATCGTGGAGCCATCTGCAGTTTTGGCCGGCAGGACAGCAACAGTATGAAATGAATCTTCGTTAATTTTTCTCCGTTGCAGCTCAAATTGCTTCATGTTAATTTCCCAATAAGTGAACCAGTCAGCTTTAACCCAGCGGATATCTGTTCTCCATGCATTGAATGCGATACCTACATTAGAAGAACGATCCCTGACACTTTTCGGTGTAACTACAGAGAAGAAGTTGTTGGAGCTAAGGTCTCCAAAGAAAGACCGGAAACTCATGTATCCGTTTGAAAGAGCAGGTCCTGAAGTAAGCGTGCCGGGATTGACTACTCCTGTTGGGAATGTTGAATCCCATGCATTGTCGGTATAATAGGAGATGTAACTGCTGTCACGATTGAATTTGAAGTGTGCATCCTCGTCCTTGTCATTGTGTTGAAGCCAGAGTGATATATTGCTTTTGGTATTGTTTCTTTTTATGAGGTTCCAGGTTTTTTTTACTTGAGGTTTATTTAAGATGGAGCCATAAGTAGCCTTCTCATAAATATTGTCAAAAACACCGGCAAAGAAATCGTCAGCAATGTTATCATGATTCTGAAGGGCAAGCGGAGTATAGCTGGCGGCAGATGTGCCGATAGGATACACAACAAGACCATCGCCTTTTGTAATATGTTCTCTCAAAAGCATGCCGACGATTTTACTTTGGCCAGTCACAACAAACCGTTGGTTATTATAACCTGTGATCACGCCAGGATAACCATTGCCTACAACAAGGTTCTGGCTGTTGAGAAAAATATTGCCAGCCGAGAAGTTAAGTGTATCACGCACTTTAAGATCGCCGGCCTGTAATGTAAGTCCGTTAATGTTTTCGAGAGAAAGGTTTGGAAAAGAAGCGCCTTTGTTCCAGCCTATGCTGTAGCCTCCTTGAAGGTACTGATTGTTTTTGCCCAACTGTAAAAAACGAAAGACGCCACCATTGGGAGAAAGTGTGTCGATATAATCATGTTGATCAGGAAATGTTGCAGTAGAGCCGTTCTTCCAGTTCTTTCCATAAAAATTAACCACTGAACCTTTGAATGAACCAATGTTTCCATTATTCTCCACATCTGAAAAAATGGAAACAGTGTCTTTTTTATATGCAGCAACATCTGCACCCGCAGCGATATATACACCTGTTTGGGCAGATGCGTACATTGCTGCGAGTAAGAGTAGTGCAAATAAAAATGATTTTTTCATTCCGTTCATTACTGAATAACTGTTATATCGAATGTGAGGTTATTGAACGGACCAAGGCTTCCGCTGGTAAAATTGGTGATTTGAACATTGACCGTCCCGGCAGTTGCATATGAAGAAGCTAATACCAATCCGCTGGCGATCCCCCCGCGTATATTGGCGATTACCGAAGCATTTGCCTGGACGTTTGCATATGGAATGGCTAATGTTTTTGTAACCCCGGCGCCGATATTCGGAATGGTTAAAGAACTTTGAGAAAACTTCATTATTCCCGTCAATACCGTTCCCGTCTGCCCGAGTTTAAAATCGCCTGCAACATCCAGCTTCGCACCCGGAGTAGCAGTGGCAATACCAACATTGCCTGACGATGTAATTCTCATTTTTTCCGTATTGTTGGTAATAACAGGCAGATCATAATTGTTTGTGGTGCCCAGGCTCTGAACAGCGGTAACACTGTTGCCTCCTAAAAGCCAGTCAGAACCATTGAATACAGCTGTGGGACTAACATACTCCAACGATGTTCCTGCTGAATTCACGCGTAATAGGTTAAGTGATGAACCCATGGAAGAAAGCCCTGTGCCACCATTTGCAACAGGCAATACGCCTGTTACTTCTGTTGCCAGGTCTGCATTACCTGTTGTAAATCCAGATCCATTAGCACGCAACAAACCATTTAATGTGGTGGTTATTCCTATGTTGGATGTGCCAGCAGATGGTGTTGTTATAGCGGCAGACAAACCTGATGGTACTGTTGCAGTTATAGCAGTTAAATAGTTAGGAGTAATGTTTATCCACTTTGATCCATTATATTGTAACAGTTGATTTGCTGAAGGTGCTGTAATAGTTGCATCCTGGAGGTTTGACAAGTTATCCTGAACTTTTAAAATTCCTGTTGTATTGTCAAGGTTGAGACCGGTACCTAATGTAATCTCTTGCATAGATCCCGGAATCGCAGTATACCGGCCAAGTAGCTTGTTTGGCGTAACGTCTTGGATTTTACTATATGTTACATTTCCATTCAATATTTTGGTCGTAATAACACTATTGTCTGCAAGTTTTGTATCGTCAATTGCATTTACAGCGACTAAAGGATTCGGATATGTTCCGGTTAAATCTCCACCTGCAATGTTAATGTTATTTAACTTCCAGAAATTAGTCGGATCGATTACCTGTTGCCAAATTCCATTTTTTCTGATGCGCAAGGTATTATCGTTCGTGAAAAAGATGATCGTTCCATCCGGTGCAGATGTGAGCGGTGAAACAAGTGTGTCCGGCACTCTTGTCAACAAAAGGCCCTGAACTTTGCTTTCCAGTTCAAGTATCGATGATTTATTTATAGCGGAAGGTGTTACACCCAGTTTTAACTGGGCGGATCCATTGGTTTGGACCAATACCATCCCGGCGACAAGCAACAACAGATAAAACAATCTTCTTTTCATGAGGTCAGTTAAAAACAGTGAATAGCAAAATGAGTAACAAACAGCCTGGTGTTAGACTCAGCAATCAATTTCACTTAAATGGCACAAGATAGTGAATGGCTTTTGGTTTCCATTCACTATTCGCCATTCAATGCTGTATACTTCAATAAAAGAAAACAGCATTGTTTTGCAGGCTATCTATTTTTTGATGATATACCAATTGGTGCCATCTGTTTGTAAAGTCACGAAAGTCCAGTCGTTGTAGATTACGTAGTTTGCGCCGCCATCAATAGTTCCGCCCGTAGTCGCAATAGTAACAGGGCTGTCAATACCGCCGTCAGGATCCCCGCTGCCAACTTTCTTAATGGTGTACATTCTTCCTTTAATGTTTGTTGGGGAAGGCAAAGTAATTGTCATAGCACTTGCACCCGGGGTGGCAAGGATAGTATTGCTTTTTTCATCGATAGCTCCACTCGTAGTCATGGTGGTTATGTTGCTCGCGATAGAACCGTTTACTTCAAATGTTGAAGTAGCGTATGTGTTTGCCGCGAGGCCAACAGCAAGTGAATCTCTAAAGTTTTTGCTACCACCGAATGTCTGATCAGCTATAGATACACCACCGGGGTTAGAAGCATTTGCAGCATGCAGTGTAACCACTTGTGTGCCTGGTTTTAATGGATCTGTATTAGGATCAATTGTTACTCCCGTAGATATTGATGACGCTGAGAAAGCACCATCCACGATCGCTGCCTTGGCATTCGCATCAAATCTTACCCAGTCAGCATAAGTCAGCAAACCTTTTGCATTGGTAGCGGCGCTTCCATCCTGGATAGGGATGTTTAAAGTATGTGTGGCTGTGCCGGCACCGTTAGAACTTGACTTAATTGTTATGCCTGTATCAGGAATATTACTTGTAGCAAACTCGTGAACGCTGTCTCTTAAATTTCCTAGCGAAACGATGGCGTTGCTGAATGCTGATAATGCAATCTTGCGCTGCAAAATGTTTCCTGTTGCAGGATCTACAAGCAATACCTGCACCTGTGTTTGATCCGTTGATGGTACTACAGGCAGTGTTGTTGTATTATTTGGCACTTGTATATTGCCGGTTGAAGTAAGCTTTAACAATGCATTGTTGTTGGCTTTGAATACAACGCCCTGTCCGTCTGTTGTTCCAATAAAATTTGTAGCTTCATTGGTGCCTGCGTTACCGTTCAAAGTCCAGTTTGAATTGGCGACTATGTCCAGAGACATTTTTAACCACACCCCGTTACGCCGTACGCAAAGAGCCGAAGAATCAATTACATAAACGATCATCCCGTCGGGAGCGGCATTCAGTGGACTGACACCAAGATTTGAGCCCGGAACACGGGGCAATAACAAACCTTGTTTGGTACTTTCAAGCTCCAAAATGGATGATTTGTTGATGGTGCTTGGGTTTGAGCCGATTTTCATCTGGCCAAAGGACACGCCGGTTACCAGCGCTAGCATGATAGCGAGTACAACTTTTTTCATTGGTCTTGTTTAGATATAAAACAATTTTGATTAATTGTGGTATATCATAGGAGATGACGGTACTATGCAGGATCTATAAAGATGCCTTTCATTAGGTATTGGGAAGCACAAACTAAATCAATAATACAAGTGCTCAATTAAGAAGCGTGGAATGTTACATTGGAAATGCTACCTGGTCAGTTATCGCGGATTGTAACAATTATCTTCGGGTACAAAAGTATTGTTGAATTAAAGGTAAGGTGTTTCATAGTTTATTGCGAATTATTCTTTGCCAAAGATGTACTAAATTCTCATTTGGCCAAAAAAAACTACCTTAAATAATGAATAATTAATGAATGAATATTTAATCTTTTTTTATAATGCTCAAAAAGACATTTTGGTTAGTGATGCATAGAAATATTCATTAACGGCGGAAACAAATGGATAAAAAATTGACCGCTTAAAGGATTCATTCCGTACAGATCGTTTAGTTTTTTATCTGCATGATAAAATGATAATTGTCCGCCTGCAGCTACGTTTATAAATTTTGTTTGCAGTAAATTATAACTGGCTCCAACAGCTAAAAGATTTACAGGAAAGCGTGTGTGGTTGCCGTAAATATTTGCATCAAGATTTAGTTCTTCAACTGATTTCTGTACCCATTCATAGCGCATATAAAATGTCGTGCGACTAATGTTTGCTGACGCTTCAAGTAATGCTGCATTTTCGCCGTCGTGTCCTTTTGTTTTATTTAAACCCCACAGTGCTGTTGCATTGAATGAACTGTTGTTGCCTAGCGGATAACTGGTGATAGCTGATGCGGTTGTTCTGTTTATGTCTTCATTGCTATGCAATGCTTCAGGACTTTTAATGAAACCATGCGACACTTGCATGGCCCAGTTTGCAGAAGGATTGAATGATAATCTTGTGCTCCATGAATCGAACAGCGGCTTATCGAAATTATAGCGATTTTCATCAGGTTCCCTTCCTGTAAATGATGATGCTTCTATTTTGAATTTATCATAACGGTATCCTATTGTCGCTACGCCAAAAGTAATGTGTGTGCCGTCATTCCAGTGATGTGTAATTGGTGCATCAGGACCGGATAAAGATGATGGTCTGTGCATAAATGCAACAGATCCGAGTGCTGGTTCTCCGGGATAACCGAAGTAGAAAAACAGATCAGATTTTTTTGATAACGCTTGCGTATAGCCTATTGAAAGGCCAGAGAAAAGATCATGCGGATGTTGTCTGTCTACCAACGGTTTTCCGTTCCAGCTTTCGCCTGTTTGAAATAACAACGGATAGCCTGCTCCGCCTTCTGTCAACGGATCTAACGATAACATAACTGTGTAATTAAACAGGCCTTTTTTTCCAACCCTTCTTTGCGCCATCAACATGAACCAGTTGGGTGCATCGAACTTGTCATCCCCGCGGGAACCTTTCTTGCCGATATCCTGGCTGGTATATCGTAGAAAAATGTTCCCATGTATCATATACATCCATTTTTTTGAATGGACCATGACACCATACATAGGTGATGCATCAGGCAGCCATGCAGTGCCTGATCCGTTGCGATTCATTGGCAGATTCAATGAATAAGCGTGACTCATGGGCGCATGCATATTCATCCCGTGGGTAACTGTATCGCCGGATTCCTTCATTGCGTGAGCAGAGTCTTTCATGTTATGCATTTCATGTTGTGCATAACTCTTATTGAGAACAATGATTAACAATAAAGCGGCTAAGATGCGCATAAAAATATCCGGCTATTTGGTTTCATTTATATAACCATAAATTTTGTGCCATTGGATTTTATTCCGTGGTGAAGAAAAAAAGAATTTCTGTTGCACGACCATCTTCAGTAGCTTAAAGTACCAAATACGCCATTGTTGTAATCCGCCATAGCCTGTTCAATTTCCTCTGCGGTATTCATCACAAAATTGTCTTTAGCGGCAACTGGTTCATCAATTGGTTGAGCAGATAGAAAAAGAATCACCGCGTCTTCCTCTGCGCAAACAATAATCTCATCGTTTTCTTTTTCAAAGATCACAAGGTTGTGTTCCTGGATTGTTTCCTGGTTAACGTTCAGCGTGCCCTTTGCTATGTACAACAATGTCCAGTAACCTTGTGTCGCATTAAGCTGTACGCGACGTCCTTTGTTTATTTCTCCTATAATGGAAATAACCGGTGTAATAGTCTTAATTGGTCCTGTCTGTCCGTCGTATGAGCCACTTGCAAGTCTTAGATGAACGCCTTCCTGTTCACATACTTCGGGTTGCTTGTCTTTTGCTGCAAATTGATAGGAGGGGGCATCCCACTTGTTCGTGCTGGGTACATTTACCCAGATCTGGATAAATTCCTGAACACCACCTTCTCTCAGTAATCTTTTGGAAGGACCTTCGCTATGCAGAAGCCCTTTACCTGCAAACATCCATTGCACATCGCCTGCGCCAATCGTTTCATCATGTCCGGCATTGTCCTTGTGATAACCTTCGCCTTGCAACATAAAAGTAACAGGAGCGAAGCCGCGGTGAGGATGAGGATGAATCCGGAATTCAGCACCGGCCGTGATGGTTTCCGGCTTGAGATGGTGTATTACAATAAATGGATTGGCAAACCTGAAATCTTTATGGGGCAGTGGTTGTAAGACCGTTTCTTCTTTTGTTATTTGTTTCTCTCTTCCTGCAAGAATATGTGTGATTGCTTTTTTCATAACATCTTTTTTAAAGTCAAAATTCAAAAGCCAAAAGTAAAAAAGAGTCCCGGCGTTCTACCCTGTCAATCGAAAAATCAAGCATAACTGTGCCGGAAGCTTTTTACTTTTGACTTTTTACTTTTGAATTTTTATTTTATTCCAGCGTGCCAAATTTACCTGACTGAAACTCTTGTATCGCCTCATAGATCTCCTGCTGGGTATTCATCACAAACGGACCATAACTGGCAATAGGTTCATTGATCGGCTCTCCACTTAACAACAATACCACACTATCTTCTGACGCTTTTATCTCAATATCCTCGCCATCGTTTTTAAAAAGTACAAAACTATGTTCTGCAGCCTCTTTATCATTCACAGTTATCTTGCCATTAATAACAAGTAATGCTGTATTATAGTTTGCAGGTAAAGTGGTAGAAAGCGCTTCATCTTTTTTTAATTTGATATCGAAAAGGTTTACAGGTGAATATGTACTTGCAGGACCTTTTACACCATTAAACTCACCGGCAATTACATTTACAACACCACCACCGGGTAATGCAATTTTACCCATCTGGCTTGCCGTAATTGGCTGATAATGTGCATCAACGGATTTGTATTTTTTGGGAAGATTTACCCATAACTGAACCATCTCAAACGGACCACCTTTTTTTGAAAAGGCTTCTTCATGGTATTCTTTGTGAAGTATACCTCCACCAGCGGTCATCCATTGTACATCACCCGGATTGATTATACCACTATTGCCTGTGCTATCGTGGTGTGCCACGCTTCCTTTATAGGCAATGGTTACGGTTTCAAAGCCTTTGTGCGGATGCACATCAACACCTCTTATCTTTTCTGAAGGACCAAAATCAAATTCAGCATTAAAGTCCAGCATAAGGAACGGACTTATTCTCGCCTGCAAAATGCCCGAACCGGGAATATAGTTAAACACTCTGAATCCGTCACCCACCATGCCCGGACGTGCGGGTTTGGGAACTATTCTGTCTATTTGCTTTTTCATGTGTATTTTCCTTTGTACTATTTAATTTGTTCACCAAAAGTACAACGCGGCACCAGGGCCTTCCAATAACATAGATTAAGCGGAACAATTAATGTAGATTAATTTTTTTTACTGCATTTGTTGATTGAGCATTTTGCTCAGAAATTCAGGCGTTACACCAATATATGAGGCAATGAATTTTTGTGAAAGACACTGGACGAGCGATGGATATAACTCCGCAAAATTTTGATAGCGCTCACGTGCAGATAAACTCAGGCTGTTGACAAAGCGTTGCTGGTACGCTGCAACCGCATTCTCGGCAAGTATTCTGAAGAAACGTTCAAATTTCGGTACTTTGATAAACAGGTTGTCGAGGTCTGTTTTTGATAGCTGTATAATTTCACTGTCGTCAATTGCGTCGATAAACAGGTTTCCCGGTTTCTGCTGAAGAAAACTCTGAAAATCTCCAATCCACCAACCGGGTGTTGCAAACTGGATAATGTGTTCAAATCCATTTTTATCAACAGAATACATTCTTAAAATGCCACTGATCACAAATGATGTGTGCCTGGTGGTGTCGCCTTCCTGCTGAAGATAGCGCTTGCGTTTTATTTTTTTGGTATGCAGAAGGGAAATTAAGTAGTCTGTTTCCTCCTGGGTGAGTGTGATATATTTTGCTATGTTAGCCAAAAGAAGATCGTACATAAGCGTAAAACTAAATCATAATTGATAATTGAAAGGTGAAAATTGACAATGATTGCGAGGAATTAGCCACTGAGATTCTGTGTTAATTACCAAGTAAGATTTTAGTTAAGTTTTTATAATTTTGTTGTTCCAAGGCGGCAAAAGTCAGCCTGTTTAGGGCGGTCTGTAATGACCGTCCTAATTAATTTCAGACAGACTTGATTTAATGTGTTGTTTAGTCGTTGATTAATATCTCTTGTTTTGAGAGATAATCCGGGTCATACTTGTTTTTTGTTTTGAATAAGGTATACAGCAA
>NZ_JAULBC010000007.1:0-142614 GCF_041060425.1 Danxiaibacter flavus
TGCTTCGCATTTGGACCTCGACGATCTTCAATCATAGAACTAATTATCATCTCTGGCTCTGGCGCGTGTGTTCCGCAGGATCACACGTGTCTATTAATTTCAAGCCGATTGCATCGGCGTTATTGCAACAACCCATCCTTAAAAAGTATTGACTTTAATTGCCGTGCTTTTTCTTTCTTAAACAAATACTGTCTTCACTTGTCCCGATACAATCGGGAGAGATTTAATAGACACGAGTGGTCGGCGGTACCGAACACTCGCGCCAGAACCGGCAACCTATATGAACAAGAGCGCACGAAGAGATATCGTCTCCAAAATAATTTGTCCTACACTTTTAAAGCACTTTGAAAGTGTAGGACACATTATTCTGGCGGCGTGTATTCCGCAGCTTTTGAATACTCTCGGTGCAACTTCTGGATGAACTTTGAACGTCATGTCGAGGAATAATTGGTTAACCACAATCAAAAAAAAAGACAATATACTTTTTGTCGATAGCCCGTAGGGCTTAAAGCTCAATAGAAGTACAGACACACAAGACCCCTATTGTCCGTAGGACATTAACACCTTTTATTTGGTTAAAGCCCTAACGGGCTATGAGGATCCCGATTCAATCATTTCTATTGAGCTTAATTCCCTACGGGAAAAATTGCAACTGCAGCAAAACCTGTCATTGGCACGCAGGAGATATCTCCCAAAGTTGAAGATGCCGGGCTTAAATTAAACAGCTATAACGCATGTGTTCTTCACCGTTTGAACGCGCTCTGTGCAACTCCGTGCCTCCTCCGTGCCCCTCCTATGTAACTGTATTTAATTTTCACCAAACATCCAACAACCCTGCATCCGCAAAAGAAAAATATGATTCGCTCGTAATGATCAGGTGGTCAAGTACCAACAGGCCAAGGATCTCCCCTATCTGCTTTACTTTTTTTGTCAGCTCAAGATCCGCCCGGCTTGGTGCAGTATTGCCGGACGTATGGTTATGGCATAAAATTACGAACGTAGCATTTCCCTTCAGCGCCGCGGCAAACAACAGTTTAGGATCGGAAACGGTGCCGTTGCATCCGCCTGAAGACAAATGGCAAATGCCCAACACCTTACTGTCCGCGTTCAGCAGCATTACCTTCAATTCCTCCTGCAGTTCTATTCTTTTAGCGTCCCAGGTTGTCAGAAAGAGTTGATAGGCAGATCCAGGACCGTCAACACTCACCCTGGCTGAGGGCTTTACGCTTGTGTTGTACACAAGCTCTATTTCCGCGATCTGATGCATGTTTTGCATGTTGTCTATTGGTTGTACAATTTGATTGAAACGGCGCCCCGGCACCAATGCGAAGCATCTCTTAAATGTCCTTTTATACCATCTGGTCAACTAGTGAATAGTGAATGGTCAATGGTGAAGGTTCGGTCTGGCTAAGTAAATGTATTGTCGTTTAAGTGTTATCATTATCGTAGACAAAATTCTTATTTGTTCTTATATGCCTTATATGGTTTAAAACCTTCGCTTAGATCAGTTTTAAGCTTTGGGCTTTGGGCTTTAAGCTTTATCAGTTGTTTACAAAGAAACGTTGGCACCCGACACCTTACTTATATGGTTTTAAACCTTCGCTTAGATCAGCTTTAAGCTTTGGGCTTTAAGCTTTACGCTCTATCAAGGCGCAGGCGCTTCCTGTGAAGAACTGAACACCAGCATATTGATGTGCCGTTGCGCTACTTGCAGCATTAAGCCGGCATCGGTCAGGTCTTTATGCAGCGCGGTCCAATCATCGTACTGTTTTTTCAGCCGGATGGTCATCCGGTTTGTTTTATCATCGCAAACCAGCGGCAAAGGCGTAGTAAAACTGTCACATACATAATTGATGACATTGCTTACCGGTCGGTTGTAAAAGATCATTTCCGAAACAGTTTCTTCCTGGTAGCTGCTTGCGGATGGCTCGGGATCCTGTTGCTGGCGCGGCACAACCTCATAGCAATCCCGCAGCAGCCCCGCCATTTTGCTGGTGCAGTTAAAGTAGCGGTCAAGGTCTTTTTGCATCAATTTGTGGGCGCAATATTCGGCCTCAAAACCTTTTTGGGGAGGCAGCAGCAGCTCATAACTGAGCAGGCTTTCGGTATGGTCCGGAAACACATCATTTGTCTGCGGGAAAATATGCAGCCGGTCCTGCTCCTCCTCAAACACCGTACGAACAGGCAATTGCGCCTCATGCAAATGTTCCTCATACCGGTATGCGATGGCATATAGCGAAGCCTTGCTGACATTCACGGCATAAATGCGGCTGTATTGGTCATCCGTGTAATAACCACGCTGCGAAGCAACGCCAGGCAAATGCCCCGTTAAATGCGATTCATAAAAGGCGCCCTCATTCGCGGCCACACCATTCTCTGCAAAACTGCGGTTAACATTAAAATGCAATGCATCCTGTTTTACAGGCAACCGCAGACGGTTGGTGGTAAGCAGCTCCACTATATTGGCCTGTGTAAGATGCTCCACCGAAGTAATGGCTTTTACCCTTCTGCCCTCACCTATCCATACCACGTGCGGAAGCTGTACATGGGGAAAATATTTTTTGATCCGCCCTCCCATATCCACACACATAGGCAAAGCCAATTCTCTCAGCTGCTTTCGCCTTCGCAGGAACCATTCTATGTGCGCCGTTGTATCATCGGTACACAAAATAAAAATTATCCGCCAGGCATATTGCGCCTGCAGTTGTGCAAGCACATGCATACTATTTAAACAAGCGGTGCATGTCCTTTGCCAGAAAACAATGATCACGGGTTTGTCCTTCAACTCCTCCAATGCCAATCGTTTTTTTGGAACGTTGAGCATGTTTTTAAAGATGATGTTAGGAGCCTTCTCGCCTACCTGTACAGGTTTTGAAGCGGTTTTAAGGGCAGGAAAATAGGAAAAGATGTTTTTTAAGGATTTCATTGGATGTTGTTTTTTAAAGGGTGAATGAACTGAACGGCTATGAGTAGCTTGATGTAATAAATCAAGTCCTTTCATAACCACTCATTTTACACACTCACAAGGAGGTTATAAGGGCAAAAATAGGAAAAAATATAATGACGTATTTTATTACGTCAAAAATAATTGTAAATTCTGCAAGCTTTCCGCTTCATGAAAGCACAGGAAAAAGAAGAAAAGAATTTACTAAAGTGGCGCTTTGCCGTTGCACTTTACAAAGCTGTAAAAGAAAGTGGGATTAAAAGTTTTAGGCAGCTTGCTAAAGAGGCGGGAATGGAGCCGGCGCATATACAGAAGGTTTCTGTAGGAAAGTTAGATGTAACATTAACTACGACTATTGCAATAGCGAATGCATTGGGTATTTCATTCACTGATCTTGCATCCTATTTCGACGGTGTTAGCAAGAAAGATGAGGAAGAGTTTGAATTGTACCTGGCTAAACAAAAGAAGCTAAGAGGGAAACAAAAAGCTGTTACAAAAAAATCTTCGTGAGATATTGGTTATTCAAGACAAGTAAGTAACAAGACTGTGCACCAAAATATTCAATATAAAGACGTCGGAAAACGGTGTTTATTTTTGTAATTAGATTTCTGAAATGTCAGAAAGTCTATTAAATTTCGATAGCTTCCAATTAGCTGTTTTGGGATTAATATACAAATACTCAATGTAGTTAATGGCTGAAGCACTGTATTCGAAAATTCCGAAATGCAAAATCCCTAACTTTTTAAACTCAAGAATACGGTAGTCTCCGACGATAAGTTGTCTTGCAATTTGATCAGCTTCAATCTCGTCAATGGGTCTTGGATTGCTTATCAAGTCAACCAGATTTAAAAAATCAGTCCGCCATTTTTGGACTTTTCCAATTAATGGAAGGTTGTATTCAAGCATTTGTTGCCTTGCCTTAATGACTTCATCAACAAGTCTCTTTGCCAATAATATTTGCGAATAGTAACTCAAAATCGATAAACAGTAGTCTCCTTTGGGACAATTGGGGTCTGACGCAAGCTCCATCAGTGCGGTAATGTATTTGGTTGAATGTAAAACCAAATCTTCATCTTGTTCGATAAAATAAAGATTTTCATCGTACGCCCAATCTTTTACTTCCGAAATGGAAGGGTCGAATTTGTCTAGGAACTTGTCCATTTACTATTTAATCTTGCAATTTTATAAGATTTTTTGAAAAGAGTCTATTGTTAATTGCTATAGATTAGGGCGTCCGAAAAACAAAACATATCCGTCAGCATCTTCTATTTCAAAACCCTTCAAATTATCACTATTGATATGTAGAGGCTTTCTAAATGAAACATCTTTAGAACGATATTCCTCAAACAACGTATCCGGATCGGCAGCAGCAATATATGCATCCCACGCTGCCCATTCATGTCGTGTATGATTAGGAATGGGTTTTATATCTGGAACAATGGCCTTAAGCATAATAGAAATATTGTCACGGCCAAGAATAGCCCAATAAGGGTCGTCATCCGGGCCGGTATAGCGCACTTCAAATCCAAGTTTATCTATGTAGAAAGAAATGGAAATTTTCAGGTCTGTGATTATAAAGAAGGGCCATATGGAGGTGAGGTTTGCCAATACTTAAAATTTTATAGATTGTGTTGCACAGCGTAAATTAAATATTATCGCGTAATTGCAGTTTGGGAAACTATGGATCAAAGAAAACTGTTCCTCAAATTTCCGGAAGTTCTTATCCATAACACATCGCTAAGAATGAACCTTTGCGGAGGAGTTTAACCTGAAGACTTTACGGAGAAAGAAGTTCTTACCTAAAGACTGTGCGAAGAATAAAGATAAAGGCTTTCACCGAAGAGCTCGCATAAAACGAAAAAGTTGTGGCATCCGATTCAAATTTTCGGTCGTCCACAACTTATACGCCAAACCAAATGAATGACAAGATAATAATACAAAAATCTTGCAATTTGTCGCATTACTTCTTTTTGTTTCGAGCCTGCGTCAAAGCTGAAGCTGCTACACTCTTAACAGCCTTTGAACTGTTGGGATTACTCAACAATTTTGAAGCTTTAGAGGCAACTGATTTTGATGTAGACTCATTTCTTTGTTTCTTCATTTAAGAAATTTTATCACTAAAAATATGAGCAAAAATACTATATTTTTTAGTTTTAAAACAACAAGATATAAACAGATGTGGAAAAGACATTACTCGGTTTTTTCTGAGAACAAGGTCTTTAGTTCGCCTGAAGTACAGCGAGAGAAAATCTGCCGTCTGGCGCGTGTGTTCCGCAGGATTACACGTGTCTATTAATTTGTCCTCGATTGCATTGGGGCATAGTGAGGTAACACACGACTAAAAGCGACGGATTCATTTGCTCAGACATTTCTTTTCTAAACAAATTTCCTACTCAGCCATCCCTATACAATCGGAAGCGAATTGATAGACATGAGTGGACGGCGGAGCCTAACACTCGCGCCAGGAGGGGCAACAAAAACTAGTTCTTCAAAATACTGTCGTAGTTCTGAAACAAAATTCTGTCAAACTGTACAGGCTCAATATTTAGAGGCTTACAAATTTTGTCTACTATGTTTTTTTCTGCTGCTTCATAAATTATCCGTCGGCTTAGTTCCGCTTGGCTAGGTAATGGCAAACCAAAACGCTTGAAGATATTTTGTATTCTAATGTCAATTGCCACGGTATTTCTGTTAATACCTAATCCCATTAAGAAATCGCGGGCACTTTTGTTTTTAATGTACTTGAAATTTGATGTCAAAAAATGTACACGCTGAACTTCTGCGGTCTCTCCTTTAATGTCTGCGAGTTCTTGAAGTAAGCCTTTGAAGCCGTTTTTATATTGTGAAATGAATTTATAGTTATGAACTAAAGATTTTGTTTTACTGCACTTTGTTAAGTCTGCACTTGCATATCTAACACCGGCTTCCCGTAAAACTGAATTAATCTTTAATGCAAGTTCTTTTTCTAATTTGATTTTGCTCAAAGAGCTGAAATTTATTTTCTTTATCAACTCTGGCCGTTCGAAAAATCGGTCATTACCGTCTACACCACCTACCACATTAACCTGTCCTACTAACCTAAGCCAAAGCGAATTATTGTCAAGTAATTTCCATTCATGTCGCTTAGGAAAAGTCGTACCACTTTTGTAAGTATCAACAATAGTTTTGAACGCCCCAAGTTGTCGTTTAGTGACCTCCATAATATTTATAGTTTTGAATTTTAAGGTGCAGCAACTTGGTTGCCAACGCTTGTGCAACAGGCTAGCAAGTAGTTAAAATATTTTTATAGAAGAAATTTATCAAAAGCGAATTTTAATGGTTTGATCCACCACAAATACGCCGCACACCTTACTCAACCGCCTACTTGCATCAGGAAGAAAATTGAGAACATCTGCTATTTTCTCTTCTTTGATTTTGGAACGTACCAACCTCCATAGCCCATCTTCATGGGTATCCCTGCAATTGTATTAATCGCTATTCCGCATAAAACGTATACTGCAATTGTTCCCAACCAAATGATGCCTCCAGTTATACTAAATAAAGAGTCTTTAACAAGAAAAGATATTAACCCAGATAAACATATTATTCCCTCCAAAACTTTATTAATCGTTGACAGTACTGAAACTGATTCCTTTTTAATTGGTAAGTCGGACTTTCGAAATCTTTGTGATTCGAATACCAATGAAACAAATCCCAAAACTAGCGCCAAAAGATAAAGAGTTCCTCCAACAATGGCCAAAGACAATGCTCCCCTTGTCCAGCCTAAAGAAATGCACACAGAGCTTCCGACTAAAAAAATCAGCTTGCCCCAAGGATATATTTGTTCAAACTTGGTTGCCATAAAACTTTCGTGTTGTCAAGACGTCATTGACACCAAACGTTTTAGGTCTTCCTATGTTTCGCAAAGTCCCTGGCCATCACACATGGCTTAGAAGGAGACATTTGCGGAGAAGTTTTCACCTAAAGATTGTACGGAGAACAAAATAGCCAGTAAATCTATTGCCTAGGCCCGCTTTGCAAATACTTTTGCTTGAGGTAATTATGTTTCTTCAAGTTCTTTAATTCTTTTTTTTAATTCAGTTATGTCCAACGACGGAGAACTAATTTCTGCTGCTTTATAATAGTACGGTAAAATTATTTTAGAATAACTTTTCTTTTTAAAAGGATTTTGCTCATTCTGCATTTTTTTATACCGTAAATTTCCAAATTTTATAAGAAGATGGGTTGCCCTTCCTATTTCAGTCGTTTCTTTCCTTTCAATTATTTTGTCAACAAGGTTTTGAAACTCCGTATCACTTCTATGAATATCCTCTTTGTTCTCATATCTGGTTAACTGCTCTCTGATTTCAATTGTTTGAATATCATCAAAACCCATTCTAAGATTCCAGCCTTCCCACATGTCGGACCTTTCATTGTACCAGATACCTGAATCTTTCCACTCTCCAAAAAACTGAACCGCATTTTTGATCTTAAATCCCTGTAAGCCGTTTGCTGAACCTAAAATTGTTATTCTGGTTGGGTTAGGAAATAATCCAGTCACTTCCATGTTTTCTTTATATAAATCAAAGCTTCCTAAATAAAGTTTTTGAAACTCATCAAAAAATGAAATTACATTTTCTACTTTAGGATAAAGGAATTCTTTAACGTTGAATCCATAGTGCCCAACTCCATTTATCACAATCGGGTCAGAGTCGTGAAAAATATATTCTTCATCGCTCAATGAGTAAGCAGAATGAAAAAAGGTATTTCTAATTTCTTTAAAATGATTTTCTTTAAAAAAGTCAATAATATTGTCCTTCTTAGCATCATTCAATAACTCGATAAGAAAGTCTTGTTTTTCGCCGATGCCCAACAATCTTTCATATTTTTTTGTTTTCCAAAAAAGATACGAAGAGCCTTTGAATCCTAGTTTAATTCGGCAAAGACTTCCGATAATATTATAAAAATCACTATTCTCAAAGAACGTCGAATATAATAAAGCACCTATTCTAGTTTTTTCTCTTCCCGAATGAGCAAAATAAAGCTTCTTATAGAATCCAATAGCCTCAAACCACTCATGAAGATTAGTAGTTAGCTTGTAAGTCCCTAGACCTCTATAATTAATCAGTGTAAGAACGAAATCAAAATCACTACGTCCTTTTGCTTCTTCAAAAAGAGTTTCTAGTTCGTGCAATGCGTTATCCATAGATTTTTTTCCGCAAAGTCTTTTAATTAAATCTCATACTCCGAAGCTTCTTAGCAAGGTCTCCATTAAGGCCTTTGAGCGTATGCTTGGGTATAATTTACACTCCCCGGCCATTTTAATTTACTTCCCTCATTTTAAGACTGTTTCGAAGATAGAAACTTGTGTGTTACCTGGCGACTTAGACTCTTCTTCTGTTTCGCAAAGTCCCTGGCCATCACACACGGCTTAGAAGGAGACATTTGCGGAGAAGTTCTGACCTGAAGACTGTGAGGAGAACAAAGTTAAGAATTATAGCCCAGCGTTATTCGTCGCTGAAGCCCAAGCTGATTGATGATTTGGCGCCGATTGTTTTTCCGTCGACCGCCATATTGCCAAGCCAATATTGTGTGCTGTGGTGTTTTTGTCAAGTTAAATTTTATAAATCTTACTTACAAATTTGTATGCTTGTTTTTCGCCGGTGCTATGATTAATCCAATCATCAATTTCTTTTGGTATTGAGGTTACAATATAAGCATTGTCGATATGAACAGAACCATTATTATAAAAATCAGGGTCGGTCATTGAAACTCCTTTAATTTTGAACCGTGCTTTGTGCCAATTAAAATCAGTTTTCCATTTATCATTATTATTTCTGTAAATATCAATATCGCTTACTTTTAAAATTGATTCTGACGGCACATCTATTGCATTGAATTCTTCTTCATTTAAATATGCCTTGTAATTTCCCCAAAAATCATTGTACGAATACTGCTGATACGCCCAATCTAAAACTTCCTTAGTTTGATCCGGACCATAAGATTCTTTTTTTTTACAAGAATTATTATCAATAACCCAGTTTTCTATTTGCTTTCCTTGTGGCATAGACCTGCCTTCAAATTCAATAATGTCAAGTGGTTTACCAAAATCTATTTCATATCCTTGAACTGCACCAGCTCGACCATCATCTTTAACAATCCTTATCCATTTGCTTGGGTCGCCTAAATCGATACCGCCCGGACATAAACCTCCAGTTTTACAACTAACTGCTAATAACAATACTCTCTTTTTCATTTTAAATGTCCTCCAAACCTTATATCTTGACTGAATTTATTAAGTAACATATCACATACTAATCTTCTGTGGCATTTTTCTGTTGTATGTTCTGAGCAAAGAAGGACAACATTTTGATAATTCCTAAACTGCTCTACAAAATTTTCAATATCTGACTCTTTCTCTAAATATTTATTAAACTCTTTTTCAAACAATTTATAATCTTTGCTCATATCGGAGCCTTTAGTTCTTACCTCTTTTAATAACTCATTTTGGGGCGCTAAGTCAATTCTGTGAACATATTTGCAACCATCAGCTAATTTGTTCAAAAAATAAGGTAAGTCCTTTTCAAAAGCAAACCTTGATAATTGCCCGTTCGGGTTTAATCTAATATCAACAAGACAATCTATTTTATTGTCTACTAACAACCCAAAAAATTCCTCTGCAGATTTTTGGGTAAAACCTATGCTAAATAAATTCATCATGTTCTTTTCGATTATTTTGATTGTTAATTTTCATTTTCCACCCATGCATTAAATTCCAATATCTATCACAAAAGTCAATTACTTTATCTTGTATAGTATCACCAAAGTAATTATCAATTTTTGCTGGTTCAAAAAAGCTAGAATTTAAAACATCTAATTTTTTAATTTCAGATTTATTTAATACTATTTCTGATAACTGCCTGTTTAGGCTTTCATTAGAGACAGTTTCAATTTCACCATTTTGATTTTGAGTAACATGTACTACCTCTATCCAATCTCCAAATTGTTGCTCAATCTTTTTACTTACAAAAAAATATCTGTGACAGTCAATTGGTCTTTTCTCGCTACACATAAGTGCAAGTGCGTAGTTATTATCATATGCTCTTTCAATTCTTTTTATTCCTTCTGAAAAATATTCATCTTTTCTAAATTTTTTAAAATCAACGATCTCCTCATAAGCATGAAGTTCAGAATTTTCAGGTCTATTACTTTTTGTAATTGGAAATATGTCTTCAAAAAATATATCGGAAGCTTTAGAAAAAACATCTTGCATAGGACTTGCTTTTGCCCCAAGTTCCGGCATATGTCCATATGAAATGGAAAAATGTTTGCCTGCCACTTTTAAATTGTCGGCATTACATTGCGGATACTGTTTTGAATATGGCATAGAGCGAACATCAACTAAATGAGATACATTAAACTCTTTTAAAGTTTTAAACATTTTTTCAATGTCAATGACTGCTCCATTTTGAAATAACGTATAGCCCAGTGTGTATAATTTACGTTTCCCCATTTTATATAATCCTTAAGTTTGTATTATTATTGATATTATCGACAATTTCTTTTGTAAAAATTATTTCCATTGAATCTTTTTTACCGTTATTCTTGAAAGCATCAGAATATTTAGCCAACATTTCACTAACCTTTTGGTTGTATTCTGAGGGCTGATGATTAATTAATATCGTGTTTGTATCTGCCATTTTTTGTATGTATAACAAAATAAACTCTTCAAGTCCTATTTCAAAATATCTGCAACTTATTGCCCAGTTGTGAATGTGAAAAGTGTCGTATGTGTTGCTGAAGGTAATTGCTGAGCAGATTCCTAAATTTTCACCATTTTCTCTAATTATTTCAAAATACAACGATTTTGTATTATCATTCAAATTATCATCATTTCGTGAGAATTTAAATTGGTTTGATTTAGAGTATAATTTAATGGATTCAGTATGTTTGTTGTCATCGATTACCTTGACAGATAGTTTAGGTAAAAAATTTTGTTTACGTTCCGCTTGTATTATTTTATATTGTTTTCTTCTATTCTGGGAATTGAGCGACAACTCAACTCTTTCGAATATACATCCGGCAATTAATTTAGTAACTAATTCATTATGATTTTCCCATTCAGGTACAAACACTCCTGTCAATTTACGTTTTACCTCATCTCTAACTATTTGATTGTCGTCAATAAAGACTATTGAGCTTGGCAAAATTGAGAGTTGTTCCGCTATCATTCTAATATTTTCACTTTTGTCGTTATTATTTGCGATAATGTAATCAATCTGATTTTTTAATGGAAAAATATTGTCATCAAATTCTTCTATTGTTGATTCAATCATTTTAGAATCATTTCTTGAACATATTGTAATAAATACGCCCAACTCATTCCCGAGCACTTTTAGAAATTTCATAAATTCGATAAATGGAGCCCCTTCTTCAGAGTACATATATTCTCTTATATTATATATTCCGACCTCGGAAAGGGTTCCCTTCCATAATGTATCATCTAAATCAAGCACAATAGCTTTATATAATATTTTTAATTTGCTAATTATTTGTGCAACAATCTTCATTATTATTACTCCAACCGGTGGTATGTCAATTTTACTTGAAAGTTCAACAATAGTTATTAGATTTTGAATTTGATATTTAAAGTTGTATGATGTATCCTTTGTGATATTTTTGCAAGTAATGTCTATTTGATTGATACTTTCTTCATTGCCTTCTAATGCAATGGTAATATTGTTTTCTTTGAGTTGCTCAAACAAGTACGTTATAACCTTTTCATCTTTATGAATAAAACTCTTTAGTCCTGTAATAACAATTAAAAATTCGTCACTATTATAGTTACGGAATTTTTTGACAAAGTCATTTATATAAACGCATAGAAAGCAGTTATCAATTTTTTGACAGCTATAACAACCTACATTTATTTTTAATTTTTCTGACTTAGCCATTCTTTTCTTTTTGCTAACCACTAAAAAAGCCTTAGGAATTGTATAACTATTTTACATTTAACCTACTTACTTCCCTACTTCCCCGTCTTCTCCGTCCTCCACTGCAACGCATAATAAGTAGTTCTCGTACTCCCTGTATTTCTTATCGAATGCAAATTATACGCAGCCTGGTAAATTACAGATCCCGGGCCGAGTTGTTTCCATTCGCCGGCAACAAGTGCACTCACGTTGCCTTCTTTAATGATCAGCAGTTCTTCATTGGCATGCTGGTGCGGTGCGTGCGAGGAATCGCCGGGGTTTAATGTGGTGATGTGCAGTTCCAGCTTATCAAGTGTTTCTGTAGGTGAATCAAATACGTCTCTTCTTTCACCTTTTTGATTGGGAATTGCTTTCATGTCTTTCCATTCATAGGCAGCGGACTGCAAAACCAATGCTTTGTTCTTGTAAGCAAGGATTACTATCGGCACACACATGATCAATGCAGTTATGATGATAAGACGATATTCTCTTCTTGTCATAAATGAATATTTGACCCGGGACTTGTGTTGCTTTAACTGCAACAAATAGTCCTGGCAGTAAAATTGGAATAATGGATTTTTTGAGCGTGATTCAGCTCATTGTACACTACGACGGAGTAGGCAAGCACAGGTTCCGGGCAACACGATTCGGGGATATAAAAAGCCTGCCTGGGCGCAGTTAATGTTTTAGTATGCCTCCGGCCTCTCACTCACAGGGTTTGCGGGTAAGGGCCGAATTGAATACAGTTTAAATTTGAAAAAAATATTTCATTATCCAAATTAAAATTTCAATTATGGGGCTGGAGGTTGGGGAGGATAAGGGCTTCGCCGGCTGCAATGCAGCTAATAGAATACATTACACAGAGAACAGCCGGAGAAGACACAGAGGGGCACAGAGGAAACGCTTTAAAACAGATCGCAAAACTCTGTGTAGCTCTGTGGCTTCTCAGTGGCTCTCTGTGTTACTTTATTTATTACACAGAGGAGCAGCCGGAGGAGACACAGAGGGGCACAGAGGAAAAGAAAAACTCAGTGTAGCTCTGTGGATTCTCTGTGGCTCTCTGTATAATGTATTTTGTTACACAGAGAAATAGAAAAACTCTGTGTAGCTCTGTGTCTTCTCAGTGGATCTCCGTGTAATGCATTTCGCTGCGGAGCAGCTGTTATTGTGCTTTAAGTTGTTCTGTTTTTTCTGATAACCTTACAGTGATCACGGCCTTTACAGAAGCGTTTGCATCCATGCCTGCTTCGAATGACAAGGAGTGCGTTCCGGTATTGAGATCAGGTAACTGGTTACCGAGATCTATCTTTTTAATAAATTTTCCTTTGCTATTATAAACGCTTGCAGCGTTGGCCTCATTCACCGCAACGCTTTCTCCGGCGGCAAGTGTAACAGGAATTTCCAGGCGGAAGGAATTATCGATCTCTATTGCAGGATTTACAATTGTTCCATCTTCACCACGTGCAGTTATTACAATCAGCGGCCTTTGCTTTTCTTTGTTATTGGTGAAGCTGAAATTGGAAATAGCTGGCTCACCGGGTTGCAGTGCTTTGGCCTGGTGTTCAAATGTAAACTTGCGGAAAGACTCAAGATAATAACCATTTTCTTTTTTAGAGAGGTGTGCCTCGTTGGCCGGATTCTTCAACCATTCCTGCTGCTCCTGGTTAAACATCCTGCTCTTTTGCGCCCCGGTCCATAAATTAATTTGTTCCACTATACGCGGCATGTTCTTGTTCGCAAGTGCTTCGCCGCGTACAACCAGTGCATAACCGGCATTAAAGCCAGCCGCTCTCGCCAGCATCCAGTCAATGTCATCGGGATCTGTATTCACGGTAATCAGGAACCAGCCAAGCATGTTGGGCAGGTAATTATCTTCATAGAATTTCTGGTTGGCAATTCTTTGGTCGGACTGGCTTTCCCTGAAAGCGCCGTACCAAGGTTCGCCCCAGTTCAGGTAATTGTTGATATGCCAGAAATAATGATTGGGGCGACTTGAGCCGAATACCACAGGATGCTTTGCTTGCCGGAACACTTCGTCTGCAAAGGAATTGAAAGAAAGATCACCCATGCCATTGGCATACGTTCCTTCATGCCCATCAAAATCCATTTGATCAGCCCCTGTTTCATTAATAAAGTCAGCAATATTTTTTGCAACCTGTTTCTGCAACTGCCAGTTGGGATAAAAAACTTTATAGGGATGGTCTACCAAACGGCTCACCAGGTCCTTTGCTTTGTGGGCGCTTTTGGTGGTACCGAATGCGCCACGTACGCATCCGGTCAGCTTGTAAGGCGCTTCCTTGCTTACGGACATAAAACGGATGATCTCATCACCAATCATCACGCTGTTCAGATCGCTTCGCATGGTAAAGTGCAATGGACTGTTTACCGTTATCTCCGTAGCATCAGCTGTAAGATCTTCTACAAGTGTATCTGTACCGGCCAAAGCAAGATCCTTGTTTGGTTTGGGCGTTACGTACGCATCATTGGTGGTAATAAAAGTGGTGAGTGTGTGAAAGCCAAGACGAAGCCCCATGGCATGCGCTTTATCCACACATTTCTTAAAACCCTCCCTGCCACTGGGAAAAAGATCTTTTCTTATTTCAAAATTTCCCCAGGTTTTAAATGGCTCTTCGTGATAAACACCGGCCATTCCCATCTGCTTTGCATAGGTGAGAAAACTGTCAATATTGTTTTCATTGAACGTAGTGATCATATACGGGGCGCCACTTGCCGCAGAAGTTTTGATCCATTCGTTCTTCCAGGTTGCATAAGGCAGGTTTTCCTGTTTGGTGATCACTTCAATGGTGCTTAACACCTGGGACGGGCTGCAACCAAATACCGCAATGGCAGAGCCTTTAAGGCTTCCCTCGGGAATGCCTTTTACTGTAACAGCCGGCCATCTGTCCCACACTTTAATAACACGGTCATGCAGCCTGTTAACGGTAAATGCCTGGAGGGAAGAACCAAAAGGACGTGCAGTGGCAGTTGTGCCGCGTTCGTAAACAGCGCCCTCGTCATTGACCATTTCGCCACCGGTTGTTTTTTCATTCAGACATTGTATGCCGAATGCAAAATCTTTATTACGTACAACGCCTACTGTGTTGCCAATAGTATCTTTAACGATATTGTTGAGTGGTCCCCAGATAACGGCATCCACATTGTCGCTGATGTCGGTTAACTCGAAACGCACATAACCTTTGTTTATAGTGGTTTTAACCTGCGCCTTGTTCCCTTCCGGATATAGCAGTGTTATTGCTCCCTTCTTATACTCAGCTTTAACCGGAGCAATGGTTTTTCCGTTCTTCACCAATTGCAATAGTGTACCGGGATTGCTGGTCGCAACATATTCTGTTGTTTGATTGTTACGGATTGAAACGACCGATCCCTTGTCATTCAGTTGAAGGGAAAATGTTGGCGTATTGTACTGCTGTGCATGCAACAAACTGTGCGCTGCCAGGGCTCCCAGGAAAAGAAATGCGTATTTAAACATGGCAAAAATTAATCCGGCAAAACTATTCAAATTACCGGTTCTGCAAGCCGGGAACAATAGTTGAATATTATCAGTTCATAACTGGAAATTGAGTATAGCAAAAAAACACTGTGTAACTAATTGTTAATCGCATTTAATAGTAATTATGGTTACACAGAGAAATACAGGAGAAGGCATGGAGTTGCACAGAGGTTTAAAACTAGTATTTGATCACTTCGATTTTTACAGGGCCCAGCAATCCCGATGATTCGTATTTGCTATCGGCATTGTAAGAAGTTATATTGGTCCATGTTTTTCTTTCTGATGCAGGCAGTTTGCTGTCTCCGATCAAACGATTCACCCAGGTGTTTACCACTTCCACTTCAAGTTTGTTGTTGCCTTTCTTTATTGCAGAAGTAATGTCAACTTTATAGGGCGGCGTCCATGCACTACCAACGGACACGCCATTTACTTTTACAGCAGCCATTGCTTTAACAAGTCCCAGATCAAGATAAACATGTTCTCCTGCAGCAATTTTATCAATTGTAACATCAGTTGAATACACGGCTGTACCTGAATAATTTTTTATTTTCTCATCATTGCTTTTGCTCCAGTCTGTTAACGTCGAAAACACCACAGGCTGCAAAGGACCTCCGGCAGCAGTATCAAATTGAACGGTCCATGAACCTGCGACAGGACTAACACGTAAAGGCGCAGGAAAATTTTCTATATCATCTGCAACTTTAGTAACTGGTTTTCTAAATACGATAAATCCGCTCTGGTATGCTTCAAGCCGCAAGGGAACCGTTGTTGACTGTTGCGTTTGCATAAAATCAGGAAGATCGCGTGTTTGTCCCGACACTGCATCCCACCATTCGGGCTGCTTGTCCGCAACACGAAATGCAGGTGAAAGATTGATGACTGTATCAGACTGATTGGTGATGAAATAAATATCTGCATTTGCGGTTCTTCTGTGTGCATATAAAGCATGCGTGTTATCAATTGCAACATCAGGAATTAAATTCAACGCATCGAGCGCCTGCTGCGCCGTAAAGCCATTCAACACCAATCCTTTGCCGTATGCTTTTTTTACTTGCGCACCTGCAGACGCATTTCCCCACAATTCTGCAGCAACCTTCTTCACTTCTGCATCTGCCAACGGATAATTTTGCATGCTGGGTGAATATTCAGGAGCCGGTCCTAAGATCGTTGCGCCATCTGCAACAAGCGATTTTATCTTATTTAATAATTCAGGACGCATTGTTTTTAGTTGCGGAAGAACCAGTAAGCGGTATGACATGCCATCAGGTAAAACTATTTTTCCATCCTTAACACTTGCGCGTGTCATCAATACTTCTGCATTGATATAGTCATACGAATAGCCGGCTGGCAACTCAGGATCGCGGGTGCCGGTCATCTTTGGCGCATCTTCTCCTATAAAGTAGGCAATGTCATTAACGGGCCTGCCTTGCTGAAGCAGGAAGCTGCATCTTCTTTCATAGTCAATAAATGCTTTTCCCTGCAGGAACCAACTGTTCTTCCTGTTAAACTCAGTGCCGAACCAGGTAGCTACACCGGGATTTTTATCTTCATATGGCTGACTGATAAATACATGAAACAAGGCATTGTTGATCCCTTCGGTAAATGACCAGTCGCCACGTCTTTTAAGCATTGCAGGATACCGTTGAAAGCTCAGCCCTGCTGCTGTAAATGATTCTGCGGAAACCTTTGTTTTTCCATAAATATGTGCGGAAGAAGATGCCGCCCGGCATTCGATATTACCCAGCGTTCCCTCATTCCAGAATTCACCTGCAATCTCGTCTGCCTGTCCACCATATTTTAAGAACTCAGAAGGAAAGCCCCAGTGACCGTAATTTTCCAGCCAAATTTTCATGCCGTTAGCGTTACTTACTTTTCTTAATCCGCCAACATATTCATACGCCACAAGATCAGCCACCAACCTGCGAAGATCCCAGAGGAACCGGTCGCTTTGATCCTGCGAAGCAACTACTCTCCCGCTCAATACAGGCAGCCATGGCAAAGGATCATATCCATATTGTTTTTTAAATAAAGTGGTCATCTTATCTGTCCAGTTCTGCGAACCGGTTTCATAACTATCGGCCACCACCCACTTTAATGATTTGCCTTCTTCTTTTGTTAAGCTGTTCTGCACCTTGCCGACAAATGCATCAAAATGGTGTTTGGTATAGTCGCTGCTCAGTTTATCTATCTCTAATCCTCTGCCTTCAGGCGGTGCAGGCGCATTGGTAACACCTGTTGGCAACATGCCAAAACTTGCAATGATCCATTCTCCCTGCGGCACGCTCCAGTTAAGTGTGCCATCAGCAGCTAACTTATCTGTAATGTTGATGACTTTCGAAGGATCAACCATTAAGGATTTATTATCAGGCTCCGTTTGTTTCGGCCACTGGTATTCGTTCCACAAAGGCAATGGTGTCTGAAACATTTTTGCGAGTTGTTTCTCTTCATAACGTTCCACTTTTGCAGCGCCGGAAAGATTGATCTCAGCAAAGCCGACATCACCCGAAATCTCTGTCAGCACCAGTTTAAACGCACTTCCTTTAACAGCTTCAAAAGAAACGGCAACCGGCGCGAAAGGTATAAAGCCAACGTTGTTGGCAGGATTGCTTCTGTCTACCTCAAACTTCTTTATTGTACGAAAGTTTCCGCCTTCCTTTACCTGCAATTCAGCCATGCATTTAAAAGGCTTATCTGCAGGATGGATCGTCAGACTTCTGGCTGTAACATCATTGGCAGTTTGAAAGGTGATTTCTATTGAAGATTTCTTATCCGGTTTGGTGGTTACAAACGCTTTGGTAGAATCATTTCCATCTGCTATTAATCCGATATTATCGAATACCACATTGGATGAAATTTCAGGATGATAAGTTGAAATATTATCACCTTCATTTGCAGGGACTGGATAAGCCAACACTGCTACCTGCTGAAAATTTTCGGGTACATTTAGTTTCTGATTGAATTGTTGCGGACCCTTTACGCGAATTTCTTTTTGAGAAAGAAACCGCATGGATTGGGAAGGCGCTATCCACGGGCCGCCACTTTGGCTCCATCCCGGACCATTGAACATGCCGATTTCGATGTTATTTTTTGATGCGGCTTTGATCGCAGTTTTTGAAATATCCCACCACTCGTCGGAAAAAAACTTTACAGGACCATTGGGCATTTCTGAGGGCTCAAGGCCGATATTGCCGATGAACGCGCGACCAATTCCGACTTTTTTCATCGCCTCAAGATCTTTCACTACACCTTCTTTGGAAATATTGCCATTGATCCAATACCAGTAAACACTTGGTTTTACACTGTCCGGCGGGATCGTAAATCCACTTTCCAACGCATCGGCATTTGCGTTTAATTTTTTAGTTTGGGCATTACATACAGTTAGTGTATGTGAAGCGAGGAGAATTAAACTATGGCAACCTATCTTACTGATTAAAGACTTCTTCATTTGGGTTATTATTCTTACCGAAAGTATCAACAAATGTTTTCTGGCAAACCGTTAAATTAATTTATTAGCTAAGAATTGTATCACAATCAGATCTATATTCGGGAGACCTCTCCTATCGTCGAGGTGACGATTCGGTGCAGACTTCCAAATTATAACATACTAGTCATTAGTGCTGCTGTGATTGTTTTTTCTGATAAGCCAGGATCGTCATGTCGACGACAGGAGACATCTCCCAAAGTTGACGATGCTTGCTTAGCTAAACGACATTGATCTGGAAAATTATGCAGTCAAGGCAATATTACAATCCTGTACTTTCCTGTGAAGATCAACACGGATGTAAAATTAAGGGCGTTATTTTTTGTTTAGAAGGAGATATAATGCGGTATTACCTTTTATCTTACAAAATAAACATCTTTCACTAACTCGGAGATCCTGAACGTGAGGTTAATGCGCGCGCCAATATTCCTGGATGTTTTAGGTACATGATGTTCATAATGATCCTGCATTGTTTCGCCCATCAGCAAAAAGCTGCCATGTGTTAACGGAATGTCGAGTTGCTTGAGGTCCTTGCGGGTTTTATGTCTCACTTTAAACAGCCTTGTTTCACCAAATGTAACCGATGCAATCGCATGATGTTTTCCATCTGCCGGCAATGTATCGCTGTGCCAGGCTACGGAATCATTACCATCACGGTAATAGTTCAACAACACGCGCTCGAAAGTTATGCCGCACTCCTGTTCTACCCTTGCCTTAATATCCAGCAGATCACTGGTCCACGCAAGACCTTTGCTGCCGCCATAGTATGCTGTTAAGCGCGGGTCGAGTACCATGCGATCATACATTTTCCGGGTGCGTTGTTGCCAGGGTGTGTTTGTAAGGAGCGTACTAAAGTATTTGTCGGATTCTGTTTTGCCGAAAAACTGTTCCCAAAGTTTAAGTTCTTCATCCGGCAGCATAAAGTCTTTGAAACGTTTTTTCCCTTCATCAAACAGCGCTATATCATCAAAAAGTTTCATGAATCAAAGATAATAATCCGGCTTTAAATACTAAAATAATTAGCATTTTATATTCAACTTAAATCCATGCTTAAACATCAGATGAACTATCGTGCTGCCCGCCGTTGTTGGTATGCAGCTTAGCAAAGTGCCAGGCGTACCAGCAACATAAGTACGCAGCCGAACTTTCTCTTTAAATGGCGCACAGTGTTGTTGGTGTGCCACACACATCCCTACCCTACACACGCAACAACGGCGGTCGTCGTAAAGGTGCAGCGAATGTCAAACTCTTAATTCTTATATTTTCTTATATGCCTGCTATACAACTGGTGAATAGTGAATGGTCAATAGTGAAGGTTCGAGCTGGTTAAGTAAATACATTATCGTTTAAGTGTTATTATTATCCTGGGCAAAAGCTCTTATTTGCTCTTATATACCTTCTTTACAACTAGTGAATAGTGAATGGTCAATGGTGAAGGTTCGAGCTGGCTAAGTAAATGTAAAGTCATTTAAGTGCAATTATTATCGCAGGCAAAATTCTTATGTGCTCTTATATGCCTTATATGGTTTAAAAAACTTCGCTTCGGTCTGCTTTAAGCTTTATAAGTTGTTTACTATGAAACGTTGGCGCGGCCAACTCCTTACTTATATGGTTTAAAAAACTTCGCTTCGGTCAGCTTAAAAAAAAGGCGGCAGAAAAACTCCGCCGCCTTTGTATCAAAACATCAACTCCGTTACTTCAAATCAAATCTATCCGCATTCATCACCTTCGTCCATGCTGCAACAAAATCTTTTACAAATTTCTGTTGTGCATCGGAGCTACCGTACACTTCAGCCAGTGCCCTCAGTTCGGAATTAGAACCAAACACAAGGTCGGCGCGCGTTGCGGTCCAGGTTGGCTTTTCCGTTGCACGGTCATAACCCTGGAACAGTTCCCTATCCTCTGTTGCAGGCTTCCATACAGTACCCATATCAAGCAGGTTAACAAAGAAGTCATTGGTTAGTGTTCCCGGTTTTTTAGTGAACACACCGTGAGATGAACCATCAAAATTTGTGTTCAACACACGCATGCCACCTACCAACACAGTAAGTTCAGGAGCAGTAAGACCCAGCAACTGTGCTTTATCAATCAGCAACGCTTCTGTTGACACAGGGAAGTTGGGTTTACGATAATTACGGAAACCATCACCCAAAGGTTCAAGGAATGCAATAGATTCAACATCCGTCTTTTCCTGCGAAGCATCCATACGACCCGGTGCAAACGGAACCTTAACATCGTGACCCGCATCCTTAGCTGCTTTTTCAACGGCTGCACTCCCCGCAAGTACAATTAAGTCTGCCAGTGAAATTTTCTTGCCGCCCGACTGCGCTGCATTGAATTCTTTTTGAACACCTTCCAATGCATCCAGCACTTTGGATAACTGAGCAGGATTATTTACGCGCCAGTCTTTTTGTGGTGCAAGACGAACACGTGCACCGTTGGCGCCACCGCGTTTATCAGATCCGCGGAAAGTTGAAGCAGAAGCCCAGGCAGTGGATACCAATTCTGATACAGTTAATCCTGTTGCCAGAATTTTTTCTTTCAACGCCGCAATATCATTGTCATCAACCAATGTATGATCAACAGCCGGGATAGGGTCCTGCCAAAGCAGTTCTTCCGCAGGCACATCAGGACCCAGGTAGCGTGCACGCGGCCCCATATCACGGTGTGTTAATTTAAACCATGCGCGTGCAAATGCATCAGCAAACGCGTCGGGGTTTTCAAGAAAATGCCTGGAGATCTTTTCATACACAGGATCAAGCCTCAAAGAAAGATCGGTGGTCAGCATCGTCGGACGGTGCTTCTTTGATGAATCAAATGCATCAGGGATAATATCGTCTGCATTTTTCGCAACCCATTGATGCGCTCCTGCAGGACTCTTTGTAAGCTCCCATTCAAAGCCAAAAAGATTTTCAAAAAAGTTATTGCTCCATTGAGTGGGCGTTTTGCTCCAGATAACTTCAAGACCACTTGTAATAGCATCCGCACCTTTACCTGAGCCGTAACTGTTGCTCCAGCCGAGGCCCTGCAATTCCATACCTGCCGCTTCAGGCTCTTTACCCACATGCGTTGAAGGTGCAGCGCCATGCGTTTTACCAAAGCTATGTCCGCCGGCAATTAAAGCAACCGTCTCCTCATCATTCATTGCCATACGGCCAAACGTATCACGAATATCTTTGGCTGCTTTTACAGGATCAGGATTTCCATCCGGTCCTTCAGGATTCACATAGATCAACCCCATTTGCACGGCTGCCAGTGGATTTTCCAAATTGCGGGAGTGAATATCACCATCCGCATTATCATCAGATACGGTTACTCCTCCGCGTTTCTCAACGCCCTCAGAGCCATGCGCATAACGAATGTCGCCACCAAGCCATGTAGTCTCCGAACCCCAATACACATCTTCTTCAGGCTCCCACACATCTTCACGTCCGCCTGCAAACCCGAATGTTTTAAAACCCATTGATTCCAGTGCAATATTACCTGCAAGGATCATCAGGTCGGCCCATGAAATTTTACGACCGTATTTCTGTTTGATGGGCCAGAGCAATCTGCGTGCTTTATCAAGACTAACGTTGTCGGGCCAGCTATTCAGCGGGGCAAAACGTTGCTGTCCTGCTCCCGCCCCGCCGCGGCCATCACCTACGCGGTAAGTACCCGCACTGTGCCATGCCATGCGGATAAACAATCCTCCGTAATGACCGAAATCTGCGGGCCACCACGGCTGAGAATCGGTCATGAGCGCATGCAGGTCTTTTTTTACAGCTTCAAGATCGAGGCTTTTAAATTCTTCGGCATAATTAAAATCATTGTCCATCGGATTGGATAATGAGGATTGCTGGCGCAGAATGTTTACTCTTAACTGATCCGGCCACCAGTCGCGATTCCTGGTACCGCCGCCGCCAACATTTTCTTTTTGTGCGCCGTGAAACGGGCATTTGCTGATGTCTTTTGATTCCATTTTTAAAAGATTGTGCTAAGCAATGAATAATGTGATCCAGCCTTTGCTTGCATGTGGCAAGCCAGGGGTATTTCGTTTGAGCTGGATAAAAGTAAAACATTAGACAGATAATCGCAATCAATTAATTTTATATGTTGATAGCTTAAAACTATCACAAAAAATACAGTTACACGGAGGAATACAGGAGAAGACACAGAGTTACACAGAGGATAAGTTCGAATCTTGCTACATGGATTGCGATTCGTTTAATGATCTGTCCGGAGATTTGAACTCATTGATTCGTTTGTTCAAATAGCAGAGAGATGCAATAAATAGCGCTGGAAAAATTATCTTCGTTTGTGTCGCAAACTATTATTCTCAATTAAAAGGATCCAATGAATTGTCATTTCAAATCTTTCGTCAGAACATGGTTCATGATTGTAATTAGCGTGTTGGTAGCAAGCCTGGGAAATGCACAAACTGAGTCAACAGGCAAATCATTGCCACGTATCGCCATTGCCGGATTAGGTATTGAATCAAGCACCTTCTCTCCCGCTGTTACAAATGAAGAAGCTTTTCATGCAAAATATGGCAACCAGGTATTTTCTTCCTATCCATTTTTACAGGAAGATTCAGCATTACGAAAACTTGCAGTTTGGGTTCCGACTATTGTAGGAAAATCACTTCCCGGAGGGATTGTTACAAGAGAAGCATATGAATCACTGGTAAACAAAACACTGGATTCATTAAAAAAGCATGCTCCTTATGACGGTTTATTTTTTGATATACATGGTGCGATGAGTGTTATAGGACTCGATGATCCCGAAGGTGATTTTATTGTAAGGATCCGCAAAGCGCTTGGCACAAAAACACTTATATCCACCTCGATGGATCTTCACGGAAATGTTTCCTGGCGATTGGCTGAAAACACAGACCTCATAACCTGCTATCGCATGGCGCCTCACGAGGATGCTATGCAAACAAAGGAAAGAGCGGTGAGAAACCTGCTGGACAGAATCCAATCAGGCAAAGGCAAGCCACTGTACAAAGCCTGGATCCCGATACCCATCCTATTGCCCGGCGAAAAAACAAGCACAAGAATAGAACCAGGCAAAAGTGTTTACCAGGCTGTGGCTCCTGCAGCCGCGCAGCAGGGGATTGTTGATGCAGCAATATGGGTGGGATATGCATGGGCAGATGAACCGCGAAATCATGCAGTTGTGGTAGTAACCGGCGATGATCGAGACAAAGTAACGGCCACTGCCGAACAACTGGCGCATAACTTCTGGAATGCACGCTCCGGGTTTGCTTTTGTGGCCCCTACAGGTTCATTAAAAGAATGTCTTGATAAAGCACTTGTCAGTGATAAAAAACCATTTTTCATCAGTGACTCGGGAGATAATCCAACTGCCGGTGGCGCAGGAGATGTAACATGGTCCATTACCGAAATATTGAAACGTCCGGAGCTTCAATCAGCTAAGGGACCATCACTTATATACGCCTCCATTCCGGGACCGGAGTTTGTTGAAAAAGCCATTGCTGCCGGTGTCGGCAACCAGGTGGATGATTATGCAGGTGCAAAAGTGGATCACCGTTATGCACCTCCTGTAAGACTCAAAGGAACAGTGACTGCAATAGCGTACGGCGACAGGGATGCTGAAGTTGAAGTTGTAGTCAAAGTGGGAAGTGTGTCCGTAATCGTTACCAAAAAAAGAAAACCATATCACAAAGAAATTGATTTTACGCGTCTGAAACTGGAGCCACGAAATGCAGACATCGTGGTTGTTAAGATCGGTTATCTTGAACCGGAGCTTTACGCGATGAAAAAAGACTGGCTGCTGGCATTAACGCCCGGTGGAGTTGACCAGGATTTGGAGCGGCTACCTTACAAACGTATTGAACGCCCCATGTTTCCATTAGATAAAGATTTTAAAGATCCTGATCTTTCAGCAAGGCTTGTTCCGTTATCTGATAAGTTGAAGTAGAGCCCGATGGATTTGGATTTGCTTGTTGGATAATTGTTAATCGCCAGCTGCAAGCCAATAATGAAGGGGACGGACCCGCATCGTCACCTCGACCCAGGAGAGGTCTCCCGACATTGGTACTGTCTGATTATGAAAAGCGTAAATTGCTTACACACCTGTTCAATTTTGAGAGATTTCTCCTATCGTCGAAATGACGATGAGTGTTCGTCAGCAAAATAACACCAGCAACATTGGCGGCAAGTTGCAATAATGAAAAGGATGCAACCGAATCGTCACCTCGACGCAGGAGAGGTCTCCCAACGCCAGTGCTGTTTGATTTTGGAAAGGTCTTGTACTTGCAATCTTCTTCAATTTTGGGAGATTTCTCCTATCGTCGAAATGACGATGAGCGTTCGTTAGCGAAATAAAACACAAGCAACATTGGCGGCAAGTTGTAATAATGAAAGGGATGCAACCGCATCGTCACCTCGACGCAGGAGAGGTCTCCCGACATTAGTACTCTTTGATTATGAAAAGCGTAAATTGCTTACACACCTGTTCAATTTTGAGAGATTTCTCCTATCGTCGAAATGACGATGAGTGTTCGTTAGCAAAATAAAACACCAGCAGCATTGGCGGCAAGTTGCAATAATGAAAAGGATGCACCCGCATCGTCACCTCGACGCAGGAGAGGTCTCCCAACGCTAGTGCTGTTTGATTTTGGAAAGGTCTTGTACTTGCAATCCTCTTCAATTTTGGGAGATTTCTCCTATCGTCGAAATGACAATGCGTGTTCTTCAGCGAAATAAAACACAAGCAGCATTGGCGCCAAGTTGCATATAATCATGAAAGGAATGCATCCTCAAAACTTAGCCGCAAACTCCTTCGCAAAATCTTCCAGCTTTACCCTTCCGGTTACCGGAGAACCACTCTTTACAAAATCAGCGACCACTGTACCATTGCGAAGACCGGTGCCCATTTCGGTATATAGTCGTGCTATCTCATCGGGAAGACCAGCGCCTGTCATGCCTTGTACAGATTGTTCATCAGTAAACTCAACCCAGGGCAACTCCGGTTTATTGATCGCTGATCCCAATACTTTGGCAACCTCGCGTGGTGTACGTACATCACTAATAACATAACGCACATATTGGCCGGCTGAAGTCTTTTGTAATTCCTCTGCGGCAGCCGTCGCAATGTCTTCATAATGTGCAAGCGGAATTACTGTAGATCCCGGATAATTACTCCCGATAATTCCCGCGCCTTTTATGAGTGGAATATCATTGTAATAATTCGTAAAGAAGTAGCCTGCGCGCAAGTAAGTTAGTGCAACGTCTTTCAGTGCACTGTACAAATGCTCAATATTGTAAAGTGCCGCAATGGGACCATTGCCGGAAGGTAAATCAGCACCAATGCTGCTCAGCATTACCACGCGTGGCACAGCGGCTGCCTTTATCGCAGCAGCAAAAGCTTTACCTGCATTGGTGGCGTTTGCAATTACATTACTGCCTCCGAGATTGGGCGGTATCATCGCAAACACAGCATCCGCACCAGCGAAAGCTTTTGCTAAAAAGCTTTCATCACTTACTGACCCCACTGTGGCTTTCGCCCCCAATGCTTCAATTTCTTCTCTTCTGTCGGCGCTGCTGGTGATGACTGTCACATCATGTCCTGCCGCAACCAGTTTGGTAGTCAAAGGCTTTCCTATATGTCCTAATGAGCCTGAAACAGTTATTTTCATAGTGTATTTTTTATTTCAGGAACAAAGTTATATTTGTACTTACTTTTTTACAAGTACTTACTCCAAAGTATGTTTATGGCAACCGTTAAAGAGTCATCTACCATCCAGGAAAACAAGCAGTATGCGCTTGAACAATGTCCGGTGAGTTATGTAATGGAAAAGATCGGCGGCTTTTGGAAACCGATCATCCTTTACCATCTTTCGCAAAGTGATAAGCGTTATAGCGAACTGCGCAGGGCGATTCCTGCGGTAACGGAGAAAATGCTCATTCAGCATTTAAAGCAACTGGAAGCGGACAACCTGGTGATAAGAGAATCAAAACCCGTTGTTCCGCCTTTTGTTACTTACCGGCTCAGCCAGGCAGGATTAGGATTGTTACCGGTAATAAATGCAATGGCGGCATGGGCCTTTAAGGATATGAAGGGTGATTACAAAAAAATATCGCAAAAACGTGCAGCAACCAAATAGTATGATTCCCTTTTTTTCTTTGGGTGTATATCAATCTATTCCTCTTACACTACACGGTGATCGCATAAAATGCATTGGTTACAAGCAACCCGCATAAAGACATCCCCGTTATTAGTATTCAGGAAAGTCTTGACAAATCATACACCTGATTTGGCTTGTTTTTTGAATTTATATTAACTGTAAATATGGCGCGGTATGACTATTAAACTAAGAGGCACGATAAATACTATCACCGTAATAGTCGCTTTGATCTGTACAACAACATCTTCCTATAGTCAAACCGACTGGAAACTGGTCAAAGACAAAGATGGCATTAAGGTTTACACCGCACCATCACATTCCTCAAAATTTAAAGCAATAAAAGTAGAGTGCGATATGCCTGGCACTTTTGATAAATTCATCTCTGTTCTGCAGGATATTCCTAAACAGACCGAATGGGTTTACGCTACCAAAAAGGCTTACCTGGTAAAGAAAGTATCGGATAACGAACTGTACTATTATGCCGAAACCTCTATTCCCTGGCCAATGACCAACCGCGACGCCGCAATAAAGCTGGAAAGTAAAAAAGATAGTGAAAAGAATACGCTCCTTGTAACACAAACAGCCGTTTCTAACGTTGTGCCGAAGAAAAAAGATATTGTGCGGGTTGCAAGCCTCGATGGCCGCTACGAAGTAAGTACAGCTGATAAAAAGCTGCATGTTGTCTATTATATTAATATCGATCCCGCAGGTGATATGCCGCCATGGATCGTAAATATTTTTAGTACAAAAGGACCTTATGAAACGTTTAAGGCATTGCGAGAAAGAATGGAGAAATAAAAAGATTCACAAGAAAAATACAACAATTTGCTGGTGCCCTTTCAGGCCTTGTTCACCATTTTTTGTTTTTTCACCGGGCGTTGCCCATACTAATGCTCCAGGTCCTTCCGTCTTGCATGTAATGGGTGGATTATATTCCAATGATCGGGTCATCATATAGTATATATTTTTCCCAGGGCGTTCATCCGTTGCGAATGGGTATGCATCGTCTTGCATCCAACAAGCCGAAGGGCACCAGCAAATAACAAATGAAAGATCCTGGTTTAAACCAATTCAACATTCCAATCGGATCTGCTGCGTCGCCTCTTCTTTGCGTTCGCCGCGTGAAATCCCTGGTACTTGCAGAAAAAAGTTTTTTAAAGGTCCAGGCTGAAGAGATCACAGAGCAGAATTAAACAATAGGAAACAAGTTAATAGCTCATTTATTACCACTACTACGAAAGCATCTTAAAGAATGAAGCTGCATACCTCATGGGTACTATCCTTCTTTGGTCAAACTGAGCCAATTATTATAGTATAATAATATTCTTTATAATGGATATATCGACTGGTAACAGATAAAGATGAACAAACTATATGCCATTGTTACACTTATTTAGCAGTGTTGTATTTACACAAATTCCGGATCAATAAACAACGGGTTGATTGCCGGTCTCAAGGGGATAACGTGATGCGGGCAACAAAAAAAATTAAAAATTAAAGCGTGCTCCTGTCACATTACTTCATTTAAAATCATAGAAGGATTTGTACAATTTGCAGCGTTTCAAAGAAGCGATATACAATTTTGCGCCTGACAGAAGTAATACGGACATATCAAACCAGAGGTATGTCCGCATTACTTTAACGAAGAGGCTTGCCGAATATACATAGAGCAACCACTGTTATTTCTCCACATAAATTCAGCAAGCCTGTCATTATTAACATGCATCATACGCAACGCGAGCAATTATCCTTCAATCAGAAAAACTCATTCAAGTGTCACCCGTATAATGTTATTAATATCAGGCAGCGTTGTAAACATATTTGGATTGGGAACAGGCGCAATAGGAATGCTTTCAAAAAGTGGTGTGCCTGCCAGGTTAAATTGCGTAATGCCTGCGCCAGGGAATTGATTAATGGCAGTTCCGTCATCATACAAAGCGATTGTGCCGGAAATATCGCCCTTTTGTGTTGCCTCAACTCCATTATCTTTTGATGCGAAGAACCAATCATTAGAGAATCCATACATTGTTGCAATGGCCAGCCGCTCGCCATTTTTAACACTCAACATTTGTGACACTTTGCCCCCGGCTTGTCCGTTAATAACAGGCAACAATACATTCGTGCTGGGCGCATGCAGAACATATACAGCTTTAACACCCGGTTTCATTTTAAGTGCCGCCGCAAGCGTATCCGCATTACCGCGTTGTGCCAGCAAGCGAAGCCCTTCTCCCCTGTCTTTTTCGCCAACCTGGTATATTGGGCTTGATTGACCATTGTATACAACAACAAGAACAGGGGACATTGGCGTGAAGATCCCCGTAATACTACTGATATAACTGCTTAAGGGACCGTTGTCACCGCGTTCGGCAATTGAAGTAAGTCCGTTAGCAGTCGGCTGGCCGCTCATATACAACGGAGCCGGGTTTAACAGGTTACCGCCCACAATGTAAGAAACGGCCCACACACCGGGACTAAGCGGTGTTTCGTTGATCGTTTTGCCTGAAGTGTTTTTTAAAGTAAGTGTGAAATAAGAATTGCCATTGTATGCAAGCGTTGCCTTGACGAGCTGGGAAGCTGGCAAATAGGTGTTTCCCTGCGCATCTGTACCATTTACTTCTGTAATATTCTGGCTGTTAGCTGTGCCTGGATGAACAACACCTGCCCCTGGTGCCTGGTTAACTCTTGTGCCATTGTCCCACAATTTGATCTTTGACGAAACATCTCCCTGGACCGGGTTTCCGTTCGCATCATAAACAGCAATTCCCGGATTTTCAGGCGCAAAAAAAAGGTCGTTGGACCAGCCATACATGGTGGCGAATGTAAGGGCTTCACCCTTAGCGGCTGAAAAATGAATACTAACCGATTCGCCCGGCAATATTAAAGGAGGTGTGCCCTTTCCCTTAAAAGTGCCCGATTCAACAAGTGGTTTTGACTGAAGTACATTTTCCACTGTAATGGTTGTAGTTTCAGGATGCATATGATCGTTATCTTTTTTGCATGAGCTTAAACTCATTATAGATAACACTGCAAAGGCTGATAAGCCACCGGCTGTTTTTTGTAAACGCTTCATACAATTTGGTTTTAGTTGTATCTTATGAGTACAAAACAACAAATACGGTATCCCAAAGAAGTTTCAGAATTGTAACAAAAGTATCACAGTGCATTTGGGATATATTTTTTGCTGAATTTTGATTTTGATAAAGTCTGTAAACCAATTGTATCCATGCATAAAGTGCTGATAATTGAAGATGACAAAAACATTGTAGAACTGCTGACCATTCACCTGAATGATCTTACGTGCGAAGTATCTTCTGCAGGCAATGGCACAGATGGATTGGTTGCGGCTAAGGAACAACGTTTTGATCTTATTATACTTGATCTTATGCTTCCCGGAATGAACGGCATGGAAATATGCCGCCGGATAAGGCAGACCGACAGACAGACTCCCATACTGATACTATCAGCCAAATCGGAAGAGATTGATAAAGTTGTTGGCCTTGAAACAGGAGCAGATGATTATCTGACAAAACCTTTTAGTGTCAGGGAATTTATTGCAAGGGTGAAAGTTATTTTCCGCAGGAACGAAGACAGAGCACAGGTGCAGGACGCTTTAGCCATACAATCAGTCATTAGATTTGAAGGATTGGAAATCGACGTTGATAAAAGAAAGGTAACACTCAACAATGCCAGGATTGACCTTTCACCGCGTGAGTTTGACCTGATCACATTGCTCGCTTCTAATCCGGGAAAAAGTTACAGCCGCAAACGGTTACTTAATCTTGTGTGGGGATATGATTTTGAGGGTTATGAACATACGGTGAACTCTCACATCAACAGGCTTAGGACGAAGATTGAAACCGATATCTCTAATCCACGGTATATTCTGACAACATGGGGTGTAGGCTACCGGTTTAATGAAGAATTATAACATTCATATGTCGTTAAAAACATTAAAAGGCAATTTGCTGTTTTGGAAGATCGCAGGCGTATTTTCCATTTTGCTTCTTGTGCTTGGAGTTGTATTTGTGTTGATCGCATCGCGGCTTTCAAAATCTTATTACACTACCGCGCATCAGCAATTATATGGTAATGTAGCATCGCATCTTGCATCCTTTACCAAACCGTTAAAGAACGGACAGCCTGATACAACTGTAACGCATGACATCATCCATTCCATTATGGTGGCAAACCCCAGCGTTGAAGTTTATCTGCTGGATACTTTGGGTAAGATCACAGACTATGTTGTGCCTGACAAATCTGTTCAGCGTCACCATGTAGATATCAAGAAGGTTAAACAATGGCTCGCTACAAAAAAAGGAGAACGTCCGTTGGGTGACAATCCCAAACAACCCGATGAACCAAGCATTTTTTCAGCAGCACCTTTATACAACAATGATACACTTGCGGGTTATGTGTACGCCGTTCTTTCAAGTGAAAAGCAAAAGGAAATACTGAGCGTACTTAACAGTGACCTGAATTATCACCTGGCGATTTACATTTTTCTTGCAGCACTCCTCATTGCATTTATTGTTGGTGTAATTATTTTCTTTATGATAACCGATAGTATTGCAAGGGTTGCCGCCGTTGTAAAAAGATTTAAAGAAGGCGATTATTCGGCGAGAATAGAAGGACAGGGAAAAGGGAACCTGGGCGTATTAACGGAAACGTTTAATGAGATGGCGGATGTGATCGTGGACAATTTTGAAAAAATAAAAGCTACAGATCAGTTCCGACAGGAATTGATTGCCAACGTTTCACATGATTTGCGCACGCCGCTTTCCATCATGCATGGCTACATTGAAACCATGATCATAAAAAAAGATACCCTTTCGGATGCGGAGAAGGATAAGTATCTGCATGTTGTACATGACAGCACCAAAAAATTATCGGTACTGGTTGAACAACTGTTTCAATATGCCAAGCTGGAAGCCAACCAGGTTAATCCAGAAAAAGAACAATTTCTTTTGCAGGAGCTTGCTTCAGATATTCTTGCAGCTTATCAGCTTAAAGCAAAAGAAAGATCAATCTCGCTTAACATTGAATGCAGCGACAACCTCCCTCCTGTTTTTGCAGATATCGCGCTTACTGAAAGAGTGTTGCAAAACCTGCTGGACAATGCTTTTAAGTTTACACCTGATGGCGGAAGCATAACCATCCAATTACTACACACAAAAGCAGGCGTACAAGTGCAGGTTGCCGATACGGGCATTGGAATTGCGCCGGAAGAACAGGCGCATATTTTTGAGCGATACAAGCAATTGAATAAAAACGAGAATACAAAAACCGGAATGGGCATTGGTCTTGCTATCGTGAAAAAAATACTCGAATTGCACCAGGCCACTATTGGTGTAAAAAGCGAACCCGGAAAGGGCTCTACATTCTGGTTTGAACTACCTGCGCTTTCGAAAGCGATGGCATATTAAATGATGCAACTAATGAACACCGGCCGGCACAGGTTCTTCAGGATTAAGTTCCAGTGCGCTTGCTTCTGTATCAGGATCTATCCCAAGTTCTTTTAAAGTGTTCACCCAGCCCTCCATCCTTTCAAGAAGCTCTTCGTTTTTCGTATTCATGTAAAGTACCTGGTTAATTGAATTGATGAGTATCCGCACGGCCATACCCTCATCTTCGGACCAGTTGTCCGTCCCGATATTTTTTTGAATACCCTTATCAATCTGTCTCAAATACATGGAACCTGCCTTTGCCTTAATTCCACGCATCTTGTCATATGCATCTCCTCCACCTCCTCCCGGGAAATATGTGCCGGGCTGAATGTTGCGCTTCGGCAATGGATACAAACAAATATCCAGCTTACCGGACAACGCTCCATTGATATAACTCAGTGAAACCGCGGCATATGTCAGGGAACGGTCATCAGCCACAATTGTAACAGGCTTTGCAGGCGAAGGCGTTTTAAGTGAGCACCCAAAAGCGCCGTTGCCGAAAGCACCGTTCATTTGGCTATCGAGCTTCACACCGGCCCTGTCCAGCTCAAGCACTTCAATGCGTGTACTGGATATCGGCGTTAGTGACGGATCATAAAGATGAATGTCTATTGCCATAAGAATATTTTTATTACATCAGAAGACTGATTGTTGCTGTCCTTTTAAAGACATCAATACAATTTACCTCAAGTGAATCAACCTTGCTTGAAAAACTCAGCAACAGCGCCAAATTGAACCCTGATTCAAATGCAGGTATTTCAAATGAGATAAGACCTGGCTCAATAAATTCTTCTCTTACAAACTTAGGCTGACCTCCGGCCTCTATTATGCATAAACCTTTTGCATCAATATCTGTTGCAGATGTAAAGCTTACTTCTATCTTCAGCGGCGGGTTAGGATCATGCCGCACCAATAACTTAGGCACGCTCACAGTCTGACTACCCAGGTTCTGATGCTCTATTTGAGGAATGCCTTCTTTTCTGAAATCTGTAAGATTACCCAGATCAGCATCGAGCTTATAGTCCGGAGAAACAGGTTGAAATGGCTTATCATACAACATGGCCTTTAAAAACCTTGCGGCGTTCTGAGATGCAAACTTTCGCCACATATCTTTACTTTCTTTTTCCAGCTTTGATTTATTTTCATCTGCATAGTCGGATATACCCCGTATCATCAGTGAATCATTTCTATGGCCGGATTGACGCATGGCAACAAATAACCCGCGTGCTTCCATTTCTACAGCTTTTATGCTCCAATCGATCTGATCTTTCAATTGCTGGCCAAACTTAACAGACTTTACAACAAACTCACCACTGGCAATATTCTCAATATGCAATTCCGGCGGCCGTCCATTCAGTTTATCATAAAGTCCCAGCTCTTTTGAAGCCTCATAACATTCACTCTGCCAGGCCTTATAGAGTTCCTCTGTATCAAGAAAAGCCCTTACGCGATCCAGGTCTAATGCACTTGTCTGGTTAACTGTCCGCCTGAATTCAAATTTGTCTGTATAAGCATCTCCCACTTCATAACCGAAGACATTCTCAGAGATGACGATGTCACCTAACATCAAACTATCTGCTTCGAGGCTGCCGGCTATTCCCATCAGTACAACCCGTGACGGCTTCCACAGACGAATGGAATTGCCGCTTAATACCGCAGCATTTGCCTGCCCACCGGTTCCTCTTGACATGGTTGCCCCTGCAATAAGGTAATTGCCCTTTTTATCCCGGGGCTGTTGTTTCCATAACCGGTAAGTAATGGAATCATCTGTTCGGTACAGCATGTCCCGCGTTATATTTGGTTCAAGTATCTTTATCATGGATGTCCATTCTTCATCCAGCGCAGTCAATACCAGGTAATCTATAAACGGCATTTTTTCCTTTAAGTTAATAAGGCGGGATTAGAGATGCAAGGGGTTTCTTTAAGAAGTCAATGGTGAATAGTGAAAAGTGCAGGCAGGTTGATTAAATTGAACATTACTTTTGGCGACGCATTTCCATATAGCTCGGTGTACCGCCTTTTTCTGCTGCAAGAAAGTACTCCGGTCAAACAATAAGCTCGTTACACCTTTCACCATTCACTATTCACCATTGACTATAACAATACACTTCCCTCTGTGTATCTCAGTGTCTCCTCCGTGCATCTCTGTGTAATGCTAAAAGAAGAAACGTTTTTCTCAAACAATAAACCCGCTACACCTTTCACTATTCACTATTCACCATTCACCATTGACTATAAAGACACATTCTCTGTGCACCTCAGTATCTCCTACATGCATCTACCGCATTTCCTGTTGCAGGCATGGCAGTATATGGCGGAAGCAAAACCACGCCCCGTTATATTGTTGATGTACTTTCAAAAGAGATTGGCTATCGTGGCGTAACCGTTAATTCCATCATTCCTTTTGCGGTTGATCACTCAGGCATTTTTGCCGAAGCAGGAAGTTATCCGGAACTGAGAAAATCGCTGATCGACAGTTGCCCGATGAAACGCCTGGCAGAAGTAGAAGATGTAGCAAATATTGCAGATTTTTTTGCCAGCGATCTTTCATCCTTTGTTAACGGGCAGCATTTATTGGTAAATGGAGGTGCAACGCAATAACCACCCAAAATATCAATGCCGGAATGTTCGATGAAATTTAATCTTCACTCCATTTAACTCAAATTTTCCAACCGGCAGCTCATCTGAAACTTTTCTTTACCCGAATTGTTTGAAATTCTTAGTTTTTTGTTTGAATAATATTATTTGCCGGAGAGGCAACGGAGATACCTTTGCTTTCTTTACACAGATCTTCATTATCAACCATAAAATAACGTATAACGGCAGCACATGATGCAATACTTGCTGCGTTTGCAACCGGCCTGCATCCGCCTTTATTTAAAGGATGTATAGTTAATTAGTGCATTCATTCAACAATAACCATAAAATTGAAGAATCAGTATGGACGTAAAAAATGTAAGAGCATTCGGGACAGAGGCTGCCGAAGCGCCATTGAAATCAATGAACATTCAACGCCGGAGCGTAACGCCACATGATGTGGAAATAGAGATCCTCTTCTGCGGAATTTGCCATTCTGACCTGCACACTGCCAGAAACGAATGGCATGGCACCATTTATCCGGTTGTACCGGGTCATGAAATTGTTGGCCGGATTACACGTGTCGGCGCTCATGTTAAGAAATTTAAAGCAGGTGATCTTGCAGCGGTTGGTTGCATGGTCGACTCCTGCAGGGAGTGTGAATATTGTAAAGATGGCCTGGAACAATATTGTGAACCAGGAAATATTTTGACCTACAACTCACCGGACAAACACCTTGGCGGACAAACCTACGGCGGCTACTCCGAGAGTATTGTAGTAGATGAACATTTTGTATTACGCGTGCCCGAGAACCTGGATCTGGCTGCAACCGCGCCGCTGCTGTGCGCAGGCATTACCACTTATTCACCGCTAAAACACTGGCAGGTTGGCCCGGGCAAAAAAGTAGGTATAGTTGGCATCGGCGGTTTAGGTCATATGGCCATTAAACTTGCAAAGGCAATGGGTGCACATGTAGTTGTATTCACTACTTCTGAATCAAAGAAAGAAGATGCTAAACGCCTCGGTGCGGACGAAGTGGTATTATCTACCGATCCGGATCAAATGGCCAAATATGCTAAGAGCCTGCATTTTGTCCTGGACAATGTTTCTGCAACGCATGATATGGATGCTTATTTGAATTTATTGAAAGTTGACGGAACGCTGGCCCTTGTTGGCGCTCCTGAGCATCCGCTTCCTGTTGCAGCCTTCAGCCTGATACCTGCAAGAAGAAGCTTTGCGGGATCAACAATAGGTAGTATTGCCGAAACACAGGAGATGCTCGACTTCTGTTCTAAGCACAACATAACTGCGGACATTGAGCTCATCAATATTCAACAGGTAAATGAAGCTTATGAAAGATTGCTCAAAGGCGATGTGCGTTATCGTTTTGTGATCGACATGGCTTCTCTGAAAAATCAGCATAATTAAACTAATATTGCCGCTATTTATTAGCAGGAATGAACACAAACATAATAACGGCATCTGTTTTGAAAATCAAAACAGATATCGTTATTTAATTGAGCCTCCTGTCTGTTTCTAAAAAATCAAACATGAACAGACCTTATGTTATTTGCCATATGATGTCAACAATAGATGGCAAAATATTGTCAGCCAATTGGGGCGACAATGAAACGCTAAAAGATTTCACCGGTTTATTCGAGCAGTACCACGAAGCGTTTGAAAGCCAGGCCTGGATGTGCGGAAGGGTAACGATGGAAAAAGATTTTTCAGAAGGAGCAAAACCAGATCTTACTCCCCCTCCACATCCGGTAACAAGAGCAGCTTTTATCGGAGACAGCAACGCATCCTCTTTTGCAATAGCGGTTGATGGCAACGGAAAATTAGGGTGGAATGATAACCAAACCGGCGGCGATCATATCATTGAAGTTCTTACTCATAGCGTAAGCGATGAATACCTTTATTACCTTCAACGCAAGAGAATATCTTACATTTTTGCCGGCGAAACAGCTATTGATTTTGGATCAGCACTGCAACAACTAGCAGATCTTTTCCCCATAAAAACACTGATGCTTGAAGGTGGCGGGCATATCAACGGCTCGTTGTTAAACGACGGAATGATTGATGAACTAAGTCTGCTACTTCTTCCCATCGCCGACGGCACACCCAAATCTCCAACAGTTTTTGAAGTAAGTGAATACCTTCAGAAAAAGCCCGCATCTGTAATGAAGCTTACGCAGGTTAAAGAATTAAGTAATGACGTACTATGGTTGAGATATGCTTTTGAGAATAGATAGCAAAAAAAAAAATTAAACGCCGAGGCTCGTGTCTCACGAGCCTCCATGTTTATAACATTGCGACTACTTGTTTAAAAATTCTACACAAAAGGACTATTAAAAACTGTCGGCTCGGATCTGTCAAATTCTGAAAGAAATGACACTTTCAAATCCTTCCAGCAATGCTTGATGCGTTCTCTTGCATCCTTCGACTTTGTTGCATCAAGCTTGCCATATCCAAGTTCCGAAACGAGCTTATGTATTTCCTTTAAACATTCGAATGGATAATACCCGATTTCGTTTTTTTTCTCGCCAAGATTTTTGTATACACCTCTCACTTCATCAATACACCTGCTAAGCTGTAAAAGTATTTCGCAGTACTGCTTATCTGTTGTTTCTGTAAAATTGGTGTACTGAATTGCAGCATTTACAGAGCCGATGATATTTGTCCACAACAGCCTCAGCGATTGTAAAAAACTTGAACGCCGTTGAAAACAAAACCCAAGGTAAGCAGCAGGAATAGCAATAATCAGTGGAATAAGATCTTTAAAGACCTGGTAATTTATTTTCTTCTCTGTTTCATCTCTGAAGTAAATAATAAGCCCGCCGAATAACGCAATTGCATATAGCGTAATAACAGCGATTATTGTTCTCTTAAGTTGTTTGCGTGTCATAGATCAGCAGTTTATAAGGATTGAATACTGCGTAAAGTTGTCCTACACTTTGAAAGTGTAGGACAACTTTACGCAAAATCATCGCATGCATTTGGGGGCACATGAGCTATCATTTGTGCATGTGTTGTATTCCGAAAACTTATTATAAACAAAGATAAAAAAGGCTAATCAGGGGTATCAGATTCAAAATAATGCATGTATTGATGCAACTTTTTTTTACGTCATTCTTAAAGTAGCTGCAAGGCATAGCAATGTGATAGTTAAAAATGAAAAAAAATCTGCATAAATCAAATTAAAATACCCTTATTTGACTGTGCATAAAATTGTCCTACACTTTGAAGCTTTTGTCTATGCGTAAAACTGTCCTACACTTTGAAAGTGTAGGACAGTTTTACGCTTCGCCCTCCATCAACACTCAATGCGGGCTATTTTTTTCAAACATTTTTACTATCTTAGAAAAGTGAGCTATATGGCGCGTGTTAGCAATCTTATCACGGCTACGCGCTATCGAAATGTATATTTCCTTCTGACAACAACATGAAGTAACCTGCGTGTAGCTATCTGTATACATGCAAGGAACTTGTGCCGGTATTTCCTTTACCAGACAAATCATTTTTATATAAACCAACTCAACTCAATGTTATGGCAGAACAAGAAAAAAGACAAACGGCCCTCGGTGATGTAGCGGCACGGCAACTCGCAATCGCAACGCGTACAGTACCCCAGATGATCACCATCACCCCGCGCTGGTTAACACATTTATTAAACTGGATTCCGGTAGAGTCAGGTGTTTACAGGCTGAACAAAGTGAAGCATGCAGAGAACGTAGAAGTAGATTGTTCCGGTCGTGATGAAAGAGCATTACCACAAACATTTGTGGACTATGTTGAAGACCCGCGGGAATACAACTTATCTGCGGTTAACACGGTTTTGGATGTGCATACGCGCGTATCAGACCTTTACAGTAAACCTTACAACCAGATAAGTGAACAGTTAAGGCTCACCATTGAAACAATTAAAGAACGACAGGAAAGTGAACTGATCAATAACAAGGAATATGGATTGCTGCACAGCATTATTCCTTCTCAAAGAATTTCAACACGCACCGGCGCGCCAACACCGGATGACATTGATGACCTGCTTGTAAAAGTCTGGAAAGAGCCAGGCTTCTTTTTGACACATCCACTGGCTATTGCCGCTTTCGGGCGCGAATGCACACGCAGGGGCGTTCCTCCACCAACCATTTCGCTGTTCGGTTCGCAATTCATCACATGGAGAGGAATTCCGTTAATTCCTTCAGATAAGGTTCCATTGGAGAACGGCAAATCAAAAATTATCCTGCTGCGCACCGGAGAAGAAAGACAAGGTGTTGTGGGATTGTATCAACCCAATCTTCCCGGAGAATTGTCGCCCGGACTTTCCGTACGCTTTATGGGAATAAATGAGCGCGCCATCGCTTCTTATCTTGTCTCTTTGTATTGTTCACTTGCGGTTTTGGTAGACGATGCCATAGCTGTACTGGATGATGTTGAAGTTGGAAAATATCATGAGTATAAATGGCTGTAACAAAGCGCGGATAAAACTCACGCAATAAAACAATATTGAGTTGTCTGTACTGATTCTATTATTACCAGGAGTATTTATAAACCTGCTCCGCACAGACAGAACGTTATCACATAAATTGTTTATCATGTCTTCGCACTACAATGATATTCCGGACGAAGCTGCTCTTCAACAATTGGCCAATCTTTATTTCAAAGCTGTGCCGGCTGATGATCCCGGGCAGTTGTTCACGGAAGGAAACCCGATACAATCAGTAGAGAGCAATTCTTCCAACAGCGAACAATATGCTTATAGCTCGAGGCCACCACAATCCGTAGCGGGCAGCGGTGCGTCTCCATCTGCCATCCAGCACGAACGATACTTTAATATTAAAGAGCCACCCACCAGCCATCCTGATCCTCATTTTGGTTCGGGACATGTGCCTCATTCGGTGGCCGGAAGCGGCATTTCACCTTCTGCAGGCGGAAGGGAAAATCTGTTTAATCCCGGTGAAGCTTCCCGCAAACTACCGGAAACCAGTTACACCGGAAAAGTACCTGGCTCTGTAGCAGGAAGCGGCATTTCACCTTCGGCTATTCAGCATAGCAAAACGTTCAACCTTGATGATCCACCGGTAAGTCACCCGGATCCTCATTTTGAAAACGGGGCCAATCCGAATCCGCCAACAGGCGTCGGTGCCTCTCCCACACATGCACAACAAGTCACTCAGCAACCGCCGCTGTATGCTTTCGGGCAACAACAAGGCACTGAACCATCATACAATCCTGCAAACAATCCATTCTCCGGTAATCATTTTTCCAGCTATCTGCCTTATGGTCAACAACCGTTTACGGCAGAGCTGCATCAGATGTTTAGTGCCGTTCAGTCATATGTGCAATCGGCGCAAATACCCGGCAGCGCTTACGACTTTTCGCATCCGGCCAGCTATTACTTTTTGCAGTCAAAAACATATGATCATCCGGAACATGCAAAGTTCAAGAAACAACACTATAACTCATTCCAACCAGGCTTTGATCTTAACCTGATCAAGCAGGATTTTCCCATATTACAAGAGCGGATCAACGGGAAGCAAATCATCTGGCTGGATAACGCGGCTACAACTCAAAAGCCAAGACAGGTTATTGACCGCGTAAGTTATTTTTACCAACACGAGAACAGCAATATTCACCGAGCGGCGCACGCGCTGGCTGCAAGAGCAACTGACGCTTATGAAGCAGCCCGGCAAAAGGTTCAGCGCTTTCTGAATGCCAAATCTGCCAACGAGATCATTTTTGTGCGTGGATCAACTGAAGCGATCAATCTTGTAGCACAAAGCTGGGGCGACGAAAATCTGGAAGCCGGTGATGAGATTATTATCAGCCATCTTGAGCATCATGCAAATATTGTCCCGTGGCAAATCCTCGCCGGTAAAAAGAATTTAAGGCTTAGTGTTATCCCGGTTGATGACCATGGCCAGGTGATTCTTGATGAGTACGCAAAATTGCTCAGCCCAAAAACAAAACTGGTCGCCTTCACACAAGTGTCCAATGCGTTAGGAACAATCACACCGGCAAAACAAATGATAGAAATGGCGCATGCGGCTGGCGCAAAAGTATTGCTGGATGGAGCACAGGCCGTATCACACATGCGGGTTGACGTCAGTTATCTTGATTGCGACTGGTACGTTTTTTCAGGACATAAAGTTTTTGGTCCCACAGGCATCGGCGTATTATATGGCAAAGAAGATCTGCTTAATGATACACAACCATGGCAAGGCGGCGGAAACATGATCCAGGATGTAACTTTTGAACACACGAAATATCAAAAGGCGCCAACACGATTTGAAGCCGGAACCGGCAACATTGCCGATGCTGTCGGATTAGGCGCAGCCATTGACTATGTAATGCGCCTCGGCATGGATAATATTGGTCACTACGAGCATTTTCTGTTGCAATACGCAATAAGCCTGCTGAAAGATGTTCCGGGATTAAGGATGATAGGCACTGCCGCAGAAAAAGCCGGTGTTCTCTCCTTTGTAGTGGAGGGATTTAGAACCGAAGACGTCGGCAAATACCTGAATGAACATTATGCCATTGCCGTACGCAGCGGTCACCATTGCGCACAACCCATATTGCGCCGGTTTGGAGTGGAGACAACTGTTCGTCCGTCACTTGCGCTGTATAACACTTGTAGCGATATAGATACGCTTGTTCTGGCACTCCACAAGTTGAAAGGCAGCCGTAAGGGAAATATCTCATAATACATTTTTACATATGAATGGGGAGCGCTGCGAACCAAGAGGGTTTGCTGCGCTCTTTTTTATGCAATATTTCTGCTGAAACGGTTAATCAGGCGACGATCCGCCTCTTCTCTCTCTGCTTCAGTGACCAATTAAAAAGAACTCATTAACGCTCATAAAATAACATTACATTTAAATTAATATGATATTTATAATTAATTTTAATACAAATTATCAATAAACAACCTTAAATTTATAACACAAATCATAATTAAAGCACAATAAATGATTCCATTTTATTAAAACGATAACATAACATAAATAAATAATATTTTCTTTCAATTGCCTGCCACTGTAACCAATGATTTTTCAAAACAAACAAAGTGTTATGAAAGAAAGATTAGCAGAACAGGCTTGCCCACCATAAATAGCAGAACGTTTTTTCACCGGGCACCTGATCTCCGGAAGAAAACCACCGCAAGATCTTTCTTAGAAGATACAGCGACCTCCTGCAAGAATGCGATTTCAAAAAATACATTACAGAACAAAACTTATCTCTTATGAACATTACCAGCACCGAAAAACTAACCTGGTTTTATGCCTGCAGAACAGAAGATGTTCCGGTTGACGGAGGCGTTTGTGTAAAATATAAAAACGAACAAATCGCCTTGTTCCATTTTACCCGCCGCAATGAGTGGTATGCAACACAAAATCTTTGTCCGCACAGAATGCAAATGGCACTCAGCCGCGGTATGATTGGCAGCTCAAACAATGAACCTAAAGTAGCCTGTCCCTTTCACAAGAAAACATTTTCTCTTGTGGACGGTCATTGTATGAACGATGATGCCTGCGACACCATAAAGACTTACCCCGTTAGGATTGACGGACATGATGTATATATAGGAGTGGATGAAGATGATGAAGCTTCGATTGTTTTCGCATAGAAACAAAAAAGCCCGTTATGGCGGCAACCGTTCCGGGCTTAAGTTTTAAACCGATCCATCAATTTAAAACCGAATCAAATGTACACAAAAAAACTATTTACCAAAAGCTTAATTGCCTGCACACTGGCGGCCCTGCAGTACGCGGCGCGCCTCATTCAGGCAACAATTATAACGGGTAGCGGCACAATAAAGAATCAACTGCTCCCTCTTCCCTTCCCGCAACGACAACGGCGCATACAAACCGGCAATACCTAAGCCTTCAGCGGTTTAGTCAAATCATTATCAACAGCCTCTTTCGATTGCCTGCCATTTAATCAATCATTCTTTTCAAAAAGCAGCTTCATAAAAATGAACCTGCTTAAGCCAACGTACTTCGTACTTCGTCATTCGTACTTAGCACGATAGCGGAAAGTAAATGATTAGCAATTGACATTTAAAACCTATTTGTATGCAACCGTTAACTAACAATAAACCTCTGGACAGGTTAAAAATATTCAGCATCCGATCGCTTCAGATGCGCACATTTCATATCACATGGATGATGTTCTTTGTCTGTTTTTTCGGATGGTTTGGCCTGGCTCCTTTAATGCCTACCATTCGCGAGGACTTACATCTCACCAAATCGCAGGTAGGTAATATCATCATCGCATCTGTATCGGTTACCATTATAGCCAGGATCGTTATCGGAAAGCTATGCGATGTATGGGGACCAAGAAAAACAGCAGTAAGATTATTGCTTATAGGATCACTGCCCGTATTTCTTGTTGGGTTAGCCAATGACTATACAACCTTCTTATTGTTTCGTCTTGCTATAGGCATTATCGGCGCATCTTTTGTCGTCACACAGTTTCACACATCTATGATGTTTGCCGCCAATATAAAAGGTACAGCCAATGCTGTTGCCGGCGGCTGGGGCAACCTTGGCGGTGGCGTAACCAATATGGTAATGCCGTTGATCTTTGCTGCTATTGTAGGAATGGGTTATACAAAACATGAAGCATGGCGCTATGCAATGATTTTGCCTGGCGTAATGATGCTTGTCATAGCATGGTTTTATCACAAATACACAAAAGATACGCCTGCGGGAAATTTCGATGAGATCGGTCGCAACGCCAACAAACAAAAAACGGACTGGAGCGTATTGAAAGACTGGCGCATTTGGGCACTAACACTTGCCTATGCCATGTGCTTCGGAATGGAGATCACTTTTGATAATGTGGCTTCATTGCATTTTGTAGACACGTTTGGATTATCGCAAAGCACCGCCGGCTTCTGGGCGGGCATTTTCGGTTTCATGAATTTATTTGCAAGAGCACTTGGGGGAATTGTTTCTGATAAAGTTGGAAGCCGTTACGGCATGAGAGGCAAAGGATGGCTGCTTGCCATAGTTTTATTGCTTGAAGGTTGCGGACTGTTGTTATTTGCAAATGCCGGAACACTTACCCTTGCCATTATTTCCATGCTTGGCTTTGCACTGTTTCTTAAAATGGCCAATGGCGCCACTTATGGCATTGTGCCTTTCATTAACGAAAAGAATATTGGTATTGTAAGCGGCATCGTTGGTGCAGGTGGTAACGCAGGTGGCATGCTCTTCGGCTTTCTCTTCAAATCTAAAACCATTAGTTATGTAGATGCATTCAGTTATATCGGTTTTATAGTGATCGGTATTTCATTTATTGTACTCATTACACGTTTCCGTAAGGATACTGCAATAGTAAAAGATATGACCAGCGAAGAAAGTGTGCTGGCACTTGCTGAATAAACAACAACGCATGAAGGAACAAACACACGGCGAAACAGGCTCATACAAAACCACATGCTGTTACTGCGGCGTTGGTTGCGGCATTGTTGTACATAAAGACAGGATGGGTAAGGTTCTTGTTGAAGGCGACAAGGACCATCCCGTTAATAAGGGTATGCTGTGTTCAAAAGGAATGAATCTTCACTATACAGTGATGAACACTTCCGACAGGTTGCTCTATCCTGAAATGCGTTACAACAAGCAAATGCAGCGCCAGCGCGTTACATGGGATGAAGCGCTGGCACGCACGGCTGCTGTGTTTAAAACTTTCATCAACAAATACGGACCGGACTCGGTTGCTTTCTATGTTTCTGGTCAGTGCCTTACAGAAGAATATTATGTTATTAACAAGCTGATCAAGGGCTTTATTGGAAGTAACAATATAGATACGAACTCAAGATTGTGCATGAGCAGCGCGGTTGCAGCCTACAAAATGTCGCTGGGCGAAGACAGCGTACCAGCATGCTATGATGATATTGAGGAAACAGATTGCATTTTTGTAGCAGGTGCAAATCCCGCCTGGTGCCATCCTATTTTATGGCGCAGGGTTGAAGCCGCAAAAGCTGCCAATCCCAACATGAAAGTGATTGTAAGCGATCCGCGTGTTACGCAAACCTGCTCGATGGCGGATGTGCATCTGCAACTTAATCCCGGAACCGATATTGTTTTACATCATGCCATCGGCCGGATCTTGATTGAGCAGGGTGATATAGATATTAAATTTATTCAGCAACATACGGAAGGGTTTGAAGATTACTCCCATGCCGTGATGCAGCGAAGTATTGCTGAAGCAGCACAGATCTGTGGCATTGAAGAATATCGCATATATGAAGCTGCAGCATTGATTGGCAATGCAAAAAAATTCATGACCTTCTGGACAATGGGGTTGAATCAATCAGCAGCGGGTGTTAATAAGAATCTTAGCCTGATCAATCTTCACCTGATCACCGGTACAATCGGTCGCCCAGGCTGCGGGCCTTTTTCGCTGACCGGGCAGCCAAATGCGATGGGTGGACGTGAAGTTGGCGGACTGGCAAATCTGTTACCTGCGCACCGGGACCTAAGCAATCCGGTTCATCGTGAGGAAGTGGCTACATTCTGGAACGGCAAAGAGCTTTCTCCCAGGCCCGGCCTTACCGCCACTGAAATGTTTGAAGCTTTAAACGACGGTAAGCTAAAAGCGATCTGGATCATCTGCACCAATCCACTGATCAGCATGCCTGATGTAAGAATGGCTGAGAAAGGATTAAAGAACGCAAAGTTTGTTGTAGTACAGGATATATCCAACAGGCTTGAAACATTGCCCTATGCGGATGTTGTGTTACCTGCAGCCGCATGGATCGAAAAAGAAGGCACCATGACGAATGCAGAAAGACGCATCACCTGGTTGCAGAAAGTTACAGATGCGCCGGGCGAAGCATTGCCTGATGCGGAAATTATTTGCCGCTTTGCAAAGCACATGGGCTTTAATGGTTTCGACTATAACAGTTGTGAGGCTATTTTTAAAGAACATGCGGCGCTAACTGCAGGAACAAACATAGATATTAACGGTGTAGACTATACGCTGCTTCATCAAAGAAGAAGTGTGCAGTGGCCTGTGAACACAAGCAACAACTACAATGACACAAAGCGATTGTTTGCCGATCATATTTTCCATACTAAATCAAAGCGCGCAAAAATACACGGCGTACCTGATTGCAATCCATCGGTACAACCAACAGCAAATCACCCACTGATCCTGACAACGGGCCGCATTCGGGATCAATGGCACACGATGAGTAAGACAGGAAAAGTGAATAAACTGAAACAGCACATTGCAGCATCATTTCTTGAAATTCATCCTGATGATGCGGCTGAGCGCGGCATTGCCGATGATGACCTGGTTGAGATTACGAATACCAACGGAAACGTAAGAGTAAAGGCAAAGATCAGCACGCAAATAAAAAAAGGCGTGGTGTTTTTACCCATGCACTGGGGAAAGATTTTAAATGATGACAGTAATCGCGCCAATAACCTCACTTTTAATCTTATTGATCCCATTTCGAAGCAACCAGACTTTAAGTTTTCTATCGTACAGGTAGCTAAATACAAAAGACCAAAGCAAAAGATCGTGATCATAGGAGCCGGCGCGGGAGCCCATGGTTTTGTGCGGAGCTACCGCAAATTAAATATGGATGATGAGATCATTGTTTTCAGCAAAGAAGATCTCCCTTTTTACAACCGGGTAATGCTTCCGGATTATGTAAGCGGAACGCAACAGTGGAAGCAACTGGTAAAAATGAATGCCTATGAGGAAAAAGAACATGAAATAACACTTCATAAAGGTGTAAGCATTCAACATATTGACCGGCAAGCCAGGACCGTTACCGACAGCAACGGACAGACACACACCTACGATACGCTTATTCTTGCAACCGGGAGCCGCGCGGCAACTTTGAAACATACCCCGCCGATGAAGGGCATATTCACCATGCGCAGTAAGGACGATGCAGATAATTTTAAAAGACATGTACAGGCTTCTGATGAACCGATTGTTATTGTCGGTGGTGGCTTACTCGGTATCGAAATGGCGGCATCCTTAAAGGAAATCGGGAAAGATGTGGTCATCATTCAACGTTCGTCCCGGCTAATGGACAGGCAACTCGATGAACTTGGAGCAAGACTTTTGTATGAAGAATTGCGGGACAGAAATATTGAAGTACTGTACAACGATGAAATTGACAGATTTCTTGGCAGTAGCAAACTTACGGGTCTACAATTGAAGAGCGGTAGAAAGATTAGCTGCCAGGCGGTGATCATGTCTATAGGAACTGTACCCAATATTGAGCTTGCGCAGGCATGCGGACTGGAACATAAAAGGGGTATTGTTGTAAATGAATACCTGCAGACTAATGATAGCCACATTTACGCGATTGGGGAAATAGCGGAATTCAAGGGAACATTATACGGTATTACCGCTGCAGCAGAACAACAGGCGGCAATAGTTGCACAACATCTTTCCGGCGATATTTCAAACTATTACCAGGGCTCTCTTTTCATGAATATACTTAAGTTGCATGGCGCAGACATCTGCTCTCTCGGCACGGTTGAAACGCCAGCAGATCCCACATATGAAGAAGTTGTATTTATCGACAAGGCAAAACGCTATTACAAAAAATGCGTTATTCACGAGGATAGATTGATCGGTGCAATATTGATTGGCGACCGTTCAGAGTTCCAGGAATTCAGGGACCTGATCCAGAACAAAATAGAGTTATCCGAAAAACGATTGCAACTCCTTCGCTCCGGTAAAAAGGCTGCACCAGTTTTGGGTAAGCTGGTTTGCTCCTGCGGTAATGTGGGTGAAGGAAATATTTGCGCCAAAATAAAAGAAGGTTTTACCGAATTGAAAAGTCTTTGCGAAGCTTCCGGCGCAGGTTTGGGCTGCGGCAGCTGTCGCCCTGAAGTAAATGCCATACTCAACCGCGAAGTTGCCGCAATAACGCAACCGGTAGCCATTACTGTTAACGCCGTTTAAAAAATACGTATGAGCCGGACACATTCGATAACGATCAATTTTAAAGGGGGAATTATCTCACCGGGGCAATTGCTGGAAATACTTTCTATTGCGGATCAATGCCTGATCAAAGACGTAAGTTTCGGTGCGCGCCAGCAATTATTGATTGATGTGCCGGAAAAATATTTATCACAGTTTACCACAAACTGCAAGCGACAACAAATTGCCTGGCAGGAAACGAAGAAGGCACATGCAAATATTACCAGCTCATATGTAGCTGCAGGCATTTTTACAACAGACAGCTGGTTAACAGAAGGCACCTACAAAGATGTGTTGAATATGTTTGAGCAACCTTCCAGGATTAAAATAAACGTCTGCGACAGCAAGCAAACCTTTACGCCTTTTTTTACAGGTCATTTAAACTGGATTACATCCCCCCAATTACATTACTGGCATTTGTATCTCCGGATGCCGGGCAGTAATGAATTGTACAGGTGGCCCGAAGAAGTTTATACAAACTACATAGGTTCGCTCAATGCAAAAATTGAGCGCCTGCTAATGAGTGGCTTTAAAACGACGAAGGGTGAAGACGTTTACAAACAAATAAAAACGGATGATCCTGACGCCGGCAATACGAACGCCGTTCGTATGGTTGTTCCGGCATTTCATTTACCCTACTATGAGGGATTTAACAGGCATGGCAACAGTTACTGGCTTGGCATTTACCGCCGCGACCAAAGCTTCCCTGTTGCCTTTCTACAGGAACTTTGCTCTTTGTGCCTGGAGACAAAGATCGGGCAGTTGTATTCCACTGCATGGAAATCACTGATCATAAAAGATATCGATCGTGCGCATCGTCAACGGTATGATTATATCCTGAATAAGTACCGTATTAACGTGCGGCACGCTGCCAATGAACTCAACTGGCAAGTGGAAGACAATAATGAAGAAGCGCTAAGGATCAAGCGACTCATCATCCGTCATTTTGATAAAGAAGATGTGCGCACCTATGGGTTGAGCTTTGGCATACAATTGAAACAAAAAGCCGGGATATTCGGGTCTGTGATCATACGTAAATGTCCACAGACCGGAAGCGGCCGGTTAAGGTCACAAGAGCGCTATGACATTTTACATACCAGCGATTTTAATCCAAACACACAAGAGCTTATCCATTTTAGAGAAGGCGTTTCCAAAGAGCATTTGGGTACATACCTCGTATCCTTAAGCAAATTCTTTTACGAGCAAATGGAAATACAACATGCTCCTGCCATATTGAGCACCCCCGAACCAGCTAAAGGAATGGAAGAAAAAACATGGCACCAGTGCCCGCAATGTTTTACAGCATATGATGAAGCGCTCGGTGATATTGAACAGGATATTTCGCCCAATACGCCATTCGAATCATTGCCGTCTTCATACTGTTGTTCAATGTGCGGGGAGCCAGTTAAGAATTTTGTAAGTAGAAGTGAATTGAATGTCATTACGGAGATATAGAATAAACGAATATTCCACATCCCAATATATCATGCAGTAAAAAAAATGTATCTTAATCATTCGATTCCTATCAAAAAGGACTTTACGAATGAACAGAATTTCATTTTTTTCAACTCTAATCATTTTGATTGTATCACAATTTAAACCTCAACAGTCCTTTGCTCAAAGTCTTAGTACAACCCAACTTAAATTCACATTTATTCATTACTTAAGAATTCCGGACCACTATGTTACGGTTGTATTTAAGAAGGAAAAAGACAGTGTCAATGTCCATGCGCAGTCCTTACCAATGGCCAAAGCTGAAGCCAAATGGGCTGCAACTAAAAAGGATTATTCGTTCAACATCAGCAAAGCCGAATATGATCAGGTAATACTATCAATTCAAAAAATCAGCGCGTGGGCTATTATTGGCGGAGCTGATTTCACAGGGTACGACGGCACTTCCTGGCAAATAGAATTTGGTAACAGCGACAATGCGGTTAAGTATAGCGTCTGGTCGGCTGATTATCAAACAGAAGCCAGGCAACTTCAATCTTTCGTGAACGCGTGTATCCTTATTATTCAAACGGCCAAACTTGACCCGAAGGAAATATTCAAACAAAAAGGTTCATAGTAAATAGTTTATCAGGCGATAAAAATGTGAAACCATTTTACGATTAGAACTTTACGCAAGCGATAACCACTGCATACTTCTACTGGATGTTAAATAGCGTAACTTCAGGCAAACTATTGTGCCATGCTTACCACATTAAAACATTGCCTTTGGAAAAATTTTGCTGCCAGCATAGACATGCTGAAGAACGCTATAGAGATGTGCCCGGACGAGCTTTGGTACAACAATAAGAAATTCTTTTACAATGCTTATCATTGTGCAGTGTTTACAGATTATTATTTAACCATTCCACCTGTAAACTTTTTTCCGCCACCTGGATATACGCTCACTGAGCCAGATAAAATACCTGCGGACGCCGTTGATGATGTAGTGCCCAACAAATTATACAGCAGGGCCGAATTGATTGATTATGTGCAATACGCCCGGGAAAAATGCCGCAGTGTAATAAGTAATCTGACAGAGGAAAAATTGAATGAATCATGGATAGCCAGCACTGAGACAACGGATCTGTCGCTATCAGGGATGGATGCTTTAAAATATTCAATTCTTGAAATATTGTTCTACAATTTACGGCATGTTCAACATCATGCAGCGCAATTGAACTTTATGCTAAGACAGGCAATAAATGCTGCACCTGATTATGTTTCGCAGGCGGAGGATGATCTATAAATTCAATTAAAAAACCGAATTTTGCGAACAATGGAAAACATTAAACAAGATGCGATAAAAATAGTGCCCTATAACAGCAGCTACAGAAAACAGTTAATTTCCGTATGGGAAGAATCAGTCCGCGCGACACATAACTTCTTGGCAGCTTCAGATATTGATTATTACAAAGACATTGTGGCCGCTATTGACTTTAGCGCATTCCCTGTTTTCTGCCTGGAACAAAATGAAACAGTGATCGGATTTATTGGTGTGGCTGACAAAAAAATTGAAATGCTGTTTCTTTCTCCAAACGCAATAGGACAAGGGCTAGGTAAAAAATTAATGCGCTATGCCATCGAGGAACTTAAAGCAGATAAGGTTGATGTAAATGAACAAAATAATCACGCAGTATTATTCTATAAAAAATCCGGATTTATAACATTTGAAAGAAGCGAAAAAGACAGCGAAGGCAAAGACTATCCTATTTTAAAAATGATCCTTCCCCAAAACTGAACTTAACTAACCTATGGCTATCCCCAATCAGCGACATACTTTCATACTGTTCAACTTCTTTCATTGCAGCGGCTTCAAAGCCGTTAACCGGTTTTAATGCCACTGCTTGTTGGATTGTTGCAATTAGCTCCTGCTCCCCTGTTCCGGAACATCACCTTCTAACAAATTTAACCGATTGTTATTTCAATTATATTTGCTTCTTTATTAAAACGAGTCACGCTCCATACCCGGACCCGACTACTAATTTTGATTGTTAATGTACAAGAAACACCACCTATTATCCTTAGTTTTCTGTTTAGCACTATCCCTATTGCATGCTCAATCCAAAATCGATCAATCACTGCTAATTGGAAAATGGAGGTTTATTAAATTTGATTGGCCTAATTACGTGCCCGATACCGCTTCAATCATTAAGCGATCAAATAATCAATTCAAAGATGCCATTTTCGAATTCACGAAAGATAAGCATCTGAATATCCAGAATCCAAAGGCCCCTAAAGGCTCTTACAGTAAATTCACTTATGCTGTTAAGAATGATAAAATTAGCTTTAAACCGGTTGCGGTTCCGACAGGAAAACCTGATATAATGGAAGTAGATTTTTTAAACTATGTTTACCTCAAAATTTATATTCAGGGTTTTGAACCTGTAGCCACATTCAGGAGATTATCGGACTAAGCATAAAGTATTTATCCGCCAATCAGCGACATACTTTCATACTGTTCAACTTCTTTCATTGCAGCAGCTTCAAAGCCGTTAACCGGTTTTAATGTTACCGCTTGTTGGATTGCTGCAATCAGCTCCTGCTCTCCTGTTCCGGAACGGATGAGATCTTTTACATTTAGGACATCATTACCGTACAGGCACAACTTCATACCACCGGTAGGCGTTACCCTTAAACGGTTGCAGGTTCCGCAAAGCGTCCGGGAGTAAGCGGGTATAACAGCGATAGACCCTGCAAAATCGTCTGCCTTATAATTCAGCGCTATATTATGTTTGGGATCAGCCAGCTTTGTGAGATTATAACGCTGGCTTATATGATGCAAAATCGCGTCGTAATTCCATTTGATTCCGGAATAGTCCTTCCCCTGTCCGTTAAATGGCATTTCCTCGATAAAACGGACACTGATTTGATGGTTGCGGGTTAGCTCTACAAAATCCAGGATCTCATCCACATTCATATCATTTATCACCACCATGTTGAGCTTAAGATTAAAGGGCTTCTGCATTAACATTTGCAGCGATGCGAAAACAGCGTCAAACTCATCACGTCTTGTCAGCCTGAAAAAACGATCCCTTCTTAATGTATCAAGACTTAAATTAACATTCGTGATATTCGACCGTAGAAGCTGGTCGATGTACTTGCCTGTTAATACGCCATTTGTTGTAATAGAAAGATTTTCGAGCGTCTTTATGGAAGACAATTGTTCCAAAAGCGAGGAAAGATCTTTTCTTACAAAAGGCTCGCCACCGGTAATTCTTACCTTTGTAATGCCGGTGCGGGTTAAGGCATTGACCAGGAAAATGATTTCTTCGTAAGACAATACTTCATCACGCGAAAGAAACTGCTGATGTTCAGGCATGCAATAACAGCAGCGCAAATTACAGCGATCTGTTACGGATAATCTCAGGTAATTTATTTCACGTCCGAACTTGTCAATCAGCATTGCTTAACAATTATGTCTTGATAACGGGTTCTCAAAATTTGCAGTTTCATCCTCACCCCTTTCTGTAAGACATTTATAGTCTTTTTCAATAGACACTTTCAATTCGGATCCATCAGCATTGCGGATAGAACAGTATAATCCGTTTTCTTCGCTGTTTGTCCATTCAGAAAGTAACTTTTCAGGATACTGAACATGCACTGCGAAAGGGTCGAGTTTAACGACAGGTTCATCCACCGGTTTTAGCTTGATGCAGAAATGAATGCTGCCATTGGCAATCTGCGTTTCTTCCATAACATATCCGTTTTGCTGTATGGAGCTGATGTCATTCTTATCCAGACGAAACCTGAGTGTGTTGGCTTTTATCCTGATCTTCATGGTTAACAATTGAAGTGGTTAGTACAAATTTAGCACAATGTGGCCAGAGATGAACAGGCATGAACCTTTAAAGACAAGTAATTGACAATTGAAAATGGAAAATTGAAAATGATGGCACAAACCTGACAATAAGCCTGGCTAGTGACGGATAACAGGTTCAAAGCGTAAGGGTTAGATTTCAGGTATTAAAAGTATGTGTCTGTTGAGCGTTGATATACAACCAAAAATTCAAAACATCAGGCATCAAAACATCAGCCGTCAGACATCCTTCACATCATCCACCGTACCGGCCCGAACGTTCCGTCGGTACGGGCGGGCATCTAACATCGAACATTATATCAGACATCAAAAAATCAGCCATCAGCCATTCTCCACATCGTACATCGTACCCGCCCGAACGTGCCGTCGGTACGGGCGGGCATCTAACATTGTACACCGTACATTCGACTAATTTGTTTTAAATTGTTGCCTGAATAACGGGCACACATTTATGCAACTGAATAAAGAGAGATATAACCGGCAGCTTCTGCTGGCTGGTTTTGGAGAGGAAGCGCAGCTTAAGCTTTTACAATCCCGCGTGCTGGTAGTTGGCGCAGGTGGTCTCGGGGTTCCTGTTTTACAATATTTGTCCGGCATGGGCGTTGGCAAAATTGGAATTATAGATCACGATGTTGTTGCCGAAAGCAATCTCCACCGCCAGGTTTTATATACAACAAATGATATAGGCGAGCCTAAAGCAAACAAGGCTGCAGAACGGTTAAATGCACTCAATCCCGAAGTTGAGTATATTGTATTTAACGAATTGCTTACCACCGGCAATGCGCTTTCCGTTATCGGCCTTTTTGATGTGGTTGTTGATTGTACCGATAATTTTCCAACACGTTACCTGATCAATGATGCGTGTGTGATATTAAACAAACCTTTTGTTTATGGCGCCATTCATCAGTATGAAGGACAGGTAAGCGTATTTAACCATAATGGATCGGCAACTTACCGTTGCCTGTTTCCCACGGCACCTGAAGTTGGCGTTGTGCAGGACTGCAATACCAATGGTGTGTTAGGGATCCTTCCCGGAATTATAGGTTGTTACCAGGCCAACGAAACGATTAAATTATTAACCGGCATCGGAGAGTTACTAGCCAACAAAATGTTGATCATCGATACACTATTCAATCAACAGAGAACTATCCGCTTCCAGCCAAAATCAGATCTTCCGCAAATAACAAGGCTTGATAGCGATGATTATAAATCGCTGTGCGGATCGGCGAGACTTCGCAATATGTCCGTTTCAGAACTTGCGTCACGAATAAAAAACAACGAGGCAATCCAGCTTGTAGATGTCAGAGAAGATGATGAGCTGGCCATTTGCCAGATTGCTGACAGTATACACATTCCTTTAGGTGAAATAGTAGCGAAAGCAAATAAAATTGACGGAAGCCAGCCTGTCATTATGATTTGCCATCATGGTATCAGAAGCAGGATTGCAGGCGAAGAATTATTAAAGAAAGGATTTACCAATATTTTTAATTTAACCGGCGGTATTCATGCATGGGCGCTAGAAATAGACAAGACGATGCAGGTGTACTAACTTTAAACATTCAGAATGGATTATCAACTGTGCCTGCTTTTCTTTTTGGTCGCCCTCGTATATTCTATGGCCGGTTTTGGCGGTGGCTCAAGTTATATGGCTATCATGGCATTGTATGGTGTAAGTATGTACACCATGAAATCGACTGCGCTTCTTTGCAATATTGTTGTAGTGACAAACGGTGTTTTCAATTTTTACAGGCAGGGATATCTTCCTCTGAAGAAAGCATTATGGTTGAGTGTGGCCAGCGTTCCGATGGCTTTTATCGGCAGCTATATTCCATTAAAAGAACATGTATTTTTTATTGTACTTGGCACTTCGCTGGTAATTGCATCATTACTGATGTTTTATCGATTACTGCCTTTTTATTCCGAGAAAAAATTTTCTAAAAATGAGACTTCGGTTTACAAGTTTAGCATTGCAGGCGGATTTATTGGTGGATTAAGTGGCATGACAGGCATTGGTGGTGGAATATTTTTATCACCACTATTAAAACTGGCACATTTTGATACCGCAAAGAATATTGCTGGCTTGAGCAGTTTTTTTATACTCGTAAATTCAATTGCAGGCCTGCTTGGACAATTTTCGAGAAAGCAAATAAGTTTTGATTATAATTTTACTATCCCGTTGTTGCTTAGTGTGATTGTCGGTGGGCAGATAGGCACCTATCTGAGCGCAAAAAAACTGAGTGAAAAATGGGTAACGGTTGCAACTGCAGTGCTTGTTGGCTACGCAGGAGCAAGATTGCTAATGAACGCAAATGCATAAATCAGATATCAGCAATCAGCTATTAGGTATCAGCTATAAGGCTTCGGACGCGGGCATAAAAATGATTTTTTAAAATGATTGGTTTAAAATAAATACCATGTCGCATACGATTTTATTATTTGGTATAACAAAAGATATAATAGGAGGTTCTGTTCATGAAACGGGAAACGCGTTTACTACCGTGGGTGAGTTAAGGCGCCATCTCTACAACATATATCCGCAACTGGAAAAATTAAATTCGCTGATGATTGCGGTCAATAATAATTACGCGAATGATGATGACAGGTTACAATCTTCCGACGAAATTGCATTAATACCACCAGTAAGCGGAGGATAATATGAAGGCTTCAATTTATATAGCAGAGACCATTAACACAACGGACGTAATAACAGCCATCAGTAAACCAGAATACGGGGCAGTTGATGTTTTTATAGGCACTGTCCGGAATCACACGCAAGGCAAAAAAGTGATCAAACTATTCTTTGAGTGCTACGAGCCGATGGCGCTGTTGGAAATGCAGAAAATTGCTGACGAAGCTAAAGAACGCTTTGCTATCCAGGAAATCATTATCCATCATGCTACAGGTGAAAAATACCCGGGAGAACTGGCTGTAGTAATTGCTGTAGCGGCGCACCGCCGCAAGGCAGCATTCGAAGCCTGCGAATTTGCAATCGACACCCTTAAACAAACTGTTCCGATCTGGAAAAAAGAATTTTTTGAAGACGGCAGCGTTTGGGTAGCTGCACATCCTTAACCAAGCATGCGAATCACATCCTGTCTTTCTTCTGGCGTGTTGGCATTCAGCTGTTCTTCCGGATTGTCATTGGTAAGCAGCAGAATATCAGTTGACAACAATGTTTTACGCGGGCAAAATAAGTCATTTTTATAATTCTCCTTTAACAACGCGAGTCCCGCTGGCTCCCATATTGCAATAAGCGGTTCAGGTAAATGATTTTCAGGGCTTACAAAAGATGTTGCACTTTTTGACGCATTCCTGTTATCAATCAGCAAGCGCAAAGTGTGGTCCGTTAGTAACGGCAGATCGCAGGCAACAACAAGCCAGGCTGCGTCAGGATCTTTTTCATGGGCAGAAACCAGTCCCATCGCCGGCCCCTTTCCTTCGGCCATATCTTCAATAATGCGGTAATTTTCACCAAAAAACTGATGCTGATCCGGCCGGCACGAAATAAAAACATCCTGCAACAGGGGTTTCAGCATGTTATACAGGTATAGCCATTGAGGAATGCCGTCATGATACGATATCAGGAACTTATCTGTTTGCATTCGCCTGCTGTATCCACCACATAATATCAGTGCATATAATGGAGCTTTATTTTCGTTCAAAGTCATTTTTGCCTCCGCTTTTACTCATTAGCCTGGTTTCTTTAATTACGATATCGTGAGAAAATGCCTTGCACATATCATAAATCGTAAGCGCAGCAACACTCGCACCGGTTAGCGCTTCCATTTCCACACCCGTCTTTCCGGTTGTTTTTACGGTGCAGGAAACAACAGCTTCATTCTCTTCCATCACGATATTTACCTGGCAGTTTTCCAGCAATAATGTGTGGCACAAAGGAATCAGATCCGGTGTTTTCTTTGCCGCCATAACGCCGGCAATGATTGCGGTTTGAAAAACGGCACCTTTTTTTACGTTGATATCCGTACCGGTAAAATGCTCCAGCACTTCTGCCGGCAGCACCACCCTGGACTGGGCAGTAGCAATGCGTGTGGTTACCTGTTTTGCCTCAATATCCACTATTGCCGGACGGTTCTGCTCGTTTAAGTGAGTAAATTTTTTTTCGTGCGTATTCATCGCTGTAAATTTACTACTCTCTATTCAATGTCCCTGATTTATTGATGCGACGAATTGGTATGACAAACAGGGAAATGAGCGTGAAGTTTATCTTTAAAAGAATTGACTATGCTAACGGTTCAACAGGCATTTGAATATATTATGCAAACTTCTTCTACCGCAAGCCGCGAAACGGTTGATATTTCGGACGCGGATGGCCGTGTGTTGATGGAAACCATAATAGCTGACCGCCCCTTCCCTCCTTTTGACAGGATCACGATGGATGGAATTGCCATTAATTATAATGACTATGGGAACGGCCAACGCAGCTTTGCCATACAGGGCATGCAGGCAGCCGGCGATCCGCAGAAAACGCTGGCCGACGGTTGTTGTATTGAAGTAATGACGGGAACTGTTCTTCCCGCAAATGCAGATACAGTTATCCCTTATGAACATCTCCAACAGGTCAACAACACATTTCTCGTAACAAATGAAGTAGTAAAACAACAGAATATTCATCGCAAAGCCAGCGATGTTGGTGAGGGTGAAGTTTTACTGGATAACGGGGTATGCATTGGCGGAGCAGAAATTGCTGTACTGGCATCCGTAGGTAAACAGCAGGTTACCGTAAGCAAAAAACTCAAAGTCGCGTTGGTTGCTACAGGTAATGAGCTGGTGCCTGTTAATCAACGTCCGGAGGCTCACCAGGTAAGAATGTCCAATGTGTACGCATTAAAAGCCGTGCTGAATAATCATAACACAACCTGCACGATCTTACACCTGAATGATGATAAGAAAGAACTTCTCCAATCGTTTTCAAGCTTGTTTAACGAATACGATCTGATCATTTGTTCGGGAGGCGTTTCTGCGGGAAAACTGGACTACATACCCGAAGTGCTTGCTGAGCTTGCCGTTGACATCAAATTTCATAAAGTAAAACAACGGCCCGGAAAACCATTGTTGTTTGCGGTTTCAAAAAACAATGTGCTGTTTTTCGGCCTGCCCGGCAATCCTGTATCAGGATTTATGTGCCTGCATCGCTATGTAATTCCCTGGATACATAAAACAATTGGCATAAAAACGCCGGTTGAGCCTTTGAAAGCAGTTTTAAAAGAAGATATTTTGTTTGATAAACCACTTACCTTCTTTCCGCCCGTACACATTACCACATCTAACAATGGTACTTTGATTGCTGACCCGCATCTCACCAACGGATCGGGCGATTATGCAACGTTAACTTCAGCAAACGCTTTCCTTGAACTTCCTGATGGAAAAGATATTTTTAAAAAAGGGGAAGTATATGATGCCTGGTTTTACAGATAGAGGAGAATTATAGGTAACGTGATTTTTATCCTAAGATATGTGATTGCCCGTAGGGCATCAAGCTCAATAGAATTTTGAACGATGCTGATTTCTTGTCCGTAGGACATTAACCCACCAAATGCCTGTCTCAAAAACGAACAGCAACTGTTTCATTTTCGAACACAGTATTAATTCCTTTCCTTTCTAAGTAATTGATAACCAAAGTTCTGACACTTAGTATATCATTTGATCACTTGTCGGGTAACTTTTAAGAAGAAGTAACGTTAGAGATAATGCACAAATATTAATTGACTTTATTCTTGCTTAAAGGATTAGTCCCTTACATAAACATTGAAGAAACGTCTGTATGCTTAAGAACTACTTTAAAATAGCCTGGCGCAATATCAAGCGCCACAAAGCTTATTCAGCCATTAATATTTTTGGGTTAGCTATCGGCATTGCAGCTTGCTTACTCATTCTGCAATACGTTTCATTTGAATTGAGCTTTGAGAATTTCCAGGTGAACAAGGATCGTATTTACCGTGTTCAGCAGGACAGATACGACAATGGCAAGCTAAGCACACAATGGGCTGCGGGCGCATTTGCAGTAGGTAATTCATTTAAAGATGCCATTCCCGAAATTGAAGATTATGTAAAGGTTGTAGGCAATGGTCGCGTTACTGCAGACGTAAATAACCAGCCCTTAAAAATTGAAAAAGTATATTTTACCAACGCATCTTTCTTTAGCATTTTTACCTATCCATTGCTTTCCGGCAACAAGACGACAGCTTTAAAAGAACCATTTACCGCTGCACTTTCTGAAACTACAGCCAAAAAAATATATGGAACCACTAACGTGGTTGGTAAGAGACTTGCTTTAAACCGCAACAGCAATTATACAATCACTGCCGTTTACAAAGACGCCCCTGTAAATACCCAGCTTAAGCCTGATATGTTATTATCCTATGCAAGCTTTTTGAAATTCACAACTGATTCTACCGGTAACGGGCCGGAGAATGCATGGCAGTGGGACGGGTGCCTTACCTATCTTTTATTGAGAAAAAATGTGAATCCTGCGGTAGTTGAAAAGAAATTTATCCCCGTAGTGAACAAGTTCACTAAGGAAGATATGAAAAAATACAACGCAGCTGTAACTTATCATTTGCAGCCGTTAAAAGATATTCATCTGTACTCACATTACATGATGGAACCTGGTGAGAATGGCGATGGCAAAACAGTTTACCTGTTATTGGGCATTGCTTTTTTTATTGTAGTAATCGCCTGGGTTAATTATATAAACCTGGCAACCGCACGTGCCATCACAAGGGCCCGCGAAGTTGGTGTACGCAAAGCCGTGGGTTCGCAGCGCGGACAATTAATCGTACAATTTCTTTCTGAATCTGCAGTCCTTAATGCGTCCGCATTGTTATTGGCAATAATCATCGTTTTAATTGCCATTCCGGGATTTAATGCATTATCCGGACAACAACTTTCTTTCTCCCTGTTTATGCAATCAAATTTCTGGCTTGCGTTGATCAGCCTGTTCCTTATAGGCGTTTTCTTTTCAGGTTTGTATCCGGCCTTCGTGCTTTCGGGTTTCAAACCGGTTGAAGTATTAAAAGGCAAAATGGGAACAACAAGCCGCGGATCGTTATTAAGAAAATCGCTCGTGGTGTTTCAGTTTGCAGCGTCTTTGTTTTTGCTCATAGGTACCGTTACTGTTTATCGCCAGATACAATATATGCGGAAGCAATCGCTGGGAATAAACATTGAACAGACACTGATAGTATCACCGCCTATCGTTGGCATTGATTCCACTTTTTTGCAAAAGATGAGCGCTTTTAAACAAGAACTTCAACAAAAATCTTTTATTCAGCGGATAACTGTTTCTACCAGCATTCCGGGAGAAGCTGTTGGCTGGAATGCCGGCGGAATAAAGCTTGTGGGGCAGGATGAATCCAAACAAAAACAATATCGTGTTATTGGTGTTGATTACGATTATTTGAGAACATATGACCTGAAAGTTATTGCGGGTCGTGCGTTTGATAAATCATTCGGATCAGATAAACACTCTGTTATTTTCAACCGGAAAGCTGTTGAGCAACTCGGATTCAACAAGCCGGAAGAAGCGATTGGAAAGAGAATTGATTTTTGGGGTGATCAATACACCATAGAAGGTGTTACTGAAAACTTTCATCAGCAATCACTAAGGGAAGCTTACGAACCGCTGATCATTCGTTTAATTCCGGATGTCAACGGATCTATTTCCATAAAAACGCCTGCAACCAATGCAGCCCAAACTATAGCCGCAGTAAGAGATGAATGGAGCAAGTTTTTCCCCGGAAACACACTGGAATATTTCTTCCTGGATGATCACTTTGATGATCAGTATAAAGCGGATAAAAGATTCGGCAAAGTATTCGGATTGTTTACCAGTCTTGCCATACTTGTCGCCTGCCTGGGATTGTTTGGTCTTGCCTCTTTCACCACGTTGCAACGCACAAAAGAAATAGGCATAAGAAAAGTGCTTGGTGCTTCTGTAGGCAGTATTTTAAATCTTCTTTACCGCGAATTTGCATTGCTGTTGACAATTGCATTTCTTATTACTGTTCCGCTTGCATGGATCAGCACGTCCAAATGGCTGGAAGGTTATGCATTTCGTATCAGTCTGCAATGGGCCTATTTTGTATTGCCGTTTATTGCTATTATCGCTATTGCATTTATAACAGTAAGCTTTCAATCGCTAAAAGCCGCTATGGCCAACCCGGTGAAGAGCTTAAGAACAGAATAGTACGAAGTACTTGAGTGCGGACATGCTTATTTCATTGAAGCAGGTTTTGTTTCAAGTACGAAGTACGAACTATGAAGTACTTGAGTGCGGATAAGCTTATTTCATCGAAGCAGGTTTTGTTTCAAGTACGAAGTACAAACTACGAAGTACTTGAGTGCGGACATGCTTATTTCATCGAAGCAGGTTTTGTTTCAAGTACGAAGTACGAACTACGAAGTACTTGAGTGCGGATAGGCTTATATAATTGAAGGCTGGTTTAATTGTAAAGTACGAAGTACGAATTACGAAGTACTTGAGCGTACGTGGTTTATTTAATTAAATGCAGGCTTAATTGCAAGTACGAAGTACGAACTACGAAGTACTTGAGTGCGAGTAGGCTTATATAATTGAAGACTGGTTTAATTGTAAAGTACGAAGTACGAACTGACTTTAGTTTAGACGGTTTTAGGCTTTCTTTTGCGCCGCTGCTCCTTTGCGTTCTCTGCGTGAAACCCTCCGCGCGCCCCCTGTGGCTATGCAATTTCCCGCGTTCGGCTTATATTTTCAATCGCTAAAAGCCGCAATGGCCAACCCCGTGAAGAGCTTGAGAACAGAATAGTACGAAGTACGAACTACAAAATACTTGAGTGCAGCAGATTTGTTAATTAAGAGCAGGCTTAGTTGCAAGTAAAAAGTACGAACTACGAAGTACTTGAGTGCGGCCAGGCTTATATAATTGAAGGCCGGTTTAATTGTAAAGTACGAAGTACGAACTGACTTTAATTTAGGCGGTTTTAGGTTTTCCTTTGCGCCGCTGCTCCTTTGCGTTCTCTGCGTGAAACCTCCCGCGCGCCCCTGTGGCTATGCTATTTCCCGTGTTCGGCTTATATTGTGCCCCGTATGGAGAACATCGCCTTAATTGTTATGTTGCTTTTTGGCATTACGTTTCTAGGTGTGCTAAGCAATAAATACAGATTTCCTTTTCCCATTATTCTGGTGCTTTGTGGTGTCGGGATCAGTTTGATTCCGGGTTTGCCTGTTATCTCACTCAAACCGGATATAGTGTTTCTCATTTTTCTGCCGCCGCTATTATACGGGGCTGCATGGAATACAAGCTGGCACGACTTTAAAGCAAACCTTCGGCCTATTTCACTTGCCGCTATCGGGCTTGTGCTGTTTACGATGGTGCTTGTGGCAGCCACGGCGCATGCCATTATTCCGGGTATGACATGGCCACTCGGACTTTTATTGGGTGCTATTGTATCCCCGCCTGATGCAGTAGCCGCGACATCTGTAACAAAGGGCCTTGGACTTGAGCCGAGGATGAATGCGATACTGGAAGGGGAAAGTCTTGTTAATGATGCCAGCGGATTGATCGCTTACAAATACGCCATTGCAGCGGTAACCTACGGCAATTTCGTGTTTTGGGAAGCAGGATTAAACTTTTTGATAGTGGTTGCGGGTGGCACTGCGATAGGATTAGCCATTGGTTCGATCATGTATTTCGTTCATAAGAAATTTATTTGCGACGCGGTAATTGAAGTGACACTTACTTTTCTTACACCCTTTGCCTGCTATTTGCTGGCAGAGCATTTTCATGTTTCCGGCGTGTTGGCGGTGGTTAGTTCCGGTTTGTTTCTTTCTTATAACTCGGCGGTTATTTTTACGCATGAGAGCAGGATCAAGTCCTATGCCGTTTGGGATGTAGTGATCTTTATACTTAACGGGCTAATATTTGTGCTGATCGGGCTTCAGCTGCGCAGCATTATGCAGGGCATTGAAGCTTATACAAAGACAGAGCTTGTTCTTTACAGCATTGCAATAAGTTTTGTGGTAATCATCGTCCGTTTTATATGGGTTGTGCCTGCAGCATATTTGCCGCGAATATTGAGCAAACGTATCAGGAAGAACGAACCGTTTAATCCAAAAAATCTTGTGGTGTTCAGTTGGGCGGGAATGCGCGGCGTTGTATCGATGGCCGCTGCACTGGCGCTGGCGCTGGATTTTCCGCAGCGAAATCTGATTATATATTTGACCTTTTGCGTGATCTTATCAACGCTCATACTGCTGGGATCAACTTTACCATGGGTCATCAGAAAACTGAAACTTCCTGTTTATACAATTGCATTGGAAGAATATGAAGTTCGGAACCAGGTTGTAACCAACACTATCACTCATATTGAAGAGAACCTGTCGCTGTTGAATGATGAGCTGTTGAATAACATCAAGAGTAAATATGAAATAAAATATAACCGGCTGCAGAAGACGGACCTGCCGGCAAATTATTTTGGTCAGAAAGACACCCAGCCGGCAGATATTTTCAACCAGTTTTCTCAAATACAGATAGACCTGATTGGCGTTGAAAGACAAACGCTTGACCACCTTCACCGCCAGGGAAAAGCCAGCGAAGAAGTGCTTCGCAAAATTGAACGTGAACTCGATTTGGAAGAAACGCGGTTGAAAATGGAAATGTACAGTGGGTAGGGAACCACGGAGGCACAAGGACACGGCGAAACACGGCGGTTTTTTTGCCACAAAGGCGTTAAGGTTCAAAGAAGCACAAAGAGGGACCACGGAGGCACGAGGGCACAGAGAAACACGACGATTTTTTGTTGCACAAGTGTATGAAAAAAGGGTGCTTACAAAGACAAAAACATTAAAAAACAAGACTTAGTGCTGCTTTGTGTTCTTCGAGTCTTTATGTTTCGTTTTTTTTCAACACAAAAGTTAAGACGAGCTCGTTGCGTCGCCACTTCTCCGCGCCCGCTGCGTGAAACTGCATTATTCCTTCTTTTTAGCAGCAAGCTGAATTTGGCCGTATGTCGGAATTTGTTGCATGATCGATGCTCTTATCTGCGTTAACAAATACACTTCGGACTGGTAAAACTCAAAAGCTACGACGGCGTTTGTAGCCGCTTTGATCTTTTGATAATACTCTTCCAGCGTTTTTTCCTGATCAACGCGATTCGCAAAGTATTTGGTCGCAAGAGAATCTGCAACATGTGGGGTCATGTTTCCATAAGAATGCGCGGTCTGCTCATATAGTTTGATCCTCGCCTTGGCTGTGGCATTATTCTTTTTCTGATATTCATCATAGATCTTCCAGAAAGCCACTGAATCTTTTCCGGTAACAGACACCAATTTGCTTACCGCTTCTTTTTTTTGAATCCCCAACAAATTCACAAGCGCTTCAGCCTCCGCATCGGATGTTTGCGCATAAGTAGAGGCGATACTATAAAGACCGAAAATTGCGAGTAATAAGTGTTTCATTTGATTTACTTTTTGGAAAGAAACTCAATTATTACCTAAGAAAAAAGACATCCTGATGTTTTACAGTAAAATCGCTGTCAGCCGCCTGAAAAGGTGTATATTCTGAGTATCTGAGTATTTATTTCTCGCAGCGAACGCAAAGGAGCAACGGCGCAAAAGGTTAAGTGGAAAAACTCGCTGCGTCGCCTTTCCGTTGCGACCGCCGCGTGAAACCTCTGTTTATTTCTCGCAAAGAACGCAAAGGAGCAACGGCGCAAAGGGTAAGTGGAAAAATTTCACGCAAAGAACGCAAAGAAGCAACGACGCTAAGGATAAGTGGAAAAACTCGCTGCGTCGCCTTTCCGTTGCGACCGCCGCGTGAAACCCTCCTTATTTCACGCAAAGAACGCAAAGGAGCAATGGCGAAGGCTAAGCGGAAACTCGCCGCGTCGCCTTTCCGTTGCGACCGCCGCGTGAAACCTTATTTCACGCAAAGAACGCAAAAGAGCAACGGCGCTAAGGTGTACATACCAAACTCGCTGCGTCGCTGCTTCTCCGCGTGCGCCGCGTGAAACGTTTTTTTTTCACGCAAAGAACGCAAAGAAGCAACGGCGCTAAGGTGTACGGAAAATCTATCTTTACTTTTTGAAAACCATCACATGAAATGTTCCGGGCTTTACGTGTCTGCCTTGAGATGGGCTTTCTTCGTATTCAGCAACCGGCAAATAAACAGAATGCGTGGTCTCATCAATCGTTATAGTGCGTGCTCCTTTCTTTGTTACTACATTTTCTTTCACAACATATTCCTGCGCTGATTTTTCTTCAATAACAGTCATTGTCCCCTCCCCGTTGGAAGTAAAGATGGTTTTGGTGGTTCTGTCAAAAACAACCCCGTCACAACCATCACCGATAGTGATCTGCTTAACTATGGCACCAGTAGATGCGTTAAGAACCACCAGTTTCTTCTCGCAACCTACGAAAAGGCGTTTAGCGTCGGCATCATAAGCCAAACCAGTCGGGCCTTCCGCCGGATCAAGCTTCCATCTTTTTTCCACCCGGAGGGATTTCAGATCTATGCAAACCACTTCATTTCTATCCTCAATATTCACAAATAATTTTCCAGCACCGTCACTGACGGCGGTCTCTGGTTTGCCACCTACCGCAATTGTAGCAACCAGCTTTTCGGCATTAGGATCAACAATGCTCAAATCATTACTTCTGCCATTACAGGTTATAATTTTTTTAATGAAAGGTTCATACATAATTGCGTCAGGATTCTGACCTACTACTATCTGCGTCAATGCCTTGCCGTTAGACAAATCAAACACAGTTATTGTATTCAGCTTGCCATTGCTTGTATATCCTTTATTCCGGGAGTCTATAAACGCGATTCCGTGAACGCCGTCTGTGTTTGGTATAACACCGAGGGAATCTCCCGTCGCTTTATCTACAATATCTACCTGAGTTCCATGAGACACATATAGTTTGTTTGCATTAACAGCAAGATAATCCCAACCTCCCGTTCCGCTTATGTAGAACTTTTGTTTTAATTGATAATCATTTTGTTGAGCCTTGGTAACCAAACCAGTAAATATAAAGACTGCAGCGAGGGCACTTTTGAAGAACTTATATTTCATTGTGAAGGATTTGTAATGTTACTGATTTTCAACATACTATAATTGATGCACAAATGCCAGTCCCGTTACACCGTTTTGGTAAAAAGGCAAAGCCATCGTATGCCCGGTTTTATCATTTTTAAATAACCATTTTTTTATGGATGGATAAACCCAGTAAGCGACGTTAGTAGACAAAATGCCAACACCAGCCCCTCCTACCACATCGCTGAACCAATGCTTGTTATTGTACATTCTGAAATAACCTGTAGCAGCTGCCGCAGCATATCCGGCTATTCCATACCATGGAGAAACGTTGCTGTATTCACGCCGCATAAATTCTGCAGCTGCAAAGGCATTCGCTGTGTGACCAGAAGGAAAAGATTTATCATCAGACATATCGGGGCGCCATTCGTGGGAAATATTTTTAGTGACAACAGTCACAGAACTCATAATAACCAGGGACATGCCGTAAATTATGCTTCTGTCTCTCAAATTATGGTACCCTTTTACACCGGCAAGGTTTAGTCCGTATACCGCGACAGCAGGTGCCCATTGCAGGTAATTGTCTACATGTACCGGATTATGCGGATGACTCGTCCACATTCGGTCATGAAAATATTCATTCACATCCTTTAGCGACCCGCTGTGCAAGGCAATTACACCGTAAGAAATCAAGCCGGCAGGTATAATAGTGCCGGCGACCGTCCAGCGGTAGGGGTTATAAGCTTTTTTGGGCGAAACAGTTACAGTGTCTTGCAATGACAATTGAACATGCGATGAATCTGCCTGACCTCTAACACTTGCCGCTCCAAACAAAATGCAAAAAAAGAACACGCTGCAAACCTTACTCATTATCCAAAGATGGATAACGATTCTGAGTATTTTCTGAAGAATAAAAAGCTGACGGATCCAGTTTTCTTATTCCTTTACTTCCTTCAGAAATTTGCCCTTACTATCAAAAAGCACATCAACTTTGTTCACTTCCGCTTCGTAGTTAATCTCTCCATTTGCCTTTTTGATCTTTGCAGCTTCTTTGATTTTGCTTCCTTTATAATGTTGTGCAACATAAGCATCTATACCCACGGGCAATTCATTAATTGCAATCACTTCTTCGGTTTCCTTCAGATTACCACCAGCGCTATATACCGCGGACATTTGCTTTCCTGATTTAGAAAAACTTACTTCATACTCACCTCCTTCCTTTTCCCATTTGATATTTGAAACACCTGTAAAATTTTTCTTAAATGCATTTTTTACTTCTACAGGAACATTTGTTTGCTTGTCTTGCGCAAAAACAGATGTTGTTACCATTGCTGCAATCACGAAAAAAGTCCTTTTCATAATGAAATATTTTACCCAAACCTCCAACCCAATTCTGAAGCGTTTTAGTAGTAGAAAAAACCAAACAAACAGCTTTCAAGTCAATTCTATTAGTACATCCGGCATTCATACCAGCAATTAAAAGCCCCGCAACCCTGTCTATTTGCGGAGCTTCTTAATTGACTTTTGATTTTTGAATTTTTACTTTAATTCTTATTCCACCACAACCTCGTTCCTTTCGCGTCGCCACCAATGGCCTCTCCTGCTGCCTGGTAATTCACCCGATTAATATTTCCTTCAGAGATCGGATAAGTCAATCTAAATGGAACCGTGGTAACAGTCGGGTCTAGACTCTTGGGCTTGGCAAAGATCTCGCTTCCGTCAACCGGATTTTTAAAATCCAGGCGTATTCTTTCTGCCCAGGATTGCAAGCCTTGCATATAGAGTGCCAGCCATTTTTGTGCACCAATGCAATCTTTCCACCTGGCTTCCTGATATGGAACATTGGCGAGATAAGCGGTGGCGTCAGCATCACTAACACCCCAGAATTGCATACTCACCTTTATACCGTTTGCGTAATGATCTGCTGCCGAACCGCCCACATTAAAGCCTCGCTGAGCAGCCTCGGCTAAAGCAAACTCCACTTCTGCCGCGGTTATAATTATACCAGGAAAGTCCGGTGAATACACTTTCGTACCTGGGTAGGAATAGTAAGTGAAATCATTAGAAAACGAACCCTGTCCATAAACTTTTCCCCTGATCGCATCATCATCCTTCGCAGGTCTCGCATATATAGCCAACCGTGGATCATTGATCTGCTTCATAAAGTTTACAGCCGTTTCACTCATCACATAATCATTTGGAGTTCCAGCGCCTGATTGCTCGTTAAACGGGAACTGATCGGGAATGGTAGTATAATAAGGAAACAAAGCATTGTCATCATTTGAAACAATCACACCAGATGCCACGGCGGATTCTATGGCCTGTTTAGCTTTTGCAGGATTTGCATCTGCCATCCTGATACCAATTCTCAGCTTTAATGAATTGGCCAGTTTTTTCCATTTCGTGATATCACCATTATAGATCAGCTCACCACTTTTGAAAGTGGCTTTTGTAGTGTCAAACATGGCAATCTGCACATCCAGTTTTTGCAACAGGCTATCGTAGATGGTCGCAGCATCCGTATAAGCTGGGGTGAAGTTTTCAAGCCCCTTTAGTGCATCGGCATATGGAACATTTCCATAAACATCCGTCAACACATGAAATAGCCACACACTAAGAATATTTGCAACGGCGGCTTCATTTTGCGTAACGGCCTCCGGATTTGCGTTGTGTAATTGTACTACCTGGTCAAGGTTTGAAAGCGCTCCACTGTATAATCCCCACAAAGTATTGTTGCAGCCTTCGTCCAACTGATACTGACTATCAGATTCCTTTTGTGTTTGTGACCAGAATTGTGAATACAACATACCAATCTTGCCATTCACATAGTTGTTGTACATCACATCGGACGCAGCCTTTTCCGCACCGGTAATGATATTCTCTGCCGGTGCATCAGTTGGTTTGGTTGGATCCTTATTGAGCTCTTCAAAACTTTTGGTGCAGGACTGCAACATGCACGCTGCTATAATTAAACCACATGTTTTTATAATGAGTGTATGTTTCATATTATTAGATTATTAGAAGCCAATATTTAAGTTTACACCATAAGACCTGATAGAAGGCAATGCACCACCCTCAAGTCCCTGTATATTGCTGTCTGAATTGATAATATTGGAAGGATCAACATTTGGCGCGTTGGTCTGGATCAACCACAAGTTTCTGCCATAGAGAGATAATGTGGCATTTTTTCCACGGATGGCTTTCACCCATTTTTCAGGAAGGGAATAACCAAGGCGAACTTCTCTTAGGTAGATGTAGCTTTCATCATACACATTTGCCTTGTTTATTTTTGTTCCGAAGTTGTTTTTAAAATGATCTGCTGCGCTTATATGGGTTGTATTCATTTTACCGTCAGCAGTCACACCTTCGGGCACAACACCGTTTTCCCTGATGTTATCTGCCGCAGTTTCGTACAATAAACCGGAAGACAGTCCATACATATTTGTGTAGGAGAAGAAGTTGCCACCTTTTTGAAAATCGATCAATGCACTCAATGAAATTCCTTTATAACTAAAAGTGTTAGATATGCCACCAATAAAATCAGGCTGCGTAGTTCCTATGATATTTGTAGCACTTGAAGGAACATAGTGCCCGCTTGAATCAACTATTTTATTGTGATTGTTATCATAAGTATAATCTGTTCCTGTCAGCACAAATAAAGGCTGTCCTACAATTGCGGCTGTTGAAACCGAATTGCGTCTTCTCTCTGTACCAACAATGTAACGGTCAACATCCGGGTTGTTTGGTACATTCAGTGCCAGCAGTTTACTGCGATTAAGCGCAAAGTTTACCCCAATGTCCCATGTAAAACTGTTCTTCAGTTCTATTGGTCTGCCGCTTAACTGTATTTCTATACCTTTTGTTCTTGACCTGCCAACATTAGCATAGTAGTAATTGTAACCACTTGTTTGAGAAACCTGCAATGGCATGATAAGATCTTTTGTTTCCCTGTTGTACACAGTTACGTCAAGGCCCGCACGGTTATGCAGAAATTTCAATTCAAGCCCCGCTTCAACTTCAGTGCTACGCTCCGGTTTTAGCTGATCATTATTTAAATAAGGATCTTTGGTGATGATTGGATCGCTGCCAAAAAGATTTGGAACACTATAAGCGAGATAAGTTCTGTAGGGATCTGTGTCGCTTCCTATCTGTGCAACACTTGTTCTTACTTTACCGAAACTTAACCATTTCCATTTCAACCAGTCGGAGAATACCATGGATAATGAGGCTGAAGGATAGAAATATGAATTGTTGCCTTTCGCTAGTGTTGAGGACCAATCATTACGTCCCGTAATTTCAAGAAATACAGTATTGTCATATCCGAGCAAAACATCACCAAATGCAGAATTGATCTGCTTTTTAAACAAGTATGGCGTGTATGTTACCCTTCCCGCAGCATTTCTGAAATTATAGATATCAGGCACTATTAATCCTGTAAAACTTCCGATGTTAACCGCATCCTGTTGTTGCATAATGTTACCGCCAATGGTTGCAGTAAGATCAAGCTTTTTACTCAGGTCTTTTCTGGCGGTTGCAAGAAACTGGTAGTTCAGTTCCTGGAAGTTTCTGTCTGTTCTCGTGTAGCCGCCTGCCTGGTAATCTTTTGGCGATCTTTCTTCCTGCAAAGTGGTGAATTGATCCATGAATACTTTGGCAGAAAGATTCAACCAGTCAACAGGCTTTACTTCAAAACCTGCCATACCGAACAAGCGTGATCTGCTATCGCTTTCATAACCTTTATTGGCTGTCCAGTAAGGAGAAGTTGCAGATGCAGGTGTAGGATCATCAAAAGATTTACGGTTCCAGCTTACCTGCGATCCGTCTGCAAACTGATAGAACTTCAGCTTATCAATTTCCAGTTGGCGTTGACTGTACATGCTGAATATTTCCGTCGGGTTTGCTCCTGAAAAACCAGTACCAGGTCGGCCCGTAGCCCTGTTGTAAGAATAGTTGGCGCTCGCAACAGCTGTAATTGCCTTATTCACTTTGTATGTTCCGTTAAAGCCAATGTTATTGCGGCTCATATCAGAATTAGGCAACACAAACTTTTGCGTCATATTGCTGTAAGAAAGCCTGAATGTGCCCTTATCCCCTGCTCCTCCAACACTAATGCTATTGGTGAGCGTAAGGCCGTTTCTATAAAAATCTCTTACATTGTTTGGTTGTGGTGACCATGTGGATGTTTGTCCGAAGTAAGGATTGTTCTTATTGCGGTCAAACGAATAATAAGGTCTGATCACCTGGCCATTCAGTGCTGGTCCCCACGATTCATCCACAGCATACTGCGGCATCAGATCATACCCTCCTCTTACAGCATCCTGGTAGGTTGGAGAAGTACTGCTTAAAAATTGCTCCGGATGCTGATTATACCACAGCGTATCAAAATTTGACGACACAAAGCCGGGGTTCGTCAGGTCGGCTCCACCACCGCCAAATTTATCCTGGTAATGGGGAAGCACATATACCTGGTCCATTTGCGCGTTCAGGCTATATGTAATACCAAGCTTTCCACTGCCCGAAGTTTTCTTGGTTGTAATAAGCACAACGCCGTTAGAACCGCGGCTTCCATACAATGCAGTTGCAGCAGCGCCTTTCAATACGGAGATCTGATCAATATCGTCCGGATTTATATCCTGTATCGGGCTTCCATAATCATATCCGCCTCCACCAATTGCCTGGTTGTAACTTGGCACTGAATTGTTATTGCCCATAAAAATTCCGTCAACAACAAACAATGCGTTGTTATTACCGGTAATTGATTTCGATCCGCGTATGGTAACTTTTGATGAACCACCCATGGAACCCGTGTTGCCATTGATTTGTACGCCGGCCAGCTTACCTTGTAAAGCATTTACAAAGTTGGGCTCTTTAGCAACCTGCACAACATCTCCTTTTACTTCCTGCACACTATAACCGACAGCCTTACCTTTCTTCGATAATCCAAGGGCCGTTACTTTAACTTCCTGCAGATCCTGTGTGTTTTTGGCTGAAGCCAATTGTATCAACAATGGCTTGTCATAGGCCGTTATTACCTGTTCTTTTCCACTGAACCCGACAGCGGAAAACTTAACAGACGAGCCGGGTTTGAATGGGATCTTGAAGCTTCCGTTTTCTTCAGAAGTATAAGACTTTCCATTAACTGATATCGCAACAAAAGCAATCGGCTTGTTGTTGAGATCTGTTACTTTACCGGTAACGAAAACTGAATCAGTTGTCTTTGTTGAGTCACCTGTAACCGCTTGTTTGTTTGAACTATCGGGAGCGGGTGCAGCAGCCAGGCTGTCTTTCATCGCAGAGTCTTTTGTCGCATGCGGAAGCGAATCAGCTTGCGCAGCAGGCTTTGCTTCTGCTGCACTGATCGCAGTAATTTTAAACTTATTGCCTTCAGCAAATTGTACCTGGAAATTATCTGTTTCAGGCACTTTAAAAGATCCTAGCTGAGCAGACTGATACAAAATAAAAATAGTATCTGCCGATGCAACTTTGAGTGAGAACTTTCTTGTATCATCAGTTGTTGATGAATCAGATAAAGATTTTGATTGTAGCACATACCCCGGTTGAGGAGCGCCTTCTAATCCCAATAACTTACCACTTACTGTTCTTGAGCTTGTTTGAGCTAATGAAGCGATTGAACAAAACAAAGAAGTAGCTACCAGGATAAATGCGTAAAATTTTCTTAGCATACCTGTGAGAGTGAGCGTTAAATAATATGGTAACCAGGGCTAGGTTTTCAAAAACGTTGCCAAAAAATTAACGCGTGCCACAAAATACTAACAGGTTCAAATGCTCAAACGCATACCCGTCAACTGATACAGTAGATATAAAATCGTAATAAAAAAAAATGAGAAGTCGGTCAAAGATAATATTAAGGAGGTATTTCGATTGTATTGAATGAGCATTAAGAATTCCACACGTTGCTATAATGCGCATTAAATATCTAATCGCTTGCTGATGTCGTTATCTATCTTTCTGAACAGGTGATAAGGTTTGTATGTTCTCCATTCGGGCAAATCAATCAGTTCAATATAGTGGTTAAGTTTTTTCTTTCTGAAATCATGTTGAGTAGATTCAGGCATGTTTAATATAACAATCCATCCATTTTCATCAGTCACTTCTTCAAACCATTCCTGGTAATAATCACGATCTCCACTGTGAAAGTTTAATACATTCTCTCCTATTAGAATAAATTTGGTGATGCCTTCTGCAAACAGTTTATCTATCACATCGCGCTTAAGCGTCATAATATCATTTTCGATAGCATCGTTCCATTCACCAATTAATTCAAGCACGGCAAAGTTGAGTTCATAATCGGCGTAGATGATCTTCATATAAAGCGTCCTGCTGCCAAACTCATCCCACTGCGGGTGGATATAATAATTATATACAGCCTGCGAAAATTCGAACTCGCTGTACGTTCTACCATAGAACGGTGAGCGCGGATCTTCTTCAGATGTATACATGTGCCGCCAGTTAAAAAAAGGTTCTATATCGTGCATATTAAAACTTGTGTTGTAAAGTTAGAAATTTTGAATCATGTAACGACGGACTCGCTAACGCGAGTTTTTTTACCACAGATGGCACGGAGTTTTTTTCACAGAGTAACGGGGAAAATATTCAATAGTCACAGAGGCACTGAAGCACTGAGTGATCCAAAATTTTAGAACAACTCGTTGCTTTTGAACCATTGCTAACCGGGTCTTTATGAAAGTCACAATAGAACAATTTCTGTGAAACTCCGTGAAAAAACTCCATTAACTCTGTGGTTCAAAAATTCCGTGTTTCAGTGTTTCTGTGGCTAAAACAAAAAGCCCCGGAGTTATCCAGGGCCATATACGTAAGTTTTTCTGGCTTACTTAATTCCGAAAGCTTTCTTCACCTTAGGAACATAATCCAGTTTTTCCCAGGTAAATAATTCTACTTTCTTCTTGATCACTTTACCATCTGGAGAAGCGAATTCTTTATTTACAACTTCAGGTTTGCGGCCCATGTGTCCGTAAGCTGCAGTCTCGCTATAAATAGGATTACGCAGTTTAAGACGTTGTTCAATAAAGTAAGGACGCATATCGAAAATGCCTGAAACGATCTTTGCAATTTCGCCATCGCTTAGTTCAACTTTTGCAGTACCGTAGGTGTTTACATAAACTCCCATTGGTTCTGCAACGCCAATAGCATAAGAAACCTGAACCAGCACTTCATCACAAACACCTGCGGCTACCAGGTTCTTTGCAATGTGACGTGTAGCATAAGCAGCGCTGCGGTCAACTTTACTGGGATCTTTACCGCTGAATGCACCACCACCGTGAGCTCCTTTACCACCGTAAGTATCTACGATGATCTTACGGCCTGTTAAACCTGTATCACCGTGCGGACCACCGATCACAAATTTTCCTGTTGGGTTAATGTGATATTTGATCTTATCGTTGAACAGTTTTGCGTATTTCTTGTATTTTGATTTAATGCGGGGAACAAGAATGTTGATGATATCATCATTGATCTTTTTCTGCATTTTAGCTTCTGTGTCGAAGTCATCGTGCTGGGTAGATACTACGATAGCATCGATACGAACAGGCTTGTTGTTATCATCATATTCTAACGTAACCTGGCTTTTTGCATCAGGACGCAAATACTTAATTTGTTTGTTCTCTCTTCTCAACACAGCCAGTTCCTGCAACAATTTATGCGCAAGATCCAATGCCAGAGGCATATAATCTTCAGTCTCATTTGTTGCATAGCCAAACATCATACCCTGGTCGCCGGCACCCTGCTCTTCTTTTTTCGTCCTGTCAACGCCCTGGTTAATATCAGCAGATTGCTCGTGAATAGCAGATAAAACACCACAACTGTGTGCTTCAAACATGTATTCGCTTTTAGTGTAACCGATTTTGCGGATCACACCACGCGCAATTTCCTGCACGTCTAAATAAGCTTTACTTTTCACTTCGCCTGCCAGTACTACCTGTCCGGTTGTTACTAATGTTTCACAGGCTACTTTACTGTTTGGATCAAATGCTAAAAAATTATCTATCAAAGCATCAGAGATCTGGTCGGCAACTTTATCCGGATGACCTTCAGATACACTTTCTGAGGTAAATAAGTATGGCATATTATTTTTTTAAAGAGATGCAAATATATAAGATTGAATGCTTAATATTCGCGCAATAAATTTTGTTAGGATTATTTTGCAAGTTCCTGGTACAGATCAATATATTCAGTTAAATCGCTGTCCCATCCGGCAAAAGGAATTACCTTTTTACCTTTTACTTTAGAAAATTCCTCCACCAGTTTCTTTTCAACCTTGTCGGCCCCAAAAGTTATTACATCTGCATAAGTGGCGCCGCCTTTGAAAAGTGCAGTATTGTTAGCTTCTTTAAAAGGTTCAAGATCCTTGTCTTTAATATTGGCATGGATATTCGCCTTTTCAACAAAGTCTGCTCCCAGTTTTTCCTTGAAAGTATTTTGACCGATGGTATAGATTACTTTGCTATGTGAGAACACTGGTTCTTTTTTATAAGCTGTCTTCAGGTACATGGGGATTAAACCGGTCATCCAGCCACTGCAATGGATGAGGTCCGGAGGCCAGCCGAATTTTTTTACTGTTTCCAGTGCGCCTTTGCAGAAAAAAATGGTTCTTAATCCGTTATCATCAAACCACTGCTCATTTTCGTCAGTAAAAATGAACTTGCGTTTGAAAAAATCCTCATTGTCCAAAAAATAAACCTGTAAGCGGGCGTTGGGGAGTGATGCAACCTTAATTTGCAACGGGTAATCATCATTATCAACCGAAACATTGATACCCGATAAACGTACAACTTCGTGTAACCGGTGTCTGCGTTCATTAATTACGCCAAAACGTGGCATAATGCATCTAACTTCTAATCCGCTCTCGTTACTTTTTATTGCCAGCTTGTTCACAATCTCAGCAAATTCCGTAAGCTCCAGGTACGGAGACATTTCCGTAGCAATGAATAAAATTCTTTTCTTTGTTGACATTCTTATGCAGAATTTAGGCTTGTTAAACCACAAATTAATTTGCAAAGGTAAAGAAATGGTTGCAATACTAATCATTCCTGGATTATTAACCCATATTTTTAGGTGAGTATGATACTTTATAAAACCGTACAAGACATTCGTTCTCAGATCAAAACACTTAAGGAAAAAAATCAGAAAATTGGCTTTGTTCCAACAATGGGTGCTTTGCACGAGGGACACCTGTCACTTATCAGGCAGTCAAAACAACAAACTGATGTTACCGTTTGCAGCGTCTTTGTAAACCCGACCCAGTTTAATGATATTAAAGATTTTGAGAAGTACCCCGTCACAATAGAAAAAGATATAATGTTACTGGAACAGGAAAAAGTGGACATACTTTTCCTGCCTGCTGTTATAGAAATATATCCCAATGGTGTAAATGAGGTTAAACATTATGAGCTCGGCTACCTGGAAAACATACTTGAGGGCAAATACAGGCCCGGACATTTTCAGGGCGTATGCCAGGTAGTGCACCGCCTGCTGGAAATTGTGCAACCTGATGCTCTTTTCATGGGTCAGAAAGATTACCAGCAATGCATGGTCATTAAAAAATTGCTGGAAATAGAGCAAATTAATACAGAACTGATCATCGTTCCCACAAAAAGAGAAGCTGACGGGCTTGCTTTAAGCAGCAGAAATATGCGGTTAAGTGATGGCGCTAAAGAAGAAGCGCTGGCTATATATAAAACGCTCAATCACATTAAGAATAATATACAATCAACATCTTTCGAAGAACTCACACAAAATGGGGCCGATTTTCTCTTAAACGAAGGCTTTTCAAAAGTTGATTATGTTGCAATAGCCGATGCCAACACACTTGAGCCGGTAGAAAAATATGATCCCGGGCAAAAACTTGTTGCATTAATTGCCGCGTTTAAAGACCCGGTGAGGCTGATTGATAATATGACACTGAATTAAGACGAAGCATTTGACAATAAGTGGGGTATTAGCAATGATATTCCACTTGAAAAGTCATATAGAATTGGCGATATGTGAGCGTTTGGAACCAGCTACAGTTGATGGATTATTACAATTTGGGTAATCCTGCTACTTTTAGAATAGCGTTTGCTTTTTCCGCTTTTTCCTTAAAAAAAGGATGATTATCATATTTATGATCTAAAGCGGGGTCAACCGTGAAGCCTTTTAAGCGCTTTGTTTTTGATGTCTTTGATTGTTTCTTATTCTTCATACCAATGTCAAATTTATGGTTTTCTGCGCACTAAAAAAGAGGTATAAGCCTGGTCTTTGCAAAAAGACTCCCAACCTCCGTTGCATAGTCCCATAATTATAAAATCTTTTTGTATTTCCACCAGGTTATTTGAAATACCTATGCGGTATAACCTGGTTCTGGCGTCTGTACTTCCGCTGGCAATAACAGTTGCATTCGGGTAATATTCGGTAAAAAGGTACAGGGTTGCTGCAACTGTTGCAAGTACTTTTTCACTATCATTATTATTGCTAACGGTCAAATCTGAAATCAGACCTGTATGAACATCTTTATCGCCAAAAGCGAGATTAAAAAAGCTCCTGATATGTAGTTCAGTATATAAGACAACCTTCCGGATAATTCCTCTTGGACCAATACTGTCAAATTCGAAAGAAGTAAAATCTGTAGAAGCGTTTAGGTAATAATGCCCGTCCAACATAATTTCTGTGCTTATTTTCAATCACCACATTTAATGTCTGCACGCCAAAATTAGTAATATTCTTGTTCCTTTCTTCTTATTCAATAACTTTGCGCCGCTATGCAAATAGAAGTATTAAAATCAAAGATCCATCGTGCCGTATTAACTGAGGCAAATCTTCAATATGTAGGAAGTCTTACACTGGACGAAGATTTGATGGATGCAGCGAATTTCATTGAGAATGAGAAAATTCAGGTAGTAAACGTAAACAACGGCGAGCGACTGGAAACTTACCTTATTAAAGGTAAGCGCGGTAGCGGAACTGTTTGCCTGAATGGACCTGCAGCGCGTAAAGGTGCTGTTGGCGATGTGGTGATCATTATTTCCTATGCTACCATGGACTTTGAAGAAGCCAAAACATACAAGCCGATGGTTGTATTTCCGAAGGAAGGGAATAAGTTGTAAATTATACGTGGTACGTTATACGTTGTACGTTGTACGTTTTACGTTATAAGTAAGGAACCCGAAGTAAAAATGAAATGTTTGCCTTGTAAAAGGCAAGTATTTTATAGTGCATTTTCAACGCTTAAAGCTCATAGCTGATAGCTCACAGCTGACCGCTACATGCAATGGAAAAACACCGTAACTGATCTTTTACGAATTGATTATCCTATCGTGCAAGCGCCAATGTTGGGTGTATCAACGCCCGAAATGGTTGCAGCCGTATCTAACGCCGGTGGTCTTGGGTCTTTACCGGTTGGCGGTTTAAGCGCGACGGTTGTTGCAGATCTTATTCAAAAAACCAGGGCGCTTACGCATAAGCCTTTTGCAGTAAATCTTTTTGCACATTCCATTCCCGCCGTTAATGAGCAGGAATACCTGGACATGCAGGAATTCTTATATCAGTTTGCAATAAAAAGGCAACTGTCTTTCACCAAACAACCTGTTTCGTCATTACAGTTTTTCACATGGGAAGAGCAGATCGATATATTAATTAATGAGAAGATCCCGGTGGTTAGCTTTACGTTTGGTATTCTGAGTGATGAAGCTATTGCCAGGCTAAAAAATAACGGTACAATTCTTATCGGAACAGCAACCAGCCTTAAGGAGGCGCAGTTATTGGCCGATAAAGGAATTGATATCATTACAGCACAGGGAATTGAAGCAGGCGGCCACAGAGGGACTTTTTTGCACGATGATGAGATCCCGGTGATCGGGCTGATGTCGCTGATCCCAGAAATAGTTGATGCGGTTAAGAAACCGGTGCTGGCCGCCGGAGGTATTATGGATGGAAAAGCGTTACGGGCTGCTTTTCTTCTGGGTGCTAAAGGTGTTCAGGCTGGCAGCGCATTTATCGCCTGTAATGAAAGCAGTGCATCGCCTTCCCATAAAAAGCAACTAATTAACGCAACTGATACCGATATTATTCTTACCAAAAACATCACCGGCCGATGGGCGCGCGGAATAAGAAATGAAATCATGCGCCAGGTTGAACAATCGGCGTTAACTGTTCCACCTTACCCCTATCAAATACCATTGACCATCTTCGCAAGAAATGCAGGGCAAAAAGCGGGCAACGAAGACCTGATGGTTATCTGGGCCGGCCAGTCAGCCTTTAAAGCAAAGACAAAAAGTGCTGAAGAAATTTTTGCCACGCTTGTTCAGGAAGCCGAAGCTATCTAACCAACCATTACCAGAATTCGTACTTTCTGCATAAATGCTTACTTTACAAAGCAGAGCTTATTGTGTTTCAGACCAATAAATAACATTTATATATAACTGTTATGCTCTGCGAAGCCAATAGTATTTGTATTTTGCGGTACAGAGGGTTTCAGGTGGCACAAAATGTAATATGTTTTCAGAAGGGGCTGGCTTGTATGTGTGCCTGCAATGTTACCCAAATGTCCTTCATGTAACAAAACAATCAACTTCTGCTGTTTAATGAAAAAAATAGTAATTGTATTAGTTAAGTATATTATCAGTTTTGGGTTAGGTGCTTTTTTGGTTTGGTGGTCGCTGAAGGGATTGACGGTTCAGGACAAAGCAGATATAAAAACGGCATTGTTAAGAGCGAGATTCTGGTTGCTCATACCGGTTTTTCTAATCTTACTGACCAGCCATTTGTTCCGTTCCATCCGGTGGAGACAAATGGTTAGATCCATGGGATATGATCCCCCCCTTTTTCATCTTGTTTGTGGTTTGTTCGTCGGTTATCTTGGTAATCAGCTTATTCCAAGAGCAGGAGAAATATTACGCTGTACTGTTGTTGCACGACCCAACAAAATCCCCCCGGAAAAATTGATCGGTACAATCATAGCAGAGCGGGTAATAGATCTGATGTGTCTTGCAATACTTTCCGTAATTGTGTTTTTTGCCGAATATGATGTTATAAAGCAATATGCCAGCGAAATATTTGCGAAGGCAGAAAGCAATGTGGAAAAAGGAGGCTCGTCGCGCTGGATAACAATAGTTATTATTGTAGCAGTTATTGCTTTATGTGTGTATCTTTTAAGGCGGTTCCGTAAAACAAAATGGGGAACAATTCTTAACAGGGTTGCAAAAGGCATGTGGGAAGGGTTGGTTAGTATTGGAAAAGTAAAAAACAAGTTTCTTTTTATACTATATACCGTTCTTATTTGGGGCTGTTATGTAATCTCAACCTGGTTGGGTTGTTTTGCATTGCAGGAGACAGCCGGATTAAGCATTACAACGGGAGTTGCCTTGCTGATCTTTGGAACCGTGGGCATCATTATCGCTCCGGGTGGTCTCGGCGCATATCCCATAGCTATTCAAAAAACATTAACGCTTTATAATATAAATGAGAACATAGGATTGGCTGTGGGCTGGCTTTTATGGCTGGCACAGTTTATTTTTACTATTGTTTTTGGAACCTTGGCATACATCTTTATTACAACTTCAAAGAAGAAGAAATGAAGAACACTTCTTATATATCCCAGAAAATCGTAACAGCAGTTCGGCTGCAGCATCTAATGAAAGGATGGCGCCTCAACGGAAAAACAGTTTCTTTTACCAATGGCTGTTTTGATATTTTACACGAAGGACATATTTTCTCCTTATCGCAGGCGGCAAGCGAGGCTGACTTTCTTGTTGTTGGTGTGAACTCAGATGAGAGTGTAAAGCTGTTGAAAAAAGGCCCGGACAGGCCGGTTAACAATCAGCAGAGCAGATCACTCATATTGGCTTCTTTACTAATGGTTGACGCCGTTGTGATCTTTGACGAAGAAACTCCCCGTGATCTGATTACCGCTATTATGCCAGATGTTATTGTAAAAGGCGGCGATTATACCGTAGAGCAAATTGCAGGAGCAAAAGAAGTAATTGCTAATGGTGGCCGTGTGGTTATTAACCCGATCATTCAGGGATTTTCAACAACGGGATTGATCGAGAAGATCAGGAAACTGGGATGAGATCTGAAAGCTAAAGCCTAAAGCGTAAAGCCTAAAGCTGGCTGTATCGGTTCATTGTGGTTTATTCCGCCGATGATTTCATGCTTCCCTATAAATTAATAAAGATCAAGATAGACAGTACAAGTTTTAGGCTTTGAGCTTTAGGCTCTAAGCTTAGTCCCTCACACCTCACATATGCATAAGAAGAATTTGATAGCAAGGGATATCAGCTGGCTGAGTTTTAATGCCCGCGTTCTGCAGGAAGCAAATGATCCTACCGTTCCGTTAAAATCAAGAATCCGTTTTTTAGGAATACACTCGAATAACCTGGATGAATTTTTCAGAGTACGCGTAGCCACACTTAAACGCATGGTTGAATTGGCAGGCAAGAAAGCCAACATGCATTTTGAAGATAACCCACAGGCAATACTGGATCAAATTCAGACAATTGTTTTACAACAACAAAATGAGTTTAACCGCATCTGGGATGGTATACAGGATGAGATGAAAAAGCAGAAGGTCTTTCTTGTTACTGAAAAGAAATTAACCAAAGAACAGAAAGATTTTGTGCGTACTTTTTTTGATGAAGAAGTGCGTTCAAATATCATTCCCTTGCTTATAGAAAGCTTACCGGCGTTGCCATACCTGCGCGATAAAAGTCTTTACCTGGGTGTTGTAATGCGCAAGGAAGATTCAGCATACGATCAAAAATATGCATTGATTGAGATTCCCTCAAAAACCGTGGGACGCTTTGTGCAACTGCCTTCAAAAACAGACGATAAGCAGATCATTCTGCTGGAAGATGTTGTGAGATATAACCTGCCCTATATCTTCTCCTATTTTGGCTATGATTATTTTGATGCACATGTATTTAAAGTAACGAAGGATGCCGAAATAGACATAGATAATGATGTATCAACCACACTTGTTCAGAAAATCGAGCACGGCCTGAAGAACAGGCGCAAAGGAAAAGCCGTGCGATTTGTATATGACAAAGAAATGGACGCCGGACTGCTGGAATACCTTATCAGGCGTTTAAATCTCTCAAGACGCGATAATATAATACCAGGCGGGCGCATTCATAACTTCCGGCACTTTATGGATTTTCCGGATGTATTTGATAAAAAGACAACCCGACTTTCTCCTATAAGGCATCCAGCGCTAAAGAATTCTTTACGTGTAACAGATGTTATTTTAGAGCAGGATGTAATGCTCCATTTCCCTTACCATTCGTTTGATCCGCTGATTGACCTTTTACGCGAGGCTGCAATGGATCCGGATGTAACTACTATAAAAATCACCGCTTATCGCCTCGCCTCCAATTCAAAGATCATTAATGCACTTGTTAATGCTGTTCGCAATGGCAAGCAGGTAACCGTTATGCTGGAATTACGGGCCCGGTTTGACGAAGAGGCCAACCTTGAGTGGAAAAATGTATTGGAAGATGAAGGCGTAAAAGTATTACTTGGCGTTCCTAACATGAAAGTGCATGCCAAGATATGTGTGATTAAGAAAAGAATCGGCAACAAAACAACACAATACGGCTTTGTAAGCACAGGAAACCTGAACGAGAGCACTGCCCGCGTGTACGCAGATCATTGTCTTTTAACAAGTAACAGGAACATTATGGCGGACGTAAACCGCATCTTCAGCTACCTGGAAAATTACAAAACGGGTGAAAAATTTTTGAAAGCCTGCAAAACGCTGGTGATCTGTCCGACTACTATGAGAAAACAGCTTCTCATGTTGATCAATCGTGAAATAAGAAATGCCAAAGCAAAAAAAGAAGCAAGGATAACCATCAAGCTAAACTCCATTAGCGACACTGATCTGATCTATAAACTTTATGAAGCTGCAGAAGCTGGTGTGGACATACAAATGGTGGTTCGTGGAATTTTTTGCGCTAAAGTGGAAAATAAAAAATACAAAAAGCACATAACAGCGATAAGCATAGTCGATGAATTCCTGGAACACGCAAGGGTATTGATCTTTCACAATAGTGGCAAGGAACGTGTGTTTATATCCTCTGCCGACTGGATGGTGCGGAACCTGGATCATCGTGTTGAAGCAGCGGTGCCAATCGCAAATTCAGAAATTAAAGATGAATTGAAGAGCATTATCGACATTCAACTAAGAGACAATGTAAAAGCGCGTTGGCTGGATAATCATCTGTCAAATGAATATGTTTCATCTGCAGGCAAAAAGAAAACTCGCTCGCAGGTGGATACTTTTCATTTTCTGCAGCAAAAGGCAGTCAAAGTTTAGGAGATTTTAATTTGAGATTTGGAATTTGAAATTGGTCTGGTGCAGACAGGCTGATAAATAATGATCAGGTAGCCGCTTAGTCTCAAATGCGAGAAATCATCCGAATGATTGCAAGCGCACCTTGCATATCAAATTTCAAATCTTAAATCCATACGCTGAACAACGCAATTACTTTAAGTTTGTATAAAATAATTTGATTTGAAACTTGCCGCAATAGATATTGGAAGTAACGCAGCCCGCTTATTAATAGCGGATGTTATTGACGATGGCATAAGCAAACCGCAGTTTGTTAAGATAAATCTTGTAAGGGTTCCCTTAAGACTGGGATTTGATGTGTTTGAGAAGGGTGAAATAAGTAAACCTAAAATCGGGATGATCATTCAGACGATGAAGGCATACAAGCATTTGTTGAATGTATACGGAGTTGAAAGGGTGAAGGCCTGCGCCACCAGTGCCATGCGCGATGCGGTTAACAGCGCGGATATCATTCGCAAGATCAGACTGGAAACAGGAATAGAAATAAGTGTAATAAGCGGAGATGAAGAAGCAACGGTTATTTATGAAAACCATATTGCAGAGAACCTGGATAAAGAGCATGCTTACCTTTATATAGACGTTGGCGGTGGTAGTACCGAACTAACCTTCTTTGCCGAGGGAAAACTGCGGTATAAAGAATCTTTCAATATTGGTACCATCAGGTTGCTTAAAAACCTTGTTACTGAAAAGAACTGGGACGATATGCGCGATAAGCTGAAACAGAACCTGAAAACCAAATTTCCTGTTACAGCCATCGGGTCAGGTGGAAACATCAACAAAATATTCTCACTTAGTAAAAAGAAAGAAGGCAAGCCCCTCTCCTTCGATTTAGTGAAAGATTACTACAAGGAATTTTCAAACTTTACCGTAGAGGAAAGAATGCGGATCTACAAACTGCGCGACGACCGCGCCGACGTTATTGTGCCTGCCCTGCAGATCTATGTAAATGTAATGCGCTGGGCCAATATTGATGAGATCTACGTCCCCAAAATAGGTCTCGCCGATGGCCTTGTACAGCATTTGTATGAAGAAATTAAAAACGGACAGTAAGAAGACCGTAAGACAGTAAGAAAGTAAGACGTGTAAGAGGGGGCGTGGGTCAATAGTCAATGGTCAATAGTGAAAGGTGCATCAGGTCTCCCTTTTTCGAACCATTTTATTGTCTTAAAATCTTACGATCTTATTGTCTTGCGATCTTACACGTCTTACGATCTTACTGTCTCCCGGTCTTACAATCACATGCGTCTTTTACCTCACCCCTCAAGCCTTATGCCTCACGCCAATCATCCCCTGGTTTTAAGCTTTGGGCTTTAGGCTTTGCGCTTACCAGAGTTTTTTTTCTATCTTTGCATCCCTTTCATTGAATATGTTTTATTCTAACGTAGGCACATGTTCAATTTCTTAGTCAATTTAAACCTACGTTTATCATGTCAGTTAACAAAGAGGTTAAGAAAATTACCACCAACACGCTCCAGAAAATGAAAGCTGCCGGAGAGAAGATCTCCATGCTTACCGCTTACGATTTTTCATTTGCTAAAATATTCGATGACGCCGGAGTAGATGTATTGCTGGTGGGCGACAGTGCAAGTAATGTGATGGCCGGCCACGAGACGACTTTACCCATCACGCTGGACCAAATGATCTATCACGCACAATCTGTTATCCGCGGTGTAAACAGAAGTCTTGTTGTAGTGGATCTCCCTTTTGGATCGTATCAGTCGAATCCATCAATCGCATTGGCTTCGGCGATCAGGATCATGAAAGAAACCGGTGCACATGCAGTGAAGCTTGAGGGTGGTATTGAAATTGTTGATTGCATAAAAAGTATTGTTTCTGCCGGCATTCCTGTAATGGGCCATCTTGGCTTAACTCCACAAAGCATTTATAAGTTCGGCACATACAATGTACGCGCAAAAGAAGCTGCGGAAGCGCAGAAATTACGTACTGATGCTCAATTAATTGAGCAGGCCGGATGTTTTGCCATTGTGCTGGAAAAAATCCCTGCCACCCTTGCAAAAGAGGTTTCCGAGAACCTTTCTGTGCCAACGATTGGGATCGGCGCGGGTGGTGATTGTGACGGGCAGGTATTGGTAATGCACGATATGCTGGGTATTAACACAGAGTTTAAACCCCGGTTTTTAAGGCAGTACCTAAATCTCAACGAACAGATTACCAGTGCGGTACAACAATATATTACCGATGTTAAGGCACGCGATTTCCCCAATAGCGAAGAATCTTACTAATTACTAACCGATAAAATATTGCTCTTAATCTAAAAAAAAGAGCCGTTAGCTATAAGTTTAGCAGCTTCACTTTAGATTTACTAAAAGTGCGGATGATTTTATTATGCTACCAACAAAAAAGAAACTTGTTGCAGAAATTGTTATAAACGTAACGGCATGGGCCATCATATTGCTGCTGCCGTTTGTTTTTTTTCAATATAACCGGAGCGAGCCGCCTTTTCAAAGTCAGAGATTTACTAACCAGTACCTTGGGTCGGCAATCTTCCTGCTGATTTTCTTTTACATCAATAAAGGAACATTCATACCAAGGATCCTGGCAACCAAGAAACCGGTGCCGTACATTCTCATTATACTGGCCTGTTTCTTTCTATACCTGACCTTGATGTATAACATTGCATGGTTGTCAGCAGAAACAAGGGAGTTCCTGAAAAGTGAATTTGCTCAAAAAATGAATCTTCGCGGTCCAAAGCTTTTTGCCACTGGACCAATGACGTTGTTCCTTTTGGTGTTTATTATCGGTGCAGGTTCTAAGGTAGTAAATGAGTGGTTCCAGGCAGATGAAATCAGGGAGGAAGTTAGCCGCCAGCAGTTGCAAACAGAATTGTCTCTGCTTAAATCGCAAGTGAACCCACATTTTCTTTTTAATACTTTAAACAGTATTTATTCTTTGTCCGTTAGTAATAGCGACAAAACTCCCGATGCTGTTTTAAAGCTTTCAAAGATAATGCGGTATACGCTGGAGGAATCACAAAATGATAAGGTGATGCTTTCCCAGGAAATTGATTTTATCAACAGCTATATTGATCTTCAAAAAGTAAGGCTGACTGAAAAGTCGAAGATAGTTTTTAATACAGATGGTCCGGTTGACAGGGTTCTGATTGCGCCGCTGTTATTTATACCCTTTATAGAAAATGCTTTCAAGTACGGTATCAGCACACATCTAAGCTCTGCCATTAAGGTTGAGATCTGCGTGAATAATAAGACCATCGCCTTTAATTGTTATAATGATATCATTCCCGGAGCCACTAAACAAAGTGGTACCGGAACTGGCATCAGCAATACAAAAAGAAGACTGGAATTATTGTACCCAGATAAACACACGCTTGAAATTCAAAATACAGCAAATAGCTTTAGCGTAAAACTCATAATTGAGAATTAGTTTAACTTAGAAGTGACCCGCATAAGGATTGGTAAATGAATTAGCATACTACAGCTGAAAGCAGATCCGCAGATGGCTTACAGCTTTTTAAAAATCAGATGACATGAAATGTGTTGTAATTGACGACGAGCCTCTGGCATTGCAACTCGTACAGAATTATATCGGAAAAACAGAAGGTCTTGAGCTGGTAGCAAAATTTACGGATACCGTTGAGGCCGGAGATTTCCTGGAAAAGAATCCTGTTGATCTTCTTTTTCTTGATGTTCAGATGCCTGATGAAAACGGCCTGCAATTTTTTAGCAGATTGGAGAACAAACCGATGGTAATTTTTACTACCGCTTACAGCCAGTTTGCGGTGGAAGGTTTTAATCTTGATGCGATAGACTATCTGCTAAAACCCTTTGACTATGCGCGTTTTGAAAAGGCTGTAAATAAGGCTAAAGATTTTTCATTATACCGCCAGAACAAGGAAAACAGCGAAGGATTTTTGTTTGTAAAATACAATTACCAATGGACTAAAATCTATTACAAGGACATTGAGCTGATTGAGGCCCTTGATGATTACATCAAGATCTACGTTGAACCCAAACCTATTCTTGTCCACATGAGCATGAAAGCCGTAAGTGAAAAGCTTCCGGAAAGTAAGTTTATCAGGGCTCACCGTTCTTACATAGTTCCCGTTGACAAGATCAAAAGCTGGAACAAGAACACAATAAACATCGGCAATAAGGTAATTCCTATCAGCTATACTTACCAGAAACAGGTAACGGAATTATTGCAGAAAAAACTGGATTAGTGTTTTTGTGTTACCGGCACAATAGCATTCCGTAAAAGCACCATGCGGGTCAGCATCAATGATGCATGCGCTTCTTGCATGCCAACCCGCACTGATAACGATTTACCTGCTAAACATACTTTATCTTATCGAGGTACCTTAACGCATAAAAGATCGTACTTAAGTGCATTGATTGAAGGATTCTTTTTTCCTCCGCCAGCTGCATCACTTCTTCAACAGAAGCCAGGAAAACTTCAATTTCTTCATTGTGATCCAGTTGCTGTTCCTGGATAAGTTTTCCTCCTGTTGCTACGAACATATGCATCAGATTGGCATTGGTGGAAGGGTTGGCAGATATTTTACCCAGGTAGTGAACAGTTTCAAAGGAGTAGCCTGTTTCCTCCAGCATTTCGCGTCTTATCGCATCTTCAAGACTTGCATCTGTATTGTCAACGCAACCACCCGGCAATTCAATACACACTTCATTTGCCGCATGTCTGTATTGTTTCTCCAGGATAACTTTTCCGTCTTCTGTCATCGCGAAACAGGTAACCCATTCCGGAAATTCAAACACATAATAATCATTCACAATTTTACCATCCGGCTTTTCACACACATCTTTCCTGACCGTAAACCAAGGCTCGTGACTTAAATATTCTGAAGATATCGTTTTCCATTTTAACTGATCGTCCATGTTAGAATTTGAGATTTGAAATTTGAGATTTGAAATCACCGGCTTCGAGAAGTTCACATTTCTCGCTCTTACTCATATACAGATTCGCACATTCGCACATTTGCATATTTGCACATTCACTCATTCGCACATTCACCCATTTGCAAATTTGCACATTCGCACATTCTCAATTAATTACCACCCTTTCCGCTCTCTCAGTGCAGTAATATGTTTAACATGATGCTTGCCGTGCCATGCATACATGCCAAGCAGCTCCCACAAACTAATATTCTTGTTGAGAGCAGGGTGATGAACTGTCCTCTCCCATTGATCTTCAGTAAGATCTTTTATGCATGCGAACCAGCGCTGATGCAGGCAGTGAAGCAATGTAGTAGATACGTTCACCGGAACGATGGCAGTATCATTCAGCTTTGCCCATTCCTGTTCTTCGTAAGGCTTTATGTTGGGATTGTTTTCCGTAAGCCCCAGTCTGAACCTGATGTAGGCATTCATGTGGCTGTCTGCAATGTGATGCACCAATTGTCTTACAGTCCAGCCGCCTTCCCTGTAAGGCGTATCTAACTGAGGTGCATCAAGATTCAAAATGGCGTGTTCTACATCATCCGGAAGGAATTTTAGTTCCAGCAGCCATTTTTCCTTTTGCTCATGCGAAAAAGGTTCCGGCACAAATTTGCCGATGGGATATTTTAAGTCGTCTGTCATCAAGCTATCAGCTGTCAGCTTTCAGCTTTCAGCTTTCTTATTCAGTCAGCTCTCCTGTTCACTCGCCTTCTTACTATCTTACTATCTTACTGTCTTACTATCTTCTATTCCTCCTTCACGTGTTGGTCTGTTTTACTTCTCTTTCCCATTCATTAGCCATCAGCCTTCAGCTTTCTTATTCAGTCAGCTATCAGCTTTCAGCTTTCTTATTCAGTCAGCTCTCCTGTTCACTCGCCTTCTTACTATCTTACTGTCTTACGGTCTTACACGTCTTACGGTCTTCTATTCCTCCTTCACGTGTTGGTCTGTTTTACTTCTCTTTCCCATTCATTAGCCATCAGCCTTCAGCTTTCTTATTCAGTCAGCTCTCCTGTTCACGCGCCTTCTTACTATCTTACTATCTTACTATCTTACTATCTTACTATCTTACTATCTTACTGTCTTACGGTCTTACACGTCTTACGGTCTTCTACTCTTCCCTCAGGTGCTTCCCCGTCAAATGAATAAACACATCTTCCAAATTAGCCTGTTTTACTTCCTTCGGCCGTTCAAAACCCGTAGCAACAAGATCATCGATCAGTTGATCAGGCGTTGACAATGCGATGATTTTACCGGAATCAATAATCGCTACCCTATCGCACAAAACTTCCGCTTCATCCATGTAGTGAGTGGTTATGATAACGGTGGTGCCTTTGCTTCTTATGTCGCGGATCAGGTCCCACAAATTTCTTCTCGCCTGGGGGTCGAGCCCTGTTGTTGGCTCATCCAGGAAGATAATTTTAGGCTTATTGATAAGTGTTGTTGCTATAGAGAAACGCTGTTTCTGACCGCCGCTGAGTTCTTTGAATTTGTTTTTGGCTTTATCTCTCAGGTTTACGCTATCCAGCAATTGCATCGGGTCAACATGTTCGTTGTATAAGCCTGCAAAAAGATGAATCAGTTCAACAAGATTGAGTCCGGGATAATAGCCTGATGTCTGCAACTGAACGCCGATTATTTTTTTGATTTCGTTGGGTGATATATCAAGATCCAATCCGTCCACTGTTATTTTCCCACTTGCCTTGTCACGCAAGGTTTCTATGATTTCCAATGTGGTGGATTTCCCTGCGCCGTTGGGTCCCAGCAGACCGAAAATCTCCCCTTCTTTAACATCAAAGCTGATACCCTTTACTGCCTCAAAATTTCCGTAATTTTTATAGAGATCCTGAACGGTAATAATCGTTTTTTGCATAACTGCGGCAAATTACTACTTGCGAAGGAATAATTGGGTGAAAAATATTTCCCCACGGTTGCCTTGCGCAACACCAATGCCTGTTAGTGTATAGTTCCCTTCGATATTTTTCTTATGGCCGGGGGAATTTAGCCAACCATCTACCACCTGGCGCGCATTAAGCTTTCCGTGCGCAACATTTTCAGCCGCTGCGGAAATACGCCCTATTTGCCTGGCAACGTTGGTAACCCTTATCTGCATGCCGTCGTGCCCGAAAGCCACCTTGCCAGAGGCCATTCCCGAACTATGTTTGGTTGCTTCGGTTGAAGCTGCCTGCACCATTTTTAAAGGTGTTTTGCCTAATGAAGTTCTATACTGATTGATGTAAGTTAAAATGTCATTATTCATAGTGCTCATGTCCGGTGCACTATTGTCTGATGAGGAACTACCACCCGAAGGTGTTACGGTGACAGAAGATGGGTTGTTGGATTTAGCAGGGTGATGACGCTTGCTGCATGAAAATAACAATACTGAAAAAAAGGCTACGGTAATTACATTAACAAAATATCTCATCATACGTTTCAACGATTTACAAATCATAAGTTCAACTTTTATACCAAAATAGCTGTCAGCTGTCAGCTATCAGCAATCAGCTGCTGTTCCGTTTTTATCAGTCAAATTATCCTCTTGCAACGTACAATCAGGTGAGGTTCTGATTTGAAGTTTGAAATTGTCTCCTTTTACAATTTCGGTGCTGCACCTGAACAAATCAGCGATGATCAAATCAGACATCAGAGATTTCTTTGATGTTTTCAGATGAGGTTCTGACTTGAGGTTTGAAATTGTATCCCTTTTACAATTTCGGTGCTGCACCTGAACAAATCAGCGATGATCAAATCAGACATCAGAGATTTCTTTGATGTTTTCAGATGAGGTTCTGATTTGAGGTTTGAAATTGTATCCCTTTTACAATTTCGGTGCTGCACCTGAACAAATCAGCGATGATCAAATCAGACATCAGAGATTTCTTTGATGTTTTTTAACTACAATCGATTACAATTATCATCAAATTCGTTGATCACAAAAAATGTTAGCTGAATATTATCTTTCACTGTCAAAAATGAAAGCAAACGTTTGAAATACTTTATATTCACCGCTAATTGATATTTTTACGCTCTTATTAAAATAATCACTCATGAAAATGGTCGACTCATTTGAAAAAATTCCTGTCGAGATCTTTTCCAGCCCCAAAGGAGGTTCTGTTTTTGTAGCAAATGAAATTGCAAAACTTATCAGGCAAAAACAACAGGAAGGCAAATCCTGTGTTTTAGGCCTTGCTACCGGTTCTACTCCCATCAACATGTATGCAGAACTGGTAAGGCTTCACAGAGAGGAGGGTTTAAGTTTCAAGAATGTAATCACTTTCAATCTTGATGAATACTACCCTATTGAGAAAGATGCCTTTCAAAGCTATTGGAGCTTTATGCATCGCCACTTGTTCAATCATGTGGATATCGATCCTTCAAACATTCACATTCCAAATGGCGAACTTTCAAGAGAGGATATTAAACAACATTGCCTTGATTACGAACAAATGATAGAAGATGCCGGCGGTATTGATCTTCAGGTTCTGGGCATAGGCAACAACGGACATATTGGTTTTAACGAACCAGGTTCCAGCATATTTTCAAAAACACGCGTTGTTAATCTTGATAACAGCACGCGTATAGCAAATTCAAGAGAATTCATCAACATTACCAAAGTTCCCCGGCTGGCGCTTACTATGGGTATCAGCACCATCATGAAAACAAAACGAGTTTTATTGATGGCATGGGGTAAAGCACAGATTGTTGCTAAATCTGTTGAGGGCAATGTTACAGAACAGGTGCCTGCCAGTATTCTGCAACAGCATGATAACTGCACTTTTGTAATCGACGAATTTGCAGCAGCAGAGCTGACCCGCTTTAAAAGCCCCTGGCTTTCAGGCGAAATTGAATGGACCCCGCAAATGATTAAACGTGCGGTGGTTAACATGGCCCTGAAATTGAACAAACCTGTATTAAGTCTTACAACGGTTGACTATAACGAAAGCGGCCTGGGTGACCTGCTCGTTGAAAAAGGAGATACTTACGAAATTAATCTCCAGGTATTTTATATGCTTCGCGATTCTATTACAGGCTGGCCGGGTGGGAAACCAAACGCGGTTATACCTGCGCATCCTGAACGAAGCGAGCCTTATCCCAAACGCTGCCTGATCTTCTCTCCGCATCCGGATGATGATATTATCAGCATGGGCGGCACTTTCATGCGTCTGCACGACCAGGGACATGAAGTACACGTTGCTTATCAAACCAGTGGAAATATTGCCGTAACTGATGAATTCGTTACACGTTTTCTTGATTTCGCTGTTGGTTTTGAAGGCATGTTTGGAATTGATAACAAGAAGAGCACAGAGATTCTTTCCCAGGCACAGCAATTCCTTTCTTCTAAAAAGAAGAATGATATGGACACACAGGAAATCCGTAGCATTAAAGGATTGATCAGAAGATGTGAAGCAAAAGCTACCTGTAAATATGTTGGTCTGCCTGAAGGAAGATGGCATTTTCAGAACCTGCCTTTCTACGAGACAGGAACCATTGAAAAGAAACCAATGGGTGAAGAAGATGTACAGCTGACCATAAAATTATTGAGAGAGTTAAAACCTCACCAGATCTATTGCGCCGGCGATTTAGCTGATCCGCATGGCACACACAAGGTTTGTCTTGACATCGTATTTGAAAGCCTGAAACGTATAAAAGCCGAAGGTGACGAATGGATCAAAGACTGCTGGGTTTGGTTGTATAAAGGCGCATGGCAGGAATGGGATATTGATGATATCGAAATGGCTATTCCAATGAGCCCTGACCAGGTAATGAAAAAGCGCTTCGGCATTTTCATTCACCAGAGCCAGAAAGACATGGTTCCATTCCAGGGTGCAGATGCCCGCGAGTTCTGGCAGAGAGCTGAAGAGCGTAACGCCAACACAGCAGGCTTGTACGCAGCATTGGGTCTTACTAAATATGCGGCGATGGAAGCATTTAAGAGATGGCATTATTAGCTGTCAGCTATGAGCTATCAGCTGTCAGCTTGAGGCTCAATTTTGATCAGTTTAATTAATGGCAACATATTTAAAAGCCCGGCGAATAAAATCGTCGGGCTTTTTATTTAATAGACGCTATTCAAGTCAAAATTAAAAAGTCAAAATTCAAAAGCTCCATCACTAACAGGTGCATTTAAATATAATCGCTAAAACGAAATGTACCAGTATAAAAAACCAACTGTCCCAAAAAAGTGATGGTTACGTGGCGGACAAACAATTTAGCAGTTTTCTGTAATACAACTTTGCACTCCACTTGTATTAAAACTTGTTAAAATACTTTTTCAACTAACTATATCTATTTTAAACCATTCCCCGCTAAAACACCATGTCCACCCAACTGTCCACCCAACTGTCCACCCAACCAAAAAACATCGCATTGGGCAACATTATATTGCTTTATGTGTTTCCTTGTCTAACTACTCTTTTAGTATGTCCAACAGTATGTCCAACTCCCCAAAAGGCATGCAATTAGCCTTCGCATATTGTTGTTGCAAAGCCTTTAAAGGCTGTTCATATATCATATAAAGCACCATTGAGCCCCAATAAATACAGTACTTTACGGTTAATCTATCCCCACATGTACTACAGTAAGACAAACAAAAATGCAAGCAAAATACAATTCAATCCAGCTAATTGGACATTTCGTTTAAAATCAGGCAACCAATAAAAAAGGCGCGAAACCCGCGCCAGTTGTGTATTTTTCACACTTTTTTATTCTTGTGTTTTGGGACGACTCGTTTTCGCCCCCATAAGATTTAATTCAGCCTTTCAAAAAGGCAATGTTTTGCCTTTTTACTTTTGAATTTTGACTTTCCCCCACATCGTACATCTAACATCGTACATCATACACACAAAAAAAGCCTCCCGCAACCGGAAGGCTTTCTCTCTATACATTTCGGAATTATTATCCTAAGTATGCTTTCAAAGCATTGCTATAGCGCGCTTTTTGAAGGCGTTTAATAGCTCTTTCCTTGATCTGGCGAATACGTTCTTTGGTAAGATCATATTTCTGACCAATTTGTTCGATGGTAACACCATTTTCGCCATCCAGTCCAAAGTAAGCATTTACTATTTCAGCTTCACGCGGACTAAGAGACTTTAATACACGGCGTATTTCTTCTCTCAGAGAATCTTTCATCACATCATCATCTGTATCATCACTACCTTCAAGAAGGTCGCCCATTGCTACGTCTTCGGCTTCATGAACCGGCGCGTCTAATGATGTGTGACGTGTGTTACTTTGGAAAATGTTGTTGATTTCGGTCTCGCTCATTTCCAAAATGTCAGCTAATTCTTCTGTACTTGGCTCTCTTTCATGTTCCTGTTCAAAAGCCATGTAAGCCTTATTAGCCTTGTTGTAGGTGCCAATTTTGTTTTGAGGCAGGCGGACTAATCTACCCTGCTCTGCCAACGCCTGTAAAATGGACTGGCGAATCCACCATACTGCGTATGAGATGAATTTGAAACCCTTGGTTTCGTCAAAGCGTTGTGCCGCTTTAATAAGGCCGAGGTTACCCTCGTTAATTAAGTCGCTAAGGGAAAGGCCCTGGTGCTGGTACTGCTTAGCAACAGATACCACGAAACGTAAGTTGGCCTGCACCAATTTGTCTAAAGCTCTCTGATCTCCCATCTTAATTCGCTGGGCCAGTGTGGTTTCCTCTTCAGGAGTGATCATAGGAATCTTGGAGATTTCCTGCAGATACTTTTCTACTGCCTGCGAATCACGGTTGGTGATCTGGGTGGCAATTTTAAGCTGCCTCATAATTGGTATTGCTTGTTTTACTTATTGACAAAAGCTTTATAGGAACGTTTATAGTGTATGTGCAAAATATATCCAAAATACAAAATAAAGCTGCAAAAGTACAACGGTTTGCTATAATATACTAATAAATGTGTAAAAAAACAACATTTATGTTAGTAAAACCCACTTATTTTTGCCAATTTGTTAAAGAAAACTCAATTAAAATCCCATTTAAACGCCCCTCTTATTATAATAACATGCAATTTTTTTCTTTGTTGATGCCTTTCTGTTAAACCATTCAATTATTTTATTCCTTATACGTATCCATCTACAATTGAGCCAAACATTTATATCTTCGTTCGCATGATTGATTACAGATCAGATACAATTACCAGGCCAACGGCCGGAATGCTGACAGCAATGCATGATGCTCCCTTGGGAGATGACGTTTTTGGTGAAGACCCGACAATTAATGCATTGGAGGAAAAAATCTCTACGCTGTTTGGCATGGAAGCCGCGATCTTTTGCCCGAGTGGAACCATGACCAACCAGATAGCCATAAAATGCCACACTCAACCCGGCGACGAAGTTATTTGCGATAAACTTTCCCATATCTATCAATACGAAGCTGGTGGTATAGCTTTCAACGCAGGCTGCTCTGTACGCTTGATTGAAGGCGACCGGGGCAGAATTACAGCAAAACAGGTGATTGAAAACATCAATCCTGATGATGTACATAAACCGGTATCGACCCTGGTTTCGCTTGAAAATACAGCCAATCGTGGCGGCGGAAGCTGTTATGATTTCGCTGAAATAGAAGCTATCAGGCAGGTTTGTGAAGCAAATCAGCTGCATTTTCACCTGGATGGCGCCCGGTTATTCAACGCCCTGGTTGCAAAAAAAGAGACGCCTGAACAATATGGGAAAGCGTTCGAATCCATTTCTATCTGCCTCAGTAAAGGTCTCGGTGCGCCTGTCGGTAGTGTATTACTTGGCAAGAAAGAATTTATCCGAAAGGCAAGAAGAATACGAAAGGTATTTGGCGGAGGCATGCGCCAGGCAGGATCTCTCGCGGCGGCAGGTATTTATGCTTTGGACAATCATGTCGCGCGACTGGCCCAGGATCATCTGCACGCAAAATTGATTGCAGATGCATTGGCGCAAAAAGATTTCACCGGAAACATCTTACCCGTTGAAACCAATATCATCATTTTTGAAGTGAAAGGAAGATTTACTGCAGCACAACTAGCTGCGAAATTTTTGGAAAATAATATAAGAGTCATTGCCATCTCTCCTACACAAATAAGAATTGTTACGCATCTTGATGTAACAGAAAGCATGGTGCAAAAGACAATTGATGTGATCAACAGTCTTTAGTTGATGTTGAAGATAATTACGGTCTACGAAAGTTTAACAAATGAATCATAAGTTATGAGACTTGCGTTACAACTGAGTTTACAGAAACATAATTACGCTGACCTGCACAATCCCGAAGGGATGAAATTATTATAGAAAATTATTATCACCATTCGTTAAAACCCGAAGCCCGCCTGACCGAACGGGCAGGGGTTGACATTATACAGTGTCACCCTTTCAGGGTTTAAATAAATGTTTCGTCTATTGTTATAATAATTTCATCCCTTCGGGATTTGCTCTGAAGAAAGTTGTCCTACACTTTGAAAGTGTAGGACAACTTTTTCAGGGCCTATTTAGTCAGCATCGACAACTCTCCCATATTCCTTTGTGGTGGTTCTATATGCAGTAGGTTTCTTACAAAAAAATCGCGTCTTTTCAATTTTCCATAAGCTCCGCCACTTGTATGATCCGAGCCCGGGATCGGAAGAAAATCAAAGGTTTTATTAGCCTTAATGAGTGCGTCTGCCACACGGTAAGTTGATTCAGGCGGTACATTGGTATCGGCTTCTCCCACCATCAGCAGCAGGTTTCCACACAGTTTGGATGCATTTGTAATATTGCTTTGTTCTTCATACCACGATCCGATCGGATAACCCATCCATTGCTCATTCCACCATTGCTTATCAACACGGTTGTCATGACAACCACACGAAGCCACGCCAGCCTTATACCATTCCGGGTGAAACAGTAAACCACCCAATGCATTTTGTCCGCCGGCAGATGTTCCGTATAGCCCCACCCTGGACGTGTCTACATAGGAATATTTAGCTGCAAGCGCTTTCATCCACAGGATACGGTCAGGAAAACCCGCATCAGCCAGGTTTTTCCAACAAACATCATGAAATGATTTACTGCGATTTGCTGTACCCATACCATCAATCTGAACAACAATAAAACCAAGATCGGCCAGACTTTGCATTTCAGAATAGTATGGCATAAAACTCTTTGGCACAAATGCATCCTGCGGTCCCGCATAAATATTCTCAACTACCGGGTATTTCTTTGTGCTGTCAAAGTCAGCAGGCAAACAAACAATACCATAAATATCAGTTTTACCATCACGTCCCTTTGCCAGGAACGGCTCTGGCAGCCGTTTTACTATTGCGAGGAATTTGCCGATATCCGCACGCTCGATCTCCGCTATTTTCTGTCCTGTTAATGTGTTGTGCAATTCAGTTACAGGTGCTGTGTTCACTTCTGAATAAGTATCCAGATAATATTTTTTATCAGGAGAATACACAATTTTATGATTGGCCCGGACCGGGGTAAGATCAATCAGATCATTACCATCAAATCCAATGCGATAGTAATGTACATAATAGGGGTCCTCCCCGTCATTCACACCGTTTGCTGAAAACCAGATCTCACGCTTTTTCTCATCAATACTGTCAATGTTCTTCACTACATAATTACCCCTGATTATCTCAGTTTTAATGTCTCCGCTTCTTGCATCCACCAGGTATATGTGCCTCCAGTTATCCTTCTCCGATGTCCACAAAATTTCATTAGTTTCAGGCATATAGTGTGTGTAAATCCGGTTGGCGTAAATGAATGTTTTAGCCTGCTCATCCAACACAGTGCGTGCATTACCGCTGGTCACATCAACTTCAATAATTCTGAATCGTTGATGACCGCGATCAACTTTTTCATAATAAAAATGAGTATTGTCTTTTGTCCAGTATAACCTTGGCGCATCAAAAAAATCAATCACTGCCGTATTCACTTTTACCGCTGATGGTTGTACCACAGGGAAAATGTACATCTCATAAGTAGTGAACGGATCGCCTGGTTGTTTGTAAGGATGGGATTTCAACTGGCCGCGGGTAGTACCGCTGACAGATGACAGCACATAATAGACTGCGGAGTCCTCTATCGGTGTTATATGATATCCGATCACATATTTGCTATCCGGGCTCCATGCCAACGAACCGTATGGATGAGCGTTTGAACCATCCCTGGTATACTGCACGGCTTCGCCCCCATTGACTGGTTTAACAAAAATGTTGTTGTCTTTAATGTATGCAGTATACTGCTTGTTTGGAGAAAGACTGTCTGTTGCAAAGTTCTCCCAACGGCTGGGTGGAGGATTAAACTGATGATTGTTCTTAGCAATATGTGGCAACGAATCTATTACTTTCAGCGCATTCTTCTTGATATCAAACCGGTAGTACTTATTTTGACAGGCAAATGTCATTGATGAGCCCGCTGCGTTAAATGAAAGATTATCCAGGAAAAGACGTTCCGGTTTGATTGCCGATCCGGTATTTCTGCTTAGCGCGCCAGCCAGTTCAGCTTCATTAAATGCCTTTCGTTTGACGCCCGTTTCCGCGTTCACCAGCAGATATTCGGTTGTGCTATCCTGTAATATGTTTCGATACCAAAATGCTTTGTTACCGGGCAGCCAATGAGCGTCAACAGAAGTCTTGTAAACTGAATTTTTTACTGCACTGTCTTTTGCCTCCACCGAACGATAACTTCTTATCATTTCTTCATGGGAAGGGACGTAGGGCGCTGACGGAGCTTTTTGTGCGAAGACAAAAACAATATTTGTACAAGCAATTGCAAAGTAGAATAATCTTAAGCTGGTTCTTGCAAACATGGAACGTTTTTGAATAAAATGAACTATGAAAATAACATCAGTAACAAGAATTTGCCCGCCTGATTTTAACTGCTTATATCCCATAATTGACCGTTTTATCGTTGAAGGAGAAGTTCTTCAAATACGCGCAGTTTCAATTTAAATTAAGGAACGCACCAGGCTAATGGCTCGGCGTGTCCGGTGCCGGTCGAAAAAATTTCGATACAGAGATAATGCAATGCACAATTTTATGAATCAATGACCGGATTGTTCATCAAACCGGTTAATCATATCGAAGATCAATTAACCTTTTTTCGGGATTCTTTTTTACATTCGCAGGCGCTGTTTCAGCATCAACGAAATTAAACGATCAATATGTTCCCGAAAATCAATCCCACAACTACACAGGCCTGGTTGCTTCTTAAAAAACATTACCAGGAAGACATGCAAAGAACCAAAGTAAAAGACTTGTTCAAGAACGATGCAGATCGTTTCAAAAACTTTTCGATTACATTAAATAGCATAGTGTTTGATTATTCCAAGAATATCATTACGCCAAAGACTATTCAGCTATTGCAGCAGCTTGCAGAGGAATGTAAAGTAAAGGATGGCATCAATGCCATGTTTTCCGGAGAGATCATTAACGAAACAGAACAACGTTCCGTTTTACATACTGCGCTGAGGAATTTTTCAGGGCAGCCGGTTATGAGTGAAGGGAAAGATGTAATGCCGGATGTAAAAAAAGTGCTGGAACAAATGAAAAACTTTTGCGCGTCTATTCATTCCGGCGAATGGAAGGGTTATACCGGCAAAAAGATCAAATATATAGTGAACATCGGCATTGGTGGTAGTGACCTTGGACCGGTAATGGTTACAGAGGCGCTGAAGCCTTATTGGGTAGATGGCATTGAAACCTATTTTGTAAGTAATGTTGATGGTACGCATATAGCTGAAACTTTGAAAAAAGTAACGGCAGAAGAAACGCTCTTCCTGATTGCATCTAAAACATTCACAACGCAGGAAACCATGACAAACGCACATACTGCGAGAAACTGGTTTCTTGAAGCAGCTAAAGATGAGTCGCAGGTCGCCAAACACTTTGCAGCATTAAGCACAAATGAAAAAGAAGTAACAAAGTTTGGTATTGATCCTGCTAACATGTTCGCGTTTTGGGATTGGGTTGGCGGACGCTATTCTTTGTGGAGCGCAATCGGTCTTTCAATTGCCCTTACAGTTGGATATGACAATTTTGAATCTTTGTTGAAGGGCGCATATGCTGTTGATGAGCATTTTAAAACAACAGCTTTTGATAAAAACATTCCGGTGATAATGGCGCTTGTCGGTTTGTGGTACACCAATTTCTTTGGTGCGCAAACAGAAGCTATTTTACCGTACGATCAATATATGCACCGTTTCCCCGCATACTTCCAGCAGGGCAATATGGAAAGCAACGGAAAGTATGTAGACAGAAATGGCAACGAAGTAAATTATTCAACCGGACCGGTGATCTGGGGTGAACCCGGAACAAATGGCCAGCATGCATTTTACCAGTTGATTCACCAGGGCACTGTTTTGATTCCTTGTGATTTTATCGCTCCTGCAATTAGCCACAACCCAATTGGGGATCACCATGTAAAATTGCTAAGCAATTTCTTCGCTCAAACAGAAGCCTTAATGAATGGTAAAACCGAAGCAGAAGTAAAAGAGGAATTAGTTAAGGCTGGCAAATCAGAGGAAGAAATAAAGAAATTACTTCCATTCAAAGTATTTAAAGGCAATAAACCGACCAACTCTATTCTTGTTAAAGAAATTACACCTGAAAGTTTGGGTAGCCTTATTGCATTATACGAACACAAAATTTTTGTTCAGGGTGTGATCTGGAACATTTTCACTTTTGACCAGTGGGGCGTTGAGCTTGGCAAACAACTCGCCGGTAAAATATTGCCGGAGTTGGAAAATGAAGATGTTATCGCATCTCACGATTCTTCCACCAACGGATTGATTAATTTGTACAAGCAAATGCGATAGTTACGTTGTAAGTTATAAGTTGTACGTTTTACGTTGAAGAACCGTAGAACGTACAACTTCTCTTCTTGTTTGGAAGGCAATTCAACACAACCTACACACTTTTTGTTCGCCATGCTGCGATACTTTTACGATTCTTCTGTATTATTTGAATGTCCTTTGTTTTGTAAACCGGCCCATTCATTAAAAAATTGATAAACTCATCTTCTACAGAGTTTATAAGCATTCTTGGCTTTTCAATTTTCTTTTCTTCTGAAGAAAATACTTTGATTATTTGTATTATTTGCTTAGCTAGCATCAAAAATATAAATTCGTAGTACGAATTTATATAATATTATTATTGTCGCTTCTTTCAAAGCAAATGGATAGTAAATTCAATTTGTGGTGTTACGCAAACAATAATCAGAACTTGTTGCATATATTCAAAAACGTAAAACGTACAACGTAAAACTTCCAACTTTCTCTACATTTGCACTCTTAACCTGTCGCTTAATCATGATTACACAACAAACCATACAACAGATCACAAGTCGCATCGACATAATTGATGTTGTCGGAGAGTTTGTTAAGCTGAAGAAGCGCGGTGCCAATTACCTGGGGTTATGCCCTTTCCATGGCGAAAAAACGCCCTCTTTTACGGTTTCTCCTGCGAAAGAGATCTACAAATGCTTTGGATGCGGAAAAAGCGGCAATACCATCAGCTTCCTGATGGACCTGGAGAAATATAGCTATGTTGAAGCGCTAAAATGGCTGGCCAATCGCTATAATGTTGAAATAGAAGAAACGGAAGTAAGCGATGAAGTAAGGCAACATCAACAGGCGGCTGACAGTTTATATATCATCAACAATTTTGCTCAAAAGTTTTTTGCAGATAAGTTGTTCAATTCCGATGAAGGTCAGAGTGTTGCGTTAAGTTATCTTGAAGAACGCGGCTTCCGGGATGATATTATAAAAAAATTTCAGCTGGGTTACAATCCACAGGAAAAGAATGCCCTGGTAAAAGAAGCACTGGGACAGCAGTTCAATATTGATGTACTTGTTAAATCAGGCCTTGTTGTTAACCGGTATGAAGAACCGGTTGATAATTACCGCGGACGCATCATTTTCCCCATTCATAACAACAGCGGCAAAATAATTGGTTTCGGTGCTCGTGTGATTGGCAAAGCTGACCGGGCGCCCAAATACATCAATACACCCGAAAATGAGATCTATGTAAAGAGTAAAATCCTTTACGGATCCTATTTTGCACGCCATGCAATAGACAAGAACGACGAATGTTTACTGGTTGAAGGTTATACGGATGTTATTTCGCTGTATCAGGCCGGCATAGAAAACGTTGTGGCCAGCGGTGGTACGTCTCTCACCATCGATCAGTTAAAACTGATCAAGAAATACACCAACAACCTGACCATCATTTATGATGGCGATGCTGCGGGTGTAAAGGCTGCCCTGCGCGGGTTGGATATGGCCCTGGAAGAAAGCCTGAACGTAAAGCTGGTGCTTATTCCTGACAAGGAAGATCCGGACAGCTATGTAAATAAGGTCGGTGCGGACCAGTTCCGTGAATTCATTAAAGGCAATAAAAAGGATTTCATTCTTTTCCAGCTTGAGGTAATGCTCAGGGAAGCCGGTAATGATGTCAGCAAAAAGAATGATGTTGTCAACCACGTCGCGGAAACCCTGAGCAAAATCAACCGTGCTGAGGATTTTACCAAGCAGCAGGAATATATCAGGCAGTGTTCGTCCATCCTGAAAATTGATGAACTCGGTCTCACCAATCTTGTCAACAAGTACAAGAGGGATCAGTTAGCAAAAGAAGAGAAGAAAGCTGCAGCTCCGGCTCATGATCCTTTTCTCCAGGAACCTCCGCCGCCGGAAGAATTTTTCGATGGGGCAGATCTGTTGCAACGCGATGAGATCAATGAAAAAAGTGTATTGCGTGTTCTGGTTGAATATGGTCTGGATGAATTTGAAGAAGGCAGAACGATCGCACAATATATATTTGACGAGTTAGAGGAATTTCATATTGAAACACCGTTGCTCGAAAAAGTATTTGATCTCTACAAGGCGCAATACGAACAGGGACTGGAACCGTCTGCCAAAACCCTTCTGTATAATGAAGATGCACAGATCCGCGACCTGATCGTGAATCTTACGCTTTTCAGGCACGAGCTAAGTAAGCGCTGGGATGAAAAGATGGAAAGCATTATCTCTGTTATCAAAGATACCCGCATACAGGATGCCATTTCAAGCGTAAACTATCTGAAGCTAAGCAAGATCAAAAAAATGTTTGATCAGAACCAGCACGATATGGAGCACGCGACCAGCTTCGAGGACCAAATGCGTCTCATCGAAATTCACAAGCACCTTAAGAAGATTGAAATAGAGCTTACGAAAATAATAGGTAGTGTAATTATTAAGTAGCTGGCAGCTATCAGCTGTCAGCCGTCAGCTATTAGCTATTAGCTATCAGCAAAATGCAAAGACACAATTATATTATTTCTATCAAAAACACCAGGCATTCGAGGAACTTAAGTTTTCAGCTTTAGGCTTTGAGCTTTAAGCTGGCACCAATCTGGTCTTCAACGTAAAACGTATAACTTATAACGTACAACTTAAATAACCCCATACTTCTTCCTGTACGCAATCAGCCACCCTACCACTTCATTATAGCTGTCAATGCCCTTTGGTTGATTATTGGCTTTCAGGTAGTTACTGTAGAACACTTTAATAAAAGGTTCAATTGGGTTTCTGTATTGTTTAAAAAATTTGCGGTATTCTTTTATATCGAGTTTAACGAGTGTATCCAGCTGCTTATAATTTGCCCGGGCTGCAACGCTGTCACGCATAAACAGTTCATTGTTTGCATAGCTGAAAAGGTCAAAATAAACGGAATAATTAAAACGGACATCCTTACTTCTTGCCGCGACAAGATAACCTACAAAATTAGCCTCACTCTCGCTTCCATAGCCGAGTTGATGAGCAACTTCGTGACAAGTCACATAAGGCAATACAAAACGCGGCGGCGTAACATTTACCTGCGACTCTGCAGTAAAGGGATTGTAATAGCCGAGAAATCCCATATAGTTGCCCAACTTGCCATAAAGCGAGGATTTTATTGATGGATGATCATAACGCAAAAAAGGAAAGCTGGCCTGAACGGACTGGTAAGCTTCAACCGTTCCGTGGAAAATATTTTCGTTTGACGGATAGGCAAGCTTTTGAGAGTCTATTTGTCGCCGGCATGAATTCACCTTTGTTAAAAGATCTGCCGTTAAACGCTGCAGTTCCGGAACATCATATTCTCTCGGATCTATTTTTAACTGGTATGCAATCCCCAGCCTGTCATAGTTCAATCCCCAAAAAACATTAAAAATGATGTATAGCCATAAGAGCCGGTTAACGCCAATGCGAATTGAATCTGCCAAAGCAGCTTTTTCTTTCCGAAATCTGATTAGTGCAATGATTAGCCAGAAAAGGCTCTTGATCAGCCATATGGCAACAAGTGCATAAAGAATATCGCCCAGGCTAAAAGGTATATGGGACTGGATTACACGTAATTTTGGGGCGAACCAGGGAAAGAAACCTGTTGAATAATACCGTTCAACACTATCACCAAAAACAGAAAAGATCCTGATCAGCACAACAATAAAAATCAATATTCCGGTCTTAATCCATTTATATCCTGCTTTTATCTCCATCTTTGTGCAAAAGTTATTGGTTCCGTAAAATCTATTCACAATTAAGTAAAGATTAGGGATAAAACCAATTTTCCTTTGCTATTTAGTATTTTTAGCATACCTTTGCCACCCCTAAAAAAATAACCGATGAGTAACCGGAGGGAATTTGAAATAGCATTTGTGGGCTTAAAGCCGGGGATTCATGAGTTTGATTATGAAATTAGGGACAAGTTCTTTATACCTTATGGCGATCAGGATTTTAGCAACTGTAACGCCAATGTAAAACTTCAACTGGATAAGCACAATGGTTTTATGCTGCTGAAGTTTGATATTGGAGGTTCTGTTGATGTTTCCTGCGACCGTTGCGGAAACCCTCTACCGCTGCAATTGTGGGATGAATTCAAAATTGTAGTGAAGATGGTGGACAATCCTGAGGAAATGAACGACCAGGAAGAAGATCCTGATGTTTATTATATCAGCCGCGGTGAAAGCCATTTGCACATTGCCAACTGGATCTATGAATTCATTAATCTGAGCATTCCGATGCAAAAGATGTGTGGAGAGGATGAAATGGGCGGACCAAAATGCAACAAAGAAGTTTTGGAAAAACTCAGGCAGATGGAAAATGATGTGAAGGAGGAAAAGAACCCATTATGGAAAGGTTTAGATCAATTTAAAAATTTAGAATAACTATTTAATAAATCGTTAGTTATGCCAAATCCCAAACGCAGACACTCACAGCAACGCAGCGCAAAAAGAAGAACGCATTATAAAGCTGAGACTGTTACATTAAGCAAGGATACAACAACAGGTGAAACACATGTTCGCCATCGTGCACATGTTAGTGAAGGTAAATTATATTACAAGGGTAAATTAGTGGCTGAGAAAGCACCTTTGAAAGCTTAACCTTTTAGTTTCCAACATATTTTTGTAGATTGCCGGGCATGAATATAGGCTTAGACATGATGGGAGGCGATTACGCTCCCTTAGAGGCTATCAAAGGCCTTAAATTATTTCTAGACGAATATACTGGCCCGGTTACTTTATTTTGTATCGGGCAGCAAGAGAATTTCACTTCTTTGCTTGAAGAGCACAAGATAGATCAGTCGCGCATTAAAGTAATTAACGCTCCCGAGGTAATCGGTTATCACGAACATCCTGCCAAAGCGTTGAAGGAAAAGCAGCAATCTTCTATTGCTATTGGCTTTCACCTGTTATCCTCCGGAAAGATTGATGCATTTGCAAGCGCCGGAAATACCGGGGCAATGCTTGTTGGTACAATGTATACCATCAAAGCCATTGAAGGTGTTCAACGTCCAACTATTGCCACTGTTATTCCCAAATTAAACGGCACCACAGGTTTGTTACTTGATGTTGGTTTGAATGTTGACTGTAAACCGGAGCATTTGAATCAATTTGCAGTTTTAGGCAACCTCTATGCACAAAAGGTGCTTGGAATTGACAAGCCTACTGTTGGCTTACTGAACATTGGTGAAGAAGAAGGCAAAGGAAATCAGTTGGCTCAGACCACCTATCCCCTGCTGAAAGAAAATGCGTCCATCAATTTTATTGGTAACGTTGAAGGTCGCGATCTGATCCAGAATAAAGCAGACGTGGTTGTATGCGATGGGTTCACTGGTAATGTTATTCTTAAAATGGCTGAAACCATTTATGACATTGCAGTGCACAGAAAACTGGAGGACGATCAATACCTGCATCGTTTTCACTATGAGAACTACGGAGGAACTCCTATCCTGGGCGTTGCAAAACCAGTTTTAATTGGTCATGGCATCAGCAATGATGTGGCTTTTAAAAATATGATCCTTCAGGCAGTCAAAATGGTGGAATCGGATTTTTGTAACATCATCAAATCCGCTTTTCATTCAGAAAAAGTAGACTAGACAAACATAATATTGAAAAAGGATAGAGCTAAATGTTCTATCCTTTTTTTATTTCTATAATCCCCTTGTGTACAAAAGTCAACAATTGACCTGAGGTTATTTTTTCCTTTGGTATCCATCCAGGCCGTTCATCCGTCTTATTTTGTACAGGTATGTTTCTTGTTGAACGATTTCCATCTCTCCATGTTCACCTAAACATACAACTATGCCAAGTAAACCGAATGCCAAAGGCGGCACTGAAAAAGACAAAGACCTGCAACCGGATATCGAGGTAGGCGCGGATCAGTTTATGACAACCGATCAGGGTGTAAAAATCAATGACGACCAGAATTCTTTAAAAGCCGGAGATCGCGGCCCCACACTGCTGGAGGATTTTATACTGCGCGAAAAGATCACCCATTTCGATCACGAACGTATCCCGGAACGCGTTGTGCATGCAAGGGGCACTGCTGCACACGGTTACTTCCAGGTATATGAATCAATGGCAAAATATACAAAAGCCAAATTCCTGCAGGATTCAGCTGCAAAAACACCCGTATTTGTGCGCTTTTCGACCGTAGCAGGTTTTAGAGGTTCTACTGATCTTGCGCGGGATGTGCGGGGATTTGCAGTCAAGTTCTATACAGAAGAAGGCAATTTTGATTTAGTGGGAAACAACATACCTGTGTTCTTTATTCAGGATGCCATAAAATTCCCTGATCTTATACATGCCGTAAAGCCGGAACCGCATAATGAAATTCCGCAGGCGGCGTCGGCCCATGACACGTTCTGGGATTTCATTTCACTAATGCCGGAATCCATGCATATGATCATGTGGGTAATGTCTGACAGGGCCATACCACGCAGCTTAAGAATGATGGAAGGATTTGGCGTGCACACTTTCCGTTTTGTAAACGAAAAAGACGAGGCTACGTTTATAAAATTTCACTGGAAACCATTACTGGGCGTGCATTCCGTGGCATGGGACGAAGCGCTGAAAATTAGCGGAAAAGATCCGGATTTTCACCGTCGCGATCTGTATGAAGCGATTGAAAATGGCGCCTTTCCGGAATGGGAACTGGGTGTTCAGATAGTGCCGGAAAAGGACGAGCATAAATTTGAATTTGACCTGCTGGATCCCACGAAAATTATTCCGGAAGAATTGGTTCCCGTGCAGCGTATTGGAAAAATGACACTGAACAGAAACCCGGATAATTTTTTTGCAGAAACTGAACAGGTTGCATTTCATCCAGGGCATATTGTTCCTGGTATTGACTTCACCAATGATCCGTTATTGCAGGGAAGACTGTTTTCCTATTTAGATACACAACTATCCCGGTTGGGAAGCCCGAACTTCCATGAAATTCCGATCAACCGGCCTGTTGTTCCGGTGCATAATAATCAGCGCGACGGACATATGCGTCAAACGATCAATAAGGGTGTTGCAAGCTATCACCCGAATTCTATAGGAGGTGGCTGCCCGTTCCAGGCGAAAATGGCAGAAGGTGGATTCTCATCTTATGGAGAACGTATTGATGCGAAGAAAATACGCGAACGTAGCTCGAGCTTCTTCGATCATTTTAGTCAGGCTACCTTGTTCTTTAATAGTCAGTCAGAACCCGAAAAGAATCACATTATTGACGCACTGCGGTTTGAATTGGGAAAAGTTGTCCGCGAAGAAATAAGGGAGAGAATGCTTGGCCTGCTTTCTAAAATTGATAAAATCCTGGCAGAAAAAGTGGCTGCAGGTCTGGGGTTAAAAGTACCTGCAAAACCAATAGAACCAATGAACCACAGCATGCCGGCCGATGCTGATCCAAAAAAATACCAACCGAAAGTGATAAAATCATCTATTGAGCGGTCGGAAGCTTTAAGCATGGCAAATACAATAAAGAATACCATTAAATCAAGACAGATAGCAATGCTGGCTGCCGATGGTTCTGACGATAAGGCGATTGATAAAATGAAAAAGGCCCTGGAGGCAGAAGGTGCTACGACAATGATCATCGCTCCAAGACTTGGATACCTCAAAACGGCAAGCGGAAAAGAAATGAAAATTGATCAAAGCTTTTTAACGTCCTCTTCCGTGTTTTTTGATGCAGTATATGTTCCGGGAGGTGCCTCTGCCACCTTATTACAGGAGCCTGACGCTATACATTTTGTTACTGAAGCTTACAGGCATTGCAAAGCCATTGCAGCAGATAATGATGGTGTTGAGTTACTGGAAGCATCCGCAGCGAACAGTAAGATGGAAGATAATGATAACCTGGCCCAGGATGGATTGATTTTAAATTCACCGCCTGAGGCTTTTATAAAGGCGATTGCGCAGCATAGGGTTTGGGAAAGAGAGAAGTTACATAAAGTGCCAGCGTAGTAGCAGTCAGCTATCAGTAGCAGGAAGATTTACTAAAAGTGAAAAAGGTTGCAGCTTTTAAACTGCAACCTTTAAATAAGTTGATGCAAGACAATGATCGTTATTTCTTTTCGGACTTTTTTTCAGTATCAACTTCTTCATTGAAGCTGCGAATACCTTTGCCTACACCCTTCATGAATTCAGGTATTTTGCGAGCACCAAACAATACCAGTATCACAACTGCAATTAATAATATTTCCTGAAATCCCATATAGCTGTATTTAAAACGATGAAAAAAGGTTTGTACCCACAGCAAGATAGTAAATGTTGACCTTAAATAACTTTTCCAAAGCGCTTTTTTACGCTGTGGTGATTATAATACACATATCATTAGGATCCAGCAATCGAAGCTAAGGCTACAATTAACTGATTTACAGTCCTTTAATTTTCAACCTTCCTGATGGCATATTTTTCTGATACAGTTAAAAAAGATATTATGAAAACTGTGTTAACGAAAAGTGAACCAACAGAAAGAAAAAAAAATTTCTTGTCCAGACATTTATCGTCAATACTCGTCGGAATCTTAATAATAACCTTCATCATTATATCTATTTATATCGCTGTGCGCGCCTATTACAGCGGCAAATAAAATATGCCGCAAGCGGAAGATGAAGTTTACCAAAAATAAAATTGATATGCCTGAAGGCTATTCTGTAAAAAACGTCTATGGATCTTTACAACACCTTTTCCATAGTAATTGTTCTGGCGGCCTTTACGGCTTTCATCAATCAGCGGTTTTTTAAATTGCCGAATGCCATCGGCGTAATGATCATTGCTGCTATCCTGTCCCTTCTTCTATTATTGACAAGCAACATATTTCCTGTATTATTCAGAGATAGTTTCAAACTGCTTCAGACAGTTAATTTCAGTCAATTACTTATCAGCATTCTGCTTAATTTTCTGCTTTTTGCTGGAACTATCCGCATTCGTATAACAGATCTTCATCAACATCAGCTTTCAGTTATTTTGTTTTCAACGTTGAGTGTTGTGATCTCTACTTTTATCGTTGGCTTTCTTATGTACATCATATTACAGGCACTTCATATGAACGTTCCTCTTTTGCAATGTTTATTATTTGGTGCCCTCATCTCTCCCACCGATCCTGTATCAGTTTTGAGTATCCTTAAAGACGCTAAAATGAGCAAGTCGCTGGAAACAAAAATAGCCGGCGAGTCTTTGTTTAATGATGGCGTAGCCCTGTTGTTATTTTTTACCATATTACGTTCTGTACACGATCCTGGTGCAAGCATTACAATCAAAGAGATCAGCTATATTTTTTTTAAAGAAGCTGTTGGCGGATTGGTTCTTGGCGTTGTGCTAGGCTTTATAGCGCTTAGAACGGTGAAGGGCATTGATGACCACAATATTGAAGTGATGATTACCCTTGCAGTAGTGATGGGCGGCTATCTGCTGGCAAAGAAACTGAATGTTTCCGCGCCGCTGACAATGGTCGCAGCCGGCATTTTTATTGGTAACTATGGAAAGAAATACGCTATGTCCCCCGTTTCCCGTGATTACCTGGATAAGTTCTGGGAGCTGATTGAAGAAATCCTTAACGTGATCTTATTTGCGTTGATAGGTTTTGAAATTCTCTTTATCAAACATTTTCAATACTACTGGGTTGCAGGAATTGCATCTATCGGCATTGTGCTGTTTGCACGCTTTATATCGCTATGGTTACCGTCCTTTGTAATCAGGCTGCGGGAAAAAATGAACTTGTATATCCTGTGGTTCTTAACCTGGGGCGGACTTCGCGGAGGAATTTCGATTGCATTGGCACTGTCATTATCGCAAGGGTTACATAAAGACCTTTTCTTGTTTACAACTTATTGCGTTGTCTTGTTTTCTATTGTTGTGCAAGGACTCTCGATTGAACGGTTAGCGAGAAGGCAGAGAAGGAAGCTGCAGAGGAAGTTGGAGGTGTGAGGGAAGTGGAAAGCTTAAAGCCTAAAGCTTAAAACTGAAAGCTGACAGTCATGGTTCGTCTCTCACGAAACACCATGTATTACCCGGTCAGGATGTTCTAGAATTGGTTCGTGAGACACGAACCAAGGCGTAAGAATTGCCATAGCAGCATTGGCACTGTCCTTCGCAAGGGTTGCATAAAGATCTTTTCCTGTTTACAACTTATTGTGTTGTCTTGTTTTCTATTGTTGTACAGGGACTCTCAATTGAACGATTGCCGAGAAGGCAGAGAAGGAAGCTGCAGAGGAAGCTGGAGGTGTGAGGGAAGTGGGAAGCTTAAAGCCCAAAGCTTAAAACTGAAAGCTGACAGCCGTGGTTCGTGTCTCACGAAACACCATGTATTATTCAGTCTGAGTTCCAATAGCATTATTTTTTGGCACCGCCATTTTTGAGCCGGAAGTATTTTGAAGACACCGGCAAAAACAATAACACCACAATTATCACTAAAAAAATGATATGAGCAATCATTTGATCAACTGAATTCAATGCGCCAATTACTACATGATATAGCATCCACGCGACAGCAAGCCAGCGTGCCCAATTAATCCTGTAAAGAAGCAAAACACCACATAGCACAGCCAGGATCCGCAGAACAAGAATCCAGATGACTTCGGATAATACATGATCCCGGTCGAATAACTCTTTTGCATGATATACAAAGCCGATACAACCTGTAACGATAAACAGGATGGCAACAATAATAACAGGAACCGGACGACCTTTCATCGGCAGGATGATTTATTTTTAATACCAATGCATCTTCTTTATAGCAAACCGAACAACATGCCTGTTTCTTACAACCACTTTGATCAGTGCTATCATTGCTGGCCACATTTATTTATTGCCCAGCGCTGCAAAGCAGTTATGGCGTCAAACAATACGCCGGCCTCTCCACGAAAATCTCCAGATCCTTTCGGGGCTCCGGAAAGCACATCATACCATTCATAAAAACCCTTGGCGGCAAGTGCGCGATCTATCATAGGTAATAGTTCATTGTACGCATCATTAGCCTGTCCGTTGTCAATGAGCACAAGGATAAGCCGTGCACCGAACCAGGTCCAGTCGCCACCATTCTGATATGTAAATGGTTTCATATTCGGAAATTCCTTTTCCGGATAAGGAGGATAAACAGTCAAGCCAATTGTAGCGAATTTTTCTTTTTTCGCAGCTGCAACAATCTGGCTGTTAATGGCCTGTATTTCACCGGGTGTATTAAAGCCTGCTATCATTGCACAAATTGATCCACCAGTGTATATAATTGATGTTTCGTTAAAATCAGGTGAGAACGGAGAGCCGTTAATATAACGATGTGGAATATATTTCTTTGCTTCATCATCCCATAAGAACTTTCTTACCTGGGATCTTATGTTTGCGGCAACTGCCTTCCAGTCTTCTTTAGCAGTGAAGCCGGAAGGTTTCATATCCATCCAATCCCTGATCGCTTTTACATACATAGCATTGTCGTACACATCTATTGCCCATTTGGTCTTGTCGTTAATGGCCACTCCCCACCCCTTTTCAGGCTGAACATCACCCCAGTCAACCGTGGTAGCGCCGGTAACAAGTTTATACTTATCGGACCAACGGTCATGCATTATATATAACAAAGCTTTTTCCATACGTGTGGCCACGCTTTCACCCCCAATGTTCACTGCCAGTATAGACCGGTCACCCGTGGCATCGATATATTTTTTTACAGCTTGTATAAGCGATGACTCCTGGTCTGTTTCAACTGTATTTTTATGAGCTGCCCAACCCGGCAATAAGGGTGAATAGCGGTATTGATAGCCAACCCCGGCCTTTGCAGTGTCTATTATACCGTCGGGAATATTGCCATCGCTTCCCTGGATCTTAAAGAACATCAAAAGAATGTCTCTCACTTTTTTCCTGTCATGTACCTGCAGGGATCCGTTAATAAAAGTGTTCAGATCGCGGATCCATATTTCACCATAAGATGTGCCTGCAGTAAAACCAGACAATAAGCGTAAGGCTCTGTTCTTTATGGTATCAAGCCTGGCGTCAGACAAAACCTTTTTAGCCACGCTGCAATCTGTTTGCTGTTGTGCAGTGGCCACTGAAGAAAACTGCAAAAAGCAGCAAAAAAATAAACAACATAAAGGGCGGATGGTTAGAAATTTGCGGGTCATATAGCAATTGATTTCTTGAGTTTTATATGAAGGCTAAAAATCGTGCATCATTTGTGTGCAAGATACCATAATCATATCTACAATTGATTGTCCTAATCTTATTGCATTTTACCTGAATAGCCCCTGTGTCATAAATATACAAAGGTTTACTCTCCTATTAATCTTCATAAATTTTCCCGTTCTGGCATGAGTGTTCTGCGGTATCACCCGCGCCGTTGATCCGGGGCTACAAAATCATCAAATAGACACGTGTGATCCTTCGGGACACTCGCGTCAGAAACCAAACACTTGCCTCAGTAAGATCAAGCTCTCCTTCTGAAAACAAAAAACCTTTCCGGTTTCTGCGACCGGAAAGGCTTAATCTCTTATTCTTCTTATTTATTTATGTCCGATTAATAATTGTTTGCTGTTTACAAATTTGTTTTTATTCAGAAGCGTTACATGATAAACGCCCGGTGCATAACCTGCAACATTCCATTGTGTATTACTAACGCCGTTCTGTAATGTAATTTTTTGTGATTGCAATATCCTGCCATTTGCGTCAGAAAACTGGACAACATAGCTACCACCGGGTTCACCGGAGAACGTAACCGCTACCTTACTGTTGGCCGGATTTGGATATACATTAAATGTCGCCGATTGATTTGATACAACGTTTGCATTATCGGCAAATTGTGTCTGATTATTTATCATTCGCGCAGCGTTGTTAGCTAATGCACCTGAAGTACTGCAATCATTTACTGCAAACACGCTTGGCCTGCTGGTTACAGGAATTACTGCGCATCTTTCCACTACAGTCAACACACAATAAACCGAATCTCCATTCTGAAGATTCGCGTCTGTATAAGTTGGCGCATTTGTTCCTACAGGTTTTTGATTTTTCATCCATTGATAAACGGGAAGAGCACCGCCATTCGTGATCTTTGCGGTAAACATAACGGACGTGCCTTTGCATATAGGGCTTCGTTTATCGGCTGAGATAACAATTGTAGGCTTTATTGAGGGCGACACCGTAAAATGAAGTATATTACTTTTGACACTACCAGTATACATTGGATTGACCATAGTCGCCCACACGGAATCCCCATCCAGCAATTTCGTCGTAACATAAGGCTTGGTAAGGTCGCCGATCTTTGCGCCATTTTTGTACCACTGATAATGGTAAGCGGGATATCTCCTTTCAGGAATAGCCTGCACAGTAACTACGCTTCCCTGGCAAACAGATGTTGAATCTGTAAATATGGTTATTCTAGGTTGCGTTAAGTATGTAAATCCGGGCAGACTGTGGGTTCCTGAGCCTGTTGTTACAGATATATCTCCCGTAGCGCCACTGCCTATAACTGCAGTAATAGCACTATCAGACAGCGGCGTGATATATGTGGCGTCAACATTTCCAAACTTAACACTTCTTACTCCGGTAAAATTTTTCCCTTTAATGAGTATCGTATCATTGGTGCCGCCGCCGTCCGGAAAAAAAGATGTAATCACGGGTGCCGCTCCCGACATTGTCAGTTGATTTTTGAACACATAGACAGTGCTGCCCGGATTTTGCGAAGCTACCAGATCTGGTTTACCGTCGCCATTAATGTCTACTATAGCCATGTCCTGCATAAATTTAGGTACAGCAAAGTCAACCTTTGGATTAAATGTAATATTGTTGATTGTACTTGCATTTTCAAAAGCTGCTATTGTGTAGTGTTCGTTACATGCAAAAATATCCGGCTTACCATCGCCGTTAATGTCTGAAATATTGATAGCTGTTGGGCCCACCCCAGTGTAATAATTAGTGACTAACTCCATATTGATATCGCTGAGTTTTGTCGCCGAATTTTTGATAACATGAAGATTGCCGGTATACTTTATGTCCAGCGCACCGACATCTAAAAGGCTATCGCCGTTAAAATCACCCGAAGCCAGTGCGTTTTCATAAGAGCTATACGTCAGGTATGAATCAAATCCAAAGGAATTAACAGCCTTCTTCGAATGATTTCTGTAAATAAAGAGTGTGGTTTCCCTTACATTATAAATGGCCAGATCAGGCAGATTATCATTATTGTAGTCGGCTATATCGACAACTCTTCCCCCTTTTACATTCAGGTTGAGCGATTTGGCAAAATTAACAACCGAGTTCTGAGAACTGTTTTTTAAAAAGTATACACTGTCCTGCGAATTAAAAATTACGTCCGGCTTACCATCCAGATCCATATCACCCAGTTTTATCTTTCCCAGATAAGGAAGTTGAAAAGTTTTAACTGCATCAAACAGAATTTTTCCGGGTGTGCTCAGGTTTCTAAACACCGAAAAAAAATCGTTACCGGTATAGTTGTGGCTGGCTACAATGATGTCCAGCTTTCCATCTGCATCAACATCAGCTACATGTAGCCATGCATCATAACCAAAATGAGCTACGGGCATATATTGCAAAGAAATACTGTCAACAGTACTTGCGTTTTTGAACAAAGTAAGATCGGAAGTACCAACGCCATTATCTCCGTCAAAACCAAACGACACAATATCTACCTTACCATCACCATCAATATCAGCAGGTTGCAGATATGTGCATCGTACATTGGCATTTACATCTGCGCTAAATATCACAGGCGTTGCCAAAAGTCCGGTAGTCAATGGACCTGTTGCCGGAAATGTAAGATCAAATTTCTGGGTGCTGAACGCAGTTGTCCTGTTCTGCGTTAAACTAACCGGCGCATAAGTAGCACCATTAGGAACTATAACGTCAAGTGTGTTTCCCGAAACAGAAGTAACTGTAGCTTTTGCGGCACCGAAATACACAATATTTTTTGATGGAGTCGGATCAACCTTCGAGGCATTGATCTTCACCGTGCTTCCCGCAGGCCCGCTTAACGGCGTTACTGAATTAATAACTGGTAACTGCGCTAATATTGCCCTGGAACTGCAAATCATAAAAAAAAGCACCAGGAGCTTTAACTGGTTCCTGCTTAAATACTGCTTTAATACCTGACTAATTGAAGAAATGCATTTTAACGGGTTTGTAGATTTTTTTTTCATTTTTATCAGTTTTAGGCCAAAAGAATATTTAATCATCTGCGACGCAGGATTGTCAACATATTTCTATGCACATAATAACCTAACCACAATATCATACGACATTGGAAGTACTATCAACGTTTGAAACCGGCTTTCAAACAAAAAATAAAGGGGGACAAATAATCAAGTGAGCTGAGAAATATCAGCGCGATTTAAGAACTTAAGATTATTACCATGAAAGTATAAAAGAGTTGAAATATTATCAATTAAAAAAGTCACGATATAGAAATTTAATCCGGCGTGTTTTACAGGATAAACTATCTCGTCCGACCATTTTTATCAACCAAAAAAGGTCTGGCTTTCACCGGACCTTTTCCAACATTATTAATAACACGTTACAGAATTACCCGTTGCCAACAGCTCTCCATCAGCATTTTTTTATCATTATCCGTAGACGCACAGACAATTTCAATTTTCTTACTTCGCTCTCCCTATCCCAAACTGATCACCCGCTTTTACAGCTTTGTTCCCCTCAAACTGTATCTCTACCATCTTTTCACTCGCCACACTGTTATTAAATTCATCTGTGAGGGTCAACAGAATCTTGCGGGTCTTTACATCAATCACTTCGCCGCTGGAAGGATAGGCATATTTTCCATCCATGCTAAATGTGATCCAGCCAGGCATATCCTGCAAGGGAATGGTTGTCAATTGTTGATAAGGCGGTGTTGCATTAAACACATGCAGACGCATATTATGACCATCACAAACCCACAGCTCTTTTTCGTCAGGAGTAAGGCCAATGCCGTGACTGGGATTGCCGTGACGCCTTACCGGTCCTCTCTCCCATCCTTCAACCACCACATGTGAAAGTTTTTTGCCACTTTTTAAGTCGCCTACTTCAAAGCCGAGCAGACTATCAACAGTAACATAAGCTATGGTTTCCTTACTATTGATGGTAAAGGGACGCACGTTGTTTTCAAATGGACCTATCTTATTTACAAGTTCATGTTTTTTTGCATCTGCAATGTACAACCACGGACTGCCGATATCATCCAGGTAAACCAGTTGTCCGGATGGTCCGTAAATGGTATTATGTGCTCTTTTATATACTTCAATCTTCTTAATGATTTCACCTGTCTTGCAATCAACTACATTCCAGAAATGGTTTTCGAGTGAAGGCAGATACATTGTTAATCCATCCGGTGAGATGGACATGCGGTCGCACCCCCCATCAAATTTTTTCTCCCAAACTATTTGCTCAGTAGATAAATCAATTCGTTGAAGCGATTCCAACGTGCTTACATAAATGCTGTTAAGCGGAACACTTACTGCAATGCCTTTTACATTGGAAGGTTTGCCGTCCGGGTGAAATCCCCGTGTATTAATTCTTTTTATAAAACGGTGATTGTTATTCATGTCGAACACCAGTATTCCATGTCCGCCAAAACCAAGATAATCACGGATGCCGGGTGTGGCTACATACAGGTACCGTTTGTTAGCCGTATTGTTTTTGTTTTTTGTTTGTGCTGACTGCGTTTGCGCAAATACATCAGGTATACTAACAATCAAAAGAATAAATAGTAAGGCATAACAAGACATTGATTTCATGGCTGGCGATTTTGGGAGACAATTGGTGTTGGTTGTACAAGTTATTAAAAAAACGATTTTGAGATTGCTGCCGGGCAAAATATTGCTGTTTTTTTAATTTCCGCCGGTCATCATCCGTTCACTAAAGCGAACAGCAACGAAAATGACTTTGCATGATTAATTAATTAATTAATTAATCAATGTTGTTTAGTTAAGGAGGCATCATCAACTTTGGGAGATGTCTTCTATCGTGCCAATGACAGATTTCTGCAAGTTGATTTTGATTAGTGACGCAAGTAGCACATGGGGAGGGGATGGTCTCCCCACAATGCTGTGGGGACGGAGCGATCGCCTGTCCTAACGGATTCATCCGGGCGGAGGTTTGCCTCGATTTTTTTCCTGCCCCACTAGTCGTTCAGGCGGGAGACTTTCTTTTTTTCAAGAAAAAGAAAGTAACAAGATGCAAAATGAGGAGCCTTCATTTCGGTGCAAATGACAGATGTGATCCACTTAATTTGTTGTTGGAGGCCAGAGCACATTGCCACGCCTCATACCAACAACGGCGGTCGGCGTGATTGTGCAAGAGTACGGTCATTCTATTTTTGATTGTGGTTAACCAAAATCAAACAGAGACGACAGTATACTTTTTCATCGATAGTCCGTAGGACTTTAAGTTTAATAGAAGCCCTAACATACAGGGTCTTTCTTGTCCGTAGGACATTAACCCTTTTATTTGGTCAAAGTCCTAACGGACTATGAAGTTCTCAATTCGCACATTTCTATTAAGCTTAATTCCCTACGGTAAAAAATGTTACTGCTATGAAATCTGTCATTGGCACGACATGAGAGGTCTCCCGAATATTGACCTGATCATGAAAACTGTTCAGCCGGCGAAGACTATTACATCTATTGCAGTAACAATGGGATATCATATGTTTTCCTTGACAGGTCAGGCCCTGTAGTAAAGTTTTGACTTCCTTTTTAAAAAATATTCTTTAATTGGTTCTCACAAAGGATATTTTGTAATTTGATAGAAAAAAAATGCAGACGCATCCACTTGGCAAGCTGAACTATCAAACGGTAGAGCTTGAATTTGACAGTCAACCCGTTTATTGCATCGTCATGAAGGAAATGACTTGCGAACTTGACGTAAGCTGTGATATTGAACAGCTAACACCTACCGGAGGCTATCATCTGATCATTGTTACTACTACCGGAACATTTGAAGACACCATCTTTAAAGACGAAGAATGGGAATCTGTTTACGCTGATAATGAATTTGAAGATGATGAGGATGAATTTGATGAGGACGAAAAACCTGACGACTATGAAAAGCTGATACAGTTGATCGGTGCAAAAATTGAAGCGGCGCAAATAACGATGTAATTAATGGGAATTGTGGCAGGCTTTGAAATAATTTTATTGAGGAGGGATCAATGTAGGTACCTTGTTTATGCTTTGAGTGTTTCGTGAGACACGAAACATGGCGGTGTGCGCAAATATGACCTTGAAATATATTGTGAGCCTGATGTACAGTGAGGGGCAAAATAGTTACACAGGTTGTATGAATTACGATAGCAACTTTGCAATGCATACAGTGCCATGTTTCATGTTTCACGAAATACGGTACTTGACCGTATCCCGCTGTTTAATTATTCCTGCTAGTTCTCATGCTTCTCCTTTTTCCCAAAAGCTTTTAAAATTCCCAGTCCTATCGTCCAGGTATCATAAGCATTCCAGCGAAAATCGTATTGTAATGCGCCGAATACTTCCCACCCATTCCTTATTTCAACGCCGTACTCAGCACTGAGCCGGCTTAAAAAATAGTTCTCTTCTTTTGCAAATTCACCACCCAGGCCCAAACCAAAAGTCCAGTGCTCTGTCGGCTTGTACATACCGATAACAGCCGGGGCAATAGGATATGAACGTTCTACCACTTCTTTATGTCCGCTTTCAAGATTCTTTTCCACTTTAAAAGATTCAGTGATAAAATCAGTGTGCAGTCCAATTGCAAACTTCCGGGCAAATTGAAAATTGTAATCAAGTCCCCAATAAGGTAGCACGGTTACCTGCCTGTGTCCGTTTTCATCAACGCCATTGAAAGAGTGTTCGTGACCAATATTGAGACCAACACTATGTATAGGTTTGAAATGTTCTTTTTGCTGTCCGTAAGAGACGAATACAGGGCATAGCAAAACAATTAAAAAGGCGGTATTGCGCAGGATATGGTTACTAGTGCAAATAAATTTATTGTACATACAATTATATTATATCCTCCTTTGAAAACCGTAATTGATACAGCAGAAACAATTGATGCTGTGGCAGGATCTATGAGTTATTATCAACCTATAATTATTGTAACAACCGGACTAATTTATTGTTTAGTAACCACGGGGCGTTTTCAAACAAAGAGAAGAGCCTGGAAACAAGCTTACTTCGCGCGATTTTTTCTACATAATACTCAACTCCCCTTCTTACACGCTGACTAAAGTGAATGAAAATATACCCTGATTTGTTGGTACGAGACGAGCATTTCCTTCTTATTCATTCCGCAAACTGTTCACGGGGTTGGCGACGGCTGCTTTAATTGCCTGGAAACTTATTGTAAAGAGTGCAATCAATACGGCAGATGCACCGGCAACTGCGAAAATCCACCAGGTGATCTGTATGTGATAGGCAAATTTTTCCAGCCATTTGTTCGTTGCCCACCAGGCCAATGGAAATGCTAACAATATGGAAATTGTAATAAGACGCAGGAAGTCCCGCGACAGAATCATAATAATATTGGCAGCGCTTGCACCTAACACTTTTCTTATGCCAATCTCTTTGGTGCGTTGAAGCGTTGCATAAGTTACAAGCCCCAACAAGCCGGTACATGCAATAGATATTGCCAGTAAAGAAAAAATACTGATTATTTTCAACGCATTGCGTTCGGACTTGTACAGATTCTCTATTGATTTATCCAGGAAGCTTAACTGTATGTCATGTTTCGGCTCGAATTGTTTCCATAAGTGCTCAATAGAATTCATTGATTCCGCCAACCGGTTCCCGCTAACTTTTAATGCCATCGTGCCCCATCCAAACCTTGAAGAATTGGTTATAACCAATGGCGAAATTTTGTCGTGCATGGATTCAAAATGATAATCTTCAATCACACCAACTACAGTATATACTATTGGCTTACCATCGGGTGAGTTAAAAAAAGTTTCCGTGCTGGTAATTTTAGCGCCTATGGGATTCTTCAGCTGAAAATCTTTCACCGCGGTTTCGTTCAATACCAAACTAAAAGAATCCGTCGCAAAATCTTTTGAGAAAAATCTTCCTTCCTTCAACTTCAGGTTCAGTGTCTTTTGATAATTATGGTCAACAAAAATTGTTTTCTGTGTTCTTTGTACATTGGTTCCAACTACCTGCATGGCACAGCTGGCTTCATTTTTTCCACCCGGCAGCCCACTGCATTTACTTATGTCTGTAATGCCCTTTGTCATTCTCAGCTCGTTGATAAAAGATTCATCCGTGTTTTTCGCACTGCGCAGATACCACGCGTTGTCTATCGCAATTACATTATCCTTGTTAAAACCCAGGTCATAGTCCAGTACAAAATGCATCTGGTTATTTAGTACAATGGTGCAAATGATCAGCACCACAGATATGACAAATTGAAAAACGACCAATACGTTGCGCAATTGAATTCCTTTTATACCGGATTTAAATTGCCCCTTAAGAACCGTAATTGGTTTAAACCCTGATAGTATGAACGCAGGATAAAGCCCGGCTATAATTCCGGTAAGCACAGCAAATCCGGCTATCATTGCCAGATGGGGGGCAGTAAAAAAATAATTGAACGAAAGATTAGCGCTAACAACCTTGTTAAGCTGAGGTAACAGCAGTAATGCAATCACAACAGCCAGTACCATACTTACAAAACTGAACACCACTGATTCGGACAAAAACTGCATTATTATCGAACCTTTACCTGAACCAAAAGTTTTCCGGATACCAACTTCCCGTGCCCGCTCAACAGATATTGCTGTTGACAGATTAATGAAGTTGATGCATGCAAGAAGCAATATGAAAATGCCGATAGCGATAAACAGCCGCACAGACTGAATATTTCCGCCAGGTTTCATTTCATCAACAAGAAAAGAGCGAAGATGGATTTGATTTATCGGTTGCAGAAAATACCGGTAACCATTGCCTTCGGCGATAAATTGCTGATATGTTTCGCCAAAACCTTTCTCAATAGTAGGTGCTACATATTTTTCAACGATCAGCGGCAACTTGCTCTCAAGAAACTTAGCAGAGACGTTTTTATTAAGTAAAAGATAATTGTACGTATAAAAATCATAATAGTTGGGATCATTCATTCCCTGGTTACCAGTCATTGAAACCAGCACGTTAAACTGAAGATGCGATTTTTCCGGCCAATCCTTACAAACGCCGGAAACAAAACAGATCCGCCCATAGCCTAAGGTAATTTGCTTCCCCATTGCCATTTTAGCAGAGCCGAAAAATCTTTTTGCCGTGCCCTCGTTTAACACAACCGACTCAGGGCTAGCCAGTGCCGTTTGTACGTCCCCTTCAACAAAATTTCCGTCAAAGACTTTAAAAAAATTAGAATCAACCACCAGCGTCCTGTCATCTAAAAAATTCTTCTCACCCACCGCAATGGATATGCCGCTATTTGAAATATCCATCACCCGTACACTTTCTTCCACTTCAGCAAATTCCTTTTTTACTGCCTGCCCAATGGACGGAGGGATAGTCCCTCTTAAAGACGTACGACTGGTATATTTTCTTTCAACCGCGAGCCGGTAGATCTGCTTTGAGTTTTTGTGAAAGCTATCCCAGCCGAGTTCACTTTGCACATATAAAACAAGCAGCAGGCAGACAGCCATGCCTGTTGAAAAACCGAACAAATTTATTAGCGTAAATACCTTCTTTTTCCGAAGGCTTCTGAACATGGTTTTAAAATAATTCATCAACATAGGTATGCGCTTGAATGCAGGTTAGTGCTACTATTAATACGAATAAAATGCCATATTCCACAACGTTGCAAATCATCACACAATATATAACCGAATTTAATCAGTGTTCATTTCTGATACAGATGGTGTGCGCTGGCGCTCAGCGAAAATTTTCAGATGTCTCTTATGCCGATAACGTGTCTTTACTTATCCATTACAAAGCAATAGTTATAGTGGTATAATAAAACCCACCAATAGACGGCCCTCCTATAAAGGAATAATAATAGTGATTAAACAGATTGGTTGCACCAAGTTTCACACTAAAATTATCCTTCAGGTTGTGGTATTGCACTTGCGCATCTACAGTGCCATATGCGCTCACTGTTCCGGTGGCGAGGGATGATTGCCATAAGTAGCTGCTTTGCCACCTATAGTTTACCTGGAAGCCAAAATGTTTTGTGATGGCGGCGTTTCCAAAATTCACGTTGTACATCCAGGCTGGTGTATTAAATCCATCTTCCAGGCCATCGTTCTGCGATTTCCGCGCAAGTTTAGACATAGTAACGTTACCGCCTGCGCGATATTTTTTTGGAAGCTTCCACGTAATGCCAAGTGTGCTGCCGTAATTGTGGCTGACTGTTTTGGAATTGGTCCACAAACGGTAACGGTCCTGGGATTGACGATTGTTCAATGAATAAAGAAGACTATCCGGAGAACTGTTCCGCGGAATATTTGCTTCTACCTGGGCCATTAAGTTTTTGTAAACGTTGTAATAAAAATCTACATCAATAGCGAGCCTGTCATCCAGTAGCGATGTACGATAGCCGCCTTCAATGCCTTTTATTTCTTCCGGCTGCAGATAGGTATATGTATTCTTTTTTAGCAGGCCCTGGTTCTTTTCCATGGCCTGCGCAGTGGTAAGACCGTTATTGTTTACGTCTTTGGTATTCGCCGCCTGAAATGCATCTATGGAAGCTCTCAGATAACTGTTTTCAAAAATGCCATGAGACATAACCGGCAATCCACCCACACGTTTTACACCTCCGCTATTGATATTGGAAAAAGCTTCAAACAAACTGGGAAAACGATATCCCTGCTGAAAGGCCAGGCGAAAATTGTGCTGTGGTACGGGTGAGTAAACGAAAGCGATGCGTGGATTCAATTTGGCTGAATAATATTGATTCTTATCAATCCTGAGAACGGCGTTAATTTTCAGCTTATCATTCAGCAGTAATTTGGTCGCTTCAATAAACCCGCCGAATTTCCAATAGATCAGATCTTTGCCATCCTTTACCGGATTAATAAAATAATTACCGTCAGGCACAACCACATAACGCCTGTAATCCAGGCCGTACAAGATCGTGAGCTTCCAGTCTTTTTTAACACCGGTGAGGATATCATCGGTGAGGCTATGTTGCATTTCAGCGTGATACATGTTTGCCTTTACGCGAAGTGCGGCACCTATATCCCAGTTATTGATATCGCGCAGTTTTGCAATGAGTGCACTTGTTGCCTGTGAATTTGCTACGGGCCGGCCACTGTCAGCAATGGCACGCACGGAATGCATGGCGCCGGCTACAGTCTGACCGCCGTTCACAGCATTATTAAACTGTTTGGTAAAATCAGAAAACCAGTTATTGTCTGATTTAAATGAACGGTCTATGTTTTCCGCCATCGAACGGATGTTGTATGAATTGCCCGTGTTTTCTGTATTCACATACGCTCTGACTTGCAGACTTCGTGTTTTAACCAACAGGCTGTGTTGGGTTGTGAGATAATCATCCAGGCGAAACCGATTGGTCCGTTGATAAATTGTATTGGTATTTGCAGCCCTGAAGGTGTAAGACAGGGTGAGGTTTTTGTTGAATTTGTATGCCAATGTTACATCGCCGCGAAAGTTCTGCAGGTTATAACTGGCCATGTCTTTCTCTGCGTAACCGGTGCGGCTTACCACGTACTGTTTGCCTCCGAGCATTAACGTTCTGCGATTGCCGGATTCATCAGCATAAATGTTCACCCGGTCTGCACCAGGATTATCTGCGCCCGTTAATCCGGTGGATATGTTGGCATTCGGGTTCAGGTCCGTCCGGTTGTCTGCGTACCAGTCTGTACCATTGGTGTAGGTAAAATTGATCTTAAAGGCAAACTTATCGTGAAATGCCTTAACCCACCGTAGAGATGATTCTGTATAAATCGTAGCGGCATGCTCCCGGTCTCCAACGTGATTAACACCCGTTTTCTGGGAAAAACTCAAGCCCTGGCTTTGAAAAGGATCTTTTGTAATAAAGTTGGCGGTGCCATTGATCGCATTCATCCCATACAGTGCAGAGGCAGAGCCTGGCACAAGTTCAACGCTGGTAATGTCCAGATCACCCGGCCCCAGTGCATTTGCCATTGGTGCACCGATATGAGGCGCCTGAATATCATTTCCATCGACCATCTGCACGAAGCGGACGTTGGTAGTATTGGTGAAGCCCCGGGTATTGATCACTTTAAAACCAAGACTCGGCGTGATCATCTGCACACTCTTCAGATTTTCAATAGCGTCGAAAAAAGAAAGCTGAGCCGTATTGCGGATATCGGCCCCGGTTAGTTTTTCAATACTTACCGGTGCCTGTAAAATTTTCTCATTATAGCGCGTAGCCGAAACTACAATGCCTTCCAGTTCCTGCACTTTGGTACTGTCTGCGGGCTTTTTCTGCTGTGCTGCTACGGGCGAGCAGAACACCAGGGCAGCCCAGACTGATATAGCTGTAAGTAATGGTTTTACGATCAAGTGTTTTTATTTATAACAACCTGCTGGTGAACAACGGGCCGCTCATTTTGGTTGATTCAATGTTTTGGAGGATGGAACCGACTCAACGAGCCTTCACATTAAACAGCACAAAGTCCGACTGCCCGACCTGTTGTTGTAATAAAGATACGAGGTGATTGTGCTTGTTGAGGTTTTTATCCAGGATATGTTACAAAATCCTGGATCTGATGTGATGCACAGGCATCCGGCACCTTATTTTTCACATATCAAATTATAAATTATACAAGGTCCGCCTACATTAAAGTAAAAAAAAGCCTCACTAAGACTAGCGAGGCATTTCAACCCTAAACCCTTAAAAAACTAGCAGCAAAAATATGGATATCCTGATAAAAAAAACAGTAAAAAAGTTCGAAAGCAACTCCAAAATCAACTTCAAATTTCCGACAGAATTCAACCTGACCTTTGTACGTTCTTCATAAACAATCAGCCCCCTTTCAATCGAGGGTAACCTATTAATGATGTTTATAAAAGAGGCGGCCGATCCGGGAAGTTTAAGGAAAACTTCAATATTATTTTATTACCAAAGAGCTTTCACTAAACACTGCATAAATCATTATCTTATCACGACCTGCCGTATTGAGCCATCCAAAAAAAACCTCATCCAGGAATGAACGAGGCACTTACTACAAAACATCTATGAATCTAACTTTTTATAAAATATCAGCGAAGAGACCCGTATAAAAACGCCCACTATTGTAAACTGTGCTCATTCACCTTCCGCGTTCGTCATTCGTACAGACGCCAACTGCCCGTGATATTTTTTTTCGCGGCAAGGGAACCAGTGGTGACGATTTCATCAGTCAATGCATGGGTTAATTTTCTTCAGCAAAGTTCCAATCAGGAACGGGCTTAAACGAGTTGGCAATGCCGGAAAAATATCCGGATATAAAGCATTTTCCAGGCGCTATCCGCAAATTATTTACCATACAAAACATGGCCGATTGCAAAACCCTTTCAGCGTCAAGTGCTTATAGTTTTCGCCGATTACATTGTCCGTTTCTGGCGTCGTGCAAAATCACCTGCGATCAGTTAATTGATGATAACGCCTTGTACCAACTAACGCGTTTATTGAAAGTTATGCGTGCCAAAACTTGACAGGAACATAACTTCTCAGTAATTTATCAGATAGAAAAATTATTGGCCGGAACCGGAATTGACAAATTGATTGGAGTACAATAAAAGCAAAGGATACAATACCCGTTTTAATCTGCTACTCCTGTATAACCGACATCAACCGCCAAAATACAGGGATACATGCTTATCAACTATTCACTAACACCCAGCCTTATTTTTTTGGAAACAATTGCTTCTGGTTTGAGTGAAGCTTGTGGAAAAAAAGTTGCTATAACAAACAACAGTCTCATCTTTCCGGACTCACTGGGTGAAGGACGTTTTGAATTTATTGTTCTGGAACCCGGGCTAAGTATTTGCCTGGTTGACTGCCTGTTCCGCGAGCCGGTTATATTTCACCGGAATCCTTTGACGATAAATGATTTCCGGGTGGTGCACTTTAACCTATCCAATAACTACATCACATTCAACGGAAACAAATCCGCCCAAAAAACCAAACAGGATCAGTGGAAAGACTCGATTAAATACAGCTCATCCCGGGAGCCTGCCGAAATCAATTATTCAAATATGGCACGCGTACAAATGGTATCAATTATTTTTTCCAATGAATGGGCCATGAAGCGGTATGATCTAACAGAAAGCCGGGCCGGAGTGTTGTACTCAGCATTCTATTCAGCAAATCTACCTGATAACTTCTCTTTAAACATGGATCTGGAGCTATTGCATATAGTACGCAACATGCTGTTTGGGAAAAAACCGAAGTATACTGCAAAATTGTATTATGAAGGATATGCAATCAAAATACTCGCAATGGTGTTGAACAAACACTTATCGAAAGATGAAAAAATCGAGAGAATCAATTTCGATCACGTTAACAGGATCATGGCTATTAAAGAGCGCATAGAAAACCGTCTGGATAATCAAATTCCATCACTTGAACAAGCTGCGAGAGAAAGTTTCATGAATCAGTCAACATTTGCTTCTTTATTTAAACATGTTTACAAGAAAAATTATTTTGATTTTTTTACTTCGGCCAAAATGCAGCATGCCGCAGCATTGTTAATAACCGGCAGGCCTGTATCAGAAGTAGGAAAAGCCGTGGGTTATATTAACCTTGGCCACTTTTCAAAAGCATTCAGGCTCTATTTTAATGTTAATCCCAAGGCATATCAATTGCGCGGCGAACAATGAAAGCGCACACCCCGAGGTCATCATCTGTAAAACAAAACCGGTAAAATGGAAATAAAGCATTATTACAGTTTGCATAATAAATGGCTGGAAGATCTGGCTGACGAGATCAGCAAAGTATCGGGTGAGGAAGTTGTATTGAAAAACAATACACTGATATTGCCCGACTCATTGGGCAAAGGCATTTACAGGCTTTATGAATTCAGCAATAATATGTCCGTCATAGTAATGGAATGCATCTTTATCAAACCGGTAAAAATTCACCGGATACCCGTTCCCGGAAATGTGAGCTACAAAATAATCTTCAATGTAAGCGATGCGCCGATCATAGTTTCAAACGAGTCGGATATTCATGTGGACATAAGCGGGAACCGGGCTGACAGTATTTTTTTTGAATCGCATTCTACTGAAACCTATATGCACATTGCCGCTAACCGGTCTATTCGACTTGTATCCCTTATATTTAATAAGTCCTGGACGCATCAGTATCTGGCGAAGGAAATGTCTGTTACAAATACCGGCAAACTGGGGCAGTTGGTAAATAATGCATTGATGCAATTCACAGCAAGCCTCGACCTTGATATGTACCATGTGGTGGAGGATATGCTTGCACATAACCCGGTTACCAATGCTTTCCCAAACTACCTGGAAGGATGCGCATACCAATTGCTGGCCTTGTTTTTTCAGGAGCTGATCGTAAATGATCTAAGAAAAGAGCTTAGCTATGCCGATGAACGAAGCAGAATTCAAGCGCTTATCCAGGAGATTGAGGAGCATATTGACGAGCCGGTACCCAACCTGCATTATGCAGCAAGAAAATGCATTATGGGAAAGACAAGATTTTGCAGCATTTTTAAAAACCTGACACAACAGAGCTACGGTGAATATTTTCAATCACTGAAGCTGCTGAAAGCTAAAAACTATTTAATCGAAGGTCTGTCAGTTAAAGAAGTCGCAAAAAAGATAGGCTACTCCAACACCAGTTTTTTTATCAGGATCTTCACGAAGTACTTTGGCGATTCACCGGCTGCTTATCTCACGAATTAAGTTTGCTGCCATCCCAAACGCTATCATATTTTTGTTCTCACCACAACATCTGCCCATCTGTTAAAGATCTGAGCGTTTGACGTAAGCAACTTGCAAAGTAATTATACCCGTCGTCCCACACAAATTCTACAGCCCATAAAACTATCCTTAAATGGGCTTTTTCAACAACTTAACACAAACATCAAATGCTCTTTTGCGTAATTGATACTTTGTCACAAGTTCTATAACTACCGCATTAAATGCAGTAACACGAAGAAAATCAAAATTATATAAGGAGATCAGCCCAATGCCGCTATCGGACGTTCGAGAGCATAGTTTATTACTATAAGACCTAAACCACCAGGAGATCTATAAAAAACGATGGTATTGGAACATTTATTTGTTTCATCGTAAAAAAGATAGCGATATGCCGGTTATAATTTTGACCGTAAATAAAGCTAATCTTATGACCCCGGAATTTCAGCTATATCAAAAAGCGCTTGAGTACATGTGTAAGCGCCTTGACAAAAACAAGTATGCAATACATTAACTGAAACAGTGTGATTTAAAAGACATTTCGGTTTTAACCAATACAAAATTCTATGCTACGATTTTATTGCTTTTTGACCGGAGATAATTATTTGATGATTGCAAAGGATACACCAAAAAGCCAGCAGAAAGTCAAGATACTGGGCAATGCCCTTCTTGTTCCGGTTATCATCTGGACGGTGAGCAGTTTTTTGCTTGCAAGACAAGTGCTCGCAACCTCAATTTCTGCGGCTATAATTACAAGTATTTGCTGCACAATTCTAATCTCTTTGATAGAACGGATCATTCTTATGTCGAAAAATAATTCAAAAACAGCACTATTGAGTTTTTTCCTGGGCGGTTGTATTGCCCTGATGGGTTCCTTGGTTATTGAGCAGATAGTTTTTGCAGAAGATATAGATTATATGCTTCAAAAAAACAGGGAAAAATATGCAAAACAGGTGGCTGCTGAACGAGGGCAAATATTTGATTCAGTTCAGCAAATGCAATTAAAACTTGAATATCTTTTGGCAATGAAAGCCGCGGTAAAGGAAGCAGAGCAACTCGCAATCAATGAAATGGATGATAAAGGCAGTGGCATAAAAGGTACAGGAGGTGTTACCGGCGGAAAAACAGCGATTGCCCGTTCAAGAACATCAATTTTGATGAAGGATAAATCTACATACGATTCCTTAATGCAGCAAAAAGCACTTTTAATGCAAACTGCAAAAGACCGGGCCCTGATCGAATTCAAAGATGGGCTTATTGTACGTGTTAATGTATTTTTTAAGATTGTGCTCAGCGACTGGATTATGGCCGCCGTCCTTATCATTTTTTCATTGTTAATGTTCAGCCTGAACTTCCTGGTGATAATTGTTCAAAAGCTTGTGCCTGAATCGAATTACGAAAAACGGGTAAGGATAATTGATGAAATTGGCGATCGGAGAATGAACGTAGTCTACTCGCTGATCAGCAACCGGGGAATGAAGGATTTTGTGTACAGAACGTGGTCAGGACAAAAAAATCAGTAGCCTGGCTAAGCTCTGTGTATCTCTGCCCCTTCTCCGGCTGTTTCTCTGTGCAACCAAAAAAAGTTACACTAAGGTACACAAAAGCAGGCACAGAGTTTCACAGAGCGCATGCTTATATCCAAATCTTACCATCGGCACACCAGGAAAGGTCTTCCGAATATTAATCTGATAGATAACTTTTGGGCGTTTGGTATTGATAACTTCTAACTAAAGGGCATTGACTTACCAATTCATTATTTCAACAATCGAATCACATTAAATGAATACGGCGCTATCTCCATCTCCAACTCACTTTCAATCTTTATCTCTTTCGAAACCGGTGCAACATCTTTCTCCATGGGCCTTCCTGTTAACACAGTCTGGATTGCCTTACCGCCATTGAACCCAGCTTGCCTTACATTGGCTTTTGTATGTACCGCCACAGGCAAAAGATTTATAATCTTCACAATCAGGTCGCCTGATTTTGTATCGCGGACAACAGAATAGCCGATCCGTTTTTTTACTGCGTCTTCTTTGTTGGAAACCGTTGACGCAGCTGTTATATATTCATTGCCTGAATTGTTACCATACAACTTTTGCACATAATAACCTATAGTTGGCCTTATGGTTAAATTGTCAAAATAGATCAGGTCAGGATTCCATTGTGTGTGTCCCTTCCTTGCCAATAGTGGCGCATAGGAAGTCATTTTAACAACATCTCCGTTTCGCTCAACGGCCGTAAGGTACAGGGCTTCAGCCAAAGCTGTTTCAAGATTACTGGTCGCTCCCGGTGCATGTGCGGCATATTCTCCAAGATATACTTTTGATGCAGAACGATCGTATTTATCGTAAAAATCCTGGTTATAAATGAACCATCCCGGACTGCGGTAATAATGTTCATCAACCATAGGCACTTTCAGTTTATTCGCAAGCTTCCAGCCCTCAACATAATCTGCTCCTTCTGAGGATGGTCCCACAGTTCCGATTACAGTGATTTCCGGATGCTGCTTCTTCACGGCGTTATAAATCATCGTAAACCGCTCTTCAAAAACATCGGAAATAAGATCTTCGTTACCGATGCCGATGTATTTTAAATTAAAAGGTTTGGGATGCCCGGCTTCCGCCCTCAACCTGCCCCATTTGGAATTGGCATCTCCATTGGCCCATTCGATAAGATCAAGGATTTCCTGGATATATGCATCCATTTCATTTAAAGGAATGCCACCTTGCTGTCCTCCACCTGTTGGACTGCAAACAGAATTTTGACAAGGAACACCTGCTGCAACTACCGGTAACGGTTCTGCATTTATGTCCTCACAAAACCGGAAGTATTCAAAGTAGCCCAATCCTGCACTCTGGTGATAACCCCAGATATTGCGTTGCGGCTTGCGTGCTTCTAACGGACCGATGGAGTTCTTCCATCTGTATATATTGTTAAGGCCGTCACCGTGCGCCAGGCAACCACCGGGAAAACGAATAAAACGTGGATGTATGTCAGCTATCGTTTGCGCAAGATCTTCCCTCATGCCATTCTTCCTGTTTTTGAAAGTCTTTTCGGGAAATAATGAAACCATGTCAATTGCGATCCTGCCTGCAGAAAGCGGTTTTATTTCAAGGCGACCATTATTTACATCAGCATTTGCTACCAGCGCAGCCGATTGTTGTTGCCAGTTTTTTGCGTCTATACTAAGTTGCGATGTGGCAAGCACACTACCCTTTTTGTCAACCAGCCTTGCTTCAATTTTGGATATCGAGCTGCCCAATTGTTTTGTGAATAAAGAAAGATTGTACTTCTCTCCTTTTTTAAATGAAATACTATCGTAGCCACTATTGGCTAATATAGCACCCGGTGCACTTGTTGTCAGGACTGCATAATGTGGATTGTTCTCATGTACCGGCGAAGCTGAATCTATTTCAAAGGTTGTTTCATTGCCCGCGATTGTCCATGAATGCTTACTGTTCCAGTTTTTATCCCTGTATTCCCTGTCACCCGGATCATACTCAAAATCGCGGTTCTGAATTAACTCACCATATAACCCACCATCAGCTGCGTAATTGATATCTTCGAAAAAGATACCGATTAACAGATCGCTGATCTGCTTCGATTGTTTTGGATCGATACTAATATCCAGCTTAACAGGTTGAAGGTTGCTGAAACGAATGCTGTCAAGCGCTGTTGTTTCAGCATATAGCTTTTCCTTAGCCTTGTCATCCTCCACTTTTTTCAGAAGCTTTTCAACTACCGGCCAGTTTACCGTGTGTATTTGTCCGTTATACACAGCTCCATTTAATTGTACTGATCTATTTCGCGGCGGATATTGATTTGGGCTAACGTTCTCTGCTTTGCTGAAGGAATGAAGATCATTGGTTGTTACGCGAAAATAAGCACCAGTGCTATCATGGTAAACCACATTGTATTGTTGGCTGCTGCCATCCCGGAATAAAACCGGGTTCGTACAATTCTTTCCCCTGTTCACCAGTTCGTAATGCTGACTTCCCCAATTGATAAGATCATTTGTTGATGCGATTGCAAAGAGTTTTTCTCTTTCATTCAGCTGCCATACACAATGCCAGGCTCCGTTGGGTTCCATTACAAGGTAAGGACTGATCATTCTTTTTTCACTACCCCATCTTCCATAATCGCTTCTCAAAAAACTGTATTCATTGCCGATGGATATCCAATTTATGCTGTCGCTGCTCCAGGCAAAATGCAATCCCGAATGATTGTTGTCCTTATTTGTTGTGTAGGAAAACAGGTAAACATGGTCAGGCACAGCGTAAGCGGTCAGTGAAGACGCTGTTGAAAGCAGGAAGATACCGCATATAAAGCAAATTAGAGAATGCTTAAGCATACAATACTTTTTTGTAACGTGGCTATTCGCAGTTTAGTTGATTCAATCATTGTTTGTAATACACAAACAAGCGCATGGTACTGACTGGAAACATCTCAAGCAATGAGATCAATACGGCAAACGATCGTAGTGAATTATCAAACTGTTTTATATTACAGATCAAGCAAGCATTTTTTTAATTGTAAATTTGACAATTTTTTATGGGTTCTGCAAATTTTTTTTGAGAAAAAGAATTTCCTTCAAATCAGATGTATCCGTGGCCTTTATTCTCTAACCTGTAGCAGCAACAGGCAGAGTAACAGCGATGTATCTGGCATTAATTTGGTAGATTTCTAAATATGCGTTTATAATGAAGCCCGGATAATAACGATAGAACATAAATCCACAAATCGGAAAGCATAAAAATAGCAGACAAAATAGAATAAACGCCGGGGTATTCAGCTAAGAAAAATCTACAATGCATCTCAACATGTTAATAAATACTGTCTAGAGGAGCGAAGGAATGAAAAGCGCTGTGTTTAGTTTTAATATTACTGTAAATTCGTCGGAAGGATGAAAAAGATCATAATTATTGAGGATGATCCTGCAATACAAGATGCAGCAAGTCTGATATTTAAAAAGACCGACTACGATGTCACTATTTACCGGGACGGAAATGATATACTTTCCGGTTTGTTTGATGTACCGGATATTTTTATCATTGACAAACAACTGCCAGGGGTTGATGGCCTGGAAATATGTAAGTACTTAAAGCGACATGAACCCACGAAAAACATTCCGGTGATCATAATGTCTGCAAGCCCTTCAATTGACAAAACTTCACGATCTGCAGGCGCAGACGATTTTATGGAAAAACCCTATTCTATAAAACATTTGCGTGGGCTGGTTGAAAAATATACATTATAGCATCATTTCAAGTTTGGGCGATAATAAAGCCCAGAGCCCAAAGCTTAAAGCCCAAGCTGACCGATGCGAAGTTTTTTAAACCATATAAGTAAGGTGTCGGGCGCCAACGTTTCTTTGTAAACAACTGATAAAGCTTAAAGCCCAAAGCCTAAAGCCTAAAGCTGACCGAAGCGAAGTTTTTTAAACCATATAAGGCATATAAGAGCAAATAAGAGCTTTTACTCAAGATAATAATAACACTTAAACGACAATATATTTACTTAACCAGCTCGGACCTTCACTATTGACCATTCACTATTCACTAGTTGTATAGAAGAAATATAAGAGCAAATAAGAGCTTTTACCCAGGATAATAGTAACACTTAAACGACAATGTATTTACTTAACCAGCTCGAATCTTCACCATTGACCATTCACTATTCACTCGTTGTATAGAAGTAAAGTGTCGGCCGCGCCAACGTTTCCTGGCAAACAACTGATAAAGCTTAAAGCCCAAAGCCCAAAGCTTTATGTCATTTAGTTAAGGAAGCATTGGAGGTATTGCTCCGTAGGACCATCCTGTTTGTAGAAAGAAAAAAATGGATTGATTAAGCTCCGTTAGAAGCTACCGGCAAGGCATTACAGGAGACTCCGCTGGAGTCCGATGACATTTAAAATCCTGATTTTCTACAAACAGGAAGCTCCGCTGGAGCTATAGGTATTCTTAACTAAATGACATTAGCCTAAAGCCGACCGAAGCGACGTTTTTTGAACCGTATAAGGTATATAAGGGCGTACAAGAAGTTACACCGGAGGCCCATCATGGCTAGAGCTGCATACATTTACTCAGCCAGTTTGTATCCTTCACCATTGACCATTCACTATTCACTAGTTGTATTGAAAGCATATAAGAGCAAATAAGAGCTTTTATCCATAATAATAATAGCACTTAAACGACAATACATTTACTTAGCCTGCCCGCACCTTCACCATTGACCATTCACTATTCACTACCCAGTTATACCAAATATTGCAACAAAACAGCAACAAAATCCACACTCTTCATCACCCTTCCTTTCACATGAAAAAGAGCTACAGCTACCGTAATACAAACAATATTTTTCTAACGTGTTTTTATTTTTATATCAATAGGTTGTAATACGCTAAAAATGAAGTATTGAAGTGATTATTTTTTATAATAAATGAAATCCGTACAAGGATCTCCTATCCGGATTTGAGACTACTGGCACAGTTTTGAAGGAATAAAGGTGCCTTTACTATTCTGCAAGCCGGGGCGCTTGTTGTTGGCTCTTTTAAACAAAACGATATGGCTGAAAATCAAACGAAAAAGATACTGGTCATAGACGATGATGTAAACGTAGGAAATATACTGAACGCTTTTCTTTCTCAGCATAATTACGAAGTGTCTGTTGTCTATTCCGCGAAAGCCGGAATTGAACAATGTAAGAGAGAGCAGTTTGATTACATTTTCTGTGACTATCGCCTGGGCGGAAAATCGGGCCTTGATGTAATGGAGATGTTAAGACCCTTACAGACGGCTTCGAAAATTATCATTATCACAGCTTATGCCCAGGTAAATGTGGCTGTAACTGCCATTAAAAAAGGTGCCTATGATTTCATTCTGAAGCCTTTCCAATTTGATGAGATCCTTAAAGTTTTAAGAGAGCCTCAAAGGAATGCTGAAGGTTTCACTTATGATATACTAAGCGACGAAAGACCTCTCAGTACAGACCGCACGGGTTTTTGGGCCTGCAGCTCGCAGGTAATGAAAGATATCTATGATGAAATAGCACTAATAGCTCCAACTGATTATACAGTGATTATCTACGGCGAAAGCGGCACCGGTAAAGAAATGGTTGCGCGCGAGATCCATAGAAAAAGCACCAGGAAAGATCATCCCTTTATCCCGTTGGACTGTGGCACACTATCCGGAGAACTGGCGGGGAGTGAATTATTTGGTCACATCAAAGGTTCTTTTACCGGCGCAGTAAACGATAAAGAAGGACATTTTGAAATGGCTAACAAGGGTACATTATTCCTGGATGAGATCGGCAACCTGCCACCGGATGTTCAGGCTTCTTTGCTAAGAGTTATACAAGAAAGAAAATGCCGCAGAATAGGTTCGGGGGTGCAGTTGGATGTTGATGTACGCATTATTGTTGCATCTAATGAAAACCTGCAGTCTGCTTATCAAACGGGAAAATTCAGGGAAGATCTTTATCACCGGTTGAATGAATTTAAAATAAACCTTCCTCCTTTAAGAGAAAGAAAAGAAGACATTTTATCATTGGCTGACTACTTCCTGGCAGAGGTTAACCAGGAACTGAATAAAAACATCCAGGGGTTTGATGAAGAAGTAAAAAGAATATTCATCTCTTATCCATGGCCCGGTAATTTAAGAGAGCTTAAGAATGTGATAAGAAGAAGCGGATTGCTATCCAATGACATGCATGTGCATAAAGAGCTGCTTCCTTTTGAATTAACAACATTTGCGACAGCAGCAATTGCGCCTGAAGCAGAAGTTATTAAACTTGTACCGCAGAAAAACGCGGCCAGCTCTGATAATTCCGGACGTGATCTGAAAAGTTTTGTTGCAAAAACTCAAAAAGATATCATACTTGAAACACTCGGCTTTGTAAACTATAACAAATCTAAAGCTGCATTACTCCTGAACATTGACAGAAAAACACTCTATAATAAGCTGCGGGAATATGGGCTTTATAGTAAAGCAAAAAAAGACGAGAACTAATATAGACAGTAAGACAGTAAGACAGTAAGACCGTAAGACCGTAAGACCGTAAGATAGTAAGATAGTAAGATAGTAAGAAGGTTAGATTGTTTGCTCCGGGTGCCTCCGCCTTACACTTTATGCCTCACACCTTTTACCTAAGACAGTAAGATAGTAAGATACCAAGAAGGTTAGGTTGTTTGCTTCAGGAGCCTCCGCCTTACGCCTTATGCCTCACACCTTCAAACCTGATACCTCACACCTCAAACCTGAAACCTGATACCTGATACCTGATACCTGCATTGCATATATAAAAAGGAACGCTGATACTCCTGCAAGGTACTGCGCTCCTTTGGTGATATGCTGGTATGTAACCATTTATCAGGTTTTTACATAGAGTTTTCTTTTTCTTTTTCCCAGGAAAAATCCTCACGCTCTGCTTCCAGGTTAATATAACTCTCCGCTATCTCTGTTAAAAGCTGATCTGTGTCTTCTTCTTCTAAAAGTGTTTTATCTAAGAGATCCGCAGCCTCATCCATTCCGGCTGTGAGCGCCAGTTGAACCAGTCCGCCATAGGTAGCAATCTCATAGTGTTCTACTTTTTGCGCGGCAATAATCAGCGCCGCATCTCTTGTCATGCTGCCTTCTTCGGTTTCATCAATAATAACTTGTGCTTCTTTGACCAGCCCTGCCATAGCTTCACACTTCTTACCCTTTGGTTCCATGCCTATAAAGCCAAAAACCTTCTGAAGTCTTCTTACATGCCTTTTGGTTTGTTGCACATGATCATCAAACGCATCTTTTAACTCTTCTGTAGTCGCCGCTTCCTGCAGCTTCGGTAAGTTTTCTACAAGATGTTGCTCCGCCCAGTATATATCCTGAAGCATGTCCACAATCATTTTTTCAAAATGTGATTTTTCCTGTATTCCTGCTTTTTGTTTGCCATTTTGCTGCATATCTGCAGCCGTTCCTCCAGATTCATTAGAAGCGTCATCAATACGGCCTGTGCCATTTGGTTTTCTTTCGTTGTTTGAGGATTGTTCTTTAACAGACGAGGCCGCAGACTGTGGTTGTTGTTTAGTTCCTGAAGATACCTGTTTCATATAGAAAGCTTTATCGGTTTGATTAAATAGTCAACAACATAAGAAAACAAGCCTTGCTGTTTTCTTATGTTGCCGTGTTTGATTGTTAGCGGGAAGCACGTCGTCCTCCGTAACCGGATCTTCCTGAGCGTGTTTGCTTTTGATTCGAGTTGTTTTGATTTTCTCCTCTCCGTTGCATACCAGACCCACGGCCTCTATCGGACTGGGATTCGCGATGTGAACGGTTATCATAACCCTGGTTTTCATCAGAGCCCATGCGTCCACGTTTGCTGTGGTAAGCTGAGCCTCCTTTTGAAGCAATGCGTCTCACCTCATCCCTATCCATAGAGGCAAATCCCTGCCGGCCGGATCGACCTCTTTCGGAACCACGGTCTTCATTAGAACGATTATAACCGCCGCGATCGCGATAGTTGTCTCTTTCTCCGTAGTCACCGCGATATCCTGATCTTTCGTTGTAAGCCTCCCTGTTGCCCCATCCTTCACCCGATCCATATCTTCCCGAATTTCCCGAACTATAACCACCTCTGTCGTAAGAACGGTTATAGCCCCGCCCGGTCTCGCGGTCCGTATTTAATCCATAAGACCTTTCTGCAGCCCTGCCCCTGTTGCGGCTTGAATCCATGCCAGAGCCGCCATACATTCTTTCATCCCTGTACGCACCACCCCGGCGCTGATCACCGTAATTGCCTTCGTTATCATCCTCATCAAAATCTTCATCATAATCATCTTCCTCTGCATCATATTCATCTTCGCGGAAATTACCCATCTGCCTTCTGTCATTATAATCATCATCAAAGTCGTCGAAGTCCTCATCAGCATAACCTCTGTTTCTTTGTCTGCCATAATCTTCGTCAAAATCTTCTTCATCCTCATAACGACCGGAATTCCGGCGGCCGCTGTAAGAGCTGTTTTCATTATACTGCTCTCTTGTATCGCGTCCATTTCCATAGCCACGACCAGAATAATTTCTTGCCATAAATAATAAGGTTTAATTGTTAGCAATCGAGTTTAAAGAGCCCGTCAATCAGTGTCCAAAAAAGAATGCCAGTAAATATGGCCCGAACAGTTAGTTAAAACAGGTTAAAAGTTGTTGAGAGCCATCCACACGAGGGTTCAGTGTCACCGACTTTTGAGGTTAAGTGTACCTATCTCAAAAAGCCTGCCAGCGCAACGTTTTGATGCGGCTGCTGGCGCTTCTCCGAAGCAATAGTAATAATGGCCACAGCGGTTAAAATATAAGCCGGCCAAGACTCTTAAACATAGAAGTTTGACTTTTAAAGAGATGTGCATTTTCCTGTTTAGGCTTTTTTATGCGACAGCGAAAACGCGGCAATGCCAACCTCCGTAAAAAAATTTCTGTGGGCTCTTCAGCCAGAAGAAGCATACAGTTTGTTGTTATAAATCAAATAGGCGGTTATTCATGTTCAATATCACACTACCCGTTAGAAATGCTGATCAGATAACAATCAGGCGAAGCATACCCTGGTTGCTTCACCAACGCTGGCAAAACGTTGTTTTTTTTCACTGGAAGGTGGAACCCGCCATCATAGAGAAGTATATTCCTGTAAATACGGAACCCGATCTTTTTGAAGATACATGCTGGTTATCGATTGTATTGTTCTCTTCTATGAACAATCATCTGAAAAAAATGCCTTCGATACATATACTTCCTGACTTTTATGAGATTAATCTGCGAACATATGTAGTATGCAAAAGAGTGCCGGGCATTTGCTTTCTTGATATAAAAGCCAGCTCTGCAATGGCTGTGCTTGTAAACAGGTTACTGGGACTTCCATATAAAAAAGGCAGGTTCAGCCGTCTCCAAAAAACCGAATGCGATGACACGTTCTATCATTACAATGATCTGAACTACATTAACACCAGGTATAAAGCAGGGAGCCCGCTGATAAAGACGGCTAAGGATCTATGGCTTACCGAGAGATATGTTGCTTTTCAGTCTGTAAAAAACAACACGCTTGCTTTTCCTGTTGCACATAAACCCTGGCCGTTGCAAAAGATGGACGTGAGCAGTGTTGATATTTACTGGCGCTTTAAAAACCTGTATCTGGCTAACTCAGAGCTAAACTGCATGCATTTTGCACCGGCTGCGGAAGTTAATCTCTGGTATCCGCAACGTTTTAATGGCGGACAGATCAACTCATAATATTGTGGCACTATTTTTTAATTACAGTTCATAAAATAAACTTATGAAGCCGATTACAGTGGTAATAGAAACGCCTAAAGGTTCTGCGCAGAAATATGATTTTGATGAAAAACTAAAGGGCTATTGCCTGAGGAAGGTGCTTCCGGCAGGAATGGTCTTTCCTTATGATTTTGGATTTATTCCAAAAACGAAAGCTGATGACGGTGATCCTATAGATGTTATTGTATTGTCTGAATTTAAAAGCTTTTCCGGATGTATTATGCGATGCAGAATTATCGGAGCCATAAGGGCAAAACAACAGGATGGAAAAAAAATGATAGAGAACGATCGCTTTATAGCTGTGCCCGAAGCCACTTTGGTTTATAAGAATATTGGTTCAGTGGAGGATCTTCCAAAACAATTTATTGATGAACTACAAGAATTCTTCATCAATTACAATAAACTTGAAGGAAAAAAATTTGAGCCGGTAGCTGTCCTGAATCAAAAAAAAGCAACGCAGCTATTGAAAAAATAATGCTGCTGCGCTGCTATATTGAAATGGGTTAGCCGGTTTTATGCCCACGGGTTCATCACAACCTTTACACAATTGTCTTCCTTCTTTTTAAATATTTCGTATCCGTGAGAAACTTCTGATAATGGCAGACGGTGTGTAATAATATCATCCAATTTTATTTTGCCGTCGTTTACCAGTGCAATAAGTTCATCAATATAGCGATGTACCGGCGCCTGGCCGCCCTTAAGCGAAATGCCTTTATCGAAAAATTGTCCGATGGGAAAATTATCATAGGTGGTTGGATACACGCCTAGCACAACTACTATACCTCCCCTTCTTACTGTGCTCATGCAGGCTTCTATAATCTTTGGGGACCCTTTCTCCAGATTGATCAATGCCTTCGCTTTCTCCAGCATATTTCTGTCCGGTTCAAAGCCTACTGCGTCAATACAAACATCAGCACCTCTTCCAACTGTCATATCCCGGATTTGCTGAATTACGTCTTTCTCGTTCTCCCACAATATCGTTTCACATCCTGCAGTATCCTTTGCCTTATCCAGCCTGTATTGAAGGGTATCAACAACAATCACTTTTCCTGCGCCTCTCAGCCAGGCACTTTTTGCAGCCATTATACCCACGGGACCGGAACCGAAAATAGCAACCGTTTCGCCCCCGGTTACTTCACCAAAATCCACGCCCGTATAACCTGTCGGGAATATATCGGTAAGAAACAATACCTGCTCATCACTCAGTTGCTCCGGTGCTTTACGGGGACCAAAATCCGCATAAGGCACGCGTACATACTGTGCCTGTCCGCCATTATACCCACCATACAGATCTGTATAACCAAACAGGGCCCCGCCTTTCTGATCAAGCAAACCGCCCTCTGGCCCGTAATGTTCAGGATTACTGTGTTCACAATGTCCCGGAAGGCCATGGCTACAAAAATAACATGTTCCGCAAGCTATTGGAAATGGCACAATTACCCTGTCGCCCTTTTGCAGGTTCGTTATGGCGCTGCCAACTTCTTCAACAATGCCCATAAACTCGTGGCCAAGAACCATTGGCCGTGGCTGCGGTATGCCACCTGAATATATATGCAGATCCGAACCGCATATTGCTGTAGAAGTCACTTTGAGAATGATATCCCTGGGCTGCTCGATTTTGGGATCATCCACAGTATCGTACGATACTTTGCCCGGACCGTGAATTACTGCTGCTTTCATATGTGAGATTTGAGATTTGAAATTTGAAATTTGAGATTTGAATCATCTTAAGTACGAATTACGAAGTACGAAGTACGTGGGTGCAGGCTTGCTCAGTTTATTCGTAAACGCTCATACTAAGTACGAATTACGAAGTACGAAGTACGCGGGTGCAGTCCTGTTTCGATTTTTCGTAAACGCTCGTAATAAGTACGAATTACGAAGTACGAAGTACGTGGGTGCGATCCTGTTTCGATTTTTCGTAAACGCTCGTAATAAGTACGAATTACGAAGTACGAAGTACGTGGGTGCGATCCTGTTTCGATTTTTCGTAAACGCTCGTAATAAGTACGAATTACGAAGTACGAAGTACGTGGGTGCGATCCTGTTTCGATTTTTCGTAAACGCTCGTAATAAGTACGAATTACGAAGTACGAAGTACGTGGGTGCGATCCTGTTTCGATTTTTCGTAAACGCTCGTA
>NZ_JAULBC010000007.1:142714-501732 GCF_041060425.1 Danxiaibacter flavus
TCCTGTTTCGATTTTTCGTAAACGCTCGTAATAAGTACGAATTACGAAGTACGAAGTACGTGGGTGCGATCCTGTTTCGATTTTTCGTAAACGCTCGTACTAAGTACGAATTACGAAGTACGAAGTACGTGGGTGCGATCCTGTTTCGATTTTTCGTAAACGCTCGTACTAAGTACGAATTACGAAGTACGTGGGTGCAGGCTTGCTCAGTTTATTCGTAAACGCTCGTAATAAGTACGAATTACGAAGTACGAAAGACGCTGGAACTAGCGGTTGCGATCTACTCATTCATTCCGCTACTTAAAAATGAACAAGTCCAAATAACTCTAATCGACAGGGTTTGGCACTTCGTAACTCGTAATTATTTATAACTCGTACTTATACTAATTCATTCAATTAGCTTGCCACAACTTCATATTTTAAACTGTTACAAGCAATCTGCCTGCTGCACCAACGTACTTCGTACTTCGTAATTCGTACCTGGCAATTACCGTCAGCCTATTGCACCTTGCGTACTTCGTACTTCATAATTCGTACCTGGCAATTACCGTCAGCCTGTTGCACCTTGCGTACTTCGTACTTCGTAATTCGTACCTGGCAATTACCGTCAGCCTGTTGCACCTTGTGTACTTCGTAATTCGTACCTGGCAATTACCGTCAACCTGTTGCACCTTGCGTACTTCGTACTTCGTAATTCGTACCTGGCAATTACTGTCTGCCTGCTGCACCTTACGCACTTCGTACTTCGTAATTCGTACCTGGCAATTACCGTCAGCCTGTTGCACCTTGCGTACTTCGTACTTCGTAATTCGTACCTGGCAATTACCGTCAGCCTGTTGCACCTTGCGTACTTCGTACTTCGTAATTCGTACTTAAAGGATTTATCATCTGCTTGCTGTTTATCCTGTCCATCAATTCATACAGCTCATTAAACACGTTTTCAAGCGATGGCTTTTCGAGCCAATTAATGGTTGTATGAATTTGTTTGTTCATTGCTCCCCAGCGCCCGGGTTCGCCATCCATGCTTATGATCAGACTTGGCGTTCCGGTTGCAGCTGCAATATGCGATACGCCTGTGCAGTTTGCAATAAGCAGCGCCGCATGCCTGATGAGATAAGCCACTGCACCCAGGCTTGTCTTGCCGCTTACATCTATGGCCTTATGTTTCATACACTTCATTACTTCTTCCACAATGTATTGTTCGCTGGGCGTTCCTGTAATCAGCACGATGTATCCCTGTTCAATACAGTGGTCAGCAAGAATCGCGAAATCCTGTGGCGGCCATCGTCTCCAATCACCTCTTGAACCGGGATGAAGACATATATAACGTTTATCAATAACAGGCAGGTAAAGACTGTTGACTTCCTCAACATCGCCCGGCAGTTCAGGAAATTCCATATAGGTTCCGCATGATGGGATACCCAGATGTTCCATTAGTTTTATGTGGCGGATCACTTCATGCTCTTTAGCCGGATATTCCGGAAACAATTGGTTGTCCGTTTTGCTCTCTTGGTTGTGAAAGCCGGCCAGATATCTGCAGTTCCACTCCTTCATCATATCATTTACCACGGTTCCGTTACCCTGCATCTGCAATACAAGATCAAACTGCTCCTCACCGAGTCTTTGCAAAAAAGAACGGTAAGCTTGCTCATCATACAGTTGTTCGGGCAGTCCGGGATAACCGGGAAAATGAATAAACCCGTCAAAATAACCAGGGAACCGTTTAAGCAAGACTCCTGCCCACGGCAAGCCAAGCAACGTTATACGTGCATCAGGATAACTTTTGCGAAGTGCTCTCAGCGCAGGAATAACGCATAACATATCTCCCAGCTGCAAGGCCCTGAACACTGCAATCTTTTTTATTTTTTCTTGTGATAACAGCATTGGAATAAATTTATCAGAGAAACATCACCTTGAATTTAAATGAACCATAAAGCCGCCAGTATACAGATAAAAATGGAATGAGTATAGACGTGATGATCATCTCCAGCACGTGGCTAATTGACTTTGATGTATGCCTGAGCCTTTTATAAGTGAACAACACTGCAAACACAAGCCAAAATGGAAAACCAGCCAGGAACAGCGTCATATTATTTGCAAGAATAGCTATAAGCATTACGGTTACGCTCAACCAGTTCATGTAAAATTTCCAGATTGTGGTGTTGTGCAACTTTATCCTGTACTTTTCAGGATGCAGTTTATAAAGTAGTGCATTGTACATGCTTTTCCTTTGCTCTTTCAGGCTTATACCCCAACCCGCCGGCCTTACCGGATGGGTTACAACAGCGCCTTCGGCTTTAACAATAGGAATGTTGTTACCCAACAGACGAAATTGTAGTTCACTGTCTTCACACCACGCCATTTTAAACTGTTCATTAAATCCATTCACTTGTTGCAATGCAGTTTTTGAACATGCACAGTTCGCAGTTATAAACTCAGCATTCTGCAGCAAAGTTGTGTTCCATTCATAATCGGTCGGGCGCCCGCATGCGGGCACTATTACCTTCCCTGTAAAGCAAACAACAGAAGCTGCGGCCAGGTTATATGCTGCCCAGTATTCACTTACAAAACCTGATGAAGGTATACAGTCATCATCTGTAAAAACAATCAGCTCGCCCTGAGCATTTTTCCACCCAATATTTCTTGCGGCTGCGGGTCCGCCTTTTTCTTTTGGCGAAATGCAATGAAGAAATGTGTTGGTAAGAGAAAATGTCTGAACCAGGTTACATGCTTCTTCATCTTCGCCGTCCGTAACAACAATTACTTCATAATCATTTCGGTCAAAATCCTGGTTTATCAAAGCCTGTAAGCATTTGCTCAGCAACGGTGCACGCTTGTACGTGGGAACAACAACAGACACTTTAACTTCACTCATTTGCGACTACTTTTATTTTTCCAGCAAAAACGAATTAATAACAAGGGCATCAAAAGGCGATGTCCAGAAACATTCAATCGCATCACGCGGGGAACAAACAATTGGTTCGCCACGGGTATTAAAAGATGTATTGATTAATACAGGCACACCTGTAATTTTTTTGAATTCACTCAACAGATCATAGTAAGCCGGATGTTGACTTCTGTTTACCGTCTGTATCCTTGCAGTGCCGTCAACGTGTGTAACGGCAGGAATCTTTGCCGCTTTATCTTTCTTCACATTATATACAAACAGCATAAACGGTGAGTAACCTCCGTTCTGGAACCATGTGGCCACATCTTCTTCCATAACAACCGGAGCTACAGGGCGGAAATCTTCGCGATCTTTTATTTCATTCAATTTTGCCTGCATGGATGCATTTAAAGGCGATGCCAGGATTGAGCGCCCACCAAGTGCACGCGGACCAAACTCCATCCTTCCCTGGTACCAGCCAATCACTTTATCGTCAGCGAGCAAAGCCGCTGTTTCCCTGGCAACATTGGTCATCTTTTTGTAACGCACTTTTGTCCATTTCAAAAAACTTTCTATCTCATCATCTTTGTATTCAGGCCCCAGGTAAGCATCCTGCATAACATAAGTTCGTTTGTTTGTAGTACGCGTATTAATATCTGTCCACATAGCAGCACCTAATGCCGTACCTGCATCGCCGGCCGCGGGTTGTACCCAGATTTGTTTGAATGCACTTTTATCGCGCAGCCTCGCATTCATCACGCAATTCAGTGCTACTCCGCCTGCAAGGCACAAATTTTCCATGCCGGTAGTCTCGTGTACCCAGTCTATAAGTTTTAACACAGTTTCTTCAAGTACCTGCTGTAATGAATGTGCAATATTGAAATGCTGTGCTTCAAAGGGCTCATTCCGTTTTCGTTGCGGACCGAAACAGGCTTCCAGATCAACGTCATTAATCGTGTAAGTTCCGTTGTCCGCAACATGGATCATTGAGCGGAACTGATGAACGTAGTCCGGCTTGCCGTAAGAAGCCAGCGCCATCACTTTATACTCGTCTGAAGAATGTAAAAAGCCAAGATGTGTTGTAATTTTTTCATACAACAAGCCAAGAGAATGAGGCATGTGTATTTCTTTCAGCAAGGTAAGCGTGTCGCCATCACCGGTGTAATAACTGGTAGTGGCACGTTCACCACGCCCGTCAATGGTAACAACAGCAGCCTTTTCAAAAGGTGACGGATAAAACGCACTTGCAGCATGTGCAATATGATGTGGCACAAAGTGCCAGGAAAAATCAGCGGGCTTTGTGCCCGCAAATCTTTTTTGCAGGTGGTGGGGATATCCGTCAATTAACTGTGCCGGAGCATTTACGATCTGCGATAGAAATAAGGGATCCCACTCAGAATAATCCTGCTCGTTACGTGTTGAAGGTTCTGGTTGCAACGGCAAACTGATGTGACCGTTGTGACTTACATCTTTCAGTAATATGAAAGGATCGAATGAATAAGCTACATGATCAACTTCCGACAGATGTATTCCGGCATAGTTCAAACAATAATCAATTGCATGAAATGGCAGCTCGTAGGTTGAAAAAGGGACCGGACGCTTTCCATGTTTAATATGTGTAAATCTTTCCTCTTCTGCCGCGGCCAGCAGTTTTCCATCCTTGATAATACAAGCCGCTGAGTCGTGAAAAACTGCATTGATCCCAAGTGTATACATACACAACATTTAAAGACGTGAAACACATTCGCATCAAAATGCAGACCACACAAGCGTTTCATAAGACACTTATTTTAAAACAGACAAAATTGTGGACAACCGGAGACATCTATGTGACTATGTAGAACACTTACTACAATGAATAACACCTTACACAGACAATTCAGGCGTAAATAAAGAATGGCACCATTTTAAACAAGTGTAAGCATACTTGTTAACATACGACCACATGAAGAACAGCAACCGTTTAAACATTTTTACATGGCACATTCATGGCAGCTATTTGTATTATCTTTCACAGGGCGATTTCAACATTTATATTCCGGTAAAAGAAAATAAAGAAGAAGGCTATTATGGACGTGGAGAAACATTTCCTTTCAATGACAACGTTATAGAAGTTGAATCAGGTGATGTCAGGTTTCTACAACTGGATTGCATTTTATTTCAAACAAACGCCAATTATCTCGTAGATCAGTATGAGATACTAAGTGAAGAACAACGAAAGTTACCGCGCATATATCTTGAACACGATCCACCACTAAAACAGCCTGCAGACACTAGGCATATTATGAACGACCCGGATGTATGCCTGGTTCATGTAACACATTACAACAAGCTGATGTGGGACAACGGAGTTCCCATGGTCAGCGTAATTGAACATGGCATCACATCTTCTCCTGCCACCTACTCAGGTCATCTCAACAAAGGCATTGTTGTTATAAACCACCTGTATCAACGCGGAAGAAAACTGGGCGCTGATATCTATGACGAAGTCCGCAAGCAGGTTCCGCTTGACCTGATCGGCATGGGCACAGAGGCGTATGGCGGATTAGGAGAAGTGCTGCATCCCGATATTCCTGCATTCATCGGCCAGTACAGGTTCTTCTTTAATCCCATCCGTTATACAAGTCTTGGGCTTTCCTTCCTCGAAGCTATGATGATGGGCTTGCCGGTAGTGGCGCTTGCAACTACGGAATACAGCACTGTGATTGAAAATGAGAAAAATGGCTTTGTTCATACAGACATTGATTACCTCGTGGATAAAATGAAACTGCTTTTGGATGAACCGCCACTTGCAGAAAAAATTGGATTAGCAGGAAAGCAGACAGTAGAACAGAAATATAATATTAACAGGTTCACAAAAGATTGGGAAACGCTTTTCCATTTTGTGATCGATAACACTAAAAGCAGCAATCATGAAAAAAAGATTAGCATTTATTAGTGACCATGCATCACCACTTGCCTTACTTGGAGGAGTTGACGCCGGTGGTCAGAATGTTTATGTAGCAGAGCTTGCCAAACAACTTACCTCGCTTGATTATGAAGTTGACATTTATACACGTAAGGATAACATTAGCCAGCAGGAAATCGTAGAATGGCAGCCTGGTATACGGGTTATCCATATTAAAGCAGGTCCGGAAGCGTACGTGGAAAAAGAACAACTACTGCCCCACATGAACGAGTTCACCCATAACATGGTTTCCTTTATAAAACGAAATGATGAAGACTACATGCTCATTCACGCCAACTTTTTCATGTCGGGATGGGTTGCTTCAGCACTAAAAAAAGAATTGAATATTCCTTATGTCATTACTTTTCACGCGCTGGGTCTTGTTCGTAAAATGCATCAGAAGGAAATGGATAAATTTCCTGAAAACAGGGCCGATATTGAAAAGTTTATCTGTCGCGATGCCGACCATATTATAGCAGAATGTCCACAGGACAAAGATGACCTTGTTACCCTGTATAAGGCAGACCCGAAAAAGATCAGCATCATTCCCTGCGGTTTCAACACAAGTGAATTTCACCCGATAAATAAGTTGCATGCAAGAAAATTTCTACACTTAGAACCTTCAGAAAAAATCATACTTCAACTTGGAAGAATGGTTCCGCGGAAGGGGATTGACAATGTTATACGCGCCTTGGGTTTGCTTAGTAACAGCATTTACAGCGTAAAACTTGTGATTGTTGGCGGTGAAGGAGAAGATGTGGTATTTACTAACTCACCGGAACGAAAAAGACTGCAACAGATAGCAGATGAAGCAGGCATTAGTGCCAACGTTGTTTTTGCAGGCCGCAAGAACAGGGATGTTTTGAAATATTATTACGCCGCCGCAGATATCTTTATTACAACTCCATGGTACGAACCCTTCGGCATAACTCCGTTAGAGGCTATGGCTTGCGGCACGCCAGTTATCGGATCAGCGGTTGGGGGTATCAAGCACACTGTTAAAGACGGACACACAGGATTTCTCGTTCCTCCAAACGATGCAAAGGCATTGGCTGAAAAAATGGAACTGCTGCTCAACGATAGCCTCTTACTGGAAAGTATGAGCTATAACGCTATAAAACGTGTAAATAAACGCTTTACCTGGACACAGGTAGCCCAAATGGCAGACAGCGCCTATGCAACTATTTGCGCGCCGCAGTGGCTACCGGTTAGTGAAAAGGATGAAAAAACAGATCTGTTAGAAACCATTAAGCAACATATCAGGCTGCTTAGGGACGCAATTCTGCAGTCAATGATGGATATCCAACCTAAAAAAGAAATAAAACTAAGCGATGAATAAAGCAGTATTTATTGACAAAGACGGCACACTCATTAAAGACGTTCCATACAATGTAAATCCTGAGCTGATCTTCTTAAATGATAACATAGCAGAAGTTCTGTCTATCCTAAGAGACAATGGATATTTATTAATACTGGTCTCTAACCAGGCCGGAATAGCAAAAGGTTTTTTTAGTAAAGAGGAATTGATGATAGCCAGCTCAAAAATTATTGAACTGCTTGCCGAAGAGAGCGCTTACCTGGATGCTTACTATTATTGTCCACATCACCCGGAAGGGACGATGCCGGAATTTTCAGTTTCATGCAGCTGCAGAAAGCCTGCGCCGGGCATGTTGTTGATGGCCGCCAGGGAGCATAACATTGACCTGTCCCAATCATGGATGATCGGAGATATCCTGGACGATATGGAAGCAGGCAAACGCGCTGGTTGTAAGACGATCTTCTATAACAACGGAAATGAAACAGCATGGGAAATGAATGCTTTCAGAAAGCCGGACTACGTTATAAGTGATCTGCTGGAAGCCGCCGGTATTATTTATGGAAAACAAGAATACAGTGTCGGCAATTTTTAACTATGACAAACTGGAACACCTGCAGAAATGTATTATGTATAAGGGCAGACAACATGGGTGATGTTATTATGAGCGGGCCTGCAATAAGATCATTAAAACAACATCCGGGCTGTAAGATCACTTTGCTTACTTCTGCCGCGGGCAGTCTTATAGCACCTTTCATGCCAGCAGTAGATGATGTGATGGTCGCCGATCTGCCATGGGTTCAAACAACAAAAGGCATTAATGCTGCAGCCTGCACACAACTGATAGCTGATCTGAAAAGCAAAGAATTTGATGCAGTGATCATCTTTACGGTGTATAGCCAGTCCCCGCTCCCATCCGCGCTTATCGCATATATGGCCGGCATACCGCTCCGGCTTGCATACTGCAGAGAAAATCCGTATGGCTTACTAACAGACTGGGTGCCGGACAAAGAGCCTTATTGCAGTATCATGCACCAGGTGGAAAGGGATTTGTTGTTGCTCTCAAAAATCAACATCGGCATGAAACATGAAGCTTCCGCCGCTGTGCTCACTCTTGTCAACTTTCAAAATTATAAAGGCACACTGGATTCAAAGCTGCATCAGAAGGGCGTGTCCACTTTCAAAAAGTACATACTATTGCATGCGGGTGTGTCTGATGCAAAACGAACCTATCCGGTTGAAAAATGGCGTGAGCTTTTAAAGTTGCTCAGGGATCTTGAATACGAGATTATATTAACAGGTTCTGTATCAGAAAGAGCACTTGCCGGTGACATAATACATGACAGCAAAACTTCCGGCATACACAACATAGCTGGCGAACTGAACATCGGTGAATGGATTTCACTTATCAGCAATGCAGCGCTTGTTGTTTCGGTCAACACATCCACCATACACATTGCAGCCGCGGTTAAAACACCTGTAATCGTGTTGTATGCGCTCACCAATCCGCAACATACACCATGGAACGCTATTTCAAAAGTGTTGCCTTATTCCATAAGCAGCGATATGCAGAGTAAGAATGAGGTAATTCAGTATGTCAATAAAACTTATTATGGCACGTATGTGCCGGTTCCTGAACCTGCTGAGATTTTTATGCACGCTCAACAACTGCTGGGGGCGCGGTCGATAGAAAATTTTGCAGGCGTTGTATCTGTATAAAAAAGAATGAACCGGCAAAACCGGCCCATTCATATGAAGAAAGCAGGAAAGCAATAGCAAATCAATTTTATTTGTTCAGGTCCGTGAGACACGGACCCGGGCCACGGACCCAGGCTTAAGCAATTACAGTTACAAATCATTGCTTCCCGACCCTGCCGACGATTCTATATGCTCGCGCTCTTTCCGGGAAGCATCGTGTTCAGGCGATGTTCGTTTGGGATCATTTGACTGGCTCGGTTCCATCAGCTTTCGGGAACCTGAAGCTGCTGCAGCGTCAGACATCATATTGGATCTGAACACGTGCATTTTTGTTTTACCACCGGAAATGACTCTGTCTTCTCCCCGCATCAAAGCCTCATAACCGTCTTTTGCCACATCTGCGGGATCCTGCAGTTCCTGTTCTTTGTAAGCGACTGTATCTTCAGCGTGTGCCTTATGAAAAAAGTCCGTATCACTGGCTCCGGGCAATAACGCGGTTACCACTACATCAGTATCTTTCAGCTCATTCGCAAGCGATGCAGTAAAGGATAACAAAAATGCTTTTGTTGCTGCGTACACAGAAAGCAATGGCATCGGTGTTTTTCCAGCCTCTGATGCAACCTGCAAAATGCGTCCTTCATTGCGTGTCACCATGTCCTTAAGGAAGTACCAGGTCAGCGATACAAGAGAAGAAATATTCAACTGAATAATATCAAGCATGCGCTGAAGGTCTATATCCACAAACCTGCCCCATTCTCCTTGTCCCGCATCATTAACAAGCGCATTTATATTAATGCCCATCTCAGTAACCTTATCATACACTTTTTTTGCACAGTCTTTTTCAAAGAGATCGCATTCAAAAGGTGTTACTTCAACGCCAAACTTATTTTTTATTTCAACAGTCACTTCATCCAGCCGCTCCTTACTTCGCGCAACCAGTACAAGATTATAACCATCCCGGGCAAAGAGTTTTGAAAACTCGTAACCGAAACCACTTGTTGCACCGGTAATCAATGCATACTTATTTCTGTTTTCCATATTTATGTCTGCCATAAATGTTGTTTTTAAAGTACAGCATTGGCAAGCACTCAAATTGTGCCATAGTTATCCATAGGCTAAGTGTGAAACAGCTACAGGCCACATTGGGTAAACAGTCTACATTTCAAGAACGAATTGCATCCGGGCTACGCTGAATTATTTACCTCCTTTTTTATGGCAGGTATTTTGAGGCTCTTTTCTGACAGCGATTGGTAATAACACTCTCTTCCCTGTGCCGCTTGATTTGCGCGATTATTTTGACGCAGTGTTGATTAATGTATAATGCTTTAAAAAGGTCTCCCTTTATCATTACAACACATTCCGATCAGGCGGCATTTTTATTCATGTTAAATGAAATGGTATGTACATAAGTTTTCCGGATAACCACGGGCATCAAAAAAGCCCTTCGCCAGAAACCGCCACAACAACAATGGCAACATTAAAGCAACAGACAGATTTCCAAGCTCAACCGGATGACACAACATCCGATATTATCGTTGATAAACTTATTGCCTGGAATGTTGAAGTTGTATTTGGCCTTGTTGGTGATGGCATTAATCCGTTGATGGAAGCGTTTCGCAAAAAGGAGGACAAGATCAGATTCATTACCGTAAGACACGAAGAAGCAGCAGCATTTATGGCTTCCGGTTATTATAAATTCAGTGGCAAGCTTGGAGCCTGTATTGCAACAACAGGCCCCGGCGCTGTACATTTACTCAACGGTCTTTACGATGCGGCGATGGAAGATGCGGCAGTCATAGCGATCACCGGTTCTACCTATCATGACCTTGCTGGAACATTTTACACACAGGAGATTGATACCATTTCACTCTTTAAAAATATTGCAGTTTACAATCAGCAAATTACCGGGCCAACGCATGCGCAAACAATTGTAGACATTGCCTGCCGCACGGCACTTTCCACTCCCGGTGTAACGCATATAACAGTTCCGGTAGACGTTCAGCAGATGCCGCTCGCCAAGGATAAACGATCCAGGAAATCAGGCATGCTCAAAGGCTCATCTACCTACCTGCCCAGGATAGTTGTGCCGGATGAACAGGAATTGGATATATTGGCAAGTATTCTTAATGATGGTGAATCAGTTATGATACTGGCCGGCCGCGGTGCGTTGAATGCCAGGGCCGAAATTGAACAGATCGCGGAAAAACTGGGCGCACCCGTAGCCAAAGCATTACTCGGCAAAGCGGTATTGCCCGATGATTCGCCTTACACAACAGGCGGCACCGGACGACTGGGAACATGGCCCTCGCAACAACTTATGAAGGAATGCGACACCCTTTTTATTATTGGAAGCACCATGCCTCATCTCGAATATTATCCTGATCCGGAAAAAGCAAAAGCGGTACAGATCGATCGCAATCCCCAAAAGTTAGGCATGCGTTTTCCGATTGATGCGGGTGTAAGCGGAGATGTAAGGGCAACGCTTCAGGCCTTGATTCCAAGACTGAAAGATAATTCAGAGAAAAACTTTCTGAAGAAAGCACAACAGTTAATGGCTGAATGGAAACAATGCATCAATAAAATGGAGATGCAAAAAACCTCACCCGTAAAACCGCCATTTCTTGTTGCGGAAGTAAGCAAGCTCCTGAAAGAAGATGCATTGATCTCAATAGACACAGGTGCACACACGGTTTTTACAGCAAGACATTTACAGATTACCGCACAACAGCAAATTGCAGTTTGCGGCAATCTCGCCAGCATGGCGCCGGGCCTGCCCTATGCAATTGCAGCGCAGATAGCTTTTCCTAAAAGTCAGTCTGTCGCAATGGTTGGTGATGGCAGCTTTACCATGCTGATGGGTGAATTGGCAACTGCCAGGATGTATAACCTGCCCGTAAAGATTATCATATTCAAAAACAACTCGCTGGCTATGGATAAGTTTGAACAGGAAGAGATTGGCAATAAAGGTTTTGCAATACAACTTCAGCCTGTAGACTTTGCAAAAGTGGCTACAGCATTTGGCGTTGAAGGCTATGCCTGCAGCAATTCGGAAGAGTTGCCATCTGTATTGGAGAAGGCGTTTGCTTCAACCGAACCTGCAGTGATCGAAATATCCGTAGATCCCGACGAAGCACCGGATCCTCCTGAAAAGATTATGAAGGGTTGAGGAAGCTTGCAGCTATCAGCTTTCAGCTTTCAGCTTTCAGCTATTAGCTATTAGCTCTTAGCTACCAGGTAAAAGGCGTAAGGCATAAGGCGGATCGCATTAGCTTACGATCTTTCCATCTTACTTTCTTACTATCTTACTATCTTACATGTCTTTTTCTGGTCTTACGGTCTTACGGTCTTACGGTCTTACGGTCTTACGGTCTTACTGTCTTACGGTCTTACTGTCTTATTCCGGAAAAAAGCAATGAAAAACAGATCCTGCTTTCGCTTTGCTTTCAGCCACAACAAACCCTCCGTGCAGCTCCATGATTTTCCGGCATATTGCGAGCCCAATACCCGAGCCTTTATATTTTGTTTTGTCGTGAATACGGTAAAACGTTTCAAATATTTTTTCTGATTCTTCCTGCGGAAAGCCAATACCGTTATCTTCTATAGAAATTACCTTGTACCATGTATCCTGGAGTGCCAGTGAAACAGGTAATGAGACTCCGGATCTGCGATCAGCTTTTACCTGTATGATGGGCGGGCGTTCGGGATGGCGGAACTTGAATGCGTTATCAAATAGCTGTCCGAACAGGATAACCAGTAATTGCGGAAATCCGGTTATTGTTGGAAGTGCTTGCGATTTTATCTCTCCCACTATATCATTTATTCTGTCCTGTATGCCGGCTATTGCAGTTGACATCACGTCATTTAAGTTAACGGATTCAGCCAAATTTCCCGCTGCATGTATGCCGGAGAACATAACGATATCATCAGTCAGTAACTTAAGTTTCTGTATTGCACTCTGCGCCCTGCGAACATTGGCTTTACCTGCATCACTTAAATGCTTCGCATCTTTTGTAACAATAAATTCCAGGTTGGTATACAACGTTTGCAGCGTTTCTCTATACTGACTCGCGATAAGTGAATTAAATGTATTCAGTTCAGCATGAAGAGACTCCAACTTACGGTTCTTTACCACAAGGCTTTTATTCAACTCATAAATCTTGTCTTCTGCCTTCTTCCTTTGCGTTACATCCATTAAAGTGCCTACAAGTTTTTCTCTTGTGTTTTCCTTTATTAGCTGACCGACTGCATATATATACCGTATCTCTCCTTCTGCAGTAAGCACGCGATATTCGTAACTGGATCTAAATGCGTCTTCCTCAGTCGGCCGCGTCAACGCCTGTAACATAATACGTTCCCTGTCTTCAGGATGTATGGCTGCCAGGAATTTTTCCAGGCCTGGCTCAAAAGAAAACGGCTCGTAACCCAACAATTTAAAAGTATTTTCAGCCCATATCACCTGGCCGGATGTAAGATCCCATTGCCAGTTTCCTATACTCGCAATCTTTTCAGCCTGCCTGTCAATTTCCAGTTGAATCCTGACCTTTTCTTCCGCCTGTCTTTTTTCGTGAATGTCCTGCGTAAAGGAAATCATCTGGGTTGGGTTACCTTCGGCATCTCTCTTAAATACTTTTGTGCGGGTATTAAACCAGCGTAAGCTTCCATCGGCCATAACCAGGCGAAAATCCAGATCCTTCACTTCGTGGTCCTTCATCTGGTTGTTGTTCCTGAAATCGATGAACGCTTGTAAATCGTCCTTGTAAACAATCCTGTTAAGCAGATCTTCCAGCGTCATTCCATACAATTCTGCCATTTCAAGTCCGATCACATCTTTCACGGTATGATTGGAGTAGATCAGCCGTTGAGAAACAATGTCAGAGATAGAAATAAAGTCGGGCGTTATTTTGGAGATTTCTTCAATTAAACGCTTACTTTCTTTCAATTCCTCTTCTGCTTTTTTTCGCGCCGTAATTACTTCTGTTGTAGTAATTACCAGGTCTCCCAACTTTACGGCGTTGATACTGAACCATTCATCAATATCTCCATCTGCATAATATTTTTCAATACTGATGCCGGTATCTGAAGCCATTGCATCTTTCAACATACTGATCACGCCTGTTGCTTCAGCATTCGGAAAAGCTTCCGTATATAACTTACCTATCGGCTGTTTGTTTTTAGACACAGCCAATGCCGCTGCATTCATCATAAGAATTTCGAAATCACTTACCTCCCCTTGCCCGTTGTACACAGCCTTATGGACAGTGATACAATGCGGCGAAGAATTAAAAACCGTTTGTAAAAGGTTCTTGTTGTGTTGTAATTCCCGCTCTTTTTTTAGCAGCTCGGTTATCGAATCATCCGGTACCGGCATTTCATTAACCGGTTGAAGCACAACTAATATTGTTTCGCCGGATTTTGTAATGGAACTTTTCAGCAATGAACTACCGTCGCTTTTGTTAATAACATGTGTAGTAGTAACATTACCCGGATCTTCTGCAAGTTGTGCCACTGCAAGAAAAAGCGGATCACTGTTGTAGCGGGAAAAAAGATGATCAATGTTGCCATCATACGTTGATAACAAACGCTGGGCAACGCCGTTGTGATACAGTGATTGAAAGCCATTAACACGTTCATCCGTTTCCCGTAACGGCTTAAGAAAAAGAACGCCGACGGGTATGGAATTAAGCACTCCCTGAAAAACACGACTGCTGAGCACGGATTGCAGTTCTTCAAAATCTGTCACAGAAAAAAAATCAACATTCATATACCAAATGCACGCACAGGTTTGCCGCATACATAGCTCTTTACAATTAATGTATCTGGTTTCTTAACATATAATTTTCAGGAAAAAACGTACCAGCAAAACAGGTTGTTTTGTTGAGTAACCGCAAGGAGTGTATGTATCTGGTTCTGCGTAAAGCGTGAAGCCAAAAATATAGAAAAACACAAATGATAAAAAAAAGTGCATGATTTTTTTTGTAACGGTGAGCTTTTTCAGTTGCAATCTGCTTATGCAGACGTTTGTTCAATTGCATCAGAATCAAAAAATGCCTTGCCCGGAAAAAGCCCGAATACTATTTTTTCTATGTTTTCTTGGTTAATACAAAAAAAATAGATAGATTTGTTAATACAGGCTGTAGCTCATTTTGCAGCTTTGATAATACATCCCAATCAACTTTCCCGTCGTTGCTCAGACACACTTGCAACAATTTTCAACGGCAATCTATTTAAAGGAAATAATATAAAAACTGGTCGTGCTATTTAACGATTGCGGGAATAACTCCATTGAAGGAAAAGGCATATCCAGATAGTCACATATCAACATAGCAGAACAGAGCCGCTCCTTCATGGCAGCGGCTTTTTGTTTTAACAATTAATTTATCTGATGAAAAAACATTTACTCATAACAGAAAATAAAATCAATTCCACAGGCATTCCTGTAAATGCCGCGGAGAAATCAAACATAACGACTGAACTTGAAAATAATATTTTGCAAGCCGCTCCCCTATTGAATGTCACAAATTACGTACCTGTAATTGCTTGTGCCAGTTCTTCTGAACCTGTTTGCGACGGCGAAACTTCTACCGTCAACAAAATAAAGAAAATGAAAAATGTTGTATTAGCCGGTCACGATAAAACTTCGTTTGTCACAAACAGCGAAACGGAAAAATCCCCCGTGGATTCTTACAAAGACACTATTCGGCTTTTGACGCTTGAACTGGCGGAACAACGGAGAATTGCAAAAGATTGCCAGGATATGCTGCAAAGAAAAAAAGATATTTTGTGTATTGCGAGCCATGAACTTAAAACGCCTGTAACTGCTATCCAGGGTTATGTGGACCTGTTGATTTTGCAGCAAAAAGATCTCACGGATGAATTTCTCCAAAGCTCGTTAAGGACAATAAAGCAACAGGTAAAAAATCTTACTTCCTTAATCAATAACCTGCTGGTTTCTTCTGAAAAAAAGCTTGACGAAACTGCATTTGGCAATTATAACGAGCTGATCCCTGTAGATATGCTTTTGGCTGAAATAACGAACTTTTTACAACCAACAATCAAGCACAGGCTCATTCAGGTAGGGCAGTGCAGTGCTTCAATACTTGCGAATAAATGTAGCGTTAACAGGATTTTGCTGAACATTATTTCCAATGCTGTAAAATATTCGCCTGATGCAGACACAATTATCATTTCCTGTAAAGAAACGCCCGCGGAAGTTGTAATTGGAATTACAGATTTTGGGATCGGAATTGCACCTGAGCATCAAAAAAAAATATTTACAAAGTTTTACCGCGTAAAAAGTGCTGGCAGGCAGGACCCTCATTATCTGAACCTGGGTGTGGGCCTTTTTACTGCTACAGAGCTGGTAAAAAAAATGAATGGAAAAATTTGGGTTGAAAGTGAGCCCTGCAAGGGTTCTACATTTTATATAAGTATTCCTAAAGCAAAATAAGCGCTTTAATGCAATACGCAGGCGGCCATAAATTAAATGCCTTGCATGTATATAGAACTTTCTTATCTGGAAAAGAAAATACGCGCCAATGTTATTTACAATTTCAGGCAGATGACGCGTATTATCCTGGTGAGGTTTGATAACCTGCCGGATGGCAAGGACAATGAGTTGTTTCTGTTTTTTGAAAATAACCAGTGGATTGCACCCTCAGACTTTAAAGAGTTCTATCCGGAAATGCTTGAGCAGATCATGCAAAAGCTAAAGAGTGTTTTTAACGAATTTCTTTTGACAAAGAAGACAATATAAGCTTTAACAATTCAACACTCCTTCCATAGACCGCAAGAACCATTTTAACTCAAATTACATCTGCTCCTTTGAAAAATGAGCTATTGGCAAAAAGTGTTTTTCAACATTGCTGAAAATTTTAAAACAACCATTTATTAAAACAGAACATGCAACGAACAGTTTCAAATGGTAAGGAAGGTTATACGGATAAGTTTTTTTTACCCAGGGATATCTCAATACAAAATCTGATAGATTACATGCCTATTGCCATTTATGCGTGCAGCCTGTCAGGACACATTATCTACTACAATAAGGCTGCGGAAAAACTTTGGGGATATAAACCCAAAGCCGGTGAAGACATGTGGTCTGGCTCGGCGAAATTATTCCTGCCTGACGGAGTTCCTCTTCCTATGGATAAATGGCCAATGACCATTGCTATACAACAAGGCATTTATTTGGAGGAGGAAGAAGTAGTTATTCAACAACCCGGCGGAACAAAGTTAAATGTGCTGGAACATCCTATGCCGGTGTTTGACAGCGACGGAAAACTGTTATGCATAATCAATGTGTTGCTTGATGTAACGGAACAAAGAAAAAGCGAAACAAAGCAGGCAATGCTGGCTGCCATAGTAGAATCATCAGATGACGCTATTGTAAGCAAGTCGCTGAACGGCATCATCACCAGCTGGAATTTTGGCGCGCAGGAAATGTTTGGTTACGAGGAACAGGAAATAATTGGCAAACCGATTACTACCATTATTCCAGAGCAATACCGGATGGATGAACTGATGATATTGAACAAGATAAGAAACAATGAACACGTTGAGCACTTTGAAACCTACCGGATAACAAAAGATGGCACATTAATTCCGGTGTCCCTTACCATTTCACCGATAACGGACAAAAGAGGAAATATCATCGGCGCATCAAAAATAGCCAGGAACATCAGTAAACAAAAAGAAGCGGAAAAAGCACTTCAGCACCATGCAGAAAACCTGGAAATAATGAACGGCATGGGCAAGGTGATTTCTCAAACACTGGATATTGATGTAATCCTGCAAACAGTGGCCGACTCCACCACGCGCCTTACGGGAGCTGCAATTGGTGCCTTCTTTTACAATACGGTAAATGACAAAAATGAGCCATACATGCTTTGCAGGCTAAGCGGGGCTGCCAAAGAAGCATTCGAAAATTTTGCCATACCGCGCAGCACGGCTGTTTTCAGCAGCACTTTTAACGGCGGTGCTACAATAAGATCTGACGATATTACGCACGATGAAAGATACGCCAGAAATATGCCTTTCAACGGAATGCCGGAGGGGCATTTACCTGTTGTGAGCTACCTTGCAGTACCGGTAGTGTCAAAAAACGGAAAAGTGACCGGTGGATTATTTTTCGGCCACCCTCAACCCGGCCGGTTTACGAAGGAACATGAGGACCTTGTTTCTGCTATTGCCTTACATGCAGCGATAGCACTCGATAATGCCAAGCTGTATGCAGAAGTAACGAGACTGAGTGATAAAAAAGACGAATTCATCAGCCTTGCTAGCCATGAATTAAAAACGCCTATAACCAGCCTGAGCGGATTTCTTCAACTGATCGAGGAATCGCTCGATGATGGTGACGAAAATAAAAAATTCATGAAGATCGCCCTGGCACAGGTGAAAAAACTTTCGGATCTCATTTCTGATCTGCTTGATGTATCAAAAGTTAAAGCCGGCAAGCTGCCTTTGTCATTCAGCCATTTTGATCTTGTGCAACTAACAAAGGAAGTAGTTACCCAATTTCAGTATTCGGTGAGATCGCATGCTGTTCAATTGGATTGCAAACTGGAAAAGGTCATGGTACACGGCGACAGACAACGCATCGAGCAGGTGATCATTAACCTGCTTGCCAATGCGGTTAAATATTCTCCCGGGGCAGCCGAGGTCAAAGTACTGGTAACAGGAAATAATGCAACTGCCTCTGTGTCCGTTCAGGATTTTGGAATTGGCATAGCGCCGGAATTACATCAGCATATATTTTCACGTTTTTTCCGGATTGAAGATGAAGCCAACAAACCAGGTCTTGGAATTGGTCTTTATATCTGCAAGGAAATTATACAACGTCACAGCGGCCGCCTCTGGTTAAGCAGCGTGCCTTCTGTAGGATCAATCTTTGGATTTGATATACCAGCTGCGTAATTTTCAGGCAGGGCCATTTTCTCCTGAAGTGGCCTGGCTTCCGCCATCTTCATCCATTAAGCTAAGGCAGCAATGAAAGGCAGATCCTTTGCCCGGCTGGCTTTCTACTTCTATAAAACCGCCATGTGCTTCAACAATCTTCCGGCTTATTGTGAGGCCTATGCCGGAGCCTGGGTATTCTTTGCGGGGATGGATCTTTTCGAACAACATAAAGATCTTATCAGCATCTTCCTGCGCAAAACCAATACCGTTATCCCTAACTGTTATACACAAATACGCTTTCAGGTTTGTTCCATCTCCTCCTTTATCCTGTTGGCGTTCCACATTAGCAGCAGATATGGTTATCTTTGGAATGTTGCCATCCTGCTGAAATTTGAGGGCGTTGTCAATAAGATTATAGAGCAGATATTGCAACATTTGCCTCGAGCCATACATAACAGGCAGATCATGTGCTTCAATAACCGCCTGCCTGGCTGCTATTTTCTGACGCAGCGATTCCAATACGCGTTGCAATACTTCATTCAGATCAAATCTTTCGAGTTCATTTCCTATGCTGTTGGCTGCAGAAAAAGCGAGTATGTCATCCAGCAAAAGATTCATTTTAGTTAGTGAAGACTGCATGCGGCGCAAACCGGCTTTTCCATGATTGGTAAGATTGGCTCCTTCACTCCGCACCAGTAGTTCCAGCGAAGTATACAGTTTCTTAACGGGTTCTTTAAGATCAGTACTTGTTATTGATGTAAACGTTGCCAGTTCGGCCGTTGTTTTTTCCAGTTGTTGATACTGTTTTTTCAACAACTCATTCAGCTTGTGCAACTGTTGTTCAGCTTTTATCCTGTGCGCCACATCATGCATAATATTCATCACCCCTATCCGCTTACCGTCTTCATCCTCAAGCGGAATAAAATGATTCTCGTAATAATCACGGTTGAATTTTCCCTCGGCGGCTGGTATAAAAGACTTTATTCCATCCATTGCAAGCCTGAAACCGCTCATTATCTCTTCATCCTGTTCTAATTGAGGAAACACTTTCAGCAGGTTCTTCCCCAGCACCTCATCACGTAATATTCCCGATAAAATTTCTGTTGTTTTATTCCAGGCAATTATTTTCCAATCAGTATCTATGGCCATCAACCTGTCTATGCTGGCATCATTCATCATTTCAGCAATGTTGGCACTGATTTCATTCATTTTATCTAACATAGCTTTCCCGTTTAAAACATCGTAAATATAACATGCTTTAACCTCCACGGCTACGGTTCTAAAATTAACTGAGAAACATTAGGGGCGTATGGTGCAACAGGCTGCCCCACTTACATTACAAAAAACAATGCTGCAACAAAGGTAAAATGTTTGTTCAATTTTTTAGGGGTATTTATGCAGCAAAAGCACAATATTGTTCAGCTGAGGACGTTTGCCGGTGTTGTGCTATTTTAAAATGCTGATTTTCTAAAAATATTCTTACCAAATGACATTGAGCTAAAGCCGGCAATGAATCTTTTAGGATAACCTGAACCTACCTCTGTGCAACGCTGCGTCTTCTCCTTGAACGCTGTGTAACCGTATTTTTCATTTATACCGAAACGGCCGAAGATAGTTTATCTAAACCCCTTAATATGCTCAAAAATAACAGCGCTCAACCGTTGCTCACTTTTGCCTGTTGTATTTGGAAATGGCGTTCGTTCTCCTTCTGAAAAAGTATTATCACACTCTTTTCCTAATAAACTATCAAGTTTGTGATTCATGATCCGCACATGCAGCCTCGCACCGTCTCCTGTTTCACGCCGGCGCAAAATGGCAAAATATTCTTTGCCTTCAAATTCAAATGAAAAACTTGTTACATCACTCATACAACACTATTTAAAATTGAAGGAAAAATGCATTTTAAGTGGCTCAACTAAAATGCCAAAGGCGGAACTTTTTTATAGTGCGCCGTACGCTCTCAAATGCAGTTTCACAAGTCACATATGCTCAATCAAGATTGCCGCAGCCCGCTTCTCCTTCTACAAAGTGTGTAAGTTTTTTCCAATTTTTAGGGAATTATATGCGCAGTTTCAACCCGGCCGCAAGCGTCGATTTTAATATTCGTTTTGCAGAACCAATATTATGAGTTTTCTTGGGTTTTTCTTTCGTTATATATTCCGTCAGAAAGAGACAACCAGATGCCATAGGTATTGTCGTTGCGGCGCCGCTTCTCCGCGTTCTCTGCGTGAAAAGTTTTGAATTATTCTGGCACGATATTTTGAGTATATTAATCAGAAAAACGGTGATTCCTGACAACCCAAATTCATCCCGAAAGAGATAATAGAAGTTAACAGGATAAGCGTTTACGGGCTGTACGGCATTTTTTGTTGTACAGCTTTTTTTTACATGAAACAACAATGCCCCCTTGCTCCCGTTCCGGTTAAAATAAAATGCTTCCCTCATCATATTTTTCGCAATTTAGCTATTGAAAAAGCTGGCCATGAAAAAGCTCATTCCCTTTGCATTAATGCTGGCTACATTATCCGCTTGCACTAATCCGAACACACAAAATCAGTCTGATAGCGTCGGGAACGGCACCACCGAAGACAGTTTACAGGGAAAAATTTCCGGAACGCTAAATGACACAACATCACTTATCAACAAAACTGCGGCGCTGGTAAAAACAACGCTATCCGATCTATACAAAGAGGATTTAGCTAAAAATGTGGTTGATACAGCCAGTCGAAAATTTATTTTCTCTGAACAGGATCTGAACGGCGACGGAAAGAATGAAATATTTGTTGGAACAACAGGCCCCTATTTTTGCGGCTCCGGGGGGTGTACCATTTTATTGCTGGAAAGCGACGGCAAACTGATTAACCGGTTTACGGTAATCGGTTATCCTGTGTTTGTTACAAGCGAAAAAACAAACGGATGGAACAATCTTGTTGTATCCAGCGACAATAAAAAAAGACTTCTTAAATTTGATGGAAAGAAATATCCGGAAAATCCATCTGCGCAGCCAGTCTATTCTAAAACTGTAAACGATCAGCTACCCCGCGCGCTTGATATGGATAATGATCAAAACAGGTGGTTTACTTTTTGAGTCGGCGTTCAATGTATCTTTCTAGCACGATAAAACCGGTTTTTCAAAGCTTAGGCGTTACCAATCAGTATATATTTGCATGAACAATGATGCGTTATGCGGGTCTGGCTGATAAATGCTGCGTAGGATAAAAATGGGCTAACATACTCATTGCAGCTTGTGTTTGAACGACACAATTTTATTTACTAAATGCTCATACTTTACAGAGCTTTGAACATTATGAAATCGTCTGATCAATCTAACGAAGGAAACGAATCCGAAATCAACAAGCCGGAACGGCATGGCTTTCTAATAGCAGGTGTAGGCGCCTCCGCGGGCGGCATTCTTGCACTGAAAAATTTCTTCGCGCATGTTCCTGCCGACTCGGGCATTGCATATGTGGTGATATTGCACTTATCTCCTGATCATGACAGCAAGCTTGCAGAGGTATTGCAACAAACGGCAAAGATCCCCGTATCCCAGGTTACTGAAAAGACAACCGTAAAACCGAACAGGGTATATGTTGTACCGCCCAACCAGCATCTGTCAATGAAGAATGACGAGATAATCGTTAGTCAGAATATGCAGGTGGCTGACCGCAGGGCGCCCATTGATATATTTTTCAGAACACTGGCAGAATCCCAGGGGGCCAACGCCGTATGTGTAGTTTTATCGGGTACCGGTGCCAATGGGTCTATGGGCCTTAAGCATATAAAAGAAAAGGGAGGTGCCGCTTTTGTTCAGAACCCGAGAGAGGCTGAGTTTAATGAAATGCCCCGTAACGCCATTTCAACCGATATGGTGGATGCCATTTTACCTGTTGCAGAAATTCCAGGGAAAATACTGGCCTACAAAAATAATCTGGGCACGGTTCATATTTCAATTGATGCAGGCAAACGGCCGGAAGACCAGCAGAATGCGTTAAGAGAGATTTTTACACAGTTAAGAATAAAAACAGGTCACGATTTTACCAATTACAAACGCCCAACACTCATCCGCCGGATAGAGCGCCGTATAACGGTAAAAAACCTGCCGGACCTGCAATCGTATGCCACATACATTCAGCAACATCCGGAAGAAACAACTGCCTTGTTAAAAGATCTGCTCATTTCTGTGACAAATTTTTTCCGTGATAAAAAAGCATTTGAAGCCATTCAGGCCGAAGTTCTTCCACCGATCATCCATCAGAAAAACGCCGAAGAACAGGTAAGGATTTGGGTAGCAGGATGCGCAACGGGCGAAGAGGCGTACTCAATGGCTATCATGTGTGCTGAGCAAACGCTGAATGTTATTGATGCTCCCAAGATCCAGATCTTTGCAACGGATATAGATGAGGATGCAATAGCGCATGCACGTGAGGGTTTTTATACCATTAACGATGCGGCAGATGTATCAGCCGAAAGGCTAAGACGTTTCTTTAATAAGGAGGGCGACGGTTACCGGGTTAGAAGGGAAATAAGGGAAATGGTGCTTTTTGCCAATCACAATTTTATTAAGGATCCTCCGTTCTCGCACCTGGACCTGGTGGCTTGCCGCAACGTGCTGATCTATCTGAACCGGTCCGCCCAGGAGCGTGTACTGGAAACATTTCACTTTGCACTGAACCCTGAAGGTTACCTGTTTCTTGGCACATCCGAATCTGCCGATGGAATGAATAACCTTTACACTATTTATAGCAGGGAGCATCACATCTTCAAAAGCAGGCAGGTAAGCATGAGGGCTTATCCTGTACCGGACTCCGTACCAATGCTCCGCATTGAACAATCGACTGCACTTGAAAGTGCTAAAGAAAAGAATCACAGAACACTGGAACGCATTACATATGGAGATCTGCATCTGCGATTGTTGGAACAGTATGCACCACCCTCTGTAGTGATCAATGAAGAATATGACATCGTTCACCTCTCCGACCGGATTTCACCTTATCTGCAACTCGGTGGCGGGGAGCCTTCACAAAACCTGTTGAAATTAGTACGACAGGAATTAAGGCTTGAATTGCGTTCAGCATTGTACCAGGCCATTCAGCAAAGAACAGCCGTTGATGCAAAAGGCCTTCGCGTAAAAATTGAAAACCGGATTGAAACCATCAATCTGCATGTCCGGCCCGTGCTGCGTGATAAAGATATAGCAAGGGGCTTCATACTGGTAATTTTTGAAAAAACTGAAGAGGAACCCGATAACAAAGAAATAGTCATATCATCAGAGCTGGCAGTATCGCAACACCTGGAAGAAGAACTGATGCGGTTGAAATCCCAGCTCCGCAGTTCCAATGAACAACACGAGTTTCAGGCTGAAGAATTAAAGGCATCAAATGAAGAGTTGCAGGCAATGAATGAGGAGTTGCGTTCTGCAGCGGAAGAACTGGAAACAAGCAAGGAAGAGCTGCAATCCATGAACGAAGAATTGAGGACGGTAAACCAGGAATTGAAGGTAAAGATTGAAGAAACCAGCTTTACCAGCAATAACCTGCAAAACCTGATCAATTCAGCAAACATAGGAACGATCTTCCTGGACAGAAGCCTGCGAATAGCGCTTTTCACCCCTGCTATACGTGAGATCTTCAATCTTATTCCTGCTGATTATGGCAGGCCTCTTTCCGATATAACACACAAGTTAGAATACAATTACCTGCTGGATGATGCTGATACCGTGTTGGAAAAATTGAATACCATTGAACGGGAGGTAACTACTGCAGATGGCCGCGATTATATTATGCGTGTACTGCCCTATCGGACCACTGAAGATCAGATTAACGGCGTAGTGATCACTTTTATTGATATACATACCCGCAAGCAGGCGGAAGAAGCGTTAAGGCAGTCTGAAAGAAAATACCGGACACTGTTCAACTCTATTGATGAAGGCTTTAGTACAGTGGAAGTGATCTTTAATGAAACACAAACACCTGTTGACTACCGGTTTATTGTTGTAAATCCGGCGTTTGAAAGACAAACCGGGTTAAATAATGCGGTTGGAAAAAGAATTCGTGAGATTGCTCCCCTGCACGAAAGTTTTTGGTTTGAAATATTCGGCAAAGTAGCCCTGACCGGCGAACCGCAACGATTTGAAAATCATTCGCGGGAACAGGGACACTATTATGATGTGTATGCCTTCCGCATAGGAGAACCATCGGAGCGGCTTGTGGGAGTTTTGTTTAATGACATTACCGAACGCAAAAAAGCAGAAAAAGTTTTACATAACAGTGCTGTTCACCACACCTTTTTATTAAAGCTGAACGATGCCTTGCGTAATGTGACTGATGCCGGCGAAATAATGTCGAAATCAGCCATGCTGCTGGGGAACCACCTGCTTGCAGACAATGTGGGCTATGCTGAAATGGATACTAAAGGAGAGCAATTAACCATTCAAAACGATTGGGTGTACGAGCAAATGCCAAGCCTGGCAGGAACTTATAACCTGAACAATTTCGGCGAACTGGGAAAAAAATTTCAATCAGGCCACACTATCATTAGCAGGGAAGCATCCCTGGATGACCGCAAAGATCTTGCCGCCGGTTTTCAATCTACTCAGCTGGCAACAAGTGTTATTACTCCTTTGAATAAAAGTGGCAAACTGGTTTCAATTCTGTTTGTACATCAAAAAAATGCCAGGGAGTGGACGGAAGAAGAAGTTAAAATAATTGAAGAGGTCGCCAACCGCACATGGCTTTTTGTTAAACAGGCCCGTACGGAAGAAAACCTTCGCCAAAGTGAGGCGCAAACAGCATTTTTATTAAAGTTTAATGACAGGGTGCGCGGTGCAGACCCTCATACCGTGTTATCTACTGCATTGCAAATGCTTGGGGAACACCTGAATGTATCACGGGTCGGTTATGGCGAAGTGAATAAAGATCAACAGCATGTAAGTGTTGAAATGGATTGGACCAACGGTAGCCTGCCCCATATGGAAGGAGCCGTAGACATTTCAGCATTCAGTTCTTCGGCACTGGAAAAGTTCCATTCAAATCTTTCATGGAGCAGGGAAAATGGCGTCGTTTCCAGGGCTACAAATGAGGTTGCCTTGCCTGAAGTATCGGACGCCACTGCGGCCGCATATGTTCCGGTTGTAAAGAAGGGAAGCTGGGTTGCACTGCTATTTGTCCATCATGCCCAACCCAGAGCCTGGACCTCGTTTGAAACAGATTTGATGAGGGAGGTAGCGGACCGCACCATGAGCGCCATTGAAAGAGCAAAAATTCAGACAGAACTGATTGAAAGTGAAGAGCGCGTGAGGCTCGCGACGGATGTTGCAAAAATGTTCTCCTGGGAATACGATTTTAAAACAAAGACCATCAAGTATTCTGAAAATACTGCTCGTATTACCGGGTTGCAGCCCCACGAAAATTTTGACGAAAATATCCGGTTCATTCACCGGGATGATCAATCTCTGATTACAAAAAACATTGAGTTAGCCATCAGAACAAATGGCAGGTTCGATTTTGAGATAAGACTTAAGCGCGGCGAAGCACGATCTGAATGGTACAGGATTTCCGGCGCTGTGATTAAGGACAGGACGGACAAACCTCTTCGCGCGGTGGGCGTAGCTCAAAACATAACGGAACAAAAAGCATTACAACAACAAAAAGATGATTTTATAGGTATTGCCAGCCATGAATTAAAAACGCCTGTAACAAGCATTAAAACTTATACCGAGGTATTGCAGGAATTGTTTGAAAAGGCAAAGGACATGGAAAAAGCAGACCTGATGCATAAGCTGGATGAGCAGGTGGATCGTCTTACCGAATTGATAAAAGCCTTACTCGACACAACCAAGATTGCGGAAGGGCAATTACCTCTCATTAAAGAAAGACTTGATCTGAATACTGTATTAAGTGAAGAAATTCATGAGCTTACTGCAGTGGCAAACAAGCACCACATTGTATTTAATCCGGGCAAAATAAAACCAGTTGAGATAGACCGTGAGCGCATTAACCAGGTTATCAGCAATCTTGTAACAAATGCAATTAAATACTCGCCTGAAGGCAGTGAAATTGTAGTTACATCGGAGGAATATCAAAAAGGCGTAAAAGTGACCATTCGTGATCAAGGAATAGGTATTGCGCCGGAGCTTCTTGAAAAGGTATTTGAACGGTTTTTCCGTGTAAATAATTCACAGGTTAACACGTTTCCGGGGATGGGACTGGGACTTTATATCACGGCCGGGATAATCAACAGGCATAATGGTACGGTTCATGTGGAAAGTAAAGTTGGGGAAGGTTCCATATTTTACTTTACACTGCCCTATTAAGCCAGGAAACGCCTTATGATACACATTGCTATTGCAGAAGATAATCCCGGAATTCAACAGGCCTTACAACTATGCCTGGAGCAGTCCGGTTTCAGGGTCTCTATTTACGGTAACGGAGAACACCTGATAAAAGACGATCTGGATCTGCCAGACTTATTTATTCTTGACAAACAACTTTCCGGAATAAATGGGCTTGATATATGCCGTCATTTAAAACTTAAAGCGACTACCAGGAACATTCCTGTGATCATGCTTTCCGCCGATCCATATATAGCCGGACTGGCCAGAACGGCGGGCGCGGATGACTATCTTGAAAAACCATTTACCATTCAAAGACTTCGCGAAATGATAGCCAAGCATACTGCCTGATATTAGTATTTCCCCATTTTTATTAAGTCATTGATGTCGCAGGTGAAACATTCTGATGCGGAAGTTTAACTCAACATTTTTACAACAACTGCCACTTAATAATTATCATGCTCCATTGGCTAAGTTTTTGAGGTAATTACACTACCTGACAGCAGATCAATGGCTTGATTACCCCCATTCTTTAAGAAGCAATTACCCATCTTACGCAACATACAAAGCCTGGTAAAAATTGGATGCTGAGTGGATTTTCAGGCATGGTTTAAATGTTATGACATGGCAAAAAAAAATATTATCGTAATCGGTGCTTCTGCAGGGGGATATGACGCTCTTCTCAAACTTCTTGGAGGATTGCAGGAAGATATTGATGCTGCTATTTTTATTGTATGGCACATGTCCCCTGAAATAAAAGGGTTCTTGCCAAATGCAATTAACAAAGTAACAAAATTGATTGCAGCAAATGCAACAGACAGGGAGGCAATAACAACAGGTCACATTTACGTAGCTCCTCCGGACAGGCACCTTATTGTAGAGCATGGCCGCATGAGAATAACAAAGGGACCAAAAGAAAACAGGTTCAGGCCTGCCGTCGATCCGCTTTTCCGGTCTGCGGCATATAGCTATGGCCCACGTGTTATTGGCATAATATTATCCGGAGCATTAGATGATGGTACCGCGGGGCTGTGGGCAATAAAAGAACAGGGCGGCACAGCCATTGTACAGGATCCTAATGAAGCTGAAGTAAAGTCTATGCCTGAAAATGCGCTTCAGCAGGTTAACGTTGATTATTGTTTGCCGGTGTCAGAAATGCCTGAACTGCTATACCGGTTAACACAGGAATCAGCAGCAGTTGATAACGGTAACCAGACAATCAATCCGATCATGGAACGTGAAGTACAGATTGCAACAGAGGGAGAAGCTGCGTTAACGAATGTGACTCCTATTGGAGTACCGACAAATATTACCTGCCCGGAATGCAGTGGAGTACTTTCCGCAATTATCGAAAATGACCGCGTACGTTACCGGTGTCACACGGGTCATGCTTTTTCGGCAGACAGCCTGTTAGCTTCTGTTGGTGAAACCATTGAGAAAAATTTATGGCAGGTGGTAAGAAGCATTAAAGAAAGCATTTTCCTACTCAACCACATCGGAGATCATTTTGCGGAAGCCAACAATCCGCGCCTTGCCGCACTTTACTTCAACAAAAGCAAAGAAGCTTCCAAACGTGTGAAATTGGTTCAGCAAGCCTTGCAAACACATGAGCACATGACAACGGAATCAATCGAATACGAAGCCGAAAAACCTAAGGGCTCACCTGTCGGCAGCAATGAATAACAGCATGCTATAACAAACAGATAAAGACGTAGCTGTTGTGTTTATTTTTCCGTATGAAGAATTGGAACACCATTGCGGTCATCGTTTTTAAAAACGGTGTATCGTCCCTCCTATCGTGCAAGACAGATTGGGATGTTGCGATTTTTTTCATTACCGTTCCGCCTGCCCGATCAGTTCATACGGGCTTTAGCGAACGGAAACATAGGCCTAACAACATGGCTTTAGCCACAGGTTATAATGTTGGGCTAAAGCCTTGTTTAAATTCAGTTCACTATCCGTCGGTTAAAACCGACCGCATTGAATGAAAATAAACTCCTCTATACCCGATTTGTGATTTTTTGCTCTGTGGCACTCCGTGTCTACTTCTGCCTTTCCTGTGTAATAATAAAATACAGTTACGCAGAGACACAAGGAGCTACACGGCGAATGGCTTCAGATCTTCCAAACGAATTGTGATTAGACAATAACTCTGTCCCCAAAGTTGACGACGCATACTAAACTAAACCACATTGAATTGCCTATAAACCTTCTGTACGTTTGCTCTTAAGACAATTTATTTTTCCCCTTTGTTAACCTCTGCTCAACAACGGCCCTGCGTTTAAGAAGGGAGAGAATGAAACGGTCCTGGCTTACCGGTATTCCTTTGGTATCTATAAGCTGCAATGATCGCGCTAGTGATAGGCTCGTGCGGGCAATGTGTCTATGCGCTTTGGTCCATGCTTTTTGCTTTGCCACGAGGCCTTCCTTATAATTCCTGATGACGCTGTTAATCACCTGCATCTCTTTTTTGTACGCCTTCATACGGCGCAATACCACCAGCAGACGGGATATTATCCGCCGGTCTGACGGTGACTGCCTGTACAAACCTTCATAATGGCGGGCTACATCAGTAAGTTCGGCCTCCTCTTCCATTTGTCGTGCCTGCGCAAGCGTTTCGGAGTTTATTGCTTGTTTTGCCATGGTGTTATAATATCAATGTGCATACCAAATAGTTGCCGGATTTTAGATCAGCGTGATTAGCGTATCGCATCCAAAGAACCGGCAAACAAAAAATGCTTTCAAATGAAAGCATCTTTTGTTGAACACTCACAACATAAAAACTACAAACAACCTGAATTCTCAAAAAGCAAGGTTAAATGATTTTTTCTTTGTCACCGGGCTCAGCCTTACCTTCATTTTTTGGCCCCTTTGATTTACCCCATTCAATGTCATCTGCATCATCCTCTGAAATATCATTCTCTTCAAGATCCGCTTCATCCAGAACAGGTTCATCGTCATCTTCTGCGCCGCCCTCTTCGCTGTCAACATCCTCATCTTCCTCAGAAAGATCGTCTTCCCCGAGGTCATCTTCATCTTCATCTAACAAGTCATCGCTACCTTCTCTTTTATCCTGCTCACTGTCTATATCCTGATCTTCACCGGTACTACTGTTTACAACAGAATCGTCAGTATTGAGATTTTTCTTAGGATCATTACTCTGTGGTGTGTTTGTGGGATTTTTTTTCATAATATAAATTTTTCTTTGTGTTAAAAACGGTTATTTTTCGTGATTATCTCCCTGATCGTGTCCACTGGTTTTAACGAGTTTATTATAAATACCCAGTAACAAAAATGGAGCGGCCCATTGCCCGAAAAAAAGCGCAGCATGCGGCTTTTTAAAACACTTTAATGTCAAAGAAATGCCCATGGCTGCCAAGGCTGCAACCAGGTATGCAGTAGACGGAATAAGCGCGGTCTTATCTTCAATTTCTTCGGTCAAAGGGCCTTCCTGATAAACTGAATTTTCTATCATAAAGTATTATTTTTAATTGAACGAATAGCAGTCTTTAATGGCTGTGACCGCTTGTTCAAATAAATCAAACCGCATTCCAGTAGAAGATGATCGTTTGATTATTGCCTGTTAACAGCTGAAAGTGAAATATAGGATGCTGTGCTGGAGTCAAAATATCCCCTTGCAATTGCTCAACTGTTTATTTGTTCCCCATTTTATGCCGGTAAATCTCAAAAAAGAAGTTTTGGCATGATCCGCTTCGCTAAAACTAACTTTTTGTTACATAGGCGAAACAGCCGGAGAAGACGCAGCGTTGCACAGAGAATATGCTTCCATGCAGCACGGCAGCAGAGGTCTCCCGAATATTGACCTGATCGTGATACCTTATACGAGTTGCATTCGGCCAGCTCCTAACTAAATGACATTGTATTCAAAATGCTGATTTTCATGAACAGGAAGCTCGGCTGGAGCTTTAAATGTTCTTAACTAAATGACGTTGGGCTTTTTGTGCACGGTTATTGTGCCGAACATAAAAACCTATTTTTATGAGTATTGTAAAAGTCATAGAAGTAATCTCATCATCCGAAACAGGATTTGATGACGCCATAAAAAACGCTGTTGCCGAAACATCAAAAACAGTAAGAAACATCGACTCAATTTATGTCAAGGATTTTAAGGTGCATGTGAAAGACGGCAGTATAAGTTCGTACGGTGTTATTTGCAAGGTATCCTTCAGGGTTGAACCTGGACAAAGCAAGGTAGAGGCGTCTTTGCCGCATTGAGTTGAGTTTAAAATGTCAACCAAAAATTAAATGTCAAAAGTAAAAAATCAAAAGGCAAAACATTGGCCTTGAAGAGCAAACATGTTATTATAAACTCTTAATAACTGGAAGTTTTGAATGTTGATTTTTTACTTTTGGTTTTATAGCTGAAAGCTGATTATAAAGCATCCATGTATTTTTGCCTATGATCAAGATCAGCATCAAGCGTTTGCAGCTGATCATCAATTAAGCTCCGGGTAACCTCATCGAGCAGATCATTTTGCAGGGCATATTCATAAGTATTTTTAAGCGTTGCCTGTTCCGTTTCGCAGGATGCAAGAAATGGCTGGCGGGGCGTAGCATCAAACTGTTTTTGTTCATTTTTCCAATGTTGATATACAGGTCCGGGTTTACCAATGGTAACACCATCCAGCGTGCTTTTCTGCGCATCGAGATCATACTGAAAAAGACGACTTTCTTCCATCATATTCGCCATTATTTTTCTTAGATCAAGATCCAGGTTATCTGAGTGCTGCAGCACATGTAAATAGTTTGTTATCCGGTTTTCATGAATCATGCTTAGATCATGCAATAACTCTGAGATATTCTGACGCTGTTTCATATTAGGCGTTTTTATTTAGTAACAATTATGTTGCCATCCAGTAAACATTGCAAATCCGTGATCGCGCAGGGGTTTAAAGTTACGAATAAGACGAATGGGAAACGCGAAGAGGGATTGAAACACGGAGACACGAGGACAGGAGAAACACGGAGAGGTTGGGAGACACGAACGACACAAAGAAGTAGGAAGAATTTTGCCACGAAGACTCGAAGGACAGAAAGGAGCACAAAGAATTTTTAAGAAGCGCTAAAGCGCTGAAAGGGCGAATTGGAAACACGGAGACACATGGACACGGAGAAACACGGAGAAGGTCGGAAACACGAAGACGCGAAGGACACAAAGGGGCACGAAGAATTTTAAGAAGGCACTAATGCGCTGAAAAAGGACACAAAGATTATGCTGGCAGGAAGAATTTGCCACGAAGACGCGAAGGAAGCAAAGGGGCACAAAGATTTTTTAAGAAGGCGCTGAAGCGCTGAGAAGAGCACAAAGATTTATGCAATTATGTTATTACAGTTTACTGATGTTGAGAGAAAGTTTTTGTAAGGACATTGAAATATATGATCGCCTCCGGTATTTCGAAGTGGCCTAAATTTGCCGTTAAACTATTGGCTGAAAAGGATTTCGATTTAATAGGTTCAAATTCTGTTCGGACAAAATATAAATAACAAACTATGAAATTTCGTTACCAAACCGTTTGCTGCCTCACTGTTCTTATGCTGGCTTTCGTTTTTACATCAAAAGCGCAGGATTATGTGTCTGCCACAAATCCCGCACGTACGGGCAGAGCACCGGGTGTGCAGGTAAAAGCAGTTGACACCAGCGGATCTACAAAAACTTATGTGTTGATTTTTTCGAAGGGCGACGAAGTGGTTTCGGGTCTGACAGAATTCGCGCAAAAATACCAGGTAAAAAGTGCGCATTATACCGGCATTGGCGATGCGACTACAGCCAAAGTTGGCTGGTATGATTATGAACGTAAAATGTTTAAGATCATTCCCCTGAATGAACCTGCTGAAATTACTTCATTGATAGGTGACATTGCGATGTTTAACGGAAAGCCTGTAGCACATTCACATATAAACCTGGCTACATCAGACGGAACCAGTCATGGCGGTCACTTACTGGAAGCTTTTATCGGCCCTACACTGGAAGTTTTTGTGACTGTTCATCCCGTTGCGCTGAATAAAAAATTGAACAAAGAGTTTGAAGCAGGCGTGATAGACCCGTCTTTGTAGGAAGAGCGTAAGACATGTAAGACATGTAAGACAGTAAGACCGTAAGACAGTAAGACCGTAAGACATGTAAGACAGTGAAAAAATAGTAAGAGAGTAATTACTTAGAGGGAAGGGAGAAACTGAATGTGGATCCTCTTCCTTCTTCGCTTTGAACATTTATATTTCCACCGTGGCGGTTTATTATTTGCGAGCTTATGTATAAACCCAGGCCCATTCCGGAAAAGTTTTGGTTTTTGACATTGTTCACCCTGTAAAAACGCTCAAATACACGGTATTGCTCACTCTTTGATATACCAATTCCGTAGTCCTGAACGCTAACTGTTACATTGTTGTTTTCATCTGTTCGTGTTGACACAACTATCTCACCACCATCTGGCGAGTATTTTATTGCATTACTCACCAGATTGGTGACTACCTGTCCGATGCGTTCTTTGTCAACAACAACAGGTTTAAGTTCTCCGGCATTAAACAATATTTTGTGAATAGCAGAAATGCGTTTTAGCTCCTCCAGGCGTTCTGTTATCAGTGCATTCAAATCTGCTTCTTCCACAAACAACTGGAGCTGCCCCTCGGATATTTTTCCAGTATCCAGAAGATCTTTGGTGAGACTCGTAAGCCTGTCAATTTGTTTATGCAGTTTTTTCATGAGTGTTGCACTCATCCTGTCCCCTGTTTCTTCAAATGCCTCCATCATTATCTCGGCATAGGTTTTCATACTGGTGATGGGTGTTTTGAGCTCATGGCTGGCAATTCCTATAAATTCATCTTTTTGCTTTAAAAGCTGTTTTAAATGCACTTCATTTTTTCGCAGTGCATTTTCAGCCTCTGTTCTTTCATTCAGCTCTGTATCCCGTGAAATAATGATCGCGGCTGCATGTGCCACTATCCCCGCCAGCTCCAGTTCCCTGGCCGTTGGGTTCCGGGGTTCTTCGAAATACATGGCAAATGTGCCTACAACGGGCCCCCCGGCAGTTCGTACCGGAAACGACCAGGAAGCACGGTAATTGTGTTTGCGCGCAATTGGCAGCCATGGTTCCCAAACTGGGTCAAGCTCTACATCGGGCGTAATTACCGTCTCTCCCGTATGCATTGCCAGGCCGCAGGCCAGTGATTCAGGGCCTACTTTAAATCCGTTTATATCATGACCATATTCCTCAGACATACCTGCAACAAGGTGCAGCCCCTGTCCTCCCTGCGGGATCAGATAAAAAGATGCTCTCGCCTCACCGCTTGTTTGAGCTGTAACAGTATGGATCAGGGCCTCTAATGACGTAGCGAGTGATTGTCCGCTCATCGCTGCCTGAAATGCCTCTTTCTGCCCATTCAGCCAGGCTTCACTTTCATGCAAGGCCTTTTCGGCCTGTTTGCGTTCTGTAATATCCGTAAACACATTAATGGCTCCGATAAGTTTTCCGTTTGCATCAAAGAGCGGATCAATGTTTACATTTACCACCAGCCGCAGGCCCGAAGGTTGCTCCACCACCAGTTCAAGATCCCTTACAGTGCGGCCTTCCAATATCGCATCTGCCATCGGACATGACTCGTGCATAAGTAATATCCCATCCTGCGACCACATTCTGAATGATCCGGAGAATTTTTCCTGCACATCATTTAATTTCGGTTCCCTGCCCCATAATTCTGCTGCGCGGCGGTTAAAGAAAGTGATCCGTCCCTCAGCATCACAGGTATAAACCGCTGCAGGCATCAATGACAAAAGTTGGCGCATTCGTCCCTGGCTATCACGCAAAGCTTCTTCAGCCAATTTCTGCTCTATAATGTCTGCGGCCTGCCTCGCAAGCACATCAAATAAATTGAGCTCCCTGACTGAAGGCTGATGCTTTTTCTTCCAATGCGTAGAGATCATTCCCAGCGGTTTGCCTGATCTGCTCACAAGTGGTGTTGATTGCATGGCAATAATACCAGACAAACGATAAGCTTCATGATCAGCCCCACCTATTTCAATTTCAACATCATCCACATCTGCAAATACTATCCGCTCGCCCTTTGCCAGTGCCAGCCCGCATGAGGTTGTTGAATCGATGTTTATCCGCCGCCATGTTTCAGCGGACTGCGGATGAAATCCTTTGTGGGTTAACAATAGTAACTCGTTTGTTTTGGGATCCACCGTCTGTATACTCGCTGTGTCAGCATGCATAATATTAATGGCTGATTCCATCAGCGCTTCTTAAAGCGCTTCTATATTATTCTCTTCAATAACGCGGTTACTGAATTGCTGCAGTTTTTTTGTATCCTCAAGCTCCCTTGTCAGTAGCTCTTCAGCCTTCGCTCTTTCTACGGCTTCCCAGGTACGTTCGGCCACCTCCTGTACCAGATCAATTTCGCTTTGTTTCCATCTTCTTGGTTTAATGTTGTGGACCGCCAAAATTGCCACCCACTCACCTTTTTTCACCAACGGCACGGCAATATAAGCCCCTTTGTTTGCTAAGGCCAGCACGGCGCGTTCTGCACCGGAAATGACAGGGTCGGTTGTTGTATCATAAGATACCTGTACTTTTCCCGCACAATACCCGTCTACCATACATTCACCAAAATCCTGGTGCCGGAATTTTCCCGTCATCGCCGGAAGTCCGTCGCCATAGCTGTGATTGATATACACATAATCTCCAACTACTTCGCCGTAATGTGATTGATTTGCTTTCAGGTGTTCACCTAAAAGATCAGCAGCAACAGCCTGCACCTGCACGGCATCTCCAATTTGACGAAGGGCCTCGTTCAACTTAATTAAAAATGCGTGTCGATCCTCAGCCTTTTTTCTTTCAGTGATATCGTTGAAAAATACCGCTACCTGTTTTTTTTCCGGTTTATCAATGGGAACAGCAAATACCTCGTACCATACGCCACCGATGAGATTGCTTGCTTCATTTTCAAAATGAACGGATTTACCTGTCTTCACAACATCACCATATATCTGAAACCAATGTTCTTCCTGGCCCGGCTCCAGCTCCTTTATTGTTTTGCCAATGGCATTTTGAAGGCCCGTTTGTTTTTCAAACACCGGATTTGTTTCAAGAAAACGGTAGTCTATTGCTGTACCTGCATCGTCAAACAATACTTCAATAATACAGAACCCCTGTTCCATATTATTGAATAATGTAAGGTATTTATTAGTGGTATTCTGTTTCGCTTCAATTTGAATAGGAACCTGTCCCATATTAAACCGGTAGTTTTCTCCTCCTAATTGCTGCTCCCGCTGACCATTTACGGCGCTTTCCCTGGTATGTTGCAGAAAATCGTCACTGTTCATAATACTTCAAAATTTGTTCGTGTAAGTTAGTAAAAGCCCGCGCATTTGTAGAAGAACCGGTTATTGAAAATAGTAATGCTTTTCCGGGAAAACCTATTCTTTTTTGACGCTCAGGATCTATATTGCATACAGTCGAAATAAAACAAAAAACAAGCGACCGGCGCGATAATATACCTGTGCACAAAGAATGTACGATCGTTAGCGGAACAGACTATCGGGCATTAGAACCAGGACTAAAGCGGGCATATATTAAAAAGCAAAACTGTACTCCCGGGCCGGAAAGTACAGCTGCCATCAAACATTTTCCAACCGAAGATGAAAATACCTGCAAAATATAAATTGAGCGATGTAAAAAGAGTCTACATCAGGCTCAGGTATCAAGCTGAAACGATGCCGGTTTGTGTGTTTACCAGCCATCGAAAAACAGATACTTCACTTTTAATATCTATCGGCAATTTTTCTCTCAGGATCTTTTCCAGTAGTTTCACTTCTTTCAGACTTACCTGTTGAACTGCCTGAGCAAAATAATTGATCATGTATAAAATATGGTTTCCATTGTAACGGTCAAACGAGCGACGGGTAGGTTCCTGCACCTCAAATTCACTCCGCTCTGCTAAATTTTCATCCCAGGAATAATCGGCTTCAGAAAGATCTTCTTTTTTAAAACCTAAAGTATTTTGATTCATATTGTTAAATTAAATGTTCGTTTTACGGACGTGGACAGATTAAGAAATTAAGGCTGAATAAAAATGCTAAAGGGTAATTGACTTAACAGAAAGCAATTTGTAACGAAAAGAGCGTGCTATTTCAGAAAGCTGCTTTATAGAGATAGTCTATTTTTCAACGCGGCTGTTAATCTTTAAAGTATATACTAAAGGCATTGTTATTTTAGCGACATTTGCATTTTTACCGACAGCATTCACTCTCTTAATCGCGGCCTAAAAAAGGACTGGCACGCAGTTTCATATATCGTATCGGGCTCTTGTGCATTATGTTGTAACTACCGCATCCTATGTGTGGCAGAATATTGTTACAGCATGGCCTGATTAATATTTTAAAATAATCACAAACATTATGAGTAAAAGCAAAGAATCATTTAGTAAGAAAGAAAAGGAAAAGAAAAGAATGCAAAAAAAGCAAATGAAAGAAACCAAAAAACTTGAGCGCATGGCTAACAATGATAAAGGCAAAACGCTTGACGAAATGTATGCTTATGTTGATGAGTTTGGCAACCTGACTTCCACTCCTCCACAGGATCGTCCCAACAAAGAATTAAGGGTAAATAGAAATTTACCTGCAGCAACAGGCGGGAACAGCCATAATGAGCAAAAACCGAGAAAAGGAATAGTAACTTTTTTTAACGCGGCAAAAGGTTTTGGATTTATCAGGGATCTGCAGACTAATGAAAGAATATTTATGCACTTTTCGTCATTAACAGAACAGGTAGAGCAGGATATGGAAGTCACATTCGAAGTTCAACACAGTACGCGCGGATTAACGGCTGCAAAGGTTAAACCGGTGACCGGTAATTAACAGACTGGAAAACCCGGCAAAACGCTTTTAATAAAGAGCTCTTTATTCAATCTGCATTGATCAATTTGTGTGCGTGACGACGATCATTAGCAGTGCGATGCATAATAAACGCGGGGCATAATCAATCACAAGCACATCGTTCCGCCACAATGCTGCACGTTCTTTCAGCACAGATAAACAAGCTTAAAGTTGAGCATGTTTTGAATTGGCAACTTGCATTGAGATTGCATTACAATACTTGTTGAGTTAAGTTTAAATGCTTGTCGAAGTTTAAAAACAACAGCAGCGGACAGGTTAGTTATTTTATCATTATAAGCTTTACACCGGAACTATGCATTTAAAAATGTCATTTTCGTAAACAGGCTCCAGCTATTTACAAGTTACCTAATAAAAAATGAAACCATTTTATATTCGCATTAAAATATTCATTTTTGAGCATTGCATGTTGCTGCTTCCAAAGCCGATACGGACTTTATCCACCAGCGTTTAATTAATCCCGGTTATCGATTATTATCCTTACCTTACTCGATCAAAGTATATAATGAGCTCACTGGACTCTGTAATAACGTTTATTGATGTTAACGCTATGACCATTCGATTGTTTGAGCTCAATACGCATATTCCGGAAGGGACGATTGAAAAGCATCAACAAGATCTGACAGATCTTTCCAACACTGACATCAACAATATCATCACCAGGTATGGCTCACAATTTATTGAGCTCGGTTTTTCCATACTGGAAATAGATGATGGCATGCATAAAGATTACATTATTATTGAGAGAGATCTGAATGCTTTATTTTTTGGCAGCTTTGATTACTGATATCCGGTTGAATATTCTTGCCAACCGCATTAAATCTAAAAAACAACAGATGATGAATCGAATGTGCGATGATTTTGTGATTTTCCATGACTTTGAAAAGCTGAATGTTCATGTTACTTACACTTCAACCAAAGCCATATTTACTATTTCTACAAGAGGAAAAAGTGAGTATTCAATTTACAGAGCAAAAGATGGTGCTGGTAAAAAAATATGGATATCAGCAGAATTGCCGGGTTTACCGGACCTGCTTATTTCAACCCTTGGAGAACTTATAGACGAGTACTTAAAAGGACGGGCCAAATAATAGATACAACAATGCCCTGTATGCCCTGCGTTAAACTACACAAAGATAGAAAAGGATTGCCTGTAATTGGCAACCCTTCTTTTATTAATCTTTCCAGGGGCTGCGTGCACGTGTAAAACCACTATTCTGTGTTTTTTCCCGTGCAACTGAAACAGAAATTCGTCTGCCCTGAACTTCCTGCTCATTTAATGATTGGATAGCTTTTCTACCTTCTTCATCAGAAGACATTTCTACAAAGGCAAAGCCCCGGGAATCTCCGGTGAATTTATCGGTAATGACTCTGACTGAACTAACCTGTCCATGCTTGGCAAAAAGATTTTTCAGATCAGACTCTGTGACCTGGAATCCCAGGTTAGAAACGTAAATGTTCATAATAATTTCTTTAAATGATTAAAACATGATTCTGGGAGAAAGCAAAGAGGATAAGAAGAATAATTGTTACCGGAAAGTAATAGGTATAATTCGAATGCAGAATGGCCTTATCAGAAAATCATGAACAATGAAGATAGACAAATATCCTCAGCGGAAATGTTAATTATAAAACAGACTTCCATCCCGGGTAATTAACAATGTTGCAAAACCAAAATTGCTTCCGTTACAATTTACCGTTATTGGAATATTGGTAAAAGCCCACGCTTCCACGCAGGAAACATTAATAACAATCATTTTATCGCAAGCTTAATTATTCGCAATAGCGCAAAGCCGTGTTGCCGGAAGACATCCGGCCCCATTATTTGCAACTTACCAAAAACGCTTCTATCGCTGCATACCTGCTTTTATCCAGCTCATTACCTTCTTTTTGCATGTGTTGTGCCCAACCAAGCGGTATGCCACCATAAATCCGGTCCCTGGCAGAAAGATCCGCGCCGGCATTCACAAGTATTTTTACCGCATCTAAAGAAGCAGAAAACACAGCCTGGTGCAAAGCTGATGCATGATGATGAAAACCGCTGGAAGCATCCAGGTAAGCGTTTACATTTGCACCAGAAGCAATGAGCAGTTTCAACATATCTGCCTTTCCATAAAATGCCGCCGCCACCAATGCTATCTCTAAATCTTTTGAAGAAGCAGTTTCTAAAAGGCGTGGCACCTCATCCATTATGTCAAGACAAATCGCTGTCGCTAATGTTAGCTCTCCTCCTCTTTTTAAAAGATGTTTTGCAGCGTCTGTATTTCCATGTGCAAGGGCGCCATGACCATTGCCAGGCGCAGCACCTGCATCAAGCAAAAGATCCATCAATTCAATTTGTACACCGCATTCACGTGGAATGCGGCCAGTAACAACCAGTCCAAGCGCATAGCCGGTCTGGAACGTAAAACTTTCATCTGCATATTGCCGCGCGAAGTGAATGAGTAAACTGGCAATTTCAACGATATTGGCAGGTAATCTTTCGTGACGGATAGGATTGTCCGCTACAAACCAAAGGAGATACGGATCTCTGAAATAGCCACCGGCAGGATAATCCAAACGGGTACCAACAATGTGTGGGTTCATATTAAGCAAACGTTCCAATAACACAACATCTCCATGATCGATCGCTTCCACAGCCTGGCGGAACAATTCATTTTTGATCTCAGTGTTTTGCATATATGATCAGGTTATATGAGCCCCGGGGACTAAAAAAACATGCTGCAGCCCATCGTTATTTTAGTTTCAGGTAAATATGTTTGACATTGTTAGCTCCGGTAATACGTTCATCAATGATAAACTTTTGCGTGCTTTTTATTAATGGTAATAATTTTGGATACCCATAGTTTCTTGGGTCAAAATCGGGTTTCTTTTTAAGAATAAAACTGCCTAAATTTCCCAGGAATGCCCAGCCGGTTTCATCTGCTATGTCCGCCACACTTTCAGTTATAAGGGTAACAATTTCCTTTTCAATTTTCTTTGATGCTTTGGCGCTCGTTTTTCCTTTGTTTGTGGTTGAAACAGTTGATACTGCTTCTTTTTCCAGCTTCAATATTTCAATATAGATAAATTTGTCACAAGCAGTTATGAAAGGTTGTGGCGTTTTCTTTTCTCCGAATCCTATTACAGTCATTCCCGCCTCTCTTAACCGTATTGCTAATCTTGTAAAATCACTGTCACTCGAAACAATACAAAAACCATCCACTTTCCCTGAATATAGTATATCCATCGCATCAATGATCAATGCACTGTCGCTGGAGTTTTTGCCCGAGGTATAGCTATATTGCTGAATGGGAGTAATGGCATTTTCAAGCAAAATGTTCTTCCATCCCGAAACGGTAGGCTTCGTCCAGTCAGCATAAATTCTTTTAATAGTTGGTATACCGTTCTTCGCAATCTCTTCAAGCATTTCCTTAATATTTGCGTAAGGCACGTTGTCCGCGTCAATTAAAACGGCAAGTCTGTTTTCATCCATAGTTTCTCTTATTTTAGAAATAGTCTGATTGAATGCTGATTGATAACGGCTCTGCCCTGGCAAAAAACTTCTGATGCGGTGAAGTATCACCAGCCCTGAACCATCACTAAATTAACACTTAAAAATCAGGGAAAAATGCCAGGGCCGAAATAAGCTCATATATCAAAAGTCGCAATAACCGGGACATGATCGCTGTACCTCATCCAAAACTCATAGTCTCCAATTTCCACAGCACTAAGATGCTTGAGCATATCAACAGATGCAAAGCAATAATCAACATGATAAGGTTTGTTCTTATGCCTGTACATATAAAGCGTTGGATGTTGTTCTTTACCTTGTATCTGATTAAAATGCGTATGATAAACGCTATATATTTTCTTCTTTTCCAATTGCTTCACTACAGTGGAATGATTGCCTTCTCTCCCCGGTTTGTCCCAAATGGTATTGCTGTTAAAATCCCCGATTAAGATTGTCCGTTTGCTTCTGATTGCATTCTGGTAGTGATGCAGCGCTTTCCATACCTGGGTTACATAGTGCCCATCCGGATCTGCCGGATTATTTGCCCAGATAGCAAAAAGCGTAAAATCAATAAGTCCTCCGGACACAGCTATTGGAATAATGATTTTAAAGTTATTGTTATGCACGTCTAACACTTTAAACCTAAAGTCACAATAGGAAAATATACCCAGTCCTTTGTTTTGATTTTGTCCAAACCATAATATGTCCGCTGGTTTTGGCGTATCGCTGTTAAACTGCAATTTATCGGGGTGTTCACATTCCGGAATAACAATGATGTCGGGCTGATGCACCAGGATCATGTCAGCCTTTTTTCTGAAAGCCATGTTACAATTCCATGTAATAATCTTCATTATCCGGGGAGATTTTGAAACTGTATTTGCAAGATGATCGAAGATAGCAAAACAAGTAACAATATAAAGCGACGACCAGGTGATGCTTCGCCCGGTTATCTCCTTGCTAACGTGCTGCAAGTATCAGTCTGGTGATTGCTAACGGTCTGGCATTGATGTTGTATGAAGTGCTGGCATTATAAATAAAACCCGCCGATGTGAAAAATCCATCCCATAACAAACCTCAAAGAAAAAGATGGTCACGCATCTTGACACGGCCAAATCCAATAGATACTTTTAAGGTACAGAACTAAGCAGATTCGGTGCATCTGTATCTTTCTACCTTATAAAAGCTACTTATGAAACAACGATTGTATTTAGTTGCATGCAGCTTGTTTTTATTGTGTTCACCAAATGGGTATGGTCAGGCAGACGCCTCAGGAGAAGCTGATCGAAAATGGTGGAAAGAAGCGATCGTTTACCAAATTTACCCGCGTAGTTTTAAAGATAGTGATGGAGATGGTATTGGGGATTTGAAAGGTATCATTTCCAAACTGGATTATATCAAAAGCCTTGGTGTTAATGTGGTTTGGTTAAATCCCATTTATAGCTCACCGAATGACGACAACGGCTACGACGTGAGCGACTATCGCAACATTATGAAAGATTTTGGAACGATGCAGGATTTTGATTCACTGCTGGCTGGTATGCACAGGAAGGGAATAAAACTGGTAATGGACCTGGTGGTAAACCATAGCAGTGATGAGCATGAGTGGTTTAAGCAAAGCCGCGCTTCAAGGGATAACCCTTATCGAAATTACTACCACTGGTGGAATGCTGAAAATGGCAAACCACCTTACCGTTATAGTCTGTTTGATGTGAACCATGATGCGTGGAAATATGATTCGCTTACCAATGCATATTACCTGCACTATTTCTCTCGAAAACAGCCTGATCTTAACTGGGAAAATGCCAGGTTACGGCAGGAGGTCTATGACATAATGAAATTCTGGGCAAATAAAGGTATTGATGGTTTCAGACTGGATGCCTTTCAATTCGTCGCAAAGGACACAACGTTCCCTGCATTTCCGCCGGGATTTGAAAAAAAATTTACGCTGTGGTATGCCATGCAGGGAAACTTACATGGTTATTTGCAGGAAATGTACAAGGAAGTCTTTAGCAAATACGATGTAATGAGTGTGGCTGAAGGAGCTGGTAATTCATTTACGGATGCACACAACCTTGTAGATACAAACCGACATGAACTTAACATGGCCTATGCTTTTGAAGGGGTTGACATTGCCAAACCCGAGGGATATGACCTGCTGCATTTTAAAGAGGTTTTCAGCCGTTGGGACAGCGCGTTTGCAGACCAGGGATGGCTTTCGATTTTTTTGGCCAACCATGACCAGGCAAGGTTGGTAAGCAGATTTGGAAATGACAGTGCGCCATTTCGCGAACGTTCATCTAAAATGTTAGCCACTTTTATTTTAACTATGAGGGGCACACCTTATTATTACAATGGTGACGAACTTGGAATGACGAATGCTGGTTTTAAAAGCATTGAGGAATACAGGGATGTGCAAACGCTTAATCAATATCAGCATGAAAAAGCAACTGCGGGAGACCTGCAGAAATACCTGCAGCGGGCTGGTTTTGAAAGCAGGGATAACGGACGCACACCGTTCCAGTGGAATAATTCGCCTAACGCGGGCTTCACAAAGGGTACACCGTGGATAAAAGTAAATGCCAACTATAGCAGTATTAATGCAGCGGCAGAAGAGAAAGATGCCAATAGTTGTCTGAATTATTTCAGAAGTCTTGTAAGGCTGCGGACGAGCAATCCGTGTCTTGTTTATGGAAAATATATCTTGCTTGACAAAGATAATCCCAGCGTATATGCCTATGTAAGAGAATTGCACGGACAAAAAATGCTTGTAATACTCAACTTCAGCGCAACAAATGCACATACTGCGACAGGACTTAATCTGGCAAAAGCAAAACTACTTTTATCCAACTACATTAGCACTGCTAGTACAATTACTCAAGATGGCGGTATAGAATTGCGGCCTTATGAAGCTGCTGTTTATGAACTGAAATGATGGTTCCGCTTTTCCTTCTGTCCCTCCTTAACGATGACCGCCGTTGTTACGTGTGTAGGGATGGAAATGCGCGCGGCATACCAACAACATAGTTGGGGAGTTAATGGTGAAAGTGTAACAGCGTAATGGGGTTGTTGGTACGCCTGGCACAAGGCTTAGCTGCATACCAACAACGGCGGGCAGCACTATGTTTCACCTTCTGTCGCACCTTTACGATGACCGCCGTTGTTGCGTGTGTAGGGATGGAGGCGTGCGCGGCACATCGACAACATAATTGGGAATTAATGGTAAAAATGTAGCAGCATCATACGTTGTTGGTACGCCTGACACAAGGCTTAGCTGCATACCAACAACGGCGGGCAGCACTATGTTTCACCTTCTGTCGCACCTTTACGATGATCGCCGTTGTTGCGTGTGTAGGGATGAAATGTGCGGGGCACACCAACAAGATAGTTGGGAATTAATGGTGAAAGTGTCACAGCGTAATGGGGTTGTTGATACGCCTGGCACAAGGCTTAGCTGCATACCAACAACGGCGGGCAGCACTATGTCTCACCTTCTGTCGCACCTTTAAGGTGACCGCCGTTGTTGCGTGTGTAGGGATGGAAATGCGCGCGGCATATCAACAACATAGTTGGAAATTATTGGTGAAAGTGTAGCAGCGTCATAGGTTGTTGGTACGCCTGACACAAGGCTTAGCTGCATACCAACAACGGCGGGCAGCTCTCTGTTTTATCTTCTGTCGCACCTTTACGATGATCGCCGTTGTTGCGTGTGTAGGGATGGAAATGAGCAAGGCACACCAACAACATAGTTGGGGAGTTAATGGTGAAGGCGTAACAGCGCCATAAGTTGTTGGTACGCCTGACACAAGGCTCAGCTGCATACCAACAACGGCGGGCAGCTCTCTGTTTTACCTTCTGTCGCACCTTTACGATAACCGCCGTTGTTGCGTGTGTAGGGATGGAAATGAGCAAGGCACACCAACAACATAGTTGGGGAGTTAATGGTGAAGGCGTAACAGCGCCATAGGTTGTTGGTACGCTGACACAAGGCTCAGCTGTATACCAACAACGGCGGATAGCTCTCTGTTTCGCCTTCTGTCGCACTTTTACGATGATCGCCGTTGTTGCGTGTGCAGGGATGGAAATGTGCAAGGCACATCAACAACGTAGTGGAAATTAATGGTGAAAGTGTAGCAGCGTCATAAGTTGTTGGTACGCCCGACACAAGGCTTAGCTACATACCAACAACGGCGGGCAGCTCTCTGTTTTACCTTCTCTCGCACCTTTACGATAACCGCCGTTGTTGCGTGTGCAGGGAGGTGAATGAGCAAGGCACACCAACAACATAGTTGAAGTGTAGCAGCGTCATAGGTTGTTGGTACGCCTGACACAACGCTTTGCTGCATACCAACAACGGAGGGCAGCACTATGTTTCACCTTCTGTCGCACCTTTACGATGATCGCCGTTGTTGCGTGTGTAGGGATGGAAATGTGCAAGGCACACCAACAACATAGTTGGGAATTAATGGTAAAAATGTAGCAGCATCATAGGTTGTTGGTACGCCTGGCACAACGCTTAGCTGCATACCAACAACGGCGGGCAGCTCTCTGTTTTACCTTCTCTCGCACCTTTACGATGATCGCCGTTGTTGCGTGTGTAGGGGTGAAATGTGCGGGGCACACCAACAACATAGTTGGGAATTAATGGTGAAAGTGTAACAGCGTTATAGGTTGTTGGTACGCCCGACACAAGGCTTAGCTGCATACCAATTGCGGGGAATTTTCCACGGCTTCAATGTACCTGCCGTTTTCTTGAAGTGTTAAATCCCCACGTACCATTAACCGCGAAATAATTTTTGGGGGCAGCAGATGAAATACCCGCGCCTGCGGTGACCCCAAACTGTATCAGATCATTCACTACATAGGCCAGGCTCGCATCAAGATTATTTTGTGGCAGGTCGTGGTTAATGAACCCGAAACACTCTGCTGTAATCATCCATTTCTTGTTAAAGGTGTATGCAGTGTTGGCATTATAAATAAAACTGGGCGATGTGGAAAATCCATCCCATAGCAAACCGCCGCTCAATCCGAATATCCATTTATCATGAACAGCCTCTTGTATGTTTACCTGCACTATAGGCGCAAGATGATCGATTGTAAATTCTTTTGTGGCCAGGAAAGGGATCGCCAATTGTGTAGAAACGATAATGGAAGGCGTATTATAAGTATCCCGCAGCACCTGGTAATTGGCACCGATCAGAACAGGCTCTATTCCTGAAGTATTTTTTTGCAGTGAATATGATTTTTCTGCTGTCGTGATCAAACTCATCTCTGTGTTTACCTCTAAGCGATCGCTGAGTGCATAATGCAGCTCCAGGTCAGGATAAGTGATCGTCGTCAATTGCGAATCAACAGCCTCTCTCCCAAACTCCCACTCTGCCTGAAAATCATTTTTATTTAACGCGAACTGGCTTTCGGACTTATATCGCCTTCCTTTTTTGATGTGCTTTTTTACCTGCGCCTGGGCGCTGATGGTAAAGCAAAGCATCAAAAGGAAGATTATCGCATTTCTCATAAGTTTGGAAGTTAGTCGAAATATTTCTTCTTCACAAAGTCTCCATCAAAACCCCGTGCAAATCCCTGAAATTGCGTTTAGGAGAACAAATAAAATTCTTGAGAGGGTGAGCCTCCTCCAATTTCGCAAAGTCCCTACCATGTGCCTATGGCTTAAAAGGAAACTTTGCCGAGAAGTTCATGATGTTAAGAATTCAAACTTACTTGTTAAATAACCAAAAACCAATTGCTATAAAAGCCGAAAACAGAAAAATGCTATAAACAAGACTGTATAAAAATCCTTTCTGAATTGTCTTCTTTTTTTTGTTTGACAGAAAACCGATAAAGGAACATAAGTACAAAATGAAAATAAAAATATTAACAATCAGAAAGGAAAAACATATTCTAAATACAACCTGATCAAATATCCCGCCATTGTCAATAAAGCTCACCTTGAGTAGTAAATAATCATAACCAACCTCTCCTATTTTTCTTATTACATAAAATAGTACCAGGGAAAACACGATAAAAAGCGCTAAGACAGTTTGCGTTAAATATTTAATCTTAATTTTCATTTTCCCAAACTTGGGTTATTTCAATTTCGCTTAGGTGGAAGTTAATGGCGAAAGTTTAGCAGCGTAATACGTTGTTGGTACGCTTTACACAATCCTTCGCTGCATACCAAACAACGGCGGGCAGTACTCTGCTTTACCTTCTGTCGCACCTTTACGATGACCGCCGTTGTTGCGTGTGTAGGCATGGAAATGTGCGCGGCACACCAACATAGTTTGGAGTTATAATGAACATCTATTTTCGCTTTTTCACCCGGTCATAAAACTCTTTCTGCAGCATCAATGTTTTATTGTCGCTCTTAATAGCTTTAACTGCGTCAATCAGCTGGCTGATCGTATGATCCGCTATTACTTTACCGAGTGTTGCTGTGGCTTTATCCCCTTCACCTGCATAATGATTGGGATAATCGGCATACCACCAGATGCCGGTATACACGTTTGGTATTGATAACCGGTTCTGATTTTTGCCGGATTCATTTTTGGCGCTGTCTAATTGCACCAGGTCGGGGCGAAAATACAATACTTCTGATGTTTCTTTTTCGCCGGCATGCTGGTCGCCTGCGGCATCTGAACGACGTAAGGCGGCTACCTGTCTGTTAAAAGCAGAATCTGAGGAGGGCTGGAAAAAATACACAGCATAGTTTCTCTCTCTTTCAAGCCTTGTTTGTATAAAATATTTTATCAGCTCAGGATTGCCACCGTGGCCATTTATAATGATGATTTTATTAAATCCATTCCTCGCAATTTCATCGCAGGTGCTTTCCAACAGGTCCCATACCACTCTTTCCGGTAAAGCGAATACACCGGGTTGGTGTTTGGCTTCATTTATCTGTCCGTAAAAATAATCGGGGAACACTACAGCGTATTCCTTTTGCGTGGCCCGTAAAGCGTACTCACGCACACGGATCAGGTCGCTACCCATAGGTACATGCGGGCCATGTTTTTCCAATATGCCAATAGGAAGAATACAGGTTTTATTGCTTTTGGTTAAAGCGTTGTCCCAATCGGCCGCTGTTATTTCATCCCAGCGTGCGGGCAGCTTTTGAGCGGTTGCTTGCTGGCTCATTAAAATAACAAAGCCCAACGCAAACAAGAAGCTTGGAATTCTTTTCATTAACAGTCGTTTTAACAAATATAATAAAGGCAAGGGAAAGAGGCGCACAACGTTCCGGGCTTTGCGGTGGCGGCGGCGTAGTATTAGGTTAGTTAAGGTTTATTACAAAAGTTTAATAAATTTTTTTTCTCCGACAAGTATTGGCACACCAACAACATTGTTGGGAGTTAATAGTGACTGTGTAGCAGCGCAATAGGTCGTTGGTACGCTTTACACAATCCTTCGCTGCATACCAACGGCGGCCAGCTCTCTGTTTTACCTTCTGTCACACCGTTACGATGATCGCCGCTGTTGGGTGTGTAGGGATGGAAATGTGCAAGGCACACTAACAACATTGTTGGGAGTTAATGGTGAAAGTGTAACAGCGAAATAGGTTGTTGGTACCCCTAACGCGGGGCTTAGCTGCATACCAACAACGGCGGGCAGCTCTCGGTTTTACCTTCTGTCGCACCGTTACGGTGACCGCCATTGTTGCGTGTGTAGGGATGGCAATGTGCAAGGCACACCAACAACACAGTGGGGAGTTAATGGCGAAAGTGTAGCAGCGAAATTGGTTGTTGGTACGCCTAACACAAGGCTTGGCTGCATACCAACAACGGCGGGCAGCTCTCTGTTTTATCTTCTGTCGCACCTTACGATAACGACCGTTGTTGCGTGTGTAGCGATGGAAATGCGCAAGGCTCACCAACAACATTGTTGGGAGTTAATGGTGAAAGCGTAGCGCCGCAATGAGTTGTTGGTACGCTTTACACAATCCTTAGCTGCATATCAACAACGGCGCGCAGCTCTCTGTTTTACCTTCTGTCGCACCGTTACGATGACCGCCGTTGTTGCGTGTGTAGGGATGGCAATGTGCAAGGCACACCAACAACACAGTGTGAGTTGCAAAAAATCCCTGCCGTATAATGCGACAAGGATTTCTGCACATTTTATATAAACCGATTAAATACCCAAACAGGAACCATTCACTACTTCGTTCCCCTTATCACCGCCGAAGTTTTTTTCCATTTGTCATCGGGGTTAACTAACAGGGCCCCGGCATTTTGCGGGCCGGTTACGGAGGCAATTTTTACGGCAACAGTCTTATCATCTTCCTGTGTTCTGCTGTTTACAGTAACTACTTTCAGCACGGTTTCAGCATTGTCACATTCACCAAGCATTTTTACCATATCGCCCTCCAGTATTACAAAGTCTTTACCGAGTGAAGCAGTGGAAGATTCATCTATGCCGAAGAATACTTTAATGTCATCTCCTGTGCAGTTCGTCAGAACATTCCCGTCTTCTTTTGTAAGTACTATTCTAAACATGGATGATGGTGTTGTAGCGGAACGGTTTCTGTCGGCAAGTTTCATAATGCCGACATACGCAGGCTGATCAATGATATACTGCATCCTTGTTAAGGAGCTTGCACCACCTTCGAAGCCAATTATGCTTTCATTGGCTGTTTTGGCGCCGGTTAGTTCCAGTATCACACTTTTCTTCAGTTCGTAGCTATTATCGTCTTTCACCTTTACCTGCAACGTTCCCTCGCTTCTACCGGTATCAATGGTAAAGAGCGGCTTTGTAGAAGCCACAAAATCAGTACCCGGCATTGCTGAGCCGCTGCCGAAGTTGTAAGCTATATTAAGCGGTGAACCTGTTTTATTGATCAGTGGCGAATTGTCCTGTTTAAAAATACCGGCATAAAAGTTTACAGGCTGCAAGTCTTTTTCTGTACCATCCTTACCGCCAACAAACTTGAGCATGGCAGGCTGATCAATGATCGACACCGTTGCTTTTGCCTTTGTGATATAGGCATTTTGAGGCTTTGAAAGCTCAACGCCAAACACCTCTTTTCCTTCCAGTAAATTATCGCTTAATAAAGGAACCTGGATAGTCTGTGTAATGGAAGATCCGGGAAAATAATCTGATGGAACAAAAAATAATGATCCTTCAGTTTGAACATAATCTTCCTTAAGCGAGGCTGAACCATTGCTGGATGCATAGTTAACCGTTACAGGGCTTCTTATGCCTTTCTTGCGCAAAAATCCGGTGAGTGTTACGGTGAGTGAGGCGGTGGATATTCCATTAACCGGTTCCGAAACGGTAACGTCGTTTATTACAAGACCATGCGTGATCTTAATCAAACGGCCCCCATCTTCCAAACCACCACCTCCGGCAATCACTTCGCCGGAAGGTGTTTGTTCAAGCACATTGAGCACTGCATCGCCATAATTGCCGAAAGTCTTATTGAACATCTGTCTTCCGAACGGATCATATTTTAAAAGGTTATAGCCTTTTGATGATAACGCATATACTTCACCATCCTCTGTCAGCAGCATTTTGCCTATGGACAAATCAACAGCATTATCGTACATCACGGCCCCATCTCCTCTTAGCTTAACCATTTTACCTTGTGATTTACCAAGCTCACCAACTGCAACCACTTCTCCCGCAGTGCCCATTTTTAAAGCATGAAATGCACCGCTGAAAGTCTTGTTATAGATCTCTGTTCCATCCGGTCTTAATTGCACAATTCTGCCCTGTTCGTATTCCTCTGCGCAGGCAACCACGCGGCCGTCATTGTTTACATAGACATCAGAAAACCTGCCATCGGCAGTACTGTATGGTTTGTCATAAATTACCTGGCCATCCTCTCCGCGCAGTTTCGCTATGCGGCAAGGGTTGCCGGTACCGTAGGCGCCGCCGCCGACAGCCAGCACATTGTCATCACTCAACAATACAACTTTAGCGAACGATGCACCATTGCGAGCCAGTTCTACATCAAATACAATATCTCCCTTTTGAGAAATTTTGGTAATTCGTGCACGGCCTTCCATATCACCCACATCGCCGCCAACAGCAACTATATCACCATCTTCAGTTAATGCTGCATCAAAGAAAACATTGTGTGTGCCAAACGCCTTGTCAAAGATCACATCACCTTTTGCTGTGAATTTTACTATTCGTGCACTGGAAGGTTTGCTGCCGTCTGTGCCGATAGCAATATAATTGTTAGATGAATCAACAATGATCCTGGTAAAATATCCGCCCGTTTTCTGCCCGATACTTTTATCGAAGATGATGTCTCCTTTTGACGTCAGTTTGGTGATCCGTGAATTGCCAACGCCGATCGTTCCTCCGCCAACTGCTACCAGGTTTCCGTTCCTGTCGGCAGTTATATCATTATAGAAAGAAATACCTCCTTTGGTAATTACTTTATTAAAAAGTACATCGCCACTGCGGTTGCATTTGGTTATAATACCTTCCTGACCTCCGCCCACTGCCAGAATATTTTCTTCATCGTCAATAACAATCACTTTTTTGTATTGGTTTCCTTTTTCAGCAAGGCTTTTGTTGAATACAGATGGCATCTCCTGCGCGTAAAGGCTGTTGCAAAGGAAAGGCAACAATAAAGAGACGAGGTATGTTTTTTTCATGTTGGTTATTTATTATCTAAAATTTCAGTATGCTTAAGTTGTGTGTATTTTATTCTTTTTCAAAAATGGTTATTTCGCATCGCCTGTTTTCGCCCTGCAGCTTGATACATTCGGCCTTGTTTACATAGGTGTCGCATGTTATTTTAAAATTGTCTGCACCATGCGCATTGGCAATGACCTGGTTCTCCGGAACACCTCCTTTAACCAGGTACTGTTTTACACTTTCGCTTCTTTTGCGGGATAGCAGCATATTGTAGTTCCAGCCACCTATTCCGTCGGTATAACCATCAATTTGTATGATGTATTTTTGGGTAGAATAATTTGTAATAATGTCTTGCAGGTAAGGTATGTCTTCATTCTTTAGATTGGATTTATTGAAATCAAAATGCATCAGGTAAGAAGGCATTACACGTTTAACAGTCACATCGGAAGGTGTTTCTTCTGTTATGATCCTTGTATCCTTAACTGTTTTTTCTTTCTTTTTCTCCAGTGGTTTGTATCCCAACTCTACCAACGGATGTGTAAGCATATCCAGTTTGTAGATCCTGTCTTTCAGGTTATTGCCTGGCCGGTCAGAAGCCAGGTAAAAAACATTCTGATCCGGAAGAAACACAGGGTTTACATCGTCGTACTGTGTATTCACCGGGTAAGGCAAATGCGCAACTACAGGAGTGTCATTTTTCAGATGGGCTACATAAATATCCTGAGAGCCGTAGCCTTCCTGTCCGTTTGATGAGAACAATAAACTATCCCCCTTAAATACCTGCGGAAACAGTTCATCACCGTTAGTGTTGATCTGCGGACCAAGATTAACTGCCGCACCCCATTCTTTCTTTTCATTGTTCCAATCCGCATAATAAATATCACTTCCGCCATAGCCACCTGGCATATTGGACGCAAAATACAGGCGTTTTGCATCAGCAGATAACGAAGGGTGCATAAAGGAATATTCGGAAGACTTCTTTCCCGCCCAGTGTGATATTCGTTCGGGAGATGACCATTTGCCTGTGTTGGCATTGTACTGTGCTGTTGCAAGTTGCAGCTCATTTACAACAAGCGTGTTCAATGTTTTTTCGTTACTTATTTTACCATACCTGTTCGTGGTATAGATAATTGATTTTTCATTGTTATAGAAGACGGCCGGTCCGCTTTGAAGCGTGTAATCCAGTGACCTGTTAAATTCCGAAAGTCCTTTTTTATCCTGGTAATACATTTTGGAATTAACATACAAGGTCTTTGCCCTGTTCTCAGTTACATAATTGGCAAGAAACACGATACCATCCTTGTATGGCGAGGCACCGTATTGGTAACCCCTTACAGATACATTCAGCCTTACCATTTCGGCATGTCCGCCAAGGTCCTCCAGGCCATATCTGCCGAGTGTATCAAACCGCTGCGTAAGAAAACTTTCATATTTATTGATTGAAGAACAACGATTTTTAAACCGGGTGTCTGACATGAGATCTCTGAACCTCGCAGCCACCAGGTGTGCTTTTGTGATGGCTCCGCAACGGCACAATATATCGAGATAGTTGTTTACATCCTTCGCTATAAGGCCTTCCAGCAGGTTGTCTTCAATAACGTCTGCATACAAAGACTGGGCCTTTTCAAACTGGCGCGTTTCATAATAAACCCTTGCCAGTTGCAATTTGGCCAGGTGAATCTTAAGTGGTTTCGCCTTTTTATCGTTTACGATGTTTCCGTATTTTTTGATGGCATTTTCATATTCCTGGATCTTGAAATAGTAATCACCGGAAAGGCTTGCTTTGTCAGTGGTGTTACCTGTCAGCGGTTCTAACGCCGGCTGCGCCATCCGTACATTGCAAGCTGCAATTATGCCGGATGCCATTGCTAACAAAACAATTTTTCTTGTTTTTTTCATTGGTATTGTTTTTTCCTTTGTTCTTCAAAACCTTTTATAAACTAAAAATATCTTGGGGTTACTACACGGTTGCTTTTGTCGTTGGCGAGCCTGAAATTGATCATAAGCTCATGCGAACCATATTGAATCTGTGACATTGTTTTACCATAATTGTAATCATATGAATAACCTGCCTGCAGGTTTGGTGTAATCTGCAATTGCAGAATGCCGGTGACTGTTTTAGATGAGCGCCATGAAATGCCGCCCCATAAAGTGCCTGCAAACAAAGCGTTCAGATTGAGATCAACCTGCAAGGGTGATCCATTCACATATTTAAGCAAGACATTGGGCTTTAGTTTTACATTTTCGCTAATGTCGTACAGGTATGCTGCCTGCAGGTAATAGTGAGATTTTCGCTGGATGGTATACACCTGGTTCTTTACAGTTGAAAGACTTTGAAATGTGGGTGATGACAATCCAAGAAAGAAACGTGGTGAAAACAACATAAAACCGAATCCCACATCGGTTTTTGTATACTTTTTATTATCGTGATAAACCGGATCTTCTGTATTAAAAATTGTATTGTCTTCCCTGTAAAAACTTTGTCCCAAACGCAAACCCATACCCAAAAACAATTCTTCACCGATGGTTACTTTTTGCCCTATGTTAAACGCAACAGATGTCTGGTTGATATTGCCGATCTTATCATAACAAAGCAACCCGCCCATGTTGGTTCCGGTTGATTGAAACGGCGTGCTGAAAGTAAAGGATCCGGTTCTCGGCGCACCTTCAAGACCAACCCACTGGTTGCGCAATACAGCAGTTACACTGGTCGCCTCATCCATAGTAGGATAAGCCGGGTTGATCATCGTTCCGTTAAACATATATTGCGAGTATAGTGGATCTTCCTGCGCATACAAATGGCAGGTTCCCATAAGGCTAACCGTTATGCATGCCAGGAAAATAAATACTTGTTTGCTTTTCATGTTTGGATCATTTCATATGTACAATTAAAATCGCATCACTTCTTGTTTCGCCCCTTCCTATTTCTGTAATCTCAGATAGCCGCTGAACCGTTGCCTTCGTTCTTCTCCGGGCTTAAGATCTTCCGGAGGAACAGTAATGTTGATGACATAGAAGTACACACCATCGGGCACTCGTGTTGATACTGCTTTATTGCCACGGCCGTCAAAGCGTCTGCTGCTGTTGTCATATTTTGTCACACTGTAAACAACCTCGCCCCAGCGGTTAAAGATGGTAACATCATTATCACCACCAGCCTTAACGCCGGTATAATGTTCTATGCCTTCTATTCTGAAATAATCGTTGATGCCGTCACCATTATCTGAAATGAGTTGATTTACATTTATGCGTCCGGGCCTGATCAACACAACACCATTTTTTACAGTAAAGCCCTGTTTATTGCCTTTGATCGTCAGTTTAAGTTCTTCTTTCGATTTGGATTCTGCCGCAACATTAAACGTTCCTTCACCGTTACCAGCCAGTATTGTTCCAATCGCATCCATATCGTAATCGACATTGCTAATTGTTGTACCTGCTGCTTCTGCCAGGTTCACAGCAATGTCGTAGGATGTGGTTATCCCTTCCGGAAGACGTAGGTATATGTCCGTCTTTCCTTTGCCATAGATAGTGTCATTGCCAATGGTTATAACAGCATTTTCAGGATGCAGGGAAGTTGAATCATGCACCAGCACCGAACCATCTGTTACTTTAAAGGTGCTGTTCTCAGCATGCAGATTCAGTACATGGTCAAGGTCAAGAATATGATTATCTACTGTATTCACCATGAACTGCGCATTGTTACGTCCCGCACCTATGCTCACTGTTGCCGGCAGCGTGTAATCCTCCCTGCGTATAGTAGTTCCGTTGCCTGCAGACAAGCTGAATGAAAAATCGTCAGGCAAATTAACTCCTTCGGGATAGCTGATGGTCAACGCTGCGGTCTGCCCTTCCCATATTTCTGCTTTACTTGTTGTGATCTTTAATACCGGCCGTTCATGCACAATCACATTAACGGGCATTAAAGGCGAAGAACAACCGACATTGGATGTACCGCTGATGTAATAAATGAACTTACCAGGGCCGCCAATGGCTGAAGCCTTTTGCTGTGTTATTTCATTCTTGCTTTCGTTGTAGTAAGTATATGCGATGTCCGGCGTGCTGCCGTTTACAACATCAGGCTTAATGATACTAACTGTATAAGGATCATATACAGCTGCCGGATCCGTGATATTCACTACTGGCAATGCATACCGTTTTACATTAACAGTGCCGGTTACTGACGGGCATCCGGTTGTTCTATCTGTTGCCGTTATCTTATAATCGCCCGCAATAACGATGGCAGATACATTTGCCAGAGGACTGTTCATCACATCTGTAAAGGCATAGTTGTAAGCGGCTGTATCATAATTGGCAATTGACTTTACAAGGTTAACTGTACCATTTACACCACACATAACTACGTTGCCATTGTTGTTGAGATCCACAACCGGTTGTTTGTAAATGGTTACCGGAATTGTTGCTGCATCTGAGCTACACAGGGTTGTTTTATTTGTAGCGATCACCAAGTAGTTACTGCTTGCAGCAACTGATGCCGGTGCCGGTACTACGTTACCTGCTGCATCTTTAAACTCGTAGCTGAATACAGCACTATTATAGTTTTTTACCTGTTGTGCCAGGTTGATGGTGGCAGGAGCGCATATTGGCTGCGGAGTTGCTGTAACGGCCTGCGGCTTGGGATGTATAGTGGCAACTATTGCAACTGCGGGTGATATACAACCTGTTATTTTATTTTCGGCGGTTGCATTATATGTACCGCTGCCGGCAATAACTGTTGCATCATTAACAATAGCATTACCTGCGTCTCTGAATACGTACAGGTAGTTATCAGGATCATAATTGCTGACAGATGCCGTAACATCTATAGTTTCCGGCGCGCATACCGGTTGCGGCTGCACTATGGTAATTTGTGGCGTTATATTTATAACAACATCAACACCTTTTACTTCGGACCAGCAGCCGTTCACTTTACCGCGGATATAATACCTTCCACTCGTATTTACTGCGGCAGGGTTTAGCAGGTAAACAGTATTGTTAGCGGGGTTGTCCACCAGTGCCGTACTGTCTGAAGAATATACAAATGTCATTCCCATACTGCTGCCGCTCGTTACCGCTCTTGCAGTAAGATTTATGGCAGATGGCGTGCACACTGCTGCCGGAGTTGTTATGTTTAACTCAGCTTTCGGCTTAACAGCAATAGCCAGCACTCTTGCGTTGCCCGGCGCATTCTCACAAACGGAGATCGTATTGCTAACCGTAACGTAGAACGTTGTATCTACAGTAAGCGTAGTTGTCAGATAGCTGTTGCCGGTATAGAATTGGTTAGTCAGGGCAGCATCAGTATACCAGTTATATACCGGATTAGTGATGTTGCTTGCAGGCTGTAGTACCGTGCTGCTGTTAAAACAAACAGGATTTACTCCATTGATAGTGACATCTGCATTACCAGCAACAGATGAACCTGCGGTAAGTGTGTAACCTGTGCTTAACACGCTTGAGCAACCGCCATTACCCGCTGTAACCTGGTAGGTTCCGGTTGATGTAGCATTGTAAACATTGCTGGTGGCCCCGGCTATCAATGCACCATTAACATACCACTGGTAGCTTGTAGCACCTACAATACTGCTTGCAGTAAGTTTAACGCTATGACCTCCGGTACATACGATGTGCGTTGTACCAGAAATAGCCGGAGCTTCCGGAGCCTGCGCCCCACCGTCATCTATCGTCATTTCATCGCTCACCGTTGTGCAAGTACCGCTTTCGGTAACAGCTACCCTGTAGGTTCCCGATTTTGTAGTATTTAAAATGCGGTTTACTCCTCCGGCGATGGCCTCATCATTATAATACCACTGATAGCTCACGCCAGTAACATCTGCTGTAAGTGTAATACTACCATTGGCGCAAATAGTTGATGAAGAGCTTGCTATTACAGGCTTTTGAGGAGCCGTGCCGGATGAAGATGAAAGCACCACTTCGTTACTGATAGTGCTGCATGGATTTTCGATGATGGAAACCCTGTAAGAACCAGCCTGCGTTGCCACGTAACTGCGAGCTGTAGCACCGGTTATTGCCCAACCATTCCTGAACCATTGGTAACCCGAGGCGGTGATGCTTGAAACCAGCAGAACGCTGCCGTTTGCACATATTATATTTCCGCTTTGCAGGATAGCTGGCTGGGCCGGTGCTGTTCCGCTACCCTGGCTGATGGCTAAAACGTCGCTGATGTTTGTGCAATTGCCTCCAACATCAGTAATCGCTACACGGTAGTTTCCTGCCGCTGTTGCTATATAAGTTTGCTGGGTTGCCCCGGCTATTGGGAATGAATTGAGGTACCACTGGTAATTAAAACCGGATCCTGTGCTTGCAGTAAGCATCACACTGCCACCTGTACACACTGTATTACTACCAGCCTGAACAGATGGTTTGGCTGGAGCTGTACCTGTGCTACCTGTAAGCGCAAGCGGATCGCTGGTATTTATACATCCGCCACCATCTTTGGCTTCAATAATATATGTTCCCGCCTGCACTGCAACAATGCTTTGGGTTGTGGCGCCTGGTATTGTAGCACCATCGAGATACCATACATAGTTAATACCTGTTGTTATGCCGTTGCCCATATCGGCTGTCAACAATACCTCACCGTTAGTGCAGACGACATTGCCGCTTTGAAGCGCTATCGGTTTTGCAACACCTTTGCCTCCGTTGGCGGTAATAGACAATGCATCACTTACACTGCTGCAACCACCTGCTTCCAATACCTGCACAATATAACTTCCAGCAGAATTAACTACCAAAGTGCGGGCGATTGCACCATTTATTGCAACACCGTCTTTAAACCACTGGTAACTGTTCCCCGCGGTTGATGAACGCAATAGTATGCTGCTGGCCGTGCCGCACAGCACCGTACCATTGCTTTCTATAGCTGGCCGTGCCGGCGCTGTTCCACTACCAGATGTAACAACGGATGCATCACTTATGTTAGAGCAAGTACTGCCACCGGCTTGCACGCGAACTGTGTAATTGCCACCTGACATGGCTGTATATATGTGTTCTGTAGCGCCAACAATTGCTGCACCATCTTTATACCACTGGTAAGTGATCCCTGCAGTAAGATCTGTGTTGAGCAATATGCTTCCTCCTGCACAGAGTAACTGGCTACTGGCCGTTATCACCGGCCTTGCAGGAGCTACGCCTGAGCTGCTGATAAGATTGACAGCTGCGCTGGAGTCTGAATGGCAGCTAAATCCGGTTACTATAGTAGTAACCTTGTATGTTCCGGCTGCGAATGCAAAATAAGTGGATGCTGTGGCACCGGCGATAGCTGTACCATCCTTATACCATTGATAACCTGTGGTTCCCGATGTACCAGTGGCTGCCAGCATGATCTGTGCACCGCTGCAAAGATCCTGTGATCCGCCAGGCGATACCGATGGCGCCGCAGGTCTGTCTATCACAGTTACATTAACAGGCATGCTTACGCCGTAACAACCATTTGTATTGACCACTTTAACGGTATAAGCTCCTGTTGCAGTAGCCGTATAAGTATTTTGAATAGCACCCGGAACAGGCGCACCATCTTTATACCATGCATAACTGCTTCCTGACGGCGCTGTGAGCATCAGGGATAAATTATTGCAAAAGCTTGTAGAGCCACTATATGTAATGGCATTGCCGATATTGGCGCCATTGATAACCGTACTTGCCTGGCTAACAGTAAAGCCTGTTGAAGCACCATTTACCTTCAATGTAAAATTGGATGATAAGGCTTGTGCACACAAAGCCGACACCGTAACATCTGAAACCGAATTGCTGTTCGTGGGAATGGTAATGGTATTAGATGATAAAGAATAATCAACACTTGCCGTTAAGCCTGTTCCGGCAGCTGCCAGGTTAATTGTAAGAGGGTAACTGGCAACAATGCCTGCAGGTAGTGATGCGGTGATATTACCTTTCGCTCCTCCCCTGTCAAGGTTACCCCGTGTTACGGACAGGGTGATGATATTATTACCCGCCAAAGTCTGGTCCTTAATGGTAATTACAGACCGGGTTGCACCGGACGCAAACGTATAGCCGCCGGATAAAACACCGCCGCTTACATCAACAGCTTCGTCGCTTTCAATAATGTTATCTGTTTTGGCATCTACCGTAAAGGTTACTGAATTGGTATTTGCCGGAATGGTAATGCTGTTTACTGCATTTCCCGGCGTCAAATGATAGTCGGTACCTGCAGCTGCACTTCCTGCAATCACTAACGGTACTACTATTGGCGAAACGGAAGTGATGCCCGTTGGAAGGCTCACTTTTACTGTCGCACCGGCACCTTCATCTATCGTTGTTGTGGCTGGTGTTATGCTGATTTGTTTATTCAGAGGATTGGTACCTGTCTGATCTTTTATCGTTACAGTAGAGATATTTTTACCGGATACATAAGTATAACCAGCAGAAAGTGTTCCTCCTGTAATGATCACTGTTTCATCGCCCTCAATAAGGTTATCTGTTTTGGCATCTACCGTAAAGGTTACTGAATTGGTATTTGCCGGAATGGTAACGGTTGTTGGATTTATGCCATAGTCAGCCCCGGAAGCAGCTGTTCCGCCAGAGCCAATGGATACAGAGATTGCAGTACTTGATGTAATACCTGCTGGTAAACTCACTGTTATAGTAGTGCTTGCACCTTCATTTACATCAACGGTTGTTGGTGTGATACTGATTTGTTTATTGGTTGCGGTACCTGTCTGATCTTTGATGGTTATGGTAGATACGTCTTTGGCTGGTACCCAGGTGTAACCCGATGGCAGTGTTCCGCCTGTAATTACTACAGTTTCATCACTCTCAATGATGTTGTCTGTTTTGGCATCTACTGTAAAGGCTACGGAATTGGTATTGGCCGGAATAGTAATACTTGTTGTTGCGGTTGCCGGGGTTAAGGCATAATCAGCAGTCGCAATTGCAGTTCCACTTACGCCAAGGGGAACAGTAATTGCAGAAGACGATGTGACGCCTGCCGGGAGACTGACTGTAACCGGCACGCTTGCACCTTCATTCACATTTGACGATGTAGGTGCGATGCTGATCTGCTTATTAAGCGGGTTTATTCCTGTCTGATCTTTTATCGTAACGGTAGATACATTTTTACTGGTCGCATAAGTATAACCTGCCGGCAACGTTCCGCCTGTTATGATCACCGTTTCGTCGCCTTCAATTACAAAATCTGTTTTAGCATTTACTGTGAAACTTACCGAGTTTGTATTTGCCGGAATCGTCACGCTTGTTGGAATCAGATCATAATCGGCGCTGGAAGTAGCTGTTCCGCTAACACTAATGGGTACCGTGATGGCCGCGCTGGATGTGATACCTGCCGGTAGACTGACCGTTATAGAAGTGCTTGTTCCTTCATTTACATTAAGGGCTGTTGGCGTTATGCTGATCTGCTTATTGGTTACAGAGCCCGTTTGATCTTTGATAGTTACAACAACCGCATCTTTACCAGTTGCATAAGCATATCCTGTTGGAAGCGTTCCACCTGTGATAGTCACTGTTTCGTCGCTTTCAATAATATTATCTGTCTTTGCATTTACTGCGAAGGCGACAGAATTGGAACCCGCAGGAATGGTGACTGTTGATGAAATCAAATCATAATCAACACTGGAAACAGCTGTTCCGCTAACACTCACTGGTACAGAGATGGAAGCACTTGACGTGATACCAGCAGGCAGGCTTACTATTATAGTGGCGCTCGCTCCTTCATTCACATTGGCTGTTGCAGGTGTAATGCTGATCTGCTTATTGGTTACGGTACCTGTCTGATCTTTTATCGTAACAGTCGATGCACCTTTACCAGTTGCATAACTATAACCTGCTGGCAGCGTTCCACCTGTTACAATCACAGTTTCGTCGCTCTCAATAATGTTATCAGTTTTTGCATTAACGGGGAAGGTTACTGAATTAGAACCCGCCGGAATGGTAACGGCTGAAGGAATTAAATCATAATCAGTACTGGAAGCAGCTGTTCCGCCAGTACTAACGGATACAGCAATTGCAGCACTGGACGTGATACCGGCTGGCAGGCTGACTGTAATAGTAGCGCTTGCTCCTTCGTTTACATCAACTGTTGCGGGTGAAATGCTGATCTGCTTATTTGCCACTGTACCTGTCTGATCTTTGATGGTTACGGTAGAAGTATTTTTGCCGCTGGCATAAGTATAACCGGCTGGCAACGTTCCGCCTGCTATGGTTACTGTTTCGTCACTTTCAATAATGATATCAGTTTTTGCATTAACCGGGAAGGTTATTGAATTAGAACCTGCCGGAATAGTGACGGTTGTAGGAAGTAAATCATAATCAGTATTGGAAGTAGCTGTTCCGCCGGCACTGATGGGTACAGCGATTGCTGCACTTGACGTAATACCTGCCGGCAGGCTGACAGTTATGGTAATACCGGCCCCTTCATTCACATCAGCTGTTGACGGTGTAATACTGATCTGTTTATTGGCTACCGTGCCTGTCTGGTCCTTTATCGTTACAGTAGCTACATCTTTTCCGGTTGCATAAGTATAACCAGCTGGCAACGTTCCGCCTGTTATAATTACTGTTTCGTCACTCTCAATAATATTATCAGTCTTTGCATTAACGGGGAAGGTTACTGAATTGGAACCTGCGGGAATAGTAACGGTTGTTGGAAGTAAGTCATAATCTGCAACGGAAGCTGCTGTTCCACCAGTACTAATGGATATGGGGATCACAGCGCTTGACGTGATACCTGCGGGCAGGCTGACAGTTACTGTAGTACCCGCACCTTCATTCACATCAATTGTTGTTGGGCTGATACTCATCTGCTTATTAGCAACTGTACCTGTCTGGTCTTTTATTGTTACGCTGGAAAGGTTTTTGCCCGAAACGTATGTATAGCCTCCGGGCAGCGTTCCGCCGGTGATGGTCACTGTTTCATCACTCTCGATAATATTATCCGTTTTTGCGTCGACGGTAAACGTTACTGAATTGGATCCTGCCGGAATGGTAATGCCGGCAGAGGCTCCTGTTGGTGTCAGATCATAATCTGTATTTAAAATTGCAGTTCCGCTTATTGTGAGAGGAACAGTAATTGCTGATGTGGATGTGATTCCTGTTGGCAGGCTGACTGTAATAGTAGCGCTTGCACCTTCGTTTACATTTGCAGATGCTGATGCGATGCTGATCTGCATATTGGTAGCAGTACCAGTCTGATCTTTGATGGTAACAACAGCTGCATTTTTACCGGCTACATATGCATAACCTGTTGGCAACGCTCCGCCTGTTATGGTGACAGTTTCGTCGCTTTCAATAATGTTATCCGTTTTTGCATCAACAGTGAAAGTCACGGAGTTGGCATTTGCGGGAATAGTTACACCGGCAGATGCTCCTGTTGGAGTCAGATCATAATCCGTATTTAAGATTGCGGTTCCACTTATGGCCAGAGGAATGTTGAGGGCAGAACTGGATGTAATGCCCGTAGGCAGACTAACCGTGATAGTAGTACTGGCGCCTTCATTCACATCAACAGTTGTCGGGTTGATACTGATCTGCTTATTGGCCGTTGTGCCTGTCTGGTCTTTTATTGTAACAGTAGAAACATTTTTGCCTGTAACGTAGGTGTAACTACCAGGCAGCGTTCCACCTGTTATGATCGCGGTTTCATCGGCTTCGATAATGTTATCCGTTTTTGCATCAACCGCAAAGGTCACAGCGTTGGCACCAGCAGGAATGGTAACGCCGGTTTCCGCAGTTGCCGGATTTAAGCCATAATCCGTGTTTACAATTGCAGTTCCACTCATGGCAAGAGGAACATTGATAGCTGAAGTGGATGTAATGCCAGCGGGCAAACTAACCGTTACAATAACGCTTGATCCTTCGCTCACATTTGCAGATGCGGATGCAATGCTAATCTGCGTGTTGAGCGGGTTTGTGCCTGTCTGATCTTTAATGGTTACAGTAGAAGCATCTTTACCGGTTACATAAGTATATCCTGCAGGTAAAGTTCCACCTGTTATCGTCACCGTTTCATCGCCTTCGATAATGTTATCCGTTTTTGCATCAACGGTAAAGGTTACCGCGTTTGAACCAGCCGGAATAGTGACGCTGATTGCCGCGGTTGGCGGGGTTACATCAAAATCAGTACCGGCAATAGCCGATCCGCTGATAGCAACAGGAACAGTGATTGCAGCAGTTGATGTAATACCCGTTGGCAGACTAACACTTATAGTGGTGCTTGCCCCTTCATTCACATTTGCAGATGCTGATGTGATACTGATCTGTTTATTGGCAGCTGTACCAGTCTGGTCTTTGATGGTCCAGGTAGACACATCCTTACCATTTGCATATGTGTAGCCGGGAGGCAAAGTTCCACCTGTTATGATCACCGTTTCATCCCCTTCAATAATATTATCCGTTTTTGCATTGATGGTGAAGGTTACAGAGCTGGCACCTGCGGGAATGATTACACTGGTTTCTGCAGTTGCCGGAGCCAGGTAATAATCAGTACCGGCAATTGCAGTTCCGCCTATTGCAAGAGGAACAGTGATCGCTGAAGATGAAGTAATGCCGGAGGGCAGACTGATTGTTATGGTAGCGCTGGCACCCTCGTTCAGATCCGTAACTGTCGGATCAATGGTTACCTGCACATTACCACTCGCATCTTTTATCGTTACAGTAGATACATCCTTGCCCGAAGCATATGTAAACCCGGCGGGCAGCGTTTGCCCGGTAATGATCACTGTTTCGTCTGATTCAATAATACCATCCGTCTTTGCATTAACAGTAAAGGTGATGGAATTGGTATTTGCTGGAATGGTAACGCTTGTTGCGGCTCCTGAGGGAGTCAGATCATAATCTGAGCCAGCTATTGCTGTTCCACTTATTGCAAGTGGAACTGTAATTGCTGAAGATGATGTAATACCTGCAGGCAGGCTGATTGTAACAGTTGTACTTGCTCCTTCATTCACACCAATTGCTGTTGGTGCAATGCTGATCTGCTTATTAGCAGCGGTACCTGTCTGATCTTTGATGGTTACGGTAGATGCACCTTTACCGGCTGTATAAGTATAGCCGGCAGGCAGTGTTCCGCCGGTAATGATCACCGTTTCATCGCTTTCAATTACAAAGTCTGTTTTAGCATCTACAGTAAAGCTTACAGCATTTGTATTTGCAGGAATGGTAACAGTTGTTGGCAGCAGGTCATAATCGGCAACGGAAGTAGCAGTTCCGCTAACGCCAAGGGGTACATCTATTGCGGTACTTGATGTAATACCTGTTGGCAGGCCAACAGTTATTGTAACGCTTGCTCCTTCATTCACAGTTGAGGATGAGGATGCGATGCTGATCTGCTTATTGGCTATGGTACCTGTCTGGTCTTTGATCGTTACATTAGATACATCCTTGCCTGTTGCGTAGGTGTAGCCCGCAGGTAATGATCCTCCGGTAATGATTACCGTTTCATCTCCTTCGATAATGTTATCCGTGTTCGCATCAACACTAAAAGTTACCGAGTTAGACCCTGCCGGAATTGTGACACTTGTTGCTGCGCTGCCTGGAGTTATTGCGTAATCTGTACCGGCAATTGCTGTTCCGCTTATTGTAAGAAATACAGGGATGTCTGAAGTAGATGTGATACCAGTTGGCAGGCCGACGGTTATTGTAGTGCTTGTTCCTTCATCCACATTTATTGTTGCAGGCGTAATGCTGATCTGCATATTAGCCGCAGTACCGGTCTTGTCTTTGATCGTTACAGCAGATACTTTATTACCGTATGTATAGCCTGCCGGCAGCGTTCCCTCAGTAATGACTACTGTTTCATCAGCCTCAATAATATTATCTGTCTTCGCATTAACCGGGAAGGTTATATAATTTGAACCTGCCGGAATGGTAACGGTTGTTGGAAGTACATCATAGTCAACAGTTGAAGTTGCGGTTCCACTAATAGAAATAGGCACAACAATGTCAGAAGTCGAGGTAATCCCTGTTGGCAGGCCGACAGCTATTGTAGTACTTGCTCCTTCATCTACATTTATTGTTGCTGGCGTAATGCTGATCTGCATATTAGCCGCAGTACCGGTCTTGTCTTTGATCGTTACGGTAGACACTTTGTTGCCGTATGCATAGCCTGCCGGCAGCGTTCCCTCTGTAATAACTACTGTTTCATCAGCCTCAATAATATTATCTGTCTTTGCATTAACCGGGAAGGTTATATAATTTGAACCTGCCGGAATAGTAACGGTTGTTGGAAGGGCATCATAATCAACAACCGAACTTGCCGTTCCACTAATACCAATGGATACAGGGATATCAGAAGTAGATGTGATCCCTGCCGGCAGGCCGACAGATATTGTGGTGCCTGACCCTTCATCTACATTTATAGTCGCAGGTGAAATGCTGATCTGCATATTAGCAGGAGTGCCGGTCTTGTCTTTGATCGTTACAGTAGACACTTTATTACCGTAAGTATAGCCTGCCGGCAATGTCCCCTCTGTAATAACCACTGTTTCATCTGCCTCAATAATATTATCAGTCATCGCATTAACAGGGAAGGTTATATAATTTGAACCTGCCGGAATGGTAACGGTTGCCGGAAGAGCATCATAGTCAACCACAGAACCTGCTGTCCCGCTAATACCAATAGATACAGGGATATCAGAAGTAGATGTAATGCCCGATGGCAGGCCAATAGATATGGTAGTGCTTGCTCCTTCATCTACATTTATTGTTGCAGGTGTAATGCTGATCTGCATATTAGCAGCAGTACCGGTCTTGTCCCTGATCGTTACTGTGGATACGTTATTACCATATGTATAGCCTGCTGGAAGCGATCCTTCTGTAATAACTACTGTTTCATCAGCCTCAATAATATTATCTGTCTTCGCATTAAGCGGGAAGGTTATATAATTTGAACCTGCCGGAATGGTAACGGTTGTTGGAAGGGCATCATAATCAACAACCGAACTGGCTGTTCCGCTAATACCAATGGATACAGGGATATCAGAAGTAGATGTGATGCCCGCCGGAAGGCCCACGGTTATCGTGGTGCTTGCTCCTTCATCTACATTTACTGTTGCAGGTGTAATGCTGATCTGCATATTAGCCGCAGTACCGGTCTTGTCTTTGATCGTTACTGCAGACACTTTGTTACCATATGCATAACCTGCTGGTAGCGTTACCTCTGTAATAATTACTGTTTCGTCGTTCTCAATAATATTATCTGTCTTCGCATTAACAGGGAAGGTTATTGAGTTGGAACCCGCCGGAATGGTAACAGTTACGGGAAGTGCATCGTAATCAGCAATGGAAGTAGCCGTTCCGCTGATAGCAATGGATACAGGGATTGCTGTGCTTGACGTGATACCTGCCGGCAGACCAATGGCTATTGTAGTGCTTGCCCCTTCATCTACATTAACGGTTGCAGGCGTAATGCTGATCTGCATATTAGCAACGGTACCTGTCAGGTCTTTGATGGTGACGATAGATACATCACTACCGGAAACATAGGCATAGCCAGCAGGAAGTGTTCCTCCCGTAATAATCACTGTTTCGTCGCTCTCAATAATGTTATCGGTCTTTGCATTAGCAGGGAAGGTTATGGAATTGGAACCTGCCGGAATGCTAACCGTTGCCGGAATTAAATCATAGTCAACACTGGAAGTAGCTGTCCCGCTAATACCAATGGGTACGGCAATTGCAGTACTTGACGTGATGCCCGACGGTAGACTCACCGTTATAGTAGTGCTTACACCTTCATCCACATTAACTGTAGCAGGTGTAATGCTGATCTGCATATTAGCAGCGGTACCTGTCAGGTCTTTGATGGTGACAGTAGATATATCATTACCTGATGCGTATGTATAGCCGCCTCCAATGGGTGTACCGGTAATGATAACTGTTTCGTCGCCCTCAATAATATTATCAGTCTTTGCATTAACGGGGAAGGTTACCGAATTGGAGCCTGCGGGAATAGTAACGGTTGTTGGCAGTAAATCATAATCAACACCAGATGAGGCTGTCCCGCTAACACTCACAGGTACGGCGATTGCAGTACTCGACGTAATGCCTGCCGGCAGTTTTACGGTTACAGTAGTACTCGATCCTTCATCCACATTTGCAGCGGCTGATGTAATACTGATCTGCTTATTGGCAACGGTGCCCGTCTGATCCTTGATGGTCACAGTTGATGCATCATAGCCGGAAACGTAAGTATAGCCTGTTACAGTGCCACCCGTAACAGTGACTGTTTCGTCGCTTTCAATAATATTATCCGTTTTTGCATCAATAGTAAAGGTCACCGAATTAGAACCTGCAGGAATTGTTACACTTGTAACAGCGCTGCCGGGAGTTACAGTATAATCTGTAGTTACGATCGCGGTTCCGCTTAATGTGAGCGGAACTACAATGTCCGAAGTTGATGTAATGCCAGCGGGCAGAGCAACTTTAATGGTAACGCTTGCGCCTTCGTTTACAGTTGGAGAAGAAGATGTAATGCTAAGTTGCTTATTGGCAGCAGTACCCGTCTGATCTTTGATGGTTACGGTAGATACATCATTACCAGAAACGTATGTATAACCTGCAGGCAATGTTCCGCCGGTAACAATCACTGTTTCATCGCTCTCAATAATATTGTCTGTCTTCGCATTAACAAGGAAGGTGATAGAATTTGAATTTGCGGGAATAGTAACCTTTGCGGGAAGTGCATCATAGTCAGCAACAGATGTCGCTGTTCCGCTAATACCAATGGGCACATCGATCGCATAAGCCGAAGTGATGCCTGTTGGTAGCTTTACTGTTATTGTAGTGTTTGTTCCTTCATTTACATTAACAGTTGCCGGTGTAATGGTGACGCTCTTATTTGCTACAGTATTATCACAATCTGTTACATTAATAGAAACAGCATTTGCGGGAGAAGCTGCGATCGGCAGGTTTGTGCCATTGGAAGTCGCTCCCGTTATCTGAACAGCCAATATTTTATCAATATCAATAACGTTGTTTGCAACGGGCGTTAAGGAGTATGAATAAGAAAGCGTATTTGCCGGAATAGTAATGGATGCGGGCAACGAACTAAAATCACCAGCAGCGGCGGTGGAACCTGTAAATCCAAGGTTTACGGTTGTTGGGGTTGAAGAAGTTTTGGTTAATTTAATATTGAATACCTGTGTGCCGGCACAAGTTGTTATATCTGAAACCTTTTCCAGGCTTACCTTAGGTATGTCATCATCAATTATTGTATAAGTTGATGTTGTCTGGGTGCCTAATTGAATAAGGTCATTACAACTATTGGCTACAAGGCCGATACTTATTGTACGGTCGGACTGTGGTAAGGTATTGCCAATTGTTGTAATCGGACTAACACTCACCTGTTGTGCAGTAGTGTAATCACCGGCGGGAATTAAAAATGCATTTTGATAAGTATAGTCCGTATTTAGCACAGCGGTGCCTCCGTTTACCGCAAAACTTACAACCTGCGGTGCCGTAAGCACTCCATTTGAAACCAAAACCTTTAATCCGGGTGCAGGTCCTGTCGTATCTCCTTCTGCACCTGCTAATGTAGCTGAAGTAAATTGAACCGTGACCGGCGTTGATCCACTTGTTATAGGAACCGGGTCGACCACCGGGTTGTTATCAAAATCAGTACTATTGGTTGCGTAACCAATCATGACTTCTTTACCAACCGCCTGCCCCGAACCAAGTGTTCCCAATGCAACATGAATGGCAATTCCCGCGACTGATGCGCACGTTGGGTCAACCAGATTTGTCAAAAGATTATTTGAGCTAGCTTGCAAATTGTCCCTGGAAGCGGCTGCACCGGAATAGTAGCTGGTAAAGTTGCCTTTTACCTTATATGCATGCGACACGGTGGTTACTTTGCCTCCGCTCATATCATGCAGACAGGTGGCGTCCAGCCGGTAATTTCCAACGATATCTCCTGAACTGTTGGTTGTTTTAAATCCTTTTCCGCTTTGATCATTCCCATCGTTGGTAGCTTCCGAAAGATACAAATGCACATCTTCCGGAGCTGATAAACCAGAAGGGGCTCTTACAACATAATCTACATACATTGCATTTCCCATACTATACTTTACCGTGTAGGTAACATAGAAAGTCTTGCTACTAACTGTAGAAGTAACCGTTCCACTGACTGTTGTGCTCCAGGGTGATGCAGTTGTTCCCTGCCCCGTTAACGGCGTGCTTGAACAATAGTTAAAATTGGCCTGTGTCGAATTATTTCCGAACCGGAAATACAACCGGATATATCCAGTCTTATATATCTGGCTGAATCCATTTGAAAAAACATTAAAACTACCCCCGTATGCGCCGGATGTGAACAAAACCACCTTCAACCCGTCGGTCAAAGTGTTTCCTCCGGATGGGTTAATAGTGATATCGGTCTGCGCCTTAAGTTGTGTAATTCCTAAACTCAATAACAAAATCAAACATAGATTCCGGAATACGAATTGCAGTTTTTTCATTGGATATCTGTTCATGCCTGTCAACTTTATTTGGATCTGTGCTGAAATAACATAAGTGAACTGCAGCCTGCGCTATCTGCTGCTATATATACTTAAGCAATAACTCTTGTCGCTTCTGTTGATGACTTGCGGGTCATAAGAAGTCCTATGCGCTGACTTGTCAGAAGTTCTTCTTGTTCACTTATCTTCAATCCTTTCAGTCTGTGCCGGATACTGAAGTTGACAGGCGTTCCCAATAGCAGCCTCAGCGTGCTGTTTGGTTGCACAATTTTTTTTGATGCAGGTAATCTTCTTACAATGGAAATAGCTCTTTGAATAACTTTATCGATGGGTGATTTGAACTTGCCCTGAAGTTGCCCGGAGCTCTTTTGCGGGCTATAGAATGACACAGATGTGTTTGTATTGTTTTTTAAAACAGGTTTACAATACCACTTGTTTTGCTTCTGCGGCAAACCGGTAAGCATCTTCTCAGCCTGCTTGTTTACAGCAGAAGCAAGACTTGTGTATATGTTCCTGAAAAACTTTAAAAACTTATTGCTACGCGAAAAGGTTTGATCTGTTCGTGTCAGGGGTATTGCATTCGTTTGAGCATAAACTGGAATCCGGCAATGGCATAGGATATAAAGCAGTTCAATGCATTTGGCTGTTTTTGGGCTCGGCATTTTTTGGTTAGCTAGGTATAAATATTGGATTTTCTCTCAGATGCGAAGAAAGAGAAAAAAGGAAAGACCGAAAAAAATATTTTTGAGAATGCAATTAAAAGTAGATTATAATAATATGAACAATCGATCAAAAAATGATCGTCCTGCCTGCAAAGCATGTCACCATTACTTATGGCTTCAAAGGAAAAGTTGGGAAGTAATTCTAACAAGAGCTGAATTAATATCAATTGCTCGCAATATATCAGATAAGATCATGCATATCGTCTGTGTCTTCTTTGTGCCCTCTGTGTAACTGTATTTTTTTGTTTCACAGGAAAGGCAGAAGCAGACAATGAGTTGCACAGAGGCTATCAAGTTAAAGCTGGCATCTAATTTTTGATTGCGTACACGACATGATTTAATGGCAATGATAGACTTTATAACAGTGACAGTTTTTCCCGTAGGGAATTAAGTTCAATAGACGTGATCAAAACGAGAATATAATAGCCCGTTAGGGCATTAACCAATCAAAGGTTAATGTCCTACGGACAAGAAACCCCTTTACACCGGGACATTCTATTGAACTGTAAGCCCTACGGGCTATCGACAAAACGTGTATTGTCATCTCTTTCTTGATTGTGGTTAACCAAATACCCGTCGTGGTAATAGATTGGAATGTAAGCATATCCTCTGTGTAACTCTGTGTCTTCTTTGTGCCCTCTGTGTCCCCTTCCCTTGTTTACGCCTTCTGTTTTTCTTATAAATGGCGACTATATTGTTCATCACTTACCTGTTCCATCCAGTCAACAACTTTTCCGTTTAAATTTTCCTGTATCGCAATGTGAGTCATGCCTGTGGTTGGGGTTGCTCCGTGCCAGTGCCTTTCATTCGGCTCAAACCAAACCACATCGCCAGGTCTTACTACTTCAATGTCTTCGCCCTCGCGCTGTACCCAGCCACAACCGGCTGTTATAATAAGCGTCTGACCAAGCGGATGCGTGTGCCATGCGGTTCTCGCACCTGGTTCAAAGGTTACACTGGCCGCTGCAGCGCGTCTGGCTTCGTTTGCAGCAAAAAGAGGATCTATCCTTACAGCTCCGGTAAACCAGTCACCCGGTCCAATAGCAGAAGGCTGCGTTCCAATTCGTGTTATTTTCATTAGAATTCCTTTAAATGATTAGGAGATTATCTTAATATTCCTGATAGCAATTTCGTTGTCTTGAATGTTATTACTCATTTCGTTTTTTTATCCAAACAGAATTTCCATTACCCCAATTCTCACGCAGGAACAATTCTTATTGTCGCAGCACGGGCACGGTTACTGATCATGGAAGACAGATAAGGGCTTCCTCCGTATTTCTTTTTATAGGCCTCATCAATGGTATCATTCACTTCGCCGGAAGCGGGAATGAACGCCACATCCATGATTTTTCCTGCAGCTTCAATGCGGCCCCGCTTTTGGTTAATAGCAGCTTTATACCATCGCGATTGCACACCGTTATAAGCTCTTACATACAGGCAGTCGTCAACAACAACCTCCCAAATCCATGTTGGTGTTCCATAAGATACACCGTCCCCGCGCAATGGTGCAATGTGGAGGTCATCGGCTTTGTCTATTTCAGCGAGCAACTTATCTGAAAATTTATTGTGCTTAATATTCATAAACGATCATGATTATCATGTCAATTCTTCTATACAACTAGTGAATAGTGAATAGTCAATGGTGAAGGTCCGGGCTGGCTAAGTAAATATATTATCGTTTAAGTGTTATTATTATCCTGGGCAAAAATTCTTATTTACTCTTATATTTCTTAAATGATTAAAAACCTTCGCTTCGGTCAGCTTTGAGCTTTAGGCTTTGGGCTTTAAGCTTTATCAGTTGTTAACAAAGAAACGTTGACGCGGCCGACACCTTACTTCTATACAACTAGTGAATAGTGAATGGTCAATGGTGAAGGTCCGGGCTGGTTAAGTAAATATATTGTCGTTTAAGTGTAATTATTATCCTGGGCAAAAATTCTTATTTACTCTTATATTTCTTAAATGATTAAAAACCTTCGCTTCGGTCAGCTTTGAGCTTTAGGCTTTGGGCTTTAAGCTTTATCAGTTGTTAACAAAGAAACGTTGGCGCGGCCGACACCTTACTTATACCGGAGATTGCAGCTACAGAAAACGATCCCTGTCAGTGTGAATCAAACAGGCTATAGCGTCGCAGTGTCTATCACAAACCTGTAACGGGCTTGTTTGGCAATTACTTTTTCCCACGCATCATTCACTTCCGCCGCGTTAATGATCTGGACCTGTGGCAACACCTTATTATCTGCGCAATAATATACTACTTCCTGGGTTTCAGGAATCCCGCCAATAAGTGATGCATTGAAATTTACACCGGTATTTGCCAGGCCAATATTGCTCAGGGCAAGCTGAAAGCCAACCGGCATGCCAACCTGTGTGTAAAAGCCACCACGCTTAACCGCTGAAGCGTAAGCAGCCACATCGTATTGAGCCGGAATTGTGGAAATCATATAATCCAGCTTGCCTTTATATTGAGCTAATTTGGAAGTATTGTCAACTAAAACAGCCTCTTTTGCTCCAAACGCGAGTGCATCTTTTATTTTACCAGGAGATGTTGTAAATGCATAAACATCGGCTCCTTTTGCAACCGCAATTTTGATCGCAAGATGTCCCAGACCACCAATACCAGCGACTCCAATCTTATCGCCTCTTTTGAAATTGGCTCTCATCAGGGGAGAGTAAGTTGTAATACCTGCGCAAAGCAGAGGTACTGCTTCCTGAAGACTAATATGACCGGGAATATGAACTGCAAAGTGATCTCTCACTACGATGTTATTGGAATATCCGCCTTGTGTTATACCTGATGGGGAAGCCTTGTCAGGGTAACCATATGTGAATAAGGTAGCATGATTGTCACAGAACTGCTCTTCGCCGTGGTTACAACTATCGCACCGAAGACAGCTATCAACCATGCAACCGACACCGGCCCTGTCGCCAACTTTAAATTTGGTAACATTTCTGCCAACGGCAGTGACGATGCCGGCAATTTCATGCCCGGGTACCTGGGGATATTGTTGTGGCCCCCAATCACCTTTCATTTGATGAATATCTGAGTGACAGATGCTGGCATACTTAATGTCAATCAAAATATCATTGTCTCCAACAGGTCTCCGTTCGAATTCCCATGGACTTAGCGTTCCCGATGCATCTTTAGCAGCATAACCTTTTGACTTTATCTTATCTGTCATTTTTCTGATTCCATTTGATTGTGAAAAAACGGGTGTGTGTTGCATTAATATCAAACCTGTACCAGCCATTGCTGTCTGTTGAATGAATCTTCTGCGGGAGCTATGTATTGAGTTCATCTTTTTATTATTCTCCATAACACGTAATTTTTATTGAATGTAAGTTGAGCAGACTTTCCGGGCAGATGTTTGAACCACACCGGCTTATTCTACAGAAAACGTAACAGTTATCTCCTTTGAACCGACTGCTGGAAACAGTCCGCGCACATCATCGATCCTGCCGATCCGGGTATAACTGTACGAGGTAGAAAAAGATTTATAAAAAAGTACCAGCGTATTATTGCCCCACAGCATAAGATCACCCGCCTGGATTGTTGAAGGATTAGCCGGCGCTGCCGGAAGAGCATTTGGAAGCTTAGCATATTTTTCATTACCGTTCAGCTCTGTCATAACGAGCGTTAAAGGCAACGCCGCTATTAAGGCAGCGGATGCAGGATTGTCTGACAACAAAGCAGTGAATGTTTGTGAGCCAATCGTGACTTTCATTTTATGTGTTAGTGTATCTGTACTCATATATTCGGGAAATGCACTTTCATTATCTTTTGTATACGCCTTGCAGGAACAGACCATACAGACAAGACTAACAATCGCAAATGCTCGTACAGGACGATGAAACACTAAGCTGATCATACATCTCCTATTGAAATCGTCTTTAATACCTTCGCAGGAATCCCTCCCACAATGGTATTTGCGGGCACATCTTTTGAAACAACAGCTCCGGCTGCAACAACTGCATTTTCCCCAACTGTAACACCGGGCAATATGGTTGCAGCTGCACCAATCCACGCTCCCCGCCTGATGATTACCGGCTTACAAACAAGCGCCCTCCTATCGTTCGGATCCATTGGATGATTTTCGGTGATCAGATTTACTTTGGGTCCTATCAGTACATCATCTTCAATTGTAATTCCGCCCATATCCAAAAATGAACATGCATGGTTAATAAAGACATTCCTGCCAATGCTGATAAACCTGCCGAAATTGGTAAAGAAAGGAGCAAATACAGTCGTGCTTTCATCCAGCCGCGATCCAATTATTTCACTGATAACTTCGCGTATCTGCCCTATGCTCGTTGAGTTATTGAGTACGGGCGATAAGGAAATCGTTCTGTCAACAACTTCCTGTACTTTATAATAGTCAGGATCATCCAACCTGATCAGCTGTCCGGCTTTCATTCTTTCAAAAATGTCTTTGATCACCTTGTTTGCTATTTGATTTGAAATTGATTGTTATGCGATATACCGCGCCGCACATACCTGCACCTCCTAACAACAGAGCTATTGTAAGCTGTGAAGGATGACACTGGCGTTGTGCAATTTTTATGCAGTAAAGAATGCAGGTAAACTGCACACTTCGGTCACCCGTTACCTGTTTTTACTAATGCTGCATTTTAAACTTAATGACATTGCAAAGATACCATGACATTGTATGGGCGTGGTAATGATAATCAAACCGATGATTAAGAATTTCAAACTTCCTGAACTCTTAAAGAAGAAGGATTAGTGCCGGTAATTCTCTTGAAAAAATTATTGAAATAGGTGGGATACTCAAAGCCGAGTGCATAAGCTATATCAGCAATGTTCCAGTTGGTATGCTGGAGAAGTGCTTTGGCTTCGGTAACAATACGTTCGCTGATATGAGTTGTTGTTGCCTTACCCGTAACTTCTTTTACAGCGCGGTTAAGATAATTCACATGAAGACCAAGGTTTTTGGCATAATCCTGTGCAGATCTCAGGGAAAGCGGATGATCAATTGTTTCAATAGGAAACTGTCGCTCCAGCAATTCCAGGAACACAGAAGTAACCCGGACCAGCGCATTGTTTTGCTTGTCGATATTCTGAGATGGCTGCAGCTTTAGGGCTTCATGAATGATCAGGTTGATGTAATTCCGCATCATGTCGTCCTTGTAAGCGTAGTCAGTTCCCTGTTCATCAATCATCTTACGGAATATTGTGTTGAGGAACATGCGCTGATCTTCACTTATTTTCAGAACCGGTGTACCTCCGATCTTAAATAAAGGTGATTGCTGCAAACTCTCCGACCGGTCAGATACTTTTAAGAATTCTTCAGAAAAAAGACAGGTATAACCTACGTAGGTTCTCGAGATCGTTTCCCAGGAATAAGGTATATGAGGGTTGCCAAAAAAGAGAATCGTACCGTCCATATCGAAGCTTCTGTCGGCATAATGAATCACACTCTTACCAGTAGTCAGACAGATCTTATAAAAATCTTTTCTGCTGTAGATCCGCGTGGCATTACTGTCGTTTTCAATCTGGAAAACTTTAAAGCCTCTTAACTTCAACTCGCTATTGAACTGCGATACCGGGCGCTCTGTTTTTGCCTTCATGCTGCAAAGTTAAGAAAATCAAATCTTCGTTATAACAAAGCAGTGGTTTAAAGACTTCTGTCAGCCAACCCGGTTGCTACTATCATTTTTTCCTGTTGTTCTAATGATATACGTGACGGTTTATAATAAGGATGATCATTTTCGTGATCTACATCGTTGAGTCCACTTATTTTTATCCAGAACTTCAAGAGTCCATCCAAATGCGAGCCAACCAACTGATAATCAGTCGGCACTTCATCCTCAACACTATGGTATGTAACCAGGCGTGTACCGTCGGGACGGGAAGCCAGAAGTTTATAGAGGTAACGGTTATAATAGTGATAAAGATTTTCCGAATACTCCAGCGTGTTGTCTATTTTTTCACCCCAAACCAAATTCTCGTAAAATGAGTTAAAGAAATAAAAATGATCATAAAGATCAAAATTGGTTTGCATAAAATTTCCATGGAGAAAAAATGCATTGCGAATACCCAGTGTTTTTTTGGCAGCTTCAGCTTCATCAACCAGGCTCTTTCGTTGCTCTACGCCAAAGAACTGCACTTCAGGTTTATAATGTGCAGCGGCGAGGCAAAATTTACCGGCTCCGCTTCCAATATCCAGTATTTTACTGCCTTTCTTAACCGATAAATAGTCCGCAACCTTTCTTGCTACGCTCAACGGTGTCCAATGCCTGTCCGCAAATTTCCTGATGGAAGGCGGGAACACATCATTGAATTGACGATCGCTCCGAAAACGTGTAACTGCGCAACACTTGTTGTCATCAATCATTATTATACTTATACTTTTTGAGGATAGCTAGGCTTTGGCGTATTTGCTCTTGCCATTCATACGATATTCTTCCGGAAGCACTAAACCTTTTCGTTCATAAGGTTGAGCTGGTATTATCCGGGCAATCCAACATGTGCCATTCGATTGCAACAGCGCACTCGCTTCTTCTGTAAGCAACAAGCTGTTGATTTCCGCAATCTTACCTGCAATGGGCATTCTCAGTTCAATACAATAGTCTTTGTAGTAGATGGAGGCGATCAGATCACCGGGCTGCATAAAGCCACTTACGTTGGCAAATTCAATTTTATCTATTGCTTTAAATCCGGTCAATTTAAACGCGCTGACACCTATATCCGCTACAGCCCCTTTAAACTCGACCCAATCGTGATCCTGTGTAAAGTAATGTTGCCCGGTTACTGCATTTGAAAAATTCATAGCTGCAAAATTATCAGCAACATTGTTCGGCCGCGGTGAGTATTTTTACTTCAGAAAGTGATAAATATCACCCCTGAAAAGGCTCAACAATTGCATTTGCTAAAAAGTTGACCCTCATCCGTCAAATACCTTTTCCACCAGGCAAGCGCTGATCCGGGCTGCTAATAGTGCATTTTTTCCTTTTCTCTTTCGGATGATTTGACTATTCCCCGCAAAGATTTTTTCTTATTTTTTTCCACCAACTTAAATATGCCCCAAACCAATGCAAAAAGCAGTATTTCGAAAACCTCTAAAGTTAATATTGCAAATGCCGGAATTGGCTTGACCTCGCCCCTGGCTAAATAAGAGTAGAAAATCGAATTCATTACAAGCGTAATAAAAATGCCTATCGCTAAAAAGCGCTTCCGTGTCATAATGTTTCTACGACGGGTCTTATAAACAATAATAAATAGCAGGGCAGCCGCAAGCAATATTACTAAAGACACAAAAATGGGGGAATTTTTCATAGAGTTTGATTAACAGTTTAGGTATAACATCACAGGTTTTCGGTTAAATAAGATTTGGCTTAAATAAGGTTTTCCAAGCGGGTAAAATCATCTGTTCCGGTAACCGGGAACAAAATTCACCGGCGTATTTCTCATAATTTTTGGCTAGTCATTTAAAGCTTTTTGTTTACAAATTAAGGGCAATGAACTTCGCTGAATATTGAAATCAAATATGAATAAATATTTTTAATCGGGAAAAATATTTTTTGTTGCGCTGTCTGCATGTGCTGCTTTCTTTTGTTACATAGGAGAACAACCGGAGAAAACACGGAGACCTACAGAGCTTTGCAATGAACATCTGTCATTCAATTTTTTGACTCTATATAGCGCATGGCTTAGTATCAATGACTGATTTCACAACAGTGACAGTTTTTCCCGTAAGGAATTAAGCGTAATAGAAATGTCTGATTTGAGAATACATAGTCCGTTAGGACTTTAACCAAATAAAAGGGGATAATGTCCTGCTCACAAGAAGGACCTTCTATATTACGGCCTCTATACAACGCTAAACCCTACGGGCTATCAACGAAAAGTGTACGTCATCTCCTTTTGATTGTGGCTAACCAAATTATCCGTTTACATGACGATCCTGGCTCATCAGAAAAAGTAGTACAAATAACCTGGATTTGTTACCGTTAATTTCAAAAAGTGATTTAGATCACGGAAACACAAATATATATTTGTAAGCGTGAATGACACTGCAATTTTAAGCCTTCAATATGCCCTGCTCCAGGCACAAAATCGCCGGCCGTCAAGACACCAGACTCATTAGACCGAAATACATAAAACTGATGCAAGAGTGAGCGGTAATCAGATATCCGGCTCACCGATTCACCAGCCCTTGTTAGGATACTATAGCGACATTTGCGATTATGCCGCATTATCTCCTGACCAGGAAAGCTCTTTCATCAGCATTCAACGATCGTTTGCTGGGCACAACAATAATTACAATTTACGTCCGTCCATTTGGAAAAAAGCTGGCATTCTATTGATATGCGTTAAGTAGCTATATCGTTACTGCTAGTCAGGTTGTCTGCATTTTGGGAAAACTACTGCGATCCTTTAGATAAAGCTTTGAAGCAACTAAACATTATTCCTAAGAATCCTATGTCCCAATCAGCTTAAAATAGTCAACATATGAATAATTCATCCTTCATGGATTTACTGGTAGAAAACACTCCACCCCTGATGGTCATGGCCCGGAAATTTACACGGACGAAAGAAGACGCAGAGGATCTACTGCAGGAAACACTATGTAAAGCCCTTGCATACCAGGACAATTTTAAGTCAACTACGAATATAGGAGCCTGGCTCTATGTAATAATGCGGAATATTTTTATCAACAATTATCGCCGAAGAAAAAAAACGCTTGAACTAACTGTTGCCCAAACTAAAGCCCTGCAGAAAGAACCTTTGGCGAACACGAGCTATCATCCTGACATTTCGACTAAAAATATTCTGGCACAAATTCAAAAGCTTCCATGTTTGCTAAAAAAGCCTTTTGTGTTACATCTTGAGGGCTATAAATACACTGAGATTGCCTGGATGCTTGACCTTCCGGTCGGCACGATTAAAAGCCGCATCCATTTTGCCAAGCAAGCGTTAAAGAGCGTAATTAAGAGAAGCTAGTTTATCGACCATTATTGCCAATACCAAAATTCACAATTTACCCCTGATATAATATCAGCTACAACTGCAGACTGTAAACCAGCCAAAACAGGAACTATTATAAGCATTCATTGTCACCCAGAACAATATGCTTGCATATACGCTTTATAAAAGGTAACGTGAATATATTGTAAGGCATGCTGAAAGCTCCGGGACACAGGCATTGATCTAGTTTTCTGATGTTGCCGGTATTGTTACATCCCCCAACCACTCACAAAATAATGAGTATGGATTATTGGCATCAGTACATAGACATTTGGCTGAGTATTTCGTTTTGACAACCGAAATCCTATAGAAGTGATATACATCACTTGCTTATAAACATATATTTGCCGGAATGAGTGTAAGAGGGAATTTTTTGATAGACAACTGGAATTTTAAGCGTGAGTCAATATTGCAAGACCTGCCATCGAGAGACCTTCAACTTTTGCTTGCACATACTTCTGAGGAAGTATACAAAAAAGGTGAAATTGTATTTCGTGAAGGCAGTTATCCTTTGGGTATTTTTTATATAGTAGAAGGAAAAGTAAAAAAATACAAAATGGAAAAAGGCGGACGGCAGCGAATAATTTACATCGCTAAGTCCGGAGAGCTAATTGGATACCACGCAGTCCTATCGAATGATCGCTACTCCGTTGCGGCAGCAACACTTGAAGCAAGCCGTATTATTTTCATCTCCCGCGAGGATTTTAGTGATGCAATTCAACAATCATCCGTTTTAGCACAAAGGCTGTTGCAGGCCTTAAGCCACGAATTTGCTGTAATGTGCAATAACTTATCCGCTTTTACCAGCAAGACGGTGCGGCAGAGGCTGGCAATACATTTACTTCTGCTTACTGAAAAGTATAAAACAGACGGCAAGTCAGGACAATCCACAGAAATTTTAATAGGCAGGGAAGATCTTGCAAGCGTGGTAGGCACTGCCAGGGAAAATGTAATCCGGTTGTTGACAGAGTTTAAAGAAGCAGGAATTTTACAAACAAAAGGAACAAGGATCACTATTCTTGACATGAGTCAACTGATCGCAATTGCCAGCAGCTGGGTAAAATAGCAACCGATGTCCAATCAATACCTAAGGTATAATTATTTGCTTTACTTTAACTACTCGTCGATTTCAAAAATCATACAACCGCAAGCGCTTAGCAGAAGCCGGCTTCTACATAAACACAAATGTTTTCCGTCCATTCAATTCTTTCAATAAACGTCTACATATAACTTGAACGTGCCGGCTTAATTTGTACCGGATTTATAGTTAGATTGACCCGGAATTATTACACAGTACAATGTTTTTGTAGACGAAATAAATTCATCCCCCCGCTCTGTCCCGGGAATTTTGGCCAGGTATCTTCAGTACAAAATGAACGGTGTCGGTGCACGCAAAAAAGTACAGGCAACCTATGTCACCCATATTTTGCCAGTGGAAGCATAACAAAAAGTCTTACCAGCGCTGAAGAGACATTCAATGCTAAACCCAAAAAATCGTTCAAAAAATAAGCATATGACTTGCAGGCAATGCCGCAGTTGCTTGTTATAACAGCATAAAATCCCCTTCTAACATGAAACATTTATTACCCCGTATTTTTCTAAGAACCGACCCGGATTCCAGTACCATTAAAAAAAGAAAGACGGTCATATATACCATGGTAAGTCTTGCATTTTTATTATTGATGTACACCGCAACTTGCCCGGGAGAATTGAGCGACCTAAAACTACTTTGCATGTCCGTCACAGGATATTTATTATTTGTTACCGCAATCTTTTTTTTGCTAACCGGCAAATGAGAACTGATAAACCAGTAATAAATACTGTAGAACAATCTGAATACAGGCTCATTGTTTGGCACAATCAGCGCTTTCCAAACGCACAGGCAATTCATGGATGAGGATACCATCATGAAAAAAAATCACAAACCGTGGCAAGATCCCACAAAAAAATAATTGAAGATGATGCATCGATACAGCCTTTTTGAAAATGAATATTTTAGTGAGACAATTAGTATAATAAGCAGCTCTAATGTCGATGCACTACAAACCGATGAATTGCTAAGTAATAACGTTATTCTGCTAAATTATCGGGAAGTTAAAATCCTGGCTGACATTCAGGATATTTGCAAAGAAAGGGCTAACACCTTTTACAGTATCCTTGCGGGCAGTAAATATATGCGGGTATTAACAAAAGCATTTCTCCTTAAGATGATCCGTGACTGTTCAAACCTCATCAGGTTCATTAATAAAAAATATTATTGCATACATGAACACTGGCAAAAAACCACACAGGATGAAACCTTTAGTCAGTGGACAAAGCTGAGGCCCGCGCCGGATGACATGAAAACGCTCGATATACTCTCATTTTGCGAAAAAGAAGATCTTGCGGTTTTAGATGTTTATGCAAGATTAATGGATCGACATGACCTAAGCATCGGCTTAAGGAACTTTGTTAATGATCAGCAAGAAAAACTCGGGGAGGAACTTAAATACTTAAAGGAATTCAAAATACTTTCTTCTTCAAAAATTCTTGACGCCGGCATTGCATCTTAATCAGGTTTAACTCATGTAGCCTGCCTGATATCTCCCGGTTTTGTTCAATTGTGTGTAAATATTTAACGTTTTAATTTATGTCTTTCATTTTCTCATGACCATCATTGACGTTGACTTAACTGCCGGTCGCGAAAAAAATGACTATCTATATGTAATTGTGAATGAAAAACCAAGACTTAATTTTTCAAGAACGGATAAAACCTCATTCACCACGGTTTCTATTGTTTGTGCCTGCCGTTCCAATTCAACGTGAAGTGTTGATTTTCCCGGTTCAGAAAACGTGTATATGATTAAACGGTAAAGCTTCGGCGGAAGTCCCTTTTTTATTGCAGACAACGCCTGAATATCTGCATTTTTAATGATGATCGTGGTAACAAACAGTGCCATACTTTTCATAACCCGTTTTAGGAGGTTAAAAATCACTTTTACAATCCTGCGCTCAAAGTATTTAAAGCCCGCCGTGGAAACAACGGGCTTTGTATTTGCTTATGGGAAAATGACAAAAAAACTCCTACGATTATTCAGAACCGAAATTGCCAAAACCACTGATCAGGTTACCGAAGAAAATAGCGTTCAGCAACAGGCGGTTCGTACCAAGCCAGTAGCTTCTATATGCAGGATCATCTGCAAAAAGTGTGATGGCTCCTGAACCTTCTGCACTGGTTATAATAGCAGCCGAGTTATTTATTTTAGAGACGCTTTCTTTTGGCGCATATCCGTTTACAAACGCGTCCTTATCATATTGAGCAACGGTGTTGTATTTGTTTTTAGACGGCAGCAAAATGGTTGATCCGTTTTTGTTCACAAACAAACGGCGACTGTTCACTCCAAACGCGACAGGATGCGTAGTATCAAGATCAGTCGTAAAAATGGCGCCATTTAACCGCTTTGCACCTTCAACATCCTGCAGGCTAACGTAATCCAATCTTTCAGCAGATAACGCCCGTTTTGCATTCTGCGTTTCTGTTGAATTAGATACCGGAGACACGGTTGCATTTGCCGGCACATTACGAATTGTGTTGCCACCGCCACGGTTGTTCAGCGAAGAATCTACATATGCTTTCTCACGGGAAATTTCCTGATTAATGGCCCAGGCGCTGGCATTCTGAAAAGTAATAAGATTGCCACCTTCTCTTACCCAGTCCTTAATTTTTGCGACAACAGATTTATCCCATTCGCTGTAATTACCGCCAGGCAATATCAGTGTATTGTATTTTTTTAGTGAGATGCGCGAAAAATTATCTGCATCAATCTTTACAACCGGCAAGCCCAGTTGTTGGTTCAATAAAAACCAAACTTCACCTGCTTCTTCCGAGTTGATGCCCTGACCAAAAGCCAGTGCAACAGATGGTTTTCGTACGCTTTTGATGTTGCTGCTTCCCAGGTCTATACCTTCAGCATTGAAACCTGTAAGCGCAGATGTAAATGATACGCCTGCCAATGATGCTGCATTATTAAGTGTTCTATACAGGGAATCAGCAGGAATGTCCTGCGCGGCTACCGGTACCACAAGTGCGCCATAACCAAAGGATTTCTTACCACCGGGAGTGTTTGCCGTAAAAGGCTTAAACGCGGTTTTCACGTTAACACCTCTGTTTAACAGGTAATACAAAGCCTTTGATGCATTGTAATCGCTCCAGCTTAAGAGATAGGCATAGGAAGCTTGTCCGGCTGCCACCTCGCCTTTCAAGGATGGCAACGCAGTAACAGGTTCTCCTTTAGAGAATGCAGGATTTTTGATCTTGCTGTATTGCAGGCCATAGGCATGAATGATTGACCATCCGGTGTTATCATAAAATACACTGTCCTTCAGCAAATTTTCTTCAAACAATGAGTGGATGATCCTGAAATTGGGTTGCGCTGCCGGAACGATATAAGCTTTTCCTTTTTCAAAACTTTTTCCTTCAGCACTTACATTCGCTGTAAGCTCATACACTTTCACGCGATGTCTTAATAACAGATCAAGAAATTTGCGGGTAAGTGTTTCATCGCGGCTGTCACCAAAAACATATGCTTTTGCATCGTTTCTCGCAGCCTGTTCCAATGCGGATTTAAAAAAGTCTTTCTGCAATTTAAACAAGCCTTCTTTCTCCGCTACAGCACCACGCACTGTAGCAAGACCTGTTACAAGATGATTGCGTATCGTAAATGGAAATGTGAGTATGCCGTTGCTTGTTTCAATATTTAATCCACGGCTGCTGGCTTCTTCAAAAGTAGCGCCTACTCCACCGTAAAATTTGGGATAAGTAGAACCATAGATCGGTGATAGATTGTCATAGTTCTCTTTGGTGAAATACAATGAACCGATATCATCCAGCGCCTTTGCCTGGTACTTCGCCAGCACTGCATTAAAGTCGTACACGCTTTGCGGAATGATCGGGCTCTGATGGCTCTTGGGTGTTGGCTCAAAGTAGTAGGTAGCGTTTGCACCCTGTTCATGAAAATCTATCTGCACGTTGGGATACCACTGATGGAAATATTCAATTCTTGCTTTACTTTCTACCTGCGTAAGGCTGAGCCAGTCCCTGTTAAGATTGTTCAGGTAATGGTTGCTTCTGCCGCCCGGCCAGATCTCCTGGTGCTCTTTATCGTAGGCATCAGCCACCGGCGGAAAAGATTTGTAGGAATTATACCAGTTGGCGGCCCTGTCCCTTCCATCAGGGTTTTGAGAAGGATCAACCAGCACCACGGATTCTTTCAACCATTGCTGTGTTTCTTCGCTCTGATTGGCAACCAGGTAATAAGCTGTCAGCAAACCTGTCTCACCGCTTGAGGTCTCGTTACCATGTACGCTGTAACCTAACCAAACAACTACGGGCACATCTTTCCCCGGCAGCGGTGCTTCCGGATCAACCAAAGTTGCATGCGCCTGCTTAATATTACTGATTCGTCCGTAGTTATCAGGCGATGTAATTGTGGCAATAATCAGAGGACGTTCTTCGTACGTTTTGCCAATCACTTCCACGTGGATCTTATTGCTTACACGTGCAAGTTCATTGAAGTATGCTACAATCTGATCATGCCGTGTATAGTGCGTACCGATGGGGTAACCAAGAAACTGTTCGGGCGTAGGAATTTTCGGATCGAAAGTTCCTGCATTGCGGAAGTAATAATTCTGTTGTGCTGCTGCACGCTCTCCTGCCAATAACGCCAGCAGGCCAAGCAACATGATTGAACGAAATGATTTCATGATGGAAATATTGAGTTAGATGAATTTTTAGTAGCCGGGGTTTTGTGTTACGTCGGGGTCAGATAAAATATCCTGGTAAGGAATAGGGAACAGCCAAAAGTCTTTGTTGGTGAGTCCAAGCACCTCTCCTGCCCGTCCTGTTCTCACCAGATCAAACCACCTGTGTGCTTCAAAAGCAAATTCTACACTATTCTCATCTTCAATTGCCTGGATAACTTGAGCTTTTGTAACGGCTGTAGATTTGGCAACATCCGCACGCTGCCTTACAGCATCAAGATCTTCCAGGGCACCCTGCAGATTGTTTTGCTGTGCCCTTGCCTCAGCACGGATCAGGTACAATTCCGCAATGCGGATCAGGTAAGCCGGATCCGTACTTGTTGCATAAGTGTTGTACAACACTCCATACACCGAATTGCCGCTTCCTGCAATGAGTGATTTTCTTGCTCCGCCTATATCAGTATTGTTGAGCTTGTCAACAATACCAGCGGAAGGCTTAAGTGTAAACTGTCCGCCGAAGGAACTGGGATACCAAAGGTTCCAGTAACTGTTCCTGTCATTTGCAGAAAATGTAAGCTCAAGCACAGATTCATTGCTAAGAAAAGGAGCCGTAAAAAATGCACCATATGGTTTTACCAGGCTATACTTTGTGTTGCTGATCACCTGGCTGGCGTAAGCTTCTGCATCGGCCCATTGCTTGCGGTATAAATGCAGCCTGGCACGCAACGCACGGGCCGTACTTTTTTGCGCGCGGTTCCTTGTTTTTGCATCTTCCGGTAGTAGCTGTTCTGCCTGAACAAGATCTGCAAGTACCTGGTCGTATGTCTCATCCAGTGTGCTTCGCTTAATACCTTTAAGCGCACTGAGATCCGTTGTCGGCTTAAGTTGCAATTGTACGCCGCCCCAGCCTCTGCCCAGGTCAAAGTAGCCGATCGCCCTGATAAAATAAGCTTCGCCGAGAATCTTATTCTTTTCATCGTTTGTCAACAACGGATCGTTGACTGATGGAACAAATGCTATCACACTGTTTGCTGTATTGATCATGCTGTAGATGCCCTGGTATGCGGCAACAGTGGTTACGTTGTCCGTTGGTATGGCATTCTGATCCAGTTGCAGATACTGACTGAGTGTTCCGTTGAACACAACATTATCTGCAGTAATGGTTCCCAGTGTGGGATAGTTGGACGCATAGTAGTTCTGCAGGCCGTCATAAGCCCCAATAATGGCGGCCCTGGCTGTACCTGCGTCTGTAATTGCGGCTGTGGAAGGAACTGCATTGTTGGGAATTTCAGTCAGGTATTTTTTGCACGACACAAATGCGGATAGCATCCAGAGCATAGCGATACCTTTAATTATTTTATTGAGAGGTTTCATAATTCAGTCTTTTATCATTTAGAAGGATAGGTTAATACCGGCCTGTATAGTTCTTGGTTGCGGAACAGTAGCCCAGTCGTAGCCTGCAGTATTCTGGTTAGCGCTTTGAGAACTTACTTCAGGATCTAAACCTTTGTATTTGGTGATGGTGAACAGATTGCTGGCCTGCACGTACACACGCAGGTTCGTGAGCTTAACATTGCGCAGTACGCTGGATGGCAAAGAATAACTTAACGTGATCGTTCTCAAACGGATGAATGACCCATCTTCCAGGTAGCGTGAGCTAAGGCTTGCAACGCTACCACCGTAGTTATTCGCAGAGCCTCCGTTGATAGTTGGGTCGCCACTGTAGGTCGTCATTCTGGGGATATCTGTTATATCGCCGGGATGCTGCCATCTCTCCAGTTGTCTTGGCACAAAGCCAATGTTTCTTTGCGTTCCACCATGCACCAAAAAGAAATCATTCATGTTCATGATCTTGTTGCCCTGCTGGAAATAGAAGAAGAAACCGAGATCGAAATTTTTGTAGGAAAGATTATTTGTTAAACCGCCTGTATATCTTGGTAAGGCATTGCCAACGATCTGCCTGTCTGCTGAAGTAATGGTACCGCTTTTATCTACATCGTCATATACAGCATTTCCTGTTTCAGGATCTACATACAATTGCTTGTATAATTGGAAGGAATTAACGGAGTAGCCTTGACGAAGTATGGAGATATTTCTTCCCGATGCACCAAGTGCAATGTCCGAAGCCAGTTTTTCAATTTTGTTGTTATTGAATGCAATATTGAAATCGGTTGTCCAGCGGAATTCTTTTGTGTTGATATTGTCTGAATGCAGCGTTATTTCAACGCCCTTGTTACGCACCGCGCCATAGTTCTGCAAATAAGATGCGAAGCCGGAACGCAATGGAACAGGCACATTCAGCAACAGATCATATGTGTATTTGTTATAGTAGTCAACAATTACATTCAGCTTGTTATTTAAAATAGCAAACTCAACGCCTACATCAGCCTGTCTTGTCGTTTCCCAGGTAAGATCAGGATTAGCTAATTGCGTTGGTGCATCGCCCGGATTGTCCAGGTAGTTTGCGCCTGCCGACCATAAGCCCTGCGCTGCATAAGCGCCAATACCGTTCTGGTTACCAGACAATCCAATGCTTCCTCTGAATTTAAGTTCATCAAACCAGTTAAGATTCTTTACAAACTCCTCCTGGCTGGCGCGCCATGTTAAACCGCCGGAAGGAAAATATCCCCAGCGATTGTTCACGCCAAATTTAGAAGAACCATCAGCCCTTAAACTTCCGTCAATTGTATACTTGTTATCGAACGTATAGCTTGCTTTTCCAAAGAAGGACACAAGTTTTGCTTCAGACCTTGAAGAAGAACCTGACCTTGTAGCCGCGGATGAAATAGCAGTGAAATTGTTGCTGGGAAATCCTGTTCCCGTTGCGGTAGTGCCTTCCGTAAGTACACTGTTCAGCGTATTTCCGATCAGGGCATTAATGGCATGTTTTCTTCCACTTCCAAACGATTTAATGTAAGTGAGGACCTGTTCGTTGGTAAGTACCTGGTTCTTTGTTTGATAAGATGCGGCAGAGCCATTCGTTGCAACACCTGCACTGATCAATGTATTGGCGTAATTATTCTCGTACTCATCTGTACGGTCTACACTCCAGCTGGTGCGGAATTTTAACTCAGGAAGAATGACATACTCACCATAAATATTACCAATACTGCGCCAGCCAACTGCATTGTTGTTCAGGTTGTTGATGAGCGCAAGATGGTTGTCAAAGCTGCCATACTTTGCGTACGAACCGTTTGGGTTATAGACAGGCAGATAAGATCTGACAAAGAGAGCGGAGTTAATAACGCCCTGCGGATTGTTGTCGTTACTACTCACATTGCGCCATGTACGTGTGATATTAATGCTGGTTCCTACTTTTAACCTGCGGCTCAGGTAAGTATCATAATTGAGCCTCGCAGAATAACGTTCGAAATTCGATGGCTTTACGATTGATTGTTGTTTCAGATAACCCAGCCCGACATAGTAGGTACTTTTCTCTGAGCCACCCTGCGCAGAAAGCTCATAGTTACTTGTGTTACCTGTTCTGAACAGGTCATTGATCCTGTCGTACGTTGGCAACGTATCCGCTTTTGGAAAAGGCAGTACGATTGCAGAAGGATCCTGGCCGTTATCAATGGCTGTATTATAGGCCGCTTCGTTAGCCAGCAAAGCGGTTTCAGGGCCATTGGTTACCTGAAACTTTTTAGGTGCATTGCTCCAACCATGATAAGCATTGATATTAATTTTTGCACTGCTGTTCAGGCGGCCACGTTTGGTTGTTACCAGGATAACACCGTTGGCGCCGAGCGAACCATAAATAGCTGTTGCATTGGCATCTTTTAAGATCTGGATGCTTTCAATATCATTCGGATTGATATCTGCAAGCGGATTTGATTGCTGCTGATTGCCCATGCTTGTCTGAACGGGATCTGAACTGCTTACAAAAACGCCATCAATAACATACAAGGGATCTACCGATGCATTGATGGAATTATTACCTCTTACGCGAAAAGTAATACCACCGCCAGGTACACCTGAATTGGATGTAACCTGCACGCCTGCAGCCTTACCCTGTAACAGCTGGTTAAACCCAGCAGCGGGAATATCTTTAATACTGCTTGCATTAACACTCACAATAGAGCCTGCAATAAACTTGCGGCTTTGTGTGCTGTAACCGGTAATAATAACTTCCTCAAGCTGCCGGTTGTCTCTTTTAAGTGTGATGGATATAATACCGTTTGAAGGCACCGGTATTTCCTGTGTTTCATAGCCTGTGAAGCTCACCAGGATCTTTTTTTCCTTGGAACCTCCTTCCAGTTGGAAAGAGCCATCCGTTGCACTTAAGACTACTTTTTTGGAGCCTTTCAATTGTACGGTTGCGTTTTCAAGAGGCTGATTGTTTTCACCAAGGATCTTTCCGGTGACGGCAGTTTGTGCCATTACCCGGTAACTTAGAAATAGCACAAAAACAAACACAGCACTTCTTTGTAAGAAATGTTTCATGAATAATGTGTTTAAAAAAATAAATAATTAGTTGATGCAGGGAAACATCAATGAAGTGTTGTGTGGAGCTGTGTTAAACGCTAAAAAATATGAAGGGGTATGAGATGATCTGGTATAAATTCTATCAACAACAACAAGCCCGTTCAATAACAGAGCCGGTTACGTAAAGATTTACGGCTGTAACAAATTCCTGAAATCCGAAAGATCCGTTAGTGAAATTTTGCTTTGCAGTTAATGTTGATTTCATATAAGAGATATAATATTCTACTAATTTGGTAGACAAAACTAATTCGAAAATTTAAAACAAAAAAATTATCCTACTAAATTAGTAGAGTTTTATTTTTGAGTAAATAATTTTAGGCACATGAAACCTTTTGCAATCTATCACGAACATCCGGACTGGTTTAAACCATTGTTTGCCGAACTTGAAAAAAGAGGCATTCCTTACGAACGGCTAAACCCTGCAGAACATCAGTTTGCTATTGAAGCCAAAGAAGAAAAATACAGCCTGTTCTTTAACAGGATGAGTCCTTCCGCATTTTTAAGAGACCATCAGCAGGGGATCTTTTACACCCTCAATCTGCTGAAACACCTGGAATTAAATGGTGTAAGCGTAATCAACGGCTACAAAGCTTTTACTTATGAAACATCCAAGGCCCTTCAGTTATCACTTCTTCAATCACTCAACTTATCGTATCCGAAAACGAGAGTCATCAATCACCTGTCACAGCTATTGGATGCAAGCGCGGACCTGCGTTTTCCGATCGTACTTAAAGCGAATATCGGTGGCAGCGGCGCAGGTATTGTAAGATTCGATTCACGAGACGAAATAGCGGAAGCCATTGATGCAGGCACGCTTCAATTGGGTATTGACCTTACAGCTTTGGTACAGGAGTATATTCCTGCACGCGGCGGATATATTACCAGGGTGGAAACACTCGGCGGAAAATTCCTGTACGCCATTCGTGTGCATATTACGGGAGATACATTCAACCTATGCCCCGCAGACATTTGCCAGACCAGCGCAGGCAAAGAGCTGGTCCGCAATGCCTGTGCACTTGACGCTCCTAAAAACGGCTTAAAAGTCGAAGCATACAATCCTCCCTCACAAGTGATTGAGGCAGTAGAAACCATTGTGCAGCATGCAGGCATTGACGTTGGGGGCATTGAGTACATTATTGATGACAGGGACGGATCGCTGCTTTACTACGATGTAAATGCACTTTCGAATTTTGTTGCTGATGCTGTAAATGTGGTGGGCTTTAACCCGCATGAAAGGCTTGTTGATTTCCTGGAAGAACAGGTATATGCGAGCAACAAAGCAGTCTCAACAAACGCTTAATCACATTCATTACACAAAGATTATTTCACCTCTTATTACCAAACACTATGCAATACGGATATTGGATGCCTGTATTCGGCGGCTGGCTGCGCAATGTGGCCGATGAACAAATGGAAGCATCATGGAACTATGTAAAAAAACTGGCTGTAAAAAGTGAACAGCTTGGCTATGGCCTTTCATTAATTGCCGAACTCAATTTAAATGATATTAAGGGGGAACATGCGCCGTCACTGGATGCATGGAGTACTGCTGCTGCTATTGCAGCCGTTACTGAAAAGCTGGAGCTGATGATTGCCGTGCGCCCCACTTTTCATAATCCTGCACTGCTTGCTAAACAAGCCGCAAATATCGATCACATCAGCAATGGCAGGTTATCGCTTAATGTGGTTTCCTCCTGGTGGAAGGATGAAGCTGAAAAATACGGCGTGCACTTTGAGCAACATGATGACCGATACGCAAGAACAGCAGAATGGCTGACAGTGCTCAACAATGTCTGGAGCAAAGACAATTACAGTTTTGAAGGAAAATATTATAAGGTGAAGGACAACGTGCTGCAACCTAAGCCTATACAGCAACCGCGACCATTTATATATGCCGGTGGTGAAAGCGAAACGGCTAAAGACCTGATAGCACGCACCTGCGATGGCTATGTAATGCATGGTGACCACCCGGATGTTATTGCCAAACGCATTCGTGACCTGAGTGAACGACGTGAAAAATTTGGTTTACCAAGAATGAAGTTTGGTGTAGCGGCTTACAGTATTATAAGAAATAGTGAGCAGGAAGTAAAGCGCGAAATAGAACGCATCACCAATGTGAACGAAGGCAGTTCCGGTTACAAGAACTATCATCAATGGCTCGCCGGCACACAACTGGAACAACGTGTTTCGCTGGAGGATTATTCCGTATCCAACCGTGGCCTGCGCAGTGGACTAACGGGTACACCATGGCAGGTGCAGGATAGAATAGCGGCTTTCCGCGAAGCAGGTGTTGACCTGTTCCTGTTACAATGCTCACCGCAACTGGAGGAGATGGAAAGATTTTCCGAAGCGATTATTGCTAATGAGACAGTGCCTGCATAACCATATTCCATACAGGCTCATTCAACACTTACTTGTTTCAATGGGCCTGCTTTAATTAAACTTCAACCTTTCATTTTACGAAGCCCTAATCCCTTTTCACTTCGTAAAGACGTGCCAGTTTTTTTGCTTTTCGCACTTTATAGTCGAACCATTTCCTGCCACAAATATTTCTCATGATATTGTCAAATTTTCGTACGATAAAGATGTTTTTAAGACCTCGTAATCTTTGCCAGAATGAAGGTGATAAAGCACGATAACTTACGGAATATCCTGCAGTAGTGTATTGTATATAGTGCCAGAATCCTGATGGAATAAAAAGGGTCTCGCCAGGATGTAGGTCGCACGTCCATCCCTGTAAATTCCGAAGCGCAGGAAACTGTTGATAGTCCGGGTCAGCGAGGTTCACGGGGCCGTGAAAATTGAAAGGCAGTTTGTATAACAGCTTTGATTGATCCTGCGAAAACAACATGATTCTTTTAACGCCATGCAACTGAGTTAAGAATACATCAGACATATCAATGTCATAGTGATACCTGACACTTGACTCCTCTCCACCAAAGAAAAGATAGGGTAGCCATGTGAGGATCTTACCGCCTGTGACGTCATTAATTTTCAGGTCTTTTTTAAGTTGCGGCTTTTTCTTCAGCAGATTGAACAAGAACAGCCTTAGCGGCGTAGGTGCGGTTTGGATCAAAGAAAGATATTCGCGGAAAGTAATGCGTGCTACAGGCGGTGATGTAACCCACTCATTGTGAGTGTCTTCCTTCCCGTAAATATCAACTAACTGATCTCCTGCCTGATCGGCAAGAAAATCAAATGTCCATTTGGATAAGACCGTTTTGTCTGCAAGAAAATCGTTCAGTATTACAGGACGTTTATGCGTGTAAAAACTTTTTGAGAATGTTTCCTGTTGGCCTGGCCCGGATAAATGCTCGATTTCTTTCAATTTCATATGTCCCAAAACATTTGGTAAAGCAGATGCGTTAGTTATTATCATTACCGCGAACGATCATTGAACAGGCTCTAATAAGTATTGACAAAATTGATCAGGAATGAACGATTGTATTACTTTGTCAATGGCGTTAACTGAATCAGCAATGAACCTGAAGTGTCACGAATATTGGTTTTAATTTCTTCAAAATCCTTATGAGTAATTGTAATATTAAAAGGCACGCTAAGAGAAGTGCGGAGTGTAAACTTTCCATCAGTAGTTGATAACACTTCCTCCTCTCCTTCCACAGCCACAATGTAAGCACTTGAAACAGGACGATTGGTCTGCTTGTCAACAATAAGACCGGAAATAGTTAAGACTTGCTTGTTTGCAGGCCTGAAGGCACACAATACAATCAGCACTAAAACGGAAAGCTTTTTCATACAAAATTATTTAGGTGTTATTGCCAGTGATTGAAACAGGGATTGACAGTCATTTGCACGCGTTACATCATTCTGATTAAAAAACCAGAATGCTTCCTTGTCTCCAATATTCATGGTCATTTGAGTAGCACCCTGTGTTTTATGTTCAGCAATCTCCCAGTTAGTGATCACTTTATAATTGAGCTTAGCGTTATAGCTGAATGAAGCCGTTCGGTCGACATGAAAAAGTGCTGTATCCTGCAAAACTTTTGTCTCTGTATAATTTTTATATCCGGAAAAACGAATAATGCTATCGCTATTATTCACAACAGTTGCAGCAAGTATTACCGGCTTTTGCAAGGCAGGCAATTGAGCCACTGCATTTAACGCAATAAGTGTGGCGGCCTTGTGTGCCCCGTGTTCATTTTCTCCTGGCAAAATGCAAAAAACGAAATCATAATTTTCTCTCTTCAATACAGCCAACAGCTTCGTTTTCACTTCCGGGATATTCCAGCAGGAATCCAATGAAGCCTTTTCATCCAGGCAATATTTATTGTCCCGCTGGTCAGCAAAAAAATAATTGGATACACCAAGAATGTGACCGGCATTTTTTAGCTCCTGCTTTCTGATCGACGGAAGTTTCGAACGCCCGTTTTCTTCATCTGTTAGTTTAACACCATAATATTTTTCAGCAAGTGTTGAATAGCGGTAACCGGCCTCTCCGTTCGTGATAACAAAAAGATCAACCTGTCCGTTGTGCTCTTTGGCTATCTTGTATAGTGTTACCGACACAATACTTTCGTCGTCAGGGTGGGCGATTACAACCAGAACTTTTGGATGCAGTGCTTTCTGTTGACCAATTAGTTTTGTGGTTGTCAGTATAAAAAGAATGCTGGCTAAAACGCCGATAATTTTGCCCTGGCTCATAATAGTTCTGAATAATGAATGATTAAAAGGCGCAGGCCAGATACAACTGCAGTGTATTGCAGCTTTCATAGCCCGGCAACTGCGATATATAGCGTCTTAAGGAACAGACACGCAATAATTGTCAACAACAGCTTTCCTTTACAAAACGCTGCTTTGAAACACTTATAGCAATACCTTTTGTACAGCTGGGAAATAAGAAATCAGTTAGCCCTGTTTTCATCCGATATTATTATCCTACTAAATTAGTAGACAAATATAATTAATAGCATTAAAATGCAAAAAAATTTCTGTACTGTTTCCGGCATAAAATAATACAGGCAGGCTGGTCTTTATCACGCTAATTATTAGCACATGTTTGGTCGGACCGCTCTCCGGAGTGCTGATTAAATAAAGATGTTTAATGCTTTAGATAAGTGCGGGTTACATGGTCCTTCAGGCACTTTGCAACAGACGGAATGATCAACAGATATTTGTTTTCCAGGGAACAATGTTCAACCAAAATTAACCCTGGATTAACCAGGGTTCTTATTCATACACGATTATCCTTTAACGGATTTCTCAACTTTTTTCCTCGAGTTGCCACTGGTTTTAATAGCTTTCTTAACAGCGCTTTTTGAAGTATTTAGCTTCTTTGCTTCATAATTAACTTCGTAATCCTGACCACCAGCAACTTTCGCGCGATCTTGTGCGCGACCTTTGTTTGAATTATTTGCTGTCTTCATATACTATAGTTTTCTACTTAATTTAAAAATCCATGCCAACAAATACAGTCGCATTTGTGCTTTATTTCCCTTCTTAATTTTGAAAAATACCGGAAGTGTGTTGATTCTGTTCCACATATCATTGGGAGTAAAGCAGCATTCCCCTTTTTCCCCAGCGGGTTAGTCATGGCACGCTATTTTTTATAATTATTTAAAAGATATATCCATGTCATTATCAACATACCGCAAAAAACGTTCATTTGATCAAACGCCCGAACCAACCGGGGGAAAAGGCACAGGACAGAAATTAGCTTTTGTGGTGCAGAAACACGCCGCATCACACCTGCATTATGACTTTCGCCTGGAGATGGACGGCGTTCTTAAAAGCTGGGCAATCCCCAAGGGGCCATCTCTTAACCCTGCCGACAAACGCCTGGCAATGATGGTGGAAGATCATCCGTACAACTATAAAGATTTTGAAGGAACCATTCCAAAAGGAAATTACGGCGCAGGTACAGTGATCGTTTGGGATCAGGGGACTTATGAACCAATAACACCGGTTAACAGCCGGGAACAGGCTGAGAAATTACTTTTAAAGGAATTAAGATCAGGATCTGTTAAGATAGCTATGCACGGAAAAAAACTAAAAGGCGAGTTTGCGCTGGTCCATACCAGTGGCCGTAGCGACAATGCGTGGCTGTTGATCAAACACCGGGATAAATTTGCATCCGAATCGGATGTGACCTTAAAAGACAAATCTGTATTGTCAGGAAAAACACTGGCAAAAATGGAAGCTTCTCCTGATAAGGTGTATGGCAGAAAGACCATTCAGCCGGGTACTACGGAAAAAGATAACTCTTCTAAAACGCGCGGCCGCGCGGCTGAAAAAATAAAAAAAGTAACTTCTGTCACAGCAGTAAAGAAGACGCCTAAAAAAGCCGCGCCATCAGTAAAACCAGCCGATGGCGTTAAAGAACCAATTCCCAAAACCATAAAGCCCATGCTGGCAACACTGGTAGATCATGCACCGTCAGATTCCGGTTGGTTGTATGAAATTAAATGGGATGGCTACCGGGCTGTAGCATTGTGCAACAAATCGGACGTCAACATAATATCACGCAATAACAAGTCATTCAATGAGAAGTTCTACCCCGTACGTGAGGCCTTACAGAAGCTGAAATACAATGCAGTTTTTGATGGAGAAATATGTGTGCTGAAGGATACCGGTGTAACGAGTTTTAATGCGCTGCAAAACTGGCGCAGCGAGGCAGATGGCGAACTTGTGTATTATGTGTTTGACCTGTTATGGCTGAATGGTTATAGCCTGATGGAACTTACTTTAACAAGACGCCGCGAACTGTTGCATCAACTAATACCGGAGGAAGGAATCATTCGCGAAAGCCAGAATTTTGAAGCGTCGCCGCAGGAATTTCTGGCGGCTGCCGGCAAAATGGGACTGGAAGGAATTATTGCAAAAAAAGCCGACAGTCAGTATTTGCCCGGCGATCGCGGCAGTGAATGGCTTAAAATAAAAGTATTGCAGCGTCATGAAGTGGTGATTGGCGGCTTCACTAAAAATGATGATTCACCAAAAGCATTCAGTGCATTACTCGTAGGGGTTTATGACAATGGAAGGTTGCAATATACCGGCAAGATAGGCACCGGGTTTAACGATAAGCTGCAAAAGGAAATGATGGCTAAATTCAAACCGCTTTTAATTAAAAAATCTCCTTTTACAATTTCGCCCGATGTAAACAAGCCGTCACGCTTCCGCCCAAATCCACCACATGCTCAAGCCTTTTGGCTTAAGCCTTCACTTGTTTGCGAAGTAAGCTATACAGAAATGACAGATGACGGCGTTATGCGCCATCCATCCTTTGAAGGTTTGCGTGAAGACAAAGCAGCCAAGGATGTACATGCAGAAGTTGCTTCGCACACAGAAGAGGTGATACAGGAAGAAACAAAGCCTGCCACCAGGAAAAAGCAAGTGGCTAAGGATACAGATAAGTCCATACCGATAAAACCGGTAAAAAAGGGTGAACGCAAAACTTTGCTTAATCCTTCTGAAGATACGCAAGTAAAAGCCATTAATGGGCATGAGCTTAAATTCAGTAACCTGTCAAAAGTTTTCTGGCCAAAGGAAGGTTACACCAAGCGGGACATGTTGAACTATTATTACCAGGTTGCGCCCTATATAATGCCTTATCTTAAAGACAGGCCACAGTCTATGAACCGCTATCCCAACGGCATTGAAGGAAAAAGCTTTTATTTTAAAGACGTTACTGCTACTGCTCCGGATTGGATTAATCAATTCCCTTACCGCACAAGCGAAGGAGAAGATAAAAACTTTCTCGTGGCAGAAGATGAGGCGAGTTTACTCTGGATGGCGAATCTTGGAGCGATTGAAATGAATCCATGGAACTGCACCGTACAAGCGCCGGAAAATCCAACCTGGTGCCTGATAGATTTAGATCCTACAAATAAAAATACTTTCGATCAGGTGATTGAAACAGCCCAGGTAACAAAGCAAGTGCTTGATGGATTGGGAGTTCCTTCTTATCCTAAAACATCCGGCTCTACGGGCATCCATGTGTACATACCGCTAGGTGCAAAATATTCATTTGATGAATGCGTACTGTTTGCAAAATTAATTGCCAGCCATGTACACCAGGAGCTTCCAAAGTTCACCAGCATAGAACGCATGACCGATAAACGGAAAGGCAAGATATACGTTGACTTTCTGCAAAACAGGCCAAAAGCAACACTCGCAGCACCTTACTCCGTAAGGCCAAAGCCACAGGCAACTGTTAGTATGCCACTACATTGGGAAGAAATAAAAAAAGGGTTGAAAATTGCAGATTTTACAATGAAGAATTCGATAGCAAGGATAAAAGCAGAAGGCGACATTTTTAAGCCTGTGCTCGGCAAGGGAATTGATATTTCTAAAGCACTTCGCAAGCTGGCTGAAGAATAGTTTTTTAGAATAACGGATCACCCTTGTTGTTTTTAATTTTCAATGTATGCATGCCTGGGGGTTGGCCCGCGTTGATTTGGCATGAAAATTTTAAGAGAATAATAAAAACAATATGAAAGGCATTTTATTTTTTATCGGAATTATCCTGGTTATAGCCTGGATCTTCGGTTTTATTGTATATCACACCGCCAGTGCGCTTATTCATTTGCTGATATTCTTTGCCGTTCTCTCTTTTATTTTCGGCGGCTTATCAAAACGCAGAACTTAAGCGTGACTATAACACCATGAAAGCCTGGTATTCAGAAAAACAAAAGGTTTACAGCAATAACTGCAAACCTTTTTTTATTGTCTCACCTTATACAGCATTTAAGCTTCTTCTTCTTCAGTTTCTTCCTCTGCTTCGTAATTGATGTCGTTTTCTGCAATAGATGTCAGAATTTCGTCTGTTTCCTTTTCTTCCTGCAACGTTGTGGCTAAGATGTCTGCAATATCATTATGCCCCAAAACTCCAGCGAGCGTGGTAAGGGAACCATAAGTTGCAATCTCGTAATGTTCGGTCTTTTGCGCCGCAATGATCAGTCCTACATCTCTTGTTGCAGTGCCGGCATCAGTATCTTCAATTATACTTTCTCCTTCCATGGAAAGTCCTTCCATCGCATCGCATTTTTTTGCCTGTGCCTTCTTACCCAAAATTTCGAATACCTGCTCCAGCCTTGTAACATGTTCCTTTGTTTGTTCCAGATGCGTTGCGAATGCAGCTCTCAGCTGCTCTGAAGTAGCAGCTTTTTGCAGTTTGGGAAGTGTTTTTGTCAGCTTTTTCTCCGCCCAGTATATGTCCTTTATTTCATCGAGAAATAATTCGGCCAATGCTGATTCGGGTTGAGCCACACTTCTGGCCTGATTGCGTGCAGAAGATGTGTTTGAAGCCTTCCTGGTTGCCTTTTTTTGTGCGCTTTTTTTCACAGTGGTAGCCATAGTAAATGTTTTTTCTATTCACCATAAAATATTATGCCAGTGGCCTGGCAAACGTTACAACGTGAGATACTGAAACGAGAGTGGGATTTTTTTGACACACTCTATGCAACAACTGTTGATTAATGCCCTTCTTTTGATTACAAAGCATCCAATGCCTGTAAAAATATTAACGGGCATTCGAGTTGGGAAACATCACTTTTTCAGGTTCTTTCAACAATTCTGTTGTCGCATTTTTAATGATCTTGTTGCGGACCTCCGAAGCCTTTTTCGGGTTAACGAGGTAGTTAACAGAAGCTTCTATCCAGGTGTTGGGATTGGTTCTGAATGTCACAAACGGATACTCCTTTATGTCAAGCTCATCCACAGCCGTCTGCTTAACCAATAACTTTAATTCATTCACCTTTTCCTCCATGTCCTTTCCCAGTGCATCTTTTGCCACTTTCCTTAAGACGGCTTCTACGTAGGACAGATTACTTTCATATGCCACATGAAAAGGAATTTCATTCCAGATGTAAGGGAATTTGCGCCAGGAATAGTTATAAACTTCCCCTTGTAACACAAGTGTGTTAGGAAAACGTATTAACCTTCCTGTGGGTAAATCGTTTGTCAGGTAATCGCCGCCGAATTCCCACAGTGTGGTATCGAGGTAACTGATCTCTACCACATCTCCTTTAAAAGTTCCAAGCTGAATGCGGTCTCCCACCTTATATGGAAGCCGAATCACGATGTATAACCATCCGATAAAAGATGAAATGGGTGTTTGCAATGCAAAGCCGAGCACGAGTGATATAAGTCCCAATGAAACGGCAGCTGTATACCAGTTTTCAAACAAGAAACCAATGATTACCATACCGATAGCGATCACGGCAATGATACGCACCAGGCGGACAAAATTATAAGTAACCGCCTTTGCGTGACCATACTTAGTGAATAACGCTTCTACATATTTGGAGATGGTAAGAATAACGAAAACAATAACCGTCGCCAGGCAGCACTTTATCACGACCGGACGTTGAAGCCATTCAATTGCAAAAACATGCAGGTGCAGCAACCAGTAGAATATACCAAAAGCAATCGCTATAAAAATGTAACTGCCGATCCACATCTTATGCTTGCTTTTGATATATGTTAGTTCATCTGTGCTTTTTTTATTTTCAGCAATGTCCATACCGTACACCTTTATATTTTGTAATTCACATTTCAGGCCGGCGCCGCATTATACCTCAACAAGCTGCTTACGTTTGCTCTTTCTTAACCATCGTTCAATGTCCTTTAGCTGCATGGCATTCCACGTCATTGCTTTTGTAAGTCCGCCTTTGCGTGCCGCCGCAACACCCCATTTGATATTATCTATTTCAGCAATACTGTGTGCATCCGGGTTTATTGAGATCATCACACCCTTTTCAAGGGCATACGGAATGTGTGACCAATCCATATCTAACCGGTATGGATTGGCATTTACTTCTATCACAACATGATTAGCCGCGCAAGCGTCTATCACTTTTTTAAAATCCAAACTATAACCGGGTCGTATAAGCAACTGCCTGCCAGTCATATGTCCCAGAATAGTGGTAAATGGATTTTCTATTGCCTTGATCAACCTCCTGGTTGCTTTTTCCTCATCCATTTTTAATTGCTGATGAACAGACGCGATCACAAGGTCAAATTTGCTGAGCAATGCAGCATTGTAATCCAGCTCACCAGAAACAAGTATGTCACATTCTATGCTTTTGAAAATTCTGAAAGGTGCCATTTTCTTGTTAAGTGCGTCGATAGCTGCTAACTGTTGCAACACTTTATCCTCTTTTAAACCACCTGCATAAAATGCGTTTTTGGAGTGGTCGGATATAATACAGTAGCTGTACCCTTTTTTCATGCACGCCATAACAAACGATTGCAGACTGTCAACCCCGTCGCTCCAGTCAGTATGGTTATGTACCACACCAGTAATATCATTAACCGTCAACAGGTCTTTCGCAATTCCTTTAAATTTCCACTCAGCAAGATTTTCACGCATTTCCGGCACGATGAAATGCATTCCCGCCGTATTATAAATAGCCTGTTCAGAAGTAAATTTTGATGGGCGGACAACCCGTGACAAAATCTTTTCAACATGTGCCTGGCAGCCCGTTTTGGTGAATAATTCATACGTATACTCTTTGTCTGTTGTATGATAGATCAGAACAGGTACTTCATCAAGCGTATGCGCATGGGTGACGTACCTGTCCTTTTTACCGATCAGCAACAATCGTTTCAACGCAGCTGCCGTGAATTTAGCGGGAGGAACAGCTGCCACAATTTCAATGCATTCTACCGTTGTTGCCTGCCTTCTTATATCACCACATAAACTTATCAGTTCTGTCTTGAAGTGGGAACGAAGTGCCCAAACAAGGCTATCTGCGGCGTCAGCCACGCTCGCATAATGGAAATGCGACCGGTTTTCATTCAACGCTTCAATGGCCGCGACAATATTTTGCTGCGTTTTTATGCCAAATCCCGGAACATTTAACTTCCTTGCCTTGCATATTTTCAGCAGATCCTGCACATTGTCTATTTTGGCTTTATGCCACAGATCGTGCAACTTTTTTCCACCCAGGCCACGAATCCGCATCATGTCAAACAAGCCGGCTGGCGTAAGCTGAATAAGTTCGTCCAATGCAGCAATGGTTCCCGTTTTTCTTAATTCATCAATCAGTTTTACTACTTCGATGCGGACAATTTGCGCGAGCGCTCTTTTATCTAATAATACCAATTCCTCAGAAACATTACGGAGACGGTATGCCGCTGCGGATAAAATTCCGGCTAACCGCTTATCTTTTTCGTGCAATACCAACAGCTCAGCAAACAAACTCAATTGACGGATTATTTCTCTGTTCGATGCCATACTTCAAACCATCAAATAATTATGCCAGAAGCGTATTTTTCGGCTGTGGCGTGGCTTTTGCGGACAGATATACGACAGAACTTTCCAAACAGAAAGATTGTGATCCATTTATTTACTTAAAAGCGAATAATATGCCCTGGTATAATGGGAATTATCCTCCCTCCTACAAAAATCAACCGGTAAAAATTCGAAATAAAGCAACTGAAATTGCAAACGAATTACTTCTGAATGGCTCAGGCGAGGGAGTAGCAATTGCAACCGGCCTTAAACGCGCAAGAGAATTTTATAAAGAGCAGGAAGCTGCATCTTCAAAGAAAAAAAGTGCACATAACAAGCGGCCTTCGTAAAGTCCCTGCTCTTCGAAAAAGGACTGGGAAGCAGCTTTGCCCCTTCGATATCTTTTTACACTTCTTACTATCTTACGATCTTACGGTCTTACGGTCTTACGATCTTACAGTAATATTTATCTCCTGAAACAATTGCGGAAACGCAACCTTGCAATGTAGCCGATTGATTCTTCGCAAGGTGTTCAACAGATTTAATGGATTGTTTTTGGTTACAGGCGTTCCGCCTGTAGAGACGTTGCGATGCAACGTCTCTACAATGCAATCAATCCATTCAATCAATTCATACATTTATCAGATGCTTGCCACCTATGGTTTTCCGGGATATCCCAATGCTTTTCTTGCTGCGTACGCTGCATCATAAATAGCATTAAAGGGTAGCAGGAAGGAGGTGGTGCCTTTCCGCAAATCCCACATCGTAACCATTGATACAACTGAGATATCATTTACAGGATCGTACGCCATTTGTGACAGGTATCCGATCCTTGCGCCATTATGTCCAAACCCCAAATTGATACGATAAGTACATCCAAGTGCATAGGCAGAATCATATGCTAACCTGTCCGTTTGCATCAACTGCACAGTGGCAGGCTTCAGCACATTTTTGCCTTTCATCAAAGAACGGATATACGTATTCAAAGCGTTCATAGTTCCATAGCCGTTTCCCTCACCAACCTGGGCGCTCATATTGTAACTATCAAAACGCTGAATGCCATCAGGAAGCAGATAAGCTCCTGTAACATGAGGATTGGGGAGCGCCTTTTCCGTTGCTAATACGGGGAAATGAATTTCATGAACCGGCACCGGGCTGCGGCCTCCCACAATATAGTCCTGCATATAGTCATCATATGTTTTGTTTGTGCCAGCTTTAAAACTGTAAACTCTTGCAATGATTTTTGCAAGTATGGAATATCCTGTATTGCTATAATGATAGCCATTGCCCGGAGTGAAATAAGAAAGATTCTTTTTCGTAAGCACGCTTACCATTTCATCTGTAGTGAACTGATGCGTTGAATCCAATCTCATTACATAGTCCGTATAGGTTTCACCCTTATATCCCGGCACAGAATCGTTATCCACGTCAAATACGCCGGCGCTATGCTGCAATAACTGTTCAATAGTAATATCCTGCTTGTGAGGGAAATTCCATTCAGGAGTGGCTGGTACGTACGTGATATCGCTTCCGGGAATTGCACTGGCAATTTTTGCTTTATAATCAAGCCAGCCATCTTCATACATATTCAGTATGGCAGCTGAAGTAAAATTTTTAGTGGTGCTGGCAAATCTATAATAAGTATCAGCAGTAAGCGGCTGGTTGCCTGCCGCTGCCGAACTAACGAAGATCTGTTCTCCGGGCGTTTGTATAAGAACGTTAATATAGGGATAATCAATGCCCATTTTTTCGGACAGAGCGAGTCGAACGCTATCTACTGCTGCCTGCACTTTCCGCTGGTGATCATCCGAAGAAGGTAAATGATGTTTTGAAAAGGAAAGCATCAGCATTGCAGACATAATGACGATGGTGTACGGAGTTATCTTTCCCATATTAATTTGCGTTGATTCAGTTAATGTATATTGCCTGTTTTCCTGATTTTTGAATGAAGTGCTTTTCAGGTATTTCTTTTGAATGGGTAGCTGGACCTGTCATAAAAGTTTGTTTAACCAGGTTGGAAAATATGTTGACTTAACAAAAAATATTTTGATTCAGAGATGATGAGTGAACTTATCATGACTTCTGAAACCCTTGGTTATTGTGATCGTTTATCCTTTTATAAGCGACGGGAGATTTCCACAGGTGTAATTCCAGTCATCATCCTGCCAGAAATTAGATTCCGGATCATGTCCCAATTCGTGCCAGCTTGGATAGTCGGGATAATTACCCCGCAAGAAGGTGGGCTTTTTATCGGCGAATTGTTCAAAAACGTAACTGCGATTAAATAAACCGGCGGGGTTTATGATGTGAGTGGGGGTATCGTCCATAAACAATATGTTTGACGCTGCTTCCGAAAATGTACCGCCGTCGATACCGAGGTTCCAGGATTGCAGTTCATAAGAACTGTATTCGTCATATCTATATTCCAAAACGGCCCTCAGGTAGCGTCCTTTGTTCTGCGGGTACATTATTTGCTGAGCATATTCAGTGACGGTATGATAGGGATAAGTATTATTGTTATGATCGTTATATATATCTATAGTCCACCTGCTTTCTATGGAATATGAACAAGTTTTCACTATCGCCAAATTCCAAAGCAATTTTTTAAACGAAGTGAACGCAGCGCTTTGTAATGCATTATAGTCATCACCAAGGTCGGGGAAATTCGAACTGGCCAAATCGCCGATGGTGTAATGTTTACCAGCTGTATTAGGGTCTGGTTGGTATACAAAATCATTGTCCCAAGCATCTTGCAGGTTCTTGTAATTATCAGCCGGCTCAACCAGGTAACTTAGTTTCTGTTCTATTGACAGCTGCATCACATTGTGTCCGAAATCAAAATCTGCAAACACATCATCCAGGTTACTCGGTTTGTCCTTGCCAATGCCCCAGTCGTGTAGAAATGCAGATAAACAGGCGAATGCAGGCACAGCAGCCGCACCATCACTCGCAATGGCAGCCGCAGCAGCCAATGCAAAAGCTATGTCAATAAAGACACCCGCAATAAAGTTGTTCCAGGTTCCATTCTCCTGGGTAGCACCTAATGCAAGAAGTACTATATTTTCATACTCAATGGTCAACGGGTACAGATCGGTTATCCACACACGCAAACGTCTCAAATTATCAGCGGCCTGCTGCAATTGTGCCGGTGTAAACGGAGGATCTCCTTCCCCGTTTCCGCCCTTTCCGGGAAAATCATTGTGCTTGGTGCATCCGGTAATAAATGATGGTAGTAAAACTGCCCCTGTGGCTGCAATAGCAGAATTTTTCAACAGATACCTTCTGCTTACTTTATTCAGCAAATCTTGCTGGATGCTGTTATGATCTGGCATAAAAGTTTATTTAAGTAAATGATAAATATGTTTGTACATAAACGCTTTACATTTACAAAGACTAGTCGCAAGACATTAACCTTAAACCTTTACACACGAAAAATCTGCTCCGATCAAAATCGAAAACAAGGTTTACGGCTTAAAGGAAAGACTGTGTCAGTTTTGTTGAGTATAGTTAAATGGGGGCAGTTATCCGAATTAGTCATCGGTGTCTTATTCAGGTTGCTATCGCTTCTTTATATTTAGTACCAGGCTTTTAAAAATTCCGTAAACAAAATAATTTTTCTTTCGCTGAATTGCAAGTTTTATGTATAACATTTAAATTTAATGTTTGGCCAATATATTTTATCCGTTGCGGTTTTTACCGTTAAATGAACCGTAAAACAAATACAAAGTGAATTCATAAAAATTAATATTGTATTGTTATGCATTTTATGACAACTCCGTTTCACCGGAATATTGGCCGCCACCAGCCCTTTTGAAAAAATTGGATGGTGATTACATTTAATAGAGAAGGCTACAGATAATTAAAGCTCTTATAAAGTGCAGTTTCGATACCATACAAAAAAATATAACGGACCGGCATTTATGCCAGGTAGCGATGGATCTTTTTTGCGCTCTTTTATTTATGCTGCAAGAATTTTTTTTACATGCCTGGTTTGTTTTTATTGTATCGCCGGCAAAACCCAGGATCTTGAGCCGAGAATATATGCGAACCTGCCTAAAAATATGAACGCTGTTGCCTTTGTGTATGGCTATGCCAAGGGAAACGTAGTAGCAGACCCTTCGCTGCCTATAGCTGATTTTAAAATAACAAGCCACAACCTGGGAGTTGGCTATGTACGCACATTTGGGATAGCCAATAAATTATCGAGAGTACAACTTTCGCTGCCTTATACAGATATGGCCGGGCAGTTAAAAATAAATGGCCATGACACCAGCGGCGCCCGTAGCGGCTTCAGCGATATGCGTGTAAGGATTGGTATGAATCTGTGGGGTTCCCCTGCTATGGACAAGAAAGATTTCCGCAGGTATCAGCAAAAAACAATTGTAGGTGTCAGCCTTGTTACATCTGTTCCCATAGGACTTTATTATAGTGATAAAAGAATCAATTTAGGAAGCCACCGATGGGCTTTCAAGCCAGAGGTAGGTGTATCAAGGCGTTTCAAGCGCTTTTATACTGAGGCATATGCAGGCGTTTGGTTATACACGAACAATAACAAATACCTCGTTGATAAGGTGCAGGAACAACGTCCGGTTTTTAGCATCCAGGGGCATGTTTGTTATTATTTTAAAAACCAGATGTGGGTAGGTGTTAATGGAAACTGGTTTAACGGCGGCGAAACTACTGTTAACGGCGTGGCGGCAGGCGATCTCAAGGACAACTGGCGAGTGGGCGCTATATGGGCGGTTCCATTGGCCAAATCCCATTCAATAAAATTACAGCTGCATACAGGTGCTTTTACGGCCAGCGGTCTGGACTACAATATTGTTGCAATTAGTTACCAGTATATATTCTTTTAAAGGTTTTCAATAAGCATTAGGATCAGGGTTATTATCTTCCGGTCTCTCATTCTTTATGTTCAATTTTCCAAATTTCCAGGTGAAATTAATACCAATCGATTGGTAAGGTATCCTTCGAAGGCTAACACTCAAAAAGTTCGGACCATAAAGATCCGTACGTTGATCCACATACTTGCTGAAAATATTATTGGCTGTGAGGGCGACGCTTCCTTTTTTATTCCAAAACAGCTTTCTTACCGCTAAACTGTACGAAGTAAATGAAGGAAAATTTCCCTGCGCTTCATGATGGCGGGAATTGTAACTTCCAAATATTTCTGTTGCAAAGTTGCTTGTTATCTGATACGACGCGTTGACATTGAAACGGTAAATATTTCCGGTAGAATTATATCCCGGATCAACCTGGTTAATTGTATAGCGATAAAAATAGGTGATGTTAGATCGTAGATTCAACTTCTCATTTATATGAAGGTCGAGGTACAGACTGGTGCCCATGTTTTTTTCAATTCCAATGTTCTTACGGGTTGTTACTGCTACGTTGGTATATACGGTGTCGCCAACCTGTATTGTTGGATAATAAACAATGAAGGGTTGTATGTCGCCATTACTTTGCCGGTAAAATAAGGAAATCATAAAAGATCCGTTCTTAACAAAATCATTGGTATAAGATGCCTCATACCGGTCCCATACTTCAGGTTTCAGATCAGGATTACCGGTAGTAACATTTTTTGGGTCACTCGTGTTAATAAAGGGATTTAAGTCCGCATAACCGGGGCGATTAATTCTTATCGTATAATTTAATTTTATCGCCTGCCTTTCGCCAATTTTTCTCATTAAGAAAATGGAAGGGATAAGGGTATTGTATCCTTTATCTATCGTTTGCTGTGCGTTTGCATAAAACGAATTAACCTGGGTCCGTTCATAACGTCCACCTATTTTGGCATCTGTTAATTTACCTATAGGGAAACTTAATTCAGCATATGCAGCATAAACTTTTTGATGGTAATTGAGGTTATTTGACAATGCAGCATCATAAAGATAATCCGCTACGTAATTGTTCCAAACTAAGGCATTGGCGGTACTGGAAATATCATATCCGCTGAATTTTCCTCCTATTCCCAAATTTACATCCTTGTGCAAGGGCTGAATATAATCAACCATCAATTCATATTCGTTTTCTTTTGCCGGGTTGTTGTTCCTGGTGCCGTAGATCAGGGAATCTTGTGGTTGTAAATACTGATCATTGTCTGCCGTTTTTAAATTATGTGCAAAACTCCCATCCATGCCAATCTCGAGTTTTTGTTCCTTATTTTTAAAACTGTGTTTATAATTAAGACTCGGATCAAAGCTATATTGCGTGAAAGCATTACCAGTATTATTAATTGAATTGATCTTCGAAAAAATACTGCCATCAGTTTTGTGTTCTTCCTCCGATTGATTAATGCTTCCCTTTGCATGGTTGCCGAACCTGGAATAGTTTAACCCTGCAGAAATACCGGATTTTTCAGTGATGGTCCAGTCGAATGCAATTCCTGTCTGGAATCCATAACGGGTAAAGTCGCTGCTTCCATCCTGGTTTAACTTCACATAGGTTTTAGCTACAGTATCAGTTGAAAGACGTTGAAAGCTGGTTGGTGTAGTAGTGCTTAATCTGGCGTTGCCATTCATAAATGCGTTTAATCCAAATTTTCCCTTTCGCGCATTTAAATTAACGGAACCATTTTGCACAATGGTTCCTGTGGTTAAGGACACATTTCCATTTACTCCCTGGATGGTGTTATGCTTTAGTATGATATTAATAACTCCTCCTGTTCCCTGTGCATCATATTTAGCCCCGGGATTAGTAATTACCTCAATGCTTTTTACCTGGTTAGCAGGAATAGATTGCAAAACATCAACGATATTACTACCGAAAATAGTGGAAGGCTTTCCATTAATCAGAAATCGAATGTTCGTGCTACCTGCCAGCTCCACATTACCATCCACATCAACGGAAATCTGAGGTATTTTTTTTAGTATGTCAGTCGCTACGCCGGTTTGGGATGTAATATCTTTTTCAGCATTAAATACGAGCTTGTCAATTTTATTTTCAATCAATTTTTCCTGCGCGTTTACAGTTACGGATTGCAATGTGGTTGCTTGTCTCGAAAGGTAAACCAGTTTTAAGTCGACTACCTGTTTTTTATAGTCCACGATAATGTTCTTAATGTTAGCCGTGCGATATCCAACAAGATCTATAACCGCTGTGTAGTTGCCGAAGGAAACTTTTAAAAACTTAAAATTGCCGCTCGTGTCAGAAGTAGCCTGATCAACCGGACTGATTGTTCCCGAAATGTATAATGTAACCGTTGCAGATTGAAGAGGAAAATTGGTTGCCGAATCTACAAGTTTACCCGAAATTTTACCGGTGATGTCTTTTGGGCTCGTTACCTGTCCATGTGCACCAGCCAGCAAAATTGTCAAAGCAACAGAAAGGATTCCTTTTATCATTTTGTACGGCAAAAATTAACCCGAAGGTCATATTTAATTCTGAAGAAAATCTGGTTGCTGCTATCATTACCTGGTGAATATCTCCGAATGCATATAAAAAAAGGTCATTGACCGAATCACAGACTACTCATTTACTTAATTTCCTTATCTCACAGTTTTCTCAGGCGACGCCGTTTTTCGATGATTGAAAATAAACAGCAAAAGTGCTGGTTATAAAAAAGTTTTTAAAAAGGTAAAGAACGTTCCAAAAGTTAAATACGTTCTATTTTTTAGTTTCGCTCTTTGGTAAGTTTGCTTCAGGATTTGAAGCATTGCAGAAAATGAATTGCCATTGAAGAGAGGCTGATTCATTTTCTGCGCAACCTGTTAATGGTCCGGGGAAAACTGCAACCGGATTAAAGGCCCCCTTGATAAGACTAACTCAAAAAAAAATTAGCAGATGAATATTTTGCCGTAAGCCGGCAGAACTGTCATCGCTTTAAAATAAAGACTACATTCATGAAATGGATAACCAGAGAGCATCCTAAAATAGACAGGATCGCTTGTCCTTGGCTGATCAAAAATTTTGTAGATAAAGATGCGGAATTCATTTATACCGCAAAAGAGCTGGTAGTTGAAAAAGCTGAGGAACTAAATGCAATTCCCTATGACATTGCTGGTGTTGAATACACGCATTACGGTGAGGAATGCACGTTTGACTATATTATCAAAAAGCATTGTATAACAGACAGCGCCCTGCTTGATATTGCTACAATAGTAAGAGGTGCAGATACTGACAGCTTTCAGCTTGCTCCTCAATCGGCCGGATTATGGAGCATTTCAGCGGGCTTGTCTTATAACTATCCGGATGATCACGAGATGTTGGAAATAGGTATGAAAATGTATGATGCGCTCTATAGCTGGGCAAAATATGTAAAAGATGAAAAGCACAACTGGAATCCCTAGTTTAATCAACCGCATGCAAAAAAGAAACCCGTCGTTACACTACTCCGGATTTTTGTTGTTCTTTATCCTGATCGCTTGTGCGGCTGGAGCACAGACTGTACCATTGATGCCGATAAGCATGTTAGATGCTGTGACACTTGGCAAAAACCGCTATCACCAATTGAAAGCCGTGCAATCCGATGCTGATGCAGCATCTAAAAATGTAGACGTTGCAAAATATTCAAGACTTCCAACAATAGACGCAGCGTACCAGGCCAATATGGGTACAGCAAACAATCTCACAGGCATGTTCTATCCCGGAACAATACTCCCAATTACCGGACCTCCCTCCGGTAAAAACGTCTACGACCCTGTTTCCGGAAGTGGCGCAGGTATCCTGATCAACTGGCAGGCCGTAACATTCGGACAACGGAATGCACAGATCAATACTGCGGTTGCAGAGGTCAACAGTAAAAAATCCGCGTTAACCAACCAAACGTTCCAGCATTCAATAAACGTACTGAGTACATATCTCGACGTTCTTTTGTCCATCGACCTGATAAGCATTAATCAAAGGAATATCGACCGCATTACCGCCGGCCTTTCACAAAGCAAAATGCTTGTTAGCACTGGCATCAAACCGGGGGTAGACACGGCGTTGTTTCTTTCGGAACTGTCAAAGGCCAGGATAGACCTGCTGAATGCCCGGAAGCAATTAGAGACTCAACAATGGACGCTTGCGGAGCTAATTGCAACAGATTCATTGCCTGTTCCGACCGATACATCATTTTTAGAAAAGCTTCCTGTTACCGAAGTGCAACGCGATAGTGGGACAATGAATCATCCGGTTGTAAAGTTTGGCCAATCTCAGCTGGAAGCGAGCAAAGCAAGGGAAGCTTACATCCGCAAATCCTATCTTCCCAAACTCTCCGTTTGGGGAACAGGTTTTGCCCGAGGCTCGGGTTTCCAGCCTGACGGGTCAGTTAAAACCTGGGACGGCCTTGGTTTGAGCCGTTATAACTATGGCGTTGGCTTGCAGCTATCTTTTTCTATTCTTAAATATGGCGAAGTCCGGCAGCAGTTGGCTCAACAGGAATTTATCAGTAAATCCGCGCAGGAAAATCTTGAACAGAACAAGCAGTCGCTTCTAAGTCAACAACGAATCGCCAACACAACCTTCGACAACAATATTGCAGTGGCCCGGGAAACGCAACAACAGCTGGAATCAGCGAAATACGCTTTTTCAGCTATGCAATTCCGTTACAATACCGGCCTCGTCAGTTTTGCTGACCTTATTCAATCGCAATACAATTTATTTAAAGCGGAACTCGACTTAAAAAGATCGTATTGGGATGCGTGGAAAGCATTGCTTCTTAAGGCAGCAGTAACGGGAGACGAACAAGTTTTTATAAATGAAATCAGGTAAACCTCAATGATCAGGTTAATACAATTAGCACTAAGAAAGCCAATAGCTATAATTGTTGCAGTGGTAGCGGTGATCTTCTTTGGCATAATGAGCATCCGTAAATCAGCACTTGATATATTCCCTGCTGTTAACGCTCCCACCATTTATGTAGCACAAACATATGGTGGTCTGTCTCCTCAGCAGGTGGAGGGATTCATCACATCTTATTATGAATACCATTTTCTGTATATCACCGGCATAAAAGCAGTAGAAAGTAAATCAATCCAGGGGCTGGCACTCATTAAACTACAATTTCATGAGGGTACAAATATGGCGGCTGCTATGGCTGAAGTGGTTTCTTATGCTACCCGTGCAAGATCATTCATGCCACCGGGAACAGTACCTCCGTTTGTTATGAGGTATGATGCTGGCTCTGTGCCTGTAGGGCAGCTGGTGTTTACAAGTGACTCCCGTTCTCTTTCAGAAATACAGGACCTCGCGCTTTTTAAAGTGCGGCCTATGTTTGCTGCACTTGCAGGGGTATCTGCTCCCCCACCCTTCGGCGGCAATCAGCGAACGGTTCTTGTAAAGGCTGACCCGGAAAGACTGCGCAGTTATCACCTGACTGCTGAGGAAGTAGTAGCAGCTATTGCAAAAAACAATTCGATCGTCCCTGCGGGCAATATACGCGTAGGCGACAAAGCGCTTATAACTGCGTCTAACAGCGTCGTAGATAATTTTAAAGAACTGGAAAACGTAACTATCAAAAACGCTGATGGCGTTTCTGTACTCGTCAGGGATGTGGCCTCTGTAGACAATGGAGCAGACGTGACTACCGGTTACGCACTTATTAATGGCAAACGGTCGGTGTACATACCTGTTACCAAACGTGCAGATGCGTCAACATGGGATGTTGTACAAACCATTAAGAAAGCTTTGCCTGATATGCAATCAGCGATACCCCAGGACATCAAAGTATCTTATGAATTTGATCAGTCCGGCTATGTAATTAATTCACTAAGAAGCTTATTATTTGAAGGCGCTTTGGGAGCCATTTTAACCGGCATTATGGTATTGTTGTTCCTGCGGGATGTAAGAAGCGCAGCTATCGTTGTTATTACAATTCCTGTTGCTTTGCTTACTTCCGCATTATGCCTTTATTTGCTTGGGCAGACCATTAATATAATGACATTGGGCGGCCTTGCCCTGGCAGTCGGAATATTGGTAGATGAGGCCACTGTAACTGTTGAAAATATCCATCACCATATTGAGTTAAAGAAATCAAAGGCGAGAGCTATTTGGGACGCATGTGCAGAAATTGCAGTGCCAAAGTTGTTAATACTCTTAAGTGTATTGTCTGTGTTTGTTCCTGCGCTTTTTATGTCCGGAGTGCCTAGATCTATGTTTTTACCCTTGTCTCTTGCAGTTGGTTTTTCTATGATCGCTTCGTTTTTGTTGTCTCAAACGCTTGTGCCTGTGTTGTCCAATTGGATAGTGCGGCCGGTACAAAATTCAAGGGAAGAGAGCGGGCTTGAAAAATTAAAAACACGACTGTCGGCGTTTATTCAAAAGACCGGAAAATCTGCAGGGTTATTTGTTGCAGCCGTTTTGTGTTTGCTTATAGCATTAACATATCTTGGTTATAAAGGGGCCGGTGAAGAAATTTTTCCGAAAGTCAGCTCAGGTCAAATGCAGGTTCGCCTTCGCATGCCGGTGGGTACAAGGATTGAGCGTACAGAAGATGCTACAAAAAAACTGTTGCAATATTTTGAAGATGTTGCAGGTAAAGGAAATATCGCCATCAGCTCTTCATTTGTGGGACTTCAGCCGCCAACTTATGCCATTAACCCGATTTTTTTATACACCAGTGGGCCGCACGAAGCATTGCTCAAAATCAAACTTGCAAAATCCGCGTCAGTTGACGAAGAAGAACTTAAAGAAAAGATCAGAGACCTGGTTAGCAAAAATATACAAGGCGCAAGTTTATCATTTGAGCCTGCCGATCTGGTCGACCAGGTTATGAGCCTCGGCTCTGATAATCCCATTGAGGTAGTTGTCCAGGGAAAAGATATTCAGCAAAGCCGCGAGATAGCTTCCCGCCTGATGAAGTCATTAAAAGAAATAGATTATTTACGCGATGTGCAAGTGCCGCAACCATTGGACTATCCTACTATTCAAATTAATTATGACCGGGTGAGAGCCGGCCAAATGGGCATTTCGGTTGATCAGGCCGGACGATCAGTAATAGAGGGTACTTCTTCCAGCCGTTTCATAACACCGGTATACTGGCTTGACAAAACTTCGGGCACCTCCTACCAGGTACAGATCGAATACCCTCAAATGGGCATGAACAGTACGGACCAGGTTGAACAGATCCCTGTCGGAAATCACAATAACAATCCTGTTTACCTGAGAGATATTGCTGATTACAAAAGCGGCAGCTCTATCGGCGAGTACAACAGAATTAATCAGCAAAGATTTATCACCGTAACTGCTAATATTCATAAGCAGCATTTAAGCAAAGCGGTAACAGAAATAAATAAAGCAATAAACAAAATGGGAAAACTGCCACAGGGAGTTAAAGTTTACATGCGCGGACAATCGGACCTGCTGACACAAACGATCAATGAACTATCGCTGGGCTTGCTCCTTGCAATCGTTGTGATTGGTTTAATGCTCACTGCTTATTTCCAGTCTTTTAAACTAGCACTTGCTGTTCTTGCAGTATTTCCAGGAGTACTTGCCGGTTCAATACTGTTAATATGGGTTACAGGCAACTCAATCAACATACAATCCTTTATGGGATGTATTATGGCTGTGGGAGTAGCTGTTGCAAATGCAATATTGCTTGTCCATAACGCTGAACAATTAAAGACTGCCAATAATGTTAACGGAAGCATTGGGGCCGCGGCAGCCAGAAACCGTTTACGCCCGATTCTTATGACCAGCTTTGCCATGATAGCAGGTATGATTCCGATGGCTTTAGGAATTGGCGAAAGCGGGAAGCAAACTGCACCTTTGGCAATTGCGGTTATAGGTGGTTTGCTTTTTAGCACCTTTATAAGTCTTTGGCTTGTGCCGCTTGTGTATGATCTGCAGGTTACAGCTAAAAAGTCCAAACAGGCATCGCTCGATCCTAACGATATTAATTCACCATTTTATGATAGCAACAGATAAACCAATTCTTGCATGAAGCCGATAATAACATCCATCTTAATAATATCTACAGTCGCCTGCAACCAATCTCAACCGAAACAACAAGAGTCAATAACCAGTACAGCAGGAAATGCAGATTCTGTAAAAACTTTTTTGCTTCACCAGGATACTGTTACAAAGGATATTTCCCTTCCGGGCGAGCTGGTTGCCAATGAAGTGGTGCAGGTTCGGGCAAAAGTGCAGGGATATATTCGTAAACTTAGTGTTGACATTGGTGCAAGGGTCACTAAAGGACAAGTACTTGCTCTGGTTGATGCACCAGAAATCAAAAGCCGGTTGTCGGAATTAAATGAAAAAGTAAAAGGCACGCACGCAAGATATCAGTCCAGTAAAGACTATTTTGACCGTATTGATTCCGCTTCCAAAGGACAAGGCGTGATCGCACAAAGTGAGTGGCAGCGAACAAAGAACCAAATGCTTGCAGACAGTGCCGAATATAGTGCCGCAGTGTTTGCAGCTTCATCATACAAGCAGATTGGAGATTACCTTGCAATTGTTGCGCCGTACAACGGAGTTATTACCAAAAGGAATATCGTTATCGGTTCCTTTGTAGGTACCCCAAATGAAAAGCCTTTATTTGAATTGGAAGATAACTCGTTATTAAGACTGCGGGTTGGTGTTCCTGAAATTTACACGAATGCCATCCTTTTAGACAATAGCGGAACCGTAACTACACGATCATTGCCAGACAAAAAGTTTAAGGCCTCACTGGCACGAAAGGCTGGCAGCATAGACAACGATACAAGAAGTGAGATATGGGAGTTTGAAATCTCTAACACGACAGCAGAGCTAAAGCCGGGTAGTTATGCAGATGTGAAACTTAAGTTCACCAGGCCCCGTCCTTCATTTGTTGTTCCTGTTTCTGCTGTTGTTTCAACGCTTGAAAAACGCTTCGTAATAAAAGTGGCCGCAGGAAACACACAGTGGATTGATGTAAGAACAGGTTTTAATATGGGCGACAGAACTGAAATATTTGGTGACTTATTAACAGGAGACACTATTGTTACAAAAGGCAACGAGGAATTGAAGGCAGGTAAAAAAGTAATTGTACAGGTAAGCAAATAGGGAAAATACAGGTGCAACTTTTTTGATACCGAAAGTAACATGGTCAAAAAAAGAAACACAAAAGGTGCAAAAATTGGACTCCAATAATTGGCACCTTTTGTTGGTATAGTTTTTTTGTTACACAGAGAACAGCCGGAGAAGACACCGAGGTCCACAGAGCTTTTGCGTCGAACGTCTGCCATTTAATTTTTTGATGTGTGCCCCACATGATTTATTCGACATGACGATCCTGGTTTATCAGAAAAAAGTAATAACAAGAAACACAAATAAAAAGTGCATAGTAATGTGCGAATCAGCAACCGCAGTGTAACTTCGACGGGCAATTTGGTTAACCACAATCAATAAGAATAAAAAGTGCATAGTAATGTGCAAATCAGCAACCGCAGTGTCACCTCGACGGGCAATTTGGTTAACCACAATCAATAAAAGATGACTGTGCACTTTTCGTCGTTAGCCCGTAGGGCTTAAAGCTCAATAGAAAGTCCCAAATAACGGTTCTTCTTGTCCGTAGGACATTAACCTTTGATTGGTAAAAGCCTTAACAGGTTATAATATTACGTCGTCACTCAGAAATCCACCGATAAAGAAGCGATAACAAAATTATCGGTTGAAAATGGGTTAAAGTAATAAACACCGGCGGTAAGTTTCCAAAAAGAATATTCCGCAAAAATGCCCCGCTGTACATCAAGCCGGGTTTGATACAGTTTGGTACGTTGCATGGAAATACCGGTGCGCAGTGCGCTAATGGGAGCAACTGCCAACTCAGACCATGTATAAAAAAAGTTATTTTCCTTACCTGCAAAATCAACCAGGTATTCGCTTTCAGAGTAAAAGTCAAAAATTTTATAAGATGCATCTAATTCAAGTGCGGGCACAAACCCATCCGTATTGCCAACAGCAATGCCGAGCATTGGCGTTGCTCCGAAGCGAAACTTCTTTCCCGTTTCAAACCGCCATCCGGCAAATGCTGATGCTGTATTCAGATCTTCATAGTTGTATCGTGCTTCCAGGTGCAGTTTCTTGTAATCGGCATAACCAATTAGTGTAAATGTGTTTTTGTCCCCGGGAATAAAATAATAATACCCAGCGGCCGACAATAACCATTTTGACTGCGATGAGTCTGCAGTACTGTCTTGCGCAAACAATATGCGGGGAAGAAAATAAAGAATAAGTATAATGAATGTTTTAGACATGATCAACCTCCGAGTGCAATGGTCAGGGCGACGAGTACGATGCCAAGTAATACCATAAAGAAACCCATAAGCCATTTGTTATAGCCACCATAGCGCGCGAGCAACCACCCTCCGACAAACATAAGTGCAATTGCAATAAAATTTGAAACGCGCAATGCTCTTTGTACGTCGTCAATAAATTTAAACGGTAAAGCAATTGGAATCGTCGATAAAAATACCAGCAGGAAAATTCCCAAAGCCATCTTTAAATCCTGTGCCGTTACCTTTACACGCAAGCTTGACGCGGGCAGGTTCAATAATCCTTTACGTATGTGATCCAGGTTTTCAGCGTCCACAACAGACGAAATTACCGGTGGCAAAGCATCTGCGATAAGTTCCCTTGCTTTTTTGTCATTCTTTGTCTTTCGCACATAATTTAAAATAATCCTGCCATGCCCTTTTTCTGCAAGCTCCGCCAGGATAAACATTATCGCATCCACCAGGCCCCATGCAAGATTGCAGCCGATAGCACCGATCAGCATCTCTTTCACTTCGGCCTTGCCTGTCGTGGCTATACTAATGGTGCAAGTAAAGGTGAGCGCCATAATTAACCCAAAAAGAATTTCAGATATCCTGTCGACGGGGTTTAATAATCTTTTTTCTTTACGCGGTGCAGTAGGAAGCAGATCATCTCCATTTTGATCAGCAGCCCCGTTCCGGGCAGGATTGTTTTTATCATTGACAGACATGACGCCTAAATTTCACTTCTTTTGAAATGTGACTTCCATCAATTCACATGAAGGTTGAATAAGCCATATTTTGAACATAACCAAACACGCAACGAGACCAAACATGCAGCTGAAAAACTAACTCTCCTACTTTATGAATTTATACACCAGGCCTATCCTTACAGTCGTTCGCTGTTTACTACTGGCAGCTCCTACTATTGCTCCATGATCAGCGTATGCTGCCAAACACCGGAACTGAACAGAGATACGAAAAGATAGTTATAAAGACGTTGTTTGGTTCCGCGCTATATTGAATTTAACGGTAAAACAGTAAAGAGAAATACCTGTCCACTTTTATATATTTATTTTTGCCGCTATTTCCGCGGACATTCTGCATTTAACGGGGGATAAATTCACGGGCTTCATCATTGCTTTGGTCTTTTATAAATTCCCCGACAACATCATCCACAAAAATTCGTCTGGTTATATAACCAATAATGCCATTCACTTTCGCTTGAGCATAATACCGGGATAACGATTGGTTTTAGTTACTCGTCCGGTAGTTTTGATTAAAACATTTTAACGGCATAAAAGCCCTTCCGAAGGGCCCAGTGTCATTTAGTTAAGAACATTTAAAGCTCCAGCGGAGCTCCCTGTTTGTAGAAGATCAGAATTTTAAATGTCATCAGATTCCAGCGGAGTTTCCTGTAACGCTTAACTGGTAGCTCCTACCGGAGCTGGGTTGATCTGTTTTTTTCTTTCTACAAACAGGATGCTCCTACGGAGCAATACCACCAAAGCATCCTTAACTAAATGACATTACCCCAGGGCCTGCAGCAGCAAACCACTAAAAATTTTTTTTTGCGCATACCAAAAAAGTTTAGATATTTAGTGTACTATTTACCTATGACACTAAATCGCCTCGTATGGTAAAATTTGAAAATTTCGATTTTGGTTATCGCAAAAAGCAGGTATTCAATAACCTTACTGTTCAATTCAACAGAGGTTATATCTACGGTTTACTCGGCAAGAACGGATCGGGAAAATCTACCCTGCTCAATAATATTGCAGGATTGCTCTTTCCTAAAAATGGTTCTGTGAAGGTTTTCAATCAGAAATCTGGTGAAAGAAATGCGGACCTTTTACAAGACATATTTCTTATTCCTGAAGAGTTTTTTCTCCCTGATACCACCATTAAGCAGTTCTTGAAATATAACAGCCCGTTTTATCCCAAATTCGATAAGACTTTATTCGACAATTGCCTGGATGTGTTTGAAATACCGCACACAAATTCCCTTCAGGCATTAAGCTATGGACAACGAAAGAAAGTGCTGATCAGTTTTGGACTTGCGACGAATGTCCGTTTATTACTAATGGACGAGCCAACAAACGGATTGGATATAAAAGGCAAAAGCCAGGTTAGGAAAATGATTGCGCGTGCGTTTTCTGATGAAAAATGCATCATCATCAGTTCCCACCAGGTAAGGGATCTTGAGAATCTTATTGACCGCGTGATGGTTATTGATGACGGGCGTATTCTGTTGGACCGGTCAGTGCATGACATTACAGACAAACTTTCATTTAAAATTTCATTTGAACCTGCAGAACTTTCGTGGGCAATTTATAGCGAGCCCCTGCTTCGGGGAAATGCTATTGTTTCCATTAACGCTGAGGGTGAAGAAGATCGCCTCGATCTTGAATTATTTTATAAGGCAGTAATGGCTAATCCCGCAGTAATGCATTCAATTTTTAAAAATTAATTTGTTGCATCAATGTATTTGTTAAACCTGAAACGACTTTGGCTATTAACAGGCAGGCACTGGTTTGAAAACAGGAAAACATATTTGCTTTTCTTTTTGGCACTTGCAGCATTTTTACTAGGCTGGTTTTCATTTATACTCGCAGTTGTTCAACAAGCAAGGCTATTTAGTTTATCAAATCAAATAACCATATACTTCTTTGGTTTATTTATTTCAGGAATTTTATCTGCGAGTTTTCTTTTCCAGGATTTTTCGGGTAAAGCAAGAACCATTAACTATCTGATGATACCTGCTTCCTCACTGGAAAAATTGTTTTGTTTAATATTTTATGGCGTAATTCTATTCTTTATTGGGTACAACGTAGTTTTTTATATCACTGATTTTTTGTCTTTAAAAGTTGCAGGGGCTATTTACACACCTGAATGGCAAAGGGTGCATGGATACAATAACTATTTCACTTTTAAACAGGCAAACACGTTTTCATTAGATTCCGACATGTTTGTTTTTTACCCGGGCGACAATATTGATCTGTATACGGCCTTCTTTCCTATACAATCCTGTTTTCTGTTAGGCGCATTTTATTTTAGAAAGAATGGTCTTATTAAAACATTGATTGTGTTATTACTGGTTTGGCTGGTGTTTGTAGTATTAGAAAGCCGGATACTTTTTTCAACTATGCCATCGAATTCAAGAGTAGCAAATGCCTTTACAGCTTACATTGTACCACAACCGGACGGTTACGATAATATCATAACACTTCCGGATTGGATATATCGCACAGTTTTATTTGCCACCCGGTTCGCAATAACGCCTGCAATCTGGCTGGCAACATATTACAGGTTAAAAGAAAAAGAACTTTAAAAAGAAATGTCATGCAGTTTAGAGAATCTCAACCAATATATTTACAGATCGCCGATTATGTTTGCGAAAGAATTCTTTTAAAAGAATGGAAGACAGGTGAACGCATTCCATCTGTCCGGGAATTAGCCGTGCAATTGGAAGTTAACCCCAATACTGTACTTCGGACGTATGATTATCTTCAGCAAAACGAGATTATCCAAAACCAGCGGGGTGTTGGCTATCATGTGTCTTCTTCAGCAATGAAAACCGCCATGAAATACCGGAGAAATGATTTTATGGAGCGGGACCTGCCTTCATTGTTTAGAAATCTTTACCTGCTAGACATGGAGATTGAAGAGCTTGCCGTAATGTATGAAAAATACAAACGTTCGAATTTTAATGAAAAATCAAATATGTCCAGGGTAAAATGAAAACAAGCAATAAAATACTCGCTGGAATTTTGTTGATTTCTTTCGGATTTGCAATTACATCGCATTTCGTACTGCATAGTAAATTTCTCCGACGGGATTTTGTTTCTAAAGATAAAGTGGCCACCTTTTTCTATGACATATATCCATTGAACCAGCCCGGATTTATTAAGCTATACAGACTTAATGCGTGCTACATTAAACCTGGTAAGCAGGCCAGGCTCTCTGTAGAAAAAAGTTTAATAAAGAACATTAAATACATTGTTATAAACGACACCCTTATCATTCACGGGGATTCAAGCGCTAGTCAATGGACATCACCAAAGGTGGTTCTTGAACTAGCCACCATTCCATTTGCTGATGTAAAGAATTGCAATGTATATATTGAAGGAAGCCGGGATAGCCTTATACCACCGGACTTTCAACTAGCTATGAATTATGGCCACCTGTATAGCAGGCAACCATATGGTGATACTGTTGTTGCAAAATTTTTCGGCAGATTAAAAGTTAACGCTTCAAACAACAGTGAGATAGTACTATACAAGAAAGATCATTTTAATAACATAGATCTAAATCTTGATAACTCGGTATTCCAGGAACGGAATGCCAAACATAAAAACATCAGCATTACATCAGATTCCAGTTCAACTATAGTCACAGGCGGCAGGAACTTTCTGCTATTGAATAAATAGGCAGTCATTTCTTAGTCCGGGCGCATTTTAATGCCATTGATGAAACCTGCTGCAGGCGGGGTGATAACTGTTTGCCCATAACCAAAGTTATTTATCATAAATCAGAAAATTATGCAATTAAAGATCGATGCTCTTTCTAAAACATATTCAAACGGTGTACAAGCAATTAAAAGTGTCAATCTCACTTTAAGCCAGGGCATGTTTGGCCTGCTTGGACCAAATGGTGCAGGTAAATCATCGCTTATGCGTACCGTAGCAACTTTGCAGGAGCCTGATGAGGGCACCATATTTTTAAATGATATTGATGTTCTAAAACAGAAAACAACTGTAAGACAGCTTCTGGGCTATCTTCCACAGGAATTTGGTGTTTACCCCAAAATATCTGCAGAGCAAATGCTTGATCATATCGCCAGGCTAAAAGGAGTTGGTAATAAAAGCGAACGTAAGGACCTGGTTGACTATTTATTAAATAAAGTAAATCTATACAAAGATAAAAAGAAACATCTTGGCACTTATTCCGGAGGGATGAAACAACGGTTCGGAATTGCACAGGCACTAACAGGCAAACCTAAACTGATAATTGTGGACGAGCCTACAGCCGGCCTTGATCCTGCAGAACGGAACAGGTTTTACAACCTGCTGAGTGAATTGGGAGAAAATACAGTTGTAATACTCTCTACACATATTGTTGAAGATGTAAGTACACTCTGTTCGCATTTCGCCATTATTTGCTCGGGCGAAGTATTATACACCGGAACGCCGGAAGACGCAGTTCAGTCCCTCGCCGGAAAAATCTACAGCAAAGCCATCTGTAAATCTCAGATTGATCAGCACAGAAAAGACTACAGGCTTATTTCAACGCAGCTTAAATCTGGTTCACATTACATACGCATCTATTCAGAAAATGAACCCGGAAATGGTTTCCAATGCAGCCAGCCCGGCCTGGAAGATGTTTACTTCAATTACATTTCTTCAAAAGTTGATATCGGAACAATTTAATTATACGTCCCGTCAAATTATTTTTTATGTTCACTAAAATATTCTTCTTTGAACTAAGGTACAGGCTCGGAAGACCCGCTGTTTATGTATATTTTATGGCCAGCTTCTTATTTACGTTCCTGGCATTTTCACATGGCACATTACCACTTGATGAAAAACAATGGATAAACGGATCTTCCTCCCTTGAGTTTTATATTTCGATCATGAGCATGATGATGATGCTTGTAAGCTCTTCTATCATGGGCATATCACTTTATAGAGATATAGAATATAATACGAAAGAATACTATCTCTCCTACCCCATTACAAAAGCCGGTTATTTCTGGGGGCGATACCTGTCGTCTTTCCTTCTTGTCATTTTGATCCACTTCTCAGTTTTACCTGCTGCATGGTTAGGTGGAAAAACCGGTGTTGCCCTTGGCTGGGTTGATGCGGCGAGATTTGGTCCGGATTCTCTATTCCGGTATCTGCATCCATTTCTTACACTTGCATTGCCGAATTTATTTTTCACAGCATCCCTTTTTTTTGGCCTGGTAGCTGTTACACGAAATGTAAAAGTTATTTATAGTAGTGGAATTTTATTGTTCCTTGGTTATATGATCGCTAATTTTTTTATCGGAAATTCGAGCAGCAAGGCCATCATTTACCTTTCTGACCCATTCGCGATAAATGCAATGCGATTCGAGAAAGGACTTAAAACAATTGGTCTTAAAAACACGGGCTTTGCCCCTTTGAACGGATGGTTTCTCGCAAACAGGCTTCTATGGACAATTGTTGGAGCAGTAATTCTTGCCTACACGTATTTACGATTTAGCTTCGAAAAATTCTTTAGCGGCAAACGCGATAAAACTATTACAAGTCAGCCCAAAAAACGCTCTCAACAAATTCCTGATATACATGTAAGCTTCGAAAAGCCATTTAACAGATCTACCCTTTTTACGCTCACAAGAATAGAAATATTAAATATCATCAGGGATAATTATTTCTGGATAATTATTTCAGCAGGTAGTATCTTCCTGGCCATCGTATTCTCCCATGGCCCTGGTGGCTTTTGGGTTAGAAATTATCCCCTAACCAATATCATTCTTTTCATTTTTAATGACAGTTTCCTCGTGTTTATATTCTGCATAATTGCCTTTTATTCCGGCGAAAGTATTCACCGGGAAAAAACGACACGATATAACCTTATTAATGACGCGCTGCCGCCAGCGGACTGGGTTCTTTTCCTGTCAAAGTTTTTAGCGATTTGCATGCTTGCACTTTTTTTAACCCTGGTACCGATGGTAGTGGGCATCTTGTCACAAATCGGACAAGGCTATACGCATTTTAATCTGCCACTTTATGCCGAAGTGCTTTTTGGTGCCACGTTACCCAAATGCATTCAAATGGCAATTCTTGCTTTCACATTGCATATTCTGATCAATAACAAATTTGCTGCATTAGGCACTGCTATCAGCCTTTGGGTACTTTTTGTCATTGCTGAAAAATCGGGCTGGTTCAATTATCATCTGCTGCTATACGCATTTACTCCTTTTTATAGCATTTCCGAAATGAATGGAATCGGGCATATGTTTAAATCAATTACCTGGTTCAATATTTATTGGTTATTGTTCGGTAGCCTGTTGCTTGTTGCAGCTTATCTGTATTTTGTCCGGGGAAGCATTACAGCCGCTAAAGAACGTATGCTTGTCGCAAGAAAACGACTGCTGCCACGCACGTTATTTGTCACGTTCGTCGTCGCTATCATGTTTTCTGTCACTGCTGTGTATTGCTACTATAATGTTAGTTATTTAAACACTTATTACACCGATGCGGAGCAAAAAGAACACAGGGCCTTACTAGAGAAAACCTTAAAAAAGTATGAGGATATGACTAAGCCTGAAGTGTCCGGCATTTCCCTGACTGCAGATCTATATCCTAAACAACAAAAAGCATTTTTTCATTCATTTATTACACTTAGGAATAATCAAAATAAGCCGGTTACGGACCTGTTAATTGATGGAGATAATGTCACTGATTTTTCAATCATTTACAAGGGGAAACAATTGCACTTTACAAGCCCGGTATCTTTCGCTAAACCAAAGTTTCAGCTATGGAATAACAGTCACAATAAAAGCGCATATTCTCTTTGCCGTTTGCCATCACCGATTAATCCAGGTGACTCTACCATCATTGAATTAAAATCCGAAATAGTATATCGTGGATTTCAAAACTCAATATATGGTATGGATCTGCTTACAAATGGCATCATCACAGGACCAGGTTTACCCGGGCTGGGTTACGATGAAGATGAAGAACTATTTAGAGAGGATGACAGACGAAAATATGGGTTGCCACCGAAGGAAGATGAATTTGCAGAAAGTAACGACGCAGAAGGCAAAAACAAAGTAATCAGAGGCGCAAGCGCACCAGTTCCAATTGATATCGTGATTAGTACAGACAAGGATCAAATTGCCCTGGCACCAGGTAATCAAATAGCTCAATGGACAAAAAATGACAGAAACTTTTTCCGTTATTCCTTTACAAAACCCGGCATTTACAAATCACTGGGGCTGCTGAGCGCTCAATACACGCAGTTATATGATAGTGTCCGCCTTGAAAACGGAGACGTTGTTAAAATAGGTTTTTACTATCACCAACCTCATAATACCAATCTTCAACGCCTGTTAACTGCATATAAAGATGGAATAACGTACTACAGTAAACTTTTTGGCCCGCTAGGCTTAGATCAGATGAATCTTGCGGAATGTGCCATCTCCGGTCCGCAAACGGTTAACTCTGCAGGGCTGATCGCCTTTAATGAACGTAACGGATGGAATGATCATTACAAGCGTGTACAGGATGTCGACCAGATTTACTTAGTCACGAATGCAGAACTTGCGAGGCAGTGGTGGGGACATAAAGTTACTGCAAGCCATACAAGGGGAGCCCAACTTATCACCGACGGGATACCAGAATATTTGTCCTTAATTATGTTTGAAAAAAAATATGGAAAACAAAAACTTCTGCAAATCCTGCAGTCGGAACAAAACTTTTATCTCTGGCAAAGAAACAGTACCAACCAACACCCGATCAGCAAATCTGTGGCATGGAATGAATACACTAATAAGGCCAGCCTTGTTTTATATGGTTTAAAGGAACTTATAGGCGAAGACAGCATAAACATCGCACTGCGGGAATTATACAATGATTTTGCATTCAGAAATGCACCACCGTATGCGGGAAGCAATGATCTGTATAAGGCAATTAAAAAACATACCCCGCCAGCGCTTGAAACTTACCTGGATGACGCCTTTAACAAAATTGGTTTTTATGACAATACTATCTTGCAGGCTAAAGCAATTCCGGTTGAAAACGGCCACGGTTACAAAGTTCAGTTAACTGTAAATATTTCTAAATATTATGAGGATACCGGCGGCACCAGAACCATCGACACAAAGTCCAGCAATAATATAGAAGTCGGTGTTTTTGCCAATAGCGAAAAAGATAACAAAGCGGATGGACCATTGCTTATTGGCACAGAAAAGTTCCAATTAAGCAGCGGCCAAAAGACCATTGAATTTGTTGTCGGTCAAAAACCAACGATGGTTGTGATTGATCCATTTTTCACAACGATTGACCGGAACCGCGGCGATAACAGCAAGGAATTATGAGACGAAATTTGCAGCCTGCGATAAAATACAGGTATCAGGTATCAGGTATCAGGTATCAGTGTAAGGGGGCTTTCTAAGGGCGCTGCTCAACATAGAAAACCTGGTTCCATATCAAATCAGGTTTTATCCGGGGTTAAATACATTTTTAAGCCGTGGCGCTCCCGAAATGTACCCGCTTTATTTCGAGCAGATTGAAAATGCGATCATGCGTATAAGAACCCTTTGGGAGTTTTGAGTCAATCGTTAGCTGTGTTTTCCGGGGCCGGGCTTTTTTTATTCCGGCGATTGCAACATTGTGGAAAAAATGTCACACTTTTTGTCGTTTCACAGCGATACAGCGACCGTTCTATAATCCGCACGTTTCGCCCACCATACCATCTCTGCTGTGGCATTTGAATTGTTATATTATTAAGGGTGCTGTTAAAGCACGCTGTTTTAGAATTTGTTGGTATAAAGGCTGGGCTATCGAGCTTGGCCTTTCTTATTATTGCACCCATGTCGCTGCATTTTTAATGAATAGTATCTCAACTGATTGTGGCACCGAAATTGTATCTCTATCATTGGGAATACGCATAAAATTATTTACAGATTTATGTTACCCACAACTAAGCACTTTTCAAAAATGAGTAACATACGGCCGGATTTTTTAATCCGGCCTTTTCTTTTCCAGCCAAACAACATATAGACGACATGGAAATAAATTGCAGGATGAAATATTGATGCACACAATTGAATATAATATTCAACTGTTTATACAATACAGTGCAAATCAGCGCATGGCATGTGATTTGCGAAAGAAAGAAGGTATTTCATTATGGTAGCTGGAAGAAGGCTGTCGATACGCAGATACAATGGTGTTTAAGCTCTGGCACATTTTAGAAAGGCATTGTGAAGGTTCATCAGCCGCATCTGTACGCGATGTGCTAGCCATGTAGAATGTCCTGAAATTATAGCTCCTGATCTTTAACGGTATAAAACAGATTTTTGTCGCGTTCAATGATGCCAGGCATCTATGAAAATTATAAAACGCTTTTCATACATTCTTCCTCAGTTGCTGATGACAAGGTTATTGCTGATGGCGATTATGGCCGAAGCCATCTCTCCCGTTTCTTCAATCACAGCCAGGCCACTACACTTCTAAACATACTTTCGCAGACAATTTTTATTGCCCGTTAAATATTCATAAAACAAAAAACTATGAAAACGATTATAGCGCTTACAGATTTCTCTGCAAATTCGCTTAACGCAGTCAATTACGCTGCTGATATGGCGTCCCTGATCCGGGCACGCGTAACAATCATGTATGTAATTCCGGTTCCTATGAGTGGTTCAGAAGTGCCCGCTCCTGCGGATAAACTACAGGATCTTGAGAATGAAGCGCAGGTAGAACTGAATGCCGTTAAAGAAAAAGTGATGGCCCGGACAAATGAACCTATTATTGTACATACGGAGATAAAGTTTGGAAATTTACTTCCGGAGTTAAAAGAGTATTGTGCAACAACAAAACCCTTTGCTGTTGTAATGGGCGAAGAAAGTGCAGGAGCCGTGGAACGGCTGTTGCTGGGCGGATCAGCAGTTATAGCCATGAGAGAAATTTATTGGCCGCTTATTCTTGTGCCCTTTAATGCCCACTTTGAAGGCATCCGGAAAATAGCACTGGCCTGCGACTTAAAAAAGGTATTTGAAACCGTACATGTTGCCGCCATAAAGGCATTTGTCCGGGAATTTGACGCCGAACTTTATGTTTTAAACATTTCGGATGGTGGCCAAAATGCCTTTGACGGTGATGCTGTATCAGAGTCTATGATGTTGCAGAAAATGCTTAGTGATCTAAATCCAAAATATTATTTTGTAAGCAGCAAGGATGTAGACAATACTATTCAAAAATTTGTGGTTGATCACGATATGGACATGCTAATGATCATACCTAAAAAGCATCTTTTCCCGTCCACACTGTTTAGTCCCCGCCATTCAAAAAAACTTCTGCTGGAAGCCGAAGTGCCAATTATTTCAATTCATGCGTAGCGAAAAAATTGATCGACGCAAACCTGTATTAAGTCATTCACTGAAATAAGCATATCAGGCCAGGCTTCAGTTGGCAGTAAAATGCTTGAGCCGAAGAAATGTTCACAACGCTTTCTTCCTGGTCAATATTAATGAGAATACAATTGAGAGAAAAAGCAATTACATTTCGGGGAAAACAAAACATTGACCTCTCCGCCTCCTCATGTTTTTGCCAGCAACTATTTTTTAGCTCTGCCCAGGCTTTCGATATTGTTGATCATAATGTTATCTCTTTTTCTACACCGGTATTATTGGCTACATAAACATCCTTCCGCCTTTTCCATTTTCGGTAAGAAGCCTTTACGGTGGTTCGAAAAACATCATAGCTAAGTCCAATAAACAATAGCATAACCGGCAAATAAAAAGCATGGAAACTAAGATAACTATAAGCAGATACGCCCAGCATTGCGCCTGCCAGGAAAAATAATATAATGCCAGCGTGGAGTTTAATTTTTTTGTGCAGAGCTGTATTATCGTAATGCTTGTATAACTGGGCTAACTCAATACCTAAATCGGTGAACGTGCCGGTTAAATGCGTTGTTCTTACCACTGCGCCTGAAATCATTGTTACCAGGGCATTTTGTAAACCCATTGCAAAGAGCAGACTGCCTGCAAACCAGGCCTTAGAAAATGTGCTTGCCGTATACCGGTGCCCAAACCCTGCCACCAATGCTAAAATGGAACACTCCAGCAAAATGGGAATAGCATAGGAAAAACGACGGTTTCTGCCCATCAAAGAAATTAAAAAGCTGGATGTAAATGCCCCTGCAAGAAAGAGCAGCATCCACAAAGCAATCATTTTTGCCACATCCCAGTGTTGAAAATAAACCTGTTCGGCAAACAATGCCGCATGTCCTGTAACATTGGTAGTCAGCACAGCAAAACTCAAAAAACTGGCGCTGTTTACAAATCCGGCTGTCAGTCCTAACAACGATGCTAATTTGATATTGTGTTTATATGATCTTTTCGGTCCCGCATGTCTTAACATATTGCTACATTTTCGTCATATTCCTTCATTTGGTCAGCACGTTTTAAAATTAACTATATAGGTGAAGAGAATGGCATCGTTAACGCTCCCCCAAAAGCCGACTATCTCTTTATTAGGTTCCTTAATATTCTTTTGTGAATCCTACACTCAACATTCTATCTATCAGTTATTATGCTAAATGGCATTTAAAATAGAAGTGATCATATCTATCAAATCGGCCCCGGGTAAAATTGCTGTGAATAAAGAAAGTGTCGTTAAAGTCAATCCGCTCATGTCCTACCAGGTATCTTTAAAAAATTCATGCTGCAAAATTATCTGTCAATCCCAACAGGTACGGTGAACCTTTTCACTGCTAAAAGTGATTTTTATTACTTTTAATTATCATTTTGAAATAATTTGAAGAGATAAAAAATAAAAAGCCGGTAAAATCAACGTTTAACGAGCTTTTGAATCGGTTTGAATCCATTGTTGTCTGGTGGACGATCCGAAATTTAGACAGTCCATCTATTTCTTTTTCACTTTCTTGCCCAATAACCACACTTTCTTTTTGTCCTGTTGCCGATTGTCGAAAAATCTTTCTATATCCCAATCTGTCAACCACATATAACTGCGAGGTTACCTACTGCCAAAACTATCGTCACTATTATGAATACATCCGAATGCTTTGTAATGCCTCTATCCGTCCAACAGCAATTAAGCAACATTATATTGTTTAAAAAAAGATGCGCAATAGTTTCTGTTTAATACTGCAATGAATGAATGGACCATGTAAGCCCGGGAATATTCAGGAAAACGGATCAATAAAACGGTAGATAGAATTGATTATTAATGAGGACCAAAACCGAGAAAATCAAAGTCGCCGAGCACCTGGAATCTTATCTCAAAACCGAGACCTCTCCAGTCGGATGTTGCTTCTTTTCAGGACAAATCAAGACACGAGTCGTTCTCAATTAAGATATCCTCCTCGAATCGAAAAATAAAAAATCAATATTACTACCTGTCCTTGAAAGTCTCTTGCATCTATCAGGCATTCCAAACATCAAAGAGTCTTTTACATTAAATACTGAATGTTCAAATGCCTCCTTGCAAAGGACATGCGTCTTTCTATTTGATATATCTTCAACCTGTTTTCTTTCGCTAACAAACACACTAAGACCCAACAAAAACCAGGTTATCAGTCTCTATGACATACATCATAAACCACCCGTTTTCTCAATGGTAATTTTGTGTTTTAAAAACACATGTCATGAAATCAAATGCTCACTTAGCCGAAAACATCACTTCGCTTCATCATCTCAAAGCTTCACGAAAAGTAAATATCTCAACATCTATTGCCAATTGGATCACAAGAAATGAACCTTCATGGGAATACAATCGCCTCGGAATTGCTTCAACCGGCATATTTATACAAGTAACTGTAGCAGGTTTAATGATCTGGGTTTTAGGCATGTGCGAAGCCTCTCCATTTGTGTTTGGAACAGGCATTCTCTTTGCTTTCCTTGCAGATAGTATCGCATTTGCCCAGGCCCCAATGCGCTGGGTGCTCACTATGATTATATTGAGTATCATCGTAAACCTTTTCTTAACGATTTACTATCTGGTAAATTTCATGTAAACCGTTTTCTTAAATAAATTTTTACATGAATATTAATACAGCTGCGATCATCAATACTTTGACGCCCGTAATTAAGGTTTAAAGGAATTCTTCTTCACATTTATTCTGACAGACCTTATTGCAAACACAATTTCTGCCATTTGATTTAGCACCAGGGTCACTTGAAGAATATTCAATCTGAAGGCAAAATTATTTTTGGCTAAAGGGAACATCTCTTTAAAGAGAACCGTTTTGACAATACGTTCGCATCGTTGACAGAATGCTTAAATTTGTAATGATTGCAAACCTATTGATCTCGGCGGTTAAAATATTTGCGGATATGCTTAAAGACTTTATTCACGAAGCAATCCCCTTTAAACAATTTCGAAAGGGGGATGTCATCTACAGGCAAAATGCTATTCCACGTTACTTTTACGAGGTAAACTCCGGGGAAGTTAAAATAGCCAACATGAATAATGATGGCCGGGAATTTATTCAGGGCCTATATAAAAGCGGCGAGAATTTTGGCACAACAGCATTAGTTTGTAACAAACCTTATGCCTCCAACGCTGTAGCCAATACCTTTTGCGAAATACATCTTATCCCCCGGATACAATTCTTTCAGCTGCTAAAGACAAATTACTCATTTCACTTTAATATTACAGAAACTGTCTGCAAACAATTGCAGTATAAAAACATGATGCTTGAGGAATTCGCCATTGAAGAAGGAGAACACCGCTTATTAACACTCATCCATTATTTAATGGATCAAAAGGCTCCGGGCAATAAAACACTGGACACAACCAAACAACAACTTGCAGACATGACGGGTCTGCGCGTGGAAACTGTGATCCGGATTCTTAAAAACATAGAAGACAGTGGTAAAATTGTAACCAGCAGAGGAAAAATTGTCTGCCTAAGCAATAGGCAGTAATACTAAATAAAATGCCGGCAATTAGCATTCTTTACTTGTCTCTAAACGCCGTAGGCGTTGCACCTGTCTGGTTTTTGAAAAAGTTGGAAAAATAGGCATGATCTACAAATCCAAGTTCAAATGCGATTTCTTTTATAGAAAGATCAGTTGATTGAAGTAGCCGTTTAGCTTCTAACAAAACCCGTTGTTGAATCAACTGCGTTGCTGGTATGTTGAGATTTTTCTTACAAAGGATATTGAGATAATTGGCAGAAACATTGAGTTTGGATGCATAAAACGCAACCAGCTTTTCTTCTTTAAAATATTGTTCAATAAGTGTATTAAATTTTGCGAGCCTCGGATTTGACTGGTATACTTTAAAATCAGCGAAAAGACGCTCGGCCTCTTTGCTCACAATCGCAGCTATTACTGCCGCCCTTGCACTGATTATGTCTTTAAGAGCGTTGCCGGTGTTGAGCTCATCCTTTATTGCATCGAACTCATATTTCAACAGTTTAAAACTGCTATTGGTTGAAGGGATCACGGGATGGTTCATGTAGTTCGTAAACGAAAAACGCAAATAAGGCGCAAAACGTTCAAAAAAAACCCGGTCGATCATTAACTGATATCCAATTGTTTCAGGTTCAATATCCCACCGGTGTACCTGCCCGGGAAACAGCACATGTATCTGCCTGTTCTCTATCGCGTAATCACGGAAATCAATTGTATGAATCCCCCGCGCCTTTTCAAATAACATGATAATAAAGAAATCGTGTTTGTGCGGTTTATCTATGTGTCTTTCTCCATGGAGCTCATTAAACAGTAGTTCGTCCCCGCCTGCCAGTTGCCCCTTTCTAAACTCCTGGATACCGATGACCGGCACGTATTTATTTTCACCTGGTGGCTTTGCCATTTAAACTGTTTCTCGTGTTTAAGTATCTAAAGGAAATTAATAAAAAAACATGAATGATCAGCTAAGAATTTGCGTTCATTCATGCTCTTCTATAGAACCAGTGAATAGTCAATGGTCAATGGTGAAGGTTCGATCCGGCTAAGTAAATGTATTGCCATTTAAGTGCTATTATTATCCTATGCAAAATTCTTTGCTCTTATATTTCTTCTATACAACTAGTGAATAGTGAATGGTCAATGGTGAAGGTCCGGGCTGGCTAAGTAAATGTATTATCGTTTAAGTGTTATTATTATCCTGAGCAAAAGCTCTTATACGCTCTTATATTTCTCCTATACAACTAGTGAATAGTGAATGGTCAATGGTGAAGGGCCGGGCTGGTTAAGTAAATATATTGTCGTTTAAGTGTTATTACTATCCCGGGCAAAAGCTCTTATTTGCTCTTATATTTCTTAAACGGTTTAAAAAACTTCGCTCCGGTCAGCTTTAGGCTTTAGGCTTTGAGCTTTGAGCTTTAGGCTTTATCAGGGCTCTTTATGTGTTGTAGGCGTGTGCACAATGTCGAAATAAACTGATTTATCATCGTTGTTAGGATAAATCCTGTATGTAAACTCATCTTTTGTAAGTACAGTAATTTCAACAACACGGGTAAACAAAATAGCTCCGGCACTATCCCTGGCTACAATTGTACGGGTTTTTCCATCAGCAGGAACCGTCCAGTCGCCGTGCGTCTTGGGCGAATCATCAAGGTTGTACATAGTAAATGTTCCATCAGCCTTGAAATATGCAAAGCCTACAAAGTTAGATACGTTGGCATCTGTCAACGCTACATGCTCACCTTTATTGTTTTTTGCATTGGTTGTTTCCCAGGAAACACTTGCCAGCACTTCAGCCGGAGTTTGCGTTTTCTGTGGCTGATCACTGTCTTTACTGCAACCAATAAATAATGTAGTACAAAAAACTACCACAAAAGTCAACACAATCTTTTTAAAGTCATTCATATTTTATACAATTTATTATGTGGCAAAAATATTTATGCCCTTTGCCAAGTCTTTGCTGTTTTCATCCCGGCACTTGTAAAATTTATAACAACTCGGCTGCCTGGCTACAACAAAGTGCAGCAGCTATTTTCTAAAACACAATATTTCCTCTATGGATCAATGACTTCACCGGTGAAATACGGGACACCGCTTCGGCCGAACAGGAGGCTGCTATCAGTACCATATCAGCGTCATCTCCCGCTTTAGGCCATTGTTGCATCCCATTATCGTCTAATGGCAGTATATAACGTGTTGCAAAAGCCAGGGTCCGGGACAATTGCCATTCAGTAGAGTAGCCATACAATTCTGCTATAAGGTGTGCCTTTTGAAGCATATTGCCTGAACCAAAAGTGTTCCAGTGATCCTGTATATTATCATTGCCGATCAATACTTCCACTCCGTATTTTCTTAGCGTTGGAATTGGCATGATGGTGTCGCCGAACGGAACAGAAGACACAATCCCTACACCGGCATAAGCAAGACGTTCCGCAATCTTTTCAATTTCCGAATCACTCAAATGCCCCAAAGCAAATGCATGACTGACATAGGTTTTCCCTTTTAGCGGTGGGTTTTCCATGGCCTTATCAATCAGGAATTCGATGGTTTTTATTCCGCTTTCTCCCCTTTCATGCAGGTGAAGATCAATGCCCTTATTATTGTCCAATGCAAGCTGCGTAATCAGCTCCATTGGTTTCTCCACACTTCCGTCAACTGAATAAGGATCAACTCCCCCAATAAAACCCACAGCATCCAGTTTGGCGACTTCCTTTAAAAGAGATTCTGTATGCGTATAATAGATACCGTGCTGGGGAAAGGCAACCAATTCAGCGTCCAGTATTTTTTTCTTATGCTGCAACACTTCTTCCAGGTGATTCAGGGACTCGAAACCAGATGTGGGATCAATATTAACATGTGAACGGATGAAATGTGTACCATATGATTGAAGGAAATCAATCATTCTTCCTGTTCGCTCTTCTGAAGTATTCAGCCATTCCGGAATCATCTTCTGTTCATAAGCAATCATATCCTTTACCGTCCTTCTTTTCGCCGAAACTGCCTGCCATGGCAAACCGAAAAGCATTTTATCGAGATGCCCATGCATATCCTTAAATGCAGGCAGCATGAGCCTACCCTTCGCATCTATTGCATCTATCGCTGCATCATTGGGTTTAATGTTCTTTATTTTCCCATCTTCTACTTCAATGCAAAAAAGATCAGTTTTCGTTTTTACTACTTCTCCGTCTTCGTATTCAAAACCCGTTTCCAGTAAAACATTCTTCAGTATATATGTTTGATTTTCCATTTTGTATTAACAATTCACTGCGGCAAAGTAAAGTTTGTTTTTAGCCAATGCTTTGCGAAATCCATCCTGATGCTTGAAAGATTTATCATTTTACTTTAAAGTGTGATAAATCTTTCAAGAGTTGGAATGAATCCTACACACAGCACAGCGTACCATCAACTACTTTTGTCTCAAATATTTTCAGGCTATGCGTAAATCAAAGATCTCCCGCAAGGATTTTTTGAAAAAAACCGGATTAAGTTTTGCAGGAACGGCTTTTGTGCCCGGACTATTGAAGGCTACAGGTGTTTCAGCCCAACCTCCAGCAGACAAAGGAAACAAGCACATGGATAAAGATTATTCTTTAAAAAATGTAAGGCTGGAAACAGGATTCGAGTACGATGGTGATGAAGTTATTCATACCAAAACCGGATTGTTTTCTGTTGCCATCAGTAATGGAAAAATCAAAAGCATTTCTGATAACACGCCCAATGATTCCCGCGCCATTGATGCTAAGGGACTATTGATGCTTCCGGCATTTAAGGATATGCATATCCACCTGGATAAAACTTTCTATGGCGGCCCGTGGCAGGCTGCAAAGCGAAGAACCGGCGGTGTAAAAGGCATGATTGCACTGGAGCAGCAAATTTTGCCGGAGATGCTGAAAACATCCACAGATCACGCGGAAAAACTGATTGAATTACTTCAGTCAAAGGGTACTTCATTTGCAAGAAGCCACGTAAATATTGAACCTACCTCAAAACTACAATCGCTAAAAAATCTACAAAAAGCGCTTGAAAATAAAAAAGATAGTTTTGGAGCAGAGCTTGTAGCATTTCCTCAGCATGGCGTTTTTTATACTGATTCAGTTCCCTACCTGAAAGATGCTGCACAAATGAATATTGATTTTATTGGTGGCGTAGATCCTTACTCCATTGATGGATCTATTGAAAAAACAATCGATTTTACAGTTCAGCTGGCGCTGGATAATAACAAAGGAATAGATATTCATTTGCATGAATCCGGAGAATCGGGATTGAAAACAGTTGAATACCTGATTAAAAAAGTAAATGAAAATCCTGCGCTAAAGAAAAAGACTTTTATAAGCCACTGTTTTGTTTTAGGAAAACTGGAAAAACCCAAGCAGGAAGAAATAGCAGAACAATTGGGCGCCGCTAATATAGGCATCGTATCTACCATACCATTTGGCGGATTAATTATGCCGATACCCACATTGTACAAACACAATGTTACAGTGCTAACGGGTAACGACAGCATCATTGACCACTGGAATACATTTGGAAGCGGAAGTGTACTACAAAAAGCCAACCTTATGGCACAACTCTACGGTTATTCTACCGAGTTTTTGTTATCAAGAAGTTTAAAACTGGCAACAGCTAACATACTTCCATTAGATGACAAAGGTGTGCAACAATGGCCAAAAGCAGGCGATGCTGCCGATATGGTACTTATTGATGCAAGTTGTTCGGCAGAAGCTGTTTCAAGAATATCGCCGGTGAAATCATTGATAACCAAAGGAAATATTGTGTATCAATGATCACCAAATAGCATTCATCGATTGTCAGGCGAATCCGGGCCGCGCCATTCAAAACGCAAGAGGTTTTCACCTGTAATGCGACTGCTCAAAGTATTTGTAATAAATGGTGCTTCAATCTTGCTAATTTAAATGTTCCGGCGAGACTTTTTTTATGCGCATTTCATAAACCAAACGCTAACATAATTGTTGTTAATAATGGAATCGAAATATTTCTTTTAAAAAAAAGAATCGGAAAGGCTTGCCTCTTTGGGTAAGCCTTTTTAATGTAAACGTCACTCATATCACTCCGATCTATCCATTTATTTCTGAACTGCCAGCCGGAAGCATGAAACCGTAGATTCATGTTCTTTGAAAATTTTGTCCCGGAGCAAAGATATACCGCAGAGTAAGTTAAGAAACAGTTTTGTTAGCCGCTCTGCTCATTGGAAGACAAGGCCATTTGTTTGGGAAATGCATATTATTCAAAGGCGTTTCGTTAATTGAAAAAGACTTATTAATTTGATAGAGGATATGACGATATGATCTTTTCCTGCAACTTTTGACGAAGTAAATTCCCGTTTTTTAATACATTATCTGAAAGAAAAATGACGAAAACAAAATACAGCCGGCGTCATTTCCTGGGCGCTGCAACGATGTCATTGGGTGCCGCTGAATTTGCGATGATTGGTTTAGCCGGTGCAGCACAATTTCCTGATCAAAATCAATCGCAGGCCATGAAGAATCGTTTTGAAACAAACGCATCCATTGGTCCGATAAAGCAAGTTAATGCCGGTCTTCTAAGTGTCGGATATGCAGAATCGGGTCCTCAAAACGGAACTCCGGTCATTCTTCTTCATGGCTGGCCTTACGATATTTACAGCTATGCCAATGTACAACCAGTATTGGTATCAGCCGGTTACAGGGTGATAATCCCCTATTTACGCGGCTATGGCACAACGCGCTTTTTGTCCGACGAAACAATGCGTAACGGACAGCAATCTGTGCTTGCCGTTGATGTGATCAATTTAATGAACGCGCTCAGTATCACGAAAGCAATCGTCGCTGGTTTTGACTGGGGGGCACGTACAGCAAACATACTAGCTGCCTTATGGCCGGAGCGATGCAAGGCACTGGTATCTGTAAGCGGCTATTTGATCGGCAACCAGAAGGCAGGGATGAACCCATTGCCTCCTGCAAGTGAACTTCAGTGGTGGTATCAATATTATTTTGCTACAGAGCGCGGCCGCGCGGGTTATGAGAAATACAGGCATGACTTTGCCAAACTCATCTGGAAGATTGCTTCCCCACAATGGAATTTTGACGATGCTACGTTCGATCAAACGGCAGCATCTTTCGACAACCCTGACCATGTAGCCATTGTGATACACAATTACAGATGGCGGCTGGGCATTGCACAAGGTGAATCCCAATATGATGATTTGGAAAAAAGGCTTGCGGAAGGGCCTATTATTACAGTGCCCACGATCACGCTTGAAGGTGATGCCAATGGGGCGCCTCACCCTGAAAGCACCGCCTACGCCAATAAATTTTCAGGCAAATATTCGCACAAGATCATAACAGGTGGCATCGGCCATAATCTACCCCAGGAAGCGCCAAAAGCATTTGCGGAAGCAGTAATCGAAGCCGATAATTATTCTAAATAGCTTGTTGTAGAAATTGGCAATGACGCGTTCCCGAACCACTGGGTAAATCTCTATGTTTAGATGACTTTATTTTCCCTGATACAACATCATTTAAGAAAGGCTTTGACACCGGGCTTAACACTTACAAATAAATAAACAATTAAAAAACAGAGGGTAAGCTGAATCAACGGAATCATGAAGAATCGGGTTATATCATGCATTGCACCATATTCCTGCAACAGAGGCCGGTACCGGATGCCGGAAGCAACACCGGCGGGCATATTCAGTTTCCCAAGCAATTGTACAGTCTGCAACCGGGATCGAATTGATAGAGGCATCTTTAAAAAAAACATTGCATATATATTGAGAATGAGTTTAAGCATGTTCGTTTATTTCGATAATACTCAGCTGACGCTGAGTAAGAATTTTGTTACCACACAAAATTATTTTCACACCACTCCCGTTTCAATGGACGAATGATGCGGAATGTTGCGCGGATTACCCGCGGATAATTTACATGCACAGATCTTTTTAATGGAAAGTATTATACATCATTGGCACACTCGGTCGATAAGATTATCGCACGATAAAGCATACGCTAATAATACAGCTTTTCCATCGGGCTTAGTTTCGATCTTTTATTTGCGGCCCGAAAGATTCCCCACACCAGAATAGTTGACTTGTTGCTTCGTGACTATTGAGTACAGGATTGCTTTATTCATACAATTTATAGCACCGTTCTGTCATTGCTTCCGCTATCCGGCATGAATAGCTTTGCCTTCGTATTTAAAACAAACTGTTGTAGTTGATCAGTCATCAACTTTCAGTTAACAATTTATCATCATAAAATTTAAACAATGAAAAGAAGCAGAATGACTCTTGCGATATTATTGTTGGTAAACGTTTTACTAATGCAAGGAGTAACAAGCACCGCGCAAACCGGTCCCAATATCAGCACAGTCACAAACGAATCTATACGACCGTTCCAGGTGCATTTTCCGCAGGAACAACTTAACGGTCTGCGCCAACGTATTCAGGCTACCAGGTGGCCCGCGCAGGAAACTGTAAATGATGCATCACAGGGCGTACAACTTGCCACAATGCAAAAACTAGCGAAATATTGGTCAACGGATTATGACTGGCGAAAAGTGGAAGCCAGGTTAAATGCCTTACCTCAATTCATTACAACAATAGATGGAGTTGATATTCATTTCATTCATGTCCGTTCCAGGTATCCGAATGCATTGCCCATCATTATCACACACGGATGGCCGGGCTCTGTTATAGAGCAGATGAAGATCATAGGTCCGCTCACAGATCCTGTTGCCTATGGTGGTAAAGCGGAAGATGCTTTTGATGTAGTGATTCCTTCACTTCCCGGCCACGGTTTTTCAGGCAAACCCACTACTACTGGCTGGGAACCGGTACACATTGCAAAAGCATGGATAGAGTTGATGAGGCGACTTGGCTACAAAAAATATGTAGCACAAGGCGGTGACTGGGGAAATGCAGTTTCCGAGATTATGGCGCTAATGGCACCTCCTGAATTGCTTGGCATTCATACCAATATGCCGGCAACCGTTCCGGCTGATATTTCAAAAGCTCTGGCATCAGGAACTGTTCCGCCCGATCTCTCAGCCGATGAACTGAACGCTTACAAACAGCTCGGCTTTTTTTATAGCAAGGGTTTGGGCTATGCCCAGGAAATGGGTCTTCGACCACAAACACTTTATGGTATAGGAGATTCACCCATCGGTCTTGCTGCCTGGATGCTTGACCACGATGATCTTAGCTATAAGCTGATTGCAAGCGTGTTCGATGGAAAAACGGAAGGTCTTACCCGTGATGATATCCTTGACAATATTACCTTGTATTGGCTTACAAACACGGCTGTTACTTCTGCACGGCTTTACTGGGAAACCTTTCAGCTTCCAAAGGCCGGCTTTTTTGATCCACGCGGGGTAAAGATCCCTGTTGCCGTAAGCGTGTTCCCTGATGAGATATACGCAGCTCCCAAAAACTGGGCAGAGAAGGCTTATGCCAAACTTATATACTATCAGAAACATGACAAAGGTGGTCACTTCGCCGCATGGGAACAACCGCTGCTCCTTACAGAAGATCTTCGGGCAGCATTTAAATCACTGCGTTGATTTCAGCCAGCAGCATCAAATAAACTAATAAAACCAAACATAGCCGTCACGCTTTTTGGCGAGGCGGCTATGTCGTTTAAATGTGAGCTGACCGATAAAATGTATTACTCAATAAACGCATCATCAGGCAATGATGATGCAATAAAATTTAGGCAAGTATCATGCGTTAAACGCACCGTCGTTATTTGCTGCTTTTAATCTCCGGTTCTTTCTTATTGCGTATCCGATAGCGTTTTCCAACAAGAGCTATTTAGCCGATATAGTCGCAAAGGTCCTGTTTATACAATACATAACATCATTCCGTCATTGCCTTCGGCGCGCCGTGATAATAGTTTTGTCAACGGATTTCATTAAACAAAAACAGCTTTTGCAGATGATCACAAATGGCTCACAGTCATTAAAAAAAGAGAAAGAAATCAAACCTGCCGGATGGTCCTCTTGTAAGATCTGTTTATCAAAATTTTAAAAAAAACATGTATGAAACGTTCATTTTTCAGCGCACTAATTATTCTAAGTGCATTACTCACAAGCATTAATTCCTGGTCTGCAGGTACAGGCAGCAGGAACGAATCAGGAAACACTAAAACAGTAAATGTCAACAATGCAAACATCGCGTATCGCATCTATGGTGATAAAGAAGGAATTCCGATAGTTCTGTTGTCACCGCTGGGATCATCGATGGACGACTGGGATCCCGCAGTCATCAATGGGCTTACCAGGAATTCGCCAGTTGTAGTTTTTGATGAAAAGGGAGTTGGCAGCTCCTCGGGAAAAACGCCGGCAACAATTGCAGAAATGGCTACTGACGCGATTGCTTTCATCAAGACATTGGGATATCCGAAAGTGAATCTGCTGGGATTCTCAATGGGAGGTTTTGTTGCTCAGCAAATTGTTGAGACCGAACCACAATGGGTAAACAAACTGATCCTGGTTGGTACTGGTCCCCAGGGATCTGAAGGACTTTCAGAAGTAGGCAACAAAATTTCATCCATTGCGAACCTGCCTCCGGAAGAACAATTCCTCCAATCTTTATTTACTCCTACAGAACAAAGCAGACAATCAGGTAAAGAATCATTTGCACGTATCTCAGCAAAAAAAGAAGGCCGCGATCTTCCGCTTTCACAGGAAGCTTTCGTTGCTGAGCTAACTGCCGTTCTCGGATGGGCTCAACCTGATTCAGCAGCCTTCGCCCGTTCAACAGGTGTAACCACACATACATTGATCGTCGCAGGCAAAAATGACTTATTGGTGCCGATTGTCAATCCATTCAAACTATATCAGGCAATGCCAAACTCACGCCTGCTTCTTTTGCCGGATGCCGGTCACGGCGTTATGTTTCAATACCCGGACCTGTTCGTTCAGGAAGCGGAAAACTTTCTAAAAAATTAAGAGGTGGTTAATCAGACTGATCACTCTTTGTAATAAAAAATGCATTATCAAAAACAATTAAAAATTTAAGCAATGAAAAATAATATAGTGAAAAACTTCATCGTATTAATTTTGCTCGGACTTAGCATAGTATCCTGCAAAAAAGATAATTTTCCCGGTAGTGGTCCCGACAAGGGAATTACAGACTATCATCAAAATGCCGTCACACAATTCATCGCTGCCGGTAAAACAAATTTTGCTTACAGGATTTTAGGAAAACAAACAGGTATCCCCCTCGTTATGGTTTCCGCCCTGGGAAATTCAATGGACGATTGGGACCCGGTTATTACCAACGGCCTGGCACAGCAATACAAGGTGATCATCTTCGACATACAGGGTGTTGGCTCATCCAGCGGTGTAACCCCTGATAATATCCCGGATATGGCCAAAGGAGTAGTAACATTTATACAAGCGTTGGGCTACACCAAAGTTAACCTGTTAGGATTCTCCATGGGTAGCTTTATTACTCAGCAGATCGCCTCTGCAAATCCTGCTTTGGTAAATAAAATTATCCTTACAGGAACGGGACCCAAAGGAGCTGAAGGCCTTTCCAATCTTCCGAACATTTTGGCAACAACTGTAGGTTTAACTCCCGAACAAGTGTTCTTAGCCTCATTTTTCGCACCATCCGAAGGAAGTCAAACCGCAGGAAAGCTTTCTTATGAACGCATTCAAAAAAGAACTGTCAACAGGGATGCGCCGGTTAGCCAGGAAAGTGCCACCGCAGGATTAAAAGCCGTTTTAGGCTGGGCTCAACCAGATCCGACAGCACTGGAGGAACTTAAAAAACTTACAAAGCCCGTACTTATCGCACAAGGTGAAAAAGATTTTCTTGTTCCTGTTGTCAATGCAATCAATATGGCCAACAGTATCCCTGGTTCACAGCTGATTGTTTATCATGATGCGGCTCATGGCGCCATTTATCAGTACCACGACGAATTTATCCGCGCAGCATCCGAATTTTTAACCAAGTAAAAAGAAGTTCTATACTAATCATCAAAAAATAAAAACAATGGAAACAATAACAAAAACAAGCAAGGTTTTATACACTGCCCAAACGCACACCACAGGCGGTCGCGAGCATGGAGTGGCGAAAAGTTCAGACGGACATTTGGATATCAGATTATCTTCTCCCGGCACTAACGGCGCCGGAACCAATCCGGAACAATTATTTGCAGCAGGTTGGTCTGCGTGTTTTGAAGGCGCAATGGGAATTGCAGCAAATAAGAGCCGTATTACGCTCCCTGAAGACACAGCCATTGATGCAGAAGTGGACCTGTGCCTGGATAAAGCTGATTTTTTTCTCAGGGCGAGACTTAATGTAAGCCTTCCCGGATTGGACAGAGACATTGCACAGAGCCTGATAGATGCAGCAGAAAATATTTGTCCGTATAGTAAAGCCATCAAAGGGAATGTGGATGTTGAGATTAACCTGGTTTAAAATGACTAATCGCCGGACTTGAAAGGTAGTCCGGCGATTAATCGTTCTGTAAGCCGATCAATAAGCCTGAAACAACCGAAGCAGCCATTGTTCTTATTAAAACAATTAAACTTATCATAATGCAAACGCAACAAAAAACATGGTTCATTACCGGCGCCTCAAAAGGCTTTGGTTATGAAATTACAAAAGCTGCCCTAGAAGCTGGCGACAAAGTAGTGGCAACTGTTCGAAACAATACTTCCGCACTCCACAGTGACCTGAAAAATCAGTCAAACCTGTTAATCGTTAATATGGATGTAACAAGAGAACCGGAGGTTAAAGATGCCGTAGAAAAGGCTATCGCTCATTTTGGCAAATTAGACATCGTTGTAAATAACGCTGGTTATGGCATTGTAGGCGCAATCGAAGAAGTATCCGATGCAGAGGCAAGAAAACAATATGATACCAACGTTTTTGGTGTTTTAAATGTATTGCGGGCAACGCTTCCTTATTTAAGAAAACAAAGATCCGGTCATATCATTAATGTGTCTTCACTCTTTGCATTTGATCCTTTAATTGGTTGGGCATTGTACGGATCAACCAAAAATGCTGTGGAAGGAATTTCGCAGGGACTTGCCAAGGAACTGGAACCATTTGGGATAGCTGTAACTGTTATTGAACCTGGTTTGTTCAGAACAGGTTTTACCGGAAAGGACTCTTTTGCTATTGCACAAAACACAATAAGCGACTACGAAAATACGCGCGTAGGTCAAATGCGAAAAAGCACCGGAGCTTTTCATGGAACGCAGCCCGGAGATCCATCCAAATTAGCGACGTTGGTTGTTAAGTTAGCGCACGCAGAAAACCCACCGCTTCATTTACCTATAGGAACAGATTCGGTCAACAATTATAATACATTCAAAGAACGACTGGCGAACGATGTAAACACGTGGATGACAGATTCATTGAGCACCGATTATAAACCCGGCTGATTAATAAATTTACTCTTTCAAACAGCACCAGAAACAACAACAATCGGGTGCTGTTTTTATTTGTAGCCTTTACGATTTTTTACTGAAATAATTCATACAACAAATAGCCTGAATGCGGTATTGAAAACGGGGTTCCGTAAAAATAAATTTGTGTTGTAAAAGCTAAACGATATATAGGGTATCGCAAATGCAGACATTACAAATCCATCAAAAAAAGGAATATGAAAAAGGCAATCTATTTGTTATTTATACTTATAACATATTTACCGGCTCCGTCATTCGCACAAACGGAAGTAGTTTCAAACCACGCCTTTCAAACAGGTGAAAAAATCCGCTATGATGTTTTCTACAACGTGATTGGTATTTATTTACAGGCTGGAACTGCAACATTTACTGCATCAAACGAGATTATCGGGAACAGTGAAGTGTATCATGTAATTGGCGAAGGATCAACCAATTCAAAATATGATTGGATCTTTAAAGTGCGAGATCGTTATGAAACTTATTTTAATGCAGCCGACCTTAAGCCACTTATATTTCGCAGGCATATCAATGAAGGCAATTACAGGAAGGATGAAGAGATTTCGTTCAATCAGCAAACAAACTCAGTCACAACAAATGGAGGTGTTTATGCTGTTCCTGAAAACATACAAGATGCAATCAGTATTATGTACTATGTGCGCGACATAAATTACGACCAGTATCAAACAGGAAGCAAAATTCCGGTCAGTGTATTTATCGATAACAAAGTTTACAAAATGTATATTTACCACAATGGCAGGGAAGTAATAAAAACAAAATATGGAGAATTCAATGCCATAAAGTTAAAGCCGTTATTACTGAAAGGAAATACTTCTAAAGATGATGAAAAGTTGCTGGAAGAAGATGTTTTTGAAGGTAGCGAAAAGATGACGATCTGGATAACAGACGACTCAAATCACATACCTGTTCGTATTGAAAGTCCGATCGCTGTTGGCAAGGTTAAAATCGACCTTATGCAGTATGAAAATTTGAAATACAGCCTGACAGCGCTTAAGCGTTAGTGTATGAGTTCGCCCTTTCGAACGCTAAGCTTGCGAAAGGTATGAAGTATAAGGTTTGAGGCGTAAGGAAGTAACATGTAAGATTTAAGCATTAAATACGAGGCACGGTAGTGGCAAAGTTGGCAGGATACTAACTAAAGAATTTACAGTGCCAATTCAATGTCGTTTAGTTACGAGTTATCATTTCTTAACAACCTATTCTTTGTGTAATTCTGTGCCTACTCTGCCTTTCCTTTATCTTCCAAAGATGACGATGCTTGCTTAATTAAATGACATTGAATTGCCAATTCTTTCGCCGTTTGCCTTCACCCGTTAATACAAAGCATTTTTACATCCAGCCACTGTCGATACCATTTATTCACAAATGTGAACGTTGCCCGGATTTTTCAGTAGGTACTTTGTACTCACAAAACAAATCGAACAATCATGAAACTTATAAATAGTATAATTCTGACAAGCATATTGCTGATCGGATCTTTAACATCCTTCGGCCAGCAAAATAAAGCGCATGCGCTTTCGATGCAGGATGCTTTTGTACTTGCAGCTAAAAACAGCGCACAACTAAAAGTCTCTAAGATAAGCACGGCCCTGGCACATCAGAAAGTTGAGATAGCCAAACTGGGCAGATTACCTGAGATTTCCACCGGGCTAAACTATGGTTACCTGAGCAACTCACAGATATGGGATCCTTCTTTTGGCAAACACCTTACAAGATCAATTCCACACAACCTTACACAATTTTCCGTTCAGGCCTCAGAAGTAATTTTCAGGGGTGGTGAAGTTGCCAACAATTTGAAAAAGGCCAATTTAGAGGAACAGATTGCTGTTTTGAATCAGAACAAAAGCCTGGAAGACATAAAATTCCTCGTGGCAGCAAAATATCTTGATATCTATCGACTGATCAACCAGCGTGAAGTTTATGTGGACAACATAGAGTCATCACAGGAAAGACTTAAAAATATTCTGAGTCTTCAAAAACAGGGGCTGGTCACCAATAATGATGTCCTTCGCACTAAGCTGATCATCTCAGATCTGCAACTGGCTGTTCGTAAAACCGATGACAATATTGAGATTATAAATCAACAGTTTAATACGGTATTAGGGATTGACCTGTATGAAAAGCTAATACCGGATTCCAGCCTGCTGACGTACGCTTTTGGAGATGAGGACATTAAAAAATTAATGACCATGGCTTATGAAAACAACAAGGAACTGAAGACAGTTACCAAGGAAATTGAAGCAGCGCAAACAAATATGAAGGTAACAAGCGCGGAACGTTATCCCAGGGTAAGTCTTTTTGCAGCCAATAATTTACAGCGGCCTTATACTTATTCCACACCCGCTTTAGATATCTACTACAACAACTGGATAGCAGGTGTAAGTGTGAGTTACAATATCTCCTCAATTTATCAATCAGTAAGAAAAATAAAAGCAGCGCAGATACAAATAGAACAAGCCGTTGCAAGAGACACTGTTCAACAGCAAAATGTAGAAGTGGCAGTAAATGCAGATTTGATAAAATTTAATGAAGCTAAATATGAATTAACCACTTACACAGACGACCTGCGTTCGGCGGAGGAAAATTACCGCATCGTTGAAAAAAAATATTTTAACCAACTGGCCTTACTGGCTGATTTGATAGACGCTACAAATACAAAAATAGAAGCAGAGCTCAAAGTGAGCAACGCCCGGATAAATGCAGTGTACGCGCATTATCAACTGCAAAAATCAATTGGCCTTTTATAAATAATTGAAATCTATTTTATGAAACAGCGTAACAACAAAAAAAGCAAACAAATAGTGATCAACATTCTGCTAATGGCAGCCGCAGCATGTTTTGTATTGTGGGGAATATCGGTTTATTTCAACCTTGGCAACGATTTGTATACGAACGACGCCCATATTGAAGAATACATCAATCCCGTAAATACCCGCATTCCCGGCTACATTAAAGCGGTTAGGTTTAACGAACATCAAACTGTAAAAAAGGGTGACACACTTGTGTTGTTAGATGACAGGGAATACAGGATCCAGGTAGAACAGGCTGAGGCAGCATATATGGCAGCAGAAGCATCTAAAAATGTAACTGCCTCCAGTGTAAATACCGTACAAAGCGGTTTAAGCACAACTGATGCAAACATTGAAGCACTGAAAGTACGGGCATGGAATGCTGAGCAAAACTATCACCGTTATGCAAATTTGCTGAATGATGGCGCTGCAACCCAGCAACAGTTTGACCAGGCAAAAACGGATTATGAAACCTTACAGGCTCAAACCAAAGCGCTGCAGCAACAGCGAGCCACTACCAGCCTGTCTACAGTCGAAACTTCTAACAGGATTTCGGTAAATGATGCAGAAATAAAACGGACACATGCATTATTAGACTTTGCCAAATTGAACCTCTCTTATACGGTTATTACTGCTCCATATGATGGTGTTACAGGCAGACGGACCATCCAGGACGGACAATTGGTTCAGGCTGGCCAGACTTTACTGTCTTATGTAAGAAATGACAGCACCTGGGTAGTTGCCAATTATAAGGAAACGCAGGTAACAAAACTCACTATCGGACAAAAGGTGAAGTTACAGGTTGACGGCTTTGGTGCTAAAGAATTTGATGGGGTTGTTACAGCCATTGCGCAGGCAACGGGTTCAAAATTTTCATCAATTCCCGTTGACAATTCAACAGGGAACTTCATAAAAGTGCAACAGCGTGTCCCCGTAAAAATCGAGCTTGTTAAAAATCAGCAAAACGATGAGTTTCTTAAGCAGTTCCGTGCAGGAATGAATGTGGAAGTTCGTATTGCAAAATAAATATCAACAATATGGAAGTCAACCAAATATTTTACGCATGGGTTCCAAAATATATCCGCTATACCATTTTGTTGTTAATGGTATTTGTAGTGCTATGTGCAAACGGTGTTTACCTGGGAATTACAACAGATATGTACAGTGATCTGGGCGTATATTCAGAACCATATACAATGGCAACAAACGCTATGTATATCGGAATGGGACTTGGATTTTTATTTATCATCAGGCTTGCTGTAAGGTTTCCTGGCAAACCATTACTAATCTTTGGTTTTGCAATGATGTTATTCATGAACATTATTTGCGCCACTGCGAACAATCCCTTTCTTACAGTTGCAGCCTCATTTGTTTTGGGATTTACCAAAGTGCTTGCATTAGGACAAATTTATCTTGCATGGTTAGTTATCTGGAGCAAAAACATGGACGCCTCAAGAGTGTATCCGTTTTTTTATTTCGTGGCGCTTGCCGGGTTGAATTTTATAACCTGGCTTACCACATGGTTTGCACACCTCTTTTCCTGGAGGTATGCTTATATCATAGTGCTAATCCTGATCCTGCTTTGTATTGTACTCGCTGTAATATTCCTTGAAAATCACAAATTAAGAAAGAAAATACCATTGTATCAACTCGACATTCCCGGGCTCCTGCTATTAGCCATATCACTTATGCTTATTAACTATGTTGCCGTTTATGGAAAAGTTGAAGATTGGTTCAGCTCCAATGCAATTCGCCTTACATTTTTTATGGCGGCAATTACGATCCTGCTGTTCATAAAAAGAGAATTATCGGTCAGGCGTCCGATCCTTGATTTCAGGCTTTTTAAAGTATTGAATGTAAGCGCCGGCTTATTGCTTTTCTTTTTATTGGGGGCTCTTACACCAACTACTTTTCAATCCGCTTTATCAATCAATATATTACACTTTGAACTAATAAGAAACGCTGAATTAAGTCTCTTTCTCATACCCGGCATTCTAGCAGGAAGCATCCTGACCTTTTTTTGGTACAGGAAACATTTCGACAGCCATTTACTATTCATTATAGGATTCTCTGCAATTGTGCTGTATCACATAATGATGTACACGCGGTTTGTAAATGATTTAAATATTGATGAGTTTTGGCTTCCCTCCTTCTTCAGAGGATTTGCTCTTGCAATTCTATACATTTCAATTGGCCTGTACGCAACTGCAAATCTTCCCATCCCGGTTACATTAAAGGTTGTCGGATTAATACTGATCGTACGCTCGTTTCTTGCTACGGGGCTGGCTTCCGGACTTTATAACTATTTTTTATACGCAAATTCAAATCGTCATTTATCCATGCTTACATCTGAAATAGATGCCAATGAGCTTACTGGCTTTCAACATACTGATTTTACCGGCTATTACAAGTACATGCTGCAGCAGGCCAATTTAGCAGCCAGTAAGGAAATATCTGGAAGTATTATTATTTTTGGAATATCCATAGTAATTGTATTGATTATAGCAATGGCTTACAAAAAAATAAAGAAAGGATTATTGCAGTATCCTGCTATTCCGAAGGCGGAAATGTCAAACAATACAATTGCTGTTTAACTTATAACAGCTGCACAAATGATCCCAATAGATGCTTGCGAACCGTACTTTGAATACGTACGAAAATATACCGAGCTGGATGCTGAAGCTATGCAACTGATAGCTTCGCAAATAAGTGAGGTTACATTTCCAAAGAAACACATCATCCTTCCGGAAAACAGTGCCTGTAACAAGGTTTATTTTATTGTTTCAGGTACAGCAAGATCTTATTATACGGATTTCTCGGGCATAACCGTAACATGGTCCTTTCATTTTAACAACAGCCGAAGCGTTATCAGAAATGTTTTTGCAGTTGATTACCGTGCATTTATAACCAACAAACCCTCTTCTATATCTATTGAAACACTAAGTGAAGTGAAAGCATTCGTTTTTACAAAAGAAGCTGTATCCAGCATGATGGAAAGATCCTTAAAATATGAAATATGGATGCGGAAATTAAACGAAAATGCCTACGTCAGCATGTTCGACAGGGCTTTCACATTACTCACCATGTCAGCAACAGAACGATATAGCAAGCTGGTAGAAGAAGAACCTCACCTGTTACAAATGTTTTCCAACCATTATATCGCATCCTATCTTGGAATTGCACCACAATCGCTGAGCAGGATCAGAAGCCAGCACTAAAGATCAATTTAAAAATTTTTTGCTGTTTTATGTTTATTCACAAATGTGAATGTTATCGCTATCTAAACATGTGAACTTTGGTATATCAAATCAGCGAAGAACATGAAGAAAGCAATAACCATAGAACATATACAGACTGAGTTAACAAGCAATTTTGATCGTTTCACATTTAATCTTGAAAAGGCTTTGGGAGTGCTAACGCCTTCAGCACTGCAGGCACTCGGAGCATCTCCCGCATCCATGGCGTCTTATTTAACTAATGTGTCCGGTGAAAATAACCTGGTCTTGTTTAATATTCTCTTACAAGGTGATTTAACAGACAATCAGAACAAAATCAACATTAAACAGTATCAGATTGGCAACCCCAAATTAATGCTGAGAATAATAGCAAATCACGCCGCAGCAGGGTTATATCTTCCTGTTCATTTGCTTGTCTATGAAAAGTATCCAGGCAAAGCAATGATCGAATATGACCTTCCTTCTTCTTTATTCGCGCAGTTTGATAACCCGGAAATTCTCTCGGATTCAGTAGCCCTGGAAAATAAACTAATTGAACTTATCCGGATTGCAGATGCAGATAGCGAGGTTGAGTGTCAGACCAGGTTATAATATGTCAATAAACACAAAATAATTTAACAACAAAAATCAAGAGCAATGAAACAGGCGCAGATCATTCCGCTACTGAAATTTCAAAGCGGACGATTACCTGTCAAAGTCCAAAGCATTAAAGACTTTGCAGAAGAGCAGGATGAAATAAATGAAGGTCCTCACAGCCATGATTATCATGAAATGATTTGGCTGATCAAAGGGCAGGGCACATTGTATATTGATATGCAGGAATACACGATTGGGCCTAATACTTTGTTTTATATAAAGCCCAATGTGGCGCATCAGTTTCAGGAACGGCCGGACATGGAGGGTTTCGTATTCTCATTTACTGATGATTTTTTGGGTATGGGCGAACGTGATTTAGACACGATCAGTCAGGTCAGTCTTTGCAAGCTTTTTGCAGAACGGAGGACAATTAACATCGAGTCTGAAACAGGCAAAGATGTAGAAGAAATTGTCCTGAAAATGATTAAGGAACTGGAAAACGAATATGCTCACAAAAGGGAATTATTGAAACGCTATTTTAAAATTATCCTGATCTATTTAGCACGGACTACAGAAGAAGTTTTTCAGTCAACTGAACAGTCAAGAGAAACTGAACTGGTAAATAACTTTATGCGGTTGCTTAACAAGGACTATAAAGAAAAGAAAATGGTAGCTGAATACGCAGCGCAATTATTAGTGACGTCTAATTATCTCAACCGGATCGTAAAGAAAATCACCGGATTTTCTGCCGGGCTCCAAATCAGGCAGCGCGTCGTGTTGGAAGCGAAAAGAATGGCACGGTATTCCGATGCAGGCATGAAGGAGATCGCATACAACTTAGGATTTTTAGACAGCGCCCATTTCAGTCGTTTTTTTAAAACTTTTGGCGGATTAAATTTTTCAGATTTTAAAAGAGGAGCCCAAATTATCCCGATGAACACGGTGTTTAACAGGGCTTAATACAAGAGGTACAATGTGAACTGCAGAGGCATCAATCACTTCTTTTCTATTATAGCCAATCTCAGTTTTCCATACAGCTGGCTTGCCGTTTTATTCAATTCAACAATTAGCTAAAATTATTTTTATGAAAAATGATATTATTCAACAAGAAATATTGTTATTAACAGACACTACTTTTTCGCAAAGAGCACTGATCGAAAATGATAGTGAAGACGAACCTGATCTGTCATTGAGCGAAAAATTTGAAGAAGCCGTCTGGGCCGGATTGCTCACTGACCTGTTACCAGAAGTAGTTACAAACAGAGACCTTCGCCTTTGGCAGGTAGAGCACTCCGAACACTCCTGGCAGGTAGAATTGTCAAAATATACTTCCCGGGAAAAGCCGGGTTCAATTAATCCTTTTTATTTTCTAACCGGGATAAATTACAACTAGTATCCGGAACTAAGATTTGAAACAATCTTAATTCACTTCTCTCCTTTTAATAAACGAACTTTCTAAATCCCGTTTTTTTTCATCTAATTAAGGGTGAAAACATTCATACCCAATAGCTCCGCTGTACCGCCGGGTCCATATACTACCCAATATTCTGCAAAAGTTCAGGCTCTTCATCAAGATCGCGATTGATTGCTGCAACAATGCGTCCATCTATCGTTCTTGAAGGCCTGATGCGGAAATTTCTACCTTTTTTATTCTCCATAGGGGGATTCAATACATACTGCTCTGTTTTTGAGCTATCTGCATAGAATTATCCAGCCTTTTAAACAAAGCAAATTAGGTCTTTTAAACAAAGTCACCACTTCTGGGGCTTTCTACTTTTGTTCCAACAAAAACAAATTAAAAAATGGAACAGAGTAATTACCAGGGAGCTTTGCAACAACCAATCGGCTCCGGCTTCAATGCAAAATCAACAACCAATGACGTAATCAAAGGCATTGACCTTACAGGCAAAATTGCTGTCGTAACCGGAGGTAATACAGGCATCGGCCTGGAAACTACCCGCACCCTTGCTGCCGCCGGAGCAACAGTTATCGTACCCTCCCGGGATATAGACAAGGCAAGAAAAAATCTACAGGGTATTGCCAATGTGGAAATAGCGGTAATGGACCTAATGTCACCAGCATCTATTGATGCATTTGCTGACAGCTTTCTTGCTTCTGAAAGACCACTCCATCTGTTGATCAACAATGCAGGAATTATGTGGGTGCCGATACGCAGGGATAGTCGTGGTATTGAATCACAACTGGCCACCAACTACCTGGCGCAATTTCAGCTTACTGCCAGGTTATGGCCTGCACTTAAAAAAGCTAATGGTGCAAGAGTGGTCAATGTTTCTTCACATGGACATCAATTCGCACCTTTCAATTTTGACGATCCTAATTTTCTTCATAGGGAATACGAAACACTACAAGGTTACGGGCAATCCAAAACGGCGGTTAATCTCTTTTCAATGGAACTGGATAATCGTGCCCACTCATCCAAGATAAGGGTGTACGCGGTACATCCCGGCTCTATCGGGGGCACTGAATTGGGAAGGGAAGCTCCGTTAGAATTGTTTCAGAAAATGGGTTTTGTAGATGCGAATGGAAATATGTTACCTGAGGTAGCAGCATCGTTAAAAACAATTTCGCAAGGCGCTGCTACAACAGTTTGGTGTGCAACCAGTCCCTTACTAAATAATATTGGTGGTGTGTATTGTGAAGATGCCGATATTGCTTCTCTATGTTCAGATATTTCTTTTCAAAAAGGCGTAAATCCATACTCATTGGATGAAGCCAGTGCAAAAAAATTATGGGCCCTTACTGAAGAAATGATTGGTTTGAAATTCCAAATTTAGTGCTCATCTAATCCCCAAAATACCTCGATGTAATGAAGAATATCTTCAAACCAAGACAATCGCTATTCCGGGAACAATAGGTGAATAGCAGAACGATCATTTCATATTGATTAATTTATTAAACAAAGCACAATGAAAAATTTAAAAGATAAAGTAGCCGTAATTACCGGCGGTAACAGTGGTATCGGGTATGCGGCCGCAAAAAAACTAAAAGAAACCGGTGCCAATGTCATTATCACCGGAAGAAGAAAGGAAGCAGTGGAGAAAGCCGCTGCTGAGCTGGATGTAACAGGCCTGATAGCTGACCAGTCCAAATTAGCTGACATTGAAAATCTTGTTAGCAAGGTTAAAGAACAAGTCGGTAAAGTTGACATCCTGCTGGTCAATGCTGGCATTACCAAATTCTCCACAATTGAACAGATCGCAGAAAGCCAGTTTGACGAAATGATGAATGTCAATTTCAAAGGAGCTTACTTTACCCTGAGCCGTTTTATTCCACTGCTTAACGACGGAGCTTCTGTGATTATGCTTTCTTCTACATCGGCAACAATATCCCCGCAGAGCGCCTCTGTATATGCGGCAAGTAAAGCAGCCATAAATGCGGTCGTAAAAATTGCAGCGCTTGAACTGGCATCCCGGAAAATACGCGTCAATGCCGTAAGTCCCGGCCCCATTGCTACTGAAATCATGAATAAGATCGGCCTGGATGAAGCCTTAGAAAATCAGCTCCTGCAAAGCGTGCCTATGAGAAGAATGGGTAAGGCAGAAGAAGTAGCCGGTATGATTTATTACCTGGCAAGTGAAGAAGCGTCGTTTATGACAGGCGCTAACTTTTTAGTAGATGGGGGACAATCCATTTAGTATTGACGGTGGTCATGAATAAGAAAGGGAGATAAATACAGTTTAGCTTCCTTTCTTATCAAAACGATGGCCTTTTGAACAAAGTAAAACGTATACTATTTTCTATTTTTACATTATTGGTTTCCTTCTCAAAAACAAAATCATGGAATATCAAGCCCGGTATATTACAGAAGACATAAAGCTCTCCAGTTATGAGGATAAGTTTTTCAAATCTGATATTATGTTTGACCAGCACATGCTGGTATGGTTCCTTTCAGGTGAAACCAAGATCATACAGGCCGACGCGACCTATTTCTTCGGAAAGGGCGATATTTTCCTGATCCCAAGAAATCAATTGGCTACTATTATCAACTATCCCAAAGATGGCCAACCCCATAAAACGGTAGTGATGCATTTATCAGTTGAAAGGCTTAGGGATTTTTATGCCAGCAGGAAAATAAAATCCATGCCGCTGAAGTCTCAAAAAATCTACAGCTTCAACAATCACCCCTTGCTGGAAAGCTGCCTGGCTTCACTCATTCCATATTTTGACATGAAGGATATTCCGGAGGATATTGCTTCTATTAAGATCACGGAAGCCATCAGCATTCTCAGAACGCTCGATAAAGAGATTGATCATGTGCTCGCCAATTTTGAAGAACCAGGAAAGATCAACCTGGTTGACTACATGGAAAAGAATTTCATGTTCAATCTGCCAATGGAGAAGTTTGGCTATCTCACTGGCAGAAGCCTGACGACTTTTAAACGGGATTTTAAAAAGGCCTTCAGTATGACACCGCAGCGTTGGTTGACTCAAAAGCGGCTGGAACTGGCATATTACCAACTTACAGAAAAGAAGAAAAAGCCTTTGGATGTTTGTTACGAAGTGGGATTTGAAAATTTATCACATTTTTCGTTTGCCTTTAAAAAGCAATTTGGATTTGCGCCCAGTTATCTGACTGATAAAGACGTAAGTCACTAACAAATTGAACATACTACATTCAATGTCGTTGAATTAAGGAAAAATCTTTTTAAACAAGTACGATTTACGAAGTACTCAGATTTAAAGAGCTCTACCGTCTGAATGTTGCTTATTTCAATGACATTGATTCTACATTTATTTTTAACCGGATAAAATGCTAACGATCTTATTGTTTCTAAAATGGCTCTTCAGAAAAAGAGGAAAGTACATAGTTAAAGCTTATACATCCAACCCTGAACTGGCAACCATTAAGCCAGGTTGGAAAGGCACTCCACAGGATCAAAACGGTTTATTCATCTATGAAGAGAATCCCACCATTATCAGCATAAGGGCGGTGCTGAAATTTATGTTTCACAAAAATCCACAGAGGCAGATAAAGAAGACTGATACGTGGCGGATCTCAGTAAGAAAAAATGAAGATTGGCTTGATGATCCGGGCGATAAAATTGTCTGGTTAGGACATGCCAGCTTTTTCATTCAACTTTCCGGCGTGCGCCTTTTGATTGACCCCATGTTTGGTAAGCTCCCCATCGTAAAACGGTATTCGGCATTGCCGGTTCCGCCCGATAAATTTCTGAACATTGATTATATTTTGATCTCACATGCTCACTATGATCATTGTGACAAAAAAAGTATCAAACTGCTATCGGCTAATAATCCTAATGCTAAAATACTCGTAGGCTTAAAACTGGATCAACTCATTTCAAAATGGGTTAAAAATCCGATCCTTACGGCAGGCTGGTACCAGCAATATCAACTAGACCATAAATTGACTATTTCATTTTTGCCTTCCCGGCATTGGGCAAACAGGAATCCTTTTGATGGTAACACAACACTATGGGGTAGTTTTATGATTCAGTTTGCCGGACGATGCATTTATTTTGGTGGTGATTCCGGGCGTGGTTCGCACTTCAAAACAATTGGAACGCTTTTTCCAAAAACAGACGTTGCCTTAATCGGAGCCGGAGCCTATGCGCCTGGATGGTTTATGGGACAGCACCATCAGGATCCTTATGACGCCGTTAACGCATTTAACGCAATGGGAGCTCAGACGATGATACCGTTCCACTACGGCACTTTTGATTCTGCGGACGAGCCGATGAGTGAACCGGAAATAATCCTCAATCAACTAAATGAAAAAGGCAGCATTAATGGAGATCTCAAAATATTGGAATTAGGAGAGGTTTTTACCGTTTGATTTTTGTGGCCGGTGAATAAAATGTATTCATTTCTTCTATCAGGGCATCCATTAGCTCTTGTGCCTTTCTGTATTTTAATATGGGTGCAATTTGCCCGCCCCAGAAAAATATCATATCCCATTTTTCTTTGTCCGCCGCCGCTTGGACTATGATGTGAAAGAGCTTATACCCTGGAAAGACGAAGGTGAAACCTTCCGTCGCCTGCGGGTAACGTTCCCAAATGAGATCGCCACGCACGGGGCTGTGCAAACTTTCTATATTGATGATGCGGGCCTGATCAGGCGGCATGATTATGATGTTGACATTTTTGGAGGTTCCAGCGCCGCACATTTCTTGTCGGACTACATTGACGTCCAGGGTATCAAAATAGCTACCAAACGAAGGGTGTATGTCCGGCAGGAAGATAACTCCCCGTTGATGCCGGATCCATTGCTGGTGTCGGTGGACCTGAGTGAAATCACCCTGGAATGATCCTGTTCCAGCGGCTTCTAATAGCCGGCCTGCGGCGGTAAGCAACCAGCATAATGATCATCAATGAAGTTTTGAATTTAACACCATGACAAACGACAATATCTACAATCGCCGCTACTTTTTAGGAAGTACGTTACTGACGCTGGGAGCGCTTGGACTTTCCGAAGTCGGGTTGGCCGGTAAAGGAGATGGGATTCACGAGGCTCGAAAAGATAATCGTAAACAGTCCGTCCATTCATCATTAGGTCCGTTGAAGCAAATTGATGCGGGGGTTCTTAATATAGGCTATGCTGAATCTGGCCCGGCTACGGGCCCTGCCGTAATCCTGCTCCATGGTTGGCCCTATGACATTGAAAGTTTTGCTGAAGTAGCCCCGATATTAACGGCTGCGGGATACAGAGTGCTTATGCCGTACCTCCGTGGTTTTGGTTCTACCAGCTTCCTTTCTTCAGATACAGTGCGCAACGGACAGCAATCTGCGCTTGCCATTGATATCATTCATTTAATGGATGCACTCAACATAACAAAAGCAATTGTTGCCGGTTTTGACTGGGGAGCACGTACAGCAAACATACTAGCTGCCTTATGGCCGGAGCGATGCAAGGCACTGGTATCTGTAAGCGGTTATTTGATCGGTAGCCAGAAAGCCGGCATGAATCCTTTGCCTCCCGCAAGTGAACTTCAATGGTGGTATCAATATTATTTTGCTACAGAGCGCGGCCGTGCAGGTTACGAGAAGTACAGGCATGACTTTGCCAAACTCATCTGGAAGATTGCTTCCCCTCAGTGGAATTTTGATGATACTACGTTTGATCAAACAGCGGCATCTTTCGACAATCCTGACCATGTTGCAATAGTCATTCACAATTATAGGTGGCGGTTGGGTATCGCCCAAGGCGAATCCCAATATGATGATTTGGAAAAAAGGCTGGCAGAGAGGCCAATTATTACAGTGCCCACGATCACGCTTGAAGGTGATGCTAATGGTGCCCCTCATCCTGAAAGCAGCGCATATGCCAATAAATTTTCAGGCAAATATTTGCACAGACTCGTTACGGGCGGCATAGGGCATAATCTACCCCAGGAAGCGCCAAAAGCATTTGCGGAAGCAATAATTGAAGCCGATAATTTTTCGAAATAGACAAGACTTTGTTCTATCGATCAACGCCTTGTGCCGACACAGCATTATGCAAACGAACCAGGTATTTTTTGAGAGAAGGTCATGCCCGTTATATATTGTGCTGCAAGGCCCTTTTTTTGGATCAACACCTTGATACATTGACCCATTCCTAAAAGTAATTGTTTAATGTTAGCGCCAGCCTGGCTGTTGATCGTTGTTACACAACCTTTCGCTTTTTCAGCAATTCTTATATATTCGATAATTCCAAGCGCTCTTAAAAACAGGTTCTGACTAGAGTAGCCACAATTCTCCAGTCCATATTTATATCCGTAATGAGACAGTGCTGAAAAGTTCACATGTGATGTAATATCCTGTCTCCCGGGATTGATATAAAAATTGTTATGCATTGTGTGTTTGTAATAACAACGTGCTGTGCCTTCCATCCTGCAGGCATTGTATAATTCCTCGGAGAGCAATCCATAATCAAATGTTATCACAAAGCCTTGCTGAAGATGATCTGCTACTTCTTTCAACCATTCTTTGGCTTGCAGATTTATTTCTGTATGAAAGCCAACCGGCAAAGTAACATTTAACTCTTTAAGATAAGTTTGCAGTACCGCTGAAGCAGGCCTCAAAATTTCTTTAAAGCCATTTTTATAGTTTACAAATACTTCTTTCAGCCGGCGTTTCATTACCACCCGGTGGATTGCAAAATTGTCAATCAATTCATTTGAAATAACACAACCTTTAAAAGGACCTATATCCTGTATGCATGAATACCAGCTTATCTTTTTGCTAACATCCTCCCTGATATTTTTCTGTGACCAGCCATTTTTATCGATAATGCAATAATCCAGGTTTTTATACAAATCATTATTCCCTTTCAGGTATGATAATATATCCTGGCACAATAATCCAGTACCTGCGCCGTATTCAATTATTTTCATCGGGATTTTGCCCAGCAGCACCCACATTTCCTCTAATTGTTTACCTATTAAATGTCCAAACGCTGCATTCAATAATGGCGCTGTATAAAAATCTCCGGAACTGCCAATTTTCTCATTTTTGCTGGTATAGTATCCAAGTGACGGATAGTAAAGACACATATCCATAAAATCCCTGAATGAAATGGGGCCATTTTTCTCGATTTTATTTTTAATTATTTCAGTAAGGATCATAATTGCTGATACTAAAGGAATCGATACTAACCGGAATTCTTGTATTTCCATTTTCTCTACACTGGCGTTATCCAGACCAGGTAATTGGAATACATTCTAAGATCCGGTTTACCCAATCCCCTGTCAGAAACACTAATGACGAAAACTATGCTATAAAAAGGCCGTGTAATTCTTTGACAGAAGTGGGATTTTTGTGCCTAAACCGGGAATATTGGGCAATATCTTTCCCTCTTTACATGTGCGGCTTGTTGCCTGTTCCCGTTGATGTTTTAGATGTTTCTGCAATTAACAATTCAGGCTTGCAGTGATTGGAAGATTCTGTTTCATAAATCCTCTGCAAGTTCTGTTTTCTTACCGGTCAGGTTTGTAAAAAAAATTGCATGCAAAATGTGTGATGAAAAGTGATGAGTTGATGCAGGCCGGTCACAATAGTCTTTTTAGCATTCCCAGGAGTGAGAAAGAAATTGAAGTGTTGATCAATCCATTTGTAACGCCTATACAAATGATGTGATGGAACAACCGGAAGGGCGGATGGCTCCGGCAAAAATTATCATGGAAATATTATCCTTTCCACAATTTTTTTACGAGTCTTTTAATCTGATTTAAAATTCTATGTGGCAGGCTGAAAGGGATCACCGCCGAACATTTGATACCGCTTTCGACGTTCTTAGACAAATCGGCCTAAAATCTTTCACCGATTATTAGAAGATTATACAATTTAATGAACTTACCACAGGCATGATGTAGATGTTCCATCAATTCAAATTCCTGTATTCATTGGGCGTATAACCTACGCGGTTTTTAAACAACCTGCTAAAATGCTGCGGGTATTTGAAGCCTAGTTCAAATGCAATTTCATTAATGGTTTTCTCGCCGTCAAAAATCTTGTTTTTGGCAACGTCAATGATTTTGTTCTGAATATATTCCTGCGCAGATCTTCCTGTTTCTTTTTTGATTAGATCACCAAAGTAGTTAGCAGACAGATGAAGCTCATCAGCGCAATAAGCAACAGATGGCAGCCCTATTTCTGCCGGTTTGTTAGATGAAAAGTAAGCATTCAACAGATCTTCAAATTTCGCTAAAATTCCTTTATTGGCATTTTCGCGGGTAATGAATTGCCGGTCATAAAACCGTTCACAATAATTGAGGAAAAGTTCAATATTGGAGGCGATAAGTTTTTTACTGTGCTTGTCAACGGAATGTTGCAATTCATATTCAATTTTCGAAAAACAATCAAGGATGATTTTTCGTTCCTGTTCCGACAAATGCAATGCTTCATTTACTGCGTAGGAAAAGAAGTGGTAATCGCTAATATTTTTTCCTAAAGATGTGCCTGTTATCAAATCGGGATGAAATACTAAAGCAGTGCCCTGTGGTTGATAGTATTCGGTGCTGTTTTGACCTATAACCTGGCCTGGTGCAAGAAATATTAACGTCCCTTCCTCGTAATCGTAATTACCCAATCCATAACGCAGGTCGCCACAATGTATCTTCTTCAAAAAAATGGTATAAAATTCATAACGTAAACGCCTGTGTTGCCTCGGATTAGCTTTTTCCAGGTTAACCACACTCACCAAAGGGTGTAGTGTCTCGTTGTTGTTAAAGGCATTGTATTCCTTTATAGTGCTGAAATTTTTAACATCATCCATTGCCTGTTATTTTCAAGTGAAGTGATACAAATTTAAGTATTCTGTCAAAGGTGTAGCCAACCTCTGACTCCAGTCAGGAATATTGGTAGAAAAAGCAGTAATCTGTATACCCGAAAGGATATTTTTAGTCAGGAACTTTGCAATAGCAATTCTGAAAATCGAAGTTGCATTTTAAATAAAATCCAGAAACAATGTATAATATAACACTTAACAATGGAATAGAAATGCCGGTCCTGGGATTTGGAGTTTTCCAAATACCCGGTGCAGCTGAATGTGAAAGAGTCGTCATAGATGCCATCGAAACAGGTTATAGATTAATAGATACTGCCGCGTCTTACTTAAATGAAGCCGCGGTGGGAAATGCCATCAAAAACAGTGGTATTGCGAGAGAAGAATTATTTATCACTACAAAGCTTTGGGTACAGGATACAGGTTATGAAAAAACAAAAGCAGCTTTTCATAAATCTTTGGAAAGATTGCAGTTGGATTATTTAGACTTATACCTGATTCATCAACCTTACGGCGATGTGTTTGGTTCATGGAGAGCGATGCAGGAATTATATCACGAAGGAAAGATCAAGGCGGTTGGTGTAGCTAATTTTCATCCCGACAGGATAATGGACCTGATTATAAACAGTGGTTTCACGCCTGCCGTAAATCAAATCGAAACGCACCCATTCCATCAGCAGATAACCGCACAGAAGTTCTTACAGGATAACAATGTGCAAATACAGTCCTGGGGTCCATTTGCGGAAGGCAAGAACAACATCTTCCATAATGAAGTTTTATCGGGTATTGGCTCAAAATACAATAAATCGGTAGCACAGGTTATTCTTCGCTGGCTAACGCAAAGAAGCATTGTTGCCATTCCTAAATCAGTACGAAAAGAGAGAATGTCTGAAAACTTCAACATCTTCGATTTTGAACTGTCACCAGAAGATATGCAAGCCATTGCTGTTTTAGACACCAATGCAAGCCTGTTCTTTGACCACAGAGACCCAGCGATGGTAAAGTGGATAAGTGAAAGGAAATTAGACCTCCAATAAACTAAAATAATCATGATGAAAAAGAGAATATTAGGCTCTGGTGGTTTAGAAGTCTCCGCATTGGGATTGGGCTGCATGGGTTTAAGTTTCGGATATGGAAAGCCAACAGAAAAGAACGAAGCGATTAAACTATTACGTTCGGCTTACGAGCAAGGTGTTACTTTCTTTGATACAGCAGAAGCCTACGGGCCTTTCACCAACGAAGAGCTGTTGGGCGAAGCCCTTGCTCCATTCCGCAGCCAGGTTATTATAGCAACAAAATTCGGATTTAAAGACGGCAGACCTGAATCAGGAATGGACAGCCGTCCCGAAACCATCAAATCCGTTGCAGAGGCTGCATTAAAAAGATTGAAAACCGATTACATTGATTTGCTCTACCAGCACCGCGTAGATACCACGGTGCCGATTGAAGAAGTTGCAGGAACGGTAAAAGAATTAATAAAAGAAGGAAAAGTAAAACATTTCGGTTTATCGGAAGCAGGTGTTGAAACCATACGCAAGGCACACGCTGTACAGCCTGTTGCTGCATTGCAAAGCGAGTATTCCATGTTTTTCCGTGAACCAGAAAATGAAATCATACCGGCATTAGAAGAACTGGGTATTGGCTTTGTTCCGTTCAGTCCTTTAGGCAAAGGCTTTTTGACAGGTGCAATAACCAAAGACACAAAATTTGGTAAAGATGACTTCAGGAATATTGTCCCACGTTTCCAAGCCGAGCATATCGCAGCCAACCAGGGATTGGTTGATTTGGTAAATACAATTGCACAGCATAATAACGTTACTCCGGCACAGGTTGCACTGTCCTGGCTATTGGCTCAAAAGCCCTGGATAGTTCCGATACCCGGCACAACAAAATTGCATCGCTTGCACGAAAATATTGGTGGGGCAAACCTTATATTGTCCGTTGATGAATTAAGCAGAATAAATGCAGCATTGGCAACCATCAAAATTTCAGGTGAACGTTATCCTGCACAATTACAGGCGAGAGTTGGCAAATAGGATAAAACAAAAATAATTATGCAAAAAATAAACGGAAAAATCACGCAGAGCAATCAAAAAGGCAGTAGTATACTACAGCTGAATACGCTGTTATTATGCGCTGTTGTTATCATCGTTTCGTCGTGTGCTACAACAAAACAAAATAACAGCGGCAATTTGGTTATCAAAGAGCAAGGCGCATTTTCGGCAGGCGGAACGGTAATTACAAGTGAAGGTACATTTGATCCTCTCAAACCGTGGAATGTGCCGCAGGGTGGGCAAACACGACATGGAGACCACGCTGATGTGTTTTACCAAATTCCTGTAAATGCAAAACACAATGCAATGGTGTTTCTGCACGGATATGGTCAGTCCCGCCGCAGCTGGCAAACCACTGCTGATGGCAGGGAAGGTTTTGCTGACATGTTTTTGCGAAGAGGCTATGGCGTTTATCTCGTTGACCAGCCTGGTCGTGGTGAAGCCGGACAAACCACAAAAGCCATACAAATCGCTGCAACGCCCGATGACCAAACCTGGTTTACGCAATTTCGTATCGGGCAATATCCTGAATTCTACGATGGCATTCAATTTCCGAAAGACAGTTTATCGCTGAACAGTTTTTTCCGTATGATGACCCCGAACACAGGCAATGTGGATGAAGCAACGATTGTCAATGCCCTGTCAGCAGTATTTGAAAAATCAGGCGATGGCATTCTTTTTACCCATTCCGCAGGAGGTTCACCTGGTTGGAAAACCGCCATTAAGAATGACCACGTAAAAGCTATTATAGCCATTGAACCGGGTGGGTTTACCTTCCCGCAAGGCGAAGTACCCGAAGGCAATCGTGGTGGGCCAGGTGTACCGCTTGAAGAATTTATGAAGCTGACTAAAATTCCCATCATTGTTTATTATGGCGACAACATTCCGAAAGAAGAAACCAACGCAGCTTCGCTAAATTTTTGGCGAAATGTACTTGCCACAGCAAGGCAATGGGCAAAGGTTGTAAACGCTCACGGTGGTGATGCTACCATTGTTTACTTACCCGAAGCTGGTATAAAGGGCAATACGCATTTCATCATGTCAGATTTAAACAATAAAGAGATAGCAGACTTAATTACAAAATGGTTAAAAGAGAAAGGACTGGATAAATAGTGCAAACTCTATTAAAGAACTTATAAATAATTATTTGTATGAAAGCATTCATTCCCGGACTATTTTTATTGGCAATAGGCGTGCAATTTTCCTATGCACAGCAACCACCAACCGAAACAATTAAAACGGCAACGAATAATACACCCGAACAACAGGCAATCATCAACCTTTCAAAACAGAAATGGAATTGGATGGCTGATAAAAATGTAGATTCTTTAAACGTGTTGTTTGATGAAAAGGCCATGTTAGGAAGCTGGGGTAAACAGCCCGAACTTAATACTATAAAAAGCGGAGGTATTTGGTACAAGAAAGCTGAAATCTACTCTGTTATAGTGAACATTATTGGCAACACTGCCATACTCTTAAATGACATTGATGTGGAAGCTGTAGTGGGCGGCAATACCGTTACCAATCCGTTTATGGTAACCGAAGTATATATCAAAGAAAACAGCGTATGGAAGATGGGCTCACTCACGTTTTCACATCTGCTTCGTCCGGTTAAAATGAATAGCAATAATTAGTAATCGGCAGCGGTCCACAGCACCATCAAAGCAATAACGAATGAAATTGAGAATAAGAAGTGCTATATGCTGTATGATAATTGGTTTATCCCTATCAGCGGGTTGTTCAAAGGCTCAATCTATGCCACCCGAAAAAATATTGATTGTGTATTTGTCCCGGACGAACAACACCGAAGCGGTAGCTCAAATCATTCAAAAAAATGTCGGTGGCAAATTGGTAGCATTGGAGCTGCAAACACCATATCCTGAAGATTACCAGGCAACCGTAAACCAGGTAACCAGCGAAAATGCAACAGGATTTTTGCCGCCACTCAAAACAAAAATTGACAGCATTGAAAAATATGATGTGGTGTTCGTAGGTTTTCCAACCTGGGGAATGCAGTTGCCGCCACCCGTGAAAAGTTTTTTGCACCAGTACGATTTAAGCTGTAAAAAAGTAATTCCGTTCAATACGAATGGCGGCTACGGCATAGGTAATACATTTCAAACGGTAAAACAATTATGTTCAAATAGTGAGGTATTGGATGGCTTTACCATGCGAGGCGGTTCGGAAAGGGATGGAATACTACTTGCCATCACAGGCGATAAAGAAACGGAAGCCGAAAAAGAAGTAAAAAAATGGTTGCGGAAAATCAACATACTGCAATAAAAATGCGATGAATAAAATCAAAGTAAATACAATCATTACGTTAGTGATAGCAATCTTTTGTTTCACCCATAAACTGGAAGCACAAAATAACGTGGATACCAACCGGACATTGAGCCGGACAGAACAAAGTATTGTTTCTATTGCGGCATTAACTGCACGAGGCGATTTGCCTAAGTTAAAGACAGGGCTGAACACAGGTCTTAAAGCAGGTCTTACCGTAAATGAAATAAAAGAAGTATTGGTACACCTGTATGCTTATTGTGGGTTTCCACGCAGCATTCGCGGATTACAAACCTTTGTGGAGGTGCTTGATGAACGCAAAGCCAAAGGCGTCAGTGATAAGACAGAAAACGATGCCTCACCCATCAATAACAAAGGCAGCAAATACGAGCGTGGAAAAAAGATTTTGGGAACGCTTACCCAAACACCTCAACCCGATGCCCCTACAGGCTATTCGGCTTTTGCTCCTGTAATAGACACCTTTCTTAAAGAACATTTGTTTGCTGATATTTTTGAAAGGGATGTACTAACCTACCGTGAAAGAGAGCTGGTTACCGTATCGGTACTTAGCACTATTGGTGGTGTCGAGCCCATGTTACATTCACATCTGAATATTTGCCTGAATGTAGGTTTGACACCGAAGCAACTTCTGCAATTTGTAGATATTATAAAATCAACTGTTGGTAAAAAAGAAGCAACAGCAGCCCGAATTGTATTGGATGAGGTACTTAAAACAAGGAGTAACTTAAACTAATAGTAAAATGAAACGAATAACATTCATTCTGATAAAAATATTTATGACGATAAGCATTATATCTTCTGCTCAAACCAAACCCCAAAATCCCTTCGGCCTGGTTTATAAAGATGCGATTACCAAAAATGTAAAAGGAAAAGTAAATATCCATCCCGTAACTTATAAATTGAACGGGATTGATATAGCAGCCAATGTTTATACACCTGCAGATTACAATGCATCAAAGAAATATCCGGCAGTAGTAGTAGCGCATCCTAACGGTGGTGTAAAAGAGCAGACAGCCGGACTATATGCGCAGCGTTTGGCAGAGGCGGGTTATATAACCATTACTGCTGATGCAGCATACCAGGGAGCAAGTGGCGGAGAGCCACGTCATACGGATAAACCTGCATACAGAACAGAAGATATTCATGGTATGGCCGACTTTATTAGCCAGTACGCAGGAGTTGATGCGAACCATTTAGGTGCTTTAGGTATTTGCGGCGGCGGAGGTTATACTTTAAAAGCAGCTCAGTCGGACAAAAGATTTAAAGCGGTGGCGACCCTGAGTATGTTCAATTCAGGCGAAGTAAGACGCAATGGTTTTCAGAACGCTCAATTAGCTACCATTCAGCAGCGACTAAAACAAGCATCGGATGCCCGTGAACAAGAAGCAGCAGGTGGTAAAATAATCTATGCAGGCGAAGCAAACCCCAATCTGACAGAAGAGGAAATTGCTAAAATTCCTACCGATCTATATCGCGAAGGATATGCATACTATTTCAGAACCCATGCACATCCAAATTCAACCTTTCTATACACCATGAGCAGCCTGCTCGACTTAATGACCTGGGATGCTACCATGAATATGGATTTAATCAATCAACCCCTGCTAATGATAGCCGGAAGCAAGGCTGACACAAAATATATGACGGATGAAGCATTCAGCAAAGCAACCAATGCAAAAAGTAAGGAGCTATTTCTGATCGATGGAGCTACCCATATTCAAACTTATTGGAAACCCGAATATGTATCGCAAGCCGTAAATAAATTGGTTAAATTTTATCAAATCAATCTTCAACAATGAAATATCTCCTGCCGTTTGCAGCTGTTCTATTTGCAGCTTGCAACAACAATCAAAAAATGAAAGACGTAAAGCAGCAAAATGCACTTGTATTTCCGCAAGGTGAAAAAATTGCAAATGGAAATTTCACAGGAGTAGCCTACCTGAAAACATTAGTAGAAGCGGATAGCCTTAACTCCATATCCGTTGGAAATGTAACTTTTGAGCCCGGGGCAAGAAGCAAATGGCACGTCCATCCGGCAGGACAAATATTGTTGGTAATAGACGGTGTAGGTTACTACCAGGAAAAAGGACAGCCTAAAAAAATACTTCGTAAAGGTGATGTTGTAAAATGTCCGCCTAATATCGCCCATTGGCACGGAGCAAGTATCGACACCGCATTTGTTCAGGTAGCTATAACGGGCAGAGAAAAAGGTGAAACAGTTTGGCTGGGTGGTGTAACGGATGAGGAATACAAAAAATAAAAGGGTACCATTTGCTTGTCAAAATTTCAACTATTATGCAACAAGTCAATGTCTTCTTTTTTTAAAATAGCCTTTAAGAATTTTATGAAACGTTTGAAAAATAAGCAGTACTGAGAACATAATGTGTGTGAAACCTTACATAAGAAAATTTAAGCAAGCCAATCATCCAAATTATTGAAACAAACCGGCAGAAGTTCAGGCTCGGGCGCGTGTGTTGCGCAGGATCACACGTGTCTACTAATTTCAAGCCGATTACATCGGCGATAGTGAAACAACATATCATTAAAAAGCAATAACTTAAGTTACGGGGTCATTCCTTTCCTAAACAAATTTTGTATTCACCTGTCCCGATGCAATCGGGAGTGAATTAATAGAACCGAAGCGAAATTTTTTAAACCATATAAGACATATAAGGACGTATAAGAAGTGGTGACCGAGGTTCGACTAGAGCTTGATTGTATTACTCAACCAGTTTGTGCCTTTCACCATTGACTATTCACAATTCACTAGTCGTATAGAAGGCCATTTAAGAGATGCTTCGCATTAGAACCGCGACACCACTTCATGGGCTCTGGCGCGTGTGTTCCGCAGGATCACACGTGTCTACTAATTTCAAGCCGATTGCATCGGCGATAGTGAAACAACATATCATTAAAAAGCGATGATTTCAGTTACCGGGGCAATCCTTTCCTAAACAATTTTTTGTCTTCACCTGTTTTGATACAATCGGGAGAGAATTAAAAGAACCGAAGCGAAATTTTTTAAACCATATAAGACATATAAGGACGTATAAGAAGTGGTGACAGAGATTCGACTAGAGCTTGATTGTATTACTCAACCAGTTTGTGCCTTTCACCATTGACTATTCACAATTCACTAGTCGTATAGAAGGCCATTTAAGAGATGCTTCGCATTAGAACCGCGACACCACTTCATGGGCTCTGGCGCGTGTGTTCCGCAGGATCACACGTGTCTACTAATTTCAAGCCGATTGCATCGGCGATAGTGAAACAACATATCATTAAAAAGCGATGATTTCAGTTACCGGGGCAATCCTTTCCTAAACAATTTTTTGTCTTCACCTGTCCCGATTCAATCGGGAGAGAATTAATAGAACCGAAGCGAAATTTTTTAAACCATATAAGACATATAAGGACGTATAAGAAGTGGTGACCGAGATTCGACTAGAGCTTGATTGTATTACTCAACCAGTTTGTGCCTTTCACCATTGACTATTCACAATTCACTAGTCGTATAGAAGGCCATTTAAGAGATGCTTCGCATTAGAACCGCGACACCACTTCATGGGCTCTGGCGCGTGTGTTCCGCAGGATCACACGTGTCTACTAATTTCAAGCCGATTGCATCGGCGATAGTGAAACAACATATCATTAAAAAGCGATGATTTCAGTTACCGGGGCAATCCTTTCCTAAACAATTTTTTGTCTTCACCTGTCCCGATGCAATCGGGAGAGAATTAGTAGACACGAGTGACCGGCGGAGCCGAACACTCGCGCCAGAAGCTCCTTCGCGGAGAAAGAATTAGAAAGCAAGTCTCTCAACATGCAGTCGTTTCTTTGGACTGAAAAGAGATAAAGTAACGCTTATTGTGTAAGCATAACCAAATTCCGCAGTTTTAAGTTTCAATAATCTGTTTAATTTTAAACTGGATCTGAAAAAATAAGAACTGAAAAACCATTTATGAAGAAGATAGGATTTTTATCATTCGGTCATTGGGCAAACCACCCTGCTTACAAAACGCGTACTGCAAGCGATACGCTGCTTCAGTCTATTGACCTGGCTGTTGCTGCCGAACAAATTGGCTTAGACGGCGCCTATTTTCGGGTGCATCATTTCGCGGCTCAGTTAGCCTCTCCATTTCCTTTGCTTTCGGCTATCGGTGCCAAAACAAGTAAAATAGAGATTGGGACAGGTGTAATTGATATGCGTTACGAAAACCCACTGTACATGGTGGAAGATGCCGGGGCTGCAGATTTAATTTCGGAGGGACGGTTGCAGTTGGGAATCAGCAGGGGATCGCCGGAACAAGTAATTGATGGGTGGCGCTATTTTGGATATGAACCGGCAGAAGGAGAAACTGATGCTGAAATGGGACGCCGTAAAGCATTGGAATTTTTAGATAAGCTAAAAGGTGTCGGGTTTGCACAACCTAATCCGTACCCGATGTTTCCGAACCCGCCGGGCCTGCTGCGTTTGGAGCCCTATTCAGAAGGATTGCGTGAACGTATTTGGTGGGGTGCGGCATCTAATGCCACAGCGGTTTGGGCCGCCGAAAAAGGAATGCATCTTCAAAGCTCTACCCTGAAGTACGATGAAAGCGGAAAGCCTTTCCATGTACAGCAGGCCGAGCAGATCAGGTTGTATAAAGAAGCGTGGAAAAAAGCGGGACATAAGCGTGAACCCAGGATATCTGTAAGCCGTTCTATTTTCGCATTGATAACTGAACAAGACCGCCTTTATTTTGGACAACAAACCAGCCGCGTCGATCAAATCGGAATGATTGAACAGGATAAACGCGCCATCTTTGGAAGAAGCTATGCCGCAGAACCAGATCAGCTGATTAAAGAATTGTCGGAAGACGAAGCAATTCAGGAGGCAGATACGGTCCTGTTAACCATACCAAATACATTGGGCGTAGATTACAATGTACATCTACTGTCATCTATTTTAACGCATGTTGCACCGGGACTGGGTTGGCGGTAGATTTTATATCATTTTTTTGGTATCATTAGATACCGCCAAAAAGCAGTATCTAATGTTCGATTGTTTCCTTTGGTTCATGGATCAACGGATAAAGCGGGCTTTGACTTTATAAAAGTCAGACAGCTGTCCGGGAGTGACGAATTTCAAATGCTCATCCACCAGCAATGACTGGTTGTTGCCTGTTATAAAACGACAATGCATTATGGGTTACGATGTTCATATAACAAGACAAGAACAGGCCGAAAAAAAAGAAAATATGAAAAAGGTAATTGCAGCAATCAATATGACGCTTGACGGCTTTTGTGACCATACCTCGGGTGTCCCTGACGAAGAAGTACATCAACATTACGCTGACCTGTTGAGAGGTGCAGATGCCATTTTATATGGCAGGATAACCTACCAGCTCATGGAATTTTGGCAAACCGTTCTGCAAAATCCCACAGGTGATAAAGCAATGGACGACTTTGCAGTCGCGATAGACAAAACCCCGAAGATTATCTTTTCCCGAACACTAAAAAGCGTAGACTGGAAAAGTGCGAAATTAGCAAGTCAGGACCTTGAGAAAGAAGTTTTGGAACTTAAACAATCCCTCAATGACGGGAGTAAAGCCGTTTTTGTGGGCAGTCCGAGCTTGATTGTAGCTTTGACGAAACTTAATTTAATAGACGAATATCAACTTTGTGTTCATCCTGTTATCGCGGGAAGTGGTTTGCCTTTATTTAAAAACATCAGCGAAAAAATTACGCTTAAACTCATAAAGACCAAAACCTTTGGCGGTGGTGCAGTCATTCTTTATTATGAACCGGCAAACGAAACAACAACAAATCGCTAACATCGTTAGCGGCAATGCAACAACACCACGATTATGATCTATAATGTTTTAAATGGAGACGCTCTTGCTTATAGTTTCCCGGACACGAAAATCGAAGGGGATGTAATAGTTGTCAGAGAAGCGCTTATCGATGGAGACTTATCAGGAGATAATCTGCGTGACTTTTGGCAATCAAGGGCTAAATATCACGGCGCTACAGAAGAACAATACCATAATGATGTTGTAAAGGAATTTGAAAAAATAATTAATGCACCGGCCAATTCCGAATTCAACCTTTGGTTTGAGTTTGATCTGTTCTGCCAGGTTAATATGTGGTTTGTTATTTCAATTATTAATAATTTGCCGGTAAACAAAAGGGTTTATGCTGTTTATACTTCTTACTTAGACCGGACAAGCAAAATGTTTTGGAATGGCTTTGGTCCGGCAAATTCAAGCGAACTTGCTGCCTGTTTTGCTGACAAAATTCTTTTAACCGATGTTGACCTGCAATTAGGGCAAGACTTATGGACGGCTTATAAAAGCAGCAACCTTGAGGAACTAGCCCGCTTTGCAACAAATCAATCTTCTGCTTTCCCTTATCTGCAAGATGTAGTAAAAGCAGATACTGACCGTTTTCCAAAAGATGGTACAAAAGGAAGACCCGAAAGAGTCCTGGAGGACATAACCAGAAATATTTCTATCGACTTTAATAAAGTATGTATAGAATTTTGGAGCAGAGAAAGCATTTATGGATTTGGTGACACTCAGGTAAAAGACCTTTATGATAAAGTAATGTACGGCCACTAACATGTGGTTTTGAAAAAAACTGGCGTGACGGAACGCAGCATTAGTTTTGGTTCTCAACTGGATTTTAAATTTGGCGGCATCAATAACAATGAACTTTAAATCATTATTGTCCGACTAAAATTTCAACGACAGAGTGGCGATTCCTATTAATCAATGGTTAGGGATGAACTTCAGTCAAACAAATCCCGAAGCCCGCCTGACCGGACGGGCAGGGGATGAAATTATTATAGAATGGAATACACATCTGTATTTGAACCCCGACGGGGTAATATTTTAGCTAGACCTTAAAAAGCCAATATTGAGAGTTGTTCACGACACCGATGGACATTGGCAATTCTAACTGGCGACCAAATGCAAGATGATATCAGGATTGTTGCGTTGGAACAAATGGTAACCAGGGACAGAACGCTTAACGACGCTTTTGATTTGGATTATGGTTATTCAATGGACAGAGACTTTATTGGTGGAAAATGGATTAGGACAAAATTGGACGTTGAAGAAAACGAATAGAACAATTGCCACTAATCCGTTGGCCGACATAGTAGCAGGCACCTCTCCCATTTTCGCCGAATTACCCGATTGACACTTGACGCAATCAACCTCTTTTTTGACGCGGTTATACCTGTTTATTTTATAGTTAAGTGCTACGTTTGAGGCACTCAAATCAATCATATTAATTATGGCATTCATCAATCCTCACGTTAACTTCAATGGAAATGCTGAAGAAGCATTTACCTTTTACCAATCAGTATTTGGCGGTGCGTTTGCAAAGGTTGTTCGTTTCAAAGACATTGCAAGCGCTGAGTTTCCGGTAGCGGAAAAGGAAGAAAACAAGATCATGCATATTGCTTTACCAATCGGAAAAAATAATTTCTTGATGGGAAATGATGTTCCTGAAGTTTTGGGTAGAACAAACGAAAACGAGAACAGAAGTAAAATTGTCGTTATTGCAGAAAGCAAAGAAGAAGCAGACAAAGTTTATAATGGACTTTCGGTTGGAGGACAAATAGAAGGGCCTATCGGTGACAGCCCCTGGGGCTCCTATTTTGGGTGTTTCAGAGACAAATATGGTATTGAATGGATCGTGGAATTTGACCCAAATAATACAACGGATAAATAGGGACGAAAACACCGAACGCCTAATAAGGGGATTTCAATTACGATTGTATTTTTTGTCGCTAAATCTTCGATATTAAACCTCATTAATGAAACTTCTTCGCGAAGTCTCTGGCAAAGTCCCGGTGCGCATACCTGGGGCTTTGCATTTAGGAGAGTAAATACATTCGGTCGGCGTCTAATCTCAAAGCTTAAAGCAGACCGAAGCGAAGTTTTTTAAACCATATAAGTAAGGTGTCGGGCGCCAACGTTTCTTTGTAAACAGTTGATAAAGCTTAAAGCCCAAAGCCTAAAGCTGACCGAAGCGAAGTTTTTTAAACCATATAAGACATATAAGAGCAAATAAGAGCTTTGGCTCAGGATAATAATAATACTTAAACGATAATACATTTACTTAGCCAGCTCGAACCTTCACCATTGACCATTCACTATTCACTAGTTATATAGAAGTCATATAAGGGCGTGTAAGACCTTACCACCCCAGGTTAATGCTGACTAGGGTAGTTTATCCCTACTCAGCCAGTTTGTGCCCTTCACCATTGACTATTGACTATTCACCAGTTGTATAGAAGGACATTTAAGAGATGCTTCGCATGGGAACCATGATGTCACTTCAATCACAAAACGATTATCATCTCAGGCTCTGGCAGGCTCTGGCGCGTGTGTTCCGAAGGATCACACGTGTCTATTAATTTCAAGCCGATTGTATCGGCGATTGTTTGACAGCATATCATTAAAAAGCAAGGACTTCAGTTACCAGGGTATTTTTACAAAACAAATTTTGTCTTCACCGGTCCCGATTCGGCTCTGGCGCCTGTGTTCCGAAGGATCACACGTGTCTATTAATTTCAAGCCGATTGTATCGGCGATTGTTTGACAGCATACATTAAAAAGCAAGGACTTCAGTTACCAGGATATTCCTTTACAAAACAAATTTTGTCTTCACCGGTCCCGATGCAATCGGGAGTGATTTTGATAGACACAAGCGACCGGAGGAGTCGAACACTCGCGCCAGAAGCGAGACCTCGCGACAAAGCGGCCACCGAACACTTTGCGAGAAACAGAGATTTTAATTGTAAAACAGTGAAATCAACATGCTAATTTATAATGTCTATCTTGAGCGCAGAAAACCCATTTATCCCCGAATTGTGCGGGAGTCTGTTTTGATTCAAAGAAATAGTAACGATCTTGTGTCTTTTTAGTGGTTATACCTGGTACGGGTTTGTTGTTCTGTATATAATTATTTGCTATTGTTGAATATTAAAAAGTATACATCATGATGATACGGCGATTCTTTTTTATCCCTCTTGTTATTCTGGGAATCAGCAGTTGTGGAACCAGCAAAAAGGCACAACACCAGGAAGTTTCATTTGATGATGGCATTCGTAAGATCAATCACGTAGTGGTTGTATATATGGAAAACCACAGTTTCGATAATCTATATGGTGAATTCGACGGAGTAAATGGTATTAAAAATGCCGAAAAAGGAAATTTTGTCCAGGTTGACGAGCAAGGGAATCCTTATAAATTTTTGCCGGAGATCCCCAGGAATAACGCGTTCCCAACCAACCTGCCCAACAAGCTTTTTAACATAGACCAGTATGTTCCGTCGGACAAAAAAACGCCGGATGTTACACATCGCTTTTTTCACAACCAGCTACAGATTAACGGGGGAAAGATGGACAAGTTTGCAGCCTATAACGATTCGAAAGGATTGGCCATGGGCTATTACAACACTAAAAAGTTACCGCTGTTTCCACTTGCCCAAAAATATACGTTGTGTGACAACTTCTTCCAGAGTGTTTTCGGTGGCTCCTATTTTAACCATGTTTATTTAATTTCTGCAGCGGTGCCGGTTTGGCCGGATGCTCCAGCTTCAATGATTGCGAAAGTGGATAATAACGGAAAGATGATCACTGATGGTGTCGTTACTCCTGACGGCTATGCTGTCAATCATGTGTATTCCCGCAATAAACCTTATCCAGCGAAATCAGATACTTCTAAATTGCTGCCCTCGCAAACGATGCCGACTATCGGCGACAGGCTGAGTGAAAAAAATATATCCTGGGCATGGTATTCAGAAGGTTGGGATGATGCAGTAGCTGAAAGGGAAAATAATTTTGCCTATAACCATGAGCCGTTTTTGTATTTTACGCAGTACAAAGAAGGAACGCCCGGCAGGGAACACCTGAAAGACCAAAATGATTTTTTAAAAGCAGCAAAAGATGGAACGCTGCCCAGTGTGTCCTTCGTGAAGCCGGGTGGAGGCAATGACGAGCATCCCGGTGGGTCTGATGTATATTCTTCTGAGCAACTTGCCGTTAAATTGATCAATGCAGTATTAGAGGGTCCAAATGCAAAAGATGCATTGGTTATTCTTACCTATGATGAGTTCGGTGGCTTTTTTGATCATGTAAACCCTCCTGTTATTGACAGATGGGGACCGGGCAGCCGTATTCCTGCAATTGTTATAGGGCCGTTTGCAAAAACAGGGCATGTAGATCATACCCAATATGAAACAGTCAGCATTCTGTCTTTTATAGAACACAGATGGGGAATAAAGCCGTTGGCTGAGAGGGACAAAAACGCGAACCCTTTCCGGAACGCTCTGATTTTTAAATAACAGAATTGATTTGGGGGAATGTGTTATGTATAAGAAGACGGGAGCGATAGCTATTTTATTGATGGGGCTATTGATCGCAAGCTTTACCCCTTTTGACACGAATCATTCTGCGCTAATAAAATCCAGTGCGCGTGAACAAAAAATTCAGAAAAAGATACTCAGACAAATCGTATCCTTTCGTGATTATGTAAAAGACAGCTTTTATTTAGCGATTAGCAAAACGAATGCAGATACACAAAATATTCGTAGAACTTTCCTCAAATCAAGGTTGCTGTTCAAAGAATTTGAATGGGCAGCAGCCTATTTTGCTGCCGACCTGACCGAAAGATTGAATGGGCCTCCTGTTCAGGAAATTGAAAATGCAGATCTGCTGGATCCTACTTTGGCCCGGGGAGTCAACCCAATAGGTCTGCAGGTAATAGAGCCATTCATTTACCCGGCGTATGACACTGCCGGTAAAACGGCACTGCTTGGCGAAGTCGACCATTTAATAACAAATACAGCATACATGGTTGCTTATTTTAACGATCATCCACTTGCTGACTGGCGCATCCTGGATGCGGCCAAACTAGAGGTTTTCAGGATTATTGCTTTGGGTGTTACCGGGTTCGACAATGCACTTTCCCTGAACAGTATGGAAGAATCGGCCGCATCTTTAACAAGCCTGCGCGAGATACTCCCTGATTATATCAACAAAAAACAGGAAACGTCTTTATTACAGACACTTGATGCGGCCATCGAATATCTGCACAATCACCCCGATTTTGACAGTTTTGACAGAGCTGCTTTTATCACCCGTTTCGCAAATAAGATCAGTGCTGATATAGCGCAATTGGAAACAAACTTACCGGGTCCGGCAATTATGTACAACCGGATGCTGCGGCAGGATACAAAAACACTGTTCGATTCGGGTGCATTTAATGTTGATGCATTTTCTCCGGGACCTGCATTTCATAACACTGATGCTAAAGTGGTGTTGGGAGAAAAACTTTTTTATGATGTTTCGCTATCCGGCACCGGCACAAGGAGCTGTGCTTCCTGTCACCAGCCTGATAGAGCATTTACCGATGGGCTGGCTAAAAATACGGACATTCATGATTCTCTGAAGCTATTAAAAAGAAATGTACCAACCTTACTTAACGCGGCGCTACAATCCAATTATTTCTATGATATGCGGGCGCTCACGCTGGAAGACCAGGTGACAGATGTGATCGATAATAAAGTGGAGATGGATGGCTCCATGGATGCCATCGTAAAATATGTTTCCGCAGATAATTCATACAGGTTGTTATTTGCAAAGGCTTTTCCGGCGAAGGCGGGAAATGGCATCAGCCCGGATGAAGTTACGAACGCCCTTGCCTCCTATGTTCGCAGCCTTACGAAGCTCAACAGCCGGTTTGATATGTATATGCAGGGTAATGAACAAGCATTGTCAAGCCAGGAATTGAAAGGCTTAAATTTATTTGTGGGCAAAGCAAAATGTGGCACTTGTCACTTTGTTCCGCTGTTCAACGGCATCACGCCGCCAAAATATGTTACCAGCGAAACGGAAATAATAGGTGTGCCACTATCGGTGACAGATTCCGTATTGGACCGCGACCAGGGCTATTACGATGTGATTGGAGTTGAATCCTATAAATATGCTTTTAAGATTCCCACTGTTCGCAATATTGATAAAACAGCTCCTTATATGCACAATGGCGCGTACCAAACCTTAGAAGAGGTAATGGAATTTTACAATAACGGAGGCGCTGCAGGTTTAGGAATCAATCTTCCTAATCAAACGCTTTTTAAAGGAAAGCTTAACCTGACTGAAATGGAAAAGGAGGATATTATTGCTTTTATGAAGAGTTTGGAAAGTAAGTAGCACCTGAGTGCATAATGTGGGTGTAAAACCTTACATAAGAAAATCTAAACAAGCCAATCATCCAAATTATTGAAACAAAGCGGCAGAAGTTCAGGCCCTGGCGCGTGTGTTCCGAAGGATCACGCGTGTCTACTAATTTCAAGCCGATTCCATCGGCGATAGTGAAACAAAAGCTAATTACCAGGACTGACCGAAGCGAAGTTTTTTAAACCATATAAGGCATATAAGAGCAAATAAGCGCTTTTGCCCAGGATAATAATAACACTTAAACGACAATATATTTACTTAACCAGCCCGGACCTTCACCATTGACCATTCACTAGTCGTATAGAAGGACATTTAAGAAATGCTTCGCATTGGGATCGCGACGTCACTTCAACCATAAAAATAATCATCATGTGAACCGACGCCCTGGCGCGTGTGTTCCGAAGGATCACACGTGTCTACTAATTTCAAGCCGATTGCATCGGCGATAGTGAAACAAAAGCTAATTACCAGGACTGACCGAAGCGAGTTTTTTAAACCATATAAGGCATATAAGAGCAAATAAGCGCTTTTGCCCAGGATAATAATAACACTTAAACGACAATATATTTACTTAACCAGCCCGGACCTTCACCATTGACCATTGACTATTCACTATTCGTATAGAAGGACATTTAAGAGATGCTTCGCATTGAGAACCACGATGTCACTTCAATTATAAAAATTATTATCATCTCAGGCCCTGGCGCGTGTGTTCCACAGGATCACACGTGTCTACTAATTTCAAGCCGATTGCATCGGCGATAGTGAGACAACATTCCATTAAAAAGCAATGACTTTAGCTACCGGGTCATTCCATTCCTAAACAAATTTTGCCTTCACCTGTCCCGATGCAATCGGGAGTGAATTTTTAGACACGAGTGACCGGCGGAGCCGAACACTCGCGCCAGAAGCGCTTAAACCGGATTGCACTTACTTAGTCAGCTTATCACCTTCACCATTGACCATTGACTATTCACTATTCGTATAGAAGGACATTTAAGGGATGCTTCGCATTGGGAACCACGATTTCACTTCAATTATAAAAATGATTATCATCTCAGGCCCTGGCGCGTGTGTTCCGCAGGATCACGCGTGTCTACTAATTCCAAGCCGATTGCATCGGCGATAGTGAGACAACATAACATTAAAAAGCAATGACTTTAGTTACCGGGGCATTCCATTCCTAAACAAATTTTGCCTTCACCTGTCCCGATGCAATCGGGAGTGATTTAATAGACACGAGTGACCGGCGGAGCCGAACACTCGCGCCAGAAGCCCATTTAAGAGATGCTTCGCATTGGGAACCACGATTCACTTCAATTATAAAAATGATTATCATCTCAGGCCCCGGCGCGTGTGTTCCACAGGATCACGCGTGTCTACTAATTTCAAGCCGATTGCATCGGCGATAGTGAGACAACATTCCATTAAAAAGCAATGACTTTAGTTACCGGGGCATTCCATTCCTAAACAAATTTTGTCTTCACCTGTCCCGATGCAATCGGGAGCGAATTAACAGACACAAGTGACCGGCGGAGCCGAACACTCGCGCCAGAAGCTATAGAAGGACATTTAAGAGATGCTTCGCATTGAGAACCACGATGTCACTTCAATTATAAAAATGATTATCATCTCAGGCCCTGGCGCGTGTGTTCCGAAGGATCACGCGTGTCTACTAATTTCAAGCCGATTGCATCGGCGATAGTGAGACAACATAACATTAAAAAGCAATGACTTTAGTTACCGGGTCATTCCTTTGCTAAACAAATTTTATCTTCACCTGTCCCGATGCAATCGGGAGCGAATTAACAGACACAAGTGACCGGCGGAGCCGAACACTCGCGCCAGAAGCAAGAGCAACGGCGGCAACTGATTGTATAAATTTCACTTTCATCCTTTGACAGCAATACTTTTGCAGTACCCTATCAGGCTGGTACATCCTTTAGTTTTATATTGATGGAAGTATTAACATTACTTGTTTTGTCTGCTATACACATGATCGCAGATCCATCTGGCAATTTTGTTTTTTAAAAATGCATATTCGTCCGGGAAGACTTCAAAAACGAAGCTTTCCTGGCTTGCATTTAGTTCAATTTGAATTATTTTAACCATTTCAATCCCAACCCAACCTGTCCATACAATAGGATAGCTAATCTTATGCGACCAGGCTGATTTATCAGGGTTAAGCACTACTGTGCCGGATATCGTGGTCTTCAAAGTATCTTTGAAGCTTTTTTTCAATTGCCACATCTTCGCTAAACTTTGTTCGGTTTAGATTAATAATATTATTTCGTATCAACTATATTACTAAGGATAAAAGCGCGTTTAGAAACGTACAGGTTGACAATGCGAAATGTTTATGAAGCGAAACTGGCGCAGTCAGAGTCTGGCATGATTGAACTTAGATTTTATTATTCGCCTCTCTTAGCTTCTTTCAATTAAACTTTTCAAAATCCGCCTGGCAAAATATATACGACTCTTTACTATATCTAATGGCTCGCCCAGCAGATCTGCTATTTCTGAGTACTTGTTGCCTTCCAGGTATAAAATAAATGGCTGTTTAAAAAAGACCGGCAAAGCGTTTATATGCGAAAAAATATCTTTGGTACAGGTATCCAATTGATAGCTTTTATTTAATTGTTTTTCTAATTCCCATTCCTTAGTATAGCTATTCATAATTTTCCCTGCCTTCTTTTTGCGCCGGTAAATATTTATGAATATGTTTCGCAAAAGTGTAAAAAGCCATAGACGAAGACCGACACGATTTTTATTGTAATCACCATATTTCAAGTCCTCACAAATCGTTTCCTGCTGCAGATCGCCTGCATGTTGACCATCTTTGGTAAACTTAAAAGCCGGTGTTCTTGGATTTACTTTTTTCAACTTATTGTTTATTTCTTATCGAAAATTGCAAACACCTATAAAAAAGGCTGGTGCTACATTACGAGAATGAGCCTTCTCCTGAATTGAAAGTTCCTATCCATCTCACAAATTTTTTAACAACACTTTGCGATGAAGGGAGACTTCGCAGAGACCCTGACGTTTTTTTAAAGGATGCATCTTGTAAATAAATCATTTCTCTATTTTTTGGTAACGAAGCAAGGCTTCTAAATAATAGTAATCAGCGTACACGATAGGAACGTCAATTTCAGCGTTGTGCGGAAAACTACCCACGGAATGTTTTAGTAGAAAAAAAGCATTTGTTCCCGGCTCCGCTAAGTAATTTGCCGTACTTAATGTTTTCATGGATGAAATAGCGAAATCTTTATATTTCTTTCCTTCCTGCCCCAGGTAACCACTGAGTTCAAACAATGCGGAACACACAACTGCAGCGGCTGACGCGTCACGGATCTTATAATTTGTTTTAGCCGGTTCATAATCCCATTGTGCGATATATCCTTTTTGGTTAACATTAAAGTCCCAGTAAGGCACTTTATCAGCAGGCAGATTTTGATTGTTCATATAAAAGTCTGCCATCTTTTTTGCCGTGGTCAAAAATCGCTTGTCTCCGGTTTCGCGATAGATCATCGTATAACCATATATGCCCCATGCCTGGCCGCGTGCCCATGTAGAATTATCAGCAAAGCCCTGACATGTTTGTTGATCTAATACTTTGCCGTCCACCGTATCATAGTTTACTACATGATAGGAACTATAATCAGGTCTTATATGATTTTTCATCGTAGTCTCCGCGTGACGGATGGCTATATTTTTATAAACAGGATCGCCGGTTGCTTTGGAAGCAAAGAACAAAAGCTCAAGGTTCATCAGGTTGTCAATAATAACAGGATAATGCCATTCGGTTTTCCCATCCCAGGATTTGCGGTAGTTCCAGGATTTAATGCAGCCTACCATAGGATTATAGCGGGTTATAAGTGACTTGGCTGATTGTACAAGTACATCTTTATATTTTTCATTGTGCGTAATGCGGTAGGCGTTTCCGTAACTGCAATACATCATAAACCCCAGATCGTGATGGGCGGTATTGAACTGATTTTGTTCAAGACTTTCGGTCCATTTAATGGCAGCTGTCTTCCACGCTGTATCATGTGTGTACTCAAATACATACCAAAGATTACCCGGCCAAAAACCACCTGTCCAATCAGATATATCGACATATTTGGTATCGCCTTCACCGGCGCTCGTACGTGGATACCGTGTCAGGTCATTTGTTTGATCCAGCATCAGGCGATATTGCTTCCCGGCGATATCAAAAGAATGAGCAACAAGGTTCTTCCCGTCTTTCTTATTACTGAAGGCAATTATAACAGTAACCGTCATTAGTAAAATTGCGCTCAAAAATCCATTTCGTTTCACCGCCTTCATGCTAGAATTATTTTTATTTAAGTAGAAATATCTGCTACCCGTTTATAAGCAAATTGTCAAAAATCATTTGAAATGAAAGGGCAAAAACGTCTTTAAATTGGGGTAAAATTTTATTTATTGTAATTTTTTGAATCGGGCGCCGGCAAATAATGCGCTTATATGATGCCACGCCATTTTGACTGAATTTAAAACCTGTTTGAACCGCAACAAAAAGCCTTTGATCAACTTTGACCGGAGGCTTTTTGTTGTTAGATGCATATGTCAGCTCAACATGCGCCCTTATTTTAAATTTGGATTGAGCTGTGTCTCCATGTAAGGAATGGGCAACCAATAATTTGCTTTGGTAATAGTACCAAGAGGTTTCAGATCATTTACATCTTTATGTGAATTTGCTTCTTCTACCTTTTCAAGACGAACAAGATCGAACCATCTTGTGTACTCACCTGCAAACTCCCATGCACGTTCCTGCACAACCGAGTCTGCGAACACATTTGCTGACAACGATATAGTCATGTCAGGTAATCCTGCACGTCTGCGAACTTCGTTTACAGCAGCATAAGCGTCGCTGCCTGCGGAAGTATTTGCTCTTGCTTGTGCTTCAGCATAAGTCAATAACACGTTAGCGTACCGTATTAAAGGCATCGACATACTTGTAGCAGAGGTTAAATATCCCGGCGTTGGAGTGTTTACTCTGAACTTGCTGAAATACGGATGTTTGGTAGCACTGTTTGTCCAGTCAAGTGTTCCGTTTTTAAATTTCGTATAAAAGGTTATGTCTTTTCTTTTACCTGCGGGAAAGTTGTTAAAGAATGTTATTTCAGCAAAATAATCATCCCAACCTGCATCGTCTCCGGGCATGCAGGATTTTCCGTAGATACTATTTGCGTTACCAGTTGCAGAAAACTGCAATGTGAAAACATCTTCAACAGTACCATTTGGCTTTGGTATGCCTGACCACAGGTCCGCAAGATCCGGATTTAAATCAAAATTATATTTGGATTTATTATCGATCACCTCTTTCGCTTTTGCCGCAGCCAACGCATATTTAGAAGCATCTTTTACAGGATATCCGCCTTCTGTTAAATAGACTTCCGCAAGTAATGCTTTTGCAGAACCTGCGTTTGCTCTCCCCGGTGCGGCCTTTGCATTAGGCATTAATCGCTCAGCTTGCTGCAGATCACTTTCTATCAATTTATAAATATCTGCCGGAGTACTTTTATTCACGGATAAAAGTTCTGTATTATAATCCGCAGTAGTAATAAGAGGAACATTGCCCCAAAGCCGTACGAGCCAGAAATAAGAGAACGCTCGCAAGAAATAAGCTTCCCCAACTATTTGATTTATTTTACTGGTGTCTCCATTTATTTTTTTATAAACGTCCAGAATATTGTTAACATTCTGAATGGTTTTATAGCATCCTAACCAAATTGTGCTTATTCTTGTATTGGTGGAAGTAACACTAAACTGATCCATTTCGCGAAACTCCTGCTTGTTGCTCGCAGGGTGAGTGGTTAAATCGTCGGCTCCCATTACAACCGCAACAACCGCAGAAGAAGCAAATCCCGAAGTGTAACCATTTTTTAATGGTTGGTAGGCTCCCAGCAACGCAGATTGCAAGCCACTAACAGTTGTTATTGCGTTTTCTCCAATCAGCTGCCCATTAGGATTTTCTTGTAGCACTTTTGAACATCCGCTTATTGTAAGTATTGACAAAGCACCTATAGTATATAATAACTTTTTCATTTTTCTTTATTTGTAGTTAAGCAATTAAAACCTGACAGTAACCCCCGCTGTAATTGATTTTGCATTAGGATAAGAACCGTAATCAATGCTTTGACTTACATCAGCTCCTGCACCTGAAGTCAGGCTTGTAGTCTCCGGATCGAAGCCTTTATATTTTGTGATGGTTAGTAAATTGGCACCACTTACAAATAGTTTAATGTTTACTTTTTTCAATAGCGATTGTGGAAGATCATAACCAAGACTGATATTTTTCAACCTGATGAAACTGCCATCCTCAAGAAAACGTGTAGACTGTGTATAATTTTTACCGGTTGTAGTAAAAGCAGGTATATCGGAAGTTTCATTTACGCCAGGGATGTACCTGTTTTTTATGTCAGCAATGGTTGCCTGGCGAATGTCTGCATTCGCAGAGATGGCTGCGGCATATAAGTAATCAAGTTTGTCGTACCCTCCAACTGCCTGAACAAATATATTGAGTGTAAAATGCTTGTAGGTTGCAGTATTGTTCCAGCCCCATGTATATTTAGGAAGACCGTGACCAATCACATGATAATCGTTTCCGTCGATCTTGTGATCTCCGTTCAGGTCAAGATATTTTGAATCGCCGGCAACGTTTCCGTATAGAGCGGCATCTTTATCAGCAGCCTTCCATGTACCCAGGTAAGTCAGTCCCCAATATGAACCCAAAGGCATTCCTGGGATCAGTACGAACTCGGGTTGTGCTGATAGCCCGGCTCCTACCGAAGACCCCGCAAAAAGCTTGTTCTGACCCGCATTCAAACTAACCACTTTATTATGAAGAATGGACAAGTTGAACGATGTGGTCCAATTGATTTTTGTGGCCACCGGAACACCTGTCACGGTAAACTCGTAGCCGGAATTATCCATTGCCCCCACATTTGAAAGCATGGATCCTCCTCCGGCATATGAAGGTACAGGCACAGCCAACAGCAGGTCTTTAGTGTGCTTCATATAATAATCCGCGGCAAAGCTGAGGCGACCATTAAACACCTCTGCATCAATACCGAAATCGAGTTGCTGTGTCGACTCCCATTTCAAATTCTCATTACCAGGATTACCTAAAACAACACCGGAGGTAAGCGTGCCGCTGGTGAATGAAGTAGTCACATTTGAATAACCAGTCATCGTTTGATAAGGATTGATGGCCTGGCTACCGGTAATACCATAACCTGCTCTTAGTTTCAGGCTGCTAAAAATATTCATGCGCTTAATAAAATCTTCTTCAGATAGTTTCCAGCCCAAACCGACAGAAGGGAAAGTGCTGTATTGGTTGCCTTTCTGAAATTTCGAAGAACCGTCCCGGCGTACAGACCCCGTAACCAGGTATTTATCCTTAAAGGAATAATTCACCCTGCCTAAATAAGAAATTAATCCATAATTCGAATAAGCAGTATTTACACCATATGATGAAGCCTGTGAAAGATTATAGTAGCCAAGCTCCGGAAAAGTAAGGTTATTGCCTGCTGCACTAAAACCATTGTTCTTATAGGTCTGCACTTCAAAAACAGCCGTCGCAGTGAGTCTGTGAACGTTATTAAATAAATGAGTGTAAGTCAAATTGTTGGTGCTTTGCAAACTAATGCTTTCAGCTGAGCTTCTTGAAGCACCGGGCAGGTTATTGCTTACTGCAGGTCCTGAATAGTTTAGCCCCTGTAAATTAATATAATTTGTACCCCCTGAAATATCCAACGTTAACCCCGGAGCAAACTGATATTTCATTCCTAATAGAATATTGGCCGATGTATTTTGTTCGGTTTTATTCTGATCAAGTAATATAGCTACCGGGTTATAAGTAATGGAACTGACCGGATCATTGACAGTGAAGTTACCTGACGCATCCCTCACAGGTACAGTTGGCGACCATGCCAATGCCTGGGTAACCGGCGACCATCTTCCCCCATCTCCATTCACATTATTTTTTTCCTGCCTTGTTACAAATGAGTTTATGTACAGTGAAAGCTTGTTTGAAAGCTGAGAATTCAGGTTAGTTCTCAACGAAAACCGTTTATAGTAAGAATTAAGAAGGACACCTTTTTGATCTAAATAATTTCCTCCAACATAAAAAGTAGTTTTATCTCCGCCACCTGAAATACCCAACAAATACTCCTGGCCTGGCGCTGTTCTAAACACCTCATTTTGCCAATCGGTGCCGCCATATTTTGCAAAAGAGTCAATTTGGGATTGCGTAAAAGTAGGCGCAATACCTGTTGCTATTGATCTGTCGTTGACTGTTCTGGCAAAATCTGCAGCATTCAGCAGATCCATTTTCTTAATAACTTTTGCAGTGGTGAACCTGGTAGAAAATTCCACCTGCACAGCTCCGCTTCTACCCTTTTTGGTAGAGATAAGCACAACGCCGTTTGCTCCGCGGCTACCATAGATAGCCGTCGCAGAAGCATCTTTTAAAACTTCAATGCTTGCGATGTCGGATGGATTGATAGCGCTATAATCGGCCCCAACAAAACCATCAATGATGTATAACGGATTATTATTGCCCATTATTGAATTGTTACCACGAATGCGAATGGACACGTCGCCACCAGGAGATCCTGCATTCGAGATCACCTGCACTCCTGCAGACCTGCCCTGTAACACCTGTGAAACAGATGTTACCGGCTGGTCCTTGAAATCTTTTGTTGAAATAGATGTAACAGAACCCGTAAGATCTTTTTTTCGTTGCGATCCATAACCTATTACAACAATATCATCCAGCTTTTCGTAATGATTTTTCAATTGGATATCCATTGTACCGGAGGCAGCAATCACTTCTTTTGTTTCGAAGCCAACGTGCGAAATTACAAGTGTACCGCCCGAAGGTACTGTTAGGATAAAAGCTCCTGATGCATCTGTTTTTACAGCAACTCCTGAGCTCTTTAATGCAATTGTTACCCCCTGAAGAGGCTTGTTGTCCTGATCTTTTACAATGCCATTTACGTTCATATTCTGTGCCGAACCATACAGAACAAAACAAAACAACATACCAAGCAATAGCAGAATCTTTTTCATAACGGTTTGATTTTAGACGGTGCCCTTTGCCTGTATCAACGGTAATACCGCATGATACCAGCATCACTTTTTTAATAAAATTTAAGATTCGCCGGAAACAGCCAAATTTGCAGTGTTATCAAGAAATTAATGAAGTAAGATGCTATGGCAACCAGTCAATTTATAATTCTACATAAGCGCAGTATGTTTTGTCTTTCCTGTTTATATTAACTGCATAGCCAAACGTATTAGTTCATCATCATTACAGCAAACAATTGTGCAATTCCAGCAAGTTTTGTACTGTAAATCTGATTAAAAGCGGGGATTCAATGGGGTGATAAAAATCTTCATTTGGGGTGAAAATTGTATGTCCCGGTATACTTATTATTTAATGCAAAATCAACTTGTAAAGCATTATGAAGTAATTATTCGTATTTTCCTTTGGCACGTTCGATATATTCTGAAGGCGTTTTGCCAAACTGCTTTTTAAACTCCTTACTAAAATATTTGCTATCGCTAAAACCCACTTCCCAGGCCACTTCTGCTACATTCAATTTGTCTTTTGAAAGTAATACTGCTGCTTTTCGTAATCGAAGTGATTTGATAAATTCGCCGATGGGCGTTTGTGTTAATGCATTAAACTTTTTATAAAGCACTGCTTTGCTCATGCCAATGTCCTTTGACAGGTCTGATACGTTGTAGTCGGCATTTGACAAATTTTCATTAATAACAAGCATTAATCTTTCCATAAATTTTTTATCAACCGTTCCCACTTCTACTTCCAGCGGTTCCAGCAAAACCTTTTGACTATATCGCTCGCGAATAGCTTCCCGCGATTTCAGTAAATTGTTGATATATGATTGAAGTATCTGTACACTAAAAGGCTTGGTGAGATAAAGATCGACGCCACTTTCAAGTCCTTCGAGTTGTTGCTCAACAGCTATCTTCGCCGTTAACATAATCACCGGTATATGACTGGTGCGCTCATCATTTTTAAGTTTTCTGCAAAACTGGTTACCATCCATTTCCGGCATCATTACGTCGGTCACAATCAAATCAGGGATTTCTGTAACCGCAATTTCCCACCCTTGTTTGCCATTACTTGTTTCAAGAAACTCGTAATATGGCACCAGGCACATCTTTATAAACTCACGGAGTTCGGCATTGTCTTCTACAATAAGAATTTTATTGACTTTCATAACTGATAATAAAGTGGATTAAGAAACTTTTGAGTTAAGAACAATGCTTTTAGGAACATACTCTTTCTCCAGCGTAAGTGTTATTGTAAAACAGGTTTCAGGCTGCGCATTATGAGCAGCGTCATCGCTGCGAAACACCAGCTTTCCTCCGTGCAACTCTACGAGACTTTTTGAGAATGCCAACCCTATTCCTGTACCAGAGGTATTATTAATGGCATTATCAGCTCTGTAAAAGGTACTGAAAATTTTATCCTGATTTTCTTTCGGAATGCCCGGTCCGTTGTCGTGCACTTCTATGTCTATTTCCTTCGCTTTTCTTTGAATTTTCAGCCACACTTTTCCATGCTCCGGCGTAAACTTTAATGCATTCGACAAGAGATTTGATACTACAATTTCCAGGTAATGCGCGTCAAAATATACCAGGCAACTTTTCTCCGAAGATTCCAACTGATACGCGATCATTTTCTTGTCCGCCATCTCCCTGAACTTCTCAAAAACTGTCCCAACAAATGGAACAATATCGCGTGGCTCAATGGTCAACTTCATATGCCCGGTATCAATTTTACGGACTTCCAGCAAATCTGTCGCAAGCTTCAATAACCGTTCAGCATTTGTTTTTATCATCTCCAGAAGCCGTTGATCCTCCTTCCTGCCACTTAGCTTCATCATCAGCATTTCAACAGGCCCCATGATCAGGGATAATGGCGTACGGATCTCATGAGAAATATGCGTGTAAAAATCCATTTTCATCTGATGCAATTCCTGCTGTTTCACAGCCAGCATATGTTCATATTTGAGCTTTCTGCGAAGTGCTGTACGTGATGATACGAACCAGACGATAATTGATGCAATCAGCCCTGTTACCAAAAAATAAAAGGTATACGCCCACCAGGTTTTCCATGGAGGCGGAAGGATGGTGATACCAAGGGCGGTTGGAGATTGCGTCCATATTCCGTCATTGTTGCCGGCTTTGACAAGCAGGCGATAATGGCCTGGTTGTAAACTGTTGAATGTGGCCGAATGAGCATGGGTAAACTGCCAGTCTGCATCGTATCCTTCCAACTTATATGCAGACTTGTTCTTGCCTGATTTTATAAAGTTTAAGACAGCATAATCTACCGTTATCACATTTTGATCATACTTCAGTTCTATGTCTTTTGTTTGCAGGATATTGCCGGAAAGAATGCCGGTACTGTCAGATTTCGAGATTTGTTTACCATTAACAGCAAGGCCGGTTAGTACCACATCCGGGGCTGTACCATTGGTTTGAATGTCTTGTGGAGTAAATTCTACCAACCCCTTAAAGGTTCCAAAAAACATATGTCCGTTCAGATCCTTGAAATAAGAGTTATAGTTGAATACGTTTGCCGGCAATCCGTCCTCTACAGTGAATGTGTGCCATACCTTGCGGGCAGCATCCAAAAAGCTCAGCCCGCCATTGGTGCTGATCCATAAATTGTCGTTATCGTCATTCAAAATTCCGGTCACCTTGTTTCCTGCCAACCCATCGGAAGCGCTAAATGTTACAAATGCATTTTTATCCGGATCATAAAAACAAAGGCCCTCATAGGTGCCGATCCAAATCTTGTGATGTTTATCTTCTGCAATGCAATTGATGTAGTCAGATAGCATTTTTCCATGAACATTGTTGCGTAAGTAGCCTGTAAGGTTTTCACCATCTGCATGCAGTTTGTTTAATCCCTGACGTGTGCCGATCCAGATATTATTTTTTGAATCGCGAAAAAAACAGGTGATTGCCTTGTTGGTTAATCTCCGGTTTGAAAGTATATCTTCAAATTTCTCAACGCGGTTAGTCGCCAGGTCAATAACATCTACGCCATTTTCCTCTGTACCAACCCAAATCCTTTTTTCACCATCATACAGTAAAGCGATCACGTCATTGGAATTAAGTGCACCACTTTTTGTATTGCTATTAAACTCTTTTATCTTTTTCCCTGTTGAAGTAAGAACGTTGATGCCCCCACCATGCATTCCCACCCATATATTATTTTGATCATCTCTGATCAGCGTTTTCACCAGGTTTGAACTCAGCGAAGCAGGGTTTGTTTCGTCATTGCGGAATTGCTTTATTATGTTTGTCTTCCTGTCAATAAAATTCAACCCTTCAGCCTCTGTACCTACCCAAAGGTTGCCAGAACCATCGTTAATGATAGGATTCACTACGTTGCTGGATATTGTATTTTTGGCGCCTTCGTTCCGGTATACTTTGAAAGGAGTAGAAATAGATTCCGCTACGTTGAGACCACCAAAGAACGTTGCCACCCACATTGAACCCTGTCGGTCCTGCATAATATCCCAGATAGAATTAAAGTTCAGTGTCCGGTCATCACCGGGATCATGCACATATGTTTCAAATTTCAAGGAAACAGGATCCAATATGTCCAGCCCCTTTAAAGTGCCGATCCAAAGTTTTCCATTTTTATCACGGATAATCTTACGGATGATATTACTGATTGGTCCCTCGTCTATATTTTTGCCTCGTGCAAAGTGTCGTACAAGTCCATTATCCCCGGATATTCTGAAGATTCCATTTGAAGCAGTGCCTGCCCATATATTTTGGTATTGATCTTCTGCAATAGCAGTCACCTTATTTCCTTGCAGAATATGCTGTTCGTTTCGCCAATTGCGTGAAGACGGCGATGTAGCTAATGAGACCAACCCATTTGCTGTGCCGGCAAACATTCTGCCGGTGATACTTTGAAACAGCGAAGATACATCCAGAAGTGTTGAATCATTTGTATCAAAGGAGACTGAAGAGCATTTAAAGCCGAAACTTCCCGTCCTTGTAAAAATACTTATTCCTGCCTCAGTACCTACCCATAAATTCTTCCTGTTATCAAAGCATAGTGCTTTTACATCATTGTGGCAAAGGCTATTCTTATCTGCAGGCGAGTGATAGTAGACGCGGAATGAATCAAGTTTTATGTTGTACACATATAAACCATTATTGGTCCCGATCCATACATTGTCGTATTCATCGGCACATAACTGATTTATTTTGATACTTGCCCCAATGAAATTGTCGCGATAAAATGACTTGAAAACTTTGACCCTTGTACCGTCGTAGCGATTTAAGCCATCCATGGTACCCGCCCAAATAAACCCTTTGTTGTCCTGAGCAACAGATAGAACAGACCCGGATGAAAGCCCGTCCTCAACTGTAAGGTGTTTAAATATAAGCGGCGACTGTGCAATAGCTGCTTCAGCGATGAGTTGTAACAAAAGCAGTGCTGACAATCCTAATATTGCGCGAACATTCTTCATTGGCATAGCATATGCTGCAAAAATAATCAGGTTCAAACTTAATAAAATTACGATTAAGGCAAATCAATAATTGACCTGATGGCCTCATGAAAACAGACTCCTGCTTTAAGCAGAGCGTGGCTTTCCATTACATACACTATGTCTTTTTAAAGAGGGCATTTTTGTATTCCCCGCTTTTTCTAGCAGGTGTCTGAGGAAATCGATCCCCAGTTGAATAGCATTGAAAGCCCTGCTGAATAAGCACTATAGATAGTGAATTGAGTCCAGATTGTTTCATTCCCTCCCTTTCACCTTCTTGCCAGGTTTTCTGCTCTCCTCTCAATTAAGCCTGCCAATCTACGAGAATTATATGTAGACGTTTGTTGATTTTTTAACTTCAACATTATCAATGAAGTCTTCTACAAAACCTACATGCCCCTACAACTATTACAATATTACTCGTTAATAGCTGCCACAGAGCAATTGAAGATGGTAATGTTCGAAATACATAGCCGTGTTCTTTTTCTGTTTGTAAAATTTGAGAGAGCACATAACTGATGCATGTTCTTTACCTTAGAAAATTGTGAATGTTAATTGTAAAAGTTGGTATCGAAAAACGAGGTACAATTTTGATTGTAGATTTGAAATTGCTGTAAAGCGCGCAACTTTACATACTGAGCGTTTGGGGAGGAATAAAGAATGTTCAAACAAAGTCGCAAAGAACAAACAGCTTTAAAAGACAACAAGTCAAAGGATAAAAGTATTTATTGGATACACCCAAGCGTAATCAGCAAGGCCTCATCCGGCCATTGGATAACGGGCTAAAGTCGTCAACAAGCAATCATCAGCAGATTTAAAAAATACATTTCAAAAAATTTTTTTATCAAAAAACACTCAAAAATTTTTCATAATTGAAATTCAATAATTTTTACAAATAACCCCGAAACATCAATAAAATCAACCATTACAGCGCATCTAATCATTTTTTTAAAAATAAATCTGAGATTTTTTTTTCACGCTATTGCTAATAAAAATGTTTCGCATTACTTTCACTAAAATTTTTCAACAATAAAACCTCAAGTAGTCCGTCACAAAGCAAATGACATAGTCCGTTACCAGTTTACCTAGTTTTATTTCCACTTTTAAAATCCTTTCTCCCACTGAAAAAACCCGCTATACCACACGCACTGTTACTTAGTCTAGCGATAGCTATATCTTAAAGCCAAAACTTTGAGATAATGCACTCTCTGTGCCTTTAATTTTCGCTTACATCAATGCACGTCCCCGCCTGATGTAATTCTTTCCCAGAGAATACAGTAGCCGAGCTATAAACCATTATGAAAACTAACCGTATAACAAGTGAAAAAATTCCGCCCCAGTTGGTATGTGATCTATACCAGGCCACGCCATGAAAAAAAACTTGCGAGCGAGCTAACTGAAATGACCATCACTAGCTTCTTACCTACCATCAAAAGCCTCAGGACATGGAACGATAGAAAAAAATTTGTTGACTCGCCACTGTTCCCGTCTTACATTTTTGTATATCTGAAAACTGCGCAGGAATACTTTACCTGTTTGGGCCATGATAGTGTCCTCTTCTTTATAAAGCAAGGTAAAGATATTTGCCAGGTGCCTCAATCAATCATCGACGATATTAAGCTGATCGTTGCAAACGGAAAAAATATTGAGGTTTGCGAGGATAAACTTTCTCCGGGAAAACGTCTCATAATAACAGAAGGTCCATTCACAGGCTTCTCCTGTGAAATAATTGAATATAAAGGCAGACAGAGAATATGGGTGCGAATTGATTTGCTTAAGCGAAACATATTACTGGATCTGCCAATTGATTACCTGGCTCAAACCGGGTAATTAATAACAAAATTGTGACTGACACGTAGCGATAGCTTTGTCCGAAAGGCAAGCCACGCTTAAGCGATAGCTTTGCAATTCCGTCCCCACACCACAACCTTAACTTATGTTAAAAACATCTTGCACCTATGCATTCTTACTTATTATAATTCTACTTACAGCCTCATGTGCCAACTCAAAAAAAGTTGTGTACTTCAATAACCTAACAGATTCGATGGTAGTCTCTCAGACCGGTAGCCTTGAACCCGTTATTCAACGAAACGACGTACTAAGTATTTATGTCACGAGTATGGATGAGACTGTGACGCAAATGTTCAATGCCCCAAATTTATCTGCATCACAAGCTGCGGGATATTTGGTTGATCAGGACAGCACCATTCAATTTCCAATAATTGGCAAGATCAAAGCGGCAGGCATGACTAAGAAAGCGCTTGCGGATTATATTAGAAGCCAGCTTATAAAAAAGGATCTACTTAAAGATCCAATAGTACAAGTTCGATACCTGAACTTTAAAGTTGTTGTACTGGGAGAAGTTGCTCACCCTGGTGTGATAAATGTAACCAATGAAAAAATAACATTGATGGAAGCAATCGCTTCTGCCGGAGATTTAACACCTCAGGCAAAAAGAAGTAACATTCTTTTAGTACATGAGGAAGATGGAACCAAAACGATTAAAAGGCTTGACTTAACAAAAGCCGAATTATTAACATCACCGTCATATTACCTCAAGTCGAATGATGTAGTATACATTGAGCCAACCAAGACAAAAATGGCGGGAAGCAGCAGATTCCTCCAGCTTTTCCCGATAGTACTTGCCACGCTCACATTTGGCTTATTGGTCATTAACCAATTCGAAAACTAATCAGCGGTATGAAAACAAGCAACGCATTCAATCAGCTCACGTACCGGTACCTGCCCTACTGGACCTTGTTCTTGTTGTTAGTTGTGGCATGCTGCCTTGCCGCACGCTATTACATAAGATTTATAACCCCTCTGTATGAGTCAACGGCAACAATACTTATCAAAGATGAAACGCAGGAATCCGCAGATGTTAAAATGATGGAAGCGCTGAATATGTTGCCCTTCAAAAAGAATGTAGAGAATGAACTTCAGATCATTCAGTCACGAACAATCATGAGAAGGGTAATTGAACAACTGGGTCTCTATGCAGAAATATTTGAAGAGGGAGAAGTACAGCCAGTTCCGGCATACACATCATCACCAATAAGCATCAAAGCAAAATATCCCGAAAGACTGGCTGAATACCACAACATCCCGTTCAGGTTTGACAGTGCAAAAAATATTGTCATCATTGGCAATGCAGATTATCCTATTGATACATGGACCCAAACAAAATACGGTGAGCTGATGTTCATAAAAAACATTCATCTTGTATCTGCTGCCACTAAGCCGTTATTTTTTTCTATTACACATCCGGCCAATGTGACAAAGGCCTTGCTTGCAAACCTGAATGTATTCCCTGTTAACAGAAACTCATCAGTAGTAGTCTTAAAATTCAAAGATCATGTCCCTAAAAAGGGCGAAGACATTTTAAATGCACTTTGCAAGGAATATTATCAGACATCCATCAATAGCAAAAACGCCCAGACATCTTCAACAATGACTTTCGTTGAGGATCGTATCAAGTATGTAGAAGATGATCTCGACTCGCTTGAAAAGAAAATTGAACACTACAAGGCGGAGAAAGGAATAACTGATCTTAGTGCTCAAGGCCAATATTTCCTTGAAAATGTTGGAACCAATGATAAAAAAATGGCCGAAATAAAAATACAGCTGGCGGTTTTGGATGAAGTCGAAAAATATGTAGATTCAAAAAAAGATAAGGCAGGAATTGTCCCGTCAACACTCGGCATAAGTGACCCCTTGTTAAATCAGCTACTACAAAAATTGTACGACGCTGAGATAAGCTATGACAAGCTAAGTAAAATAACAGCCCCCAATAATCCATCATTGCTTGCAATTAAGAGCGAACAAGAAAAAATACGGCCAAGCATACTAGAAGTCATTGGAAATCTTCGGACGAGCCTAACGACAAGTCTGCAAAACATAAACAAATCGAGAGATCAATATGCTTCACTGTTAAGTACTATTCCTCAGAAAGAAAAAGATCTGCTGGACTTCAGCAGACAGCAGGCAATCAAAAGCAGTGTATATACTTTTCTGCTTCAAAAACGCGAAGAAACTGCACTTTCCAATTCAACAACAGTTGCAGACAGCGAGATTATTGATGCAGCAGAATCATCCATGATACCAAACAGTCCGAATAAGTCTATCATATACCTTATGGCACTGGGAATGGGCGTACTGCTGGGCATTGGCATTATTACAATACGCGAAATGCTGAATGCAAAAATATTGTTCAGGCATGAAATAGAATCGTACACAAGCGCCCCTGTAATAGCTGAACTTACACAGGCCAAGACGCAAACGCCGCTTGCTGTGGATGATCCAAAACAGGTTTTTATCTCAGAACAATTCAGACAATTAAGAACTTCACTCGGCTTGTATGGAGAGCATCGTTATAACCGGAAAATGCTGGTCTCATCCAGCATTAGCGGTGAAGGAAAAAGCTTCGTAAGCAGCAATCTTGCAGTTAGCATCGCATTATCGGGAAAGAAAATTGTGCTGCTTGATCTTGACCTTCGTAAACGCAGAACATCCGAAATTTTCAATTTACCAAATGAAAACGGCGTAATTGAATTCCTGGAAAACAGCAAAAATCCCGAAGAGATTATTCAAAAAACTGCATATAAAAACTTATTCGTGATACCTGCAGGCATTAGCGAGAATCCGGCTTCAGACCTGCTTTTGAACGGAAATCTTGCTGCGCTTATAAAGTTTCTCGAAAACAAATTTGATTACATCCTCCTGGATGGCCCCCCAATAGATCCGGTGGCAGACACTTGCATTCTTGGAGAATTTTGCGATATAACACTTTTCGTTGTAAGGCATGGCGTAACCCCCAAAAGTATGATACAGCTTCTGGACACAAACACCAAAATAAAATCCTTTAAAAATCTTTCTATCATTTTCAACGGCATTAAGCCAAGAGGCTTTATGATCGGCAAAGGATATGGCTTCGGTTACGGATATGGATTTGAAAATGTGTACAAAAACTACAGATACAAAGTAAGACGCGCTTAATTTCTCTGACATCTTTATACTATGCCACAACATTCCTAACCATTAATCACTAATTATGGAACAAAAATGGTATGCTGTATATACAAAGCCAGGAAATGAAAAAAAAGTGTGTTCTGTATTATCAAAAAAAAATATTGAGCACTATTACCCTGTCAACAAAGTTGGCGGCCACAACAATTCGCTGCGCAATACAACTTGCGAGCCACTGTTCCCCTGTTTTGTATTTGTTAAGACAACTGAACAACAGCACATTTTTCTGCAACAAATAACCGGCGTCATCAACATGGTCTATTGGAAAAACGCACCCGCGGTATTCCCTGATGAAGAAATTAACTGCCTGGCAGACTTCATTAGCAACCATCAAAATATCAGCACAAAACAAATTGCAGTAAATCAGACAAACAGCATTAAACCCAAACGGGTAATCTATCCTGTACATACAGAACAAACCGAGCAGCCAGTTAAGCTGATTGTAGAAGTCACGCTTCCATCCATTGGATATTCACTAAGCGCTGAATTGCGCAATTCAGAAGTTGAAACAACCGGCGTTTCAAATGTTTTCCCCTTTGAAACATTTTCCAATAAATATGCTGTTTAATCATTCCGCATTGTTATCAATATACCCACAACGTTAAATGAATTATGCGTAACAGTTTTCCTAAAAAAATACTGCTCATTGGCGGCAATTATTTTCCGGAACCAACAGGTATTGGTAAATACAACGGAGAGATGATTGATATGCTTGCGCAGATGGGATATAGCTGTACCGTTGTAACATCTTACCCTTATTATCCTCACTGGCAGATACAGGAACCCTATACAAAACATGCCAGCTGGTATAGCAAAGAATTTAAGATCACCACCCGGAACCTGGCTCATCCCGTTGAGATCCATCGCTGCCCGCAATATGTTCCTCACAACCCAAGTGGCAGCAAAAGAATGTTACTGGACCTCTCCTTTCTCTTTTTTGCATTCTGTAAAGTTGCAAAGCTATTGCTGACAAACAGGTACAACTATGTAATAACTGTAGCACCATGCTTCCAGGTAGGCTTCCTTGGAATGTTCTGCAGATTAGTGAAAGGTTCAAAATTCATTTATCATATCCAGGATCTTCAGATAGATGCCGCAAGCGAATTAAAAATGATCAAATCAAAAAAGCTTCTCAGCACGCTGTTTGCGATGGAGAAATTCATTCTGAAGAAAGCTGATGTTGTAAGCAGCATATCCAAAGGAATGATTGATAAAATTCAAGCAAAATACGCAAGGAACATTGTATACTTTCCAAACTGGGTTGATACAAATTCATTCTATCCCCTGACAAAAAATGACGGCTTAAAAGAAAAATTCAACCTGAAAGAAACGGACATTGTCTTTTTGTACTCCGGCGCAATTGGCGAAAAACAAGGATTGGAAAATCTGATATATGCAGCCGAAAGCTTCCGCAAAATCTCCCATATCAAATTCGTGATTTGTGGTGCGGGGCCTTACAAAAAAAAACTTGAATGTTTAACTGAAGAACTACAACTAGAAAACATTGTCTTTCTTGATACGCAGCCTTTTGAAAAACTTAACCTTCTGCTGAATATGGCAGATTATCACCTGGTATTGCAAAAAGCAAATGCAGCAGATCTGGTGATGCCATCCAAGCTAACGAGCATATTGTCTGTCGGCGGTATAGCAATCGTCTCAGCCACCCCTAACTCTACCTTATACGAACTGATTTCCGGCAATGAGATAGGAATAGTTATACCGCCCGACAGCAAGTCATCATTAATCAGGGCAATTACAACCTCTCTTATTAGCAATTACGATCATATTAAAAACAACGCACGGAGATATGCTGAAGAATATCTTTCGTCAGAACGAATACTACAAAGCTATCTGCAATGCATAAAATAGCATTTAAAAAGTCAATATATCCTGACCAAAAACACTTCTTATGAAGACTGCATTAATTACCGGCGTTACAGGACAGGACGGCGCCTATCTTGCCGAACTGCTCCTGCATAAAGGGTACATGGTTCATGGAATAAAAAGACGTTCGTCTTCACTCAACACAGAACGAATAGATCATTTATACAGGGATCTGCATGAGGCGCAGGTTCGCTTCAAACTGCATTATGGCGATCTATCAGACAGTACAAACCTGATTCGCATAATACAACAGGTACAACCTGACGAAATCTATAATTTGGGGGCAATGTCTCATGTGAAGGTTTCATTTGATACACCTGAATACACAGCCAACACGGATGGCATAGGCACACTTCGGTTGCTGGAAGCAATAAGAATACTTGGACTGGAAAAGAAAACAAAAATTTACCAGGCATCTACTTCGGAACTATATGGTCTTGTGCAGGAAACACCTCAAAAAGAAACTACCCCGTTTTACCCACGATCTCCTTATGGAGTTGCAAAGCTATACGCATATTGGATTACAGTTAATTACAGGGAAGCATATGGAATATTTGCAAGCAATGGCATTCTGTTCAATCATGAAAGCCCGCTACGTGGCGAAACATTTGTAACCAGAAAAATTACCAGGGCAGTTGCTGCTATAGCGCTTGGGTTACAGGACTGCCTTTATATAGGCAACCTGGATGCCTGTCGTGACTGGGGCCATGCGAAAGACTATGTAGAAGCCATGTGGCGCATTCTTCAGCAGGATACTCCTGATGATTATGTAATTGCAACAGGCATTGCGACCAGTGTTCGCGACTTTGCAAAAATGGCTTTTGAAGAAGTTGGCATCTCCATTGCATTTGAAGGTGAAGGTGCCTCCGAGAAAGCAATAGTAATTGCCTGCAGTAATGAAGCTTTTCAACTTGAAACAGGCAGAACCGTTATTAGTGTAGATCCGAATTATTTCAGGCCCACCGAAGTGGATATGCTGATAGGCGACGCTACAAAAGCAAGAAACACGCTTTGTTGGGAACCCTGCTACACACTTCGCGAAATGATCAGCGAAATGGTTGAAGAAGATCTGAAAAAATTTCAACCAAAGGCTATTATCCACGCAGATCTTGTTGCGGACTAACTGAATAAAACATTATCCGCCCTTTTGAAAACAGCTTTTTTAATTCTATGCCAATACCGGTAATCCTAATGCAGCCCCGTGTTAACACTGCCAATCTGATAAGAAGTCAACTTTGGAAACAGTGGGCAATAGCCGCTACAATAGTCGTCCTCATTTACGCAGTCACTATACCATTTGCACCATACCTGCATCCGGATGAACTATTGACGCTTGACATGGGGAGAACAATTCTTAATCCACACAAAAGCTGGTCCATCGGGTGGCTTTTAGATCAGGGACAACCTGTTTTACTTTTCACTTATGTCGGCCCTGTTCTGCAGGAATTCAGTTATTGGGTAATGGGTCAGTTTGGACCAAGAATCTCTGCTTTGTCAGGAGCAATACTTGCGGCAACGGTGATGATGGCCTGGCTTAAAAATAAGCGTATACCTGATAATGCAGCATTGCTTCTTTCGCTGGCATTTTTGCTGGATCCATTATTTGTGCAGGCTTACACAATCGGACGTGTTGATGGCTGGGCAATGGCATGCTCACTTTCTGCCTGCCTCATTATTAGCAACGCAACCAATCAACCAGCTAAATGTGCCTTTGCTAAATATAAGCTGCTCTTTGCAGGAGCTTTAACATGCCTCAGTGTTTTTGTATGGGCGTCTGCAGCTTTTTTAATTCCGCTTGTTATTTTAGAATTGGTAAGTTTTATACGCTCCTATAGCAAATGCGCGGAGCAAAATAACAGGGGAAAATCCGTACTGTTTTTTGTTGCAGGTGGTTGCTTAATGCTTGCCTTGTTGCTGGCTCCGATACTTGGCTGGCTAACCCGTGAATTCACCGATGTGCTATCCTCAATCGTAATTAATCTTAAGTCCGGCCAGGATGCAAATAAACCTTCATTTGCCAGTAAAACGCTTACATCATTAGCCAGACTGTTTGGCATTCTTAAGTTCACACCCGTTATTGTAATGGCAGCACTTGCTGGCATTGTTTATCGAAAAAGCATTGGCCTTATTATCAGTATGGCTTTCGCAGTTTTCTTAATGATAGAAACATTTGTCTATATACAACGTGTTCAATATCTGCTACCATATCTGATAGCATGTACGGCCTTACTTTACCAGGAAGATGAAAGCAGACGATCAATTGCCCCCGGGAGCAAATTTAAATCTGCCAGCCTGATCATTATCCTTATCTGGTGCACCGGTCTATCTGTTGCAGCCCGTACCGTTCTTGCTTTCAATGGAAGTGAGACCCGCAACCGTCACATTATTTCACTTGCCGCCCAAACATTCCTTAACAGAGGCAACTACCGGGTTTTTGCGCCTTACGAATTTTATTATACAGGCACATCGTTAAGATGGCGAATGTATAGCCCTTATATTCCGATCAATGATACGTTTACGACCGGCATACTTCAAAAACTGATGCCACACGTTGATTATATCATTGTAAAATCCGAAACGGAACTACCTGATGAATACCTGCAGGTACTACACAATAACAATGTTTACCTGGAAAGCACATTCAATCCCTATGTAGTTCCCGATGCAAAATTTGACGGCAAAACCACCAATATAACCAGATTACGCAACCTTTATTCACTGTTCCGGCAACCTTACGGCCCATACCGTTTCTATAAAAGAAAAGAACTTTCTTCGAAGTAGTTGTTCAGATAATTTAATCACTCCTGATAAACATTCAAGCGTATGATTAACATCGGTATAATAGGCTATGGATATTGGGGTCCTAACCTCGTAAGAAATTTCTATGTAGCCAATAATTGCTGCGTAAAATCAGTTGCAGATACTCAGCCTGGCCGGCTAAGACAATTACAGCAATTATTTCCCTGCATTAACGCGTGCATTTCAGCCAATGAGATACTTAATGACCCGGATATAGACGCTGTTGTTATTGCAACACCCGTTTTCACCCATTTCCGTCTTGCAAAAAAAGCATTTAACAAAGGAAAACATGTGCTGCTCGAAAAACCACTCACTACATCCAGCAAAGAAGCCGAAATATTGATTGACATGGCTATTCAGAAAAATCTACTGTTAATGGTTGATCACACGTTTCTTTATACCGGTGCTATTGAAAAGATGAAGCAACTTACAGAAGAAGATGAACTGGGCACAATCAAATACCTCGATTCAACGCGCATCAATCTTGGCCTGTTTCAGCCTGATATTAATGTGCTGTGGGATCTTGCACCCCACGACCTTTCAATTCTAAGATACCTGGTAACTGAGCGCCCTTACAGCGTAAACGCAACAGGCATTACCCATACCCGGAACGGGATAGAAAATATCGCCTATTTAACGGTCAATTACCAATCAGGGTTTATTGCACATTTTAATTGCTCATGGACAAGCCCCGTGAAAGTCCGTATGATGTTGCTTGGCGGCGACAAAAAGATGATTCTGTATAACGACCTCGAACCATCTGAAAAAATAAAAGTATACGACACCGGTTACAGCCATAAAACAGGCGAAGAAAAACGAAGAATATTGGTTGATTACAGAACCGGAGATATTCATGTACCAAAACTACGTACCGGTGAAGCACTACTGGCAATGGCCAATGATTTTATTGAAAGCATTATAAGCAGCAAACAACCCAGATCCTCCTGGATGGTTGGGTTGGAAGTGGTTAAAATTCTGGAAGCCTCAGATAAATCTATCAGGAACAATGGCAAAGAAATATTTATCGATGCACCAAGAAGATCCACGAAGAAAATGATTTCCGAAAACTCAATACAGGAATAATGAAAATAATCACCGAAACAAGCGATAAACAGATGCTCCGGAACGTAACTGTTGGAGAAAATGTTATGATCTATCATTTTGTCAACGCGTACGGATGCCTCATTGACGATGGTACAAGGATCGGTTGTTTTGTAGAAATACAAAAGGGCGCCACGATCGGAAAAAATTGCAAAATATCCAGCCACACTTTCATCTGCGAAGGCGTGCATATTGAGGACAATGTTTTCGTCGGCCACAATGTAACTTTTATCAACGATAAATTTCCCAGGGCCACTAACGAGGATGGATCTATGCAAACTGATGCTGACTGGAACTGTATTGAAACAATTGTGGAAGAAGGTGCCTCAATTGGCTCCGGGGCAACCATACTTTGCGGTGTACGCATAGGAAAACATGCAGTTGTAGGAGCTGGATCCGTAGTAACAAAAGATGTTCCTGAAAATGCGGTTGTGGCAGGAAATCCTGCAAGATCTATAAAGTCACGTGTGCCAACACTTGTTGAAGTGAACATTGATTAAACCTTCAAAAGTCACCAAGCATCCCCCTTTACTACACAAACTTTTCCTTTATGAACAACACTATCACTACCAGCAAAATTCAGTGTCTCGATCTGAAAGGTCAACACCGGCAGATCAAGCAGGAAGTGTTTGACCTTTTTGAATATGTGTACGACAACAATGCATTTTCCGGCGGCCCGTTTGTAGAAAAGTTTGAAAAAGAATTCTCAGCATTTTGCAATACCAGTTTTGCTGTCGCTGTTAACAACGGCACATCTGCATTACATCTTGCACTGCTAACTTTAGGCATTGGCCCGAATGACGAAGTGCTTGTGCCGGCCAATACTTTTATAGCAACCGCATGGGCGGTTTCTTACACAGGTGCACGCCCGGTTTTTGTTGACTGCACCGCGGACACCTGGCAAATAGATGCATCTCTTTTGGAATCTAAAATTACCAGTCACACTAAAGCCATCATCGGCGTGCATTTATACGGCCAGCCTTTTGACGTGGATGCAGTTAAAACAATCTGCACCAGGCATAACTTATTCCTTCTTGAAGATGCGGCCCAGGCGCATGGGGCACTTTATAAAAACGAAAGCGTGGGCGCATTTGGAGAAATGGCCTGCTTTAGCTTCTACCCCGGCAAAAATCTTGGTGCATGCGGAGAAGGCGGCGGAATTACTACCAACAATGAAAATCACTACAGTCACTTATTAAGCTTAAGAAATCACGGTTCTAAATTTCGCTACTATCACGACGAACTGGGGTTCAATATGCGTATGGGCGGCATGGAAGCAGCTTCATTAATAGTAAAGCTGAAATACCTTGATGATTGGAACTGCAAACGCAGGCAGATTGCAAAAAGATACCAATCTGAAATAAAGAACCCGCGCATCAGGCTACAATATCAGCCGGATTGGAGTAGCTCGGTTTATCACCTTTTTGTGATCACGACCCCGGACAGAGATCAGCTAATTAACTATCTAAACAACAACAACATATTTCCGGGATTACACTATCCTGTTCCGTGCCATCTACAAAAAGCATATCAGCATTTGAATTATCAGCATGGGGATTGTCCTAACGCTGAATATCTTTCCCAACACTGCTTATCGCTTCCAATTTATGCGGAATTGCAGGAGAACGATGTGGATCATGTGATACAAATACTCAACAATTATTAAAATGGCAATAAAGAACCTCCTGATCTTTCCATTTAACGGAAACGGAAGAGAAGCCATTGACGCAATTGATCCATCCGAGTACAAACTCATTGGATTTATTGATGATGACGGAGAAAAACAGTCAGATAACTACGAAATCTTCTCAAGGGAGATTCTAAAAAAATTCCCGGAAATGTACTTATTGGCTGTACCGGGAAGCCCAACATCCTTTAGAGAAAGGACATCAATAATAAGTTCATTTAATGCAAAAAACTTCGCAACCGTTATACACCCCCAAGCCTCGATAGGCAGAGATGTAAAAGTTGGCTATAACTGTCTTATTATGGCAGGTGTGGTTATCACAGCAAATGCACTCATTAAGAATCATGTTTGCATACTTCCCAATTCTGTCGTACATCACGATTCAATTATTGAAGACTACACGTTGATTGGCAGCGGGGTAGTAATAGCAGGAAATGTTACAATAGGACAATCATGTTATATAGGCAGCGGCACTAATATTAAAAATGGTATACATGTCGGCAACTTATCGCTGATTGGGTTGGGCAGTAATGTCATCAGCAATATTGAAGCCAACTCAGTAGTTGCGGGAAATCCGGCATCAGGTATTCATCGCAGTTCAAATCAATTGCAGCTATAATGTTATGATAAAGCTTAGTGTGATCATTCCGGTTTTTAACGAAGAAGAAAATATTGAGTTCCTGGTAAATGAACTGAATATTTACTTTGGCACGCATAAAAATTTTTCAGCGGAGATTATTTTTGTAAACGATGGCTCGTCAGACCGGTCGCTTGTTAAACTAAAAAACGCGAGACACAGTTTCTATAATTTCCGCATTGTAAGTTTTTCCAAAAATTTTGGCTCACACGCTGCAGTACGTGCCGGCATTTTAAATGCACAGGGCGATTATATTACATTTATGTATGCTGATCTGCAGGATCCGCTATCGCTTATCAATCGCATGCATGAAGAAATAATAAAGAGTGAAGCAGATATTGTATGGGCGTGGCGCGCCTCTGTGCAATCAGGCAAGAAGGAAAAATTGTTCTCTCAAATGTATGCCTATCTCATGCGCAAATATGCGGTTGGCAATTTTCCCGAAAAGGGTTTTGATGTAGTAATGTTCACTAAAAAAGTAAGAACGCTGCTAAATAAGAATATCGAAAACAACTCTTCCATTTTTATACAAATACTCAACCTGGGTTTTAAACAGTCCGGCATTACTTATAATAAGCAGGAAAGACAGGCAGGAAACTCAAAATGGACCTTATCCAAAAAAATAAAACTGCTGATCGATTCATTTGTTTCATTTTCATTTGCGCCCATCAGGCTTGTGTCAATGGTAGGCATTTGCTTCTTTATCGTAGGTATTGCATGGTCACTATACATAGTAGCAAGAAAACTGATCTATAATGACCTTGCAAGTGGCTGGCCCGCACTTATCTCCATACTAACAGTAGGCTTTGGCATTACAAATATTTCACTGGGCATACTTGCAGAATACTTGTGGCGGACACTGGATGCCAGCAGAAACAGACCTGTATTTGTTGTTGATGAGATCTTTGAGGGCCTTCAGAACGAAGACCATTTAGAAACCGAAAATTATTACCAGCTTAACGAAGGTTTATGAAAACAACGCTTGCCAACGCTAAGATCCTTGTAACCGGTGGTGCGGGATTTATTGGTTCATATGTCGTAAAACTATTGCTGAAAAATGAGGCCTCATCAGTTGTTATTCTTGACAATTTATGCAGAGGCAGTCATGAGAACATGCGCAACTTTATATCCGATCCGAGGGTAACATTCGTGGAAGGCGATATAAGGAATAAAGAATTACTGGAAGCATGCATTCACGGCACTGATTATATTTTTCACATGGCGGCATTACGAATCAATGCCTGCGCAGCAAATCCTTCCGATGGTTTTGATGTAATGATTAAGGCTACATTCGAGCTTGCACAATTATGTGTAAAGCATCATGTAAAAAAAGTGATCTACAGCTCCAGTGCATCGGTGTATGGATTAGCCCAACACTTTCCTACACCTGAAACTGACAATCCCTACGACAATCAGACGTTTTATGGCGCCGCAAAACTCTGGGGCGAGCAGTTGTTCCGCAATTACTTCTTTATGTATGGATTAGACTATGTTGCTCTTCGGTACTTCAACGTATATGGTCCCGGTATGGATACTGATGGGAAATACACAGAAGTCATGATCAAGTGGCTGGATTGCATCCACAATAACAAAAATCCGTTGATATATGGTGATGGAAGCACTACAATGGACTTTGTGTATGTGAAGGATGTGGCCGAAGCTAATGTACGTGCATTGCTATCTGACATCACTGATGAAACATTCAATATCGGAACCGGTGTTGAAACCAGCCTTAAGGAGTTGCTGGAACTTATGCTTAAAGTAAACGACTCGACACTTCAACCGGAATTCCGTGAACAAAACCTGGTCAACCCGGTAAGCAGAAGACGCGCAGACACAACCAAGGCTGCTAATATGCTAGGCTTTCAGGCATCATTTTCAATTGAAAACGGCCTGGCTGACTTAAGCAAATGGTACTTCCAAAGAAAGACGCAATATGTTACCGACTAGCCCTCTTTCTTAAAAGTCAGTACAGTTACTTATGATACCAATTGCAAAACCATTTTTAGCGGAGGAAGAAGCACAGGCTGCTTATGACACCATACTTACGGGATGGATAACACAAGGCCCGAAAGTACAGGCGTTCGAAGCACAATTTGCTACATATACCGGAGCTAAATACGCAGTTGCAGTCTCCAATTGTACAACTGCCCTTCACCTGGCAATGATAGTGGCAGGCATAGGTAAAGACGATGAAGTGATCTGCCCTTCTATGAGCTACATTGCTACAGCCAATGCGATAACATATGTTGGAGCAGTACCCGTTTTTGCAGAAGTGCAAAGAGGCACCTATAATCTTGACCCCGTAGATGCTGAACAGAAGATCACTTCAAAAACAAAAGCAATATTATTGGTTCACCAGATTGGCCTGCCGGCAGATATTGATGCTTTTACAACCCTTTGCAACAGATATAATCTCCAATTGATTGAAGATGCAGCCTGCGCGGCAGGCTCTTCTTATAAGGGGAAAAGAATTGGTTCTCATTCTTCGCTGGTTTGTTTTTCATTTCATCCAAGGAAAGTGATTTCCACCGGGGACGGAGGAATGATAACGACCAGCGACGAGAACCTGTACAACAGATTGAAATTATTGCGCCAGCACGGCATGTCCGTAAATGACAGAGTGAGACACGAATCAACTCAATTGATTTTCGAGGATCACATTGAAATAGGATACAACTACAGAATGACCGATATACAAGCTGCAGTAGGCATTGAGCAATTAAAAAAACTGGATTGGATTGTTACTGAACGCAGAAAAATAGCCTATGCATACAATGAAGCATTCAAAGATATTGATTGCATTTCTCTTCCTTTTGAAAGCGACGGATACTTCTGCAATTACCAGTCTTATTGCATTTATCTGCAGCCGGGTTGTCACATTAAAAGAAACGACCTGATGCAACAACTGCTCGATAAAAAAATCGCAACCAGGAGAGGCGTTATGAATGCCCACAGGGAAACCGCATACAGGGAACTATACAGAAATGCATCATTACCGGTATCTGAAAACCTGCAGGACAATTCCATAATGCTCCCGCTATTCGTACCAATGAGCAAAGAAGAAATAGATTATGTAATAGATACATTCCTGTCGCTCTTATCAGCGCAAAAGAATCTTATTGCTCCTATTGAAGAACCTGCAATCACCTGAACAGGCAACAATGACTATTACTATTACCAGGAAACATTTTAGCGCATTGCAGGAAAAGCTTAAGCGGCATGCCCCTTTGTTTGCAAAATTCTTTAGCGGGCATATTGCTGTGCAAGTACTTAATATGCTCAACGGCTTTTTATTGCTGAGGTGGTTGAACATAGAAGACATTGCCATATTCAGCATGCTCTTTAGCATTCAAACTGTAATGAACAGCATCAGTGATTTGGGTTTTAGCGGCAGCATTGTTGCTTTAACAGGTGAAAAATACAGGGATAAAAAAGTATTGGGTGCATACATGGCTGCAGCACGCCATCTCAGAATGCTGTTTTTCGCCGTTATTGCAGCTATAACCCTGTTAATTGCTCCTTTTTATCTGAATAACCAGGCGGTAAACAGCTACCAGATGTGGGGCGGTTTTTTCGCCATTATTGCAACTGTTTACTGGCAGGCAGACTGCAGCATATATACAGCCCCGTTATTGATTCATAAAAAGCTAACTGCTTATTACCGGCCACAGATAATTTCTTCTGCACTTAGAATAGCAGTGAACTATGCGCTTTTCTCTTTTAATGTGATAAACGCTTTATCTGTACTGTTAATTAACGGTCTTATTATTTTATACATCGGGAGACGAAACAAAAAAAACGCCGCAGGTTATTATGAAAAGAATGTGTCAAACGAAGCCGCCAGGAAAGAAATATTAAGATACCTCTATCCTATTATGCCAAGCAATATTTTCAATGCTTTTTTCGGGCAAATCCAGATTCTTATCATTACTTACTTTGGCAACCTGCGCAACATTGCAGAAGTTGCTGCGTTGGGAAGAATTTCACAACTCTTCCTTTTTCTTTCTGCAATAAATCTCACGATCATTGAACCGGCAATCGCTAAATCAACAAATGAGGCACTGCCAAGGAAATACATGTTCGTCGTGTTTGTGGCATTAATCATTGCTACGGGCATTACATGGACGTCCTACGCATTTCCCTCCGTTTACCTTGCAGTGCTTGGCCGCAAGTATGCACACCTGCAGCAGCAGCTGGTATGGCTGATCGCCGGCGCATCGGTAAATTTTGTATCAACAACCATGTGGACGATGAGCAGCGCACGAAAATGGGTATTCTGGTGGGGAACAATCGCTTATATCACTGCAGTAGTTGCCTGTCAGCTGGCCGGCGTTTACAAACTTGACCTGTCTGCTACAACCGGTGTACTTCAACTTTCCCTGATAACAGCCATAGCTGTATTACTGGTACAGCTCAGCATAACGATCGTTGGCTTTACGAAAGACAACAGGTACTACCGTACCCTTTATTTTCAAAATACCTGAACATGTTCACACGCATCGTGTACAAAATTGTCTTCGCCGCCAACAGGAGAATTCAGCAACAACAGATGAAGAGAAACAATGCCCTGCTCAAGTATTGCGGATCAAAAGTTTTTATACATCCCTCCTGTCATATCCTCGTGCCGCAGCAAATGGAAATTGGCGATAACAGCTCAATTTCGTCTTATACAACCATCTATGCAGCATTTGGTGTTAAGATTGGCTGTAACTGCCTTATTTCAAGTAACTGCGGCATATCTTCTATCAATCACATAATGGACTCGACCAACAGGATACGGGACGACCGAGAGGGTAATTTTTGCAGACCGGTGATCATTGGTGATAATGTGTGGATCGGAATGAATGTTTGCGTGCTTCCCGGCGTGCAAATTGGCGACAATGCAATTATAGGCGCAGGAAGCGTGGTCACAAAAGACGTTCCTCCAAATGAAATATGGGGAGGCAATCCGGCGCGCCTGCTTAAAAAACTCAATATCTAACCAATGCAACTTTCGAAGATCATTACTTTAGCAAACAGGAAGACGCGGTTGTCATTTCTGGCAATGGAACGTTCTTTAAGAGCAAGCGGATGCAACTTACCGTTATGGGTAATACCTTATGATGATAACACTTTTGAGCTACCCGAAAACAGCAAATGGTGGCAAATTCCAATTGTAATATCATGGACTATCCAGAATAATATATGGCCCGCTTTAAGAAAAATACAATGTCTTACCACAGAGAACTACCAATTTGTTGACAGTGATGTAATTTTTTTTAAAAATCCCGAACAGGTATTAAGAGATTACACCGGCTTTGTAACATCCTGTACACACTGGAACAATCCCGGCCACACATATACAACAGAAACGCTGCGTTACCTCAGATCTAAAACAAGCACGTGGCCCAGGATGGTATTTAACAGCGGCCAGTGGGCATGTGACAGAAAGCTTTACGATAGTGAGTCGATGATCTACTTTTGCGAACATTTTTATACTGATACGCTGTTTACAAAAACACAGATCTACAAAGATCAGGCAGCAATTAACCTGCTTGTTAACTATTGTGACGTACCTATTACAAATTTAACACTGCCACCTACGAACATGGAAAGTACATGGGCCGGTGATTACCAGACTGAAGAGTTCTTTAGCCTGTTTGAAAAAAAAGACAAACCCTACCTGATCCATTGGGCCGGCACTCCTGTCCAAAACCAGTGCTTTATTAACCAGTTCATTTACAAAAATCTTACGGCAGGAGAACAGGCCGAGTTCATATTAAATGAACAACAAAAACAATTGCAGAAAAAGACAATTCAAAAGCTAATACATAAGCTAACCAAATTTGCCTTGTAATCTTTTAAGATGGAGATTTCTGTTGTAATACCAACCTGCAATCGTGCAGGCTTGCTGCAAAGGTGCCTGAACCTTTTGCATCCGTCTGTTCAAAAACCAACATACTGCAGCTATGAAATCATTGTAACAGATGATAGCAGTGATATATTTACAAAGCAACTCGTTACAGAAAATTATCCATGGGTAAAGTGGTATGCAGGCCCGGGCAAAGGGCCTGCCGCCAACAGAAATAACGGTGCCGCAAGAGCTAAAGGTAACTGGATCGTCTTTATTGACGACGACTGCATTCCCGATGAGCACATTATACGATGTTATAAAAGGGCCATAGAGCAAAATCCAGATATAATGGCGTTTGAAGGCGCGATTTTACCGGACAACTGGTCGTTATTAAGAAGAGATTTATCAGAATGCCCCGTCAACATCGGCGGCAATTTATTCTGGAGTGCAAATATTTGCATTAATGCGGCCTTGTTCTGGCAGATTAAAGGCTTCAATGAAAACTACCGGATAGCAGCACAGGAAGATCAGCAAATGAAACTGGACATAGTGCATTACAAAAAGAAAGAAATAAAATTTTTGCCCCAGTGCCAGGTAGTTCACCCGGTTCGGTTCACCTCAATAGGACGACAATTAAAAAAAATTCCGGCTGCATCAAAAAACTATGCTGTATATGCTTACAAAAACAGAGAAGTTCTCCATTATGAAAACCTGTCAGCGTTCATAAGCGAACAAACAAAATTTCATTTGAGAAATGCCTTCAGGCAAATGAAAACCAGGAAATTCAGATCAATGCTTGTATCGCTTGCATGGGTCGTGTATGGTGTTCCTTTAAATATAATCAACCTTCAAAAGCAAAAAGGACTGGTTTGAACATATTGTTTTTACATTCCGGCATACCCAACTACGTTACGGATGGGCTTTTTCATGGACTCAGATCCATTAATGGCATTAACGTGGTCGACATACCGCGGATTGATTATATGTATACTGATGCAAGCTGTAAAGACCTGGAAAAAACGGGAAGCAAAGGCAACACGTTATATCATTTACTGACTGAAGCTGAAGAGATAAAAGGGATGCGCACGTATTGGCAGGCGGACCTGGACGACTATGATTTTATTATTTTCAACGACATCTTTCATTTATGTGACCAGTTCCATTATATCTATAATTCACTCAAGCCTTCAAAACGCAATAGCATTTGTATTATAGATGGTTACGATGCCGCATCTATGTTTCCGTTTATACGCAATTCCTTCAACCTTAAAATAAGACCCTGGTCCTATTTCTATAAAACAAAAAAAGTAAAATATTTTAAGCGGGAGTTTGTAGATGTTGCAAGCCTGTTCGGTTTATCGAAAGAATGTTTTCCCCGTTGCCACAAATTATTCTCAAAAATATTTAACCGCCCGGTAAAATTATTTCCGATTTCGATGTCTATTCCTGAGGAACATGTCGAATATATTCCCATGGCTGAAAAATCAACAACATTTATACGATACAATGTCGATGAGGAATTGGGTGATTTGCTACCCAACACAACGGTGGCCGAATTAGGCAAATGGCAACCAGCCTTTAGCAATCAACAGCAATACTACGATGAAATAAGAAATTCGATGTTTGGCATTACGGCGAAACGGGCAGGCTGGGATTGCCTGAGACATTATGAGTATGCAGCGAAAGGCGCTATACTATGTTTTAAAAACCTTGAAAAAAAAGACCCTTTATGTGCACCTTTGGCGCTCAACGAAACCAATTGTATTCCATATTCAGGAAAAACAGACCTGCTAAGTAAAATCACGAAAATGTCTTTCGCACAGCTTCAGGATATTCAGGCTGAACAATATAAATGGGTTAATGAACATACAACAAAAAATGCAGCTTACCGCTTTTTGGAACGTCTTCAATCCGATTTGCGCTAAGCACCCTTTACAATTAAAAAAACAAACAAAATTATCCTTCCGGATAAGACCGAAACTTTCATGAAAATTATCTTTCTGTGTGGTTCGATGCAACCGGGAAAGGACGGTGTAGGCGATTATGTGAGGTGTTTAAGTGATAAAGTAATTACGCAGGGACACAGCGTAGCCGTAATTGCCTTAAATGATAAACATGTAGACGTTGCCGATGAAACCATTCAAAAAACAAACAGTCACAAGCTAAGGGTGCTGCGTTTACCTTCAAACACATCACTTAAAAGAAGACTCGGACAGGCTTTAAATTGGATCAATGACCAGGATCCGGACTGGCTAAGCATACAGTTTGTTCCGTATGCCTTTCAGGAAAAAGGAATGCCGTTTGTTTTTGTTCAGCATATCAGAAAGCTTGCCGGAACAAGAAAAACACACATCATGTTTCACGAGACCTGGGTTGGCAACAATAAGCTTAAACTCAGGATCATACTGCGGATTCAGCAATTCCTGATTAAGAAAATGGTGGATCGGATAAATCCGCTGGTCATCCATACCCATCTCCCATTAAATGCATGGCGTTTACAAAAAATGGGATACAGACCATTAAAGCTGCCATTGTTCTCAAATATTCCGGTAAAGAAAGAAACAGCGATTGCTGAAAAAAAAATATTCAGGATCGGTCTTTTCAACCAGGTGCAACAAAACGATACAATCGCCAATTTCCTCACCCGCATCGGATGGGAAGCAATATTGGACGGTCTTAAACCGGAAATACTCATTATGGGAGGTGCGGATGCCGAATTGAGAGCTTTCGGAGACTTCGCATCAGGATTAAAACCCTATTGGAATGCAGTGACTTATACAGGCTTTCTTGATGAAGATTCGTTATCGGAAAAGCTGCAAACCTGCCATTTGGGATTAACACCAGTTCCAAGACATATACTTGGAAAGAGCGGAAGTGTAGCAGCATTTATTTCACACGGTATTCCAGTCGCGGCCCCGATTGTAAGCAAGGGACAAAGATCCGATGACATCGGCTTCTTCTCGCCGGAACTTTGGGCTGCGATATTAACCCAACCTAACCTTCAAAACATGCGAAAATTAAAGTCCGCTGCAAAACATGCCGCACACAATATCCAGGTAAGTGCAATTTCGAAAAAATTTCTCGCAGACCTCGAAAATGCCTCCCGGGACTGTTATTAAACTTTCGTCGCTAAACCTGCAAAGAAATAAATACTTGCTACAATGAGACAAGAAATAACTGTGGTAATACCGGTTTATGGACAATGGCAACTTGTACAGCGAAACATTGATAGCCTTCTGACATACGAAAAAGAAAACATCAAAGAAATAATTATCATTGACGATTGTTCTAAAGAACCAAATACCTGCACCATTAATGACGGGCGAATTAAAATCTTCAAAACACCCGTAAATCTTGGATATACGGGAACAGTAAATTTTGGCTTAAAAAAGGTAAGAACAGACATTATTGTTCTGCTCGATTCAGATGCCTATGTAAAAAATGCTTTTATAGAAAAGCTTTTAGCTTACTACGACGATAAAACCGTAGGCTGCGTGGGTTTTGCAACAACGGATGATGATGGTTATGAAACAGGAAGTCATCAATATGAACCCACGGTTGCAGGATTGGTAATGGGCCAGGCGATGGAATTTAAATTTAGTTTTTTAAGATCATCAAAAAACATACTGCCCTATTCTTGTGCCGTAAGTTTTAGAAGATCATGTCTTGAAGATCTCAACTATTTTGATGACACATTATTTAAAGTACTGGAAGCTGACAATGATCTCTGTATGCGCATTCACCGCTCAAAATGGAAACTGCTTTTCACAAAGGATATTGTAATCTGCCACAAAGGCGGCAATTCTTACAAGATCGATTCTGAACGTGTGTTGCTATTTTATCAAAGCCGCTGGAACCTGCTAAAAAAACACAGGCAGATAAAGTCTCCCGCATTTGTAAAAAGAATGATGCAATTGAGGGTATTAATAGAAATAGTAGTACTAAAATTACTTGTTCTCACCAGCAATTCCAGACAAGCTTACCAGGATAAGCTCAATGGCAGAAAATTACTGCTAAAGCAAATTGCTTTATATAATTAAGATTATGCCTCCAATGCCTTTAAAAATATTGTTTTTATCGCACCGGTTTTACCCGGACATTGGTGGCATTGAAACCATCGCAGAAATACTTGCGCAAAGCTTCGTTTGCAAAGGCAACGATGTGAAACTGGCTACATGGTCAATTGATCCTTCAGAAAAAAAATTCGGCTTCCCGGTTTATCGAAACCCCAATCTGCCGCAATTGATCAGGCTACATAAATGGGCGGACGTTGTTTTTGAAAATAATGTGTGCCTTCGTTTATCCTGGCCCGCATTTCTGCTAAAAAAGATATCTGTAGTGTCACTGCAAACATGGGTTTCAAGGTTAGATGGCTCTATTAAACTGCCGGACAAACTTAAATTCCTGTGGCTAAAGCGCGCGGGCAAAGTTATAGCATGCAGCAACGCGGTAAAAGAACGTTGCTGGCCGGATGCAATTGCCATCGGCAATCCATACAGGGAAAGCATTTTTCGCGAGTTACCGGATATAAAACGAGATAAAGATTTTGTATTTCTAGGCAGACTGGTATCAGACAAGGGCGCAGACCTGGCCATTAAAGCTATAAGTAAACTTGTAGTATCCGATCAATATTCGCAAGACAACAATATTAAGCTGAGTATTGTTGGTGACGGACCGGAACGAAAACATCTTGAACAGCTTAGCACAGATCTCGGTTTGCAAAATCACGTTTGCTTTACCGGTTCCCTAACAGGCGACACACTCGTTCATTTTCTTAACAGACATAAATACATCATCATTCCTTCACTGTGGGAAGAACCATTTGGCGTGGTTGCGCTTGAAGGAATGGCGTGTGGCTGCCTGCCTGTATTCTCAGATGGAGGGGGCCTGAAGGATGCAGTTGGCGGCGCCGGGATCAGTTTTGAAAGAGGCAATGTTGATTCACTTGCCGATGCGTTAAAAGAAGTTATAACAAATACGAATTTAAAAACGGAATTGACAGTTGCTGCAGAAAGACATTTAAAAAAGCACTCCTCCATAGCCGTTTCCGGCAAATACCTGGAAATTTTTGAGGAAGCAATGTCCGGGTGCAATAAAAAACAACTCACAAAAATCATAGCATAAGTAAAGATTTAAACAGCAGGATAAAGCACGTTTTCGCCGTAACAGCAAGCAGCTTACTGCCTGTATTGCCCGTTTTTATCCGTTCAACTTAATATGAAACTGATTATTTCACATCCGACAGGCAACGCAAACGTCCGTGCTGCAACGTTGGGATTTGCAAAAGCTGCTTTGCTTTTTAAATATTATACAACCATTGCTACATTCCCGGACAGCTGGTTGTCGGCCCTGGCAAACATACCTTTGTTTAAAGAAGCAAAGCGAAGAGAACTGGATGCAGTTTTGCGGCCATTCACAAGTTTATGGCCATGGCGGGAAATAGGTCGCCTGGCTGCTTCAAAAGCCCAATTAACAAAATTGAATGCCTGTGAAAAATCGTTTTTTAGTATTGATGCAGTCTACAGAAATCTTGACAAACATGTAGCATCAAAATTATCTGGCTGTTCACGTAAAGATGTTAAAGCGGTATATGCTTATGAAGATGGAGCAGCAAACATTTTTTTAGAAGCAAAGCATCTTAACCTTCAATGCCTGTACGATCTGCCTATCGGCTATTGGCGCACTGCAAGAAAGCTGATGGCGGGGGAAGAGGAACGATGGCCGGGGTGGTTTAACACAATCACAGGCTTTAGTGATTCACCGGAAAAACTTAACAAGAAAGATCGCGAGTTAACGAAGGCTGATCACATATTTGTTGCAAGTAGTTTTACAGCCGGGACTTTAAGAGACTTTCCCGGTACACTGGCACCGGTACACGTTATACCTTATGGCTTTCCACCGGTAGTTACTGATCGTGTCCGCGTTAATAAAAATACTTATCAGCCATTGAAAATTCTATTTGTAGGTAGTCTGTCGCAGCGCAAAGGAATTGCTGATCTCTTTCATGTAGTTGATCAGTTAAAACAGCACGTGCAACTAACTGTTGTGGGACAAAAAGTAACCAATGATTGCGAACCACTCAACAAAGCACTCGACGCGTGTCAATGGATCCCCGCGCTGGCACATAATCATATTCTTCAATTGATGAGAGAACACGATGTACTTGTTTTTCCCTCATTGTTTGAAGGTTTCGGACTCGTAATTACAGAAGCTATGTCTCAGGGCACTCCTGTAATAACAACCAATCGCACTGCAGGCCCTGATCTTATACAACATGGAGAGAACGGATGGCTTTTTGAGGCAGGCCATACAAATGCATTAAGAGAAAACATCGAATATATTTTAGAGCATCCTTCCTCTTTAAAACGTACCGGAGAGGCTGCGTTACAAACAGCAGCAAAAAGACCGTGGGAACAGTACAGCACAGAGCTAGCAGATGCAGTTAAACAATGTATAGCCTGACTATTTATCATGATTTATCAGGAAGAACATGTATATCGTTGCACATAAAAAAACAAAAGGTGCCGGTTTCATTCCTGGCACGCTACCGCGGGATGAGAATGCTGCAATAATATCGGCCGTAAAAAAAGCCATTTGGCTATATTACTTGTTGCTGATTTTTGAAGGGGCATTAAGAAAATGGATCCTGCCTCCTCTTGCAACACCGCTATTGCTTGTAAGAGACCCTGTTGCCTGTTATCTGATATTTATGGTCTGGCACCACAAGCTTGTTAGATTGAGTCCATCGGTAGCCGTAGTATCATTTATTGGAATAGCCGCCATTTATTCGGCTGTTTTCATGGGGCACGGAAACCTTTGGGTAGCTCTATTCGGTGCGAGAATTATGCTTCTGCACTTCCCTGTGATTTTTATCATTGCCCAAATACTAACGCGAAAAGACATTATACAAATGGGAATAGTTACTATGTGGATCTCGATTCCCATGGCACTACTAATAGCCAGCCAGTTTTACAGCCCGCAAAGTGCGTGGATCAATCGCGGTCTTGGAGGCGACATCAACGGCGCCGGATTTGATGGCGCTATGGGTTATTTCAGACCACCCGGTACATTCTCATTCACCAATGGCATTACACTTTTTTACGGATTTGACGCATGTTTTCTTTTTTATTTTTTACTCAACCAGAAAGAAGTGAATAAACTGTTGCTTGCCGGTGCCACACTTGCACTTCTTGCAGCAATTCCGCTGTCTATCAGCAGAGGCCTGTTTTTCCAGGTTCTTACCTGTACGGCATTTACACTGATGGCCATCTCGAGAAAGCCACAATATATAGGCCGAATATTATTGGCTGCATTAATTGGCACACTTGCATTACTGCTTCTGAATAAAGCCAGCTTTTTTCAAACGGCTACGGCCGCTTTTACAGACAGATTCACCACAGCCAGCGAACATGAAGGCGGGTTGCATGGAACGCTGAATGACCGGTTCCTGGGCGGTCTTATCCTGCAGTTATCAGAGGCGTTTAACAATCCGTTTTTCGGATACGGAATAGGAATGGGAACGAATGCAGGGAGCCAATTACTCGTCGGCAACCGGAGCTTTTTAATCGCGGAATCAGAGTGGGGAAGATTGTTTGGAGAGTTGGGCGCCGTGATGGGAATAATAATTATAATGGTGCGCCTGTCCATTTGCCTTAAAATGCTTTTTGGCGCCTATCGCAAATTAGCTACAGGAGATCTGTTACCATGGATCATGCTGAGCTTTTCACTGATCGCCATCGGGCAGGGCGGATGGGCTCAACCGACGTCTATGGGATTCAGTATTATTTGCGGCGGCGTCGCACTTGCTTTGGTCAAACGTGAAAAAGAAAAGAAAGCAGACATTGAAAGGCCGGTGCGAAAAATAAATCCCCAACACTAAATCAACAAATTTGAACATAATTATTTTCTCTCACCCGCTTTTCTTTTCATCTAACAGCATGCCGAGGTATACAAGGATGATAGCACAGGAAATGCGTAACCGCGGACATGATGTGGAAGTCTGGATACCTGAAGCTCACACCGTAAACTGGACGCATTTAGGGTACTTAAAAAAATGGCTTGGATATATTGATATGTACCTGTTATTTCCTGCTGAAGTAAAAAAAAGATTGAAACACACACCTGCCAAAACACTTTTTGTTTTCTCCGATCAGGCACTGGGCATGTGGGTGCCGCTCGTAGCGAACAGACCACATATTATCCACTGCCACGACTTTATGGCGCAAAAATCAGGAATGGGACTACTGGCAGAGCACCACACTTCATGGACCGGAAAAATCTATCAGCGCATGATCAGGAATGGATATTCAAAAGGCAGGCATTTCATTTCCGTATCATACAATACAGCAAAGGATCTGCAAAATATGCCCGGATGCAAACCGGAAACATCTTCGGTGGTGTACAATGCAGTTTCACCGGATTTTAAAGCATTAAATAAACAGGAAGCACGTGTGCATGTTGCCGGGCAAATTAAACTCCAAAGCGAAATAAACCTCAGCCAGGGATACCTGTTGCATGTAGGAAACAATGCATGGTACAAGAACCAGCAAGGTGTTCTCCAGATTTATAACGCATGGCGAAAGCTAAGTAAACCAGCCTTGCCATTGGTAATAGTTGGCAACAAGCCTGATAATATTGACAGCTTAAATGAACCAATTATCAACCTGTGGAAAAATGATATAATTTTTATAACGGGAATATCTGATCAGTTACTTGCAAAAATATACGGAGGCGCATCTATGCTGCTTTTTCCTTCGCTGGAAGAGGGATTTGGCTGGCCAATTGCGGAAGCGATGGCTTGCGGTTGCCCGGTTATTACAACCAACAAATCACCAATGAACGAAGTGGGCGGTGACGCTGCATGGTACATTCCACGGATGCCCTCTACGACTAACACCATAAAACAATGGGCGTGCAATGCGGCAATTACCGTTAATACTATTCTTTCTTTAAGCAAGGAGCAAGAGATTTCGGCAACAAAGGCCGGACTGTTGAATGCAGAACGGTTCACGCTTCCGGTTATGATGGACGCAATTGAAAAAATATACGGCAATACATTAGGGTGCTACATGAAAAGCAAGTTGCCCAAACGTGCACCTCAAACATTCTAACTCCTTTATATGCATATCCTGCATTTAATTGCAAGTATGGATCCTCGTGGCGGTGGACCAAGCGCCGGAATCCGCAATTTAATTCCGGCACTCGAAACATTGGGCATAACCGGCGAAGTAACGTGCCTGGACAAGCCGGATGAACGCTTTATTAAAAATGACCCTTTCACAACATATGCACTTGGTCCGGCAGAGAAAAAATGGTGCTACAGTCAAAAGCTTCAGCCATGGCTGCTAAATAACCTGCATAACTATGATGCAGTACTTCTTCACGGCTTATGGCTTTACCCCGGGTACGCGGTATCATCGGTTATAAAGAAAATAAAAAGACGGCAGCAGGAAGGCTCTAATAAAATCCCAAAAGTTTTCATTATGCCGCATGGTATGCTTGACCCCTATTTTCAACGCGCTACCGAACGAAGACTCAAAGCAGTTCGCAACTGGTTGTACTGGAAATTAATTGAAAGAAAAGTGGTGAACGATGCTGATGGAATTTTCTTTACGTGCGATGAGGAGCAGTTACTTGCCAAACGCTCGTTTGCCGCATATGCCCCTAAAACCGAAACCAATATTGGCTGCGCGGTTGAAGCACCACCTGCTTTAAACAAAAGAATGCGCCGGTCTTTCCTGGAAATATGTACAGGATTAAGCGACGCACCATACTTACTTTATTTTGCGCGCATCCATGAAAAGAAGGGCATTGACTTGCTGCTTAATGCCTTTAAAACTTTTAAACACGAAACAATTAATAGAAAAGCTGCGCTTCCTAAAATTGTCATTGCAGGTCCCGGGATTGAAACCACATATGGTCAGAAAATTCGCTCACTTACAGATAATGATCCCTTTCTAAAGAGCAATGTGTTTTTTACCGGGATGCTCGCCGGTGATGCCAAGTGGGGAGCGTTGTACGGGTGCGAGGCGCTTGTTTTGCCAAGCCACCAGGAAAACTTCGGCATTGCAGTTGTTGAAGCGCTTGCCTGCTGCAAGCCGGTACTCATTTCTGACAAAGTAAATATCTGGCGTGAAATAAATGCTGCTAATGCGGGGATCATAAAGACCGATTCACTCACGGGGGTAGTTGAACTGCTTTCAGAATGGTTCAACACATCCCCACAGTCAAAAAGGAACATGGGATTTAATGCAGCCAATCTTTATCACAGTCATTTTAACGTCGAGCAAGCTGCTTCGCGATTTAAAGCTGCTCTCTGCTAAAAGTATTAATAACAATCATTTTGAAAATAACCATTTTACAAGGCGCATTCTTTCCTGTTCCCGCCGTTAAAGGCGGCGCAGTTGAAAAAATATGGTATAAAATGGGAATAGAATTCGCAAAAGCCGGTCATAATGTAACACATGTCAGTCGCGCCTTTGGAGATATGCCAGACGAAGAAGTACGTTATGGTGTAAGGTATATTCGCGTGCGTGGTTATGAGTTTCCTTCTTCATTGGTTAAGATCAAAATTCTGGACTTTTTTTACACATTGCGTGCATTGAGAAAAGTTCCGAAAGACTCTGAGATCATCGTCACCAACACTTTTTGGGCACCTTTCATCCTAAGGAGAAATAAAGGTAGAAAAGTATATGTAAACGTCGAACGCGTGCCCAGGGGACAAATGAAGTTTTACAAACATGTCGGAATGCTTCGGGGCTCTTCACCCGTAATTTGCAGCGCAGTACAAAAAGAGCTTTCAGAACAATATCACCGGTTGGTAACATTCGTGCCCAATCCCGTGCCCTTCTCTCTCACAAACAACGCTCATGATAGAAATAAAACGATACTGTTTGTAGGTAGAATTCATCCTGAAAAAGGCGTGCATGTTTTGATTGAAGCATTTTCGATCCTTTCTGCTGAAGCAGCAAAAGACTGGCAACTGGTTATCACCGGACCATGGGAAACTTCAGAAGGCGGCGCCGGCGAGGAATACAAGAACAAGCTGATGCTTTCAGCTAAAAATCTTAATGTACAATTCACAGGACCAGTATTTAATGATGAATACCTCATCAACCAATATTCGCAGGCAAGTATTTTCTGTTATCCGGCGCAAAAAGGCAGTGGAGATGCAGCTCCGGTAGCGCCACGGGAAGCGATGGCCTGTGGCTGTGTTCCGGTGGTTTCCACATTGGAATGTTTTAGAGACATTATCAGTGATGGTGTGAACGGCTGTATATATGACGAATCTTCCACTAACCAGGCACACACGCTTGCAAAAACATTGCAACCACTTATGCAAGACACAGAACTGCTGCAAACCATGTCATCAAAAGCGAAACTTATATCCGAAATCTATTCAACAAAAGCCATAGCAAACAAATTCTTACATGATTTCGAAAATATCCGGACTACCAACAATTCCAGCAGCATATCATGAGCAAACATCCCCTTATGGAAGCCCATGGACAAAGCAAAGGAGAATAAAAATGTTGTTGTGGAACGTATGCTGGAGTTTGCTTTGTGTGTGGACGCCGAAGCCTGCAAACAGATGGCGGCTATTTTGGATGAAGCTGTTTGGTGCAAAAATTTATGGAACACCGTTTGTTCATCAGCGCGCACGCATTCAAATACCGTGGAACCTGACCATGCATCACCGCGCAACCCTCGGGGACAGAGCTAACGCATATTCTCTTGGACCAATTGAAATAGGCGAACACGCAACCGTTGCACAGGAAGCATATCTCTGTACCGGCACTCATGCATTTGATCAGCCTGCACACAATCTTGTAACAATGCCTATAATAATTGAACAATATGCTTTTGTAGGCGCAAGGGCGTTTGTCCTTCCGGGCGTAACAATCGGCAAACATGCAATTGTAGGCGCATGCAGCGTAGTAACAAAGAACGTTCTTCCCCATAGTGTAGTAAAAGGAAATCCAGCTAAATAAAAACACCTGCTGCTATTTTAAACAAACAGAATGTATTATGATCTCAGTAATTATTCTCACCAAGAACGAAGAGCTTGATTTAGACAAATGTTTAAAGGCAGTGCAATGGTCAAATGATGTGCATGTACTTGATTCAGGAAGTACTGATAGCACACTTAAAATAGCTGATCGGTATGCAGTCAATGTCTCCAGCAATGCCTTCAAAAGTTTTGGCCAGCAAAGAAATCATGCATTGGACAATCTTCCTCTAATCAACGATTGGATCTTGTTTATTGATGCAGATGAAATTGTTACAGACCCTTTCAGAATTGCGATTACAGAAGCTGTACAAAATGCCAACGAAAACATCGCAGGCTTTTATTGCTGCGCCAAATTAATGCTTGAAGACACCTGGTTAAAACGCTCAGACACTTTTCCCAAATGGCAATTCAGGTTAATGAGAAAAGGGAAGGCCAGGTTTACAGACTTTGGCCATGGTCAAAAAGAATATGAAGTTAATGGCGGGATAAAGTACATTAAAGAACCTTACCTGCATTATGGTTTATCTAAAGGATGGTACAAATGGATAGAGCGGCATAATACATATTCAAACCTGGAAGCCATTGTGAGACTGGATCATCGCCCTTCTTTCAAACATGTTTTCTCAAAACACGGAAGTATTCGAAACACGGCGCTAAAATGCCTGCTGAGCAAAATTCCTGTGTGGCCAGCAATTCGTTTTATGCATGCCTACTTTATAAACTTTGGTTTTATTGAGGGCATTCCGGGGCTACTGTATTGCATCAGCAATTCTTATTATGAGTTTATGATCCAGATAAAGATGCGCGAAATAAGACGGGCAAGAAAAAACATCGCAATAAATACAGTTAAAACCGAAACACTAACCCAATTCACCAACATTACCGCAACCAATAATGTAAATGAAGTTCCCGTAAGAATGCACTAATCCTACTATACCACGTTTCAATTTTAAACCGTTAAATATATGTTGAAAAAAATCGCCACCTATCTTCTCCCCGGCGCAGATGTTAAAGAAGAAAATAATTTATTGGTCACGCCCATTGATCCTAACAGGTCAAAAACGTTTTGGGCAAATTCGTATTATTTTAATCATCCTGAATGGGCCGAAGAATATCTTTTTTATTGTCACAGGAGCGATGAATTTATAGGACGGTGGAAAGCGGCAGTTGGTGACTGGTCCAACAAAATTGTTCTGGACATAGGCTGTGGTCCGGGAAATATTTTTGCCTCTCTTCAGGGAACTCCCAAATTACTGATCGGTGTTGACATAGCGCCAAAGTCTCTCGAAATGGCTGCAAAAATGGGTTACACGCCGCTTTTAGCAGACGCTGCGAACCTTCCATTCAAATCAGGGTTTGCAGACGTTGTAGCGTTAAATGCTGCGCTTCACCATTGTGATGATATGGAGACCGTGTTGAGAGAAGCAGCAAGATTGGTAAAACCGGGCGGATTACTGGTTACCGACCACGATCCTCAGCTGAGCGCATGGAACTACAAAGGTTTGGCAAAATTACTCTGGAACAGCCGGCTGATATGGTATAAGATCATTGGACATGGATTTCATAAAACAACTAATCAGCAATACTGGGGGCTAGCTTGCGAAACACATCATAAACCGGGCGATGGTGTAACAAAAGAACTTTTCAAAAACACACTGGAAACAAAAGGGTTTTCTGTAAGAGTATTTCCCCACAATCACAATATTGGTGCAGAAATATTGCAAGGCAAAAAAGATAAAGCCGCTTTTAAATACAGGCTTGGAAATGTTTTGTCAGGAAGAAATCCCAATAGCGAAAAAAGCGCTCTTTCACTAATGTGCGTTGCAAAGAAATCAGCCACATACAACGAACCGGCTTTTGAATAGCAATGAGGTGTAAGGTTTCAGGCATCAGGTGTCAGGAGTAAGTTTTCAGGTGTAAGTCACTCCTTGCACTTCAGGCTAATTTTCACTAAAGTTATCAACCCACTTTCAATAAGCTTTTCGGCTATAAAACAACTGCAATGAACAGCCGCTTTATATATCACCTGCAGGTTGTGCTTTTTCTTCTTGACCTGGTAGTTTGTGGAAGTCTTTTCGTAACAGAATATTTTTTATTAAAAGGAACAATATTCTTTCCTGAGGCTAACTTTTTCGAAAATGGAATCTGCTTGCTTTTTATCTGGATCTCTATTACTTACACTGTGCACGTGTATAATGCCGATCAAATAATTTCATTTTACAGCCTGGTGCAAAAAACCAAAAGGAGCTTTTTATATTTTGTTATTGCTTCTGTATTTTTTTCCCTGCTTCTCAAGGCTATTCACATACCGCTTGGCGCAGTAATATATTTCACCTGTTCACTTTTTATTTCACTAGCGATAAACAGAATACTATATCTTGGCGTATATAGCTATTATAGCAAACAAAAACATATTCTTAGTAACGTTGTAGTAATTGGCTTCAACAGTCTTTCAAAAAAAATTATTGAGTCGCTCGAAAGGTCAGCAGTCAACAAAAAGATCATCGGCATTTGCGACGAGCCGGAGAACCAACAGGAACTGTTCCACTATCCCATCATCAGCAGTATCACGGATACGATAGAAACATGTAAAAAGCTACATGTTACCGAAATATATTCAAGCATTGCTCCTGAGCAGAATTCAGCTATTTATCATCTTATAGAAGAAGCGGAACAACACTGCATACATTTCCGCATAGTACCGGATATGAGTGTTTTTTTTAAGCAACAGTTTCATATGGATTATATGCATGGCATGCCGGTAATATCTCTACGTAAAGAACCATTAGAAGACTTGAGCAACCGGATCTTAAAACGATTGTTTGATATTTTATTTAGCCTGGCAGTTATGATCTTCATTCTTTCATGGTTGATGCCACTCATCGGCATTTTAATACTTATGGATTCCGAAGGCCCCATCTTTTTCATACAGATGCGCAGCGGCAAAAATCTCCTGCCGTTTCCCTGTATTAAATTCAGAAGCATGAGAGTCAATAACTCTGCGAATGAGAAACAGGCTACTAAAAACGATGAGCGCTTTACCCGGTTAGGAAAGTTTCTCCGTCATACTAACCTGGACGAGTTTCCGCAATTCTTAAATGTATTAAAAGGTCAGATGAGCATCGTTGGTCCGCGTCCGCACATGCTTAAACACACAGAACAATATTCTCAGAACCTGCATCAATATATGTCAAGACATCTCGTAAAACCGGGCATAACCGGCTGGGCCCAGATAAACGGATACAGAGGGGAAATTACATCTGCAGATAATTTACGGAACAGGATCCGGTACGATCTGCAATACCTGGAAAACTGGAGTATCTGGCTTGATCTGAAAATAATTCTTCTAACAGTCATAAACACAATTAAAGGCGACAAAAATGCATTCTAGACCTGCATATTTTTATTCATGAGAACACGGTTTTATTTGTCATGAAGAATGGGGCGTAGAGCCTTCGGGCTTCGCGTCCCTCTTTTAAACCTGCTGCCATTTATCGCCACCACTCCTTATTTACGTGTGCACTATCTCTTACGTTTTAAAAAACTTTCTTGCTATGAAAACAGCGAAACTATTTTTCCAACAAAAGTACTTTCATTCAGTTCGCAATCTGCGACTGGCACTAAACCTGTGTTTTAGAGTTATTTCATGCATCGTCGTCTTGTTTACGGCGCATGCAGTTAACGCTCAAAATGCTATCGTTACAGAAAACCAGTTACCCGGAAACCCTTCTGCACAATGGGATATACAAGGTGCGGGCGATTTAAGCATACAGGGGTTTGCTACAGACATTAGTGTCAATAAGGGAGAAACGGTGCATTTTAAAATTAAGACCAACGCGAGCAATTATTCAATCGACATCTACCGCATTGGTTACTACCAGGGCAACGGTGCAAGAAAAGTTGGCACCGGCGTTATTACAGCAACACTTCCGCAAACGCAACCAAATGATCTGTATGATGTTGCTACAGGTCTGACAGATTGCGGCAACTGGAATGAATCTGCGCACTGGGATGTGCCTGCGACGGCGGTTTCGGGCATTTACATTGCTAAGCTAACCCGTGCGGATAACAACGGATCCAGCCACATCACTTTTGTTGTAAGAGATGATGCAAGCACTTCAGATCTGTATTTTAAAACATCGGACGGCACCTGGCAGGCTTATAACAACTATGGAGGCAACAGCCTCTACGAAAACAATTCGGGAACGGCCGTTCCGGGATTTAACCACGCAACAAAAGTAAGTTACAACCGGCCATTCTATACACGTAATGGCGGCGATGCAGGTGAAGGCGGCATAGCTGAAGATTGGGTTTTCAATGCCGAGTACCCAATGATAAGATGGTTAGAAAAAAATGGCTTTGATGTTTCATATACATCAAATGTAGATGCAGACAGAAGAGGTGATCTGATCAGGAATCACAAAGTCTTCCTGTCTGTTGGCCACGATGAGTACTGGTCCGGTCAGGAAGTAGCAAATGTCACAGCTGCAAGAAACGCAGGTGTGCATCTGGCGTTTTTCAGCGGCAATGAAATCTATTGGAAAACACGTTATGAAGCGAGTACAGATGGCTCCGCCACTTCATACAGAACGCTTGTTTGCTATAAGGAAGGAACACTGGGTGAGAATGTATGTGGTGGTAAATGCGATCCGCTTCCCAACGTATGGACAGGCCTTTGGCGCGCCGGGTGCGAATATCCGAATGCAGATGGCTGCAAACCGGAAAACGGGTTAACCGGACAAATTAGCTGGAAAGATTATACCGGGGCTATTACAGTTCCGGATACCTATAAAAATTTACGTTTCTGGCGCAATACTTCAATTGCTTCACTCGGAGCAGGACAAACGGCAACATTATCAGCCGGCACACTTGGCTATGAGTGTGATTTTGAACAATACGAATCTTATTACCCGGCTGGACGCATAAGACTATCAAGCACAGCTATTGGCAACGACAAACATGCATTATCCCTATATAGGCATGCAAGCGGAGCATTGGTTTTTGGCGCAGGAACTGTACAGTGGTCCTGGGGACTTGACGGGGTTCACGATCGCGGCGGTTCTGTTGAAGACCCCCGCATGCAGCAGGCTACTGTTAACCTGTTTGCAGATATGGGCGTGCAACCTGCTAGCCTGCAAAGCCCGTTAACAATTGCAACCATGTCTACAGACTTGATCGCTCCTTCGTCTGTTATTGCAACGCCTGCTGCCAGTGCACTGCTGCCTACCGGTACTGCTGTGGTAATTAGTGGTACCGCAGCAGATGACGGAGGCGGTGTTGTTGCCGGGGTTGAAATTTCAACAGATGGCGGCGTAACGTGGCAAAGAGCTGACGGAACAACAAACTGGAGTTATTCATGGACACCAACTACAACCGGTTCAGTCACCATTCACAGCAGAAGTTTTGATGACAATGGAAATATTGAAGCCATGGGCTCAGAAAGCGGAGCCAATACCGTGAACGTAAAAGTTTACAATCCATCAGAACCCAATTGCCCCTGCAATGTATTTCAACCAACTGACGTGCCCGCTATAGCAAAGGATAACGATGGTACTTCTATTGAAATTGGATTCAAGTTCAGATCCAACACAAGCGGGTTTATAACAGGCGTTAGATACTATAAGGGCGCAGGCACAACAGGAACACATATTGGCCACTTATGGTCATCCAGCGGCGCATCCCTTGCGCAAATAACTTTTAACAATGAAACAGCTTCCGGCTGGCAAGAGGCGAAGTTTTCAACCTCTGTAGCTATAACAGCAGGTGTTACGTATGTCGCTTCGATATTCAGCAGCTCCGGAGACTATGCCAATACCAATCCCTACTTCACGAGCACGGTGACTAACGGTCCTCTTTCCGCACTCGCCACAAATATTGACGGGCCTAATGGTGTATACAAGTACAGTCCAACGCCTGTATTTCCTACCGATTTTTACCAGTCAACCAACTATTGGGTAGACGTGGTTTTTGAAACCCAGGCAGGACCGGATATAACTCCTCCTGACATTGCATTTACTGCACCGGATAACGGATCAACCAAAGTAAATGTAAGCACGGCTGTAACGCTAACATTTGATGAACCGATCAACACATCATCGATTACGGCGTCTACCTTTATGTTGCTTGATTCTTCCGGCGCAGCTGTTCCGGCGAACATCACCTATGACAACCAGGCAAACACTGCCACTTTAAAACCAATTGCAAACCTGGCCTATTCAAAAAAATATACGGTGGTAGCAAAAGGCGGCAGCTCCAATCCGGCCATTAAAGATCTCGCAGGAAATGCGCTGAGTGCTGACACCAGTTTTTCCTTTACAACACAAGCTGTTCCGCCGCCGCCACCAACCAACGGCACGGGTGGTCCTATTCTTATCGTGAGCGATCCAACCAATCCTTTCAGCAGATACACAGTTGAGATTTTAAGAGCTGAAGGCTTGAATGAATTTAACGCGATGGATATTTCCCAGGTAACTACATCTGTTCTTAACAGCTATGATGTAGTGGTACTGGGCGAGATGAGTATTTCATCGGCACAGGCAACTATGTTCAGCGACTGGACCAACGCCGGCGGCACACTGATTGCATTCAGACCCAATGCACAGCTATCAGCTTTATTGGGAATTACACAAACGGGTTCAACATTAAGTGACAAATACATAAAAGTTGATACCTCTACAATCTCCACAAGAGGCATTGTGAGCCAGACAATACAATACCACGGCACGGCAGATCTTTACAACCTGAACGGCGCGACAAGCCTGGCTACGTTATTCAGTGATGCTAATACTGCAACCACATATCCGGCGGTAACAATTAAAACTGCCGGAACAGGAACAGCAGTGGCGTTTACATATGACCTGGCGAAATCAGTCATTTATACAAGGCAGGGCAATCCTGCATGGGCAGGCCAAAAACGTGACGGACAGATTGATCCTATCCGCTCAGATGATCAATTCTTCCCGGACTGGATCGACTTCAGCAAAATTGCTATCCCGCAGGCAGATGAACAGCAACATTTACTTGCTAACCTTATCATTAAAAACAGTTTGAAAAGGAAACCACTTCCTAGACTTTGGTTCCTTCCGAAAGGCTTTAAAGCTGCTGTCGTAATGACCGGAGATGATCACGGAGATGCTGGCATGCAGCCGCGGTTTGACATCAACATTTCTGAAAGTCCTACGGCTTGTTCCGTGAAGGATTGGGAATGCATACGATCCACCGGCTATCTTTATGTTGGCTCCACATTTACCAATGCACTCGCTAAACATTATGATAGTCTTGGCTTTGAAGTTGCACTGCACGTAAACACCAACTGTGGTAACGTTACGGCCACCCAATACCAGTCATTTATTACCGATCAGATGAGCGCCTTCAGCAGCACCTTACCGGGTGTACCCACACCTTCCACCAACCGCAATCACTGCATAACGTGGAGCAACTGGAGCACGGTACCTGAAGTTGAAGTTGCTAACGGTATAAGGCTTGATGCCAACTACTATTACTGGCCAGATGCATGGATACATGGCATGTCAGGCATGTTTACAGGCTCCGGAGTTCCAATGCGGTTTGCAAAGATCAACGGTGAATTAATTGACTGCTACCAGCTAACCACTCAAATGCCTGATGAATCCAATCTTACGTTCCCCAATTTTATTGACACGCTTTTAGATAAGGCAACAGGTCCGGAAGGCTACTATGGCGTGTTTACAGCCAACATGCATTTCGACAATCCCGATCATCCGGGTGCAAATGCAATTGTTGCATCAGCCAAAGCACACAGTGTGCCCGTTGTTTCCGCCAAACAAATGCTTGACTGGCTGGATGCAAGAAATGCCGTATCATATACCAACATGTCGTGGAATGGATCATCGCTTACTTTTACGCTAACTGCCGGAGCTGATGCGCGCAACCTTCAATGTATGATCCCACATGCATCAGCAGCGGGTATGTTAAGCAGCATTACAAGGAATGGAGCTGCTGTTACCTATCGTACCGAAGTAATTAAGGGTATAAACTACGCTTTCTTTACTGCTACAACAGGTGATTATACAGCTAACTATGGAACTGCTGACAATTCAGCTCCGCAAATTACTGCCGTTACCGCCACTGTATCAGCAGACAGCGCAACCATTAAGTGGACTACAAATGAAGCTGCCAGCTCAAAAGTAAACTACGCTCCTGCCGGCCAGCCATTAACCAACATGGTATCAGACACAGCATTAGTCACCTCTCATACCATGGTAATTAACGGTCTTACTTTTGGAACAACCTATTACTACCGTGTTACATCAGCAGATAAAGCAGCAAACAGTTCAAGCAGCCCGGTTGCTCCCGATTCGTTAACCTTCAATGTACCGGTTCCAAACTCAGCACCGGTAATTACACTGCAGCCACAATCAAAAGCTGCTTGTCCCGGCGCAGTAATTACATTTAAATCCACAGCAACAGGAACACCTGCTCCAACCGTTCAATGGCAGTCAAGCACCACCGGAACAACATGGAGCAATATAACCGGTGCAAAAGACACAATTCTAACAGTAACTGCATCAACAACGATCAACGGTACACGATACAGAGCCGTGTGGTCGAACAGTGCAGGCTCCATTACATCCGATTCAGCAAAAATTACCGTTAGCACAACTGTTACAGTTGCCCTCTCTGCAAAAAGCGCTGTAACCTGTAATGGAGGTTCCAACGGAACATTAACCGTAACCGCAAGCGGCGGCACCGGTCCTTATCAATATAAACTGGGTAGCACAGGCACTTATCAGCAAAGCCCGACATTTATGAACCTGAGAGCCGGCAGCTACACCGTTTATGCAAATGACCTGGGATGCGGCGGAACAGGCAGTTTAGTTGTGACAATCACACAACCAACCGCGGTCAAGGTAGTACTGGTTAGTCAGACAAATCTTACCTGCTATGGAGTGGCCACAGGTTCTCTGACAGTATCGGGCACCGGTGGAACCGGATCAATTTATACATTCAGAATTGGCACCACAGGTACATTCCAGAGCTCGCCTACTTTCAGTAATCTTGCCGCTGGTAGTTACAAAGTTTATGCACAAGACTCCGTGGGTTGTATTTCTCCCACTGCATTAACCGTAACCATCACACAGCCCGCTGTAGTTAAGGCAGTATTGATTTCAAAAACAAATACATCCTGCAATGGAGGTTCAGACGGAACTGCCACTGTATCCGGTACCGGTGGAACAGCGCCTTACCAATTCAGGAATGGCGTTAGCGGAACATTCCAAACTTCACCAACGATTACCGGATTACCGGCAGGATCTGCTAAAATATATGCCATGGACAACGTTGGCTGCGTTTCTCCAAGTGCACTTTCAGTGTCGATATCACAACCCGCGGCGCTGAAACTCTCCATAGCCAGCCAGACAAATGTAAGCTGCTCCGGCGGTTCAAACGGATCAGTAACCGTATCTGCAACCGGGCAAAGCGGAACTTATCTGTATCGCCTTGGCACAACAGGAACATTCCAGGCAAGCCCAATATTTACTGGTCTTAAAGCAGGCACATATACCATATATGCCCAAACAACGTTGTGCCCAACACTTGCCAGCATAAACGTAAAAATCACGCAATCAAATACACCATGTATTGCCGGTGCAAGAATCGGATCAGGAGAAACTTCCATAAGGCAATCTTCCGCAATGGATTCTGTTGTAGCGAGCACATCAAAATTTGACGCCAGCGTTTCACCGAATCCTAGCGCCAGCGATTTCAGTCTTGTTGTTAAAGGAACAGACGATAAGGAGGTGACAGTAACTGTTTCCGACATCCTGGGCAGACCGGTATATTCATCTAAGGGCGTTATCACCGGCGCAATACGCTTCGGCGAAAATCTACAGCCAGGAGTTTACATTGTAAATATTCAACAGGGCAAAGAAGTTATATCACTACGGATAATTAAGCAGTAGAAAGACGTTCTTCCGGCCGGTCCGGACGAACAACGTCACTTTAAATAAACAATTCTAAAACGCTTTCCATGAAAACTTCTTCAAGAATATTCGTAGCCGGCCATAAAGGCATGGTCGGCTCATCGTTGGTAAGATTGCTTTATAAACAGGGCTACCATAATATTGTTACCAGAACGTCCATACAACTGGACCTGCGGAATCAACAGTCCGTTGCAGATTTTTTTGAAAGCGAAAAGCCGGAATATGTTTTTCTGGCCGCTGCAAAGGTTGGTGGCATTATGGCAAACAACACTTACCGCGCTGAGTTTATCTACGATAACCTGGCAATTGAAGCCAATGTTATACACCAATCATGGTTGTCGGGCGTTGACAAGTTGATGTTTTTAGGGTCGTCCTGTATATATCCAAGGCTGGCGCCACAACCATTAAAGGAAGAATATCTTTTAACCGGTATGCTGGAACCAACAAATCAGCCATATGCCGTGGCAAAAATCGCAGGAATTGAACTTTGCGACGCATACAGGGCGCAATACGGATGCAATTTCATTTCAGTAATGCCAACCAATTTGTACGGCGCCAACGATAATTTTGATCCGGAAAAATCACACGTGCTGCCAGCATTATTGAGGAAGTTTATTCTTGCTAAAAGAAATAACGATCCCTTTGTTGAGCTTTGGGGAACAGGAAAAGCTTTGCGTGAATTTATGCATGTAGACGATCTGGCGGATGCCTGTATATTTTTGATGAATACCTACGATAGCGCCGGAGTAATAAATATTGGCACGGGAAAAGACATCACGATTCATGACCTCGCTCTCACTATTGCGGGGATCACCGGATACACAGGAAATATATACTTTGATACATCCAAGCCCGACGGTACGCCTCGTAAACTCCTGGATGTAAGTAAGCTCAATGCGCTTGACTGGCATGCCACAACGCCACTTGAACAAGGGTTAAAGGTTGTATATGAAGAAATAAAGGATATAGACTTTGATATGGAGAAAGCGAAGGTTGCTTATTATAGTTAACAGGCATTTTTCATTATCAGGATGCACTTGCCATCCCGCAAAGAGCGACCCAAAATTCAAAGCTTACAAGAACACTAACAGATGCTCTCGCAACCAATTCACAGATAAAGAAACAACCCATTTAGTTAACGCAAAAGGAATTCAAAAACAACAAAGCCAGCAAAGTCTATTTTTGCTGGCTTTGTTGTTTTGTAGCCGCCACTACATTTTTACTAACAGTGGTGCCGCAGATTACGCCTGTTTTAATAGAAGATAAAAAGTTACGCCACCTTAGAATCGTGAATTTCCAGCTTTCGTTACTGCTGCCATAAAACTTAAAAAATAACGGGAAGCAAGGCCTGCATCATCATTCATATGATCGGGGAATGCAACATTACCAAGGTAATGTGTTAGTACAGTTACGGAAGCATAAGAGAGCGTTGAATGAGCAGCAGGAAATTCAGGATGAGCGTGCAGGATTGAAAGGCCCGGGAGATACTCTCTTTGACCTGGAACAGGCTTTAATAACCTTTTGAGAATTATTTAATTTGACTCATCACCTTGTCTACCATTCTGTCGCACCTGGAAAGGTGAAAATTGAAAATATCTTCTTTTCTGTAATAATTAGAAAGCAAGTCTCTCAACAATGCTTTGGCACGGTTTAATCTCACCTTTACGTTCACTTCGCTGATAGAAAGACACGCTTGTGTTTCAGCAACATTCATATTTTCAATCTCACGCATAACAAAAACGGTTCTGTATATTTCGGGCAGTTTACGGATAGCTTCCTCCAATATCGTTTTCAGTTCTGAGTTAAGAACTTTAGTCGCTGGAGTTTGGGTTTCACCTGCCAGTCGATATTGCCATTCACGTTCCATATTATCATCATTCATTGTGATGGTGCTACCCCTCTTTTTTAAACGTAATAAGCACTCATTAATCAGTATTCTTGTAAGCCACGTGGAAAAACTTGCTTTAAAGCCAAACTTGCCAAGATTCTCATAAGCATTGATATAAGTCACCTGCATGACATCTTCAACCTCCGTATCGTCATTAAGGATAGAGATACCCACCTTGAAGAGCCGCTGGTTATACCGGCGTACAATAAACGCATAAAGGTCTTTCTCTCCCTGTAATATCCTGGTTATCAACTCGCCGTCTGATGTGGTGGTTGTTTCACTCATTTCTTCGTGATTCATTTTGGTTATTGATACTTGTATTAGAGTGTGTGCTACAAAAAAAGGTTACAAAAATACTGCAGTATTTTTTGCAATCTTTTTCCTTCTCTCCCACTCATCAACTGAATTATAGAAACAACAGAAACAGGAATGATATTAAACGCGGATGAAGAAACATTGTAATTATGTATATGTTCATACACATTGCAATGAAATAGAAAAATAAAATCCCAGGCATCCTGTAACCTTTCTCCTTCTGTTTACTCTAATTAGTATTAAGAACACACAAATAAATTAAAAATGAAAAGAAAAGAACCCGTAGGGGTTGTAGCAACAATTGCTATTACTGGCTTAATGTTGTTCTCCATTCCGGCTATAGCCCAGCAACCGCTCAAACTATCCGACCCTGAAGTAGCTTCAGTAGCTGTTACTGCCAATCAGATTGATATAGACTATGCACAGATCGCCTTGGCAAATTCAAAAAATGATGATGTATTGAATTTTGCAAAGACAATGACAAATGACCACAAAGCAGTTATTGCGCAGGCTGTAGCCCTGGTAACTAAGCTAAAAGTCACGCCGCAAACTAACAGTCTTACTAAAAAATTGTTGGATGACGCCGAAAAAACAAAGAAAGAATTACGTCCCAAGAAAGGGAAAGAATTTGACAAGGCCTATATTAATAATGAAGTGGCTTATCATAAAGCTGTTATTTCAGTAGTAGAAACAGTACTCATTCCGGAGACAGATAATTCAGAAGTAAAATCATTATTACAGAATGTAGTACCCGCATTAAAAACACATCTTTCACATGCAGAAATGTTACAAAAAAAGATCGTTGAATGAAAAACCTGAATAGGATATTTAAAAGGGTTACTTATTTTCTCTTCGCCTTAGTAGTGTTGGGTAGTTGTTCGGGTAGAAAAAACGGCGAGGCAGGCCCTGTAGCTGAAAGGGCACCACAAACACATATCGTTGAAATACGCCAAATGGTTTTCTCACCTGCAGAAATCAAGGTGAAAAAGGGAGATTCAATAACATTTATAAATCATGATCTTGTTGCTCACGATATAACAGAAGCGTCTTCAAAGGCATGGACTTCGTCTCCCCTGCAACCAGAGCAAAGCTGGAAACTGAAAGTTACAGCATCTGCAAACTATTACTGCAGTCTGCATGCGGTGATGAAAGGTAAGATAATAGTTGAGTGATATTTTGTGAAAGTGGCTGGTATGTTATTGTTGGTTGCTTTTGATAATGGACAACAAACGCTTCGCTTCCTGCGGAGCGTTTGTCTTTTAATTCATACCCTGTCAAATTTTAACCTTGATATTCTACAGAAAAAATAGCTGAATTGAATGTAACCTTTCTGTCATCAAAATCTCTAATGAAGAGATAAACGGCAGGAATAAAGATTGGCCAGGCATAGATGAAATCATAATTAAACAATACTATTATGAGATACAAAAAACAAATAATCATAGCACTGATATCCTCAGCGGTTGTCTGCTTAACTCAATGCAAAAAAAGTAACGACAGCAGTCCTGAACATACCGATCCTGGTTTAGTTACCGATGGAAAAAATATTTTTCGCTTTGACACTTTCGGTGATGAGGATTTTTGGAGTAACCTGCTTCATATTGACAAAGCGATTGCCGGAGCAGCCAATGGCGGATTTGGTGGTGGGGTAAGCCCACGAACAGCACTGGCAGTGGGCCTAAAAGTGGATGCGGAATCGTTGCCGGCAGATGTAGTGGCAGGCATCCGGTCCGGCACAGTTAATCTGGATGATCCGGCAACTACACTTGTTCTTTTAAAATTTAATTCAGTAGTAGGTGTCAAGGGTACATTTAATGAAAAGGGTTCTTTAACATCAATCGGCATTACGTGTGCAGCCTGTCATTCAACAGTAGACAATTCATTTGCACCCGGTATAGGTAAAAGGTTGGATGGGTGGCCTAACAGGGATCTGAACGTGGGCAAAATCATTTCATTAACCGACAATGCACAACCGATTGCGAATATGTTGCATGTTGATGAAACAACACTACGCACAGTTCTTGGAATGTGGGGACCGGGTAAATTTGGAGCTATATTATTTATGGATGGAAAAGCTTTACGTCCTGATGGCGGAGTTGCTGCTAATCTTATTCCGGCTGCTTTTGGATTAAAGGATGTAGCACTTACCACTTATACCGGGTGGGGTGATATCAGCTACTGGAATGCATTTGTGGCTAACCTGGAAATGCATGGTAAAGGAAATTTCTCGGACCCGCGATTGAACGACCCGGTTAAATATCCGATTGCAGTTGAAAATAATTTTTTCAATGTAATGAATACACCTGACCTTATAACATCTAAACTGCCTGCATTAAAAGCATATCAACATTCTATTGACGCACCCAGGCCACCGGCTGGTAGTTTTGATATAGCAGCAGCAGGCCGTGGCAAGGGGATATTTATGAATAAAGCACAATGCGCATCCTGCCACTCACCACAGTTATATAAAAATCCAGCAACCATTTTGCATACTCCTGCTGAAACAGGTATTGATGATTTTGAGGCAAAACGTTCTCCTACCGGCAAGTACCGCACCACTCCATTAGCAGGGTTATTTGCAAGAGCAAAAGGCGGTTTTTATCATGATGGCAGGTTTGCAACAATCCCTGATGTGATTAACCATTATAATAATCAGAAGAGTCTGCATTTGACCCTATCGGAGAAACAAGACCTGGCGGAATATCTTAAATCACTTTAACATTGACTTTTTAATTGTTCAAAAAAAGATATGCGTTCTTTATAAATGAGAGACCTTATATCTTTTTTTGTGTTCCGATTAACTTATTCATCTGCGTTTCAATTATATTGTTTTTCAAATTTCAAATCAACATTACATCAATATCGGCTTCGGTTGTAGCGAAGCAAATCCAGGTGATAACAAACATAACCAGCAGCATGCTTTGCCGGTGGTGGCTCATGGTTTTTAATAGTAACTTGACTTAATAGTCGAATGCATTTCTATTTTCTATTTGACAATACTTATAACAACCTTGCCCGAGCGCACCCTGTTTACCCGTAAAGCATAATCACCATTGCCAAGATTTTTTATTGTATAACTATCATGCCCACCCCTTAAAGTGTCTAAAATCTTTTCTCCATCAAGGGTTATTTCAACTGGTTTAAAAGAAAGGCGCAGGTAATCCGTGCCGTCTTTTTCCCTCGCTTTATAGGTAACGTTCTTGTGGCTATAAACCACATCCGTCAAAACGCTTGTTGAATAAAGAATATGGTTTTCATGTGCAGGCGCCCATTCGGGAATGGCGGCAAACACATGGTAAAACATCCTGGGGCCTTCGCCATAGCAATCGGACCACCACGAATGCACATCTTTACTCACAGGGCTTTCAAAGGCCTTACCACTTTCATCATTGCAATAAGTAACCCAGTTCAGAGAACGGAACGCTTTTTCTTTATAAACTTCATCGCCTGAAACTGCATACCAGGCCGCGCATTGGGCAGCATATCTTGCGGTTTGGTAATCCATCTTTGGCATAAAATCAACTTGCTCACTTACAAGGTTGGCTCCCCACAGCGTGGAAGGCTCGCCGGGCGCAGACTTGGTGATGAAATTATCCTCTGTCCATTTTATCAAACGCGGAAGGGTGTTCTTCCATCCGGGATCAAAATCCCTGGAATCAGCAATAAACAGTCCTGCATTGCTGGCGCTCATATTACTGAGATTGCGTGTGCCCTGTGTAAGATTATCCGTATGTCCATCTACCCATAAACCGTTTTGTACGGGATACTTCAACAACCAGTCTCTCACATTTTCCAATGCTGTTTTATAAGCACCTGTTTCACCGGCATCATCTGCTATCAGCATTTTTAACAGCCTGATACAACCAAACCAGTTGGTGCCATAATCAGACACTACTTTCCCCGTACGCATGTTTACCACATAAGGCCAGGGGGACCGGGTAGCATTGCCCGGAGCAATTTTTTTCGCCAGCACATTGGCGACATTGATCGCGGCTTCCTTGTATTTTTTATCTCCGTAAAAAAGATAAGCGCGATAAAAGGTTGCACCTATATCGCCGGCATGGTCTACCTGCACATCGTCAGTTGAAAATCTTTTCGCGGTGGTAAAACCGCGGTACTCGGTCTCGCCGGCGTCTGATCCTGTCTGTGGAAACCCTGGCCAGGTATAGCCGGCAGGGGTTATTCCATGCGCAAGGCTATAATCTATCAAGCCTTTCGTAATGGTCAGCGGTTTCATATCGCCCGTGTAGGCATAGAAGGAAACTGCGGATTCAAACCAGTTCGGAATTTTTTCACCAACATCATTCATCCAGCTATCCGGCATCAGCCCATGGTCCGAATCGATAAAAGCGCAATAAAAATAATACTGTGGATAAGAAGACCGTGGTGCTGGCCCCGGGCTCATAGGCACCTTTGTTTCCATAAAATTCCAGCGGAGCCGGAGGAAATGATCATAAGCGTTCGATGCATTATTTTTCCATGGAAGTAGTTTCCCTTTGTCGTCCAATTGTACAATGTGTCCACAAAGTGTGTTGTCAGTATAATATTGCGCGCCCACGCGCAGTCCCAACAAACAAGGTAAAATAAAGAAGATGCTGTATTTGATCGTTGCACGCATGTTGATTCATTTAGAAGCTAAAAGATGTTTTATTGAATAACGAAAGAACGGACCAGGGGAAGAAGAATATCATCAATCGATTGCTCTGTTCCGGGTAGTGTTGCTTCAGCCAGCAACCAGTGCTCTGTATGTTCAATTGTCTCACCGGGCGCCAGCGTCGACAAAGGACCAAGTGTTTCTATTTCAAGATAATTTCCATTAATGTAGATCTCATTATTACAGTTGTAATCGGGATATACGGCCGACGGATCAAAACTGATTTTTTTAATCAGCACTTCATTATTTAAACAGTAAGCCATCCAGCCCTGCCTGTTGGTTACACCAATTTTTTGTTCCGATGTGTATAAGGCATCCTGTTTTGCGCAGATATATTTCTCTCCCCATGTCCATCTCGGGTCATTCATTTTTGTGTAGTGCCATAGCGCCAGTGAGCGTGCGGGCAACAAATAAGCATCTCCTTCCCCAAACGGCTCCTGCGGCAATATAGCCGTGCCTCCGGGGGAGAGCATGGTGATTGGCCACACGGACAATTGCACATCGCGCTCGTTTTGGTTTGTTACGCGATGTACCACTGTGAGCTCGGCCGAATCGCGGGATAGCGTGAGATCCATTTCTTTTACTATTCCTGTAACGGATTCCCTGTGCTGGATCAAAGTGACATTATTGTCACACGCAAAATACTGCACCATATCATTATCCGGGCTATAACTAAATGGTATGGCCTCCGGTGCCAGCCACAAACGGTGTCCGCCGTAAATGCGCCACTCATCTCCACCTGCAGTGCCCCGGTGTGACGGCACCAGGTATAAAAAATCCTGGCCATTTATAAAGCCGAATTTCACGATGCGCGGACCTACATCAGTGGTAACAATCAACTCCACGCGATCATTGTAGAGCCTGATGCAGTTGGGCCAGCCCCCGTAACTTATTTTTTCATACATGCGCTGATGGTTGTGTTTGCTGTTCAAAAGAGTGGTTAAATGTTGTCAGCACTTCGCACCCGTCATCCGTTACCGCTACCAGGTGTTCCAGTCTTATTCCAAAGTCATCTTTATACACCGCAGGCTCCAGGGCGATGACCATTCCCGGTTGTAATAGCATTGTATTGTAAGGTGTAATGCGGGGTTCTTCATGATAAACAACTCCCACACCATGGCCGCCGTGATGTTCAAAGTTTCCGGCCGCCTGAAGATGGCGACGCATGGCGCTATCCACCTCCTTTGCCTGCACGCCCGGGCGAATGGTGTTGATCCCAATTTCGAGCGCCTCCCTTACAAGATTGAAAGTGTTTTGTTGTTCGGTTGTTGGCATTCCCACCGCAATGGTGCTGCAGGAATCGCCCCAATATCCGTTGAGGCAAGGCGTAAAGTCGCTGAGAATAAGATCGCCTTCGTTGATTATTTTATTCGTGGGCAATCCGCCGCCAGTGGCTGTTGAAGCCCCGCTAACAAAGTCTGCCATAAGCGGCACCCTTGTACCGGCAGCTTCTTCTATTTGGCGCCGAACGAGGTTAAAAAGTTCCAGCTCACTCATACCGCTCCGGGCAAGCCGTAACACAGCTGACTGCCCAATATCACTTAGCCTGGCACTCTGCCGGATAAGTGCTATTTCATCTGCGTCTTTAATGATCCTCAGGCCGGCTATATCGGCGGTTATATCAACCAGTTCAACCGCGGGATACCGCGAACCCAGGAAAAGCAGCAGGCTTGCCGGAAGCGCATTTGGTTCAACACCCAACCTGCCTGTCTTTATTCCAAGCTGTTTGAAAGTTTCATCCAGTTGAAAAACGAATTGATTAACGGCGTCAATGTCCTTTTGATACACGTAGCTTTCATAAGTACTGATAGAAATAGCGGGGTGAATAAAAGGCAACTGCTGTGTTTCATTATCCGCAAGTATAAGGCCGGCCTGTAGCTCCGGTCCAACAACCAGGGCGGCGGGTAACAATTGAAACGGGGACAAGCCGTGCTCAAAATAAAAAAAATAGCCACTCAAATATTTTAGCGAAGCAAAAGAAGTGATAAGGAATGCATCCAGTTTCTTCGCTTTTTGTATTGCTTTTAATTTTTGAATCCTGTTTTCCAAATTACTTTTTTTAAGAGGATGATATCTGAATTGAATGTTTGTTAATTCAATGTCGTTTAGTCAAGCGTATTTATAGCTCCAGCGGAGCTTCCTGTTTGCAGGAGATCAGGATTTTAAAAATGTCATCGGACTCCAGTGAAGTCTCCTGTAACGCTTTACAGGAAGCTCCCAATTGAGCCTAGAGAATCTATTTTTTTTCTTTCTACAAACAGGAAGCTCCTACGGAGCAACACAAGCAAAGTATCTTAACTAAATGACATTATGCTTTAGTTGAGAGTTGTCATACCAAACGCTCGTAAAATATCACCATCTGTTCGATATTTGGGAGACCTCTCCTATCGTCGAGGTGACAATGCGGTTGCTGACTTGCTCAATATTATATACTTGTTATCGATGCTGTTGTGATTACTTTTTCTGACAAGCCATCATCGTCATATCGACAACAGGAGATATCTCCCAAAGTTGAGAATGTCTGCCCGGCTAAATGACATTGAGCTAAAGCGCGCCTGAATGCAGAGCGGGCAGGCAGACGGCAATGAATCAAAGGCAACAATAGTATCCGCGGCGTCGATAGTCCGTAGGACTTTAAGCTCAATAGAAGCTGAAACACGCAAGGGCTTCCTTGTCCGTAGGACATTAACCTTTTTTATTTGGTTGAAGCCCTAACGGGCTACGATGTCCAGGATTCGACCATTTCTATTGAGCTTAATTCCCTACGGGAAAACCTGCCACTGTTCCATAATCAGTCATTGGCACGACAGCAGCGTTATCCCGAATGTCGATCGTGACGATTCTTAACTAACCGGCATTGACTTGTTAATTACATCGACACACCATATTTGTCGATCACTTCCTGGTTCAATGTAATCCCTAGTCCCGGCGCCGTCGGCACACTTACGTATCCATCTTTTAATTCAAATGGTGTTTCCAGTATACCCTTACGTATAGGCGATTCTGTCACCGAAAATTCCAGTACCGGCGCATTGGGAACAGCAGCAATTAAATGAATAGAGGCGGCCACCAGGATGCCGGTTTTAAAAGCGTGCGGCACACATAAAATATTCTTGTCCGCAGCCATCGTCGCAATCTTTTTTGCCTCGGTCAAACCACCGCAACGTGACATGTCAGGCTGAATTACATCCACATGTGTTTCATTGATCAGGCGCGCAAATGCCAGTCTGCCGCTTTCTTCTTCGCCGGTGGCGATCCTGAGTGTAGTGGCTTCGGTTAGTTTTTTGTAACCAGTATAATCTTCCGCAGGCAGTGCTTCTTCCAGCCAGTAAATATTCAGTTGTTCCAATGCTTTGGCTACATAAATAGCCTCCTTCAGGCGGTAGCGTTTGCCAATATCAATCATGATATCCATCTTGTCTCCGGCTGCTTTCCGCGCAGCCTTAATAAGGCTGATATCAAAATGAACATCATATCCGAGTGGTCCCCACCCGAACTTTAATGCAGTGTAACCCAATGCGGCATGCTTCTCCACCATTCTGGTTACTTCATCTGCATTTTCCGGCATTAGTGCGCTGGCATAGGCCCTGGCTTTATCTGCATAACTTCCGCCCAGTAATTTGTGTACGGGCTTTCCAACCGCTTTTCCCATAATATCCCATATCGCCATGTCAATGCCGCTCATTACATGCATTACAGGGCCAAAGCGGCCGTAGTAATATGTCTTTGCCCACATATTGTTCCAGATCTGTTCATAATCAAAAGGGTCGCTGCCCACTACCACTTCTCTCAACCCATAGCAGGTGCCGTGGGACATGTATGCGTCAACGACCGCTTTTCCAACAAAAGGTGCGGTATCTACTTCCCCGTAACCGGTGATGCCTTCATCAGTCTCAACAGTAATAATTAAATCGTCCTGGGTGCCGTCTGCTGCGTCTGAAATATTTGGAAGACGAAGCACCGTGGCTGTTACATTGGTGATCTTCATTGGTGACTTTTATTAATGATGTGAATTTTTTTTTGTGTTAGATCACTTTTAATCCTGTTGCCTTTACTTGTTTTACGAAAGAAAGCCAGCAACCTGCTTTCATATACGGTTACCATCAGCGTGCCGGCGAAAATGATCACACCACCGGCGGCCATTGCTGCGGTCATCTTTTCGCCAAGCAACAGGATGCCGAGTAGTGCGATGAAAAACGGCAGCAGGTAATTACCGAGTATTGCCTGTGTTACATCCATTCTTTTCAGGATGTAAAAGAAGAGGAGCATGGATACGCCATACACAATAAAACTCAGTTCCAGCAGGCCGAAAAGAACAGTAGCGCCGGCATGCATGATCGCGGATAAGTGCAGTGGCTCTACCCATATCAACAAGGGAATGCAGGCAATACTTCCTATCACGGAACAATACACGAGTATTTCCAGCTCGGTAAAATTTTTGTCAATCAGCAGTTTGCTGTATGTATTAAAAAAAGCGGCGCAAGCGCAGGCAACCAAAAAAATAAGGTTGCCTTTGAAATAGGCGCCTTCCGAAAAACTTGCGCCTTTAATATCCGGCAATGATGTTAATAAAACGCCGCCAAGGGCAATAATGAAGCCGGCTATTCTTACAACGTTCAATTTTTCTTTCAGCAGAACCGAAGCAAATACAGCAACAAGCACAGGAATCGTTAACGTAATGATCCCGGCGTTTGACGCCAGTGTAAGTGTAGAACCAACCGTATACAGGTACTGCATTAAAAAGATGCCGATGAGCCCGGGCATAATAAAATACCTGAGATCCTTCCATGTGCGGCGATCAGTTGCTTTTCTTTTTTTGTTCTGCACCCATAAAAAAGGAATAAACAAAACGGTGCTTATGAGCATCGGCACAAATGCAATCGTCATTGGGCCAAGTTTATCACCTATTAATCGAATGACCGGCACCTGTGTTGCCCACATAAAATTTACGACAATGATCAGGATCCAGTCGCTTGCCTTTTGCATTTTAAGCATAGTATCTCTGTTATTAATGGAGCATAAAAGAATTATTTGGGAGGCATGCCCGAGCCGAAGCCTCCATCCACTACATAAGCGGAACCGGTAACAAAAGAAGCGTCATCGCTGGCCAGAAATACCGCCACCTGCGCCACTTCTTCTGCTTTTCCAATGCGCCATAAGGCGTGTAGCTTGCCAGCTTCGGCGCGTGCCTTTGCAGGATCGGCCTGAATTTGAAAATAGCCTTCTGCAAGCCCGGTATCAATATAGCCGGGGCAAATACAGTTCACCCGTACACCTTCATGTCCATGATCTATTGCCATTGCTTTTGTTAGTCCGATAATGGCTGCTTTGGTAGCACAATATCCTGCACAAGCGGGTTCGACAAAAAACCCGTTTACGGACGACAGGCTCACAATGTTGCCGCGGCTCGCTTTCAGATGAGGCAGGAACAGTTTTGAACAAAGAAAGATGCCACCAACGTTAATCGCCATCTGCCTGTTCCATTCTTCAAAACTGGTGTCTTCTACTGTCTTGTTCACCTGTATGGCTGCGCTGTTTATCAGGGCATGTACCTTGCCGTACTGTTGTATTGTTTTTTCAACAAGCGAAGCAACGCTTGACGGATCAGACACATCGGTTTTACAGGCAAGGGCATTGCGGCCCGCTGCCTGTATCAGTTTTTCTGTTTCACTAGCGCCTTCTTCATTAATATCGGCAATAATTATATTCGCGCCTTCTTCGGCGCATTTGATGGCACAGGCGCGCCCTATTCCCGATCCGCCACCAGTGACCACAACTGTCCGGTTCTGTAATTTCATGATAACTTATTTTATAAAACTTTGTAGGTATCGTACACTTCTTTTAATGATTTTCCGGCGAGCAGGGCTGCCCTGGACAAATTTTCGGCACCCACTTTTTCCGTCGCTTTTTGAATCACTTCTTTTTCTACAGCCTGCGGGATCACGACAATGCCATCGAAATCTGCAAAGATCAAATCACCCGGATGCACCAGCACCTGTCCGCATGTCACAGGTACGTCGTATGCCATCACAAGTCCCCTTCCTTTTGAATCCAGGGGCCTGATGCCGGCATAGAATACCGGGAAATTCATATCGATTATTTTGATGCAATCCCTGATCTGGCTATCGCAAACGCAACCTGCCACTCCTTTTCTTTTTGCGAGTGTAGACATCAGTTCGCCCCAGGGTGCATTTGTACTGTTGACATCTGTAGAATGGACCACTACATCATTTTCATGGAGCGAATCCATGACTTCAATTTCGAGCTTATACGGATTGTCCTCATCCACGTAGTCCACTTCTTCCCAGAGCAATGTTCTTGCCCTGCCCACAAATCCGCAGTTACGGATATCGGGCAGGAGTGGTCTTAACCGGTGATGCATTGCCTGGTTCCGGTAGCCTAATTCATCCAGTATATCGCAAATAGCAGCCGTATAAAGATCCGGCGAAATGCCTTTCAGAAAGTCACGGTCAAAATCCGATTCATGTACCATATTGTTTTTTTATCAGATGATTTTTTAAAAGTTTTTTTTGCTAGTCGCATGAATAGCATGATACACACTACCTGGGTTGAGCATAGCTCACGGCTACGTGATAAGAAGTACCCGGGCGTACGGCAAGCAGCGCATAGTCTCGTTCTTTTATTGTTCTTACCAGGTATGGCTGGTTTGTATCATTGCTGGTTATTCCATTGATCTTTCTTCCGTTGTATACCAGGGGAATCATGTATGAGATATTGCTGCTGTGTGATAACGATGAACGGATGTCAAAGAACAGCGTATTGTCCTTCCACGTTATGCCGGTAAAAGCTGCTTCATCTTTAGCCCGCATAAAATCGAGAAACTTTATTTCCGTCCACACGGGAATGTTCCTGCTGTTTGCATAATCCAGCATTCTCATAAGCGGTTTCTCAGAAAAAAAGTATTCGGCATTGTGCGCTTTTACGCTTACGAAGGAATAGACTCCCGAGTCAAGGCTTCTGTCCATCAGCCCCTTGAAACAATTGAAGAATCCATCCTTATCATCATGTTCCATGTATTGCTGGTCATACACATTATTAAAATGCTGGTACACATCAATCAGGTTGCCTTCCAGATTCGCATACTTCATGGTAAGTCCGCTGCCTGTATAATTACCCTGGTTGATACCGAAACTTCCCAAAAAATGTCCCTGGCTTGAACCGTTGTCATAGTGCGCATAATTGCAGTCCATCTCTATTCCATTGTTCTTTTCAAGCTGCACCTGTGCCGAGAAGTCCTGGTCGCCATGCTCATTTTTTCCGCACCATACAAACCAGTGATTGGTCACCGTGCGCATGGGTTCAACACCATAACTGTTCTTAAGCTTGCTGTTTAAATTTTTGAAAACAGTATCCATTGTTTGCCAGTCGGGGTTAGTGGCCTGTTTGGTATCATCGGGATGTCCTGAAATTTCAAAGCCTTTATCTGCCCAGTGCCGGATCCATTTTTTGGAAATAAAATCGACCTCTTTAACATACAGGGTCATCTTCGCGCCTTTGGCATCCACATCTTCAAACTGTTTGGTGAATTGCGCCTCCTTCGTGTCTTCGCCGTCATTGTTCAACGTAACAAGGCACTGCAGGGTATCAGGAAAATACCAGAAGCGTGGCAGCGGCTTTTTAGAAGCACTCATTACTTCAATGCTGTGAGAAAGTAATCTCATCTGCTCATCTGCCTGGTTAATCGTGTTCTTCGTTGTATCCACCCAGCCATTGGTAAAAAGGTCCATGGCCCGGATGCCGGTGATCCCGTCCATTTCTTTACCTGCACTATGCAGGTTGCCCTGCCGCGTGTAGACAATGTTTTGTGGCAGGTTGTAAGCGAAAGCTATTGCATGTCCTTTACCGTAATCATTCATTACAACGGCAGGGTATGGTGTGGTATTAACGGCGTTACTGTACAATGTTGCAATTTGCTGACTGCCCTGTAGCATGTATTGGCTGGCCGGCACATGCAATTGCAGGGGCTGCGAAGTCAATCCACGACCGATATCAGTTACCGCATTGATGGCAATGTATCCCGTGTCGACGGCACCGGCCGTAGTGGTGATTCCAAACACATTGTTCAGTTTATTGTCCGGTTTGAAGGCAATCAGGTTACCACCTTCATTCACATACTTCGTGAGCGTTGAAGCTTGTTGATCCGTTAATGAATCAGCTGTCAGTATCACCACATCAAAGCTTTGTAAAAAAGTATCGGTTATCTTTTCTCCGCTGAGCGACTCAAGCTGGTATTCACTAAACCCTTCCGTCTTAAGCATCTCGCCCGTGTAAGGGCCATAACTTTTTTCACCTGAAATTACCAGGATCGGATTTTGTGAGTACGCTTTTGTATAGCCGGCGAGCATTATTAAAACAGGCAAAAAGAGCGATGATATGGATCTCATATTGCAGTACTTCATTTTATTTTTTTAAGTCGGTTTTCTTTTCCGGAATCCGGGATTATTTGTCTGTAGTTTCCTTTAAGATCTGCTGATAAACATTTTTTGCTTTCGTGTACCGTTCTGTGACGGTGGCCAGGTCGTTAGGGAAATACTTGTTCCATTTGCCGCCAGGCTTGATATTTTCCAGGATATTCTCTATCCACCTGACAAAGAATTCCGCATCTTCCTTTGATGCGCGCACCGGTTTACTATCCACAGTTATATATACGGGTGCCGTGTGTGTTTCGTGGCCGTGCTCATCCATTCTTCTTGCACACAGCCAGCCACTTTGGGTGAAGTCTGCAGTTGTATCAAAGACCAGTGGTTCACCTGGTTTGGCATTGCCTGCCATGGTTGCAATCACCTTGCCGTTGCTTACCAGTTCTATTCTACCCGAAAGATCTTTGTTTGCCGTCCATGTAGCTTTAATGCTGACCTTGCCGTTGTTTTTCATCCTGACCTCATCGCCCGGACCATATTTCCTGTTAACTTTTAATTCAAGAAACTCATCGTGGCCGTTACGTGACACCACAGTTCGCCCTGCTTTAATTCCATCGATCCATTTGCGGTAGGTGAGTTTGTCTTTTACATTGACGTAAGTGAGCAACGTTCCCAACGGTTCATTTTCGTTGCATGGAAAATCAGTTCCTGCCGCCAGGCCAAGGCGAAAACCGCAGTTCAGCAACCTGTAATAAGCAGTAACAACACCTTCACTAAAGTAGTTGCCGTTATTGGGAGACCGCATTCCATAAACATCTTCAGACACAAAACCGATTGTTCCCAATGCTGCTTCCACGGGAAAATCAATAGGGATGCAACAGTTCAGTTGATTCTGTATGCTGTCATTTAAATATTCGAGATGGGCAAAGCCACCAATGGCGTTTTGTTTTCTTGCCCACTCAAGTATTTTATAAGGCGACTCTTCCCAGATCTGGCTTGCATTTTTCAGGCCGAGTAAAACAAGATGCCCGCCGAGTGCTTGTTTGCTAAAGTTGGTGTAGGTAGCATCCCAATGCCATTCTGTGTCCCAGTGAATAATGCGGCCGGTCCTTGACTGCCTTGCATCGCGGCCGTTTACCTTAGGAAGGTCCCTTTTGCTGTCGGCCACTTCACCATTGCCCATATCGGCCAGCAGGCTGATCACATCGAGGTCGTTCCGCTCCATCATCCGCACCAGTGAATCCTCAGGCAGTACAATCGTGCCCTGCCCGCAATTGAGGTGCACATGTATATCCCCTGTATACCAGCCTTTCGGTTCCGGCCTTAAAGATGTTGCGTTACCACTTCCTTGTGCGGAAGCCCTTGATCCGGCAACAAAAAAACAAATACAAAAGATCAGCAGATATTTATTCATAGATCGGTTTATGACACTAGTAATTGGGGTTTTGTGTAAGATTCTTACCAAGATCCATCTGGCTTTGCGGCACCGGCCACAGGTAATTTTTAGCCGGATCAAACACCCTGTCTTCAATCTTCGCATGGTCTTTGGATGTGTAGGTAACATTTCCGGCAGCATCTATGTTACTAAGGCGGGCACCGTATACCGGTCCATTCATTACTTCATTGCCAATTTTCCAGCGTTGTATATCGTACCAGCGTAATCCTTCCATGGCAAGCTCCACCCTTCTTTCCCTGCGCAGCAGTGTACGCAGTTGCGCCTGTGTTGCATATTTGGCCTGGTCAACTTTGGGCAAGCCGCCACGCACGCGCACCTGGTTAAGCGCATCGTATACGGTTTGATCAATCTGATTCTGTTCTATTTTAGCCTCCGCATAGGTAAGCAGTACTTCGGCATAACGGATAAGCGGTATGTTGAGGCCAGCCTTATAAAGATCCGCAAAATCAGATTTATAATGAATATATTTTCTGCCCACATAACCTGTATAATTGTACGTTGGCCAGTAATCGAGTGAGTTCGGATCCATGGGATTAAAAATGATACCTGCATACTCCGCTCCGGGGATGATTACCGTTTGCAGCAACCGGGGATCACGGTTCACAAAAGGTTTGTCCACATTGTAGCCGGAAGCAGGATCGTCGATCGTTTTACCATTGGCCATTTCATATGCATCCACGAGTGACTGGGTAATATTGACAGAGCTCCAGCCGCCCCCCGGTGTTGATTCCGGCGCCAGTACCATCAGCCCGACAGTCAGGTTAGGATCGGTTTCAAGATAGCCGCGGTCAAGGATGATCTCTGAATTATATTCATTCTTCATACGGAAGAGATCCTGGTAGTTAGGGAACAAGCTATATACGCCGAGATCCATCACCTTTTTGGCTGAAACTGCACTTTCCGCATACTTTTCATTAAACAGCTCCACTCTTGCTTTCAGCGCCCAGGCAGCGCCTTGCGTAATGCGGCCAAGATCTGCTCCCTCATACTTTATTGGAAGCAAAGGCGCAATAGTGTCCAGTTCATTTAATACAAACGCCACTACGTCAGCCTTTGGTGAACGTGGTATTTCATTGGCTTCGGTAGTCGTCAGCATTTTTGTCACCAGGGGAAAATCACCATATAACTGCGCTCTCTCAAAATACTCATAAGCCCTGATAAAACGCACTTCGCCCTTTAACCTCGTTAACAGGTCATGATCCATCGGTGTCTTATCAATATTCTCTAAAAACCAGTTGCAGGTGGTAATGGTGGTAAAGTCATATTTACTCCTCCAGCTGTTAGGAGAAAGCAGTTGCATATTGCCAAACTCCTGCCATCCTTCCCATGGATAAGGGTTGTGCCCGTTATCACTTGCGTCGTCCATATATACCACCCATTGCCCGTCCTCGAAGTTGGAATATGCCGCGTTGCATGCGGCGATGGCATCGTTGGGGCCGGTCCACAAAGTGGATTCACTATATTCTGTCAATGGCTGCTTGTCCAGAAAATTCTTATCGCAGGAGGTTATGGCGACGGACAGCATCAATATGATTAAAAGTCTGTTTTTCATAATTCGTTTGTTAAGGTGAATGATCAGAAAGTGAGGTTTACGCCCAGTGAGTTTACTTTTACCATGGGGTAGCTGTAGCTGTTGCCACCCAGCGGCGATTCAGGATCCACCCATTTGTAAAAGGTGGTAAAGGTGAGCAGGTCCTTGCCCGTATAGAATACCCTTAATTTGATGCCTTTGCGTGCAAGATAGCCGCTTGAGAAGGTGTACCCCACCTGCAGGTTTTTGATCCTCACGTATCCTGCGTTACGCACCCAGAAGGATGAAGGCGTGGCGGCGGGGTCGTTTTGAGAATTTGAGTTCCACACACGCGGGAAGCTGGCGTCTGTATTATCAGGTGTCCAGCGGTCAAGCCAGATACTCGTCGGGTCGCCATCCTTGTCATACAGCGAACCCAGGATGCGGCCGGATACAAATGACTTCACATCTGCTGCGCCCTGCAAAAAAAGCGCGATATCGAAGCCCTTGTATGTGGCAGACATATTCAGTCCAAAGGTTGTTTTTGGGAAATATGTACCCAGGTACTGCCTGTCCTTGCTGTCAATTACACCATCGTTATTCAGGTCCTTGTACTTGATGTCACCGGGCCCCACAGGGCCGCCCATTCCATTCTGGCTGGCATGTTTTTCAATATCCTGCTCAGACTGAAAAAGTCCTTCAGACACCCAGCCATACAAGGCATTGATCGGCAAACCCTCACCCAATATGGTGGATCCGTTGGGAAAAGGACCAGTACCTGCCAGGCTTGTGATCTCATTCGTGATAAATGAAACATTGGCCTGTGCGTTAAAAGTGAACCGGCGCTTTCTTAAATGATAGCCTGCAGTCAGTTCAACGCCCTTATTCTGTACGCTTCCGGCATTGATCACCGGCGGATTTAAGCCGAAAGTATTTGCTACGGGAAGCGATAATAAAATGTTGTCTGTATTGCGTATAAAGTAGTCACCCGTGAATGTGATTATTCCGTTGAGTAAAACGGCGTCGAGGCCGATATCTTTTGTTGTTGTGGTTTCCCATTTAATATCCGGGTTCACACCATTTACAGGAGCGATACCATCCACTGTTTGTCCGCCAAACGTATAGTTCTGACCGGTGGCTATCGTTGCCTGGTAAGGATAGGTTCCTATATCCTGGTTTCCGAGCTGCCCCCATGAGGCCCTGATCTTCAGATCTGAAAAAAGCTTGCTGGCAGATGAAAAGAATGATTCTTCCGAAATGCGCCAGCCAACAGATGCAGAAGGAAACAAGGCCCAACGGTTTCCTTTGGCAAAACGTGATGATCCGTCATCCCTGATATTACCTTCTAACAGGTATTTTTTCTTAAAGACATAGTTGATCCTTCCGAATACTGACTGCAGTGCATATTCAGAAGCGTTGCCGCTGTTCTGCAGGCCCGGAATCGGTCCTGCATCCAGCTCTGACAATGCATTGTTCAGGTAATTGCGCCTGCTCCCGAAAAGATAGTCGTACTTATTGTGTTCTTGTGAATAGCCGCCCAATACACTTAGATCATGATCCCCGAGCGATTTGTCATACTGTGCCAACACCTGCAGGGTTAAATTGTCCAGGAAACTGGAATTGCTCGCTACTATGTTCGGTCCTTCCCAAAGGCTCGGCGCCCCGGTTACCGGATCATAATATTGCAGATCGTTCACCCTCGACTTCGCTTCTATAATGTTGGCCGTATAGCCCAGCAGTGGCTTTATGTGCAGGCCATTAACAACTTCCAGGTCAGCCTGTAAAATAGCTGACAGCCGGTGGGTTTTATTATAATTGTTGGAGCCACTTTTAAGCACGGCAACAGGATTTCCTTCATCGCTATATCCGTAATACCCGTTGATGATGTTTGGCACAACGCGGCCGGTCTGGTTAAGTGTTCCGATCAGCTGCGCGAAATCCAGCCCATGAATATTGCTTATCGGCTCTCTGAATTGTTGCTGCGAGTAAGCAAGGTTGCCGCTTACTTTAATGCGTTTGCTTATGGCGAGGTCCGTTTTAAAGCGCGTGTTGTAACGTTTAAGGCTGGAGCCCTCTACAAGACCATTCTGTGAAAGATATCCTACGGAGAGATAACTCTGCATTTTATCAGTACCGCCGCTGACATCCAGGGCATGATTTTGCTGAAGGCCGTTTCCTGTCCAGAACAGATCATACCAGTCAGTATTGGGATAATGCTCCGGATCTGATCCATCCTTGAATTTCTGAATTTCCGCATCACTGTACTTGGGCAATTTGCCTTCATTTACCAGCGCTTCATTGTACAATGTTGACGCCTGCCAAGATTCTATAAAGTCGGGCCTCGCGGTCATCGACTGCTGGCCGATATCCATATTGTAGTGTGCGAGTACTTCTCCTTTAAGGGCATTTTTCGTAGTGATAAGGATCACCCCGTTTGCCGCTCTTGATCCGTAGATGGAAGCAGAAGCGGCATCTTTCAACACGGTGACAGATTCAATATCGCCCGGATTAATATCATTCATAGTAGATACCACACCATCCACCAGCACCATCGCATCACTATTGCCGAGGGTACCAATGCCACGAACGCGTATCGTTCCCTGGTCTGCACCCGGCTGTCCATTGTTTACTGTAACGGTTACACCCGCCATCGTGCCCTGCAAAGCAGAGGATACATTGGTAATGGGTCTGCCCTCGAGCTCTTTGCCCGAAACGGTAGCAACGGCACCCGTAAGGTTCACTTTCTTTTTGGTGCCATAGCCCACAACCACCACTTCATTCATGGCATTGTTTTCTGCCATCTTTAGTGTGATGTTTATTTCGCGCGCTGCGGAAACAGTCACAGTTTGATCTTCATAACCCACATAAGAAAAGACAAGCTGTTGTCCTTTTGCGACACTCATCCTGAAATTGCCCGACTCATCGGTTGTTGTTCCCTGCTTTGTACCGGCGATCGTCACCGACACATTAGACAGCGCCGTTTCGCCGTTGGTTATTTTACCGGAAACGGTAATTTTTTCCTGTGCAAGTGCAAATGCACATACGATGGAACACAACGCCAGGAGAAGGATCTGTCGCCGGATGTTGTTGCAGCGTGTTAAGATTACATTCATAAGTAAAGTTTTAGTATGTTAGTCAGTATGGTTAGCAGTTCGCATATGGGCACAAGGAAGCATTCGAATGCATGTTTCGTTTTTTTCATCTTTTTTAGCCGATGTTCCTTAACGTGTGTCCTGTCTTGTATTAATCGCTGGCAAGCGTAAATATGCAATCCGCGGGTATGGTTGTAGAGAAGGTCTTGCCTTTTATTTTCACGGCGCCGCCAGGCCTCATATTTTCCGTTTCGTTGGTAACCCAACTTTCAAAACCGGCGACAGCGGGTAAATTGTTTAATGTTCCGCTCAGATTTATAGGATGATGCGTTTTGTTGATTCCCGTGATGCTGATCTTTTTTGCTGTTTCGTTATAAAACGCGAGGATAGTGACACTGTCACTTTGGTTAGAGACAGCTACCCGGAAGGAACCGGGTGATACAAATCTCGCCACCTGCTGAAATGCATAATAATTTTTTCGTACCGCATAGGTTTTTGTGGCCGGTTCATAAACCAGGATCCCCCAGTAACTAAAGGGCGAAGGCGCATGGTGTTCATAATAGCTGTCATACCCTTCCCAGATAATGCCGGCAGTGGCTCCATGTTGCAGGAACTCAAAAAGATAACCGATACTTTTAGCTGCAAAAGAATAATTGTATTCTCCTAAAATGCCATCGTCGCAGCCATTGCACCAGTTATTCCATTCGGTCATCCAGTAATCTGTTTTTGGATAAGGCGAATGCTTTAGTGCAGAATCAACGTTTATGTAGTATCCGCCATAACTGTGCAGCCCCACATGTGCCATTTTAGACATCACCACAGGGTCCTTCATCAATTCCGGGATATACGTATTCAGCCCATTGTTCATGCCGGCAACATCGGGAGATACATAGCGAATATCGCCCATGCCCAGGCTATCCATCCGGTTGATGAATTTCCGTTGCAGTTTTACATACTGCGTTGCATTAACTGTGGGTCCTTCATTCTCAATATCCGGTTCGTTCATAATAGAGATCAAACCAATCTGCAGATGTTTTGTTTTTCGTGCGTAGTAAAAGAATGACACCAGCATTTCAATATATTCATCTTCATATTTTTCCTTGACCACTTTACCTCCCATCCATAAAGGAACCGGGCCCATAAAATTGATCATCAGGTTTTTGGTAACGCCGCGCTTGTTCAGGTAAGCGATCATGTCCCAGGCTTTTTGATATTTGGGCGTTTCGTACAGGGCGTTGTAGTAATCCCAGTTAAAAGAAAAAGGATCGTTATTGTCGTTCTTATCTTCCCAGTTATACACTGTTTCTACAATTACCCGCCATATGGTTGCATTGGCTGAATCGAGCAACAGGTTTAGCGCAGGTTCCAGCTCTTTACCGTCCCAGGCACGCGTATTTGCATTTACGCCGAAGCCATCTATTTGCTGAAACCTTGCTTCACCATCCAACTGGATGGATACGGCGTTCGGGTTGCTTTTTGTCTGCCCGTAACTAAGGCTATATACTACACTTGAAAAAATAAGCAATATGATATAAATGGAAGTCCTGGTCATTGTATTCGGTTTGTAACTACTCAAAAATAGATGTATAAAATAGCCATTAATTACCCGATACCGTCCAATCATTCGCCTATTTTGTTTTTTTTAGCGAGCAGGTCAATTTAACTTTTCCGGGAGCATGCTTAAATTTATATTGTATAGGCTTGAAAATTTTATTTTGACACGAGAAACTGCTTACTGACTAATGAAACCTCATTATAAACCGATTCCATCTGATGAATCTAACTTATTAAAAGCAGTGTTGCAGGGCAACGCGAAGGAATTTGATTATCCCTGGCATTTTCATCCTGAATACGAGCTTACCTATATCGTGAGCAGCCACGGAATGCGGTATGTGGGGAACAGCATCGAGAATTTTTCGGAGGACGACCTGGTATTGGTAGGCGCCAACCTGCCACATTGCTGGATCAATTCCCCGGAGCAGCAACAAGCATCAAGTGCAGTTGTTGTGTATTTAAAAGAAGATTTCATGGATAAGGCCTGGATGAACAGTGGTGAGTTCGGATCTATCCGTAATCTCCTGGAATTATCCGGCAAGGGCATCAGGTTTGATAAGTCTGTTGCATTAAGACTAAAGGATCAATTTTTTGAACTGACCAAACTGTCGTCGCTTGACAGACTGCTGCTTATCCTCAAAATTCTCCAGGAGCTGGCGGAGACAACAGAACGTCATATTTTATGCGAACAGGGATTCACCTATGAGTTAAACCACACCAACAATGGACGGATCAACAAGGTGTACAAATACATAGAAACGAATTATCACAGAAAGATCTGCCTGGCAGATATTGCAAAGCAGGTAAACATGACTGAAGAGTCCTTTTCGAGGTTTTTCAGTAAGACCATGAAGAAATCTTTTTTTGAATTTTTGAATGAGTATAAAATAAACAGGGCCTGCAAATTACTGATAGAAACAGACAAGCAAATCAGTGAGATCTGTTACGACTCAGGCTTTGAAAGCATTCCCTTTTTTTACAGGCAGTTTAAAAAATTTAAAAATTGTCAACCTAAGAATTACCGGATGAGCTATCAAAAAATGTAGAAGGCGATGTGCCGGGTACCAAACAACATTAGTAACCATTTAAATTTTAAGTCATAGAAATCTTTGGAAGATTAACAGCAGATGCAACCGTTAAAACGATTAAAGACGAGAGACAGGTAGTCAATTTTTCTATTGCGATCAATGACAACGTCAAAGCCTGGGATACCGGAGAAATCAGGAAGTTGGTGACCTACGTAAACTGTTCGTATTGAAGGAGTGCTAAAATTGCTCCCTTACTTACAAAGGCACAATGACCGAGTTAAGTGGCCGCATGAGTGCGAAAGCATGGATTGGCGGCAACGATGAAGCACGCGCGGCCCTGAATAGGTACAATAATATATTTGTTGCGGTCGAAAACAAGGAAACTTTTTTTGCCAATTCCAAAAAAAGTTTCCGTGCATTGCCCGCCTCAGCTAATGCTAAGCTTTGGGGATAATTGTTAATAGAACCGGACTCGTTTAAGCCTGGCTGTGTTTGCATCCTTGATATTTTAAATCAGATGGAAAAAGCCATTTTACATAGCTATTGCTCGTTGGTGATCCGTGCTTGTTGAGATCGCCTCCCATTCCTGGATTTCCCTGGAGATTAATTCGATCTTTTCACGAATGTTCTTTACTGCGTCCGTTCCTACCGGTAGGTGCAACGGCGGATTTTTACTGGCCGCTAATTGCAGTATAACACCGGCAAGTTTGGCCGGGTCACCAGGCTGGCTACCATGCAAATGAGTCATATGTCCCCTGATGACGCCTACGGTATCCTTGTAGGCATCTAAGATGATGGCTGAGCCCTGGTAGGAATCCGTTGATACAAAATCGGTAGAAAACAACCCCGGAGCAACAGCGGTTACTTTGATGCCAATCGGTGCCAGCTCGGTGGCGAGCCCCTCAGAGATACCCTCGACGGCATATTTGGTTGCACCATACAAACCGAAGCCCGGCACGTTGTTTTGATAAGCAAAAAGCGAAGAAATGTTGATAATATGACCAGCTGCCTGTTTACGCATGTGAGGCAGTACATTTCTCGTTACATTGAGCAGACCGAAGATATTGGTATCAAATTGTTTTTTGACTTCTTCTGTAGAGGCTTCCTCGGTGGCCGCCAATAGACCATAACCTGCATTGTTAACAAGCACGTCTATTCGGCCAAAACGCTCAATCGCCGCATCAATGCCAGCCTGCACCTGGCGCTCATCGGTAACGTCCAGCGTTACGACCAGCAGCCGTTCACCAGCATCCAGTTGATTATAGACATCTGCAGCATTCTTTCTTACGGTAGCTACTACCTGGTCGCCGCTGGCCAACGCCGCTTTGGCAATTTGAAATCCGAATCCTTTGGATGCTCCGGTAATAAACCAAACTTTAGGTTTCATAACATATGTATTTAAATTTTACAAAATCGAGTGATTAAATAAATGACCGATCGGTCATTTAGTAAGCAAAAAAAATTATTTCAATTGCTCATCAATCATTGCTTTGAGATATTTGACGATAATTTTCATTTTATTGTTGTTGCCGGCCACCCGTGACATTACCACGCCGCCCTCTATCATGGCAAACATTATGGTGGCAAACTCACGGGGACTCTTGTCTGACGAAAACTCTCCCGATTCGGTTCCCCGCTCAATGATATTAACTATGGTCTTTTGGGCACGCTCTATCGCAGTCAATATCTGCTTATTGATAGCTGGATTCGTATCATCAGCCTCCATACCAAAATTGATCATGGGGCAACCCCCTTCCACCGGAGGGTACATTACATTGGTCAATATATCTATGAATGCAAGAAGTTTACCTTTCGCGGTAGGAACTTTACTGATTGCTGCTGAAACCTTCTTATCGAGCAGCTGGAGGTTGTAGTCAACAACCGCCTGCGCCAGCTGCTCCTTATCTTTAAAATGTACGTACAAACTACCTTTAGAAAGCTTCGTGACCGCCATAATATCACTCATAGCCGTAGCTTCGATCCCCTTTTTGTTGAAAAGTGGCGCCGATCGCTCAATTATGAATTGCCTTGTTTGCGCAGCTTTAGACATATAAACAAAATAATTTCCTCACAAAATAATGACCGATCGGTCATTTTACAAAATAAATTTTATTTTCTTGTCTATTATTTAACTTTCTAAAGACGAAACACTCCGGGTGCCCATTTATTTAATAGGCGCGGATGTTTAGGCGGGTATTTGTTACCGAACCTGCGAAAGATAAAAATCTTTGTCAACAGCACTCAGGATAAAGTCTACAATTGGTGTAGGATTAGGAAAACTATGCGGGTGATGCCTGAATCCTTTCTTGATTATTACTTTCACTTCTCCGCCATCTGCTTTCATTTTTTCCTGAAATGGAATGGCTTGTTCGCCGGGCGGTACGTATTCATCATTCTCTGCGCAAAGTATCAGAATAGGATAATGTCCCTTCGAAATTAATTTTGTTTTATCGATAGGACTACCCTTAAAGTTCTGAATATCTTCTTTTGTTTTAAGATGGTAGGCGTTCATGAAATCTTTTGTCATCTGGCTAATATCTTTATCCATGTCCCTTGCCAGCACTCTGCAATCCAGCAGCGGATTATCGACGTACACCGCACTTACCTTGCCGGGATTCGCTGCAGCCCAGTTAAGCGCATACACGCCGCCACGACTCATTCCTTCCATCACTCCTTTTTGACCAAGCCCAGCTTTACGAAGTGTCGCATAAAATTTATTCCAGGTTGAAATTGCGACGTTATTGCCCATGAGTTCTGCAACATCACAGTAAATGAGGTGAAAGCCACGCTCCAACAGGGCTATATCCGTTTGGGGCTCATGCGCCCAAAATCTCGCGCGCCAAATCCAGGGTTTGCCTTTAGCCACACGTTTTGGCTGTACAACTTTACAATCGTGTCCATTAATTTTAAATTCGGCACACCGATAACCATTGAAATCAGTAGTAGTGAATGGTTGTTTAAAGTTCGTGAACAGATCAAACTGCTCGTCCATGTTTTGGGTAATCTGTTGAAACAATCTTTTAGCAATGATTTCCGCACCATCTTTATTTGGATGAATTTTATCAGCGAACAATTCCGGTTTATCTGTTAACAGGGAGTGAATGTCAAGTAGCTCCACTCCTTCCCCGTATGCTGCTTTTTGAATACGTGGTATCACTTCCTCCACAATTGTTTTATCCCAAATTTGCATGGTATCTGTTTCAAATGATTTGAGCGGCAACAACACAATCACCCTGGGATGAGAAGACAATGAAGTAAAGGAATGGATCATGTCGCGCGTATCCTGCTCCAACTCGTTATAGAAAGAACGATTGATCGCTTTTGCATCATTTCCGCCAAGATCAACGAAAACAATATCAGGGCTGCTTTTTAGCGCCGCTTTGTAAGCGTCGGTGTTCCAGTAAGGGTAGTTGCCATGCTTCAGCATGGTGGTACTACTCTCACCAAAATTGCCGACTATATAATTTTCCCCAAGCAATGCCTGCAACTGACCGGGAAAAGAATTATCCTTACGATTATCAATCCTTGCACCTTCCGTAATGCTCGCGCCAATGCAGGTAATGCGCTTCACCTGGGCTTGTGCAATTATGCTTAGAAAAAACAATGCACTGGTAAATATTTTCTTCATTATGATTCTTTTTTTGTCCCGCGGCACGTTATGACCAGATCTAACTGATTTACGCCGTTTTAAGGCCTTGTATCAGGGAAAGCGAGTGTATTCATCCGTCCGGCAAACCTATTTTCAATTATTTCACCTTTTTCACTCAACAGGCTTGGTTGGCCTGGTTGCAGTCAGCGGAATTTGGCCTTTCAGCATTTTTCCTCCATCGTTTGTTAAACGCAAATAATAATCAGATGAGCAAGCGGTTCCATCTTCATCCAGTGAAACGAAGCCGGCTCCGGCAGGCACGTCCGCTTGCGTTGCTGCCGTCTTTGCAATCTGGTTGCTTTCGTTGTATTCATCAAACATGGAAATATAAATGCCTTGTACGCCTAAACGAATCATGTTGTAAAATTGTCTCCACATGAAATCGCCATGGACCCGCTGTTTCGCCTGGAGGTCGCCTGGCAAAACGCAAGGTTGATAATCTATGCCATTGGCCTTACAGAATGCGAGGTCCGGGGTATTTACGTTGATGTAGAAATTATCTTCATCAATAATTGTTCCCATACGACCAACCATCCATGGAGAAAGCATATTGAAGGCTTTGTAAACGCTGATAAAACCTCCTCTTGAATCACTGTTTTGATCGCGCCAGTGAGTAGGCACACCGCCAATTACATAACAACCCTCGTCCTTGAAGAACTTGATCACATCGAGACATTGTGTTGTGGTAAAGTTGTGGTTGTTATCGTTAAAGCCAAATCCCCATATACAAACCACAGGTTTGCCATTTTGTTTTGCATACATGGGAGATGAAGTGTAGGCTTTCATTTTCCGGGTCCAGTCGTCCTTCATTTCAGTTTGCATGTTTGTCCAGCCGCTAACGTCGTACATAATGTAAAACTTCACACCATATTTTTCGGCAGATGTTTTTACTTTCACTGTAATTGCATCGCGGATGGGACCTTCACCACCGGTTGGATTAAAACGCTGCAATGCAGCGCAATCAATACCATATTGCTTCATCCATGAAAACTGCACATCAACGGTTTGGTCATCGTAAGATGAGAAGAGCGTAGCGGGCTCGCCACTATTCAGGTTTGCAAAAGCAGTAGGATATTTGTGTGTGTAATCATTCATGTCGGGCCACGACACCATGCCTTTGTTTGTTGGTGAAGGAATTTTGGACCAATCCTGCGTCCAGTGCCACCAGCCATTGATCGGAGAGTTGTCGCCGGTACAGGCAAACCACCCCTGGTAACCCACCGTTATTTTACCCACCACATCACCGGCTGGCGAAGGCCAGGTTATAGGATTTGTTCCTCCACCGTTGCCTCCATTGTTGCCACCATTGTTTCCGTTTGGATTGGTAACAGGAGTGCTCTTTGAACAAGCTGCAAAAAGAATAATTGCAGTCGATATGCTTAGAGATAGCCTAACTATTTCTTTCATGCTGTTTTATTTTTTAAATTAATTTTTCTGGATGACCATTTTAATGTTTCCGTTTGGAGTGTATGATAACGTATCTGCACAAATGGATCTTAACCAGTCGTTACCAGATAAGGCTGAGTTATGATAAAAAGCGTACCACCGTCCTTTGAATTCTACGATAGAGCCATGATTGGTGGAACTTCCCGTTTGATCAATATAAACACCTTTGTAGGTCCATGGACCTAAAGGATTGGCACTAACGGCATAGCGCATCCGGTTCCCTCTGTTATTTAAGTTATAGTTATCAGCATACGACAAATAGTACATACCGTTGCGTTTATGCACCCATGTCGCTTCGTGGAAATCAATAAGGCCGGTCATATTTTTCATGCCGCCGTCGACTTCCATCATGTTATCTTTCAATTTTCCGCCCATACATTTTCCACCACCACCGTAGTATAAATAGGCGTTTCCGTCGTCATCAACAAATACACAGGGATCGATCAGCGATTCAAGTCCGTCAATATATTTTTGAACAACAAAATCACTTGCCGGCTTTTTACTTGTCGCTACACCTATCTTCCAGTTATTGTTCCATGGTGCAGCGGCTGGATGAGGAAAGTAAAAATAGTAGGTTCCATTCTTGTACGCGCAATCCGGCGCCCACATAAAGTTACCTTCCGGTGTACTCCAGGGAACCTGGCTCGCCTGCAATATCTGGCCTTCATCGTGCCAGTGTACCATATCGTCCGTTGAAAAAACGTGGTACTGATCCATGAGATCGCAACCACGCGGGGGATTAATATCATGAGATGGATACACATACAACCTTCCATCGGCCCACACATGTGCAGAAGGATCTGCGGTATACATGCTGGTAATCAAAGGATTTTTATGTTGAAGGACAAAGACGTCTGGCTGTCCCGCCCCTGTAGGCACCACATCTTTGGAATGAGATGAACATGCAGTGAAGAGGCTAAGAACAGCGAGTAGTCCAAAATGGCTTTTGCAAATCATTTCTGTAATTAATAATTGGTTTCCATTTTCAACTAATTCTTACTTACTTCTTTCTTCTCCCCTGTCACTCCTGTGGTTTGTACTACTTTCCTGATGGTACCATCCTCGTTATAAAATAATTTGTCAACACAAATTGATCTTAACCAATCCTGATGAGACAATTCACTGTTGTGATAGAAGGCATACCATTGTCCTTTGTATTCTACAATGGAACCGTGATTGGTATAGCTATCTGTAGGATCCATGTAGATGCCTTGATACTTCCATGGCCCCAATGGACCTGAACTTGTAGCATAACGCATTTGGTTATGTTTACCATCTGCGTCATGATTATCTGAATAAGACAGGTAGTAAACACCATTTCGTTTGTGTACCCATGTTGCTTCGTGGAAATCTTCAAGACCTTCCATTTTTTGCATTTGTCCGTCAACATTCATCATGTTGTCTTTCAATTTTCCACCCATGCATTTTCCGCCGCCACCATAATAGAAATATGCCTGTCCGTCATCATCAATAAATACACAAGGATCGATCAATGATTCCAGGCCTTCGATATAGCCCTGCACTTTAAAATCCTTTGCAGGATATTTACTTGCGGCGACACCTATCTTCCATGTGCTGTTCCATTCAGTTCCGCTTGGGTGAGGAAAATAGAAATAGTAAGTACCGTTTTTGTAAGCACAATCAGGAGCCCACATGAAACCGCCTTCTTTCCTGCCCCATGAAACCTGGCTTGATTCAAGAATCTGACCTTCATCTCGCCAGTGTACCATGTCGGTTGTTGAGTACACATGGTATTTGTCCATTAAATCGCAGCCGCGGGCAGGTGAAACGTCGTGCGAAGGATAGACATACAATCTTCCGTCAGCCCAAACGTGTGCAGAGGGATCAGCCGTATAGATATCACGAACAATTGGATTGCCATTTGGTTTCGTAGTGTTCTTTTTTTGTGCACTGCATGAAGCACCCATTAGTAGTCCATACAAAACAGATGCGAACAGTGTACTTTTTGTAATCAGTTTTAAATAATTGAACCGCATGATGATTTCAGTTTTTTTATGAAAGGTGGTTTTCTGACACTACAATTCATGTCATCGCGAGCCAATGCAAAAAGTAAAAATTAAAAAGTAAAAAATAATGAGCCCAGTGGCTATTGCTAGTTCTGACACACTTCTGTCATACTTTTTAATTTTTACTTTAGTTTTTGCTACCTGCCTCTTTGAACGATAATTCCATCGAGACCGAAGTTCACATCGGCAGTTGGCTTATCAGTTGGCCAGAAGAATATTTTGAAATAGTTCATCGCCGTAAGGTCTGGTCCGCCGTCGCCGGTTTGTTCACCTTCCCACATATTGAGGGATACGAGGTTCCAGCCTTTTTTCAAATTTGGAATAACCTTTGCGAGAGGCCAGCCCACACGCTTTTTATCCGGATCTTTAGAGCTGCTGAATTGTATCTGACCATCCAGTTTTAAGATTGCCGGATCAGGCACATAGAACCAGAATTGCAACTGACCATTATCAATAGTCACCTTGGTATCAATATTGTCCGGCAATGTTTTGATGAATTGTAAAAAGTCACCCCCTGCTTTAATTGTACCCTGCAAATAGCCAGCCCCTTCTTTTTGGTCCTGGGTTACAATTACAGGAGTACCCACAGTTTCCCAGCCGGTAGCATCATCGCAAGCGTCTACAACAACCGGCGCTGGTGGAGGTACCAATACAACTTTAATATCATCAAGACCAAAGTTGTAATCTGCGGCTGCCTTATCTTTTGTCCAGAAGAAGATCTTGAAATAATTCATTGCCGTTAAATCAGGGCCGCCGTCGCCTGTTATACCGCCGTCGGCAAAGTTTAATTTCAACAGGTTCCATCCGTTTCTTAGTGTCGGAATGATTGGCGCAAGCGCCCAGCCAATGCGATTCTTATCCGGGTCTTTTGAACTGCTGAACTGAATTTGTCCATCCGCTTTCAAAACAGATACATCCTGTACATAGAACCAGAATTGCAATTGTCCCGTTAACAGTGTTGCTTTGGTGTTAAGGTTAGCCGGCAATGTTTTGATGAATTGCAGAAAATCACCTCCGCTTTTAATGGTACCCTGTAAATAACCGGCACCTTCTTTTTGGCCAGAGGTAACAATTACCGGTGTACCAACCGTTTCCCAGCCCGTGGCATCATCACAATTATCAATCCCTACACCGGTTTGTTCTCCTGCAGGACGTTTTCTTAACTGAATACCATCAATGCCGCATGTGAAATTTGCTGTTGCTTTATCAGTTGTCCAGAAGAAAATTTTAAAGTAATTCAATGAAGACATATCTGCACCACCATCGCCTGCCTCGTTGGCTTCGTTGAAATTTAAGATGATCTGATTCCATCCGTTTCTCAGGGCTGGGATAAGATCAGCCAAAGGCCAGCCATATCTTTTTGAGTCGGGCTGACCAGAGCTACTGATCTGAATCTGACCATCTTTTTTCAATTTGCTAACATCCGGAATGTTCAGCCAAAACATTAGCTGGCCATTATCTTTGGTAAGTTTAGCATCCAGGGCAGGAGTTCTTGTTTTGATAAATTGAAGGAAGTCATTACCAGCGGTAATAGAACCCTGAATGTAACCATTACCTTCTTTTTGTCCGGCGCTAACAACAACAGGATCACCAACTGTTTCCCAACCGGCTTTGTCATCGGCTGCATCGAACGTAACCAGTGAACTGTCTACAGGTGGAGGAGGTTCAACAGGTGGTGGCTTTAAGCCGCTTGTGTCCCTTGAAGTATATGATTCTTTCTTACACCCGTGTGCAATAAATATTCCTACTGCAAGCAGGGATGTTATAAGTATTAGTTTTGATAATTTCATTTTGAAAAATTTTATGGCTTGCATCGGTATAACTACCTGCCAGGAACAGTAATCTTAATTATCTGAGATAAGTTTGAGCTTTTATCATTGTTATCAAATTTCACCCCTACCCTCACATAGAATATGCGACCTGGAACCATGTCTTCAATAATAATCTCTCTTGACTTGTCAGCCGGGGTAAAATCGCTCCATTCTTTATTTACAGTGATCTTTTTCAGATCAGAGAAATCGAAAATAGAAGCGCCTGGTCCCACAACCTGTGTTGTATTTACATATGGTTGTATTTCCAGTACTTTAGGAATACCAGCAACAGGCGCATCAATGTCGAAATTGAGTTTCAACGTTGTACTGTCCGTCATTACAGCGGTAAAATTGTTGATCACCACGTAAGGCGTAAGTGTAAAATCTTTTATTGAAGCTGAAGTGATGTCCATTTCTTCCGGTGCTACCGGCCAGAAGGCGCCACCATGAATAGATACCCGGTAATGACCAGAGAACAGCTTTGTGTTCTGATAAGAACCATCGTAACTAACAGGAATGTCCTGTGGTGTAGGTGTGCTGTCCCAGCTTAGTTGTTCAAGCCTGATAGAAAAGTTCCCTGTACAGGTTTGTACGTTATTTTTTGAGCCCTCTTCTATAATATTTCCATGCAAAGATGCATCTGGGCCTGCATAACTATCTGTCTTTACACATGATGAAGCAAAGAACAACAGGGAAGCAACAAGGCTCAATATTTTAAATGATTTCAATTTCATAATTCACTATTTGTGTAGTTAAGTAAAAAGTTAACATTCAAAAGGACAAAAGCTAAGTCAAACAGCTTATTGCTAATCTGTTCAGATGAAATTTCAACTTTCATTTTTTTGATCTCTGAATTTTAACTGTTGAATTTTTACTCAGTATCAATGTCCCGGATTGTTTGGATACAAATTTGGATTTGTTGCAAGTTCACCACCGGGCATTGCCTCATAGTAGAACTTCTTATCGAAATAGTAGTTCCTGTTGAAAAGCTCAAGCTCTTTCAGAAATATGTACTTGTTTTCGCTTTCAACATAATAAGGCATCAAACCGTGAAAGTGCGTATTGTTCAGCAACTGGTCCGCAATTCTCCATCTTTTAATATCCCACCAGTAGTGGTTTTCAAAAGCAAGCTCTTTACATCTTTCATTGCGAACTGTAGAAACTGTCATATCCCCAACCGATGCCAGCGCGGCACCCGCTCTGTCCCGCAGGTCATTGATACATTTCAGCGCATCATCTGTTTGATTTGTTTCGATATCAGCTTCTGCACGGTTCAACAGAATTTCTGCATAGCGGAACTCGATCCATGGTGTAGTGCTGGTGAAGAGATTAACTGCTGAAATACTTTTTGTGTAATCAATGTATTTGCGCACATAAAAACCTGTACGGGTATTGTTATCATTACCAAATGCTGGAGGATACATACCTGCTTTACCAATGATCAATCTTCCATTACGCAATGTAGTGTGGTCACCGGAAAGGATGAAGCTTCTTGACCCCACCGGTTTTGCTACTTCATCGGCTGCCGTACCGGAGAATGATGGATAGATCCCTGCCTGTACATCGAACACCTGGCCTCTTAAAACGTCGCCCGGGAAATACACGGTGGCTCTTAAGCGAGGCTCCAAACCCTGCGCCATATCACCCTGGTTGTTGTAGCGACGGGGAGTGCCATCTGCGTTAGTTACAAAATCAAATGAATTGAAATGCTGAACAAACTCAAGTGTAGGATAAGCTCTTGACAAACCTCCACTAGTCATATAGTTCATGTCGCTGTTTGGTGAGAAGGTGGCATCGAAGCTGTGATTTCTTTCAGGATCCCCTGCATAGAATGACCGGACAAGAATATTCTCTGAACTTGCCGGATCGAGAAATACGTTTACATAGTTCTCAATTTTATCAGCTTTGGTTCTGTACAATTGATAATGACCTTCAAGCATTTTTGCGGCGTCAATAGCCTTTTGATAATAACCGGCAGCCTTATCAGCAGATATACCAACAAAGCCCTGTGAACGCGCCTCACCATCAACAAATACCTGTGAACCGTAGCGTGCAATACTTCCGGCATATAGCATAGCTCTTGATTTCAGGGCCATCGCTACATATTTATTGGCTCTTTCTTTTGCGCTTGTTTCACCCATCATTTGATAAGCGGTATCCAGATCATCACCGATAAAGTTCCATACCTCTTCTTCTGTATTACGCGGCACCTGTAGTTCCTCAATGGTTTGCTGCGGATAGTGCTGTACTACTTTAATAATTGGAATGCCACCATATCTTTTAGCCATGGCAAAGTAATAATATGCACGAAGGAAGTGAGCTTCACCCAGCAAATTCGATACTTTGTCACCTGTAAAATTAGACGCGTATTTAGGAAGCGTTTCGATGAAATAGTTTACGTCGCGAATGCTTGCGTATGGCCAGTAACCAAAGCCACCGGCAATATCAACGCCACCGTAAGGTCCAACCATCTCACCGTCTGCGGCGCCTTCGCAATAAAAGTGTTCCCATTCGTGGTGAAGGTTAAAGCCTACGTTGCCCACGCCATCGTTACGGCCATCAGGACGATAAGTGAAATCTTCAATTGGCAATTTTCTGTACACCGTAGCCAGATAAGCGTTGATGCCAGCCTCACTGGTAAATACATCCTGGTCTGATAAAATATTTACAGGCGGTATGTCCAGCTTCTGGCACGATGCTAATAACAAACAACCTGCTACTATATTTAAAAGTCGTTTCTTCATAATGTAATGTTCAAAAGTTTAGAAAGTAATTGTTCCGCCTACATTAAATGTTCTGTTAAGCGGGTATTTATAACCACCCAGTGCCTGATCAAAGGAAGCATCAGGAAATGAACCCGGGTGCTCTGGATCTACACCATCCTCAAGACCTGTAATAGTAAGCAGGTTGTATGCGTTCACATAAATGCGGCAATTTTTTATACGCACTTTTTGAAGCAACTGATGCGGCAATGTATAGCCAAGCTCAATGGTTTTCAAACGCACATAAGAAGCATTGATAATACCTTTAGTTGAGTGGCTGATCTGGCCGTATGCATATCCCATAGAAGGATATTTTCCCGGGATCCATTGTGTATTTGGATCGTACACGTTATCGTCAGGGTTAACTGTATGCCAACTGTCAAGGAATTTTGTCAGCGCGCTTCTTCCATACATTAATGGCTCTCCCAATTGTTCACCGTACGAAGTCCATACGCCGGCAGCACCTGCAAACAATGCAGTCAGATCCAAACCTTTATAAGTTGCACCAATTGTAAGACCATAGTTGATTAAAGGCAGATCCTGTACCGCGATCGGATGATAGTCATCTGCATTGATTACACCATCACCGTTCCAATCTTCCATATAGTAGTCACCAGGCAACACGCTGTTGTTGCCACCACCTGCGTTGACCTTTGAATTGTAGATCTGATTGTAAGAAGTGTATTGTCCTCCATAGTCTGTACCCCACACCATGCCGGTGAAGCGGTTAGATGCCCCATTTCTCCATTGCAGGTACTGGTTGCCCTGGGGACCTTCTGTAACATGCAGGTTTTTAGTACGCTCAAATGCAGCATTGCCTGATACTGTAAGACCCAAAGCGCCGAATCTGTCTTTATAGGTAAGTATACCTTCTATACCTTGTGTTCTTCTAGAGTCAAGATTTTCATACGGCAAAGGAGAGCCCACTGTCCCTGGCAATTGAGCCGTTCTTTTGTTCAGCAAACCTTCCTGGTTCCTTCTGAATACCTCAATGGTACCGTCTAATTTACCTTTCAGTAATGTGAAGTCTAAAGCAAGGTTACTAATGTAGTTTGTGTACCATGTAAGATCCGGATTTGTTAAGCCGCGGCTTTGTAAACCTGTCACAAACTGTCCCCCCATCATATACCCCAACACCTTGTTATCAGCGGGATCAACCGTGGGATAAGTATAACCGGAGACATATTGGAACTGAGCTCTGTCATCTGATGTACCGAGTGCAGAATAAGAAGCTCTGATCTTTAAACTGCTAATGATATTGGGAGAAACAAGGTTTTTGAAGAATGACTCTTCGCTGATGCGATAACCTACAGAATACCCGGGGAAAAAGCCCCATTGTTTACCACCTGGTTTAAATCGGTTTGACGCATCCTCCCTGAAGCTGAATTCTGCAATATATTTTCCTCTATAGTCATAGTTTATTCTACCAACATAGCTTCTTGTCGCAAACTCCCCAACCCCATTTGAGTACGTGCCACCCTGCTCACCTGTGCCGGAAACACCGCCAAACAGATAAGGAGTGGGAATAGGCATATTGCGTTGCGCGTAAATGTTGTCATTTTTACTATGACTTTCTTCATATACAAACAATCCACTTATATTATGCACGCCCGCAAATGAGTTGGCATAGGTTAATGATAATTGCCCCAAAGTACTTATTCCACTATAGTAAGCGCGGTTCAATGTAGGTACAGCCAAACCTGTTGCGCTTACCGTTGTAGGTTTGTAGGTGCTGTCATCTGCATTGTAAGCATACAGGTTATACATTTTTGCATACGCGGTATTGTCATTTATGGTATAGCCATAATTGTACATACCTTTTGCTTTCAAACCCTTTACCCAGGGAATCTCCCACTCAAGGCTACCTTGTGCCTGAAGATTTTTGGTAGTATTCTTTTTAAACCCAACTTTTGAGGCATCCACAACCGCCACCGGGTTCACATTATCCGGCATTACATTCAGATACTCCGGATTGTTGTTAGCATAGATCTGGTTAATAGGAATCTGGTTCCATGCATATTTGAAAATCGTCCACAGATCCTGGTATGGGGCATTCTTGGTATCGGATACACCGGACAACAATAACTGTGCTCTTAAGTTATTGGTAACTTTCACATTCACGTTGGAGCGAATGTTCCATCTGTCGTAGTTAAGACTATTGGTTTGCAACAAACCGCTTTGTTTCATATACCCCAGGCTGATGAAGGTGTTCACCTTATCAGTGCCTCCCGAAATGTTGATGTTGTGCTGAACCTGCGGAGATACTTTTGTAAACGCAGCATCCGGCCAGTTCGCTCCCGCATATGTACCATCCATCCACGGTTTAATGTTATCATAAGAATAAGAAGGAGGCACATTGGAGATAAAGTTATTACCAAAATCGCGCTTGGTTTTTTCGTTGGTCAGCATCATGTAGTCAACCGGACCTACCGCTTCAGGCATTCCCAAAAATTGCTGCCAGCCCTGGTTGAACGAATAGTTAATGTCAAACTTGCCATCTTTACTTCCACCTTTCTTTGTAGTAACGAGGATAACACCGTTACCTCCGTTTACACCGTAAACCGCAGCAGACGCATCTTTCAATACAGAGATGCTTTCGATTTCACTTGGGTCCATTCTTTCAAACCCGCCTCTTGGAACACCGTCGATCACTATCAATGGAGCTCCGCCATAACCACGGATATCGAATGAGTTTTCGTAAGCACCAGGTTCAGCAGTTCTTTGCACCATACGCAAGCCGGGAATTTTACCGGTAAGCATGTTTGCAACATTCTCATTCTTGGTAGTTACAATTTCTGTTGCCTTTAAGGTAGAAACAGATCCGGTGACAGACACCCTTTTTTGCGTACCAAAACCTACCACTACCACATCGCCAAGGTTGGAGGCATTTGGCTGACCGGTCATGGATACCGCTATTGAGTTAGTGTTCCTAACCACATATTCGTAAGGGTTGTAACTTAAAGAAGAAATGATCAGGGTATCACCTACCTTAAGTGATAAAGAGAAATTACCGTTGGCATCAGTCGCCACGCCCTTATTTGAATGTTTTAATTGAACGCTTGCGCCCTGGATAGGTTCTCCTTTGTCTCCTGTTACCTTTCCCCTAACAGGAGCCTGGGCCTGGGCAAGCGCCGAGCAGAAAAGAATCAACATGACCGCGGCGGGTTTTATATACCCTCGTGCTCGCCAGTCATGATACGAACGGTTAAAATTCGTAAAAAGCAGTTTTTTCATTCTTGAAGCTTTTTGGTGTAGTAAATAATAAGAATTCAATAGTCAACGTTGCAATAGCACGAGTGCCATTGCAGTCGTTGAATACTTAGATATTCTGAAAAAGTTTAATTGATTGAAGACTTGATGCAGATAGTTTCTCCTTACAAATTGCATTGCAGGGATGGTATGGATGGGCGTTTTGCCTCGATGTGGGTATTTCATTGACAAGCTTTGATCTAATAAAAGACAATGCAAGAAACATCCGTGAGGTTAACATTAGGTATATCCAGAAGATTAATAAGGAAATTAATCCTCATTTTTATCAGGAAAAGGATTAATTAAGCGTTTAATTATTCAATAATTTCCAAATTATAACGTCTTAACCGGTCTGTTGGGGTGGAAATTAACCTGTTTCGGCAGACAATCTTTTTCAAGATGACAGCGTTAATTAACCAGTTATTTTTAGATTTCAGGACAAAAACGGTAGGAAACAAAAGATTACCGGAAGACAAAAGAGGGAACAGTGCCCGGAGAAAACTAAGTTGATTTAGCCGATCCGAATTTAAAGATCAAGTCAAATTCCTGGGGAATCAGGTTAAAAGTTTTGCTTCAGCCTTTAAAGAAAAGAAAGGTTGGACCGGACTTATAATGAATAAGTTGCCTGGAATCTATTATGGCCAAAAATGATGTATTTCAGTATTAAAGGGTGCCCCTCCTGATAAATAACATCTTCCATTTTGCTTAATTGTTGCTTTTGTTGAAAAACTATAAGCGTGCAGCTAACGATATAATCGTTAGCAGACAAATTATCTTCAAATGCCGGAAGGCTGATACGTTTTATTTTATCCTCAACTTCCTTCCGGAATTTAATCAAATTCCCTTACCCATCGTGCCGGCAATGCGCTTCCGGCGGAATATACTTCCATTGCCCAGGTGCAATTTCAGGTTGTTATCATAGTCATGGGCGAGAGGATTTGGAAGGAAACGGATCTTTGTTGCTTTTGTGTACAGTCCAAACACCTCCAAAACCCAATTAAAACGTTTACATACTTAATGAAATAGTCCCTTTTATTTACTTCATTTAATTTCCCTGGTCAGTAGTTAACATACAGCCGTCGTTGCCCGATTTATATTTCCAATTTACAACATACCCCCGTTACTATTCATCTCTTTCCTTTTGAACTTTGATAAAACTTCCTTTTTCATCAAAATAAATTTCCTTTCCTTTAGTTTCGGCTTCATAGTGCGTTTTTCCCTTCGGGCTAACCACTTTTTGAAACTTCCTCGAATTTAGCTCCGGTGCAATTCTTTTTTAAATAATCTTGAGCTAACTGCGGCAACTCAGATTGTTCGATATAATACCCCTTCTCCATTTCGTTGCCACTTTTATCCATATGAACGGTCACCTTCTTTCCATTTTCAGTAAATTTTGATTTGTACATTCCTTCTTCTTTTTTCCAGGTGGCATCTTTCACATTCGGATTTTTTTAAAAAGCCGCTTTCACATTTTCAGGAAAATTCTCCTGGGCCATTGCTGATGTGAACATGGTAGCTGCGGTTATTGCCAGGAGATAAATTGTCTTTCTCATTTTGATTATTTTTTATTTGTTAATTGCTTTCTTTTTAATTACTTAAAAACAAAACAGGGCATAATACTCAGCGTAGAAACCGAAAAAATAAGAGGATCAAAATCCCATAAAATTCCGGGAGTCATTGCTGCAATTGCGCATTCAATGAAGAGTCACTTCCATATACAGCATTTGGAAATAAAAACCGTTTACCAATGTGAGATGATAACAACAGCCTATCAATATGCATAAAAATGGCCCGACTAATTAAGGCGGACCATCTAGCATAACAACAGAAAAATTATCATAAGGATATAGATCCCTTTATTCGCAATGTGTTTAAATTTTATCTACTTCTTAAATTTGTACTCCTTAAACTTTCAATTATGATTAAGATTATGAGCTTTATCCTAATCGGTATCGCTTGTATGATATTCATAACTGTCGCCATCCGATTGGGAACCTTAGCCACCGATGAAATTATTATAAAATCATCTATCATTTGTGTATTGATTGTTGCCGCGTTCTACTTATTATGTGACAATGACAAAGGCCCGGCTGATTGAGCCGAACCTTTATATATAAGCCTAAATCAGTTGGATGAAAGTATAAACAACTTCCATCTGGAGCAAACGTATTTGATGAACTGGCGTATTGTAAATTTGAAAATACTTATGTTAAGACAAAATAATACCTCGTCAAATCAGGGGTATTGCCTTTAAAATTCAACGTAGCAAAGCGTTGTTATTGCCTTAGGTTGGTCGATTTTACGCTGAGTATATCGATCAATTGGCTTGTTGATAATATTGGAAGATCAGGTGTCCGCCGAGAACGGCATCTTCAATGTCAAGTTTATCCGGTACAACTCTGATATCAGCCGCAAACTAATTATAGTTATATTTTCCATAAGGCCTATCAGACTGTCCGAATCCCCGCACGGTGATTCCGATTACGCGGTAACCAGCCTTCACTAAAGCATGATACTGATATTCCCAACAGGCAGCACTTAAAGGATAACCGTGGATCAAAACAATGGGGTACCTTCTCCATGATCATTTAGTGTAAACGAAAATTAGGTTCTACTTCAATATACCCGGCTCTGGCACCGTGAGCACTGTCTATCGTACCTATTGCGGTATTTAAATGGTTCGTACTTTTTTCTGTGCAGGCTTCTGTCACACCCACTGTCACGAGCAACATAACGGCAATTAGTTTCGACGTTTGTTTCATTGTTATTTTTTGGAGTAAAAAAATAGACTGGTTAAAACCTCTGTGAAAACCGAGAGATGCAAACTGGAAAACCAGACGACATACCACTTTGCAATTACATGATTGTAAACACTTTGCATTTTAATTCAAATAAAACAGCTTACGATATATCGTAATTTATTACAACCTACCGTGTCATTTTGATTACGATTTTCGTAAATTCGGCAATGAGCAAAAAAGCCCCAGCCAAGGAAATTACCGCTACGGAGAAGAAACCAAATGAAAACCGCACGATATTGGCGAAATTGCTCAACCAGAAGGAAAATGAGCAATCAATACTGCTGTGCGTAGCGGCGCGAATTGCGGCGGCCAGGACGCGTGCCGATTTATGGAACGTAATCAACGAAGACATACTTGGGCTGTTTGGCGGGGTTTACTATACTTTATGCCTCCTGCATGAAGACCGTCGGTTTCATTCCCCTTTCATTCATAGCAAAGACGAACAGTTTGATGTTGACAATCCGGGAAATCCTATTATCCGCAATGATCACCCGGTCGAAGATGGCATTTTTGACTATGCGCTAAAGTCGTCGGGACCCGTGCAATTCCAAATGGAAACACTGCTCAAACAACCTTCTCTCCCGGTTTATATTCCATATTGGGCCAAGATGGGCATCCAGGAAATGTTAGTCGTTAAAATCACTAATGGCGACGAAGACAGAGGCGTACTGTATCTCTACGCAAATAAAACAGGTGCCTTTTCGCAAGGCCAATTTGGATTACTGAGCGGAATCGCCGATTTGATCGGAACGGGCATTTGCAACATCCTGGCAAATGAAAAAATCGAAGAGCAGATTGCCGAAATCAATCGCTACAAACAACAGCTGGAAGAGGAAAAAGCATACCTGATAGCGGAGCAGCGTGCCGCCGAAGGATTTGCAGAACTCATTGGCACCTCTCCGGAAATGCAAAAGGTTTTCTCACTTATATCGAAAGTTGCGGACTCATCGACAACTGTTTTGTTACTCGGCGAAACAGGAACAGGTAAAGAGTTGGTCGCGCGTGCTATTCACGAGGCGTCTCCGAGAAATGGCAACCTGATGATAAAGGTGAACTGTGCAGCAATGCCGGCAAGCCTGATTGAAAGTGAGTTGTTCGGTCATGAGAAAGGAAGTTTTACCGGTGCATCGGAGCGCAGGATTGGAAAATTTGAACTGGCCCATAACAGCACGCTCTTTCTTGATGAAATAGGCGAACTGCCGTTGGAGTTGCAGGCAAAAATTTTGCGGGCCCTACAGGAAAAAGAGATTGAAAGAATCGGCGGTAAAACAACTATCAAAGTCGACGTACGGGTAATCGCAGCCACTAACCGGAACCTTGAAAAAGAAGTAACCCAGCAGCGTTTTCGTTCTGACTTGTACTATCGCCTCAATGTGTTTCCGATTACGTTGCCTCCCCTTCGCAAAAGAAAACAAGATATTCCTTCTTTGGCGGCTCATTTTATCGAACGATTCGCGCGCAGTAACGGCAAAACAATACACGGTCTATCGCGTAAAGCCATGGATAAATTAGAAGCTTACGCGTGGCCCGGCAATATCCGTGAGCTTGAACACATGATCGAGCGAACCATCCTTTTGACCAACGGCCATATCATCCGGAATATCCAGTTGCCCGAAAAAAGCAGCATAACGCTGACAGGACACAACAGCGAGTTTCAAGTCCGGTCACTGGAAGAAGTAGAACGCGAGTATATCCTTACGGTTTTAAAACACTATAACGGCAGGATTTCCGGACCACATGGAGCAGCACTCAAACTACAAATACCTCCCACAACGCTCATATCAAGAATGCAGAAACTCGGCATACAAAAAGAGCATATCGTCCGTTCGTCGGCAGAGGATTGAAGCAACAAAAGATCAACATCCCTAAACGCACTTAAGCGCTTTCATTATTATGCCTATTCATAAATTTACGGTATATCGTAAAAAAGAAGAGACGAAATAAAACCATAACCAAGTGTTTGTCAATACATTAACCCAATGGCACATCAATTGACTATACTGTTGTACAAACACAAAATTTATGAAACCATCTCCAGACCTTTTAGCACCGGATAACCATGCATTGGTTTTAATCGATTTTGAAGGCCAAATGGGCTTTGCAACCAAAAGCATTGCTTTAAGCGAATTAAGAACCAACACTGCTATCGTTGCGGGCACTTCGCGCATCTTCAATGTTCCTACTGTTGTCACAACTGTAGCGGAACAAACTTTTTCCGGCCCTGTATTTCCCGAAATTGAAGAATTCTACCCGCAAGCCACATCCGGTTATATCGACCGTACGTCCATGAATACCTGGGAGGACGAAGCGGCTTATAAAGCCATAAAGGCGAAAGGACAGAAAAAACTGGTCATGGCGGGTCTCTGGACTGGTGTGTGTATTGTTGGCCCTGCGCTGTCAGCGCTTCAAGAAGGACACGAAGTGTATGTGATAACAGATGCATGCGGAGATGTAAGCACAGAAGCGCATGAAAGGGCTGTTCAACGCATGATACAGGCCGGCGTAAAACCGATTACTTCCATCCAATATTTACTGGAACTACAACGTGACTGGGCAAGAACAGAAACATACGTTCCTGTGAGCAGCCTCATGAAAAAATACGGTGGCGCTTACGGTATCGGCATCCATTATGCACACAACATGCTCAAACATTAAACACTACCAGCTTGCCTGACAAATTTTTGCGCCTTACCTGTAAGGTTATCATGTTTGTATTAGTTGTGAGTGGTGTTTTTTGCTCCGCGCAACCTGCGTCAGCACAGGGCTTTAAACTGATGCGCTTTGATGAAAGCTATGTATCTCTCGCCGACTCACAGCGCAATGTATACGAAAAAATCAAGTATATGCCGCTCACAAAACGTGGGCGGATATACCTGTCTTTTGGAGGCGAAGCACGTATCGAGTATGTAGACTTCAACAATGAAGATTGGGGCAGGCTAAACATCGGGCATAATAATTTCCTGTTGCAGCGCTACGATCTTCACAGCGATATTCATTTGGGTGACCGGGTACGCGTATTTGCACAACTACGCAGCGCATGGGAAAGCGGCAGAAAAAATGGCCCGCGCCCTATTGATGAAGATAAGCTCAACGTGCAAAATCTTTTTGCAGATGTTGCTCTCATAAAAAAAGAGAAACAGACATTGATCGCCCGTATCGGCAGACAAGAATTAGACTATGGAAGTGGCAGGTTGATCTCTGTAAGAGAAGGGCCTAACCTCAGGTTGTATTTCACGGGCGCGAAGATGATGTATAACGCAACATCTCTTTCGATTGAAGCCTTCGTGATGAAAGCCGATACTATCAACCCCGGCAGTTTTGACAACAAAACCAGTAAGTCGATTAACCTATGGGGCGTTTATGGACGGCAAATCATCCAACGGATGGGCAACCTGGATTTTTACTATCTCGGCATCCAACGACCAGCCAGTCTTTTCGAAGAAGGCATTGCGAAGGAAACGAGACACACCATCGGCGGGCGCTTCTGGAAATACGGCGGTGGTTTTATTTACAATCTTGAAGCCGCGTACCAGTTCGGTCGTTTTGGCGATGGTAATATCCGCGCCTGGACTGCCTCGGCAGACATTGGTTATATGTTTGAAAATGTAAAAGGGAAACCAACAATCAACCTGCGTAACGATTATATTTCGGGGGATAAAAAACAAGGTGACGGCAACCTCGAAACCTTCAATCCTCTTTATCCGAAAGGCGGCTACTTTGGCTTTAACCCGCAGATAGGACCGGTCAACCTGATCGACATACATCCGTATGCCACGATCAATTTCACAAGCAAATGGCTGATACAGGCTGATATTGTTTTCAACTGGCGTTATTCATTACAGGATGGCGTTTACCGGCCAAGCGGCACACTCAATCTTCCGGGTGCAAGTTCAGATAAACGATACATCGGAACTGCATACCTGGCAAGCGTGAGCTATACCCTCAATAAATTCTTGTCGCTTATGAGCGGCATACAATACTTCCAAACAGGTGCCTTTATCAATGACGTCATAAGCAATCATAAAAACGGTGTATTTATTAATTCAAGAATCGCTTTTAAATTTTAAAACTATGTTCTATACAAAAAGTAATACAGCAACGTCACCCAAAATGTTGATCCGTGCCTTCAGCATTATTGCAATGTTTTGTGTTATAACATGTGCAACAACAGTACATGCGCAACAAACAGCTTCAACTCCCGCAGCAACAACAGCGGTTGGTACCGCTAAAACATGGGGCACTGTTGACGGCATGGCCATAGAAGGGTTGGTTCAAGGTCCATCGGCAGCAGAAGCCGAACTACAGGTTGCTTGTGTATTTGAATATACCGAAGGAGATATCTTCAATGCGCCCGCATTACCTGAACCATTGAACGGCATGGTGCATCTTGATCATGCACTAAATGGCCTTATCACAGACATTCGCAAAAGCGGGAAATTTTCAGGGCATGCACTGGAGACAATACTCATCACACCGCCGGCAGGAACGCTTAAAGCAAAAAAATTATTACTGATTGGTCTCGGCGACCGAAACAAGTTCAATGCAGATTTAATGATACAAATTGGTAGTGTAGCCCTGCGTGAAGCATTAAATATCGGTGTTACACATTTTGCTTTTGCAAGTGACATCAAAGATGCAGGCATTGATTCTCCCACAGCATTAGTAGCAGGCAATGTTACTAAAGGAATCGTTGCGGCCTACCGCACACAGGCATTTCTAAAAAGCAAAAAGATGGCAACCTACAAGCCTGTTACAAAAATAACACTGCTGGCAGGCCCGGCCTTCTTTACAACGGCAGGTGAAGGTATCAAAGAAGCCATCGCATCATTTCATAATTAAAGCAAGAGGGAGGTATCATGAACTACGCAGACCTGATTTTACATAACGGAAGGATACATACGGTAAATGAATCAAACCCTTTTGCCACAGCAGTAGCAATTAAAGACGGGCTGTTCATTGCAGTGGGTGATGACGCACCTGTTTTACGCCAATACGAAGGCAAAACCACGCAGGTAATAGACCTGAAAGATAAAACCGTCATTCCCGGGTTGAACGATTCTCATATACATCTCATACGCGGCGGACTCAACTATAACCTTGAACTCAGATGGGATGGTGTGCCCTCTTTAGCAGATGCCTTGCGCATGCTGAAAGAACAGGTTGCACGCACACCATCCCCACAGTGGGTACGTGTGGTGGGTGGATGGACTGAACACCAGTTCGCCGAAAAAAGAATGCCGACGCTTGATGAGTTGAATACGATTGCACCGGACACACCGGTGTTTATCATGCACCTTTACGACCGTGCATTGCTCAATCGTGCAGCACTCAGGGCCGTAGGTTTTACTAAAGATACCCCTGCTCCACCAGGTGGTCAGATCCAACACAATGCATCAGGTGAGCCGACAGGTTTACTACTTGCCTCACCCAATGCCATGATCTTGTATTCCACGCTGGCCAAAGGTCCCAGGCTCTCCTATGAGCATCAGGTAAATTCGACAAAGCTTTTTATGCGTGAGCTCAACCGTTTTGGCATTACCAGCGTCATTGATGCAGGTGGAGGCTTCCAGAATTTCCCTGATGACTACAAAGTGATCAGTGAGCTGAACGAAAAAAAGCAGCTGACCGTGCGCATCGCATATAATCTTTTTACGCAACGTCCAAAGCAGGAATACGAAGATTTTGAACAATGGACGGGTTCCGTAAAGTTGCACCAGGGTGACGATATGTACCGCCATAACGGTGCAGGTGAAATGCTCGTATTCTCCGCAGCGGACTTTGAAGACTTTCTGCAACCACGGCCGGACCTACCTGAAACAATGGAAGCCGATCTTGAAAAAGTAGTCCGGCTGCTGGTAGAGAAAAGATGGCCTTTTAGATTACACGCAACGTATAATGAAAGCATTACACGTTTCCTCAATGTATTTGAAAAAGTAAACAGGGATATTCCATTCGCAGGCCTGCCATGGATATTTGATCACGCTGAGACTATTGACGAACGCAACATAGAACGTGTCAAGGCACTTGGCGGAGGTATTGCCATACAAAGTCGGATGGCCTTCCAGGGAGAATATTTTGCTGACCGTTATGGTGCAAAAGCAGCAGCACATACACCGCCTGTAAAACGCATGCTGGAGATGGAAGTACCTGTTGGTGCCGGAACGGATGCCACGAGGGTGAGTAGTTACAATCCATGGGTAGCGCTATACTGGCTTACGGCCGGCAGAACAGTGGGTGGTTTGCAATTATACGATGACAGTAACTTAATTAGCAGAGAAACCGCACTTGCACTCTATACAAAGGGCAGCGCGTGGTTTTCAAGTGAACAACATAAAAAAGGAAGTATTCAAGCGGGCCAGTTTGCCGATCTCGCCGTACTGGACAGGGACTTTTTTACTGTAGACAGGGAAGCGATCAAACACATTGAGTCGGTACTTACTATCATTGGAGGAAAAATAGTGTATGGCAAAGATGATTTCGCGACATACGGGCCGCCTCCACTTCCGATTTTGCCAGATTGGTCACCCGTACACAACTATCCTGGTTATTACAATGGCGCGTTGCCAGGGGCAAAAAATGCTTCGCTGAATGCTGCTGATGTAAGTGATAAGATTCATTGCTGCGCGGGCAGTTGTGACGTGCATGGCCACCATCATGATATTGCACGCAAAAGCACGATTCCGGTTAACAACTATTCAGCTTTCTGGGGTGCATTCGGTTGTTCCTGCTTTGCATTTTAAAACAAACCACTATGAACGATATAATCAAATGGGTGTTTTATTCGAATATCGGTAACGATGTAAACAATATTGCATTGCTGGTATTCCGCTGCCTGCTCGGCCTGGAACTTTTCCGGGTGCATGGGTTAAAGAAATTTCGTGTTGTTGGGGGACAAAGAGAAAAAGTACCCAACCCATTGCATCTGCCCGAAAAACTGAATAAGGCAGTGGCCACCTTCTCCGATACCGTTGTTCCTTTTTTAATGATGTTGGGTATCGCAACACGGTTGGTGATCTTGCCAACGATCGGAGTAACAGCCATTGGCTACTTTGTCGTACACCGCAAAGATGACATCGAAGTACGCGATGTACCATACATGTATACTCTTTCCCTGTTGCTGATCCTCGCGCTCGGCGCCGGTACATACTCAATTGATCATTTAATTTTTAACCATTTAACGAACTAAAACAATGAAGACAGAAATAGGCATCAAACAAGAACACCTTGCCGAGGTAGCGCATTCACTCGGAAAAATACTTGCAGATGAATTCGTGCTATATACTAAAACACGTAAAGCACACTGGTGTGTTACCGGCCCGGATTTCCACAGCAAACATCTTTTCTTTGAAGCGCAGTACCAGCAATTGGAAGAGATGGTAGATGAGGTGGCTGAGCGCATCAGAACGCTTGGGCATTTTCCACCGGCTACGCTGAAAGAATTTCTCGCATTAACACATTTGACAGAGCAGACAAGAGAAAAAAACGATGCTGCGGGATTCATCAAAGAACTATTATCAGATCATCAAAGCATTTTGATTCATCTAAGAGAAAATATCGACGGATATGCAAAAGCTTTCCATGACGCAGGCACTAGTGATTATATTACCGGGCTGATGGAACAGCACGAGAAGATGGCATGGATGCTTCGCGCGCATCTCGAATAGCGCAATGGCGTATCAATTTTCAGAACTTTAAAATTAAAGGGCAATGGCAGAACAAGGCCTACATATTAACCGGGTAACTTTTTTACTGGCGTCGGTCGCCGGCTTTTGTGATACCGTCACATTTGTGTCGGGTGATTCTATTTTCTCCGCGCATGTAACGGGCAACTTTATCGTGTTTGCTGCACAGATCGCAGGCAATGGGTATCATGCAGGGGGTTGGTTAAAGTTGCTGACCTTCCCTGTATTTGTGCTGGCTGTTATGGCCGGCGGCTGGCTCGCCGACAATACAAGCCGCAGGTATAACCTGCTGTTGGTAGAAAGTATTGTATTAATGCTATGCGGTATCGCTGCCATGTTTTTACCGTTGTTCCCGGCCGGCACAGAAAAATTGCTGATGTACTTTGTTGTAATGAGTACGGTTGTCGCGATGGGTTTTCAAAATGCTTTCGGAAGGTTATTTGCCAAAGAAACGCATGGGCCGACAACGATGATGACAGGTAACGTTACACAAGCATCTCTTGATCTTGGAAGCTTGCTACGCAAGGGTTTCACAAGCCAGCCATCCACGCAGGAAAGTTTAAAGAAATTGTCGGTTACCATTGGTGGTTTTCTTGTGGGCTGTGTCGCCGGTGCACTGCTTGCCGGGTGGTTGGGTTTAAGTGTGCTTATCGTGCCGGCTGTCGCTATTATCATTTGTTATTTGCATGGGGAATCGGATGCGTCTAAATTTGATCAATGAGTTACTATTCCTTCATAATACGGATTGTCATCCTGTTGCTCCTGCCGCTTAGCCTAGGTGCGCAGCAGCAAGCCAACCCGGAATATATCAGCCGTTTACTGGAGACTGCAAAAGCGGACACGGCTACCGTCAGCGAACTGCAACGTGCCGGTGAATTTTTCCTATATAAACCGGGGGCCAATCCTGATGACATGGGCATGGTGCACCGCTTTGCCTCGAAGATCGAATCCATAAGCGCCGGCATACATTACCTCAAAGGACAAGCAATGGGCAAATTGCTGCATGCACAGGCGTACCGGGAAGCGGGTTCAAAACAAGGGCGGCAATTATGTGAAGAAGCGGTAGCTATGCTTCGGAACAGTAATCTTCGCCAGCTTTATGCCCAGGCGATTATTGAACTTGGCGGAACTTACGCCAATACCCAGCAAGACCTGCCGGTCAAAATAGACTACTATCGCCAGGGAGCAGAAATGCTCGGCCAGATGGGTGACAAGCTTTCAGAAGCAAAACTAAAAGAGTTTATCGCCGAGCTGCTGCAGTTAAATGGCAGCAACCGGGAATCAATCGCGATGCTGAATGAAACACTTGCTATTTACCAGTCAGCGGGGTACCCGAGACTCCATGGTCTCTATTCCGTAATGGCAGAAAGCTACCACCGACTGGACGATTTTGTTGAATCGTTGCGTTATAACCTGATGGCCGTTGATGTCGGAGAAAAACTGGAGGACACAGGCGAACTGATGACAACGGTGTATAATCGTGTTGGGTTGAACTATTATAGCATTCAATATTTCGACCAGGCGCTGGACTATTTTAATAAAGCGCTTGCCGGCGCACACTACAACAGAGATACACCTGTTATCCAGAATATGCTGGTTAATATCGCCGATGCACTTCGTGGTAAAGGACAACACAGGCGAAGCCTGGACACACTCGCTATGGCTGCAACCTATGGCCCGACAACAGAGGATGATGACAAAATACACGTGTACCAGACCTATCTGAAAAACTACCTGGCATTGAAGGGGTACGCCAACGCTGATAAGTATAGCAAGAAGCTCTTGCAGATTTACCAGCATGATAAACTGTCCGGCACCATGAACCAGGTTGTACGTATGTCGGCAGTCGCCTACTTACAGGCGCGTGAACGTTTTGAAGAAACAATTCCACTTCTGGCTGCCTTTGATCGTGACAAAGACAGTGCATTCCTGCCGCTCGCCCGTAAAGTCGAAGCCGCCTATCTTTTTTTTAGAACAGACTCTGCGCTCGGTCATTTGTCTGCTGCTATTACGCGGCACGAACAATACAAAATGCTATCTGATTCTTTGACAAACATCAACCAGGCCCGGCAACTTGGTGTGTTGCAATTACAGTTTGAAACACAGCAAAAAGATAAGAATATCGAGATACTGACACAAAAAAGTAAGCTGCAGGACGCATCTCTTCAAAAAGAAAAAATGTTTCGCAATGTTTTTGTCGTAGGTGTATGTATGCTGGCCGTAGTGTCATCTCTCCTCTATAACCGCTACCGGTATAAGACACGTTCCAATCAAAAACTGGAGAGTAAACAGAAGAAAATTAACCAGCAGAATGAGGTACTTAAAAAACTGGTCGACGAAAAAGAATGGCTATTAAAGGAGGTGCATCATCGCGTTAAAAACAATTTACAGATCGTGATCAGTTTACTCAATACCCAGTCCGAATATCTCAACAACGCCGATGCAATCGCCGCGATACGCAACAGTCAGCACAGGATGCATGCGATGTCGCTTATCCACCAGCGACTCTACCAGGTGGAAAATCTGGGTAAAATTGATATGGAATGGTATGTACGGGAGTTGATTACATACATGAAAGAATCCTTTGAATATACCGATAAGATCCGTTTCGTGGTAGACGTAAAGCAGGTATGCCTGGATTCAGCACAGGCGGTGCCTGTTGGGCTCATCATCAATGAGGCGGTAACCAATGCAATCAAATATGCATTCCCGAACGGGCGACCGGGAACCATAACCCTTGCGTTGAAACATGCTGCTGAGGGAGGTTGTTTGTTGCAAATCTCAGATGATGGCGTGGGATTGCCGCAGGACTACGATGTCGAACAAGGCGATTCCCTGGGCATGAGCCTGATGCATGGACTGGCTGACCAACTGGATGGAACACTGCAACTAACAACCGGAGAAAACGGCGTTCGGATTACGCTGGCTTTTAAATGTCGCTTTTTACAAACAAACACCCTTCAAATTGCGTAATAGATGTCTTTAGGAAAAATACTAATTGTCGAAGATGAATTTATCGTTGCCAACGATTTACGCATTATGCTTATGAGGGCGGGCTATACAGTTTGCGGCATAGCCTCCTCCGTGGAAGGTGCGCGCAAGCTGATCGATGCAAAAAAACCGGACTGGGTGCTGCTGGATATTACATTGAAGACCGCACTGTCAGGTATTGAACTGGGGAAAGAACTCTCGGAACAAAAAAAGCCTTTTTTATACATTTCTGCTAATACCAGCCAGGCTACACTTGAGGAAGCGAAGACGACCCAACCGTATGGCTTTCTTGTAAAGCCGTTCAGGGAAAAAGACCTGCTGGTGATGCTTGATATTGCCCGCTACAGGTACGGTATCGAAACAGGCAGCATACTTACACGTAATGCTACGGACAGCAGGAATATCGACTTTTCTGAAATTATCGGACGCGGACCAGCGGTAATGAAGGCACTGAGCAAGGTAAAAACTGTGGCGCCGACAAATACGTCGGTACTGCTGCTCGGAGAAAGCGGCACCGGCAAAGAACGGTTCGCCCAGGCGATTCACCGGAATTCGAACCGACAGAACAATGTCCTTGTTATCGTTAACTGCGCCGCGTTACCGGTGTCGCTGTTGGAGTCAGAACTCTTCGGTCACGAAAAAGGCGCATTTACTGGTGCCAATACACGGCGTACAGGCAAGTTTCAACTCGCTGACGGTGGGACCATCTTTCTCGACGAAATTGGGGAGTTACCATTGGAAGCACAGGTAAAACTACTTCGTGTGCTACAGGAAAAAGAAGTACAGCGACTTGGAGGCAACACTACAGAAAAAGTGGACGTGCGTATTGTAGCAGCCACCAACAGAAACCTTGAAAAAGAAGTGGCTGATGGCAGATTCCGATTAGACCTCTACTATCGCCTGAATGTTTTCCCCATCGAACTGCCGCCTTTACGTGAACGCAAAGAAGACATCGAACCACTGGTACAGCATTTCCTGGCAAAGTTTTCCAAAGCCGCAGGCAGGCCTCAGCCACGCGTTAATTCCGAAGTCATGGACGCGCTGATCGAATACCAGTGGCCGGGTAATATACGTGAGCTCGAACATATGGTTGAACGCCTTGTGCTATTGGCAGAAGAAGATGAAGTGAAGCATGTTGAGTTACCTGTTCACCTGGATAATAAGATGCCCACTTCCATGCTCGAGACAATGGAAGAAATGGAGCGAAACCATATCATGCGCGCACTCACACTTGCTAAAGGAAAGGTAGCCGGCAAAGGTGGCGCGGCAGAACTATTAGACATGCCTGTCCAAACGGTCTATTCTAAAATGAAACGGCTCGGCATCACCGCAGCCTATAAATAATTACCGTCGATTAATTGTGAAAAAATATCATGGAAAAAGAAACATCCCGCATAGAAGCTTTCAGCGACGCAGTATTTGCAATTGCGATCACTCTGCTGGTGCTGGAACTACATGTTCCACCCATAGAGGCTGCAAGCCATCAACCCGGCGGGCTGACAGCAGCGTTGACAACACTCTGGCCCTCCTATCTTGCCTTCGGCCTGTCTTTTTTCAGCATTTATATTATGTGGGTGAACCATCACAAATTGTTTAAGCAGATCTACAAACGCAGTTCGCCGCTGATGTTTGCAAATGGCCTTATTTTGTTCTTAGCTACCTGCATATCCTTCCCAACTGCATTGTTGGCGGAATATATCAACACATCCTATATCAACACGGCTGTTGCGTTATATACAGCCTTATTTGTTTGTATCAACCTTTCTTTTAACCTGCTGTGGTGGCTTGCGTCCAAAGACAGCAGTTTACTACGTCCGGGTCTTACCAGCCAACATATCAGGGCCATCAAAAGAAACTATCTCTATGGTATACCCATTCATGTGCTGGCCTGCCTGTTGTCATTTTTTTATCCTGTCATTGCATTACTGGTATGCGCCTGTCTTTGGACTTATTGGGCATTTACTTCCGGAAAACTTGACATGGTAAAAGAAGAAAGTACATCATAAACGCATTTTTTACTCCTCATTTTTAATCCAAATAAAAAACACAGTTATGAGCAGGATCACAGTAAAAGACGGAACAGAAATTTATTACAAAGATTGGGGTACCGGACAACCACTCGTATTCCACCATGGATGGCCGCTGTCAAGCGACGATTGGGACGCACAGATGATTTTCTTTTTACACCAGGGATACCGTGTTATTGCGCTTGACCGCAGGGGACATGGCAGATCAAGCCAAACGGCTGTTGGCCACGACATGGATACCTACGCATCCGACGTTGCAGCACTCACAGAAGCGCTCGATCTAAAGAATGCCGTGCATATCGGACATTCGACTGGTGGTGGTGAAGTTATTCGCTATGCTGCCAAATATGGCAAAGGCCGTGTTGCAAAAGCAGTACTGGTAAGCGCGGTAACGCCTATTATGGTTCAAAATGAAAACAACCCTGACGGTGTTCCGCTGTCTGTGTTCGATGATATACGCAATAGCACAGCTACAAACAGGCAGCAATTCTTCCAGGATTTTACTATCCCATTCTATGGCTATAACCGCGAAGGTGCGAACGTGTCTCAGGGTGTTCGCGACAACTGGTGGCGCCAGGGCATGATGGGAGCTATAACAGCGCACTATGATTGTATCAAGGCTTTTTCAGAAACAGATTTTACAGAAGACTTAAAGAGCGTAGACATCCCGGTGCTTGTGTTGCATGGCGAAGATGACCAGATCGTTCCGTTTGCTGCCTCAGGCGCTAAGGCGGTTAAGCTGTTAAAAAACGGGAAGCTGATTTCTTACCCGGGATTCCCACACGGAATGCCGACAACAGAGGCTGCAACGATCAACCGTGACCTGCTGGCATTTATTAAAGCATAACCATGCTGCGATCGGGCCGCCGGTAGTTGATACCGGCGGCCTGTATTCTGTTCGTTATGCTGCACAGCAACTTTCCAGACAGCACATCACTTATCATTACCCATCCGGGTATTAAAACATATACACGATGGCACAATACATTTATCATAAGGCAGACACTCGTGGACATGATCACCACGAATGGCTGGATAGCAAAAAGACATTCAGCTTTGGCGATTATTACAATCCTGAACGCATGGGTTTTGGCGCATTGCGGGTACTAAACGATGATACGCTGCCCGGGAGAAAAGGTTTCGGGTCGCACCCACATGATAACATGGAAATTATCAGCATACCGCTTAAAGGCAGCCTGGTACATGAAGACTCTGTAGGTAACAAAGCTATTGCCGCTACGGGTTCAGTGCAGGTAATGCACGCCGGCAGCGGGCTGTTTCACAGCGAGTATAATAACAGCGTGGAAGAAGAGGCTGAATTCCTGCAGATATGGATATACCCCGAAGACCTCAACACATCGCCGCGTTATACTTTAGGTGTGTTGCCATTGATAACAGACGTAGATGTGCTGCATACGTTTATCGGGCCCGGCAGCCTCGATGGACTAACCGTTCGAAAAGACACCTGGTTTAGCTATGGCGTATTTAGCAGTGGCCACACCTTTAATTACGTAATCCGTAAAGCAGCCAATGGCATTGATGTATTTGTCATTAGTGGCAGTTTTTTCGTGGACGGAAAATTACTCTCACAAAGAGACGGTATGGGCATCCGGAACGCAACAGCGATCGACATTGAAACGCTCGGTGCTGAGGCACGGTTACTCGTAATAGAAATCCCCATGGACATACATGATCAAAACTGAAAACTAATGAAACAAGCAACACAACTGCAATTATTGGCAGTAGGATACGATACGGCCATGATGGAGGTTATTGAAAGATTGCTCAACAGCCATGCAGACTGGAAAGGCACTGTTGCGCATAGCAAACAGGAAGGCATAGAAAAAATGAAAAAGAATCGCTATGATGCTGTATTGCTTTGTGCAGGTGTTACCGCAGCAGATGAAACAGCGTTTCGTGCAACCGTAGAGGAAGAGGGACTGACCACTAAAATCATCAGGCATTACGGAGGCGGCAGCGGCCTTTTGGAAAATGAATTACGCGCTGCATTCAATCAAAGCGGACTTTAAAAAAACTGAACAATGAACGATCAAATATTGGGGCTGCACCATATTACAGCTATTGCGGCAAACGCACAACGAAACCACGACTTTTATACAAACATCCTTGGCCTTAGGATGGTAAAGAAGACCGTTAATTTTGATGACCCGGGTACCTATCATTTTTATTATGGCAATGAAAATGGTACACCAGGTACAATACTTACTTTTTTTCCCTGGAAAGGCATCGGGCAAGGCCACAACGGTACAGGTATGGCCACTGATATTGCTTATGCAGTACCTGCAGGAAGTTTTGATGCGTGGAAAGAAAGGTTTACACGTTTTAATGTGCCATTCTCAGAAGCAACAGAACGCTTTGGCGAACACTACCTTTCTTTCACAGATCCTGACGGACTAAGCATTAGCCTGGTAGCACCACAAAAAGAAGATGCAAGAGCGCCATGGCAGACAGCAGAAGTAAAAGCAGACATGGCCACAAAAGGTTTCCATAGCACCACTTTATCTCTACGAAAAATAGATGCAACAGCCAGTGTACTGACAGACATATTCGGCTATCATTTGCTGGCACAGGAAGGCAACCGCTATCGCTTTACAACCGATGCTGTAGAAACAGCTGGCATCATAGACCTGTTGGAATTGCCTGACGGAAAATCCGGGTATAATGCAGCAGGCACTAACCATCATGTGGCATTCAGGGTAGCTAATGAAACAATACAGATGAATTTTCATGAAAAAGTATTGAGCAAAGGTTTGCAGATAACACCCAAGATCGATCGTGATTATTTTTTCTCTTTGTATTTCCGAGAGCCGGGTGGTGTACTGTTTGAAATAGCTACCGACAATCCTGGTTTTACTGTTGACGAACCTTTGGCAGAGCTGGGCAATAACCTGAAGCTTCCGAAACAATATGAACCAATGAGAGCTGAGATTGAAAAAGCATTGCCTGTTTTAAAATAATTAATTAACCGCAGTATCGTCATATCATGATAGAAGCACCATCTGCTTTTGCGCCGTTAAAAGAGCGTTTATTCCGGACACTTTGGATCGCTGCATTTGTCTCCAACGTTGGCACCTGGATGCAAAATGTTGGTGTGAGCTGGCTGGCCGCCTCGTTGTCGGTTTCGCCCGTTATGATATCGCTGATACAAACGGCGGCATCATTGCCGGCCCTATTGTTCAGCTACCCTGCAGGTGTTATCTCCGATCACGCAGACAGGCGGCGGTTGCTAATCGGCTTGCAGGTTTTCCTCTTTATCGTAGTGCTGCTATTATTTATTTTTTCGCAGCAGCAATGGTTAACGATGCGTTCTTTATTGGTGTTTACGTTTCTTGTCGGTGCAGGTATTGCATTCACAACACCCGTGTGGCAGGCCATTACACCGGAAGTAGTCAGCAAACCTTTAATGAAAGAAGCCATTGCGCTCAATGGTGTCAACTTTAACCTGGCACGCGCTATCGGCCCGGCACTCGGAGGTCTCATGCTGGTAGCGTTAGGCATCAAGAGCATTTTTCTTTTCAATGCAGTTTCTTTTCTTGCATTGATTGCAGGCTTATATAGCTGGAGTAACACACCGGCAACTTTTAAAAAGAATTCTTTTGGTAAAACGGCGATGGAGGGACTACTTGCTGTACGCCGCTCCACTCCTTTTTTACACCTTTTGCTACGTACCGTTTCCTTTACCGCTTTTGTAAGCATACTCTTTGCGTTTTTACCTCAGCTATCCAAATACCAATGGCACCAGGACAGCAGCCAATACACGCTGCTTTGGGTAAGCCTTGGCATAGGTTCTTTGATCGGCAGTTACCTGTATGGTTTTTGGAACAGAACTGCGGGCGCCGCAACAATCATCTTCGTCAGCTGCCTCGTAATAGCCAGTTGCCTGCTCTTACTTACATGGGCGAAGGACAGTTATAGCATTAACCTCATTCTCCTCATCATGGGTATTGCATGGATCAATGCAACATCAACTTTAAATGTGTTGGCGCAACAACTATCGCCTGCGGCCTTTAAAGGCCGGTTTCTCGCGGTTAACGTAACCGTTTTTCAGACATCCATCGCACTCTCCAGCATTGGCTGGGGCGCACTTGCCAGCATGCTGTCTGTAATGATGGTAGTACGGATTGCAGCAATCGGTATGGCGCTGGTGGCAATACTCCTGCTGTTTATTCCGATGGAAGATGAAGCAGTAGAGATAGCAGGCACGGTTGCCTGCAGTGACCCGTTGCTGCAATACCAACGCAACAAACGTTAGCCTGTTTAAAAAAAATTATGCATAAAGAAAACATTATTACTGTGGGTAAGCCGATCAATGAAGCATCTAAAGCGCTCATTATGATACATGGCAGAGGTGCGTCTGCTAATGATATACTATCACTGGCAGCATACTTACCTGTTAGCGAGTATGCATTACTTGCACCACAGGCTACCAACTTTACCTGGTACCCTCTATCATTCCTGGCCCCGCCTGTGGAGAACGAGCCCTGGCTTTCTTCGGCACTTGGCTTATTAAAAAAGACTATAGACTGCATACAGGAATATGGTATCGATAAGAGGAATATATTTTTTCTCGGTTTCTCACAAGGCGCTTGCCTCATGCTTGAATTCGTCGCGAGAAATGCAGCACGCTATGGAGGTGCAGTGGCTTTCACCGGCGGCCTCATCGGCGACAAAATATACCAGGATAACTATACAGGCACCTTTGAAGGCATGCCTGTTTTCATTGGCAGTTCTAATCCTGACATGCATGTCCCGGCAGAACGGGTACACGCATCATCTGCTATGCTACGTGCAATGGGCGCCAATGTAACCGAAAAAATCTATGATAATATGGGGCACACGATCATAGAAGATGAGATCAAACAGGCAACGGACCTTGTATTTAATCCGGCACACTAAAACATGCCCTCATGTTACGAGGTACGTTTCACTAAAACGCATAAAGAACAAAAGATGGAACCTGTAGTAAACAATAGCAGTGAGCAGCAATTTGAGATAGAAACTGACGGATCAAAAGCGTACCTCACTTACCGGTTTTACAAGCAAAGCATCGCATTCATGCATACGTTTGTGCCGGAACAATTGAAAGGACAAGGCATAGCTTCCATGCTTGCAACCGCAGCTTTTGCCCATGCAAAAGAAATGAAAAAACAAGTGATGGTCTATTGTCCGTTCGTAGCGTCTTTTATAAAAAAACACCCGGAGTACGAGGCTCAATTAGATCCTGCATACCATAACAAACGCCAACCTGCTGCCGATGTCTTTAGCAAAACAAAAAACGCAAATCAATAAATAGACATTATGAAAATTATCATTATCGGTGGTTCGATTGGCGGGCTGAGCGCCGGCATCGCACTGCTTTGCAGGGGATATGACGTTGAAATCTATGAACGCTCCACGGGGCACATGCAGGACAGAGGCGCCGGCCTGGTCATCCAGCCCGATATGATGAACTATTTGAACGAATATCATATTTCGGCGAAAGAAGTTTTTGGTGTGCCTGCCTATGAAAGACAGGTACTGGATAGTAAAGGGACAGTCACGCACACATTTCAAAACGACACCTCCTTTACTTCCTGGAACTATATCTGGCAACAGCTCAAAGATTATTTTCCTAATGAACGCTATTTCTTCGGTCATCAATTGGAAACTATAGAAGAAAACGAGCATCATGTAACGGTGCATTTCTCGAACGGAACAAGACAAACAGCAAACCTGGTGATTGGCGCAGATGGTTACGGCTCAGTAACAAGAAATCACTTTCTACCCAATACGGCGCCTACCTATGCAGGTTATGTGGCTTACCGGGGGCTCATACCCGAAAATGAAATGACTGATGCGGAAGTGGCTTTTTTTGAAAACAAGTTTTCCATTTATCCTTACCATCACTCACACCTGCTTTGTTACATGGTACCAGGCATAAAAGGTGAATTAAACAAAGGGCAACGCCTATACAATTGGGTATGGTATCTCAATAAATCACACGAGCAACTGGCGGATATCCTGACGGGTAAAGATGAAAAAACAAGAATGTATTCAGTTCCTCCCGGCTTTCTTAGCAGCAAGTCTGTCAGCGACCTACATGCGCAGGCACACCAGGAGCTACCGAAAATTTTAAGAGACCGGGTACTCCAAACAGAAAGTCCTTTTGTCCAGGTAATAGTAGATATGGCTGTACTCAAGATGTATAACGGGCGGGTGGCAATACTTGGCGATGCCGCTTGTGTGGTACGACCACATACTGCCTCCGGCACTGCTAAAGCTTATCGGGATGCGATCGCACTTGCCAATTGTTTGCATTACCATAATGGTGATGTTGACAAGGCGTTACCCCATTGGAATGATCAACAAATACGTGAGGCGTTACACCTCACTTCGTATGGTAAACAGTTGGCGCTAAGAAGTGGGCTCGGCATTAACCTTCATTGAACACAATTTATTTCCCAATACCTCAGCTATTAATCTTATGGAAAAAGAAGGCGCAACGGTAGTCATCGCACACCAAATCATAGACGGTAAACACCAGGAATATGAAAACTGGCTGGATGAGATCGGTCCCATTGCAAGAAATGCCAATGGTCATATTAACTGGCAGATCATTCGCCCTATTCCCGGTTTGACATATTTGTATACGATCATTATCCGCTTTGACACTATAGACAACCTGAAACTGTGGATGGAGTCAGAGGACAGGAAACGTCTGGTTGAAAAAATTCGCCCACTACTAAAAACAGATGACAATTATGATATCATCACCGGTTTGGATTTTTTATTCAGTCCTCAAAACAATAAAGCAAAACCTCCTGTTCGCTGGAAACAATTTCTAACTACCTGGTCCGCAATTTATCCTTTGTCCATACTCATCCCTTCAGCCCTGATTCCCTTTTTAAGAATGCTAAAAGTTCCTCCATCACGAATCGTTGATGCATTTTTTGTCTCAGGAATTATTGTGTTCCTGATGGTTTATCTCGTTATGCCGCACTATACAAGATGGATAAAAAAATGGCTGTATAAATAAACCACTGCAAATATTTCTGTAAACAACGGAAAATCTGCGTACAGGACCCCGCAACGCTTTTTAAACCCACCTACTTATGTTACGATGAATAGTGCGAATTGATTTGTATTAGGCCAAGCAATTTGATTGAAGTTGAAAGCGGCAAGCGCGGATTTACAATTGAGCAGATTGTAAAAGCAGCGGCAGCGAGCGCCTTTTTTACAAATAAAACGAGGTACACTTCGGATTGTTGTTTTTGCCATCTTCTCTTCTTATCCCGCGAAGTTCCTGCACTTGTATTGGGATTAAAATCCTCATTTATCTGCCGGGCGAGATGCATTCCGCTAGTAGTGGAATAAACACGAAAGAAAATACAACAGCTGCACAGATATCAATGCAAAATCAAACAAGCCGCTCGACGAACGGCTTATTTGATTTTACTTTTAGTAAATACCTGTACACTTTGTTGTTAGTGGGCTTTCGCTCAATTACCGTCCGGCACACCCAACAAGCAGGCGAGAGTGAGAAACACCAACAAGGACGAAAACACCAGCAAGGGCGAGAAATTTCATACTTCCTAGCAAAATATCGCCTAATAGAACCTGACGTTTAAGAAAACTTTTCCTAGAAGGCGAAAAAGGAAGACGCTCTATTTAAAAAAGCGAGGAATGTTCCATAAATGATTGATAAGTAATGTTAACCGCTTTATTTGCGCATTAAGTTTGGTTATAAGATGTATATCATCCTTATTTTCAGTTTCTTCTAATCTTTGTTGAACAAGCTCACCAAAAATTTTCATACTGGTTACAGCCGTTTTTAACTCATGACCTGCAACTCCGATAAACTCATCTTTTTGCCTCAAAAGGTGACGAAGATGTGATTCAGAATCCCGTAGCATTTCTTCTGCCCTCGCTAGCTCAACTCTGGCCCAAATTCGGGACACAAGCTCCTGCATAAGGGCCAAATCCTCTGCCGTCCACTGACGCGTTTTTAAGTCAATGACAGAAAGTAAGGAATTGAATTTACCATCCTTTGCAAGTGGTACTGCAATAAAGGACCTTACCCCCAAAGCAGCAAAGTTTTTGGCGTTGAACCGGGAGTCGTTAAAAGCATCGCAGGCAACAGAAAGCTTGCCCATTATTCATTCTTTCTGCTTCTTCGCGGCTCCATAATTCTTCTGTATCATATATTCCCTTTAATGATGGGACAAAATCGGCATTCCATCCATAATTTGCTACTGCAGTAGTCCGGTCATCAGTAATTTCCGCAAAACTGCACCACGGCACATCAAAGTGTTTTGCAATCTTTTCAGCTAGTTCGTCAAGGCCATTTCTTATATTTCTTAACATGACTAGATCTCTGGTAATTTCCGAAAGGAAAGATTGATTTTTTTGATAAATTTTTACCTGCGTAATGTCTTTAAATAAAATGGCAATGTTGGCTTCAGAATCTTCTCCTATTTTAACGTAAGATGCATCAAACCAACGTCCGAGGCTGTGAATATGCTGCTCCACCCGGACCAGCGTTGGAAACTCCGCTGCTTTTCGCGCATATTGAAGTATTGTTGTCAGCAAGTTTGGCGACAATTCACTGGCTTTCTTGTCAATTACATCAGTCAATCCAGTGTGCCTTTCAAAGGACTGGTTAACATGCCGAAGACCAGATCGGTAATATCTCCGGTTCTATCTCTTTGGGGCTCCAGGATTGCAACACCAAAATCGACGGCATCGAATAATCGTTGACATTCGTCAATCAGCGGAAGATGTAAGGAAGGCGATATATTGGTACTATTGCTTTTGTTCATGCTCTATTATCTTTTAAGAGGCTAAATGGAATACTGCAAAAGGCTTGCAAAGTTTTAGAAACATGGAATTATCATCCCGCGGTAAGATATTGAGGAAGAGTTCCACACTATACGGAAAGTTGCACCCTTGAAATATTTTTCATAACTCACTTTGCGGCAAGTGCTCAGAAAATGATCAGCAGGCAACAAATAATCTCCTGATATGATCGCCACTGGTTTGTTCACAGATGGGAAATAGACAGACAGAGTTTCTGCATTTTAATCTGCACAAAACGTAGGCAGAAAACCTCAAAATGCTTCATCGTCCGGAGCTAACTATGTACAAATTGAAAAAAGTAAGCTTTAAAATTTGCACATACTCTACCTCACGTAATCAATCATTTATTGAAAAAACTGTAACATTTCCGTTAGCCGAAGTATTACAAGCACGCAACATTGTTTGCCGGTTCTTTTTTTATTGGTGAAGTCATCCAAAGTCTACAGGAAGTCGTCCAAAGTCTACAGGAAAACCGTCCAAAGTCTACAGGAAATCCTGAATTGTCCACTTAGCTTTGCCCCGATTAAATCCAATATAAAAATGAAAAAAGAGATCCTTCTCACACTTGCGCTTGCAGGTTTTACGATTGCTTCGAACGCACAATCAACTGCTAGCGCTACTTCTACAGCAACAATTGTTACCCCTATCAGCATTACAAAAAATGTCGACGTGAGTTTTGGTAACATCGCCGTGGGTGCATCCGGTGGTACAGTAATACTAGCAACTGACGGAACACGTTCTACAACCGGGGGAGTTACTTTACCTACCACTACAGGAACTGTTACGGCAGCAGATTTCACCGTTACGGGTACCGACACTTACACATTCTCTATTACGTTACCTACAACACCGGTTACTCTTACCCGTGCAAGCGGCACTGAAACAATGGATGCTACTGCTTTTACAAGTACTCCTTCAGGTTCAGGTACTTTAAGTTCAGGTACAAAAGATGTTAAGGTTGGTGCTACATTGACCGTGGCTGCATCGCAGGCTGCCGGAGTTTATACGTCGGGAGACTTTGATGTAACCGTTAATTACGAATAATTGTCATTTTTTTGAAGGAAAAACGTTGATGACAGCGTTTTTCCTTCTTTTAAAACTTCTTCGGCAGTAATATTATTTCCGAGGGTGCGGCCTATTAGGAATAATACTGATTTAATTTACCATCTACTTTCTTTTTTATGTTGTCCTGCTTACTTCCTGGATCATCGTTTAGTAATAGATCAAGGCGTTCCAGCATTTTATTTCCGGTTATTATGCTTTGCTTTTTTTCTTTAAAATGCTCAGGTCAGGGGAACCTTTTAATTATGCCGAAAAGAGTGGTCTTTGAAGGTGTTAAGAGGTCAGAGGAATTGAATCTTGCCAACATTGGTCATGATACAGCCACATATATTATTTCTGTGATGCAAATAAGAATGAAGGATGATGGTTCAGTTGAAAAAATCGACCGGCCGGACTCTGGACAAAATTTTGCTGACAGGAACTTCCGTTTTTTTCCGCATACCGTTACCCTTGCTCCTAATGAAGTACAGGCTGTTAAAGTGCAACTGATAAAATCATCCGAATTGGCTACTGGTGAATACCGTTCTCATTTATATTTCAGAGCGATACGCAATTCTGATCCGCTCGGGGAAAAAGAGTTACAAAAAGACTCGGGCATATCGGTAAAACTTGTACCGGTTTTTGGCATGTCCATTCCTGTGATTATACGTGTAGGTGAAAATACTTCCAAAGTAAGTTTTTCTGATATTTCATTTCACCTGGAAAAAGAAACAGATCCCGTTTTGAAAATTACTTTTAACCGTACCGGAAACATGTCGGTTTATGGTGATGTGCAAATAGATCATATTTCGCTGCAAGGTAAAGTAACACGTGTAGGTACAATAAAGGGCGTGGCGATTTATACGCCTAATGCTTTACGCCATCTTCAGTTTGAATTATATAAAATTAACGGGATTGATTATCATACCGGAACTCTTCAAATAACTTATAACTCATCAAACGACACAAAACTTTCAGAGGCGGAAATCAATTTGAACTAAAAATTAAGTCGCATACTCATTTGTGGTTTGCCAGAAATATTTATACAAGAAATGAGCGTTACAAGCAATATATGGTTAGTGTGTAAAAAATTATTTCAATTCGTTTGTGTTATCCTGCTCTTTATTATGCCTTGCACATGTGTGTATTCACAAAATGTGTCTGTGATACCTGTTCAAAATATCAGTTTTGGCGCCTTTTCTCCCGGCATTTCGGGTGGAACAGTGATTATTTCAGAAAATGGTTCACGTTCTGTTACAGGTAGCGTTATTCCGTTTAATATGGGCATACAATATCATCCTGCTATATTCGAAATAGAAGCGCCTGCAGGCACTATTATCTCAATATTAATGCCTGACAATATTATACTTTCCGGAAGCAATGGCGGCTCTGTTACATTACATTTAGATAAGACAGAACCTGCTATGCCTTTTAACACCACAGTATCCCCACCTGAACGAACCAGGGTAAGTATCGGAGGAACGCTTACAGCAGGAAGCTCTATGACCACCGCACCAGGCACTTACACCGGTTCTTTCTCAATCACGGTTAACCAGGAATAGGAAATCTTAAATTTATAATCATTCTAATGCCTCCCAGAGACACATATTTATCCGGTACAATATGCAGGTCTCCACACCTTTTTTATTTTGTTTTTATTTTCTTTGTTTCTCTATCTCTTTTGTATTGCAATGCCGGGAAGGCGCAGGTAGATGATAATTTAAACTACTACGAAATTTCAATTACCCTTAATGTTCCTAAAATAGGCGGCTCTGAAATCCCGGCCATTGTTCACGGCCAAAGAATTTATTTGCCGGTAAAAGACCTTTTTGATTTTTTAAAAATCAGGAATATACTTTCAGCGGGTATGGATTCGGTGACAGGTTTTTTTATCAATCCACAGGTCACCTATTTAATTGATGAAGTAAATCACAGGATCAGGTACGATGAAAAAATATTTGAACTTAAACCTAATGATTTGGTGAAAACCGAAACGGGTCTGTATTTAAACGCTGATTATTTCCGGGAGGCCTTTGGATTAGATTGCATTTTTAATTTTCGAAGCCTTTCTGTTACGCTCAATACACAAATAGATTTACCTGCAATACGGGAGATGCAGCAGGAGTTAATGCGACGTAACATTAGTCGGCTGAAAGGAGAAAAGCAAGCAGATACAACTATTGCGCGGAAATTTTCAATGTTTCATCTAGGTTCGGCCGATTGGTCCATAGTAGCCACTCAACAATCGAATTCGGGAGATAATACCAGGGCTAACCTTAATATGGGGGCATTTGTTGCGGGAGGAGAAGCAAACGTATCCTTAAATTATACGAGTGCTCAGCCTTTCAATCAAAAGCAACAGTATTATAGCTGGAGGTATGTTAATAACGACCATTCCAGTCTGCGTCAAGTAACAGCCGGAAAGTTACTCATTCATTCTACGTCTTCTATTTACGCACCAGTTGTGGGAGTTCAATTTACCAATACGCCTACTACTTACAGAAAATCATTTGGCACCTATAAGCTTACTGACAGAACTGAACCGGGCTGGATGGTGGAGTTGTATGTAAATAACATTCTACTGGACTATAAAAAAGCCGATTCGTCAGGCTTTTTTACTTTCGAAGTACCCATGGTTTACGGAAACTCAGTTGTAAAACTGCGCGTATATGGCCCGTGGGGAGAGGAACGATACCGGGAACAAAATATTATTATACCCTTTAATTTTCTTCCACAAAATGAATTTCAATATACAGTAACAGCAGGCCGCGTGGAAGATGAACAAAAGAGCTTGTTTTACCGAACAGATGTTAATTACGGCTTTACCCGGCATATTACCATAGGCACAGGAGTAGAATATCTCTCATCTCTCGCCTCTGATAAAAGTATGCCCTACTTAAATGCATCATTCAGATTAGGATCCAAACTATTAATAACAGCAGACCATACTTACGGAGTGAGGTCAAATGCAACTATCAGTTACAGCCTGTCTTCCAAAGCGCAGGTCAATGTTAGTTATACGAAATACGATAAAGATCAAACCGCAGTCAAATACAATTACCTGGAGGAGCGGAAGATTGAATTATCAATTCCTCTTCACAGCAGAAATTTTAACGCTCTTTCACGTTTAAAACTCGGGCAGTTTATACTTCCAAACACAAAATATACTACTGCAGAATATACAATAACCGGAGTTTTTGCAGGCATCAGTTCAAATCTTACGACCTACGGAATGTTTTCGCAGCATCCTTATGTGTACAGTAATTTCACTCAGACTTACCGGCTCCTCCATAATATCACATTCTCTCCTCAAATGCAATTCGATTATACCAGGAAGCGCTTTAATATGTTCAAGTGCGAAGCGGGAAAAAATATAAGTACAAAAGGCTATCTCAATTTCTCTTACCAAAGAGATTTTAACATCAAAACAAGCTATTTAGGAATAGGATTCCGATATAATTTTTCTTTCGGGCAAGCATCTTTTTTTGCAACCCAAAGTAATCATACTTCTAGTCTCGTTGAATCGGCAAGAGGAAGCTTTCTTTATGATGATAACACAAATTATTTGCGTGCAAATAATCGAATCGGCGTAGGTAAGGGAGGACTTATCATTCTCTCCTATCTTGATATTAACGGTAACGGGCACCGTGATTTAAATGAACCCAAAGTTGCAGGCCTGAAATTGCATATCAATGGTGGCATTACAGAGCGTAATGATCGCGATACAATAATACGTATACTTGAACTCGAAGCATTTAGTAAATATTTAATTGAACTGGATAAGAACAGTTTTGATAATATAGCATGGCAAATTAAAAAACCTAATATCAGTGTTACCATTGAACCAAACCATTTGACATTAATTGAAGTTGCAGTAACGGTTGCAGGAGAGGCTTCGGGTATAGTATCTCTTTGTAATAATAACAAAACGAACGGCCTGAGCCGTATAATAATTAATTTTTATGATAGCAATTTTACCCGCGTTGCTCATACGCTCACTGAACCCGGCGGATATTTTACTTTTATGGGCTTTACACCCGGCACTTATACTGCCAGGCTTGATACTGCCCAACTACATAATCTAAATTTGACTTGTACTCCTGAGACTATAACCTTTAATATTCAAGCAAGTGAAGACGGCGTAATAGTAGACAACCTTGAATTTAAAGTACAATCTCTTTTAGATACAAGTAAGCAGGTTGCTGCTAAAAAAGAAGTTGGCGGAGTAAAGGCCTCAGATAGTAGTATTCAATACGGTAATAAAGGTACTTTGTCTCAGCAGAAGACATTAACTGGAGAGGAAAAGCGTGAACCACTGAGTGATTATAAGCAAAAATATCTGATTAAAAAAAGTAAAAAGAAACAATTACAAGAAGTGAAAAAAAAGCCGAAGGCGGTTATTCCTCCGGCAACGCAAAACGAGAATCCGTTAAATCTGATCTTGAAATATTTAAATCTTAAAGAAAGATGGAATTTTTCAACATTCGATTCCTTACTAATTTTTGTTAATCAATTTATCTCTCATGATAATGATCGTCGATGACGAACCCCATTATCTTGATTTACTTAAACATTTTTTGGAGCAAAATAAATTCATTGTTGATACTGCATTGTCCGGCATACTTTAGCAGTAAATAGTTATCTGATGCATTTTTTTCAACCTTGTACTTGTATAAATTTCATGATGCCGCAACCCTCTATAGATTATCGCTTGTTAAGTGCAAGAGAGAGAGAGTCATCTAGCTATTCAGTTTGCGTAAACAAGAATCGGAACGAGCGTTTAAAAAAGTTGCTGAAGCAAAATGCAGCAGTAAGCTAATGTGCTGGCACATTCCTGATACACCGGAAAAATCGCTTCAGATGCGCTTTTACCTTTAAAGTGATTTACTACTGTAAAAAAAGTAATGTTAAGAAGATGCATATACTGGACTTCAATTTAGTGTGAGGTAGGTTTCTATTTAACTCTTATTTATCTTATACTATGTAAAAACCGTAATGTTTCTGCATCATAGATCCACTTTGGCAGTGGACTTTTATCAAACAAAACCTTATTTCTCTTCTGAGTCAATGAGCAATCTTTCAGCCATCTTTCGCTCTGTTATATCATTACATATACCCAACAACTGCGTTACTTTTCCTTCCTCTATACATATCTTCTTTATCCATATTACAAAAGTCAGCAAATGAATTATTTACAACCTGCAGCGTGAACCGGTTGTCATCCTCTACTTTCATGAGCCACATAGCGTTCTCTGTGCTATTAAATACTAATGAAAGCTGCTGTTCACTGCGAAAACTTGCCTGTCGCAAGTATTCCGCAGGACCATTTGCACCAGTTAATGCTAAGTCAATTATACTGGCGAATTTTAAAAATTAACGCGTCAATAATTTTATTTCATGTTTAAACTTATCAAACTTATAGAACTAACGCAAACAGCTGTATTCATTCAGCTCCTGTTGCCATTACAACCTGGCCGCTTTAACTATTTCCAGATAAAATCCGGGCTGATTTGGTAGATACAAGTGCCGCTGCGAAACACTTGCGCTAGATGAAGGTATATTCTTCATAACTTTAGTCTTCAATATTCCTCTTAATGCATGATCACAATAACCTCCGAAAAACCGGTGTTGATGTCCTTGGCGATGTTCCATGGGGAACACATTTTTGCCAATTCTACGAAACCAAAGAAGACCTGCTCGAATTGCTAATACCGTATTTTAAAACTGGTCTTGCGAACAGCGAATTTTGTCTTTGGATAGTTTTTTACCCGATAAAAGTAGAAGATGCGTTTGAATTGCTAAAAGTACATGTACCGAACTTTCAACAGCATATTGAAAAAAACAGCATTGAAATACTGCCATATACGGAATGGTATTTTAGGGATGGCAAGTTTGATGGAAAAGCCATCACCAATGCCATTACAGAACTACTTCAAAATGCGTTGAAACGAGGTTATGCTGGTTTACGCATAAACGGTAATGAAACCTGGCTGGAAAGTAATGACTGGGCGGATTTTATGGAATATGAAAAAGAGCTGAATGTTTTAGTACAAAACAAACCTGTTATTATATTATGCACGTATCCTCTTTCTCATTCCAGCGGCGCAACACTGCTTGATGTGGCTGATGCACATGAAGCTGTTATAGCAAAACGTAAAGGCGGCTGGGCGATCTTAGAAAAACCAGAATTTAAAAAAGTGAAAGCTGATCTGGTTAAAGAAAATGAAGCTTTAGATGCTTTGATAGCAGAACGGACCAATGAATTAGAAAATGCGGTCAAAGAATTAAAAAAGGAAATTGACGAACGCAAGGAGGCAGAAGACAAATTTGTTAAAGAAAAAGAATTAAGCAAAGCAATTAGAGAAAGCTTTCCCGGCATCGTTAATATTATTGACGAGAACTACAGAATATTGGAATGGAACCGGATGTTTGAAATTTTCACTGGTTATACTGCCCAGGAGATTCCGCACCTCCACATATTAAATGACCTCCATGATATTTCTGACAGGGAAAGAGCTTTTGATCTCCATCAGCAGGCATTTGCTAACATAACGATAAGCGGTGACTTTAAAATTCGAACAAAAGATGGATCCATTCGCCAGGTTTTTATTATAAGCCGAAGAATAAATTATGAGGATAAACCATGCCTGATCATTTGTGGAATTGATATTACCGAACGCAAAAATGCAGAAGAACAGATCAAACGGCAAATAGAATTGACAAACGAAATCATTGATACAATTCCCGTTATGACGTGGATCATTTTACCTGATGGCACACTTGATTTCGTAACCAAGCGTTGGATAAAATATACAGGCATTTCCAGGGAAGAATTAATTCGTCAACCAACGCTTCCTATTCACCCGGATGATCTCCCAAGAATCCTGGAAAACTGGCGGGTAAACATGGCGACAGGACAACCCTTTGATGACGAAATGCGATTGCAGGGAGCCGATGGAAAATACCGCTGGTTCCTGGTCCGTAGCGCACCCTTGTGCGACAGACACGGACAGGTTCTTAAGTGGTTCGGAGTATCAATTGACATAGAAGATCGCCGGCGGACCGAAGAGAAGCTCAGACAGAGCGAGAACCTTTTGACTGAGGCTGAGAAAATAGCCCATGTTGGCAGCTGGAGTCTGGATTTGCATACCAATATCGCAACATCATCGGATGAGCTTTACCGGATGTTTGGTATTAAAAAATCGGATTTCGATCATAGTCTGGAATCGGTGTTCAATCTTATTCATCCGCATGATCGGGGCCTTGTGAGGCGTGTTGTAAAAGAAGCAATTACAGCCCGTGCACCATATGATTTTTATTTCCGCAGAATTATGCCTGATAAAAAAGTGCGGATTATTCATGCGCGCGGTACTGTAATGACGGATGCAGAAGGAAATGCAGTGAGGCTATATGGAGCATCACAGGATGTAACCGAGAGCAGGGAGGCAGAAGACAAGCTGCGTTTAGCTTATCAACGATTGTCTTATCATGTGGAAAACACTCCTCTTGCAGTGATCGAGTGGGACAAAGATCTGAATATTACCAGATGGTCGGGACAGGCTGAAAAAATTTTCGGATGGAAAGCATCAGAAGTATTAGGCAGAAACAGGTACGATCCTGATTTCCTGATAGTTTACAAAGATGATGAAAAGAAAGTTGCAAAAGTCGACTATGAATTAATGAACGGTCTTGTTGAGAGAAATTTGAGCCTTAACCGCAATTATACAAAAGACGGAAAGGTAGTTTATTGCAAATGGTACAACTCTGTTTTAAAAGATAACCAGGGAAACGTGATCACCATTTTATCTTTAACACATGATGTAACCGAAAGAAAAAAAGCAGAAGAAAAGCTGACTGAATCTTATCGTGAAATCCGTTTATTGTCCGAACACCTTCAAAATATACGTGAAGAGGAACGAACCCATATTGCGAGGGAAATCCATGATGAATTGGGACAACAGTTAACCGTAATTAAAATGGATCTTTTATGCCTCAGCGAGAAGATAAGCGACAATGATGATATTGTTAAGCAAAGATTTCACGATTTGACAGAAATACTTGACGCAACTATGGAAACTGTGCGAAAAATTTCATATGAATTGCGTCCGAACTTGCTTGATTTGGGATTGGATGACGCCATAGAATGGCATTTGAAAGAATTTGAAAAGCGGTCAGCCATCAAAACATCTTTCTATTCATCTGAAGAAGAATTAGACCTTGATGATTCGACAAAAACAGGCTTATTTCGCATTTTCCAGGAATCGCTAACTAACGTCGCACGACATTCAAAAGCAAGCCATGTGCAGGTTGAAATTGTCAAAGAAACCAATGAAATTATTTTACGTATATATGATAACGGACGGGGTTTTGATATTAGCGAAGCCGCAAAGAAGAAAACATTAGGTATATTAGGAATGAAAGAGCGAGCTGAGATGATGTCAGGAAGTTATAATATTGAAAGTATTCCTGGCAAAGGAACGACGGTAACTACAAGAATATCTTATTGAAAAAGGAGACCAATAATGGTTCGGATTTTAATTGCTGACGATCATGCTATTGTTCGAAGAGGTCTAAGGCACATTATACATGAAGAATACCCATTTGCTGAAATAGGGGAAGCGTCTGATGCAGAAGAGTTAGTAAAAAAAGTAATTGCACAAAACTGGGATGTGGTTATTTGTGATCTGAATATGCCGGGCAGAAGTGGAATAGATGCAGTGAAACAAATCAGGCAATCATTTTCGAAATTGCCGATTTTGATCATGAGCGTGTATCCTGAAGATCAGTATGCCATCAGATCTTTAAAGGCAGGAGCTGCAGGTTATCTAAGCAAAGTTTCCATTCATTATGATCTCATTAAAGCAATTCAAACGGTTCTAAACGGGAAAAAATTTATTACACCGGCAATTGCGGAAAAAGTGCTTGATGCTTTTAGCAATGAGCATACTGGCCCACCACACGAATCGCTTTCCGATCGTGAATTTGAGGTATTCAAGTTATTGGCTACGGGAAAAACTATTTCAGAAATAGCACATCAGCTCTCTTTAAGTGGTAATACGGTAAGCACTTATCGCTCCCGTGTTTTAGACAAAATGCACCTGCAGTCCAATGCTGATATGACCCGATATGCTTTAGAAAGAAAACTGATTTAAATGTCACTACAGTTTGTAGTTTTTTAACTACAGAACAAATCACAATATCATTGATTTTTTGTGCGTGGAATTGTGCATTTCTTTGAGCTTATTAAAGGATGCTGCTAGCCCACTAACGATACAGCTGGTTAATGACAACTACGCTTTGCTGAAAGAATGAAACCTTACTTTAAATGTTGCCGGCCCTCCGGCAGTACAGGTGGGTTAAGCTATCAAGAAGTAGAAAAAATCATCAAAATACGAATGCCAGGACTTGCCTTGGTATACTGGTTACAAACCAGGCAGATGGGTATCGCCACAGCCTGTACCTGAATCTGGGAACTGAACATTTTTTTGATAAGGAAAATGATTTTGAGACCATGCCTGATTTCATTTCCAAAGCCTGGCCAGGTATTATGTAAAAATCAATTCGCAAAATAAGATTTGGGAAATACAATCACATTTACAGGCGGATCCAATCAATATCTTGAATCGATTATTTATTTCACTATAATAATCATTTCGAGAAAAGAAAGCGGTAAATAAATTACTGGAAGAACAGTTAAAAAATCGCCTAAAAGAAAGGACCTGCCTTCAGCCCTTCGGGAATTTTTGAAGGTAATAGTAATGCCTGTGACCGTTATCAAAAGATGAGAAAACGCTTAAACACTTAATAAGGCAACGTTTTGAAGAAGTAGTGAAATAAAAAAAAATCTGTGGAAAAAAAATGAGGTTATAAAGGTTCAGCGAACTTTAAAACCCTCTTCAATAATACACAATAAGTGTTCTTTTCTTGATATGGAGCACTACGAAACCATCCATATGCCCGGGTCTTTGTCTCTAGAATAAACTCAATCATATCTATGAAAAATAATTTTTGTTTTAAAAAAGTGATGATGATCGATGACGACTATATTGTTAGAACGCTCGTGACAAAAATGCTTAAAAAGTATCATTTTGCCAATGAGATCATCAGTTGTGAAACGGGAAGTGAAGCCATAAAGTACTTAAGAGAAAATTCGTTTTCTCTACCCTGCATAATTATTCTTGACATAAACATGCCTGAAATGAATGGATTTGAATTTCTGGAAAGGTTCGATAAACTGAATATAAAAAAGAAAGATAATTGCTTTATTATCATGAATACCAGTTCTGCCAATCCGGAAGATATAAAAAGAGCGGAAGAAAACCAGCATGTTCAGTTATTTCTTACTAAGCCTTTAACCATTTTAAAATTAGAGGCAATAAAACATGCATTTTCTAATTCTCTTAAGCCTGATTAATTCCGAATTATTATCGGCCAGATGGAAGTAGAAAATTGCCGCAGGTTTATCATTCTGGATAATAATTGCTCTTATTCTAGCCGCATTAGCCTGCTCCCTGAAGCTTGTCATTTATAATATATTCAATTTTTCCTGTGCCGATAACTGTCGCACCTTCTCTAAATTCAAACTCCATTTCTTCTGTCAAACTACCCGCAAAACGGTCTGGCGATACGATTTTAATTTTTGCATCAACAGTGTCGCCAAGTAAAACCGTCTCTTGGGCGTTAAAGGTTTGTTGTCCCGAAGTCTGCATTTCGGTAAAGTCAAATTTTAAACAAATTGATTGAATGGAAAAGCTTCAGAGATCAATTATCAAGAATGCCCGTTATTGGTAATTTTTCAGGACTTTTTGCTATTGCCATTCCCGTTTCAGAAATTTTACTTGCAACCGCACTTGCATTTTCTAATGACATCAAATATGCGCTGTGGGGATCATTCGTGCTGCTGTCCATTTTTACAGCATACATTGTCGTACTAACAAGCTTTGCTCCTCACCTACCCTGTTCGTGCGGCGGAGTTATTGAACAGCTGAGTTGGCATCAGCACCTGGTTTTTAATTGCCTCTTAATGCTATTAAACCTAATAGCTATAAAATTAGCGAGAAAGATAAGCTACACCTAATTGCAATATCCTGTAGATGAGCTCCTACAGGCAGGTTATTCGGATGTCCCGTTAAAACAGGCCGAGCCTTTCACTAAAAATTTTAATATGAAAAAACAATTGTTCGGCGTAGCGGCTATAGTTGTTGCCATAAGCGCCAGTGCTTTTACGCACATCAAGACAAAACCAGCATCTGACCTGGTTTGGTTTGAAGTTAATGCAAGTGGAAATCCGCTTCATTCTTCAATGGGTGAGCAAGGTGACAATCCACCAGCAGCCTATAGTTGTAGCACAGGGGCAATCCGATGCGCAAGGGCGTATAGTATTGCAGAAAATGAAGTAACGCTAAATCCTGATGGCATCACTTATACATTGAATACCAGTGCTGCAAATTTTAACCAGGAAAGGAAGAAAAATTAAGCGGTGGTAAAAATGAAAAAAGGGCAGCCAAGTTTTGACCGCCCTTTTAATTCAAAATACAAAGTAAATATCTTCTTACGAGCCGTTATTAAACATTAAAAAAATTACAGCCCTAATTAGAAGCTTGGCTAAAATAAAAGCTATCATCTCCCGTATTGTGAGCCAAAACCATTATAAAGTATTCAATCATATCTTCAAACCAAACGATTTGATCTGAAGGCTTGGATGAAACGATGAGTTTTATTTTAACCATCGTTTACCATCATCCTTTTGACAATCACTTTTTGTTATAATTGCCTTTTTCGCTATTATTTTTTCTGAAATGGCCGAACAATTTTTCGCTGTTGAAGTTCATCAAAGTTTACTTTAAATGGATCGTATTGTGACCTTTTCCAAACTCTTTTTTTAAATTTAAACTCATACACTAAGGAGTTTCCATCTCCTGGGAAAACGATATATTTATCCCAGTTAGCATTGAGCGTAAAATGCAATTGCAGTGTGTCGCCATCCTGATGAAGCATTTCAATGTCAAAAATGTTGCTTTCATTTAGCTGAGTAAGAATTGTAGTTTCATTAAATTTCTCCGTTGCGTCAGCAAGGCTTGGTTGTAAAATCATTTCGCCAATTAAAGAATATTTCCGTTTTGTTGGTCTATTAAAACCCAATAATGTTTTAACTGTTCAACATTTATTGCTCCCTTACTAACAAAGGGAACAATGATCGAGCTAAGCGGCCGCATGAGTGTGAACGCATGGATTGGCGGCAACAATGAAGCACGTGCAGCCCTTGTATTTCATGTTGGCAATATCAAACTCCATGGGAGGTCGCAAAGCAGTAAACAAGCAAACAACACTACTGCAGCTTTAACTAGTGATGCAAATCCGGATGATCTACCCTTTTAATTTTTCTCTTCACCAGCAAAGAAATTTTTAAACAATTAAAATCATTTACAATGGCACACAATCTGAATTACAATGAAAAGACAGGAAACCACAGTTTCTTTAGCGTACAGGAAAAACCCTGGCATAGCCTGGGCAAGATCGTTACAGATTACCCACCAAGCGCTGAAGCGTTACAATTTGCAGGGCTGGATTATACTGTTCAAAAACGTGAATTATTTACGCACTCCAGCAGTGAAACTGACACACCAGAACCTACACAAGAAAAAATAAAAGTTCCGGACTACTATGCAACTGTTCGGGCAGATAACAATGCCGTTCTCGGCGTTGTCGGCAAAGATTACAAGGTTGTCCAAAATGTTGATGCATTTTCTTTTTTTGACGAGATTGTAGGAGGCGGTGAAGGCATTCTTTATGAAACAGCGGGCGCACTTGGAAAAGGCGAACGAATTTTCATTACAGCGAAACTACCTTCTTATATCAAAGTCGACAATGATGACTTAATAGAAAATTATGTTTTTTTGACCACTTCGCATGATGGTAGTGGAAGCATTATTGCCGCATTTACACCTGTGCGAATAGTGTGTAACAACACACTTAACGCAGCATTGCGGAACTGTTCTAATGTTATTAAGATCCGCCATACCGCTAATGCAATTGAAAGGCTGAAAGAAGCGCATAAGGTAATGGGAATGGTAAACACACTAACACCAACTATCGAAAGCATCTTCAACCAATTTTCTAAAATTCGCATATCCGATCCTCAGGTAATGGAATTGATCCGGCGCGCCATGTGTCCGAATAAAGAAGTTTTGGCCAAGCTGGAATTCGGAAAGCTCGACGAAACCAGTACAATATTTCAAAATATGTGCAACCAGGTTTATGAATATGCAATGACAAGTGAAACACAGCAACTGGAAACCACCAAAGGCACATTGTTTGGCGCATATAATGCAGTAACTGGTTATTTTCAAAATGTTCGCAACTATAAAGATGCCGATACTAAAATGAATTCCATTCTTTGTGGCGGCATAGCACAAATGCGCAGACAGGCAGCTTTTAATATCTGCCTGTTTTTTTTGAAAAATAACAGTTTTAAGAATTAAAATTGCAAGCAGCGGCCAAGGAGCCGCTGCTTTTTAGAACTATTCGTAAACTTTAACGGTAATATTCAAAGAATCATTCCTGTGTTTGGCAAAAATAGCGTCGAATCAAAGCCCCCCGCGCCCGTGTCTTGCGGACACGGGCGCGGTTAATTGGTAAAGAAGGTGGAAATAAAAACATCCTTGCAGTACAATTATTGTTTGTGATAATTCCCAAAACCACTACAGGCATTGTTCTAATCTTCAAATAACAAAGCTGTTCTTGCTTAAAATATATAGAGAAAGTATGTGCGAGTATCAAGCAGACCCGGAAAAGACTTAAATAAGCATTAATCTGCGTCACAAATCCTTATAGCTTTACACTCTGGTAACAGCTGTCCTAAGTTAAGCGCCACACAAAGCCTAGTGCAGTCTTATTTTACCCGACAAATAGCCACCTATTTGTGTAGCAAAAACGTCTGTAACCCGCTCGGCTTGCGCCATGCTGGGATATGCTCTGATCTTTTTTCCATCAAGGATGAATTATCATTTATATGAATCATCGGAAAAAATCAACCGTCTTGATCTCATTGAACCATGACATTTTTTTAAGAATATCCCTAATACGAACGTTGTTTTTCCTCGCGTTGCATTTAAGAAAAGTGGCTCAATTATTACTACGGTCACAATAATCTATGTCGGAGAGTGTCTGGTAAAGAATGTACCCTGGACTTACATCTCGATATATGCTGCGTCGATCCTTCTTTTAGTTTGAACGGATCACATAGAATTATGTAAAATGCGGCTTACCTTCTGAAACAAAAAGGTACAGATAATCGCTGATGACAATTCCCCAACCAGAGTGGCTACAAGTTTCATAACATTCTTTATCCCGTGTAAGCCCTACATGGGTAAACCGAAGTTCAGTTTTACCATTATTGCCCGAAAGCCAAAAGATCATTTTAGTCCCCGTCCATTCATGCTTGTCTTGTTGTAGCCAGGCAAGTTCACTTTCGGTGACTAGCCATACCAGTCTCTCATCGTGTACAAGTTCAATGACCTGTTGTTTTGAATAATGTGCGCCAGGATGACCGATCGAAAACTCGTCATGCAACTTCAGCGCGCTGCCGGTGAGATCCCTGCCGCCCCACCATCTAGCGACATCTTTGGTCAGTGCATTGAATACCACTCCTGCCGATTTATTGAATTCAATTGCCAACGAAAAATCGTCTTTTGTTTTACCATGCACGAGATAATTATACAGCAACTCCTTCACTGTCAATTGGCAGATATGAACAAGCCTTTCGACTTCATCGGCCAAAACGATACCGTCATAGGTATATGTAATCTGTGTTGTAGCATTTGTAGCAACCAGATCAAAAATCATTTTGGTGCCCGTCCACTCAAAGCCATCGGTTTTGCGAAGGCTTTCGGTTGTGATCCATGCAAATCGTTTGCCCGGTTCGAAATCAATTACCTTGTTTTTAGAATAATGATCCTCACCCGCTCGTAATGTGAACTCAACTCCAGGGCCGGGTCTTTCACCTTCCAGATCTTCCGGCCACCATTTAACAAGATCTATTATCTGGTCAAATATGTCGTCAGCAATTCCAGGGACTGCGATAGCAATCTGGTAAATCGCTGGCTTGTACTTTTGTGTTTCCATTGCCTACACTTATTTCGTAGATTTTCTAAAAACACCATTTCCTGTCGTCAAATATGAAACGAGGCTTGTCTGTATCCAATGCGTCCAGCCAGGTTCACAATCTACATAACACTCTGAATCTGGAGTCAGCCCTTCGTGTGTAAACATTACATGAGTGCTTCCATCATGTTCATCAAGGTCAAAGACCATCTTCGTGCCAGCCCACTCTTTTTTATCTTTATACCAGGGCATGTTGCAATCGGCAACCAGCCACGCAATTTTTTTAGCCGGTACAAGTTCACTTACCGTGCAGTTAAAAAAAGAATCTCCACCCATTTCGATGACAAAGTTGTCATCCTTGTTGCTAGCACTGCCAGTAAAGGAGACACCCCACCAGCCAGGTACATTGCTGATTTTTTGCATTATCTCTGCCGCACTTAAATTGACTGTAAAGTTTCTGCTGTAGTTGTTCGCTTCCATCTTTTTTTTGTTTTATACAAAGCTAGAACGGCCGAAACAATTACCGTTGTACAAATCGGAACTAGCTTGTATAATGCTTTGTTGCAAGCTCGTTTAGTCTACGCTGCAGTTCGGTTGGTGTGCTTCCTGTAAAACGCTTAAATGACCTAAGAAAATGTGATTGGTCGTGGTAATATTCGTAGATATGTGTTTTTAGCATGTCGTAACTGACGCCTGATGAAAAAACCTGGTAGCATTGCTTGAAGCGAACAATTTCCGCGAAGTTTTTGGCGCCGGTGCCCATGTGCTCACTAAACTTGCGATGCAGCCACCGCGCACTGTAGCCTGTTGCTTTTTCAAGTTGTGAAACGGTAACTATGCCCCTGGCTTGCGTAATGCGATTAACGCAGTAGTCATAAATGGAGTCGGCCTTGCCGATGTGTAATTGCTCGAGAAGAAACTGCTGTAACAAATGAAGTTTCATGGCCAAGTTAGGCGCTTCACCAAGCTGTATTTCGAGAGCGTGGCCAGGCTTACCTAAGAGTTCCGGCAGCATGTGCAGCTGGTTGTTGAGCGCTGCATAGGGTAAATGAAACAGTCGATATACGCCGATCGGGTTGAGCTCAATGACGATCGTACTGGTCGGCATATCGTCGCTAGGGTCCAACACAACGGGCCTATCTATAAGACCGGATAAACTCAACTGGTCTTCTTTCTGTGTGAAGCTTCTACCGTCTATTTGCGCTACCATACCATTTTTACAGGTAAGCGTGAGCTTGAAATTAGCGTTGGGTACGATTAGCTTCATATCCTCCGCCGGAAGCCGGCCGCTACTTTCAAACACCCACATCTTAGCCACATATGGGATTAGCGCAGGATGGGGCGTAACAGGATGAAATAGAAATTCTACCATTGCTCACTAAAATTAAGCATTAATCCCAACATGCAGCTTTGCTTGTTGTTAGGTATGTGCATTCATCTTTCCTCCGTTATTCGGCTTAATTTGCATCTAAACATCTCAATGGTTTAAAAAAACTCCCGCGTATCGAAGCATTACAGGTTAAATAAATAATGCAAACGGATCATTCCCGAAGAATAAGGCAAAGCATCTTTTCATCAAATTGTTGATAGTACCGAAAAGCAGTCAAACCATCGCCGATAACTACCGGATTAATCAACAGGTATAGCTCGTCGATAAAACGCGATTGAAATAAACTCGATACCAGTGTCGCACCTCCGTGGACCAGAATACTATCTTTCAGAATACACTTCAATTTTGTTATGGTAGGAATATTTAAAATTCCTGAATATACAGCGCTCCTATATATCCTGTTTCAGTTTGTCTGTTTTTTCCTTATTAATCATTCCACCAAGTTCGGCAAAAGGCATCTGAAGCGCACAAGAATTTCCGGCATAAAACGCTGGCGCTATTTATTCCGTTGCTTCTTGTGCTAGTTTGCCTTTTGCCGGCGATGTTGCCATAATTAATTCATCAATTAAAAATTAAGTTATGGAACAGTCATCATTCAAATCATTAAACAAAGTGGCAGAAGTTGAAATCAGATATCGCAACAAGACGAGAGTATCTGAAAGACCAATTATTCACAATTCTAAAGACGCGTATCAAATCTTACTTGCAAATTGGAATAAAGATAAAATTGAGTATGTTGAAGAATTTAAAATTCTCTTGTTGAATTTTACCAATGCTGTTTTAGGAATTAGTCACATATCCAGTGGTTCTGGAAGAGCAACAATAGCTGACCCTAAAATAATTTTTACGACAGCTTTAAAGGCTAATGCCTCCGCTATTATACTTTCTCATTGCCATCCGTCAGGCTGCCTCAAACCAAGCCCGGAAGACTTAAATCTGACTACAAAACTAGTTGAATGCGGTAAACTTTTAGATATCAAAGTTCTTGATCATTTAATCGTCACAGCGGATGGTTACTTATCAATTTGTGATGAAGGGCTCATGTGAGCCCTTTTTTTATTCGTCATCAACTTATAAAACTCAACTATTAATCGCTACCAACCATCAACTTCTTCTCACTACTTGATAATTTGTTAAACAATCTTATCGTATATAAACCTACAGGATAACGGCTTACATCTAATCTTACAGATATCATTCCCTTAATTGGAACAACCTTTTCCTTATAAACCTCAACACCATTCATGCTCAATACAGACAGCGTATATTCATCAGCCGCAGAAGATACAAATTCTACTGTCACTGTACTTTTTGCAGGATTAGGATATAATCTAAACGTATTCGATTGGTCAGCTATACCTGCAACTCTTGATGACGACATTTCAGGAGTCTGAATGAACACCGTTTTAGTTTTAACCGGCGGCGCTCCACACGCATTGTATAGTTTCACTGAAATCTTTGCTGTTGTATCTCCCCATTTCACCACAACAGAATTTGTTCCCTTACCCGAAATAATACCGGCATTTTGCGGAATAAGCCAGGCATACAATCCGTCAGGATAAGACGGACTCACACTGAAGACACCCAGCGCTCCTTTCTGCAGGAATGCGGGCCCCGAAATTTCTGAAAGAGGCGGTGGAATACTATCAAAGACTTTGCATACAACCGGTTTACTTGTGGCTATAGCAGGTATTGCGCAATGGTAATTCATAATCACACTACAAGTTACCTGATCGCCATTTAATAGTGAATCATCCCTATAGGTTATTGAATTTTCGCCAACTACAATTCCATTCTTTTTCCACTGATAAGTAGCGGTTGAACTAATTCTGAGCGTTTGTGCCGTAAACACTACAGGCGTGCCTTTGCAAATACTATTTATATGATCAGGAATAACTTCCACTACTGCACGTAAAATTCGATCTACTTTGTAAACAATTTTATTACTTTCATACTGTCCGTGTTTTGTCATATACACCGCCCAAATGGTATCGTTGTTTTTCATATTTGCGGGAATCCAGTAATTGGTTGTGACGGCAGTAAACTTCCCGTTTCTTACCCATCTCACAAATGAATTTGGCCCTCCATTCGCCACAGTTGCTAGAAGGCCAGGTCGATCATAATCACAAATATTTGTAGGCGAACTGCTTACAGAAATACGTGGTGTATTGATCTTCATTATCCAATAATCAAATTTGCCACGACTATTGGAAGCATCACCATTAGGTGACTCAGATGCTGACGAAACTACATAACCGGAATCGGCTGTTTCGAATATGTCACGTGCAAGATCATTTTCCGATCCCCCATAGCTCTGTTGCCATTGTAACAACCCTTGTCCATCCAGTTTAACAAGCCAAATATCTGTAGTAGTTGTGGCGCCGTGATGTCCTGAAACATCTCCATCATTTGACCAGCTATGTCCGCCAACAAGGTAGCCGCCGTCCCTGGTTAAGCATACACTGGTTGCGTGATCACCATTTTGATAAATTGTAAGGCTATTTCCACCATAAGTTTTTTCCCATAAAATATTTCCATTTGGCGCTAGCTTTAAAACCATGTAATCATAACCTGAAAAACGCTTGTCGCTAATATCTCCATTGGAAGAATTGGTGGAACCAACCAGGATATAATTTCCATCTGCAGTAGCCTTAAGCTGTCCAACCTTCTCATCGAAACCGCCGCCAATACATTTCTGCCATTCAAGCTGGCCTGTTGAACTAAGTTTTACCAACCATCCATCTCCATAGAAGCCACTGGGATCATGGTTACCAGCAACGTCTCCATCATTTGAATTAGTCGTCCCTGCAATGAGGAACCCACCATCTTGCGTTAATTCAAGCGCGTTTGCATCTTCCTGTGATCGTCCGCCAAGGCATTTCTGCCATTGCAATTGTCCTGTATTATCCACCTTGACAACCCAGATATCACTAAAGCCGGAATTGCCATGCAATCCGGATACATCGCCGTCATTTGAATTGGTAAAACCCATCATTACAAACCCACCATCGTTGGTTTGTTTGATACATCGTCCAACATCGCTCTTTGATCCGCCCAGGCATTTTTTCCATACCACGCTGCCCTCACTATCTAATTTAGCGAGCCAAAAGTCCATGTAAGCACCTCCATGAAATCCCGCTGCATCTCCGTCATTTGAAGAAGTTGAGCCCAATATTGTGTATCCCCCATCAGTGTTAGCGATAATTTGCGATATGTCATCCGGCTTAATGCCACCCAGGGACTTTTCCCACTCGAGATTTCCCTGGCTATCAGTCTTAACGACCCACGCATCCAGAAATGGCTCGTAGCCCGTATGGCCACCGGATACGTCGCTATTATTGTGAGAAAATGTTGAGCCAACCATTAAAAACCCACTATCATGACTCATTATCGTAGAATTGAGATATTCATTAGCCTGGCCGCCGTACCTGTGTTGCCATTGTACTATCGGTTTATTCTGACCAAAAAGAACGCAGGAGATGAAGCAACAAAGCGAAGTGTAGAGGATTGATTTCATATAGCTGAGTGTTAGGTGACTAATGCTGTAAGGGAAGCAAATGATCACCAAAATTAATAGCCGCCTTTGCCAATGTCAATAGCGGATAGAAATTTTAAGGTCAACACCAGATAGATTAAGTGCATTGGCTCAATTGATTTCATGCAAGCTTGGCCAGGTGATCATACATTTCTTTTAGCCCGGATTTTTCCAACAATTCAATAGAAACAGCTTTTAATGTTTGTTCTACATCCATGTCAAATCCTCTTTTGTCCTTATCGCCATCTAACAAGGAATGCTCTATTGCATTGACAAGGCATAATATATTTTTTCTTGGCAACTGCAAAAGCACTTTGACGGACTCATTCATCCCGGGTGAACACAGTATTGTACTATACACTTTTTCTAAATCATTTTTTGAAAGCATAGCTATGTTTTTGGTTTGCTAATTCAAGTCCAAAAGTATCCAGAAAGCATTGAGGTTAAAACCGTCCTTTAGAAATTAAAGGAGTTCAATTTTCAACAAAGTGCCATTTTACTTTCGTCAACCACACATTCAAATCAAAAACGTTAATTATGGACATAAGAGAAAAGCTCAATTACATCAAACAATTGAACATTGTTGATCATCTCGAATCGCTTAACATATATCCTTCAAAGATTGTTAACTGTAACTATTGGTATACATCTCCCCTGCGCAACGAAAAGACACCCTCATTTAAGGTCGATAGAACAAAGAATCTCTGGTTTGATTTTGGACTGGGAAAAGGAGGCTCATTAATCGACTTTATTTTACTTTATAAGGATTGGACAATTGGTGATCTTATTAGAAATTCAAATGGAAATTATCCCAATTCAATTTCTAATATACCTGCCCCTGCAATCAATAAAAAAGCTGACCATAAGATTGAAATCCTCTCTTCAAAAACAATCAGCTCCTACCCTTTGGTTGACTATTTAAAGTCCAGGAAAATTCCTCTTGATGTAGCACAAAAATATTGCTCTGAAATTCATTACCGTTTAGGCGAAAAGGAATACTACGCCATAGGATTTAAAAATGATTCCGGTGGCTATGAATTGAGGAATAAATACATGAAATTAAGTACTTCGCCTAAGGATCATACAACCCTCCTAAACAATGCAACAAGAATCTGTGTTTTTGAGGGATTTTTTGATTTTCTCTCCTTCATTGCCATCACTAAAAACCAACAGCCTTCTGCCGATTTCCTGATCTTAAATTCACTCTCATTTTTTGAAAAGGCAAAGCATATTTTAAACAGGTATGATAATGTTGACCTATTCCTCGACAACGATGCACCCGGACAAAATTGCAGCCAGGCAGCATGCCAAGAAAATAGTAATTACAAAGATCAAAGCAAGCTCTATTCTCAAAATAAAGACCTGAATGAATGGTTGATACTATTCGGTAAACAACAAAAGCAAAAGCATTCAGGATTAGGATTCAAAACGTAAACACCAGTTGCAAGTTGGCTGAAAATCTTCAAGCTCATGAAGATCTTATCGAAAAGTTGTTTAGATCGCCTTATCCGCGATCGGCAAGATGTCCGTTTGTATCACAAACGTTTTTCTGCCGCTCTTCACTCGGAACTCGTGGGCGGTAATGCCCTTGAAAAACAAGCTTTAAAATTTGTAAATGAACTGTGATGACAAAAGCACAAAACAAGAAGAATAGATGGCTGCATATACGTTTAAGCGAACCGGAATATCAAAAGATTAATGGTTACTATCAACAAACAACCTGTCGAAAATTAAGTCAGTATGCACGTAATGTCTTACTTCAAAAAGCAGTTGTATTCAAGCATCGCAACCAGTCACTAGATGACTTTATGACAGCATTAATTGAACTCAGAAAGGAGCTGAATGCTATTGGAAATAACCTCAATCAAACCGTAAAAAAACTGCATACCCTTCAAGCCATTGACGAGTTTAAAAGCTGGCTGGAAACAGCTCAGTTGCAGCGGCAAAAAGTAGTCGAAAAAACGGAGCAAATCCAATTAAAGATTAATCAAATTTCAGCGCAATGGTTGCAGTAATAAATACCGGAAATTCGATTAGCCGAACACTCAATTACAATGAGCAAAAAGTTCAGGAAGGAAAAGCCAAATGCATTGGTGCAGTTAATTATCCAAAAGACCCTGATCAGCTCAATTTTCATGAGAAATTAAACATGCTAAAAAGGCAAGCCGAACTAAATGAAAATGTGAAACGAAATAGTGTACATATCTCACTGAATTTCGATCCATCAGACCGGCTTGACGCAGAGAAGATGTTATCCATTGCTCACTCTTATATGACGGAGATTGGATTCGGAAATCAGCCCTATCTTATCTATCAACATTTTGATGCAGGACATCCGCATCTACACCTGGTATCATTTAAAGTTAGAAACGATGGCAGCCGTATAGACATGCAAAACATCGGCCGAAATCAGTCTCGCAAGGCTTGTGAATCACTGGAAAAGGCATACAAACTCACTGTTGCAAAGGGCCGAAAACAGACAATAACGAAATCGGCAAACACTATTGAGGTTGCCAGGTATGGCAAGTCTGAAACGCGGCGTGCCATCAGTAATGTTCTTGAAAAGGTCCTACCTCAATATTTATATACATCTCTGCCGGAATTAAATGCAGTTTTAAAGCAGTATAATGTAGCAGTTGATGGATGCAATACCAACTCAAGAACATTTAGAAACAACGGCTTGTTTTACCGTCTTTTGGATAGCAAAGGGAAACCTGTAGGAATTCCAATAAAAGCAAGTCTTTTCTATAACAATCCCGGACTAAAATTTTTGACTGAACGTTTTAACGAAAATGAATATAAAAAACTCCCTTTTAAATCGAGGATAAAGAATGCAGTGAACATCGCATTTACAAAAAACAAAATATTGATTTAAAAAGTTTTGTAGATATTCTGCAAAAGGATGGAATACATGTTGTCCTAAGACAAAATGCAAAGGGAATTAACTATGGCATTACTTATATCGATCATCAAACCAGGGCTGTTTTTAATGGAAGCGACCTCGGAAAGGATTATAGTATCAGGGCCATTATAGACAGATGCAAAGGGACTACTGATTTCAGTAGTCGCGACAAATTAAGACTTGGTGTCCCTAACAACGAACGAAATTTTGCAAAGCCATCAAAAGATCCATCCGTCTCATATTCTCCGTACAGATATCATCCTGATAAGATTGAATATTTCTTTGAAAAACTTGTGAAGGATGCGCTTCGACCTGAAGCCAATTTTGACTACGTTTCTCCCGGCTTTAAGAAGAAAACTAAAAAGAGAAAAAGAAAACAATCAAACAATCTCTAAAATTATAGTTGTTATGTCATTTCAAACCGGTGAAAACGAACAAGCATTAAGGAAGATTCTTGATATGACCAGGCTGGTAAGTATACTGCTTCTAACCTTGCATTTCTACTATTATTGTTATACTGGTTTTTATGAGCTAGGATGGACGAATAATCTTGGTGACAGGTTATTACTATATATCAAAAAAACCGGTTTATTTAATAGTTTCCACAAGTCGAAACTGCTGGCTTTGGCATTTCTTATTATAGCCTTACTCGGAGGCAAAGGCCGTAAGAGCGAGAAATTAAAAACCAAGACAACATTCGCCTATATAAGCGTTGGATTGACTCTCTATTTTTTGAGCTATTTCATTTATCCTGGCATTGATAATTCAACGATGAATTACCTGCCTTATATATGCGTAACAACAATAGGATATATACTCGCTTTAACGGGTGGCACGCTGCTATCAAGGATCATCCATAAAAGGCTAAATGATACGGACATATTTAACCGCGAAAACGAGACCTTTCCTCAAGAAGAAAGGCTACTGCAAAATGAGTATTCCATTAATCTACCAGCCCGTTATCATCTAAAGGACAAAATTCGAAAAAGCTGGATTAATATTATTAATCCGTTCAGGGGCCTGCTTGTTTCCGGAACACCAGGTTCGGGAAAAAGTTATTTTGTTATAAGGCATGTAATTACGCAGCATATTCAAAAAGGCTTCTCCATGTTTGTCTATGATTTTAAATTTGACGATCTAACTAAAATCGTATACAATACCTGGCTTCGATCGAAAAGTAAATATTCAATATACCCGGAATTTTATGTAATTAATTTTGATAACTTAAGCCGAAGTCATCGTTGTAATCCGCTTGAACCATCTGCCATGACTGATATTACCGACGCAGCGGAGTCTGCTAGAACAATCCTGCTTGGATTGAATCGGGAATGGATCCGGAAACAAGGTGACTTTTTTGTGGAGTCCCCAATTAACTTTCTCACAGCCATCATATGGTATTTGCGGCGATACAGGGACGGTGAATTTTGCACTTTGCCTCATGTGATAGAATTGATGCAGGTCGACTATGATCGTCTTTTCAGCATTCTTAGAACTGAAAAAGAAATCGAAGTGTTGATCAATCCATTTGTAAACGCTTACATCAATGACGTGATGGAACAATTGGAGGGTCAGATTGCATCGGCAAAAATTGCTATGGCAAGATTATCCTCCCCTCAGCTCTATTACATCCTATCAGGAAATGATTTTACTCTGGACATCAATAATCCTCTAAAGCCAAAGATCGTTTGCATGGGAAACAATCCTCAAAAAATACAGATTTATGGTGCCGTTTTGTCTTTATATGTCAACCGATTGATTAAGCTGGTTAATCAAAAAAACAAGCTGAAATGCAGCCTAATTTTTGATGAATTCCCAACAATTTATTTGAATAATATTGACAGCCTGATTGCCACCGCAAGAAGCAACAAAGTAGCTACCTGTCTGGGCATCCAGGATTTTAGCCAGCTACGTAAAGATTATGGCAAAGAACAGGCAGATGTAATCACAAATATTGTCGGCAATATAATTTCAGGACAGGTTACTGGAGACACAGCCAAACAGTTGTCTGAAAGGATAGGGAAAATCAACCAGGAAAAAGAAAGTTTGACAATCAATAGCGGAGATACTTCGATAAGTCGTTCAAGGCAACTGGATACAGCTGTGCCCGCGTCAAAAATATCGGCACTATCGAGTGGACAATTTGTAGGTCTTGTAGCTGATGATCCGAATGAAAAAATTCATCTCGTAGCCTTTAACTGCGAGATTATAAACGAACATGACCGGATAAAAAACGAAGAACGGTCCTTCAGAAATCTACCGATTATAAAGAATTTGAGCAACCAAGTAGTACAGCTTTCCTACCTGCAGGTAAAATCGGATATTGAAGAGCTAATTCAAGCTGAAATGGAACGGATTTTTAACACCCCTTCTTTAATGCATTTAATCGTACAAAAGTCATAATTACCACCTAACCCTGCAACAGAACAAAGAACGAAGAGTTTGCCTTTCCCCAATTGCCTTGATCATAACACTTACCTAGGCAGCCAAATTTTCAAAGAGGTTTTTTAAAAAAAACAAGGCTGTCTGTTCTGCCTTATTACTTTTGGTGTGATATGGCCTGGGCATTTTCTTTTCAATCCGTTAAAAAGTTACAAATGCAAGACAGTAAACGCGTTTAATGTGATTTTATGATTGATCAAAATTTCAAAATAGCTATTTATAGCTATTGCTTTGGCCCTTTAAAAACATATATTGATGCACTTATACCTGTTCGTTATAGGAGTTAAAATTTTATTAGTTATTTCAGTTTTGCTCATACGCTATTGCAAACCACATTCATTTTGCATAGATTTATAATACCAACCATCTACCCATGATCATCCCTGTAACTCAACTAGACCAATCTGAGATAAAGTATGCCGCTTTACCCAATGCACCGGTAAGGGAAAATATAGACAACCTTGCTGACGAAGTATTGATTTCAAATGTCCCTGAAGGGATCACTGAAGGAAATATCCTGCCTACTGAAGTAAACAATCAGGAAAGAAAAAAGATGCTTCAGAAGGTTCGTTACGAACCGCCGGAGTTTGCCTATGAACGTTCGATTGGAGAAAACGACGCCGTATATAGCAACTTCGTAGAATTGATACACGTGGTCAAGCGAAAGGTCGGCCGGATCGTTGTAAAAGACGGCATCAGAATTGTCGGCTATGCGACAGGCTTTATGGTGACGGAAAATCTTCTATTAACTAATTGGCATGTTTTCAAAACAATTGAGGCAGTTGCTGACAGTTACGTTGACTTTGGCTATGAATACGACATACTTGGAAACCCATTAGAACCAACATCATTCTCGTTTAGAAGTGATGTATTCTATTACTCCAACCAAGCCCTTGATTATTGCCTGGTAGCCGTTAACCATATAGACAACAGTGGCCAGTCGTCACTCACAGATATCGGGCATATTTACTTAGATCCTTCACTGGGTAAAGTCGGAAAGGAAAATGTAGAGCTGCTTAATATTATACATCATCCTGATGGAAAATATATGCAGCTCTCTATCCGGCAGAATTTATTTGTAAACATCACCCCAACAACTATTTGGTACAAAACGGATACAGCTCCCGGAAGTAGCGGAGGACCGGTATTCAATGACCAGTGGCAGGTGGTAGCATTGCATCACTCCGGCGTTGGCAGAAAAAATGCGAATGGCGAATATGTTGATAAGAAAGGAAATGTGATACCCGTGGTGGAGGGCAAGATCGACGCTTCCAAAGTTGATTGGATTGCCAACGAAGGCATCAGGATAAGTGTGATTTTGAATGACATTTTTGCCCGATACCCGGATTCTAATATTGTAAATAATTTAAAAAAGAAAGCGTCGGTCAATACAGGATTCGATAATCATCAGCCTGATTCTCACAGACCGTTGATAGCAAATACACTTAATTCAAATGAAACTGATATGGCTACCACTAATTCAATCACCGATATACACATTACCGTACCTGCTGAGGTGCTCGAAAAAAATGGAGTAATTAATATAAGCATTAACCAGGGAGTACCTTCCCCTACACCATCGGTAAATAATATCTCCCCAGCCGCTTTGCGATCTCCTGATGCTACTGTTAGCAACGATGAAACAGATGGGGAAGAAATCAAGAAACTTGAGGAGACCACAAGTTTTGACAAGTGTAAAGGATATCAATCCAATTTTCTGAAAGGCCATAATATTCCAATGCCGAAAACACAAGATTCAATAAAGAAATTTTTAGCAAAGATTAATGGAACTGACGATCCCGTTTTGAAATATTATAACTACAGCTCCATATTCCATTCCGTACGCATGATGCCACTCATTAGTGCCATCAATGTAGACGGAAATCCAAATAAAAGGCTTGACACTTCTAAAAGGAAAGACGTTTGGTTGAGAGACACCAGGTTGAGTTTTGATATACAATTAGATGATGCCTACTATCGAAACAGTGGATTTGAAAAAGGTCACATGAGTCGCCGCGAAGACGCGAATTGGGGGGCAACGGCCGACGATGCAAAACGAAACGCGGATCTGACATGCATGTATACGAATGCCTGTCCACAAGTAGCCACGATCAATAAAAGTACCCGCAAGGGATTGTGGGGTAAACTGGAGACGATTGTTTTGGAAAAAGGTGCCAACCTCGAAAATGGAAAGACTTCAAAAATTACCGTGTTCAACGGCCCCATCTTTAATGATGATGATCCTGTTTTCCGCGGCATACAGGTGCCTATGGAATTTTTCAAGATCGTTTTATGGCTTACTGATAACGGTGATTTAAAAGCCACTGCATTTAAACTATCCCAGGCTGATAACGTGGACAATATTGATTTTGAGCAGCTTAATCTGGACGAGAATGTAGAGTTTAAAGAATACCAGATAAGCATAAAATCGCTACAGAGGAAAACGAAAATCGATTTTTCAAACTTGTTTGACTTTGACACCTTTCATGATAATGGAGCAGATGAAATAGCATTAAATTCTGAATTTGAAATACTATCCCTTATTAAGGATCATAATGCCGGACAAACAAAGATGGTATAAAAACGTGACACCATTGCTGACGATAAACAGTGTATATGGTTAGAGCCTAAAACTGATATAATAAATTACTTCGAAGGAACGTGCAGGTACCCATCGGGCATGAGCTATTATTTGCAGAGCATTAGAACAAGAAATGAAAGTAGAAAAAGTATTGTGAACAGACCCTTCTATGGAAATTTACTCGGGTAGTACCATAAACTATATTTTCGGCTGCAAGCATTTGGTGACATACCATTAAAAAAAAAATAAAATGGAGCTTTACAATTTACACACTATTGTAGATGGATTAGAATCCCTTGCTGCAATCGAAAAAGAACATCCAGTTATAGGAAAGCAACTTTTTGACTTTGTAAATGAAGTTAACAGCTGCTGCGAAATGGCTTACAATCGTCTTTCTCAAGCACTCGGGAATGTCAGGAATTTGTCTTCCCAATCAACTAAGAAAAAGGTCGATGATGTTATCGGGCAAATTAACGAAGCCCCAGATAGTAAATGGTTTAAAGAAGTTGCAGGCATTTGTGACCAACTTGCAGTTCTTGCATCACGACATCAAAGTGATTTTTCTTTACAACTTCAATACACAAGCTCCTTTGGTGACAATTGGGAAGATGCTAAAGATAAAATGATATCAACACATTATTCGGCACACTACAAAATTGCACCACTATTTTCTTTACTGGAGCAACATGAGCGACAATTAAAGGATGATATTCGAGGGTTGTATTCAATGTTCAAAGTAAACTTAGCACAGCAAAAGAGACTGGAAGTTTCCAAGATTTAAGAAATTATGCAGTTGAAGTACAAAATGAAATTACTCAATGTATTGACGAAATAAAAAAAATTAGCTTTCAAATAAGAGGAACTTCATCAGATGGTTCTACCATCGTTTTGACACCTGAAAAGATTGCCGAAAATGCTTTAAAACGTCCAGAACGCATGATAATACTCAATATGTTTTTTTTGATAGTTGTTCTTGCGACAGGTGCAACAATTTTCCAGTTTTTAAAAATCCATCAATTTATCCTTTTAACCAGTTTCGCAATCACAATTGTAATTGTAATTAGGGTCTGCTGTTCAAAAGTTGGTTCGAGGCTGTGATTGAGTTTGAGCTAACTTTGGAACAACAAAAGTGCAAAGATATATGGCAAAAGCAAAAAAAAGCCGTGCATCTAAGCAAGATTACTTGAGCCCTCAGCAGTTAGTCTTGTCCGGCTTTGAGTCTCCATTTTCCAATCAGCTTCTGGCTACGAACCGTTGGGTAATGCTAGCCAATAACATTCCCTGGGATGCATTGGTAAACACCTATAATCGTCAGTTAGGTAATAAGTTTACGGGTGCGGGGAGCATCAATCCAAGGGTTGCAATAGGCTCGTTGATCATTAAGCATTTGTGTAATATTAGTGACAGGGAAACCATCTTGCAGATACAGGAAAACATGTATATGCAATATTTTATTGGTTACAGCAGCTTTAGCAATGAAGCACCTTTTGATGCAAGTTTATTTGTAGACATACGAAAACGCTTAACGCTTGAACAAATAAATGAGATTAATGAAAAGATACTGGCGATAATAGATAAAAAAGCAGATACCGATAAAGAGCAGGCCAGTAATGATATGAATGAGCAGGATCCGATGGGTAACAGGCAGTCTGCAGAAGAAAATGTATCAGGGCAGATCAAAGATGCGGGTGAGCCTCCGGCTCCTACACATAAGGGTAGTTTGTTGATGGATGCTACGGCGTGTCCGCAGGACATAGCCTATCCGACAGACCTAAATATTTTGAATGATGCCAGGGAAAAGTCGGAAGAGTTAATAGATGAACTTCAGTCAAACCTATCAACCGTCAAACCCAGGACATATAGGAAAGTAGCGAGAAGAAAATACCTTAAAACAGCACAAAAAAAGAAAAAGACCAAAAAGGAAATCAGAAACGCTATCAGGCAACAATTACAGTATTTAAAAAGAAATATCAACAGCATCCACTAACTACTGATGCAGTATGATAAAATACCGTTGCGCAAAAAGCAATATAAATACTTGCTTGTGATACAGACCGTGTATCATCAACAAAAGTATATGTATGATAACAAGGTTCATAGTGTAGAAGATAGAATAGTAAGCATACACCAGCCACATGTACGCCCAATCGTTAGAGGTAAGATGAATGCAGATGTAGAATTTGGTTCTAAAATACAAGTGAGTCTGGTAAATGGGATAGCCTTTCTGGATGAATTATCGTGGGATGCCTTTAATGAGGGAACAAGACTGGAACACTCTGTGAAGCAGTATAAAACCCGGTTTGGATTTCATCCTAAAGAAGTATTAGCAGATAAAATATATTGCAACAGAGCAAATAGAAAGTGGTTAAAAGATAACAACATTAAATTACGAGCCAAGCCACTAGGGCGTCCCTCTTCCTGCGGGGCATTGTCGATTCCTGTAAGACCCGGAGAAAGAAATCCAATTGAAGGCAAATTTGGCCAGGCAAAAACGGCTTACGGAATGAATAGAATAAAAGCCAGGCTAGCAGAAACAAGCCAAACATGGATAGCTTCAATTGTGTTGGTGCTTAACCTGGTAAATATTATCGGGAGGGCATCCCTATCTCTTATCTGCAAATTAATGGACTGGATTAAATCAGTATACCTGTTACCGGAATTCAAAAATCCAGTTCCGCTGACTTAATCAGCAGACCCTAATTAACGCTCTATACCTAAGAACGATTGATAAACTAAGTGAGGAAAATTTTTTAAAATTATTGCAGCTGGCATTATTAAAGTTTTTTGCTCCAATAACCAAAAAGAAAAATTAATAATAAATATTCACGTGGCCTACAGTTTTTTCGTATGCAATATCATGAGGCAACACTATTGGTGGTAACTGATTGTAATCGGCTACTACAATTATTATTTCCATCTAAACAATGATTTCATCAGCGCTTTTGCGAAAGATTTTCTTTTTTGATCAATGATTACCCTCGATATCAATACGGTTTCTGTCCCCTGATTTAATTGAGAATGTATAAAGCAGGAGTATTTTATTTGATTTGCTCTCAGCTTAATATTTCTCAACCCATTGCCCTTTGGCACTGCACTCAAATCAAATCCATTTCCATTATCTCTTATATTAATTTCCTTGACAGTTCCATTCATAGAAAAAGAAATAACAATTTTGCTACAATCTGCATACTTGATGCTATTTGTAACAACTTCTTTGACTATAAACAGAAGATTTCTCTTTTCAGTTTTCGATAATGCCTGGGACCTAATTAAATTGTCAATTTTGAATTCAACATTAATTTTACTTGCATCAGCTACAGGATTTATAAAAGCCTGTAGTCGTTGAATAAGGAATTCAAATGCGTCATCTGAATTATCCAATATCCAAATCATATCGCGCAAACTAAGAGAGGCTTGTTTTATCGAATCCTTAATCAGCGAAAAATACATATGTTGTTCAGCAGAAGTTTCTGCTAAATGCGCAAAAATTTTTACGCTATTCAACGTACTTCCTATATCATCATGTAAATCTCTCGCGATGTTTTTACGGACCTCTTCTTTTTCCTTTAGCTGGTTTAGTCGGTATCTATAAGCACCAAACAAAAGGCTTGTGAAAAGTGAAAAGACTGCGACCTTGAAGAGAACAGTTTCATACCACTTTGGAAGAAAAATCAGTTTGATTGTTTTTGTTGCACTCCACACATTGTTTGTGTTGCAGGCTCTAATATGTATATCATAGTCACCAGGCTTTAACCCTGTAAGTGAAATGAAATTTTGACTACCGATATCTATCCACGGGTTATTCTTTTTATTAATTTGATATTCATATTTGATGTTAAAAGGACTTACGTAATCTACAACGGTAAAATACACGTTTGTTTGAGAAGCACTGCTGGGAATGTTAAGCGTTTGCATTTCGAGATTAGAAGAGTCTATAATGTTGTCAGCAGTCTGGATTTTTACGCCTTCGATATACAACAGCGGAGGAGTGTTTTGAACAGCAAGGAATTTGGGATCAACAATAACAAAACCATTGACGCCACCAGCGTAATATTTATTTTTATATACAGCGCCGCACGCTTCTTCAAACGTATTATCCTGCAAGCCATCTGTGTCATAGTATCGTGTAAAGGTCTCCGACTTAATGTCAAAAATGGATAACCCATAGTTGCTTGTAAGAAGCAACAGGCTGTCTTTAAAATTAAACACCTTGTATAGCCCTGAATTTCCTAATCCTTGTTTTAGTGTGTAGATTTTTAAGAGGTTAAAATTCTTGTCGGTCTTTAGCAACCCTTCGCCGTAAGCATTTATCCAATAATAATCAGCGGTTTCAGTCATATCCATAAGAACTCCTATCTTATTACCCAGTTGTTGATTCTGAAAAGTAACGCGTTTCGTTTTCATGTCCCCGGGATAAAACTCGGTCAGTCCAAAATCTGATAGAATGACCGGGTGTTCCTTGCCATTTAGAAAAATGGAATTGATATTGTTTGAAAATAACCGGGATTGCTCATTTGCTTCGTCGTCTTCCAATCGTTGGATTGAATGTTTTTTATAATTCCATATCAGCACGCCTTCATTATTTTCAGAACCAACGATGAGCATTGAATCACCAATCCCCACAGCGCTGTTCAATTCCCAATGCCTGTAGGGTACAAATTCGCGATAGACATTTGCAAGCATGTTTACTTTGCCATGAGCAAACAGTTTAAGTTCATCCTTGCCCGAAATGACAAATTCTCCGCGCTTAATGCAAAAAACATTTTGCACACGATTACCCTGCGTTAATTGTTTAACATAGCTGTCGCCATTAACGAGAAGCAGCCCGCTCTTCACTCCAACCAGCGTTTGCTTGTCATTCAGCGGTTGCACGGCATACAAATGACTCAACTTATCATTAAAAAGTCTTGAGTTGATTATCGGAAAGAATGGACTTTTCAGGTTTTTAAGTACTGCGAGCCCTTGTTTACAGCCTACCCATATATTTTTGTTCGAGTCCTCATAACAAACAGTTAGATCAGCAAGTAGCTTCCTGTCGCTAGTTTTTCGCGGTTGCAACTCAATGCTTTTATTCGTCAAATGATTATACACCGTGAGGTTATTGGCGCATAGATATAAGGAGCTGTTTCCTTTTGACAAGATGTAGTTTATTTCCTGCTTATAGGATGGCGATCTTTTGTTGAAGTAGATCTGTTGTGCAACATGCGAGTAGGTTCTGTCAAACGTCAGTTTATACAAACCGTTTTTGGTACCCAGGTAATAAGTGTTCTCATTGGTTATTGTGCCAGACAACGGCCAAAACGTAGAGTTGTCGGAAACTTGTGTAATTGAAAAGTAAGGAATGGTTTTTATAATCGAATTTCTCGTTGGGTTGTATATAACTAATCCAACATCCAAAATGCCGCACCAAACGTTGCCATTTTTGTCAACCTCTACCGTTCGAATATCCTTTTGCAGCAAGTTTAGATTCTTGGTGCCATGAATTTTACCATCCTCAAACGCAGCTGTCCGGACGTTAAAAATCTCCAGTCCACCTGAGGTTGCAATATAAATGTAGTCATTTAGCCGCTTAGCCGCAATACGCCAGCTTTCACTCAGGTGATCGTTGTTAAAAGGAATAGCATACTTAACCTCTCCGGTAATTACATCAATGCCGTTAATGCCCCCCAAATTGCATATCGCCCACACTATCTGTCGTCCCTCATCATAAATCAAATCCCTGATGTCGTTGGAAAACAGTTCTTTCTTTTTCTCCAATCCTTTGTTATAAATTGTAAAAATTCTGCCATCAAAACGGTTAAGCCCATCCTGCGTAGCAATCCACATAAACTTTTTATTATCCTGAATTATTTTATGTATATTGTAGTTACTAATGCCATCTCTTTGAGAATAAAACGCTAAATCCCGGGTCTCCACATCTTGAGCGTATACACTCAAATTTATTACGTAAAAAAATAAATGCAACATAACATGAGCGACGATAATACCACTAACCCTGAATGGTTGATTATAATACTTGTTTATAATCACAAATATCTTGACCAGCTTAACGGTCCTACGGCTGGGTTTATTCCAATGGAATGTCAAAAGAATCACCTGTTTAATGCGTTTGAAGATATAAAATATAATAATAATTATAAAGTAGTTCTTGTAGAAAACAGGCTGGAATTTTTCGAGGAGAATAAACAGATTAAAGTTAGAGAAGTAATTAATATAGTGAACAAAGACCCTTCAAGACTCGATACAGTTGCAAGGCACATTCCTTCAGATGGCGATATGACATCGAGTGCGAAATTATCCAAATTATTGAAAGACATAAAATCGAAAGTCACTGCAAAAAAACATGCATTAATCACTTTTGGACATGGTTCTATTTTCGGCATCAACTTGATTTCATCACCCAACTATTCCCTGCAGCCGGTTTATAACAGACTAGTAGATTTGTCGTTCTGCAATCAGCAGCCAAAATCTAAGGACCAGCCTACACCTACGAAAGTCAATATATTGGATAAAATTGATGTAAATCAGTATTTTGTGAATAACGCTGCTACGCCTGAGCATTTTTTCAACAATGACGGCTCGTTGAAAAAAGAACTGATAGGAAGTAGGGAGAAGATTTTGGAAGAAATCGACAAAGATATCATCCTAAGCAACAGGGATATTGCAGAAACGATAAAGGACGTTTATGGCAAGCTTGATCTTCTCGTAATGTTTAACTGTTTAATGCAGAGTGTATTTACTCAATTTGAGCTAAAAGACTGTGTCGATTACTTTGTTGCACCGGTTTCGGGAATCAGTCACCCGGGGTTTAATTACCGCGGTATTTTTGAAGCGTTGAAAGCGGCACAGCCCCCGGTAGGTACTCAAGATCTGGCCATGTTGTTTTTGAGCACAATTAAAGATGAAAAGGATAAATACTATAAAAAATTTCAGAAAGACATCGATGGTACATGGAAAATTGTTTGTAAGAAATTAGTGCCTGAGCAATATGTTGCCATCAAGAAATCTTTTTCGGATTTGATGAACGAGATTTTGCTTTTGAAGCAGCAAGGCACACGGGTGTTTGCCTGTTTGGATCAAACTTTGGGACAATGCTTTAACTATGCCACCTATTGTTTGCCCAGCAACGAAGCCCAAATTGACCTTTTAGTGTTTACTACTTACCTGATCGAAAAAATAAATAAGGGATTCTCCAAATTTGTCAATTTAAAAACTGCTGCAGTAAGCCTTCAGCAATCATTGCAAGCAGTTCAAAGTAGTTCATTCGTTGGCGTTTCATTTTTTAACAGCACCGACAGCTTTATTGATAAAAAATATTTTAATCTTCTTAATTATGGATTTGGGCTAACGCTGCAGAATTCTAAATATCCACCTTTAAGTCTCCAGAACCAGGTGTATTCACAAAATCCAAACCTAGCCAATTGTTTTCCGGATTTCCTAAATGATGGAGGAAGCCAGCCCTTCTTAAAATTTTACGATGCGTTTTGTGACATGAATAGAGTTTAATCCTGCTTAATTCTAGTTGATATAACTGCAGAAAGCTTTTCAAGTACTCAACTAGTGATGCCTGAAAAACTTTCCGTTATTAATATGGAAGCGATTATTATCAGCTCCATCCTAACCCAGCGACTATTTGTTAATTTGAACTGTGGACCGGTTCTTGCATTGCGGCAGCCAGCGTTGTGTCTGCGTTCTGTGTTTTAATGTTTGAGTTTTGTGTTTTTCCAACACCGCCAGATGGACTCATTCTTAACATGATTTGACCATCCTCTTGCTTAAATCCTTTTAACACGGTCAGCTCTATGGCATCAAGCTTCACCACGATCGATTTCTTGTCTGCATCAAACGCTTCAAAATAAACCTGGTTCTGTATTTTTTTCTCAAAGTCGTCGCCTGCGTCCAAAATAAAGTCGTCATATTTGTTGATGATACCCTTTGCTTCCACATCCGGAATAAAAACTTGGATATCAATAACCCAACCTCCATTCTCGCCATCGATTTTAGTAAGTTTTATTCCTTGTGTTACAGAGTCGTCTACATTTTCCGGATGTACTACTCTTCCTCCGGCAAAAAAAATTGATTTTGTTACGTCAACTGGCATAATTTTAAGTTTTAGGTTTTACAAATAGGTTGCTCCGTTTGTTTAAGTTATTTATTTTTTTCTTTCCTCGCAAGGGGTGTGCGCTTTTTCTGAGCCGACTGTTACAAATAGTTTGTTTGCAGGTATGTAAAATGAACTTGAAGAAAAAAGATTTAGGGGTTACTATATCATTCCCATACCTTAATTTACTGCCGAAAACTTTTACGGTGTTATGATTACGTCGATAACCATCTGATTATCGCCGGGATTTCCTTTGATGAGGATTGATATGCCGGACCAGTTATTATCAGCTAACTTGAGACTTGGTGTTCCAGTCTGCTCAATTGAATTGACAAGGTTGCCATTGATAGTTGCCGGATATAAATCATCGCCGTCTCCCCTGTTACCCAAGCCAAACACTTTTGCCAGATCTCGTCGACCATCAGCCTGCATTAGCTCTATGGCAAGATTGTTTTCATCATTCACGTTGTCTATATCTTCGTCGACTGTATAAATTGCCACGCCTTCATCCGGCAAAAAACTATCCTGCCCACTGCGGCGCCTGTATTCCACAAACACGTATTGCTGCGGCCTTGGCATTCGCGCAAGATTTTTTATCAGCACAATACTGCCCTTCTCTGATGCTGGTTTCAATACGATGCCTTTAGTTGTTTGCGTTATTTCTGTGGGCGCAATCCAATCGTGAAACATCCTGAGCATTCCATTTGGCAACCCGGGCGTGATGCCACCATTGTTCCATGAACCGGAAGCCATTAAACAATAATTACCAAGCCCATTAGATTTTGTTATGTTGCTTTTACCGGTGTCATAGAAATCAGCCCATCTTGCCGCAAGGTGCCCCCATTCGTGTGCACAAACACCCATCTGGCAATTTTCCGGCACGGTTAAAAATGTTTTGGCTACAAGCTCTAACCCAACTTTAATTTCATTAGGCACCAACCATTTCAAGCTCCAAATATCATTACGACTTCCACTTTCTTCTGCACCTCTACCGGAGTGAATAATGAACAATGCTGTTACCGAACCCTCTCCCAGCATATCATATCCGTTAAAATCAACACCCTGTTTTATTGCTTCTTTTATCGCATCCTCTGCCATGCCTTGTGAGTTACGCGGATAATTACCCATACCGGAAGCAGAGTTGGTATAGTAGTCGCTTCTATTGGGCAGCCTAAACCATCCGAATACTTTTCCTTGTATATCAATTCCATTGCTGTCTGGGACGTAGTTGCTAATTTTCCTATAGTATTCAGCCATGCTTCCGGTTGGGAATATATCTATGCTGCCAAAAAGCATTTGCTCGTAAAAAGATGGTTCTCGAAATTCAGCATGTGGTCTGTCTTCAAAATCAACCAGGAGCACGAGAGTTCTGATAACACCCTTCAATTTTTGGGGCGGCCTGTCGATTAGCTGGGGTTCGTCGGCGCCAGTTGCTTCCCTGATTTTTCCATCATCTAACCCAGCAACATCTTCCCCTCTTCTTCCCGAACTCCAGATGTAAAAATATTGTTCGAAGGAGATGTCTTTGGGCAAACGATTTGAATCCTGCAAACCTCTGTAAGCGGCATATAGCTCCAATAATAAGTTTGGTGAGGGCGGTACCTGGCAACGAGTTTTGTTGCAAAACTTTTTGCCAATGTTTGGGACTTGTATTAGCATAAAAGGAGTTTAGTAGTTAAGCAAACATGTTCTCGAAAACAAAAAACTATTTCGATTTGAACATATCAACAATAGCTGAAGGCGAGAAGCTTAAGCCCCAGGAAAATTTGCCCACGGTATAACTCCTTTGTGCATATTCTTTCGCGTCATCCAAAGACGTAATTTCGCCTATATTTGTAACTTGTGGGTTAATCTGATTGGTCCAGGTCCATCCTAGGTTTACGCTTAACTCTTTTGTTATTGCGAAATTGAATCCGGAATAAAGATTGGACAGAGGATCTTTACTAATCTTAATACCACCATAGATACCGATTCGTTGGAAAATAGCATCATGTATATATTGTCCAAATGACCTGCCTCGTCCCTTACCAAAAACATCCTTCCAAATAGGATTGAAGTTGTCTATGTCCCGAGGAAGATGTATTTCAATTATGGAATATAGACTGCTTTTCCACGCTTCTTTTTGTTCTTCATTAGGTTTAACAACGAGGTTACCATCTTCTATAGAAAAGTTATTCAAGGCATATTTGGTGTTCTCCACTCCGATTTGAAAAGATGCAAGATTTTTTTCGTGAATTGGAAAGGTTAATCGACTTTCCTCAATTGTTTTGTTGCTTGCGATTACATCACATGGATCTTTTATCCTCTGTGAGTTCACTTCGACTAAAGTAATTTTGAGCCTAGGTGTACTAGTTATCGGGTTTCCACCCATAACACCTTGCCAAACGTTTTTTGTGTCTTGGAAACTTTTCTTAAAGAAACTCGTCTTGTAGTTAATTTTAATAATTGTGTTCGATAATTTTTTGTCCTCATTTTCAGCTTGATTAGCGTAAAAATCATCGTCAACATCAATAAAAACAAAAAAAATATTTTTGGTTGCTAACAAATAGTTGGAAAAGCTTGAACCGTCCTTATTTTTGTGAATTATTATTGTTTTTAACGATGTAAAATCAATTTTTGTTGGAACTGCAGAGGTACCAAATACAATATCTCGATACACCACAACTACCGCTGCGTTTTCTCCTTTATTGATATTCGTAATCGTTGCATCAATTAAATCACTCAACGAAATCATAGAATTTTGCGAACCTTTTGTAGTAGTGTAGGTTCCCGGAACATTGTTTAGCTGCAGTGCATGACTTCTTAGAATTGCTTGCAAGGTCGTGACAACGGAACCATCATCGCCTTTTAGAACTTTGTTTAGTGCTATAGAATTGGGTTCATCAAGAATTGCCTCAACTCTTGTTTTTTCAAACTCATTAAGGCCTTTTTGAGCCAGAGTGTTTATTGTGAAACAAGAAAACAGTATCAATGTAACAAATGTGTATTTCATATTTATCCATTTAATGATTGATTACTAAAATTGTTTGCTATTTGTGTTACAGGTCGGTTAGGTGCCCTTATGCTAGCCATAATGCTTCTTAGACTTGACGCGAGCTGTTGAAACGGCAAGTCCCAGCATCTTCTAAAAGCCGTAAAAAATGCACTATTAGTGTTATAGTAGCTTGGAACTCCGTCTGAACAAGATGAAATGATCGTATGAAAATCCGTTTGTTGTCCAAAGTTTTCTATCAGCCCAAACGCATTACAGCAATCTAATACAGTGATTAAATGCCCATTGGGTACTTTTTCATGAAAAGAATCAATAACAGTATTGTAATCAATCTCGGTAAAGAATTCATCCAATCCTGGGAAAAAGTTAAACTTAAGTTTGTCTGAATATGTTACACAATATGTAATGAAATCTGGAAAGCCTGCGGGGGTTTTGGTCATTAATCTTGAAGCGTGCCCTGTATAGTAGATTAGCAACCAGTCTGTATTATTGGTGCATCGACTAATAGCATCTTCAATTTTTAACTGAATATTGGCTTTGCCAGCAGTCTTATCATACAACATAGGCGATACTATCCAAGGGCTATTCTGATTATTGAGGAAGGCATTAAAATCGTTTGTGTTTTTAAGCGTGAATCCTAATCGCGAAAATCCAGTTGAATTATCGGAATAATAATCCCCCAAACATAACAATACAGCATACTTGTTCATAAAATAATTCTTTAACTTGTTATCGACATCAATTTCATCCTTAAGTCATCAATTTTAGTTTGGGTCAACTGAATTTGATGAATGAGGTTATTAATATTTTCGATATCCTGGGCAAATAGATTATTTCTTGGGACGGCTGACAATTTTTCGAGTAAGTTCTTCTTAACCTTCAACTGATTCATTTCGTTCATTAATTCATTTCTAGTGTCTTTTCTATTTTCAGAATTTGAGCTAAGACTTAGGTCGCCTGTTGTCCGTCCAGAATTATTAATTGAATTTTGAACATCCTGCATTTTTTTAGACAGATCATTTAATGCAATTGCGGAGTTTAAATCGCGATTAGCATTTTCCAATTCAGTCAATTGCTTAACATGAGTAATTTTGAAATTCAAAAGCTGTGCAGGAATTGAGAATATTGCTTTGAGTATGTTGATAGGAATAGAAACAAAACTTTCAAACTCGCTTGGTTTAACAATATAGTTTTCTACTAGCAAGCCATTTGAAAATTTAGGCGTATTGGTTCTCTTAACCAAAGAGGATCTTTGAATGGGCACTTCTATAACAATTGACGGGTCGGGAATTAGCACATTATAAAGAACAGGACTTTGGTTATTAAAGGAAGGCGCTTTTACCAAAGCCTGCATGGCAAGCTTGAACAGTGGCCGAGTGAGAATGCCATAATAGATGTTACCAGGGCTTTGACTGAAGCATTGCTTCGGGCAATTATGTTGAATCTCAAAAGTAGCATCCACCAACACATCTTCTTTTGTAATTCCATCTATCGCGATAATCCAATCTTTGGAAATTATTGGAGTTATTTGGAGTTCATCAGAGGTAACAATGAATATTTTCTTGTAAGTGGTAGTTTCTGCGATTGCATATTGCGGCAATACAATCTCCTGCATTAAGGAGGCAGCAGCTTGTGCCGAAAGGATCTTCTTTGGCGCCTCGCTTATCTCTGCGATAATATTGCTCAGTCTGTCTTCTGTTACTACGGACACGCCTTCTAATAAGCATGAAGAGTTAACATTGAGTCGTAGTTCGTCATTTGCAAAGGAAAAAGAGTTATAGTTCAATCCCAACAATAAGGACGTGTCTGGCTCAATTGCTACTGTAGTATCCAAAGTTAAGTCCGACAAGATTGCCTCGATTATTGAGTTGTCTGTAATTGATCTTAGGACAGTTACTTGTGCAGTAGCAGTTATTTTTAGAGATGCTGTTGGCAAGTAATAACATTGGTCGGCAATGAAAGGTTGTTCAGGTATCATTATCGCCTCATCATTGCCATCTATTTGACTACGAAGTTCCTCAAGCATTTGCATATTTTTGCTTTCCGCATCATCTTTGCCTTTTTTCGTCTCAAGCTCTCCAATTACTTTGTCAATCATTGGGAGTATCGGTTTAAATCTTTCGAATCTTTGTTTCTTTGGTTTTTTACTATTATCATCATCCAGTTTCAACACATTAGTCGATACAACAAACTTTCTGCTCTTCCAATTAAAGAGATAAATAGTCAATACCACTAAAAAAAATATCACGAAGAACCACACCCATGCTTTCATGGAAGGTAGAAACTCCAAAATATCCAGGTGTATGTTTAGAAGTGTTAGCATAAAATTTTTTATAACGATTAAAATAAATGCTGATGTAAAATTGTAACACTCCGCATTCCAGCACAACGGGAAAAAGTCCCAACTTATAAAGGGTTTTTTCCTGTTTTGTTTGCTGGAAATAACTGGTTTCCTGAATCTCGATCAATGGAAAATTAAATTCGTTGTAGGTTTGAATGATTCATCTGAGAAAAAAAGTTGCATCAACCTATTTTCTATTAAAACAACATCTATAGCTGAAAGATCGATTGATCTTATTGATAGTAGCACGACAATAAACAGCTTTAAAAGAAATTTAAATTGGAGGGTTTACAATGATACTCTACGCTATTGCCGCAATATTAATTTTGCTGATTCTAACGGGATTAGTTTTTTTCTGTATCCTTAGTAGAATCAATGGTGACATCAACAACAAATACAGACAAACGCAGGCGCGTATAACCGAGGCACAACTAGAATCTCGTATGGAAACCCAGGAACGCACGCTGCAACACATCAACTACGAACTAAACAACAACATCAACCAGGTTGCGAGTGTAATAAAAATGACGCTGCACACTGTGGACATTAGCGACAATGATAAAACCGCGAAAAAACTCGAAGAGATGACGGAGATGACAAGGCAGCTAATGGCAGGTGTTAAGACTTTGTCATTCGACATTGAGCTGGAAAGCATTGCAAACACTAATCTTTTTAGTGCATTGACACATGAAACAGGTCGCATCAACCGAGCGGGATCGCTACCGGTTGTTTTTGAGTGCAGTAGTGAACCAATAAAACTTGAACATACAAAAACTCTAATTGCCTATCGCATAGCCCAGATGATTCTTGACAACGCAATTATGCATAGCCATGCTAAGCAGATAAACATCAAACTTCATTTTACCAAAAATTTAATTACATTAACTTTAAAGGATGATGGCAGAGGGTTTGATGTTGAGAAAACATTGTCAACTAACACTTCAGGAGGTTTGATGAAGGCAATGCGAAGGGCCAAAATGATAAATTCGAAGCTGACAATCACCAGTGTTGTCGGCGTTGGCACAACTGTAATAATTAAAATACCTTGCGTATGAAACATACAGCCCCGATAAAATTAGCGTTGGTTGACGATCATAAATTATTTCGAAAGGGCTTGATTGGCATTCTCGAAATGATGGATAAGGAATATGAAATTATATTTGAAGCGGAAAATGGAATTGATCTCCAACAAAAGATTCAAAAAGATAATCAACCAGACATTATTCTGATGGATGTAAACATGCCGGGCATGGATGGTTTCGACGCTGTCAAATGGCTTGTTGAAACATATCCGCTAGTTAACATACTCGTAATAAGCATGGTCGAAAAAGAGGAGCAGATCGTAAAAATGCTTAAACTAGGAGTTAAGGGCTATTTGTATAAAGATATTGAACCGAATGAATTGAAAAATGCACTTAATTCAATTGTCAATAAAGGCTATTATTATACAGACTTTATTACTGGTAAACTAATTCATTCAATTCAACATCCCTCTGAACTGAATGAAACCCAGGATGCTTTTCATTTGCTAAATGAAAGGGAAATGGAGTTTTTGAAATTTGCCTGTACTGAAATGACTTATAATGAGATAGCCCACAAAATGTTCCTTAGCCCTAAAACAATTGACGGCTATAGGAACGCTTTATTTGAAAAACTAAATGTAAAAAGCAGGGTGGGCTTGGCTATGTATGCAGTTAAAAATGGGCTTGTAGAAATTTCAAACTGACTTACATACGAGTTTCTTCTTTTCACTTCATCGTTCGAACCCATCTACACATTTTACTCTCATAAAAAACAGAACCTGGTTATTAGAAGTCAATATTGATAATTGTGGTATGGCTGATCAGTAGAGACACTCCCGTATTTACTCACCTTTGCAAAATTTGAAATGAATTAATATGATTTGCTTTATGAACAAGTCAAAATTCACTTTTCCCTGGAAAAAATTACATGCTTCTAAAACGATTTAAAATTGAATGTCCGGTAGACAAGATTCAAACAACTCATATAATATATTAAAATACAAATATCTATTATTTGTTCTAAAATCTGTTATAGATTGTCTCAGTAAATCTTAATTACAAGACTAATATCTATTTTTTTTGAAAATGCAGCTGTAAGACCTTTATGGTAATCGGCAAGAAGGTGATTAAACTGATGATTGGGGAGATTTAAAATATTTTTTTCAAAGTAACCGTTTAACACAGAATTCCTATTGCATTCCATGTTGGACTCAAGGTAACTGATTTAGTCTTTAAAAACAGTTATACTCCACTATATATGGTTCAAGGAGAGATATTAGGGCAAAAACACAACAACTCTTACAAATTACTAGCGCCTTCATCCCAATTCCAAAAGGTAAAGGCGCGTTACTCGACTAATAACATGCTAGTTTTCCAAATGCCTCCTTTCATTTAGCAGGTATCCAAACATCAATACTGGCACATTCTTTCAATAGCTGCTATCTTTTTTTGCCCAAACAATGAAGTTGTAATAAGCATTAAAAAAATTATTCTAATGAATGCCTATTCCGTCTGTTTGCGGAAAACGATTATTAACTTTATCACTTAAATCTTTGTTTATTTTATGAGAAATTACACCTGCTGACTGGAAGATAGGGGTTCGTCCGGTCCAGCTATCAGAAAAAATTAAAAGAAAAAAACTATCTTGCATCGCGGTGAACAAACTGGTGAACAACCATCCAACAAGTTCTTAAAACCTTTACTGGTAAAGCATTTCAAATAATAGTTTGAATCCTGACGAGTTGATACACGTTACAAAACAGTCACTTAACTGCGATCACTTAATAATTAATACATCCTATCGCAAAGCACTTTTCTTTCTACTAAACTTGTTTTGCACATCAGCTGTATCCTCCAGTATCTTTTCTTCATCAACATCAGCATAGTTATTCTTTGTTGTGCTAATCTTGCTATGACCCAACAACTTGCTAACTGTTTCCATCGGAACACCATTTTTTAGGTTAATCTCCTTTGCAAAAAATCTTCTTGCCATGCGTGTATCTAGTTCGAGAGGTATGTTAAGGATCTCAGCAATAATTTTGAGAGATCGATTGAGTTCCTGGTTACTGATATAGGGAAATATCTTACCACTTGAGATGGCTTTTGACGATGATGCATATTGATCCATTATTTCTTTGGCAGCATCGGGAACTGGGATTCCGCAAAGTTCTGTATTTTTATTACGGTACACAGTACAAAACAACCTGCCATTGATACCTTCAAAATGTTTTGGTTCAAGGCCAACCAGATCAATATAACTTACTCCCATGTAACAATCATATACAAAAAGGTCTTTTGCAAATTGCAATCTTTCATCGTTAAACGACGCCCTTTCTATTTTAATAAAATCGTGAATTTTTAAATTTTCTCTTGAAACCTTTTTAGGTTTCTTAGTATATTGATCAAAGGGGTTATCTTTTATCCATTTCATCTTCTTCGCCATTCCGAACATTTTTCCGACACGTTCCATGTGCTTATAAAGTCCGTTGCCCAGGCAGGGGTCATGTTTTTTTAAAGGTTTCGTCCTAATATGATTTTCTAATTCTAATAAAGCTTCATAATCCAAATGCAGCAGATCGACGTCATCTTTTTTAAAGTAATCCTTGAGAAAGTTTTTAAGATATTTTTCTGTTGTATCATAATTTTTTGTAGTACCTGGCTTCAAGTTGTCACCTCGGCATTCAAGTTTTTTATGTTTATCTATTAGCTCTACTAATGTGTGACCTGACTCTGGCGGTTTCTGGCTTATATGACAATTATTATAATGATCTTTAATTGATTCACAGGTAATTTCAAATCGACCTGACTCAAGTGCTCTTTTGCTTTCGAGAATTCGAAACCTTACATCACCGATATAATTATTAATCGAGTCGACTTCGATACCTTTCCCAATTACTTTTTCATGGCTAGACGACCAGCTAGATATTTGAATTTTCTCATTCAATGAAAATTCAATGGATCTTCCATTAACCGTTATTTTGGCAGATAGGTATCCTATACTGAAATCTGACTTTGTCTTCCTTAATATAAAATCAATAGAAAAGGTTTTAATTTTTTTCATACGAACATTTTTAGTGTTTTTACTCACGCTGTTCATCGAAAAATCTACTTGATCAAAACGTTTCAAAATATATCAAAAGAACACTTATGTTCTGATTTAAAATGACTTATAACATTTTCAAGAGACAATTTAGGCCGTAAAAAAGTCTCATAGAATGTCTCTCGAATTATTTGAATTCTTTTGATATTATTTGAAATAAAACTAAAATAAAAAAGCCCGTAAATCAATCATTTACGAGCTTTTGAATCGGTTTGAAACCTTATTTGTCGGGTGGACAAGATTCGAACTTGCGACCCCTTGCACCCCATACAAGTGCGCTACCGGGCTGCGCCACCACCCGAACTGTTAAACAAAACAAAAACGACAGAGAATCTGTACTTTATAAATCAAAACATTTCTGCTTTTATCTGTAAAGTTTCCGTTTAACGGGTTGCAAATGTAAAGGCTTTTTGGAAAAATCTACTATCTTGCGCACAAATTTTTAAGCCTCGCATGAATATTCTGCTCCGGAAGGTAACAATAGCAGATCCAGTATCTGCTCACAACAGTTCAGTAAAAGATATTTTCATTTCTAACGGCATTATTCAGAAGATCGCTGACAATATTGATGATAGTGCCGACCAGGTTGTAGATGGGCAAAACACAACGGTCTCACCTGGCTGGGTGGACATATTTGCTCATTTTGCAGACCCAGGCTATGAATTTAAGGAAACACTGGAATCGGGTGCCAACACTGCCGCTGCCGGTGGCTTTACAAGGGTGTTTGTGTTGCCTAATACAAATCCCGTTGTTCAGAATAAGACACAGGTTGAATACATCGTTCAAAAATCTTCTTCCCTGCCTGTTTATATTCAGCCATTGGGTTCCATCACCAAAAATGGTGAAGGAAAAGAGTTGGCTGAAATGTATGATATGCAGGCGAGCGGGGCTGCAGCATTCAGCGATGGTACTAATCCGGTACAATCTGCGGGACTACTTGTAAAAGCGCTTCAATACGTAAAAGCATTTAATGGCGTGGTTGTGCAGGTTCCTATGGATAAAAGCATCGGCCAGTACGGATTGATCAACGAGGGTGTTGTATCTACAAGACTTGGTCTTCCGGGCATTCCTGCAATGGCCGAAGAAATCATTATAGAACGTGATCTTAAGCTGGCGCAATACGCAAACTCAAGCATTCACTTTACAGGAGTATCTACTGCAAAGTCTCTCGAATATATCCGCGAAGCAAAAGAAGCAGGTATTCAGGTTACTTGCTCCGTAACACCTTACCATTTGTATTTTAATGATGAGGATCTTGCCTCTTACGATACCAATCTTAAAGTAACGCCTCCTATCCGGAACAAAGAGGATGTAGAAGCTTTGAAAGAAGGTGTTCGCAGCGGTTTGGTTGATTGCATTGCTTCACATCATTTGCCGCAGGATTGGGACAATAAGGTCTGTGAATTTGAATACGCAAAAGCTGGCATGTTAGGTCTGCAGACTGCTTACGCGGTTGTGCAGTCGGTATTGCCTGATCTGTCTGCGAATAAAATTGCTGCACTCTTTTCTTCAAATGCACGAAGCATCTTTCATCTTTCTGCTGCATCAATTGAAGAAGGTAGCCAGGCTGAACTTACTTTGTTTAAAGCATCGGGCACAACAACTTTAGCTAAAGAGACCAATAAGAGTAAATCTTCCAACTCGCCTTTCTTCGATAAGTCTTTGAAAGGTGAAGTCGTAGGAATTATAAATAAAGGGAATATCTTTATCAATAAATAAACTCTTATGGAAAAAAAAGTAACCACTCCGGTTGTTAAGGGCATTATTATCACACTGATTTTAATTGTGTTTGGACTGGTAATTTATTTTACCGGCAACATGCAAAATAAAGTGCTGGGCTCTGTGCAATATGCAATATTGTGTGTTGGCATTATCTGGGCCTGTATCAACTATGCCAATCAAATGGACGGTTACGTTACGTTTGGAAACATTTTTGCACATGGTTTTAAAACAACGGCTGTTGTTATTGCTTTACTAAGTGTTTATACTTTTCTCGCACTGAAATTTATTTTTCCTGATATGATTGACCAGGCCCTGGAGCAGGCAAGAAAAGAAATGGAAAGCAAAAATCAGATGAGCGACGAACAGATAGAAAAAGGCCTTGAGATAGGAAGAAAATATTTTGTACCATTTGTTATTGGAGGACTGGTGTTGTTCTTTGCCATTATCGGCGCGATCGGATCGGCAATTGGTGCTGCCGTTGCTAAAAAGAAACCACAAGATCCATTTTCTGTACAACAACCCATGTAATTTTTACAATGAATTTATCGCTTGTAATTCCACTATATAACGAAGACGAATCTTTACCGGAACTGGCCGATTGGATTGTGCGTGTTGTTACTGCTCATAATTATTCCTACGAGATTATTATGGTGGATGACGGAAGCGTTGACAATAGCTGGGCGGTTATAGAAGAGCTATCTTCTAAAAATCCTTGTATCAAAGGCATTAAGTTCCAACGCAATTACGGTAAATCAGCGGCGCTGAACGAAGGCTTTAAAGCCGCGCTGGGTGATGTAGTTATTACTATGGATGCTGATATGCAGGATTCTCCTGATGAAATTCCTTCACTATATGACCTTATTATGGTTGATGGGTATGATATGATCAGTGGGTGGAAGAAAAAGCGTTTTGATAACACGCTTACCAAGAATATACCTTCTAAATTTTTTAACTGGGCAACGCGCAAGGCGTCTGGTATTTACCTGCACGACTTCAACTGCGGTTTGAAAGCTTATAAAAACAAAGTGATCAAAAGCATTGAAGTGTACGGAGAAATGCACCGCTACATTCCGGTGCTGGCTAAGTGGGCCGGATTTAGAAAGATAGGCGAAAAAGTTGTTGAACACAGGGCACGCAAATACGGAACCACCAAGTTTGGCTGGGAACGTTTTGTAAATGGCTTTCTTGATCTTACATCCATCATGTTTGTAGGCAAGTATGGCAAAAGACCCATGCATATTTTTGGCTTTTGGGGAAGCATCTGTTTCTTTCTGGGTTTTATCATGAGCATTTACCTGGTAATAACAAGGTTAATGTATCCCGAGACCGGTTTGAGTAACAGGCCGCCATTCTACATCGCCTTAACAATAATGATCATTGGCTCACAGTTGTTCCTGGCTGGCTTTATTGGCGAATTAATTTCGCGCAACTCACCCGGCCGTAATTTTTACCTGATCGAAAAGAAGCTGGGCATTAATAAAACTTCAGCAGAATAATAAGGCATGCAGAAAGTAGTGATCATAGGTTCCGCACACCCGCTGCGTGGCGGTGGCATTGCCACTTTTAATGAAAGGCTTGCAAGGCAATTTCAGACGGAGGGTTGTGACACTACTATCTACACTTTTTCGCTGCAATACCCTTCATTTCTTTTTCCCGGATCATCGCAGTATTCAACAGAGCCTGCGCCAACAGATCTGAATATTAAAGTTGCCATCAATTCCATCAATCCATTTAACTGGATCAAAGTTGGAAACGAAATAAAAAAATTGCGTCCCGATGTTGTTGTGGTTCGTTATTGGCTACCCTTTATGGGACCTTGTCTTGGAACCATTCTTCGCATCATCAAAAAGAACAGGCATACAAGAATCGTTTGTATTGCGGATAATGTAATTCCGCACGAAAAACGTCCGGGTGACAAACCGTTTACAAAATACTTTGTAAAGCCCGTTGATGCATTTATCACTTTAAGTGAAAAAGTGCTGAACGATTTGAAACTGTTTACATCAAAACCTGCGAGGCTTGTACTTCATCCGCTGTACGATAATTTTGGTGAACAGGTACCCCAGGAAGAGGCAAGAAAACACCTGGGATTACCACTCAATGATAAGATCATCCTTTTCTTTGGTTTTATCAGAAAATACAAAGGACTGGACCTGCTGTTGCAAGCAATGGCAAATGAAGAAATAAAAGCTGCCGGCATCAAATTATTAATCGCCGGTGAATTTTATGAGGACAAAGCAGCTTACGATCAACTAATTCAACAACTGCAGATCCGGGACAGACTGATCCTGAAAACGGACTTCATTACAGACAGTGAAGTAAGATATTATTTAAGTGCAGCGGATTTTGTTATTCAGCCCTACAAGAATGCAACACAAAGTGGCGTTACGCCCCTCGCCTATCATTTCGAGAAACCAATGATGGTTACTAACGTAGGTGGCTTGGCGTCGTTTGTCCCCGATGGAAAAGCCGGTCTCATCGCCGAACCCAACGCACAGGACATCGCCGAAAAAATTCTGCACCTCTACCAGCTCGGCCCCGCCCACTTCCTACCCGGCCTCCGAGAAGAAAAAAAGAAGTACAGTTGGAGTGTGTTGACAGCCGCAATCTTCGATGAATTGAAAATTGAAAGTTGACAATTGAAAATGAGGGCAAGGTATTAGGCGTCAGGTTTCAGGTTTCAGGTGTGTGAATTGAAAATTGAAAGTTGAAAATTGAAAATGTAGGTAACTACCAGGTTTCAGGCTCAAACTAATGCATAGTAGACCGCAAATTTAAAAGCTCTGCAAAAAGTTAAGGCTTGGTGATCTTTAGCGCATTAGCGCCTCCTTTAATTATCCAAATTCTTTGTGCCCCTTAGTGTCCTTGGTGTCTTCGTGCCCGCCCGTGCCGGATCGGACGGGTTTCAAATCAATTTTCACGGCCCTGTCCGCCTTAAAATTCAAAATTATCTATCCGCTTGCGGCGCCCGTACTTCGTACCTCGTAATTCGTACTTAAATATCACATTTCGTACTAAAAACATCTGGTCGCCCCACATCCTACATCGTACATCTAACATCGTACATATCCTTACTTCGTACCTCGTAATTCGTACTTAAAAATCTTATTCCGTACCAAAAACATCCGGCCGCCTCACATCCGACATCGTACACCTAACATCGTACATCTCCCCCACATCGTACATCTAACATCGTACATTATAGCTATCTTTGCCGTTCTCTAAATTTTTTTCTAATATGAGCGATTTAATCAAGAGCATTATCAACGCGTCAATTGAAGTGAAGCAGCAGATTGTGAAAGATGAGCAAATGATCCGGACCATTGAGGATGTTGTAAATAAAATAACCTCGGCCTTTAAAAACGGAAAGAAAGTACTGTTCTGCGGTAATGGCGGCAGCGCTGCAGACGCGCAACACCTGGCAGCAGAGTTTTCCGGACGTTTTTATAAGAACAGGGCCGCTCTTCCCGCTGAGGCATTGCATTGCAACACGTCTTACCTTACTGCCGTTGCAAATGACTATAGCTATGATGTAATTTATGCACGACTGGTTGAAGGCACTGCTGTTGAAGGCGATGTATTGATTGGCCTGAGTACGTCTGGCAATTCTCCCAATATTGTTAAAGCTTTTGAAGTTGCGCGTGAGAAAAAGGTAATCACCATTGGCTTTACAGGCCTCACAGGCGGCGCAATGAAGGAACTAAGCGACTATCTGTTCAATGTACCAGCTACAGATACTCCCAGGATACAGGAAAGCCATATTTTAATTGGTCACATTATTTGCCAGTTGGTGGAAGAAAAAGTTTTTAGTTAACCACGTATTCTAAAGTATTAACAAAGCAGCAATTTTTTTATGGCAAAACATATTGTGGACAAGACCTGGACTTTATTTCTTGACAGGGACGGTGTTATTAACAGAGACAAAGTTGGCGACTATATAAGAAATGTGAGTGAGTTCTTTTTTATGGATGGCGTGCTGGAATCATTAAAAGCTTTTAATGAGCAGTTCGGCACAATAGTGATCGTCACCAACCAAAAAGGTGTTGGCAGAGGGTTAATGTCACAGGAAGATCTGGATGAGATCCACCAGTTTATGTTGAGCCAGATTGAGCATGCCGGCGGTAGAATCGATAAAATATATTTCTGTAAAGACTTGTCCGATGAAAGCCCCAACCGTAAGCCCAATCCTGGTATGGCTTTCCAGGCTAAAACGGATTTTCCCTCTATCGATTTCAAAAAAAGCATAATGGTTGGCAACAAATTGTCAGATATGCAGTTTGGTAAAAGTGCCGGTATAGTTACCACTGTGTTTTTATCTACAACCGATCCCGAAACGCCGTTTCCACATCCATTGATAGACGAACGCTATGAAAGTCTGCAGCAGTTTGCAGAGACGGTTAGCAATTAATTTACCGGCAACAAGCCGTTGACTATCAACATAAAGTCGCCCACGGTTATGCCTTTGTGCTTCTAACAAATAAAAACATAAAATTTGCTTGTAGCACCAATTTTGGGCGTTGGTTTGCTAACATTGCACTGTTTAAGGTAAGCAATATGCAAAAAATCATTATTCTTCTGTTCTGCCTGGTTTCTTTAAATGGACTGCTTGCTCAAAGATTGTCTAATGAAAATTTTCAGCACCTGAAAGTTGAAGAAGATACTTTGAAAACGCTGTCGAAGAAAATGATCTTTGATATAGACGCTACCAATCGCTTTCAGGCCGACAGCGCTTTTACCCGTGCATTTGTGCGAGCATTGCGCGTGCCCAACTCGTTCAATTTCCCTTTTGATTCCGTTATAACTATTTCAAAACTATATCCTCAGGACAGCTCATTCAGGATCTTTAGCTGGCAATACCAGAAAGATGAAGATCATTTCCGCCAGCGTGGTGCCATACAGATGAAAACGGCAGATGGAAGCCTGAAACTGTTTCCATTAATTGACATGTCTGAGTTTACGGCCAATCCAACAGATTCAGTGAGAACGCCGCGCAACTGGATCGGCGCCATTTACTACGGCATGGTGACCAAAACTGCTGGCAACAAAAAATTCTATACACTTTTCGGTTACGACGATAACAACATCCGCAGTACAAAAAAATGGCTGGACGTATTACAATTTGATGATGCAGGCAATCCATTATTCGGCGGCAAATTTTTCGATTACAAAGAAGATAGTTTAAAACCGGCGCAGCCTGCATATCGCTTCTGTCTTGAGTTTAAGAAGGATGGTCGTGCCAGGATGGTATATGACGAGGAGTTAGATATGATCATTTTTGATCACCTGATCAGTGAGCAGAATGACCTGAGCAAAAAATTTACCCTCATCCCGGACGGCGATTATGAAGGCTTTAAATGGACCAACGGCAAATGGGTTCATGTAAGTAAGGTTTTTAACCAGCAATTGAAAGACGGCGAAGCTCCGCTCCCCGATCCTATCAAAGATGATCAGGGCAATAATAACGAAATAAAGCTCGAGCAGCGGTCGCTGAAGAATAAGGCGAAGAAGAACTAGGGAATTTGAAATTTGAGATTTGAAATGTTCGGTTGCGGCCACCAAACCAATAGTACCGGCAACTCAACCGGGCTGGCTGAAATACAGCTACACAGAGCAGTTGAATTTCCACTAAATCATGCATCTTCTCTACATCGTACACCGTACATCTAACATTGTACATTGCATCACATCGTACACCGTACATCTAACATCGTACATTGCATCACATCTTACACCGTACATCTAACATCGTACATTGATTTGCCCCGACTTTCCTATCTTGCAAATTCAATATTTCCGTATGAAAGAAATACTATCCCGGTTAAATATACAGGAACACAATAGCGGCTCATCTACAGGTAACGAGTGGCTGGAAAGCAGTGGCGAGGTAATTGATTCCTTCTCTCCTGTTGACGGCAAACTGATCGCCTCAGTTCAATCTACTGACAGAGCTGCTTATCAGCAGATTGTGCTCAAGGCACAGGAAGCATTTGCCGTTTGGCGCCAGGTGCCAGCTCCGCGTCGCGGCGAGATTGTTCGCCAGATTGGTGAAGCGCTTCGTGAAAAAAAAGAAGATCTCGGAAAACTGGTGAGCTATGAAATGGGCAAAAGCCTGCAGGAGGGTTATGGAGAGGTACAGGAAATGATTGATATCTGCGATTTCGCTGTAGGACTTTCACGCCAGTTATACGGCTTAACAATGCACAGTGAGCGGCCGGGCCACCGCATGTATGAGCAATGGCATCCATTAGGTATTGTAGGCATTATTTCAGCATTTAATTTTCCTGTTGCGGTATGGAGCTGGAACAGTATGCTGGCATGGATCTGCGGAAATGTCTGTATTTGGAAGCCCAGTGAAAAAACACCTCTTTGCGGTATTGCTTGTCAGCAGATAGTGGCAGAAGTATTTAAAAAGAACGATATACCGGAAGGCGTTTGTTCCCTGATACAGGGAGGAAGAGATGTGGGTGAATGGATGTCAAAGGATACGAACGTTCCATTGATCTCTGCCACCGGTTCTACAAGAATGGGGAAAGCAATAGCCTCTGCCGTTGCAGCCCGTTTAGGTAAATCTATTCTTGAATTGGGCGGCAACAATGCAATTATCATTTCTCAGCATGCAGATCTCGATATGTCGCTGATTGGCTGTGTGTTTGGCGCCGTGGGGACTGCAGGTCAGCGCTGCACTTCCACAAGAAGATTAATTATACACGAATCTGTTTACGACTCATTCAAAGAGAAACTGGTAAAAGCATACGCGCAATTACGTATCGGCAATCCGTTGGATGAACACAATCATGTCGGTCCGTTAATTGATAAAGATGCCGTAAAGCTTTATTTATATTCCATCGACCAGTGTAAGCAACAAGGCGGCAGGTTTGCCGTAGAAGGCGGTGTATTGAACGGCGACGCTTACGAAAGCGGTTGTTATGTAAAGCCCTGTATTGCTGAGGTTACAAACGATATGCAGATAGTTCAACACGAAACTTTCGCACCGATTTTGTACCTGATGAAATACAATACCATCTCTGATGCTATCGCACAGCAGAACAATGTTCCGCAAGGATTATCATCCGCCATCATGACCGTTAACATGCGGGAAGCTGAAGAATTTCTGTCGCATGCGGGAAGTGATTGCGGCATAGCCAACGTGAACATCGGAACCAGCGGCGCTGAAATAGGTGGCGCATTTGGTGGTGAAAAAGAAACCGGCGGCGGTCGCGAAAGCGGCTCTGATGCATGGAAAGCCTACATGCGCAGGCAAACCAACACCATCAACTGGAGCACTAAATTGCCATTAGCGCAGGGGATTAAATTCGATTTTTAATTAATTGACAATTGAAAAGTGAAAATTGAAAATGAGGGCGGGTACATTTAGTTTCATTTGCACATGCCTTCATTCGCACATTTGCACATTTACACATTTGCACATTTATATTGCACATTCACTAATTCGCACATTTATACCATGAGAAAATCACTGACTGCTTTAGCATGTTTTGCATGCGCAACATCTTTTGTATCGGCCCAGGAGAAATCAGACTGGCCTGAAGTTTTTAAGCAAATCAATACAGAGGTTCAAACAAACTCCAAAGCTTATTCCACTTTAAGGGATGCGACTTCTACCATTGGTCACAGACTTACAGGATCTCCCAACGGAAAAAAGGCTGAAGATTACGCATTCAATCTGCTTAAATCATACGGCTTCACAGACGTACGCTATCAGCCATTTGAAGTAGAAAGCTGGAGCCGTGGCACATTGCAGGTTGGCATCGGTTCATCGCTGCAAAGTTTGCAACCTGTTAAATCTGTTTCGCTGGCGCATGCGCCTGTTAAAGCAGATGTGAGCGGAGAACTGGTGGATATGGGCAACGGTCTTGAAGCCGATTACGCTGCAAAACCAGAAGCTGTAAAAGGTAAGATCGCGTTGGTTTACCTGGGTGTACTACCCGGCTCTGCTCCTGGAACAAAAAGTCTGCACCGTTCTGAAAAAACAGCTATTGCTATTAAATACGGTGCCAAAGGAATCATTGTAATTAACACCGTGAAAAACGGCGTATTGCTGACAGGAACAGCTTCTGTAACTGGAAAGTTAATTCCTATTCCTGCGGTATGTATTGGCAACGAAGATGGTATGAAACTGAAAGAATCACTTGCCAAAGGACCGCAGTTTACACGCATAAAGATGACCAATTTCTCCGGCATGATCAAAGCCCGCAATGTAATTGCAACATTGCCGGGAAAAACTTTGCCAAATGAAAAGATCGTTATCGGAGGACACCTTGATAGCTGGGATCTCGCAACAGGTGCTATTGATAATGGCATTGGATCTTTTTCTGTATTGGACATGGCAAGAACTTTCCAGGCACTACATCTGCGCCCTGAAAGAACAATCGAGTTCGTAATGTTTATGGGTGAAGAAGAAGGGCTGCTCGGTTCAAAAGCGTATGTGAATGCTGCAATGAAGGATGGATCTATCAGCAACATCCGCTATATGCTTAATTATGACATGACAAACGATCCAAAAGGTTATAGCTCCAGCGCTGATGAAACTGAGCCATTGTTCAAATCAATCGGAAACATCGCGCATAATATTGATACTTCATTTACCAACACCTTCAGAAGTGGCGGCGGATTGCACAGCGATCACCAGCCCTTCATGCTGGAAGGCGTCCCCACCGGCGGCGGAGCGGGTGGTAATCTTCCTAACAACTCCGGCGGCTGCTATCATGCAGATTGTGATGACTTTAAAATGGTGGATGAGCAAGGCATGAAAAACACCGTACGCTTCAGTGCAATGCTGGTTTATGGTTTAGCTGATGCAAAAGAAATTCCTGCAAAGCGATTAACCGACGAAGAGACAAAAGCCTTCCTGCTGAAAAATAATCTGAAAGAACCATTGAGCATTGCGGGCGAATGGAGATGGAAAGATTAAGAAGACAGTAAGATCGTAAGACGCGTAAGACAGTAAGAGGTAAGAAAGGCTAGCGGATGAAAACAGGCAGATTTACGATTAACTAACCTGCCTGTTTTTTATTTGTATATCGTATCAAAGACCGCCTATAGGTTTTGATGTTCAATTTTTAAACAGCTGAGCTAAAAGCTGATAGCTAAAAAAGACATGTAGGACCGTAAGACAGTAAGAGGCAAGAATGGTTACCGAATGAAAACAGGCAGATTCAAATTCATGAATCTGCCTGTTTTTTTTTATTAAAATACATAAGACTTTTAGCTACAATTTTGGTATTCGATCGTGAACAGCCAAGCTGATACCTGACACCTGAAACCTGATACCTGACACCCAATAGCTAAAAGCTGATAGCTGACAGCTAATAGCTAATAGCTAATCCACCTTCTTCACCGAGCCACTTCCGGCAATGCTGGATTTAATTGTAGCTTTCCCCTTATAACTTACATCACCGCTGCCCATAATGCTCACATCCAGGCTCGTGTCGGCATAAACTTCAACGTCGCCACTGCCGGCAACACTAATTTTTGCGCTCTCGGCCATCAGGTCGAATCCTTTAAAATTGCCGGAGCCTGCAATATCAATTTTCAGGTCTTTTGTCTCGCCTTTCATGTTTACGTTTCCGCTACCGGCCACATCAATATCAACCGACGGAGTATTTATCTCAAGATCAACATTACTATTTCCGGCCATACTTACGTCCAGCTTATCCGCGCCTGAAAATTTGCCTTTCCCCTTTACATCACCGCTTCCGGCAATTTCCAGCTTGTGAAGTTTATCAGTAGTCACTTCGACTTTGATGGGATTGGATGAACGTAATTTGTATTCATCATCAACCTTAATTAAAAGGTAATCGCCATCCCTTTCTGTCCTGATATACTGAAGCAGGTTTTCATCTGCAATTACCTTTACAGAAGGCGTAGTTCCGGGAACAAGGTCAAGGTCAATAGAACCCTCCAGTTTTATCTTATCGGTATTCGAAACATTTCTCGTCTCTTCCTTTTGCTTTCCATTACCCGAAACCTCCCGCCGGTTAATAAAATCGCATGAGGCCGCAAACAGGCCAAAACAGAGCAGCAGTGGTAATAACTTTCTCATCTTCAATTGTTTTAATTATTCGAAAAGATACAAAAAATATGTTTTTACCTCTCCTATTTTGACAAACGGCCGCATCAATACATGAGTAAAAACAGTCACCTGTACCAAACTAACCAACTTTAAATTACCTTCGCAGCCATGACGGAAAAGATACTCATACTCGATTTTGGAAGCCAGTACACCCAATTAATAGCCAGAGCCGTTAGAGAGGCCAATGTGTATTGCGAAATTATTCCATATCACAAGAAATTTACAGTAGACAGTACCCTGAAAGGCATCATTTTAAGTGGATCGCCTTTTAGCGTTAATGAAGAAAATGCACCTTTAGTTGATGTTGCATCTTTTATTCAGCAACTGCCGGTTTTAGGTGTTTGCTACGGCGCACAGCTCACGGCAAAAGTTTTTGGCGGAAGAGTGGATAAATCCAACAAGAGAGAGTATGGCCGCGCAAAATTATTAAAGAAACAAGAGGATGTTTTGTTACAAAATGTATCAGATCATTCACAGGTTTGGATGAGCCATAGTGATTCCATTACACAGCTTCCTGAAGGGTTTGAACTGCTGGCAACCACTGACAGCATTCCTGTTGCTGCCTTCAAGAAAAACGGAACAGAAGCTAAACCGTTATATGGCTTGCAGTTCCACCCGGAAGTATATCATTCAACAGAAGGTAAAAAGATCATCCATAACTTCCTGACAAATATCTGCGGATGTAAACAGGATTGGACACCAGCATCCTTTGTTCACGAAACGGTTGAACAGCTGAAGCAGCAGATCGGCGATGCACATGTGATAATGGCGCTGAGTGGAGGTGTGGACAGCACTGTTGCCGCAACCCTTATCAGCAAGGCGATTGGCGACAGACTACATGGCATTTTTGTTGACAATGGCGTATTACGCAAAGATGAATTTGAATCAGTACTCGCTACCTATAAAAAATTAGGCCTGAACATTACCGGCATTGATGCCAAACAAATGTTTTACAAGGAGCTGGCCGGCAAAACAGATCCTGAAGCTAAACGCAAAGTGATTGGAAAACTATTTATTGATGTTTTCCAGGATGAAGCAAAAAAAGTAGAGGGTGTTAAATTTTTAGGACAGGGCACCATTTACCCTGACGTGATTGAAAGCGTTAGTGTTCACGGACCTTCTGTAACAATTAAATCTCATCATAACGTAGGTGGCTTGCCGGACACGATGCATCTTTCCCTGGTGGAACCATTACGTTTCCTGTTTAAGGATGAAGTAAGAAAAGTAGGTCTTGAACTGGGCATTCCTGAAGATTTGATCTTCCGTCATCCGTTCCCGGGTCCGGGATTGGCCATTCGTATCCTCGGCGAGATCACAGAAGAAAAAGTGAAGTTGTTGCAGGAAGCGGATGCTATCTACACCAAAAGTTTAAAAGAGCATGAACTTTATACCAAAGTTTGGCAGGCAGGCGCGATATTGCTCCCTGTAAAAAGCGTTGGTGTAATGGGCGATGAAAGAACATACGAATACACTGTTGCGTTAAGAGCAGTAACATCAGTAGATGGTATGACAGCCGATTGGGCACATCTCCCCTACGAATACCTCGCACATGTTTCTAATGAGATCATCAACAACGTACGTGGCATTAACCGCGTTGTTTACGATATAAGCAGCAAGCCACCGGCTACGATTGAATGGGAGTAGCAAGCTTAAAGCGTAAAGCCTAAAGCTTAGAACTGGTGTGAGGTTGGAATAGATTGTGTTGGCGCATTTTTTTTAAGAGTCCTGCATTTTGAAGTGTAGGACTTTTTTTTATTTATAACGCCACATTAAATCGATGAGATTGGCCGGTATATTTTCATTTGCTTCCGCCCTTACAGGGCTTTGACCACTATTTATTGTTTTTGACAGGGCGTTGCCCTGCCCTAATGCTAGCGCCCTTTCAGGGCTTGGACGTGAGATTGATTACTCAATTGTGCATTCACCGAAGATTGTATTAGGCTTTGGGCATAAAGTAGTTTTAGAGTTAAAGCTTTCTGCTTTAAGCCCACACCCATCTTCCTTTGCCCGTAGGGCATTAATCTCAATAGAACCGTACAACCCCGTTTGTTTCTTTGTCCGTAGGACATATACCTTGACCTGTCTACGCTCTCTCAAAATGCCTTAAATCTTTAGGCTCAATGTCAACCTTCGCTCTAATCAGTTCTAGGCTTTGCGCTTTAGGCTTTAAGCTCACACCCATCTTCCTTTGCCCGTAGCGCATTAATCTCAATAGAAACAAACGGAGTGATCGCTTCTTTGTCCGTAGGACATATACCTTGACTTGCCTACGCTCTCTCAAAATGCTTTAAATCTTAGGACTCAATGTCCACCTTCGCTTTAATCAGTTCTAGGCTTTAAGCTTTAGGCTTTAGGCTTTAAGCCCACACCCATCTTCCTTTGCCCGTAGCGCATTAATCTCAATAGAAACAAACGGAGTGATTGCTTCTTTATCCGTAGGACATATACCTTAACTTGCCTACGCTCTCTCAAAATGCTTTAAATCTTAGGACTCAATGTCCACCTTCGCTTTAATCAGTTCTAGGCTTTAAGCTTTAGGCTTTAGGCTTTAGGCTTTAAGCCCACACCCATCTTCCTTTGCCCGTAGCGCATTAATCTCAATAGAAACAAACGGAGTGATCGCTTCTTTGTCCGTAGGACATATACCCTTCCTTGACTCAAATCCTGCCCCAAATGCTTTTAAGCTTTAGGCTCAATGTCATCCTTCGCTAAAATCGGTTTTAGGCTTTGCGCTTTAGGCTTTAAGCTCTCCCTCCTCCCTGTTAAAATTTTCCCGCCACCACAATATTTTTCAACCTTTATGCATTTTTACAAGGTTAATGAATACCTTCCCGCAAAAAGGTATATTATTTGCTCAATTGATGGCTATGAATAAAATAACCCTGAAAACATTTATTTTCTTCTTCGCATTGTCTTTTGGCTTGTCAAATGTCAACGCGCAGCATGAAATACACCGTGGCAAGGTTAAAGTAGCAATACTGGCTCCGTTATATCTTGATTCTGCATTCAGTGGCTCTGCTTATAAACTGCAGGGAAACAGCATTCCTAAATATATCTTACCGGGATTGGATTTCTATCACGGTATTATGACCGCGATCGATTCTTTAAAGAAAGAAAATACGCCTATTGATGTCGCTATTTACGACACCAAGAAAGTTGGTAAAGGCATAAATTCAATTCTCGCTGAGATAAAAGCCGATAGCAGCACGCTGATAATCGCAGCATTCAACAATGCTTCCGAACAAAAAGCCGTCTCAGATTTCTCATTTGCAGAGAACATCCCGGTGCTTTCGGCCACCTATCCCAATGACGCGAACCTTACCGGTAATCCATTCTTCGTGATGCTTAACTCCACCATCAGCACACACATTAACGCCATCTATGATTATGCACGCAGAAATTATTCAAGATATAAGATCATTTATGTAACCAGGAATGGAGGGTTTGAAACAAGAATTAAATCCCAGTTCGACAACCTCAATAAAAACAAGGGCCTGGTATACAAAACAATTAACCTGTCCGATACTTTTGACCCGGCTGCACTGTTATACAGTATGGATAGCACCAAACAAAACCTTGTAATATGCGGCTCACTTGATGATGTGTTCGGACTCAATATTGTACGTACAATAAGCGCAGCTAAATCATACCGGACAACGGTTTTAGGTATGCCCACATGGGAATCAAACGACAGTTTCAACAATCCGGATTGTAACGGGGTAGAGTTTGTGTTCACAACACCCTACAACTATTCAAGAACGGACAATATTGGTCAGTACATGACCGCAGTGTACAGGCGTGATCATTTTGGCAGACCAACAGATATGTACTTCAAAGGCTTTGAGAGCATGTATCATTTCTCCAAATTACTGGTCAAGTACCGCACAAATATTCTCAACAACATTTCCGATCCGTCATTCAAAATTTCAACTGATTTCTATTTCGAACCAGTCCGGCTCACCAAAGAATCTTACGCCCCCGACTACATCGAAAACAAGAAAATCTATTTTGTGAAGAAACAGGATGGAATGGTGAAAGCAGTTAATTAGCTGTGAGCTATCAGCTATCAGCTATCAGCTATCAGCTTTCAGCTTTCAGCTTTTTCGTCGCGCCAGAAGTTTTTTCTTTCGCTGTATTTATCGACTTGAAAATGATTTTTCAAAAGAATACGCACTCCATAGTTTTCCTTTGCGCCGCTCCTATTAGCAGTCAGGTATCAGCTGTCAGGTATCAGCTTTTTCTCGACACCGGATGTTTTTCCTTTTCGCCGTATTTATTGCTATAAGGATGATTTTGCGATGGAGTACGCACTCGAAAGTTTTTCTTTGCGCCGCCGCCCCTTTGCGCCCTTTGCGTGAAATCGGCTGTCAGCTGTCAGCTTTGAGCTATCAGCTTTTTCTTCGCGCCGGGATTTTTTCGGTTTGGCTGTGTTTACGGGAAAGAAGATGATGATTTGGCTAATGGCGTACGTACTCCAAAGTTTTTCTTTGCGCCGCCGCTCCTTTGCGCCCTTTGCGTGAAATCGGCTGTCAGCTGTCAGCTTTGAGCTATCAGCTTTTTCTTCGCGCCGGGAGTTTTTCCGTTTGGCTGTGTTTACGGGAAAGAAGATGATGATTTGGCTAATGGCGTACGTACTCCAAAGTTTTTCTTTGCGCCGCCGCTCCTTTGCGCCCTTTGCGT
>NZ_JAULBC010000007.1:501832-552303 GCF_041060425.1 Danxiaibacter flavus
GAAATAAGCTGTGAGCCATCAGCTATCAGCTTTTTCTTCACACCGGCGGTTTTTCTTTGCGCCGCCGCCCCTTTGCGCACTTTGCGTGAAACCCTCCGCGTGAAACCCTTTTGCGTGCCCTCTCGTTCGGCAAGCCTTTTGTATATTCACCATATGCCTTTGATAGAATTTACAGAGAAAGGGCTCTATTGCCGGCAGGGCGATTTTTACATCGATCCGTGGAAACCTGTAGACAAAGCAGTCATCACACATGCCCACAGCGATCACGCCAAATGGGGTCACAAATACTATCTCTGTCATACTTTCACGAAGCCGCTCCTGCAAGCCCGTTTAGGAGACAATAATTATCAATCAATCGAATGGCGCGAGACAATAACAATGAACGGCGTGCAAGTGACACTTTATCCTGCCGGACACATCATTGGCTCGTCCCAGGTAAAACTGGAATACAATGGTGAAGTATGGGTTTTCAGCGGCGATTACAAAACAGAGAACGATGGGATAAGCGGCGCTTTCGAACCCGTTAAATGCAATGTATTCATCACCGAATCAACATTTGGCCTTCCTATCTACCAGTGGCAACCCCAGGAAAGTATTTTTCAAAAGATCCGTGCATGGATCAGCAAGAACAAAGAGGAACAAAAGAACAGCGTATTGATTGCATATAGTCTTGGTAAGGCACAACGTCTATTGCAGGCTGTTGCTCCCTTTAACGAAACTGTTTACCTGCATGGGGCCGTTTACAATATGCACCAGGCGATACTCTCAACAGGTATTCAACTACCGCCGGTGATGCGGGTCAACACAGAATCAAATAAAAATGATTACAAAGCATCCATTATCATAGCGCCTCCGGGGGCTGATGGCTCAAGCTGGATGCGGCGCTTCCTCCCTTATGAAACAGGCATTTGCAGTGGATGGATGCAGGTTCGCGGAAATGTAAGGCGACGGAATGCAGATGCCGGATTTGTTTTAAGTGACCATGCTGACTGGGACGGACTATTGTCCGCCGTAAAGGCGACAGGCGCTGAAAGAGTTTATGTAACACATGGATTTCAATCTGCCTTTAGCAGGTACCTGAATGAAAACGGAATCTGGAGCGCTGAGGTCAAGACCGAATATGGGGATGAAGAAGAAGAAAAAATTATTGAAGAAACCAATACCGGTTCGGCAACATGAGTGACACTGAAATCATACCACAAACAACAGCAAATAGCCAGAAAGGTTTTAGCGCTTTTGCGGAACTGGTAAGCATTCTCGGCACAAGCACAAAGACCAATGACAAGCTGCGGGCACTGATCGATTATTTTACCCATGCCGACAGCAAAGACAAGGTATGGGTGATTGCTTTGTTCAGTGGCAGAAGACCAAAAAGAATTGTAAGTTCAACGCTACTGCAGGAATGGTGCGTGGAGATCACACATCTGCCCTACTGGCTGTTTGAAGAAAGTTACCATACAGTTGGTGATCTTGGAGAGACAATTGCGTTACTGTTGCCCGATACGGAATTGACGTCAACAGATGACCGGAGCCTCTCCTACTATCTAGAGCAGTTTATTACCTTAAATAAAAGTGATGAGAATGTCCGGAAGAAGTTTATAACAGATAGCTGGCTAACGATGAATAAAGACGAGCGTTTTGTATTCAACAAGCTGCTTACCGGAGGCTTCAGGATCGGTGTTTCTCAAAAGATGATCGTTAATGCCCTGGCAAAGACAGTAGAGCTGGATGCAGCTGTTATTGCGCATCGCATCAGCGGCAACTGGGATCCTGTTACTACTACTTTCAGCGATCTGTTAAGCGAACATGCAACGACTGCAGATTTCTCAAAGCCATATCCGTTCTTTCTTGCCTATGCCCTCGATGCCGAACCGGAAACACTTGGTTCACCGGAAGAGTGGCAGGCCGAATGGAAATGGGATGGCATACGCGGCCAGATCATAAAACGCAACAACGAATTGTTCGTCTGGAGCCGTGGCGAGGAGCTGATGACGGATAAGTTTCCTGAATACCAGTTGCTGAAAGAATTATTACCCGACGGACTGGTGATTGATGGTGAAATCATTCCATTCCAGGTAACAACATCGGCTGAAGGGACAACTGCTGTTAGCCCGCTTCCCTTTGCGTTGCTTCAAACAAGGATCGGAAGAAAGAATGTTACTAAAAAACAGTTATTGGAAGCGCCAATAGCTTTTTTTGCCTATGATTTGTTGGAATATAATTATGAAGACTGGCGCACCAAGCCGTTAGCCGAACGCCGGATAAAACTCGAAGAGATAATACATAAAGCCAGCCACGTTAACCTGCAATTGTCGCCTGTGATAACTTATGAATCTTGGCCCGGATTAATTGAAATACGACAACAGTCACGCGACAACTACGCTGAAGGGTTAATGTTGAAAAGGAAATCGTCTCCCTACCAGGTTGGCCGTAAAGTGGGCGACTGGTGGAAATGGAAGATTGATCCCTTCACAATTGATGCCGTTATGATATATGCGCAAAAGGGTCACGGCCGGAGAAGCAACCTGTATACAGACTACACATTCGCCGTAAAGGATGAAGAAAGACTGGTTCCGTTTACCAAAGCCTATTCCGGGTTAACTGACAAAGAATTTGCCCAGGTAGATGCTTTTGTAAAAAGAAATTCCCTGGAAAAGTTCGGCCCGGTAAGAACGGTAAAACCAGAACTTGTCTTTGAGATAGCATTTGAAGGAATTGCAGCCAGCAATCGGCACAAAAGCGGTGTGGCGCTGCGTTTTCCGCGCATTAACAGATGGCGGAAGGATAAAACACCCGATGAGATAAATACGTTACAGGATTTAAAACAAATGCTCAAAATGTACGGCACGAGTTCGTTGGAATAGCTATCAGCAATCAGCAATCAGCTATCAGCTATCAGCAGTCAGCTTTTTCGTCGCGCCCGGAGTTTTTCCTTTCGGCTGTGTTTTTGGTTAGAAGATGATTTTGCAAAAGAACACACTCCAAAGTTTTCCTTTGCGCCGCTGCTCCTTTGCGCCCTTTGCGTGAAATCAGCTGTCAGCTATCAGCAGTCAGCTTTTTCGTCGCGCCCGGAGTTTTTCCTTTCGGCTGTGTTTTTGGTTAGAAGATGATTTTGCAAAAGAACGCACTCCAAAGTTTTCCTTTGCGCCGCTGCTCCTTTGCGCCCTTTGCGTGAAATCAGCTGTCAGCTATCAGCAGTCAGCTTTCTCGTCGCGCCCGGAGTTTTTCCTTTCGGCTGTGTTTTTGGTTAGAAGATGATTTTGCAAAAGAACACACTCCAAAGTTTTCCTTTGCGCCGCTGCTCCTTTGCGTCCTTTGCGTGAAATCAGCTATCAGCGATCAGCTATTAGCTTTTCTTCGCACGAGATGTTTTTCCTTTCGCTGTCTTTAGTGATTTGAAGATGATTTTCAAAGAAGTGCGCACTCCAAAGTTTTCCTTTGCGCCGCTGCTCCTTTGCGCCCTTTGCGTGAAATCAGCTATCAGCTATCAGCTATTAGCTTTTCTTCGCGCGAGATGTTTTTCTTTGCGCGGCCGCTCCTTTGCATCCTCTGCGTGAAACCCTTCGCTTGAAACCATCCGCACGCAACCCCTTCGCTCCGGTCATTTTGACTTTTGGCTTTTAAATTTTGACTTTCCCCTCCTCACAAACATTTAATATGACCATATAACCCAAGGTTTTACCTTTAGCAAAAATCCATATATGCGACTCGGCTTTTTATTTGTTTGCCTGGCTACGGCTCTCGGCCTTAACGCACAGTCTTTAGAAACATTGGAACAAAACAGGGTTCAACTACCCAATGGTTGGCACCTTACTCCTGCCGGTAAGAATATAACTTTAGGAGACCTTCCGCTGAACATGGTTGTTTCAAGAGATAAAAAATACATAGCTGTAACCAACAACGGCCAAAGCACACAAATGATCCAGTTGGTAGACGTGCGCAAGGAAATGGTTGTGGATAGCATGATCATTCCAAAATCATGGTATGGTCTGTCATTCAGCGCTAACGGACAGAGCCTCTATGCATCAGGAGGTAATGATAACTGGATCCTGAGGTACAATGTATTAAACGGAAAATTATCTCTCGCAGATTCTATTATCCTTGGAAAAAAATGGCCGAACAAGATCTCACCGGCCGGCCTTGCCGTAGATGACGCCGCTAAAAAAATGTTCATAGTAACAAAGGAAGACAACAGTTTGTATGTAGTTGATCTTTCGACAAAAAAGACGATTCATAAACTGGCATTGGGTGCTGAAGCCTATACCTGCCTGTTAAGCAATGATAAAAAGACCTTATTCATCAGCCTGTGGGGCGGAGATAAAGTTCTGTATTTTAATACTGCAACAAATCAGCTTACTGATTCCATTGCTGTGGGAGATAATCCAAATGAACTGACACTTTCACGCAAAGGCACTTATCTGTATGTTGCCAATGCAAATGACAACTCAGTTTCTATAATAGATGTTGCTTCAAAACGGGTAATCGAAACTTTGAATGCAGCTTTATATCCCAACGCACCCAGCGGATCTACCAGTAACGGAGTAGCCTTATCGGAAGATGACCGCAAATTATATATTGCGAATGCCGATAACAACTGCCTGGCAGTTTTTGATGTAAGCACCCCGGGGAAAAGCAAATCCGAAGGTTTTATTCCTGTTGGATGGTATCCGACCAATGTGAAGGTGATTGGTCAAAAAATATATGTTACTAACGGTAAGGGCTTGACGTCGATGGCCAATCCGAAAGGTCCCAATCCTGTAGGAAAAAAACAGAGCGTAAGTTATCAGCAAAGTGATAACCAAAAACCCGAGGTAGTGCAATATATAGCGGGATTGTTCAAAGGCTCTTTAAGTATCATTGGCAGACCAAATGAAAAACAACTAAGCACATACTCCCAGCTTGTATATTCCAACACGCCATACACAAAAGAGAAAGAAATGACTGCCCAGGGCGAAGAAGGCAATCCGATTCCGATGCAGGCGGGCAAACCTTCTCCAATAAAACACGTGTTCTATATTATTAAAGAGAACAGAACATACGACCAGGTACTTGGTGATGTGGCAAAAGGCAATGGAGATACCAGCCTTGTATTGTTTGGTAAAGAGATAACACCTAACCAGCACAAACTGGTAGACGAGTTTGTTTTACTCGACAATTTTTATGTGGACGCAGAAGTAAGTGCCGACGGCCACAACTGGAGCATGGGCGGTTATGCCACGGACTTCCTGGAAAAGAACTGGCCAACAAGCTATGGAGGAAGAGGCGGCACCTATCCCGGCGAAGGCCAAAGGGAAATAGCCAACAACAAAGGCGGATTTATATGGGACCACTGCAAAAGGAACAATGTAAGTTTTAGGACTTACGGCGAATTTGCCGACGATGGTAAACCCAACATACCTGTACTGAAAGGGCATGTTGCGCCCTATATTGGCTGGGATCTTTCAGTAAGAGACACTGTACGTTTCAACCAGTGGGTAAAAGATTTTGATTCATTGGTTGCAGCCAATGCACTGCCTCAGCTAAGTACAATGCGTTTTGGCAATGACCATACAGAGGGCGCCAGGATAGGCAGACCAACACCCTTTGCACATGTGGCGGACAATGATCTTGCAGTGGGCCTGTTTATTGAACACCTGAGTAAAAGCCCTGTTTGGAAAGAAAGTGTTGTGTTTATTTTGGAGGACGATGCACAGAACGGCCCCGACCATGTTGACGCACACCGTAGTCCGGCCTACGTGGTTGGCCCTTACGTAAAACGGAACTTTGTGGACCACACCATGTATTCTACCACCGGCATTTTAAGAACGATGGAACTGATCCTCGGTATGCCTCCCATGACACAGTATGATGCTGCAGCAACACCACTTTGGCGTTGTTTTACGAATCAGCCGAACACAACTGCTTTTACACATCTGCCAGCAAATGTTGATTTAAATGATAAGAACCGGTCGCCCAACGCACTTTCACATGCAAGCGAAAAATTCGACTTCAGCAAAGAAGACAATATCCCCGATCTTGAATTTACCAGGGTTCTTTGGAAAACAGTAAAAGGTTTGAACGCACAGGTTCCCGGCCCAAGCAGATCGGCTTTTGTGAAAGTGGCTAAGGAAGAGGAAGATGATGATTAGGGGCTGGCAGTTATGGGTATCAGGTTTCAGGTGTCAGGTATCAGGTGTTTGAATTCATCCAGCTATTAGCTATTAGCTCAAATACTGTAAACCTATTCCTGTGATAAGAACAGGTTTACAGTATTGCTTGGACCACATTCGTATACTGTAGATATTACATCGCCTCTTACACCTTGCACCTTAAACCTTACTCCTGATACCTGACACCTGATACCTGATACCTTACACCTTACACCTTACATTTTAATCCAAAAAATCCGCTATTTATTTTTCCGGTATCAAAATTTTCTGCATTTTTATTTCTGTCAATTTTCAATCCTTGCCCGCTGCTGTATGTGAGTGAGATGGCGGAGCATTGGAAAGTCCAAAATCTCAAAAACTTTAGCTAGCAATACATAGTGGAATTTTTAAACCCTTTATTACCTCTACCGGTTTACTTTTCAAAATCTATGCAGGTTTCAAAGACTAACAATCCATAATATTTGGAGATACCAATGAATTTCTGGCTATCCAAATTTCAAATTCTTCAATAACCACAAACACACCAACGTCAAAAACAAAAAACAAAATCCCAAAAATGAAAACTTTAATTCTAGGACTCTTATTTGGATTATTATGCAAATTTTCCTTTGCTCAAAACTTACCTGCATTCGAAACAATAAAGCTGGATGTAAAAGAAGACTACGATTCATCGGCAAACAGTGCTGCTCTAAAAGCTTCGAACTATTTGCTTTCAACGCCATTTGACAATAAAAACATAGACAGATTAAAATCCACGCAATATCTAATCAAATGGATGACAGGGACGCCGGATTATCATTTTGTGTTGGACGAACAAGCTGTAAAATTCGCAAAAAAGGATGACGACCTTTTAGTCCTATACATGGCTGCGATGACAAAATATGTTTTAGAAAATAAAAAAGAGTCAACCGACCAAAATAAAATAAAATTAAATGCCACAAGATCAATAATAACGTATGCAAAAGACTCCAAAAACAATCTCAAAATAAATAGTGAATTAAAAAAGATGATTGAAGCTGACGAGCAAGGGAAATTAGAGAGTTATTTAAAAATATAATTCTCTGCGCAAAATAAAATAGTAAATATCTTATCTATGTGCTGTGGTTCGGGTTGACAGGAATGTAAATATCCGCACTTCACCAAGCCTTGAACGTTGCAGGCGATACTAATTTATCAGTTCACTTAGATTAATCATGACAAATAAGAAGTTTTTTGGGCTTATGGGAAATGCTTCGAACTTTCTCAAAAGCCTTACTCTACTTGACTCATCCAATCATGGGTGGACAGAAAAATATTTAGACTTTAACACAGGACAACATTGGTTAAAATATATGATTGACAGGGACAGTGGACGATATTTTAATTTAATGCTACTCACACCAAAGCCAACAACGGAAGAAATGATTGACATCGCTTTCACATCTTCAGACAATGACGAAGTTGAAGGTGCGGTCCATAGGCTTTTTATAGAAGAAGAAGATGAAAAAATAGAATTTAGACCTGCACTTATTGAACGTTTAAAAAAAATTGACATTTCACAACTTGACGCCGCAGAAAAGAAGAATATTAAAACTATTATTCTAAACGGCCACCTTACTGACAGAACAAACAAAAGAGAAGTTATCGGAAAACATTTTTCAGAAATTCAAAAAGACGTGCAGTTCTTTAACGATACCGCTGAGATAGCTGAACAAATTTTAAAACAACTTTAGTGAGACATTGAAGCACATGCCTACAACATTAGGTTAGCTAGTATTTTATATGGACACAGGAAAAGTATTTAAAACTAAGACTTTGGAGAGATAAAGCTTGCATTAAACAATTATGACAGTATGAGGTTTGATAAATTTCGACCTTTTTTAACTTGCAATCCTGTTTTTCCCAAAAAAAGTTTAGTTGGAAAGTCAATTTTGTTTAGGTTAAATATACACAGACTTGGATTGGCTTATTCGGATATTAACTTTATTCGCCCTTTACGACCGACACAAATTAAGATAGTTAATAGAAAACTAATTTTTCTTGACTATGAGAAACCGTTTATTATGGACAAGGAACTTACAGATTAAACAAAGCATACGCACAATGCATTGCATTCTGTGCCATGCTGTTTAACACCTATTTATAATGCAAGCACTTAAAAGAAGAATTAATCCAATTACGATTATTACTGCGTGGACAGTCCTAATGATTATGTTGACGCCAGTCTTCATGTACATCTCTAATATTGGTGCATCCGGGGGTGAACAAAAGCCACTTGTAACATTGGCGACAATGATTGAAGTGACAGTGTATGGAGCAGCTATATTTTCATTATTGACACCTTTTGTTTTTAAACTGTGGTTTAAAAAGAATTGGTATTTTGTTTTTGTAATTCTATTTATTCTAATTCCCGTTGCAATAGATGTCTGGGACAGATACTTCAAAACGTATTACAATACTTCAGAGACGAATACCGCTGTTAATGGTGCCGAAATAAAAACAACAATCGAGTATTATGACGAATTCAAAACTGTAAGAAGTATTAGCATCTGGAAGAACAATAAAAGAGATAGCGTTTGGAAGATCTTTTCAAAGAATTGGCAGATTAAGAAACAACAAATTTATCGCAATGATACATTGATTAGTGAGTAATATACATCACACAATATTGCATTGGCGAATATGGCGGCGGCCGGAAAGGGCATCGTTTGTAAATCATGCTTTAGCTGTAGTTTGGGCAGGACAGAATATAAAATTTCGCCACATCACCAAGCCTCAAACATTTGCTGCTACTATAATTACTCTAAAATGAAACAGTTTTTTGTAATTATTACTATTTTATTTTCGAATAAAACTTTCGGACAAACCGAAGAGATTTATCGCTTAACCTTTGGCGACAAGAGCAACTTCACATTGACAACTCTTCTTAACCATAAGTTACCCAAAACCTTATTTATAATTGACACAACTGAAACCTGGGACTCAAACAGATTTTGGTTGCCTGATTTTGACAACAGAAACAAGGAGCAAGTAATCAAGCGTATTCAGAATGACGAGCATCATCCGTACTTCCATCGTTATCTATTTTCGGATACAGTTTTAAATAAGCTATTTTCGGATAAGGAAAAACAAAAACTATTTAAGAGATCAAAAGCACTTAAATCCAAACCCGTTAATTTAAACGCTTCAAACTACAAGACAATATCATCCTCAAAAAATACAAAAGGATTTTATTTCGTGACAAGCGAACCTATTATTTCTGACGACAAAAAATTTGCTTTCATTGACCTGACAGTATTTTGTAAGGAAACTTATAAGCAGCCGTTAAATGAAACATATTTTGGAACAATCAGTATTGTTTTTCAAAAGCAAGGAAATAGCTGGAAACGAATTGCGAAAAAGGATTGGCTTATTCTCTGACAAATAACAGCAGCCAGCAGGGATTGGTTGCAAGTGCGGCCGGACGCTGGCAGCATCAGCGACAATTCGCTATACCAACTTTAATCCACGCAGACGGAATGCTAATGCCACACCTCAGCAAGCCCTATTCGTTAGAGGTGTGGCTTAAGATTAATTTAAGTAGATTTTTTTGTAGAATATAAATTGATACTATGAAATTATTTCGATGTCTGTGTATGATGATTGGTTTTTCATTAATGAACTCTTGCATAGAATATCGTATTATTGATAAAGGATATTTAACTAATGATACAAAATACCTCTTTACCAAATTCGAATTTATTGGACGACATCGAACTGTATATACAGGTGCTATCAAGAGACAAGAAAAAATACAAGAAGAGATTATCTACTATACAGACAAGTCACTGCCCCCAATTAAAATTTTATTCAGTTATGATGATAGAAAGAAGATTAATAAAAAAGAGTTCTTTGTTTCTGTAATTGATGCTCAACCAGAGTTTATGTTGACGGAAGAGGAAAGACAACTATTAAAAATAATGAACGAAAAGAAATTAGATGGAGATTATGAAAAATATCACTTGATTAGTGGATTTCGAAAATCTACAAACAATGATAATATTCCTGATGACTTGAAAAAAATATAATTCACAATAATGGCGTCACTCTTAAAGTGACAATTAACCAAGACTAACTTTATGAAAAACTCAAATCCCAAAGACGAAATATCTTTCGAGAATGCGCATCCGAACGCGCAGAAGCTAATGCAAGACGATTTCTTTTATAGTCCAATAGAAGAAACGGCTCCCTTTGGCAGTGATGATGGTTGGGAGACCTTCTATGCTTTCAGGGACTGGCTTCAGGTTAACAACAAACGGAATAAGGTTGATTTTATCAATGAGCAGATCGAATATTGGGGCTACCCGACCTTCAATCTTCAAAGCATTGACATTGTTGAATTAGAAGGATACCTTAAAAACAGTGAGTTAGGGAGTCGTTTCATGTCAGGCATTGACCAAGCTATTGTAGCAACTGCTTTCGGGCAGCTTTATTTACAAGGATTTATGGACTTAAATCTACGCTCACTTGCCATTACAGCTGTGAGAAGACAGTTATTACCCGATATTTTAAGCCTGTGGGAAGAACATAAGGATAAACGGGAGACAAAGCTAAACAAGTTATTGGCTGTGCTAAGCCCAAGCTGATTAAGACGTATAACAGGATTTTGAAACAATGCATGCTAAGTGCGACCTTTAGGCTATAAGCTAATACTAATCACCAGGACAAGGCTAAGCTACTGAGCTCCGAATGCCTGCACTAACAGCAACACTTTCCAGTTGTAGACAATAATAACGCAAACCCATTAAAACACAACCGGGCAAACAACAAAGGCTAAAGTTGCCATTCGATGTAAAAATGTTCTTACAAACTTATTTTTACTCTAAACACTGTATATTTAACGCCAAATCTAATATCTTATGAGATCTGCATTTTTTACAACTGCATTTAAAGCACTAATGCTAGGCAGTGTACTGGTTATCGGTGGTTGTTCCAAAGAGGACGAAGTAAAAGACAACGACCCGATCAGTAGCCATTTCGGAGAATTTGTTGAAATTCCTGATTTTAATCAAAGCGCAAATATTTCTTCACAACTACTTGCTACCGACAATGGACTATATATGACGGTTGGCAATAACAATGATGGTGACGATTGGATTTATCGGTACAATTTGGATCAGAACGACATTTTAAAGGGCACCTGGCAAAAAGTTCAGTACAATCCCACTCCTGACAATGATTATCTTGATAATAAAACGCCGCTACATTTCAAATCTGAATTGGTAAGCGAACACGAAATCTTCATCACTCCCACTTTTTACGCCTTTGAAACACCTGTTTTCAAAACTGTAAACATGGCAAGTGGCAATATCGTTAGCCAGGTGAATGCTCCTACTCACGATTTCGACCCCGCTGACATGCACAGTTATGGAACAATATTAAAAGATGATTTCGGACAGGATTGGGCAGTTTTTAGAGGAGGAACAGTTAGTAATAACAATTTACATGTTGTAAAACTCAGGTATGGAAATCTTCCGTTTAATAAGGTATGTTCCATTACAGCTGAAGGCGAATTGCTTTATTCAACATCCGCATCATCATCGAATCTGTATGCGCTCTCCTACCAGGAAAAGAAACTTTATATCATAAAAACCAATGGACAGGTAATCACAAAAGATTTAAGTCCTTATTATAATAGTAGTTTGTCGATCTACGATTTTAAAAATAAATTCAGGTTTTCTAATACCGGGGTATATTTTCAATTTCAAAATAAAGTTTTAAAATTGGTTAATGATGAAAACCTTACTTTATTTTATACGATTCAATATGTAGGTGGTGGCGAACAATTGGGCGATTTTTGCGTAGACAATGATTATCTTTTTGCTACAGACGGAACAAGAAAGGAATTAGCGGGTTCCTACAAAGAAGTTAATATAATTCCGCAACAACCAAATACATCAAATCAGGAAATTCTGCTTGACTATGTTGAAAAAACAAACTTTTTCAAAACAGGATATCTTGAAACATCAACTGATCCCGACGATAACTACATTTACATCCTGGGAGTAAACGGTAAAATACTCGTAATATCTAAACATTATATTTAATCATAACAACAGACTGACAAAAGCTGACAGGCTAACGATCAACTTTCGTTATGCTTGTCAGCTTTTGTTTTCAGCCTGACGATATAAGTTTGGCGGCATCACTAACATGCACGTTTAATTATAAATTTAGCAGCCGTTCATGCTGACAGGAAAATGGTATTATCAGTTCTTCGCTAAAATGAAACAACTTCGGCCTTTAATCATCATTGCCTTTATTGAGGATTTTATTTATGGGAAAGCAAAGCTGCAATGGAAGAGTTTATGAACTCTGACCTGTTAAAAGATGTGGTAAGCAGACCCTTTGTAAAAAATGTATCCTCAGCAGACTACGAAGTAAACGAAAAAGGCTTCTTTAATAACTCGCGGGCTAAAATAAAAGTAGTTTTTTACAAAATTGCGGATGCACTTCTACAAGGTATTCAAATGGGGCGGATTGAAGTAGATCAAACATTTGTGCTTCTATCAGCTATGAAGTATTGTGCTGACGGATTTCTAATGCCACGCTTCAGCAATACCCACAGCGTTAACGGTCGTTATACCGGACGAGTCAATTAATCCTGAGAATCTAACAATTCAAATTCTGCTTGTAAACAGGTTTTACAAGATAGAGACCTTTAGTTCTGAATTTTTTAAAAAAACACTAAATATTTATTGTTTATCAATAAATATTTATTACATTTATAGTGTTTTTAAAAATTCACAAACTCATTATGAAAAGAAGTTCAACAATATTTCTTCAGGCCGTCGTCGTGCTTATTGGCATTATAGCACTTGTCATTATGATTCGGCTTCCCCTGACCGAGGGAAGAGCCAAAAATCTTGACCTGGTCGGCATTTACGCTGACCCATTCATTTTGTACGGATACGCAGCGTCAGTCGCTTTTTTTGTTGCGCTGTACAAGGCGTTCAGATTACTTGGCTACATCGGGCAAAATAAAGTGTTCTCAGCCAGCTCTGTTAACGCCTTAAAAAGCATAAAGTATTGTGCCATCGTACTAAGTATTTTAATTGTACTGGCAGGAGTTTATATAAGGATCTTTCATAGTAAAGAAGACGACCCTGCGGGTTTTCTTGCCATTTGCATCCTCACGACTTTTGTTTCTATCGTAGTTGCGACCGCTGCGGCAATATTTGAAAAGATCCTGCAAAACGCCGTGAATATTAAATCTGAAAATGACCTGACAATTTAAGCTATGGCAATTATTGTAAACTTAGACGTGATGATGGCAAAGCGAAAAATCTCTCTTAATGAACTTTCTGAAAGAGTTGATCTGACATTATCTAACCTTTCTATCTTAAAGACCGGGAAGGCAAAAGCAATCCGTTTCAGCACTTTAGAAGCTATCTGTAAAGCATTGGACTGCCAGCCGGGTGACATCCTGGAATATGTAAGTGACAAAAAAGGAACTACGAACCGCTGACAAGACATTGTCGCAATGCAAATGACTTCAGAACAAATAGACTATATGACACAAAGCGGAATGCTTTTCCTTGACAAAAAGCGAAGAAAAAGCCATTTCGACGCAGCCAATACCATAAAGCTGACAGCTCTTATTCCTGCTGTTTTATTTCTTGTTTTTATTCTCAAAGGCGGCATAACCCGGCTGGGCACATTGGTAATTGTATGTACAGTTATGACACTATCTTTTTTGTTAGCGAGCTATCTTATATATTGGCGCCAACAAACTAAACTAAAACTTATTTCTTTTGATACAAGCATGTCGCAGAGTGACAACTATGCGTTTGTAAAGAAGACACTCTACGCATTGCAGTGGACAATGGCTCAAGACACTTCCAACTTCATTGAAGCCTACAATCCTCATCGAGATATAAGAACTTGGGGAAACGAAATGGTTTCAGTTGTGATATTGGACAGTCAGATTTTACTTAACAGCATTTGCAATTTGGACGCCATGAATCAAATTATGTTCACATTCGGAAAGAATAGGCAAAACGTAAACAAGTTTATAGAAACGTTTGGGCTCATTACTCAGAACACAGGTTTTCGCCGCTGAAAAGCGAAAAAATTAAATAGCAACAATTTCCGACAACGAAACTTCAAGGGCCTTCGCAATCTCGAACAAGGATAATATAGTCGGATTGACTTTTAGATTTTCATTATGACAATGGAAAAAGAAAGTCGAATACCACCACATCTCCAATGCTTCAACGTACCTTAGAAAAATTATGTAGTAATGGCAAAAAGTACTTCAGTTTTATTAGGAGATCACTTTGACAAATTCATTAACGCTCAAATACAAAGCGGACGCTTCTCATCTGCCAGCGAGGTTATGAGGGCTGCTTTGCGACTTTTGGAGCAGGAAGAAAATCAAAAGAACGAACTCATAAAAGAACTCAGGAAAGGAGAAAAATCCGGGTTTGTAGAGAAATTTGACCGTAAAAAATTCGGCAAAAATATGCACGGCAAATATTTGACCAATGAGTTATAAAATTACGGTCAAAGCATCGGAGGACATTGAAAATATTTGGCTTACACTTTTGAGAATTGGTCAGTAGAGCAGGCTGACAGATACATTAATTTAATTCTTGACGAAATTGAATATTTAGCCGACAATCCTGCATCGGGAAAGGATTTCAGTCACATCCGGAAAAACTATCGTTGTTCCCAGGTAAAGTCGCATCTAATTTTTTACCGAATCGTTGACAAGCAGAATGACATTGAAGTGATACGAGTTTTACATCAAAGAATGGACATTGAGAATCGTTTAAATGAGTAAAATCTGGCAGCATACAACATCGGTTTGCCTGATGATATATATCATCAATAAATTACTTTTGCAATCTAATGCCGTTTAGTTAAGCAGGCATCGTCAACTTTGGGAGATGTCTCCTATCGTCGACATGACGATCCGGCCTTATCAGAAAAAGTAATCACAACAGCACTGGTAACAAGTACATGATAATGTTCAAGTCTTGAACCGCATCGTCACCTCGACGACAGGAGAGGTCTCCCGAATATTGATCTGATCGTGTACTTTATGCGTGTTAAATACTACAAACTGTTAACTAAACGGCATCACATTTGCAATCCAAAATTTTAATTACGTAGAGACATAATCCTTTCAACGCTAAGTACGAAGAGGATTTAAAAGTAGTAAGTGCCTGATTTAATGAACTATAGCAATGGACAATAACAAACTTGGCACAAAGCCGCATTATCAAATTTTAGATGGACTTCGGGGTGTTGCAGCTATTATCGTGGTATTCTTTCACCTTGCTGAGCCGCTTTCCAGCAGCCACCTCAACAATGTTGTAAACCATGGTTACCTGGCAGTTGATTTTTTCTTTCTCCTCTCCGGCTTTGTAATTGGCTATGCGTATGATGACAGATGGAACAAATTAACCTTCAGTACTTTTCTTCGCCGCCGGTTCGAGCGATTGCAACCACTTGTTGTATTGGGCATGACGCTCGGCGCTGTAGGTTTTTACTTTACCGATTCAACTATATGGCCGCACATTCATTCAGTTCCTGTATGGAAGCTGATCGTAGTTATGCTGATAGGTTATACGCTTATTCCCATCCCGCTTTCTATGGATATACGTGGCTGGGAAGAAATGCATCCGCTCAACAGTGTTGGCTGGTCATTATTTTTCGAGTATATCGCCAATATTCTTTACGCGCTCGGGCTAAGGAAACTGTCTAACAAAGCTTTGGCTTGTTTTGTAGTACTGGCAGGTGCAGTGCTTTTGCATTTTGCCGTTACTAACCCTAACGGAGACGTTACTGGCGGCTGGACGCTTAATGCCGAACATATGCGCGTTGGAATAACGCGTACAATATTTCCATTTTTTGCCGGTCTGCTTTTATCGCGGGTGGCCCGGCCGGTCTACATCAAAAATGCGTTCTTATGGTGTAGCGTGCTGCTTGCGGCTGTTTTGTTGATGCCAAGAATAGGCGGTGCAGAACATCTCTGGTTGAATGGTTTGTACGAAGCTCTTTGCATCATTATTGTCTTTCCCGTAATTGTATATATTGGTGCCAGTGGTGTGATGCATAGTCAAAGGGAAGATAAAATTTGTACGTTCCTCGGCAGGCTCTCCTACCCCCTATACATGACGCATTATGTGCTTGTCTATTTTTATGTGGCATGGCTAAGTAATCACGGTGGCATTACATTATGGCAGGCCTGGCCATATGCACTACTCACATTTTCAGGAACTATCGTGTTGGCTTATGCAAGTTTAAAGCTGTACGATGAGCCGGCAAGAGCATGGTTGCGAAAAAAGCTGAAGTAACGAATAGGGTAAGAATATTATTTACTTTTTCCGGTCGCGTTCACCTCTGTCTTTGAGGATATTAGCATAGCTGTGAGTTAAATGGATTCGGAGAATCATTATATTTCTACTAACTTACTGGTGAATCAAACCATATTTAAACCCAATTTTTATGGCAACCAAAATAAATTTCTTTCTGCTCACCTTCGCCCTTACCGCTTTGATAAGTTGCAAAACCAGCCAACAGAAACAGTCATCTACATCCGAAATTGGAATGTTTAAAGTGGAAATACTTTATCCGGGCGGGGAAGATAAAACCTTTGACATGGACTATTATGAAAAAAAACACATGCCAATGGTAGCCGGATTTTTAGGCAAAAATTTAAAATTTTATGAAATTGATAAGGGCATAGCTGGCAGAGCACCAAATGACAAAGCACCATTTGTGGCTGTAGGTTATTTCTACATTACCGATGTTGCTGAATATAATAAAGCAATAGCCCAAAACAGGGACGCAGTAATCAGCGACATTAAAAATTATACGAACATTCAGCCTGTTATACAAATTAGCGAAATTAAACAGGTCGAACACCCTGCCGCAAAGTAAAAAATCAATTTGCATGAAAATAAACTGCCACCACATGAGGTTTTCTGCTATGGTGGCTGAATAATATGCACGCGTCATCCATTAACTTGTCGGTGCAATCCAGACCAGGTTCATCGACAGAATACAATATCCACGGCATCAGCTTTACTCAGTAACGGATCAGGCTAATCACCAAATACGCGCACAGCAGAAAGCCCTGACCGCTAGCAGAAACCTCTTACAATTATTAGCACATGAATCATCTATTATCAAATTACCGCATCTGCCTATTCTTACTAGTCTTCACATATAAGATGAACGTATTACAGGCCCAGGTGCCTGTACATGAAGAACCAAGGCACCACCTGGTTTTTCAAAATACAGAAATACGAATGCTGAATGTCCTCATACCTCCGGGTGACACATCTCAATACCATATTCACAAAACGCCATCTGTATTTATCTTTTTTACAAGTACCAACACCGGCTCGCAATTGCAAGGAAAGACAGCTACTTCCGGTAAATCTGCCGCGGGCCGGATCCTGTTTGAAAATCTCGCGTCACCTAATATCCGTGTTCACCGTGTCTGGAATGCTGACAAAGACACCTTTCATGTTATGGACGTAGAGGTATTGTCTAAAGACACTGGCTTTCTTCAGCAACCTTTGTCTTTGCCTGACTTGAAATTAGAGATTGATACAGCATGGATAAGGGCATACCGGCTTTCAATGTCAACGGGAAAGGAATTCATACTTAAGAATAAAGCTCAATCTTTCATTTTAGTGTCTCTTAATAACGCTGAAATGCAAACTGAACAAAATGGAAGATTTGAGAGACAAACTGCACAACCAGGAACCTTTTTTGAAATTAAAAGAAGACACTCATTTTCAATTAAAAACACTACGAATGATACGGTTGAGTTCTTTTTGCTTGAATTACCGGAATAATAATTCTGTGACGGAATGTTGGTACCGACGAAACCGCAAATTCGCAAAGCTTTTGCACCCGTAATTGCACTTTATTATGAAAAATCGCAAACAAATTAATGGTTAATAAAATGCCTGCAGATCACGAAAAGTTTACTGCAATGCTGGCGAACCAGGTAACCAGCGGCACTCGTGTTGCATTTCTCACCAGGCAATAGTAATTTGGACATAAACGCTGGCAAGCTTACCTGGCTAAGAAACCAGTAAATTGTATTCTCATGAGCATACAGGAACAAATCAAAACGTATATTACCAGTCAACCAGAGTCGAAACGCGCAGACATGCAAGCGCTGCACCGTATAATTCTGGAGATAAAGCCAGCATGCAATTTATGGTTCCTGGATGGCAAAAACAGCGAAAACAAAACTGTGTCCAATCCTAATATTGGATATGGACTTCATACTATAAAATATGCTGATGGAAAAACCAAAGAGTTTTATCAAATTGGTATCAGTGCAAACACAACCGGAATTTCTGTCTACATACTTGGTATCGAGGACAAGAAATACCTGGCCGAGACATATGGAAAAAAACTTGGCAAGGCAAGCGTGAGCGGATATTGCATTAAGTTCAAAACGCTGAAAGATATAAACATTGATATACTTGAAGCGGCAATACGATATGGGTTCGAGGCTTCACACTGAGAGTAGTGCTACAGCCAGCATGGGATTTTCTGTTATGCTGCCGGCTGATATATCCCGGTCGTCCGTTCATTTATCACTGCAGCCCGGCTTAGCGGATAAACTCAAATGACAGAATATAACATCAACTGTATTAAGTTTATTCTGCGACAGTTCAGGCTTGCGAATCGCGCAGTCTCAGCACAACTGAAAACCCTGCCAGCTAGTGGTCATTGAAAAACACAGTAACAAACCTTGACAACAATAAAAAATAGAACCATATGAGAAAAGTAATTTCATTTATGCACATATCGCTTGACGGATTTGTAGCAGGCCCGAACAAAGAAATGAACTGGATTAAAGTTGATGAAGAAATTTTTGATCATGTTGGTAAGCGGATAAGCGAAGGCGACACTGCATTATACGGACGAGTAACTTATGAGATGATGGAAAATTACTGGCCTACTGCAGGAGACAAGCCAACAGCAAGCAAGCATGATATTGAACATTCAAAGTGGTATAAAAAAGTACACAAAGTCGTCTTATCAAAAACAATGAAAGACACGGGTTTAACCAACACAACAATTATTAGCGACAACCTTGCGGACAGAATAAATGAGATAAAACAACAGCCTGGAAAAGAAATCCTGGTTTTTGGCAGTCCGGCTGCGACCCATTCACTTATTCAGCAGAACTTAATTGACGGCTACTGGCTATTTGTTAATCCAATTATCCTTGGGCAAGGCATTCCATTGTTTGTAGACATCAAAGACAAAATAAAACTACAGCTATTGACAACCCGGCAATTTGCCGGCGGGGTAACTGAACTGAATTATATAGTAGACAGGCAATAACAACGAACCGCTAACAAAGTATTGACAAAAACCTGACACCCGGATTGGACAAGCAATGAAGCGTCTGGCTTTGCCAATGCCCCGCCTTTATGGCCGCTTAAAAAACGATAACAAATGACTAAAAATGAAGCAAAATGAGAAAACTCATAATGTGGAACGTAATAACCCTTGACGGATACTTTGAAGGAAACCAAAATTGGGATCTATCCTTTCTTAATATTGTTTGGGGACAAGAACTTGAAAAATTAAGTATTGAGCAATTAAATGCCGCGGACTACCTCGTATTCGGACGTGTGACTTATGAAGGTATGGCCGAATATTGGACTAAGGAAGAAGGCGAAATTGCTGATTTGATGAATGCAATACCAAAGCTTGTTTTCTCTAAGACATTGAAATCTGCCGAATGGAACAACACGACACTGATCAGCCAAAATGCTTCTGCTGAAATTAAAAAATTGAAAGAACAAGGTGGAAGGGATATGTATGTTTTTGGCAGCGCAAATCTTTCAGAGACTTTTGTAAACGACGATCTTTTTGACGAATACCGCATTGGTATTGCTCCGGTTATCTTAGGTAGCGGACGACCACTATTCAGACAAGGCATTGCTTCTAAAAAATTATCTCTCGTTTCAACACAACCACTTATGACAGGCGGAGTGGTTTTAAGTTATTCAAGATAGTATATATCAAGCTGGCAATTTGTAAAAGTAATGCCCAAATAGTCGGCACATCAAGTATAAAATGAACGAACGAACAACAGAGATTCTAAGGCGATTTAGGGACTCGTGGACGGTAACTGAGAATTTTTATAATAACCTTATTGACAACTATACTGGGTTTGAGCGACTCAAACCTGTTAGACATTTCATTAAGACTTTAAAGCAAAATGGTGAGGACAAGTTTTTCCGCCTTGGAACATCCATTCATATGCTAGTTATATCTCGCTCTGTCAACCACACACTTCGCGCTGATCAAAAGTATATTAAGATTGACGCTTATGAAAGTAAGTTTGAGGTAACATTTCGTGATGGTGACAAAGTTTACAGAAAATACATTGTGAATAATCTAGACGACATTTTAGTGACCAGGTTGTTGCGAACACTTAAAGACACCCTGGTGGACTAAATATTTGCTGACTCAACGCAGCATCAACTTTTGCCTGGCGATTCATTAATTGTATGCTGAAAGCCATAAATTTTGCGGCATCAAAACAACAATGCCCTTTTAATTATAATTGAACAGCGATCAAAGTCGGACGAATTTCAAATTCCAGTTCTTACCCAATCCTGGAACTTTAACTACCATTTATCACACCTTTCAAACAACCTTTAACTAATGACAGAGGACATCCAACTTTATGAAACATTCTTTCAAAAAAACAAATCGTATTACCTAGACAAATGGACAAATTTCAATGCAGTATTTAACACGCATAAAGTATCACGAGCAGATCAATATCCGGGAGACCTCTCGTCTCGTGCCAATGACAGATTAAGGCTGTTTTTTCATTGCCGTCTGCCTGCCCGAATGCAGTCAGGCGGGCTTTAGCTGACGGAAAACAAAACTAATTGAATATGGCTTTAGCCTCACAATCCATTTTTTGGGCTAAAGCCCGATTTTAAAAGATCAACCACTGTCCGTCAGCTAAAGCAGACGGCAATGAATCAAGGCAATCAGCTCTTAATGTAATGACCTGTCTTTATAATTTTGATTGTGGCTATCCTAATCCCCCAGTCGAGGCGACGATGCGGTTCAAGCCTTGAATCTTATCATGTATTTGTTACCAGCGCTGTTGTGATCACTTTTTCTGATAAGCCCGGATCGTCATGTCGACGATAGGAGACATCTCCCAAAGTTGACAATGCCTGCCTAATTAAACGACATTGACTTGACAATCAATAATTTTAATGGTCGTTAAAACACTAATAGCTGTTTACTTCATCCCAATGCCATTTCGTTTATTTTGTTTATTTCGTTTAACCTTGACTTGAATCACAAAAATTTACAGTCATGAAAGTGTTAGAGCAAATAAAAAAGCCCTCAAAACCTGACCAAAAGATTGCGAGCGAATCTTATGATGCCTAGAACAACTCAATTCAGAGCAACCAGAAATTGAGATTGAAGAAAACGAATATGACAATGAAATTCTAAAATGGGAAACAAGAGTCTGGGGTGAAAACCCTGCCGATTTTGGAAGAAAATAATTTAGGATATTTGTCAACAACCATTTGATTGAACTTTGGAAACAATCACGAAAACCGATTTAAGCGCATTAAACGAACAACAACGGAAAGCTGTTGTGAGTGAAACCAACAGGCTTTTGGTATTGGCAGGTGCGGGTTCAGGAAAAACCAAAACACTTTTACAAAAACTCATTTATCTGATAGAAGAAAAAGGAGTTAGTCCTGCTAATATTCTTGCAATCACTTTTACCAGGAACGCGACTAATGAAATGATAGACCGCCTTATTATTTCAGCAGATACTTCAGGAGAATACGAAAAACAACTTTTTGATAAAAAACGCAGTAAAGCAGATAAGGACAGGGAACGTTTATACCAGCAAAAGAAATATAAATGGATTGACGGATTGACTGTTAGAACATTCCATTCCTTTTGTTACAGCATTTTACGAAACGATGGAGTGAATGAATTTGATAATAAATTTCGCATCATCGGAGATGAGAAAAAAGACGAAGAAGATGAACTAGCAAAACACGTTGCACCAGAAACCGTTTTTGAAGTTTTTCATAAAATCTTAATCGAACATTGTGAGGATACAGACTATTTGCTTCAACTCAAACGATATATTCTTGATTATGTCGTAGACAAAATTCACTTAAAGAAAGACGACCTCAGATACTCACATAAAGATGGAAAATATTTTACAACTTTAGACGGAACTAAAGTTCGTTCAAAATCAGAACAGTTTATCGCGGATTGGTTTTACAGGCATAGCATCAAATACGAATATGAACCATTGCTGAATGTAAAAGATTTCTCGTTTCATCCTGACTTTTATGTTCCCGAAGCAAATCTATATATTGAACATATTAGCGATAAAAGCTTTTCAACTAAAGACAAAGAAGAACAATTTCAAAAAGGAAATTTGCTTTTAGTTAAGACTTTTGACAGTATGACTAAAGACTCTGCACTATTCAATCATACTTTAGATAAAATTGTCAAAAACAGACTGCCTGCAAATTATCATAAAACAGTTTCATTAAGTTTCAGAGAAGAATTTAACGGCTATCACGACTATGTAAAAGATTTTGTACAACAGGTTATGCGGATAACCGACATGATCAAGGTTGAAAATATTCAGATTAATACAGTATTGGAAAATGCCAGAAAAGATCAACACGAAAGAGTTCGCAATTTTTACGAATCAGCAATCCCGATTGTAAAAGAATATATCTGCTATTGCACCAACAAATCGTACCTGGACTTCAACGATTTAATTTCTAAAAGCACTTCCCTCTTTCGGAACCAGCAAGACATTGCTAATAAATATAAGACTAAGTTCGACTATATTTTAGTTGACGAGTTTCAAGACGTAAATAATCTTCAGGTAGAACTCATCAAACTTTTGTTGACTGACAAAACACAACTATTTTGTGTGGGTGATGATTGGCAAAGTATTTACGGTTTCAGAGGTTCAAACGTAAATTATATAGTTGAATTTGAAAAGCATTTTGAAAAAGCAGGGACCATAAAACTCAACCTGAATTACCGGAGTACACAAAACATAGTTGGAGCAAGTAATGAAGTAATAAAGCACAACAAATTTAAGGTTGACAAAGATGTTCAGGCTTCCAAAAAATCCGAACATAAAATTGTTGTTTACTCGGGAAATAGTCAAGAGGAAAATATTCAGTTCTGCGTTGATAAAGTAAAAGAGTTTTTAAATGATGGAATAACCAATGACGAAATTCTGTTTTTATACAGAAGGAGTAAAATGTTTACACCCTACTTTTATCGTTTTAGAGATGAAGCAATACGCATTCAGGGAAAAACCATTCACGCTGCTAAGGGGCTGGAAGCTAAAATAGTTTTCATCATCGGTTTGACAGAAGGAAACGGAGGCTTTCCTGATATATGGCTCGAAGACAGAATTTTCCAGGTTATTAAAAAAGCCAATCACGATCTCTTGATGGAAGAAGAAAGACGACTTTTCTATGTTGCCATAACAAGAGCAAAAGACAAGCTGTTTCTAATAACCGAAAAAGGAAGCGAATCCAGTTTTCTTAAAGAAATTCCTGAAACCTTTACCGTACGGACAAGCAACCCTATAAAATCCGTTGTTGAAAAAATAATCACTTGCAAAAAGTGTTTTAGTCAATTGGAAAAACTATGGGTTGTGTGCCCTTACTGCGGGCAAAAAGTAGATGCTGAATAGAATTTCAGCCGCCAAACAACCAGAACATGTTTTTGCATCATGACGACTGTCGAACAAAACCCATCATTTGAAATGCTATTAAACTTTAGTAATAAATTTAAGCTTACGGGATAATAATGCCGCCAAACACGCAAAGCCCCAAAACGTTGTGAGTAATCTGTTTGAATACACCCTAATTTATAATCATGAATAAAACTTTTTTCTTATTAGCAATGACAGTTGTTATTACTACATTTTCTTTCTCACAAACAGAAAAGAAAAAATTTGAAATAACAGGTAAATTATCAGGCTTCCCAGACAGCACAGTAATTTATTTGTATGAGAATAATACTCACCAGGCAGACTTAATTGACTCTACATTTTTAATCAGTGGGCAATTTCATTTTACTGGCTCATTCCAGGAGAATGCTATTCAGGTTCTGCTGCAGACAAAAGGCTCTGATAACTATAAATTCTTTTGGCTTGAAAATTCGACAATTATTTTCACGGCAGAAAAGGGTAAGTTTAAAGAAGCGGTTATTACAGGTTCAAAAACACAAGAAGAAGCGGAGAAATTTGATATTATTACCGGGGGTGATAAATTAAAAATGATTTCGTATATCCGTAATAACCCAGGCTCGACAGTTAGTGCTTCTGTTTTAAGTATCTATTCTTCTACTTGGGGAAAAGACACCTCGACAATGTTGTATAATGCCTTGACCGAAACAATAAAAAAAACATCGTTCGGACAAAATGTGTTGAATTTTATTTCTCTTAATAAAAACCCTAAAGTAGGAGACAAATACGTTGATTTCGGAGAGCCGGATATTGACGACAAAATTGTTCATCTTTCAGATTTTAAAAACAAAGTAGTCCTACTTGATTTTTGGGGCTCCTGGTGTGGTCCGTGTAGAGCAAATAATCCTGAACTTGTTAAGGTGTACAATGAATTTAAAAGTAAGGGATTTGAAATATTTGGTGTTGCGGCTGACCTTGATAAAGAATCCTGGATTGCTGCAATTAAGAAAGACGGCCTGACCTGGCAAAATGTGACCGATCTTCAGGGCTGGAATAATAAAGCAGCTATCATTTATGGTATTTATAAATATCCTACAAATTATCTCATTGACAGAAATGGAATAATTGTTGCAACGGATCTGCAAGGCAACGAATTGATAAATAAGCTTCGTAAAATGTTAAATTAAATCAGCCTGCGCGCAATAACTGTATTTATAAAAGTACAGCTTACCCACCAGCTCTTGTGTAGCGGTAATTCTTATCATCCGTTGTTCAAGCCGGCATTACGCCCCATCTCCTACCCTAAATAATCCACTGACCCTTCCTTTTTGACTACAACATTCTGACATTTGGCTACAGCTGCTTTTTGAATTGTGCTGACCTTTGTATCATCAAAAAAGAGAAATAAAATGAGCACAAAAACAAAAATCGCCCTGGTTACAGGCGGTAGCCGCGGTCTTGGCAGAGATATGGCGTTGGCCCTTGCCAAAAAAGGAATTAACGTGGTTTTTACCTACAGTTCAAATAAAGAAGCAGCCACCGAAGTTGTTACAGAAATTCAATCGCTTGGACAAAAGGCAGCCGCTTTTCAGTTGGACACAAGAAATGTACATCAGTTCGACAGTTTCATTAAACAAGTAACCGAATATTTACAGCAAGAAACAGGAAGTCCGAATTTTGATTTCCTGGTTAACAATGCAGGAACAGCTTTGTATGCACTGGTACAGGACGTTACCGAAGAAAAGCTTGATGACATTTTTAACATTCACTATAAAGGTGTTTTTTTTCTAACGCAAAAAGCATTGCCTTTCCTTAATGATGGTGGTGCAATCATAAATATCTCATCGGGCCTCACACGAATTACCTACCCGGGTTCTTCAGTTTATGCTTCGGCAAAAACCGCGGTAGAAACACTTACACGTTATTTGGCGAAAGAATTGAGTGCGAGAAAAATCCGCGCTAATGTTGTTGCACCCGGAGCCATTGAAACTGATTTTGGTGGTGGACGCACACGCGACAACAAAGAAATCAACGCTCATATTGCAAGTCTTACAGCATTAGGGCGTGTAGGTTTACCAAGCGACATTGGCGGTGTGGTAGCGTTTTTGTGTACAGATGATGCTTATTGGATTAACGGACAACGCCTTGAAGTTTCGGGTGGACAAGCCTTGTAATAATTATCTTTGCACAATGACGAATACGAAACCGACACGAATAAAATCCATTAGCGGGTTTCATCGGCTGAGAAATTTGCCTGCACCAGAGCACCCGCTTATCAGCGTGGTAAATGTGGCGGACTTTTCATATTCCGAAGAAACGATGAATATGAAAACGATAATGGATTTTTATTCAGTTTCTTTGAAACGGAACTGTGGTAAAATTCGCTATGGGCAACAACAATATGATTTTGATGCGGGTGTAATGTATTTCATTGCACCCAATCAGGTTTTTAGTGTGGAGCACAGCCCCGACGAACCCAAACAAACAGGTAGTATGTTGCTCATTCACCCCGACTTCTTTTGGAATACGCCACTTGCCAAAACAATACATCAATACGAATATTTTGGCTATGCCGTAAACGAGGCATTGTGGCTTTCAGAAAAAGAAGAAGCCATTATCATTGGCATTATGCAAAACATTCAACAGGAATATCGCAATAATATTGATAAGTTCAGTAAACAGATCATCGTTTCACAAATTGAAAGTCTGCTTAATTATTCAGATCGTTTTTACAATCGTCAGTTCATTACAAGAGAAAAAACCAATCACCAGGTTTTGGAACAATTGGAAAAACTGTTGACTGATTATTTTAACAACGATGATTTGGTTTCTAAAGGTTTGCCGACAGTTCAATACATTGCAGACACACTAAATACATCGCCAAAATATTTAAGCAGCTTACTAAAAGTACTGACAGGACAAAGCACACAGCAGCATATACACGACAAGCTGATTGAAAAAGCCAAAGAAAAATTATCTACAACAAACTTATCAGTCAGCGAAATTGCCTATGAATTGGGCTTTGAACATTCGCAATCATTCAGCAAATTATTCAAGACAAAGACTAACATTTCGCCTTTGGAATTCAGGCAATCGTTTAATTGAATTTTTTCCTTCCCCTCTTTTTTCAAACAGCTCGAAAAAACAACATAAACGAAAGAAAAAAATGTATCAAAGAATAGCACATATTGCCTTAGTAGTTGACGATTATGATGAAGCTATAGAGTTCTATACCCAAAAACTTGAATTCCAATTGTTAGAAGACACTAAGCTAAGTGATGAAAAAAGATGGGTAATGGTTGCACCCAAAGGCGCTAAGGAATGCTGCTTATTATTAGCGAAGGCTGCAAATGAGCAACAAACATCAAGAATCGGAAATCAGACCGGAGGAAGAGTGTTCTTGTTTCTTTTCACTGACGATTTTTGGAGAGATTACGAAAAACTGAAAAATCGAGATATAAATTTTGTAAGACCACCCCAAAACTTTGAATATGGAACAGTTGCTGTATTCGAAGATCTGTACGGAAATCTGTGGGACTTAATTGAACCAAACAAAAATAACAAAGGGTTGATGAGCCATGAAATGGCTTAGGCAAAACTAATCCATTATCAACAAACCTCCATCAAACTGCCTAAAAGCCAGGATGTTCTACCTCAAAGCTTGTAATTCCACCTAAAAGACTGGAATTTCACGTTAGAGCGAGGGTGATGAAGCTAAAAGTCTGAAATTTCTATCTCGAAGCCTGGGTGTTTCAGCTCAATGCTTGAATGCTTAGGCTAAAGCAAGGAATCGGTTCCACAGGCCAAGAATGTTCTTATCAAAAAAAATCCCAGGCCAAATGCCCGGGATTTTATCACCTATGATTTATCGTAAGCCTGATTATTTTACTATTTTTTCAGCAAGCTTTCCAGCCTTGCGATCATTTCATCTTTTTCTTTCAGCATGCGTTCATACAATGCTTCCTTTTCTTTCAAACTCCTTTCTAATAACGCTTCTTTCTCTCTATGCAATTCTAAAATTTTTTCCATTGGGTTGGATATGATATTGGTAACAGTTCCATTTAAAGAAACATTATCATTATCATGATAAGTAAACGTACCCGAAAAAACATTGATGGCCTGTTCGGTGTCGAAATTTTCAATTACCTTTTTCGGCACTTTTAATGCATTCGCAACTTTCTCCAATAAAGCCGGTTCTATTTCGGCTTTCGCCTCTAACATCGATACTTTTTTCTGATTCCAGTCGTCGCCAAGTTCAATTGCCAGTGCATCTTGTTTCACTCCCAGCATTTCGCGAACTCTTTTAACCTTTTCTCCGAGGTGGACTGTATGTTCTGCCATAATTGTAAAATATGATTGAACAAATATAACATTTACTGTTTTTCGGTTGCCGGTAAGTTTTTTAGTCCCATTAATTATAAAACCTTTTTTTAATTGGTTGATTCTGTTTTTTTAGCGTTTTTTATTCAATAATCCTTGCCCTGCATCTGTGGCCGAGGTGGCGGAGCTTTGTTAGAGGGAGATTTGCGAAAAGCATCATTTGAAATGCTATTAAAGTTTTATAATAGATTTGGGCACGAAATTCTTTTGCGCCACGAACGCAAAGCCCGAAAAAAATTTTCTCTAATTTTATGACAACCATCGTTTCCAAAAGACATTTCTATAAGTTTTATCTCTCACTTGTTTTGGGAACATTTTTTTTTATTACGATAGCAACAGTTTTACTTTTTACTACGAACAAGTCGGAGAAAAAGGAACAATTAAAAGCTAAGGATAAACTAATTCCGTTAGTTAGCATCGCTTGTTATGGATTTGCAGGTTATAGCTTGTATCGCTATATAAAAAACGTCCCTACAATCAGCCTAGACAAAGACTTTATTAGTTTCAACGAAAAGACTTTTTCAATTGCCGACATTGACAAACTTGAATTAACCGGGAAACGGCCGTTCAAGTATGCAATAAACTTTCCCATGGAAGCTGCCATGCTAACATTCAGGAACGGTGAGACAAAATATATCTTTGACGATATGTATTCAAACTCATGGGAAATTAAGTCTTTCTTAAAGCAGGTTGTGGTTGACAAGAATAACTTTTGCCAAATCAGCTCTTCAATAATTGACGAAAACTCAGTTGCTGCGGATTTTTACGAAACATATAAAGGCAATCAATTTACATCATTGAGAGGAATTTTACTTTGGGGATTAATTGGCTTCTTTATCTTCCTTTTGTTGACGAATAAAAGATCAACCACAGTTTGGCTAACGACTTTTTTATTCTGCCTTTCATTTTTTTGGTTCTTTGCATTCTCTTATCAGATGCATTTTTTTCAAGTATCGGACAACTACTTCTTAATTCGCAATCATAATTTCTTTTGGAAGAAGAAAAAAGCATATAAAATTTCGGAGATAAAGGAAATAGTTTTTGAAACACAGGGCAAAATGCCCAATTGTTTAAGGATCATAACCAAAGACTTTAGAAACAAGCTATACCCAGCAGGGACACTTAGTGATAAGACCTGGTTAGCTTTAAAGGACAAATTGGAGACCTATCACATTAAAGTCAGGAATGAGTGCATCTGACCTGTCTGGCGCGAGCGTTCCGCAGGATCACTCGTGTGTCTATTAATTCTCCCCCGATTGATTCGGCGTTCATAAGATGATCTTTATTTAATACCATAGCTCATCCTGGCACCGATATTTAAAAAGCGATTTGAAAATAAATTACAAAGAGTTTAAATTGGGCCAATAGATATATTGCATTCGCCCTCATTGTGGGAGGGTTTCGAATTATAAGACAAAAAATTTATTATTGATATTTTTAACCATGCGCCGATACAATCGGCTTGAAACCAGTAGACACGAGTGATCCTGCGGAACACTCGCGCCAGATAGATTGGCAGCAATAATTACAAAATGATACAGGTTCAATTTTTAGACTGGTCTTTTTTAGTTGACAAAAGTCTTACTGAAAAAATCTATTCATCTGTTGACAAAGGTGGTGCTGACAAATGCAACTGCTCGATGTGCAAAAATTATATCGCAAGAAAACACAATTTGCTTGAATTGCCACTGATTGAGTTTTTTAGAGATGCAGGCGTTGACATTGACAAAGAATATGAAGTTTATCATATGGGGAAAGACGCAAATGGGCTTCACTTATATGGCACTTGGTTTGACTTTGCAGGAAAAATATTAGAAGGACCAAATTGTAAAATTCAAACGACTGACGAAAAATTTACTATCGAGCATTATGATTTAAAGCCAAGCTTATCTGTTGCTTTTTTGCCTGCCAATCTACCCTTAGACAGTTTTTTTGACAAAGTAGAAAATGTCGTTCAAGTAGACTTCATATTCACAATTCCCTGGACAATAGGAGACGAAGAACCTGAATAAAAAATACAGCAACCACCAAATGCATTAATAAAAGCATGGCATTGAAAAATAAAAGACTAATCATAATCATAGTTGTTTTCTTTCTTTTACTCAATACATCTTACTACTGGGAAGGAAAACTTGGACTTTTTGCTTTCCCGTTTTTTTTATTACTGGCAATGGCTTATCTATGGCTTTCAATCGCTCTTCTGCGGCAGATCTATTTGACAATTAAGGAAAAGTTCAAACAAAGAGAAAGGTTTATAGTAATTGGATTATTGACAACTGTTTTATTATTGACATTTTACAAGCCGTCAGGACTTGTTGACTTTGACAAACTTGAAGGCGATGATTTATTAGTTGCTGAACGGACAGGATCAGCAAACTGTTTGACAACGCTTAAACTTAAAGACGACTTTAGTTTTAGAGAAAGGATAGGTTGCTTTGGAGTGACGGAAATTGAAGGAACATTCAGAGTTATAAAAGATACGATCTATTTTAGCAATATTCAGCCCGGCAGATATGAAGATAATTTCTACAAATTTGCAGTTATCAGGCCATCAAGTTTCGATAACCCAAAAATACTTGGCGAGTTAATTAGATACAAGGACATTACCGATACAATTGGACACGAACTTTGGATTACAAAAAATGAATTGCAGAGGATAGATACAACGGCCGAGCAACCAACGCTGCATTGATAATATGGGTAGCCACGGTCTGGCGCGATTGATCCTGGGGAACACTCGCGCCAGACAGTTCTAAATTTGCTTCAATTGAAATACTTATTCTGAAAATCAGATAATGGTCAAAATCGATGTAAGACGGAGACGGATTGGAATCCTGCCTATATTTATGAGAGGGAGATAATTATGGGACAGATTGTACATGCATTTATTGAACACAAGTTGACGCCGGAAGAAATTCTACAACTTCCCGAACTTTTGTGTCATATCTCTAACGACATTTTAGTGGGACAATGGCATTGGTCAACACCAAATATGAATAAGCAGATTCTAATTGACTTATGGACACGAAAGACTGAATATTTTATTAATAACATATGGAGTGAGCAAGATTTCGCCCTTTTAGAGATGCATGATATGACTTTTCATTTTTTCTCTCCCCGGCTTTTGACATTTGACAATTCAATACGTTGGGACGTATACAATAAAAATGAATCAGTACGAGAAGAATTTAATCGCTTAGCGAAAGCTATATCATCATTATTAAATGCCGTCGACATACTGGTAGTACCTGACTTGTCAAGTGTTAGCTTCTTTGAAGAAGATAAAGACACAACGGTAGACTCGTATAGGCAGAAAGCAAAGTGCAATAAATTGTATTCGATTGAGCTTGTCTAAATACGCTTAACAAGGTTTTTACCTCATGGCGGTTCACTAACAAAAACTGTCTGTTTTTTGGACCCGGGAAATAAAAAAACAGATCAGCATAACACTGGGTTTTGCTTCATGGCGGCTAACGAACAAAATTCAGCATTTGAAATTCTAATAAACTTTGGTAATAAATTTGGACTGACGGAATACTATTATCGGCACGAACGCAAAGCCCTAAACGTTAGCGGCAATTATATTGGCACCCTACTATGGACAAAGCAATACGAAAAGGTATACTAAATGAACCGGCTGAAAAGAATTTAGCAGAGTTTAGAAGAGACACGCCAGTTTACGAGAATATTTTTCCGTTGCTGTTTGATTAACATGACAAACGACAATAAACTCAGGAGCATTAAAATATTACATACACTCGTATGGATATTTTTTAACGTTATTATTTTCTATATGTTATATGCTGTATTGGTAAACAAAATAGATGCATGGCTTTGGATCGGTTATGGATTAATTGTACTTGAAGGATTAACATTGCTGATTTGCAAATTATACTGCCCTTTAACCATATGGGCAAGGAAATATTCTGATTCTACCAAAGAAAATTTTGATATCTATTTGCCTGTTTGGTTAGCTAAGTATAATAAACAGATTTATACATCGATTGTAGTTGGGATAGTAATTCTAACTATTATCAGGCTTATAAAATAACATGTTAGCACAAACACTAGCACCAAACCTCGACTGACGGAATACTATTAAGACAAGAAAGATAAAGCCCGATAACGTTATAACCAGTCCAAATTTACTCTCATATTCAAATTAAAATGCGACAAATAGTTTTCATTTTGGTTTTAGCATTCATTTTTAGTTGCAATCAAACTGAGAAAACGAAACATAACTTTCGTGACTCCGTTATTGAAAGGTATTTAAATATGGTTGATAGTTCAGGCAAGTACGACACTCTTGATATTCACTACAAAGCATTAAAAGCATACATTACCGATGACTCTGTATTATTAAAAAAACTTGACAGCTCCATCTCAAACCAAATGAACAACAGGGCAGATTGGGATTTATGGACAAGTGACATTCCATTGCCAAAGCTTAATCAGCTTAATAAAGATGAAGCATATAGATTTATATTTTCAATCTTGGGATCTCCGGCCTATGAAGCGATAACAATCTCTCAAAAAGACACATCATTCAAGCTTCACTACTTATTTTACAGACATGACAGAGATTTATCCAAATTCGACAAAATAAGAGAATTTGAAAAGAGTATTTCGGAAACGCAATGGAATGATTTAACAACTAAAATCACACAGGCCGATTTTTGGGGACTGATAAATGATAAAGAATCTCGCGGTCGCGATGGCAATGACCTGACCGTAATAGGCTATGTAAAATCTGGCGACTATGAACGAAGCCATTTTGTTCACAGATGGACAAACACGACTTTAAATGATGCATTTTATTATGTCTATTATAACTTGCTTGACAAAACAGAACGCCAATTAGTAAACAAGTAAGGGCCGCTTGTAATATGAGCATTAGCAAAAAATAACTGACGGATCGCAACTTCAACTTTTATTTGGCTTCCCTGTCTGGCGCGAGTGTTCCGCAGGATCACTCGTGTCTATTAATTCTCCCCCGATTGCATCGGGGTTCATAAGATGAATTTTGTATAATATTATTGCTCATCCTGGCATGCAATAAATAGCTTACTAAAAGGTTGGCTGGACGTGGGTGCGTCTCGCAGTTCCAGCCTGTGTTTGTAAGCTGTCGCAAAAACACTTCGAAAAGCCGCATTTAACACGCACTAAAACTTGCCTGTTGACTACTTTTGCTAACAACAACTTAAATTAACAGTTATGAATCCCAAAAAGATCTGGTCAAATTTAGCTGTAAGCGATCTAGAGCGAACAACTAAATTTTATACTGAACTAGGGTTTAAGCCTAACGGTAGAAATAATGAATTGACAAGCTTTTTTGTTGGCGAAGACGATTTTATAATACACTTTTTTTTAAAGGAAGTGCTTAAATCAAATGTTGGTGGAGAATTCGTTGATCCGGAAAAGGGCAATGAAATCATTTTTACACTTTCTGCGGAAACTAAAGAAGAGGTGGACAACTGGGCCAAAGAGGTTGAGCGTGCCGGAGGAAAAATTATTTCCCAACCTGAAGAATTTGGAAAAGGATACTACGGTTTTATTTTCGCGGACCCGGACGGACATAAGTTCAATGTATTTTACATGTAGCAGCTTCAGGCGGATGGCGATGCAAGAACGCATAAAAAGCGTATTGTGCAATTGAGGCCGGACGTTGAAACGTCTTCAGCTTACACCATTATACAGCGAACGAATATCATTACAAATCCTGTTAAAGGCCTGGAACGAAATGATGAAAATTCATTATTGTCCGACTAAAAACGGGAATATTTAAACCCCAACGGGCATAGCCGTCAGGTTAAGGTTTATTGTATTGATAATCAGTACAAAGGAATAAGAAACTTGCGGCGGTAAAAAGCAGATTAATTCAAAACATTCTAACAGGAGAAGAACAAACAATAGGAGAAGTATTTGACATTAGCCATTTGATGTCAGTCGCCAAGCAAACAGGGTTTGTGAAGCGAATGCCCAGGAAGATAAATCCAAGGCAATACATAGACATGCTCTTATTTAGTGATTTTAATAATGCAGAGGTAAGCCTAAACGACCATAGCATTAAATTGAATCTTGAGCACAAGATATCTATAAGAAAACAAAGTCTCAATGAAAGGTTCAATACAAATTCAGTAGAGTTCATAAAGACACTGCTGAGCGAGCAGATAAAGATGCAAATGAACGAAACAATAGATGTAGATATACTTAAGCTCTTTACAAGTGTAAAAATTAAGGATTCCACACGTTTTCAATTACCTCCTAATTTAAAAGAAGACTATCCCGGATGTGGTGGCGGAGCTTCAGAGGCGGGCATGCATATACAGTTTGAATTTGATGTAAAAAGTGGCCAGGTGAGTGAAGTAAAGGTAGGCGACGCATTACAGCAAGATGTAACCAATGGGCAACAAACAATAGAACAGATACAGGGAGGTTCGTTAATAATAAGAGATCTCGGGTATTTTTCAACAGCGGTACTCCAGGCAATAGAAGAAAAAGACGCTCATTATATAAGTCGGTTACAACCGAAAGTAAAGATGTTTGAATTGAAAGGCACAGAGTATCATGAGCTGGATTTAAAAAAGGAATATCGGAAAATGAAGCGCTGTAAAATACCAAGGCAGGAGAAAATGGTATATATAGGCGGAAAGACAAAACTATTTACCCGGATAGTGATCGAATTGTTGCCGGAAGCGGTTGTGGAAAACAGGATCCGCAAAGCTAGCAGGGAAACAACAAAGAAAGGTCGTCAATTAAGCAAGGAATATATAATGTATGCCTCTTTCAATCTGTTTATAACAAATGTATCGGAACAAATATTAAATACGCAGCAGGTGCACTTGTTATATCAATTACGCTGGCAAATAGAATTGCGTTTCAAATGCTGGAAGAGCTTGTGCGAAATACAAAAGATAAAGAAAATGAAGAAGGACAGATTTGAAACATATCTATATGCCCGCTTATTGTATATACTGATAAATTGGAAAATAGCAGTATCCCTAAATAACCTGTGGTTCAAAGAAAATGGAAGATTGTTAAGTATCTATAAGTGTTTTAAAGCAATCATGTTATCGGCAGGCAAGCTAAGAGAAGCATTGTTTAATATGAAAAAATATCTTCATAACTACCTGCAATCACTTTATGACCTGTGCAGGAATAACCTTGTACTGGAGAAACGGAAAAATCATCTTTCATTTGAAGAAATATTGTTGCTAATACCTGAAACAAGCGAAGTATTATGATAACTTTGAGTCCAGAAAATATTAAAAGAAGCCGGATGCATCTAATACAAATAAAAAAACATCCGGCAACTAAAAAAAGAGATATAAAGATGAATAAAAAAATTGAGCCATACCTCAACTGGTATGGTATTTTATTTACACCAATAATGTCTTAACCTGACGGCTATGCCCCAACGGGGTGACATTCTATTATGTCACCCCGTCGGGGTTTAAAGGCATTGTTTTGGCCTTTGCTATAGTAATTCCATCCCTTCGGGATTAGCTTGACGGATGTTCATCAGAAACTATGATCCAATAAGGACTGCAACTCAACTTGATGAGATTTTGTCGGACAATAATGATGAAAATTCGTGTTTAATAAAAAAACAGCACAACATGAGTATTGCTGCAAGCAATACGCCGAATGTTATTCTTATGCTGTGCCTTCAAACTTACTCGTCTACACAGGGATCATCATTGCTTTTCGCATCCGGCTCTAAGATTGTCGCGTTTACACCGTGATAACACAATTTTTGTTGTCGAGATTTGTATCTTAATGGAACGGATTTTTGAACAAGTTTTTTAAAGCATACATTATGAAAGGAGAAAAATAATATGAGAAGATTTATTGTTCTTTCGTTTATAACACTGGATGGTGTTATGCAAGCGCCGGGAGGACCTGAAGAAGATACCTCAGACGGCTTCGAATACGGCGGTTGGACTGCTCCTTATGGCGATGAAGTCTATGGTAAGGTCATGGAAAGACTTATGAAGCCCGCAGATGTTCTTTTAGGCAGAAAGACATTTGACATTTGGGAGAACTACTGGCCCAAGCATGAAAGTGGATGGCCGGGAATTAATGATGTTACGAAATACGTTCTGTCTACAACCAGGAAGCAGTCCGAGTGGAAAAACTCGGTTTTCCTCAATAGCCTGGCGGATATTGAGAAGCTCAAAAATTCAAATGGTTCTGACATTCAGATTTGGGGCAGCAGTAAGCTCATTCAGTTACTATTGAAGAATGACCTTGCAGACGAACTCTGGCTCAAAATTCACCCATTGACGCTTGGGAAAGGAAAAAAATTGTTCCAGGATGGTACCATTCCTGCAGCGTTTACTTTGGTAGAAGGTATAGTTACACCAAGCGGTGTTATGATTGGCAACTACAAACGGGCTGGTGAAGTTAAGACCGGGACCGTAGGGGCTTAAGGAAAAATGCAATGAGAATAAATAGATCACTCCAACTTCGACAGAAAAAATGCTTTTTAAAGATTTTGTTTAACAAACGTCAGAAAAAGGCGGTGACATTTATGCCACCGCTACATCCACAACTCAAAACAGCAACTATACACGTTGGTACACCGTAAAATTATGCTCAGATCATATCTTTTCAATTTTGCTTTTCTGTTTCTCATTGGTTGTAATAATTCAAGTGCAGATAGTACAAACGCAGCGAATCACAATGACTCTTCTAAGATATCAAAAGGCAACACAGGTGATATTGTAAAGGAAGTGGCAAACAGTTCCAATAAGCCAGACAGCACAGACAATACAAGTTCTAACGCAGTGGCCTTTGACGAAGCGTATATTCAGAAAGCGATAGTTTCAAAAATTGATAGTTCTATTTGGTTAACCGCGAACATGAAGCTTGATCACAGAATATTTGGCTATGAAAAGCCGGATACAACATCAAGAAAAATGATTTTGATTTCCATTTTTACCAATGATGTGGAAGGCAATCCTTTTAAGTGTCCTTTCGGTTCTTATTACCAAACCAGCAATATGACTGACATGGAAATTAAGTATGTTTCCACGGAAGGCATATTTATTAAAGCAAGCGTTTTCAAAAAAAATGAGTTTCAGGGAGCAGTTTATATGGACAAAAAATTTATTGAGTTTGAAGAATAAGTCCAATTCAAAGACATCAAATGATTACAGACAAAATTTTAGAAATAGGTATTGATAACAGTGGCCGCCTTTTCATAAAACCCTGGAAAGAGCATTTTACGCTCATCTATAGAACCGCCACGGAAGTTCACTGGGATAATAACGATCTTTTTCTGTATTCACCCAAGCCCAGGGAATGGACATATTTTGACTGGTTTAAACATATTACAGGTGTAGCTGAAACGGAGTGCAATTGCAAACTTTTGTTGAACGATCAAACCATATGGACAAACATTGCAGATGAACTAAAACAACAAATAATTGACTATCAAAAATCTTCAACCTAATATCATATAAGTAAAGTGTCGACATCGCCAACGTCTCTTTGCAAACAACTGAAAATCAGGATTTCAAATTATCATCGGTCTCCAGCGGAGCCTCCTGTAATGCCTGACCGGTAGCTCCTAACGGAGCTTAGGCGATCGATGTGTTCTTTCTACAAACAGGATGCTCATATGGAGCAGTGCCAGGGTAGCATCTTAACTAAATGACATTAGCCCAAAGCTGACCGAAGCAATTTTTTTTAAACCATTTAAGAAATATAAGAGCAATAAGAATTTTGCTCAGGATAATAATAACACTTAAACGACAATACATTTACTTAGCCAGATCGAACCTTCACCATTGACCATTGACTATTCACTAGTTGTAAAAATTTTTATTAACTTAACCCCATCTGACCAACCAGATCCTCAAAAATTACCACAAAACCAATTCAACAATGAAAATCGGAGTCATTGGTGCCGGACAGATTGGTGGAACCTTGATACGACAGTATACAAAGGCTGGCCACAGTGTAAAAATGACTAACTCCACCGGAACCGAAAAGCTGAAAAATCTGGCAATGGAAACAGGAGCTTCGGCAGTTACACTGCCGGATGTGGTTACTGATGTTGACGTAATTGTTATATCCATCCCGCTGATCGCTATTCCAACGTTATCGAAAGAACTGTTCAATAATATTTCAGCAGGCACTGCTATAATTGACACTGGCAACTACTACCCTATCAGGGACGGCCGCATTGAAGATATCGAGAATGGAATGCCCGAAAGTGTTTGGGTATCCAATCAAATTCAACAACCTGTAATTAAAGCTTACAACAATATTCTTGCTGGTTCTCTCGCCTGCTCTGGTCGTGCCAAAGGCGATCCTGCGCGTTTAGCGCTTCCTGTTTCGGGAGACAGCAAACAATCTAAAGACTTGGTAGCTACGCTTATTAATGACAGCGGCTTCGATCCTTTTGATTGTGGATCGCTTCAAGACTCATGGAGACAGCAGCCGGGAAGTCCTGTTTATTGCACCGACCTGACTTTACCGCAACTCGAAAAGTCCATAACAAAGGCCAAAAGGGAATTATTGCCTGAAAGACGGGAACTCGGATTAACTTTCATTATGAAGCACGATCCTGCCAAATGGATGGATTGGTGGAAAGATTTCGCTGAACACAACAGGGTGATCTATGAAAGTGAATTAACTTAGTTGTTCATGCAGGCATGAAAGACCATTATCCGGACCTTCAGTGAAATGCATTTCAAATATTCAGTAGTCAAAGTAACCAGTGGCATGCCAGGTGACCTCAGCTTATTGAGGCATCATTCACAGAAAACAACGAACCACCAACAATGAGGAACAGAACCTGTGTCTTTAATATTAAAAATCCAATTTTGACCGGCTGCTTATTATTTGCCGCATGCTATTTACCCGGATGTAATAATGAGCCCAAGCAGAACAATACCAGGAAACCTGTTGATTATATAAAGGCCATCCCCGGCATAAGCGACAGCATACCCGTCAAAATTGCTCAAAAAGGCGAAGTGCTTATCAGCTATTTGGACTGCTATATATGTCACAAAAAAGACGAAAGATCCGTTGGCCCGGCTTTTACTGACGTAGCAAAAAGATACCCTGCAAATAAAGTTTTTATTGAAATGCTTGCCCAAAAGGTAATCGTCGGAGGAAGCGGAGGCTGGGGTTCTGCTGTAATGGACGCACATCCCAAACTTTCTTTTGAAGATGCAAAAACGATGGTTAGCTATGTGCTGTCTCTAAAAAACAATTAGCGGCAGGCACGCTTTGAATGTAAACTGCAAACTGACTAAAAAATATATAGTGTATGCAAATAACTGGTTCTTCAAAAGATTGGGCATGGCCGGATGATCTTGATGCTTTAATTGCAGCGCCACAGTATCACAAACTCTTATTTGAAAATGATTTTGTACGCGTGTTAGACACCTGCATTCGACCAGGGGAAACAACTCCAATTCATACGCATAGATACCCTGCTTCTTTATATGTTTTAAGCTGGTCTGATTTTTTGAGATTTGACGACATGGGAAATGTGATTTTCGATTCAAGAACGCTTACCCAAACTCCTGAATCCGGATCGGCTCGTTGGACTGAATCGTTTGCTCCGCATGCTTTACAAAACATAGGGGTCCAGGATCTCCATATTATTAGTGTAGAACAAAAGAATCTTTAAATTATAAGCCTGCAATTAACAGAAGCCTTATAAAAGTTGGGACGCTTTATATTTGATGAACAACTCAAAAACTATATACATTCGTGCATTGGGACTATCCATTTTACTTTTCGTATCAGGGCATTTTCTGTTCTTAAGAACATTTATGTTTTTTGAGCCGCAAATTGATGGAATTACTTTTCAAATTATAGAACACAAATCAACAATAACCACCTCTACGGCTTTTTCATTATTACTTTTTTCTATTCCTATTTTTATATTACTGACATGGCAAATTGCGCGAATTAATTCATTTAACAAAAGAGTAGCCTCGGTCTTATTGATGCTGACATTTATTGTTTTGGCTATTTTCGCAAGACACCAACAAGTAAAAACTTATTTTACAACTGTGGTGAAACCAGCTTTACTTACCCATGGAAAGGCAAGCATCATATATCCAATCGACCCGATAAATTTTATCTATTATATGCTAGCCGGATTGATAACAGGTTGTTTGCTTGCTTTTGTCTTTTTCAAGCAAAGAAAGACAGGATTCAACCTTAGCAAGGAAGCAGGCCGGCAATAAATCTTTATCATCTTTTATTCAAATCATCATTATCCTATTCAGGATTTGTATGTATTTTCATTGCGAGTCTTCATTAAGCATTTGCAACATTGACTGATATTGCACCATTGTCACGCTGGCACAAATGCCGTACCGTTGGAACTCACTAATAACCAAAATTAACTATGGCAAAAACACTGGCTGAGGGTCTAAAATCTGCATCAGTAGATTGGACTACCTTACACACGAAATATAATCCGTTACTCAATCTCGTACGGGAACTGATAGGAATTATTCCCAACTGCGACCCCATCCTGGAAATATGGCAACCCGGCTTCCGAACATATAATTTACTTGTGCCGAACATGTTTAACCTGCCCAATACGCTTTTTGGCAGCAAGTCATTCAAGGCATCAATGGGCCTGGCCATGTATGCATCCAGCAAAGCCGCGTGCGCTTACTGTACAGCGCATACCTGTTCCTTTGCACTACGCAGGGGAGCCCGCGCTGAAGCCATAGCAGGTTTGAGAACGGCAAAAGAGCAGGCCGTGGTAACACTGGCTGAAAAGTTAGCTCAGATACCTTCCTCCTTAACAATAGCTGATGTTGAAGCAGTACGGCAATATTTTTCTCCGTCAGAAACTGAATGGTTGGTGTATTCCATAAGCATGATGGGTTTCTTAAACAAGTTCATGAATGCAATGGGATAGAGCTGGAACAGGAAGCCATAAATGATACAGCTAATCTATTATCCGGAACAGGCTGGAAACCCGGACTGCATGCAGCAAACGGTTATGCCGTAACTAATGCCAGCCTTCCTCCAAAGGATAACCTGTTTACTTATCTGCGGGTGGTCAGGCATGCGCCGGGCGCTGTGCGCTGGGAGAAAAAGTGGACCCGGAATGTTCCTTCAGATTACGCTGCAGCTGGTGAATACCTCAAACAACATACAGGTTATTCATTTCCCATTCTTAAACCGGTAAAAGAAAAGAGAGTAATACGCACATTAACCGTTACGCTGCGTGATAATTTAGATAAGGAGGCAACCGTAACCAGACTGAAAATGAAAATGTACGCCGGGCATATTTTTAGCGCCCTGGTACGAAACGAGATCCTTTCCGCAGAAATCAGAAGTTTATCTGCCTATTGGACTCCGGAGCTGAATGATGAAAAGTTTACGCTGCTGGATAAAATCGCTCAAATGGAAATTCCGGCTGATATTGCCGCTTGTAAAACTGCAATTCAGTCGCTTCAGCAACAGCTTTCACTGACTGAGAAAGAGGCCGCCACGCTCCTTTTGGCCGTAGCAGCATCACATAGTCCCGCACAAATTAACGATGCTGTTATCGAATTAACATTGGCGCATATGGAACCTGCGGCCGTAATAGAAATTATTGTATGGTTGTCTGTACTTCAGCTGCTGCACAGACTGAGCTGTTATTATAGTTTGATGAAAGCGTATTAGCAATATGAAAGGATACCTTTCTGTATAAATGCAATGCTGAATCAGGAATGTTAACATGATGACTCAATCGCGATGCACATTGAATAACTTGACAGTTGTTAGCTACTTTACATAAATAGATGTTGCAATATTGTTCTCTTTTTATTAATTTGTATAGAGGCAAAAGCCTGAATTTAATTCGTCATGGCACTATCTGACTGGATACCGATCGTTGCGACAATTAAACATGCGTTGGCTGATCCTAAAGGGAGAAATGTTGCAGACTATACCTGTACTATGGACAAGACTGCATGTGGAACTGAATTTGAAGCGGTTACAATAAAAAAATGCCAGGATAATATCAAGATGCAAATGCTGCAATACATCGCTGATTTTTGTGGCGGAGGCATTGTTGATCAATATGCCGGTGGAGTTGTAAGTCTTACGTTGGCTGCGATTGTAGGTCTTATCTTGAAAAAGTTGATTGCGAAAAATGCGGCACAGGCCGCTATTAGTACTGCGGGTGGAGTAACCATAGTATTAGCAGTTGATGGCTTTGCAGATCTGGCCATCACCATTAGAAAAATTAATCAAATAAAAGACGCGGCTGAAAAAGCCATGCAAACCTGTTGTTCCTGCCCCAAATAATTTAAGACCAAGCAAAAAAAATGCGCTAGAAGCTAAGTTTCTACTGGGCATAATTAAGCACATTTTTAGCCTTTGTCAGCCTTGCTTTTCGACAACCCAAAGACCGGTGCATAGGCGGCCTGTAACCTCTATGGGTCATAATAAACAGTACCAGCGCCAACACAGTTCCAGTGTATTAATCAAGTCACTTTATAGTTACAGATGGGAAAAGATTTCTGTAATAAAAATTTCAAGTATGAATTTGGATGCAGCATTGCGTGTAGTGTGCATTTCCTTTGTGATTTACTTTTGGCTGATGTGTTCAGAATTGATGGGAAACGAGTGGGACATGTTTGAAATAGATTAGCAATAATTTTTAATTGTCAGAAACGCAACGCAAACAAGTTCGTTTGGCAAAATAATTTACATTTGTTGACAACCTTTAAACTTATGGGGCTTTTACTACTACTGATTTATTTTTCATTGACCCTTCCATTGTTTTCACAAAAATCTTATGACTCCACTAAATTAAATACATGTGCCAGAAACACTATCTCCCGGATAGTTAACGACCCAAGACATACTATGGACCAATCCGAATTGTATAATGATTTTAAGCTTTTGCAAAAGCAGGTTAGTACAGCGGAATTAGAGGAAATGGTCAATCACCCGAACGCTCTTATAAGGGTAACAGCATTTAATTTCTTATTGGATTCAGGATATCCCAAATTTGTGGACATTCTTGAAGAACACATTCACGATACGGCTGAAGTATCCCTTCAATCGGGATGCATAATAACAACGCTACCTGTCATCCAGGCAATGCTCTTTAACATTTCAACGAACAACGCGTGGATTGGCGCGTTCGAATTTACTAAGGCTGATATGGATCGTGTAGCTCGAATATCTGACCGTGCATTCGGTCGTAAACAAGAACCTTAGCTTTTATTTTTAAAGATCTTAGAGCACTGGTTTAACCTTTATAAATTACATCTTACTCATGCTTACTATTGTTTTTCATTTGCAAGCGCAAGCCAGCTGGCGCCATTCCATAAAATTATTTGGCACAGCTATCACTATACTATTTTGCACGAGCGCTTTCGCGCAACTCAACAAGCCAGTCGGAACATGGATAAACGATGACATGGAGGCGATATTTATAGATAGTGTTAGGGACGAAAACTATCTTACAAATGCTGATTTCCGGGAAGAACCTTTTAAGCTTGTTATCATAAAAGATACGCTAAGTTTTCAGCAACGATACACGTCATCTAAAACGAATTTCAAAGTTAAGTATGTGGATAGGTATGATTTTAAAGTTGATCAACAGTCTGACTCAATCCTTGTGCTAAGGCCCGTTTCGGAACCATCAAAGAACTTCTTTTTGGGGAAGGAAGTGCTTACATTTAAGAAGCAGGAAACAACCGTTGACAAAAGCATTCAATTTCAAAAACTTGTATTTCACACAACAACCTGTCATGGCACGTGTAATGCCTATCATATGGAATTAAACAATTCCAGGCATTTTAAACTGTATGCCGAGACAGTTTACGATCAAGATTCTTTTAGAACAGATAGCTTAGATCAAGGTTATTTTACGGGAAAAGTTACAGATACACTCTACCATAAATTAATTGCAGCTTTACAAACATCTAACCTTAAAACGCTAAGAATGAAAAATGAATTTTGTTGTGACGCACCAATTATTACGATGATTATTTATTTTAACGGTCAACGGAAATATTTCAAATCTATGTCACCACCAATAGTGGCAAATAATCTAATTAATACACTTTACGAAATTTGCAAACAAAACAGAGGCACAAAAACAAATAAGAAATTTATGTTTGAAGAATAGCCTGGCATTCACATCACCTGCTAAATCAACAAATCATGAAATCCATCAAAGACGTTCGTGACGAATCAGGTATTCGAATCGAAGGTATCCAACCCATTCTTTCTGTCAAAGACATGAGCGCAAGCCGGTCATTCTACAAAGGTATTCTTGGTTTCGAAGAGGCAGAATGGGGAACAGATGATTTTACAAGTATGAATCGCGAAAATGCGGGAATCTATCTATGCAAGGGAGCACAAGGCAATCCGGGAACCTGGATTTGGATTGGCTTTGATGGAGATATCTCCACGTTTTATGAAACACTTAAGTCCAAAGGAGTAACAATCAGAATGAAGCCTACCAATTTCTCCTGGGCAATGGAAATGCATGTAGAAGATCCGGATGGACATGTTCTTCGATTTGGAACTGACCCGAATAATGATATGCCATTTGTGGATGGAGCGCCGGGTGCGTAAGTTTAGCGGCAATTTTTTTAGTTAATGTTCCCCGCCAATAACAGATCTATGGATTACGTTATTAGCAGATCGTAATTTGTTTTGCAAGATTTGAATATATTCTCTGTGAAGCTCAGTATTTTCTCTGTGGGTCTCCGTGTGACCATATTTTCTGTTTCACAGAGGAAAAGCCGAAGTAAACACGGCGCTTCACAGAGGCTGGCAAATTGAATCTGTCGTCTCATTTTTGATGGTGTACTCCTTATACATCCGGCGCGGGCGATACGATCTGATAAATGGTATTACCCTTTGGCTTAAGCATAATAACAGGGATTTGTTACCCGGATTAAATTGAATAATTTCAAATCCCAAATTTCAAATCTCAAATCAATACCATGCTTACAGACATCAATCCCAAACTGCCAATGCGTGACAAGGCTGCGACAAGAGATTTTTATGTAAACAAGCTCGAGTTCCGTGAATTTGGGAGCGCAGATTATGATGGCTATTTAATGGTCGAGAAAGACAATATCCAGCTCCACTTCTTTGAGTTTAAAGAACTCGATCCGAAAGAGAATTATGGACAGGTTTACATCCGCACAGATCAAATTGATCAGTTATATCAGAGGATGCTTGACAAGCAATTAAGCATCCATCCAAACGGGCATTTGCAAACAAAGCCATGGGGCCAAAGAGAATTTTCGATGCTTGATCCGGATAATAATTTGTTGACTTTTGGACAAGCGATTTAATTGACAGTTGAAAATTGACAATTGAAAATGAGGAGGAAAGTCAAGGCCACGTTTTGAAAATAAAAATACAGTTACACGGAGATCCACGGAGAAGACACTGAGCTTCACAGAGATCTGAAGTAACAGGCCTGCAACACAACACGCAGCCTGTTGCCATTTTCACGATTCACCATTCACTATTGACGCAAAAAAGGCCGACTCACCGTCGACCTTTTTCTATTAAGATAGAATAATCTTACTTAGCTGTTGCTGCTTTTTTCGAGCCCTTAGGCGCAAACATAACCAGCATTCTCTTGCCTTCCATTTTAGGTAATCCTTCCAACACACCTACGTCAGCCAGGCGCTCAGCAAATTTCAATAATAAAAGCTGGCCCCTGTCCTGGAACATGATCGCACGTCCTTTAAACTGAACATATGCTTTCACTTTGTTGCCGTCTTTCAAAAACTTCTCAGCGTGCTTGGCTTTGAAATCAAAGTCATGATCATCAGTGCCCGGCGTAAAGCGGATCTCTTTAACCTCGCTTTGCTTGGCATTGGCTTTCATTTCTTTTTCCTTACGTTTTTTCTCGTATAGGAATTTTTTATAATCGATCACTTTACAAACCGGAGGATCTGCATTTGGAGAAATTTCCACCAGATCCATCTCCTGGTCCTGTGCTATACGTAATGCTTCCTGTGTAGGATAAATACCAACTGTTACATTCTCCCCTACCAATCGCACCTGCGGTACACGTATTTTCTCATTTATGCGATGTTCTGGTTCGGGTTGTCTGTTAAACCTGGGGTTAAAACGCCCACCTGTTCTGTTTGGTAATGCCATTAATTGTTTTTTGGTTAATTGATTTTTTATTTAGGCTTATAAAGATAAAAAAATGTTTTATTCAGCCTTCCTGTTTGTTATTTCGTCTGTTAAATTATTTATGAACTCATCCACCAGCTGGGTTCCGGCATCGCCCTTACCTTGTCTGCGGATAGAAACCTTCCCTTCGTTTACCTCCTTCTCGCCTATCACCAACATATAAGGAACCTTGCTCAGTTCTGCTTCGCGGATCTTCTTCCCGATCTTTTCATTGCGCTCGTCTATTTCCACTCTCACCTTTGCTTTACGAAGTTTCTGTGCTACTTCAGTGGCATAAGGTGCAAATTTATCACTTATTGGCAGAATTTTTACCTGTAAAGGAGCCAACCATGCAGGGAATTTACCAGCATAGTGTTCCAACAAGAAACCAATAAAGCGTTCGTGTGTTCCTAAAGGAGCTCTGTGAATGATCAGAGGAACGTCAGACTGATTGTCTTTAGTAGTGTATTCGAGATTGAATCTGCGGCCCTGGGCGAAATCCACCTGGTTGGTTGCCAATGTAAATTCACGTCCGATAGCACTCCAGATCTGTACGTCGATCTTCGGACCATAGAAAGCACCTTCACCTGAAACTTCTACGAACGGCGTACCTGTTTCTTTCAGCACGCTTCTCACCATTTCTTCTGTCTCTATCCAAAGCTCAGGCTCGTTGATGTATTTCTGACCTAATTTTTCGGGATCGTGCAAAGACAAACGCATCACATATTTGTCAATACCGAAGATCTTGAAATATTTCAGATACATATCATTCACAGCCTTAAACTCCTGTGCAAATTGTTCTTTGCTGCAATAGATGTGGGCATCGTTCATGTGCAGACAACGCACACGCATTAAGCCGAATAACTCACCGCTCTGCTCGTAACGGTAGCAGGTACCATATTCAGCCAAACGCAGCGGAAGATCTTTATAGCTCTTCGGCTCTGCGGAGAAGATTTTATGGTGGTGCGGGCAGTTCATTGCTTTCAGGTAATATTTTGTTCCGTCCAACTCCATTGGCGGATACATACTATCCTGGTAATAAGGCAGGTGACCACTGGTTAAATACAGGTTCTCTTTTGCGATATGAGGTGTTACAACACGCTTGTAGCCAGCATCTTCCTCAGTTTCCTTGGCCAGTTTTTCCAACTCTTCAATAATGATAGTACCGTTAGGCATCCACAAAGGCAAACCCGGACCGATATCATCATCCATAGTGAAAATTCCTAATTCCTTACCCAATTTGCGGTGATCCCTTTTCTTCGCTTCCTCCAGCATGGTGAGGTATTCGTCCAGCTCTTTCTGGTTAGGGAAAGTAACACCGTATATACGGGTCAGTTGTTTATTCTTTTCATCACCTTTCCAGTAGGCACCAGCAATATTGGTCAGTTTGATGGCCTTGATAAAGCCAGTGTTCGGAATATGTGGTCCACGGCACAGATCGGTAAAATTGCCCTGTGTATAGAAAGTGATCTTACCGTCTTCAAGATTCTGTAATAAATCAAGTTTATACTCGTCGCCTTTTTCTGCAAAGTATGATACAGCTTCAGATTTCGGGATTTCCTTACGAATGTAAATGTTGCCCTGCTTAGCCAGTTCATTCATCTTCTTTTCCAGCGCAACCAGATCTTCTTCAGAGATCTTTCTGTCGCCCAGGTCCATATCGTAATAAAAACCCTTGTCAATAGCCGGTCCAACCCAGAATTTCACTCCGGGGAAAATGCTCTCAACCGCCTCAGCCATCAGGTGAGCAGAAGAGTGCCAGAAAGTGCTTTTTCCATCCGTATCATCCCACGTCAACAGTTTCAGGTTAGCATCCGTCGTTATAGGACGGGTAGCGTCCCACACTTCGTTGTTAACACTGGCGGCCAATACCTTCCTGGCAAGGCCCTCACTTATTGATTTGGCGATGTCTAACGCAGTAACGCCCGGTTCATATTGCCTTACTGCTCCGTCTGGAAATGTAATGTTAATCATAAAATCTTTCCCTGGCTTTCTATTTGGGTTGCAAAAGTAACGAAAAGCTGTCAGCTTTCAGCGATGAGCTACCAGCTTTCAGCAATTAGCTTAGAGCAGACACAAGTTGCAGGGTTTCAAGCCTTAGTTTTAAGGTTTAAGGCATGAGGTGAGCGGTTTTAACGAACATTTTATGAAATTTCCGGGTTGCAAATTCAGGCCGGTCGCTAACGGCGATTTTTTTAAAAAATAAGCCTGCGGCGCCTCAAAGCGGCTAATTTAAACCATATAAGACATATAAGGACATATAAGGTTTTGTAATCAGTTTGCATTCATCGCGTTTATTGCGATGGTTCAATGAAGCAGCCCTCTTACTATCTTACTCTCTTACTCTCTTACTATCTTTCTTACGGTCTTACATGTCTTACGGTCTTACGATCTTACGGTCCTCCGGTCTTCCAAAAACCTTAACGTTTTTTCTATTTCCAAAAAGAATTTACAAGAACTACTTTTGTAACATGATGAAGCTGCTGATTTCGTTTGCCCTAATTATTTTGACGGGATTCTCTGTTACGGCTCAGGATATAACCGGTATTTGGCGCGGATATTTTATGTCGGGAACGGGTTTCTACAGGCAGCGATATAAATATGAAATTCAAATTGAACAGCTACCAAATAGTGCGCTGAACGGCGTTACATACTCCTACCGTACAACCGTTTTTTACGGCAAAGCTGCCATGCGCGGCATTTACATGAGCAAGGCACAGAACGTGATCTTACAGGAGACAAAAATGCTGGATGTCAAGATTGCGGATCAGTCTATCCCCTGCATTATGACCTGTTATCTCGATTATTCAAAAAATGGTGACCAGGAAGTTTTGGAAGGCAATTTCACCAGCGTAAATGTGAACAATAAAGCGGATTGTGGCGCTGGGACCGTTTATCTTGAAAAAGTCCCTGAATCTGATTTTCAGAAAGAGGATTTTCTTGTAAAAAGAGAAAAAAGCAAACAGCCGCCAAAAGCTAAACTACAGTCAAAACCTGCGGCTCCAAAAACAACTCCGCAAGCTCCGCCTGTTGTAAGGAGCAAACCTAAAACTCAGCCAAAACCGGAGACGACAATACCGCCGGCCACGCGCAAAACAGATTCAACTGATGTTGTAGTAAAAACGCCTCCATCCGAGGTTCCTAAGAACATACCGCAGCCAAAGCAGCTACCAATACCTGATGTAATAAAGGAGCGTGAAAATGCGCTGGTAAAAACCATTACCACAACATCTCCCGACATAAAGATTCAGTTATATGACAATGGTGAAATTGATGACGACACCATAACAGTTTATCATAACAATGAAATTATCGCATTTAAGAAGCGTTTGTCATATGAACCGATTACATTGAATATAAAAGCGTCCTTAGATGACTCAATGCATGAGTTTATTATGGTTGCAGATAACCTTGGAAGAATTCCACCGAATACGGCTTTAATGGTAATAACCACCGGCGGAAAAAGATATGAACTGTTCATAACTTCTACTGAACAGAAAAACGCGAAAGTGATTATTAAGTATAAGATTGAGGGAAAGGATATTTAAGCTTAGAGCTTAGGACTAATTGACAATGATTGAGGCGGAAGTAATTTAACCACAGATGCCACTGAGTTGTTTTCACAGATAGCCACAGACGATATCCCATAATGGTCTATATTTTAAAAAGCCCCTTTAACTCTGTGAAAAAAACTCCTTTAACTCTGTGGTTTAGATCATTTAAAAAAATTCTGTGTTTCAGCGTCTCTGTGGACCTCCGTGTCTTCTCTTGCCTTTCACTCTGTGTAACCATAATTTATCAATGACAGACAGAGGCCTAAAGATCAGTTAGAAATACAATAGCCACTGAAGCACTGAAAAATGAGATTGGTTTAGTTTCAGTGCTTCTGTGCCTCCTATGTTTGCCATATACAAAAAACAGGATTTTCAAAGTTGTTTAATATACCAATAGATTTGATACCCAAAAGTGAAAAAGGGTGAGAGTAAATTGTGCCTAAGTAGCTAAAGCATACTGTCACTGAGATATTACCTCACTCTTTTTTACCCTTTAGAGTTTGA
>NZ_JAULBC010000008.1:0-495924 GCF_041060425.1 Danxiaibacter flavus
CGCTAATAGCAAGTTAAACATAATGGTAAAGACTGAGGCCGCATCGTCACCTTCAATGATAGGAGAGGTCTCCCGAACAGGATGTTGTTAAATTTTGTACTGAATTATAAAACTCAGGTTTGTTTAATGTTGGGAGAAGTCTCCTATCGTCGACATGAAGATAAGTGCTCATCAGCAAAAGAAATTTGAAGCAGCACTAGTTGTAAGCAATATATATAGATAGACACTGCATCCGAATCGTCACCTCGACGATAGGAGAGGTCTCCCGAACAGGATGTTGTTAAATTTTGTAATGAATTATAAAACTCAGGCTTGTTTAATGTTGGGAGGTGTCTCCTATCGTCGACATGACGATGACTGTGCATCAGCAAAACAAAACTGCAAGGGTAAAAAACTCAAATAAAAAACCCGGAAGAAAATCCTCCGGGCTGTTTAAAATCATTTGATCTTTTTATCCCGCACCTTCCATCTCTTTCGCAATCTCCATCTTCGTCTTTGTCCTGTCAATATCTGCCTGGTAGTCTTTAACCTTGTCGTTGTTCATGCAGAATAAAATTGCCTGCTGGTAATTTTTTATAGCAGCCGCGTAATTGCCTTTTATTTCATTCATCAAACCAAAACGGTAATGTACCCAGCTTTTTTCGATCGTTATTACATTAAGACATTTATCCAGGTGCCTTTGCAACTCATCAAAACGCTCCAGGTCTACATAAATGCTTGCCATGTGAAAATAAGGGTGTGGGTAAAGCGGGTTCGCCCTCATGGCGGCCTTAAAATGCATTTCAGCCTTTTCATAATTATCAAACTGCGTTTTATAAATCCAGCCTATGGAATTATGTGCGGGCGCAAAATCAGGCTCATCATACAAAATCGATTCATACTTCTGAAATGCCTCGTGATAGTTATTGTTACGAATATCTGCCTCTGCCTCCAGGTACAATTGTTCAAAGCTTGTTGTCATAGATTTCGTTTTAGTGTTAGGATTATTGTTTCTCTGCGGTCTCTAATATAGCCTATTCAACAACAACGAAGGTAAGTTTTGCTTTGTTAATATGTAGCTATCAGCTGTCAGCAATCGCCTTTCAGCTTCTATTGCCTGGTTCGCAGGTCTTTTTTTGCAGTCTCAATGGTAAAAATAATGAGGCAGTTTTTGTTAAATGCTTAAATAGCTATTAGCTGTCAGCAATCAGCTTTCAGCTTCTATTGCTTAGTTTGTAAGTCTTTTTTTGCGGTCTCAATGGTAAAAATAATGAAGCACTTTTCGTTAAAATGCTTCACTAGCTGGGCTGTCAGCAATCAGCTTTCAGCTTGATTAACCGGTCTGTTAAATGAATCACTGATGAACATTTCACTATTCATCATTGACTATTCACCCAAAATCACCTATAGCAGAAAGCCCTGCTCCGTTATGGAACAAGGCTTTTTGTAGCTATAAGCTGTCAGCAATCAGCTTTCAGCTTGATTGACCGGTCTATTTAATGAATCACTGATGAACAATTTCACTATTCATCATTGACTATTCACCCAAAATCACCTACAGCAGAAAGCCCTGCTCCCTTATGGAACAAGGCCTTCTGATTGCTATGAGCTGTCAGCAATCAGCCTTCAGCTCTTATTATTTGATCTTACTAACTTTTCATTAACCTTTTGGAGTGACAGAGACGAAACGAAGCTCGCATCAACGTACTTCGTACTTCATACCTCGTACTTGTCACTACCATCCCAGGATATACGCAAATATCAACGGAGCTACTATTGTAGCATCGCTTTCAACGATAAACTTAGGTGTATGAATGTCCAGTTTACCCCAGGTGATCTTTTCGTTAGGAACTGCACCTGAATAAGAGCCGTAAGAAGTTGTTGAATCGGAGATCTGGCAGAAATAGCTCCAGAATGGAACATCATGCCATTCAAGATCCTGGTACATCATCGGCACAACACAGATTGGGAAGTCGCCGGCAATACCGCCACCGATCTGGAAGAAACCAATGCCTTTACCACCGCTGTTGGCACGGTACCAATCGCTCAATGTAACCATGTACTCAATACCGCTCTTCATGGTAGAAGCTTTCAGCTCACCTTTAATTACATAAGAAGCGAAGATGTTGCCCATAGTACTGTCTTCCCAACCAGGAACAACGATTGGAATATTCTTTTCAGCTGCAGCAAGCATCCAGCTATTTTTTGGATCAATCTCGTAGTATTGTTCCAAAACGCCGCTCAACAGCATTTTGTACATAAACTCGTGTGGAAAATAACGTTCGCCTTTTTCATCAGCATCTTTCCAGATCCTATGAATATGCTGTTGCAATCTTCTGAATGCTTCTTCTTCAGGAATACAGGTGTCTGTTACACGGTTATAGTGATTTTCCAACAGATCCCATTCTTCCTGCGGACTAAGATCGCGGTAGTTAGGGATGCGTTTGTAATGTGAATGCGCAACAAGATTCATGATATCTTCTTCAAGGTTGGCACCGGTGCAGCTAATAATATCCACTTTGCCCTGGCGTATCATTTCAGCGAAAGAAACACCCAGCTCGGCAGTACTCATCGCGCCAGCCAGTGTAACCATCATTTTACCACCTTCCAGCATATGCTGTTCATAACCTTTTGCAGCATCAACCAAAGCGGCAGCATTAAAATGCCTGTAATGATGCGTAATAAACTGTGAAATAGGACCTTTACTCATTACTTGAAATTTGAGGCACAAAAGTAGTGATTTTGAGAAAGCCCGACATTTCATTGTGAAACCAGCATTAAAAGACTGCATTTTTAACTGGATGCCCATGATAACAAGGCCAAAGCGGAAGGTTAAGGTGCTTGCTTTTTCTTACCTTCAATTTAAATAAGATATATGAGACGATTTATTTTAATGCTGGTGATACTCAGCCCCTTACTTTCCATGTGTCAGCAAAACATGGATGGAAATTGGCTGGGGAGCCTGGAAGTGGGTATAAAATTGAGAGTGGTTTTTCATATTAAGAAAGATAACAATAAATTCATTACTACATTGGATAGCCCGGATCAGGGCGCGGAGAGTATCCCGTGTGGTGAAACATTTGTATCATCCGATTCATTGACAATTGATATCCCGGTTATTAAAGGGAAATACTCCGGACGCATTATCAGTGATTCGGTGGTTGTGGGTTCTTTTTTTCAAAACGGACAAACACTTCCGCTTAAACTCATTAAAACAAACAAGGTAATATCCTCGTTAAAGCCGCAAACGCCGGTGCCACCCTTCAGCTATAAAAGTAACAGTGTGGAATATTCAAATGAAACAAAGTCTGTAAAATTCGGGGGAACTTTTACTTATCCCTCTGCAGGTGGTCCGTTTACAACAGTATTATTAATCACAGGAAGCGGACAACAGGACAGGGATGAAACGGTTTTTAATCACAAACCCTTTGCTGTTATAGCAGATTATCTTACTAAAAAAGGATACGCTGTTTTAAGAGTTGATGATAGAGGTGTCGGGCAAACCATTGGCGATTTAAAATATGCAACCACCGCAAGTTTCGCGCAGGATGTACAGGCAGGAATAGCGTATTTAAAAACAAGAAAGGATGTCAACCCTGCGAAGATTGGCTTGATCGGCCACAGCGAAGGCGGACTGATTGCAGATATGGTGGCGGCAGACAACAAAGACATTGCGTTTATTGTTACACTGGCGGGACCCGGTATTAAAGGGAGTGAGATATTGATTGAGCAAATTCAGGCAGGCCTGGAAAAAGATAGCGTAAGTGCGAAAGCGATTAATGCGCAGTCAGAAGTTTATCGAATGTTGTTTAGCACCATGGCAGTAGAAAAAGACACTTCCAAAATATTCTATGAAGTATGGCGGAATTTTCAGACATGGAAAAGCAAGCAGGATGCGGCGACTTTAAAGGAATTGAACATTACTTCAGACAACGATTCACAGGGTAATCTTCGCGCAATGATCAGGGACTTTTCCAATCCATGGATCCGCTATTTTATTAAAACCGATCCTGTTTCTTATATTGAGAAGTTAACTTGCAAGGTGTTAGCCTTAAATGGTGAGAAGGACATACAGGTGCTGGCAAAATCCAATCTTCCAGCCATAAAAGCGGCCCTTGCCAAAAGCCAATCACCTTCTTACGAAGTAAAGGAACTGCCGGGCCTGAATCACTTATTTCAGCATTGCAGCAAATGCGATATAGCTGAATATGTTGATCTTGATGAAACGTTTTCGCCAGAGGCATTGGATATAATCGGAAAATGGATGGACGGATTGTAAAGCTTAAAGCTTAAAGTCCAAAGCCTAAAACCTGTGATCGGTTGCTATCCAAGCCCGTTGACTCTAAGTAAAGAATAGTGAAATTATGCTCTAATCTAAAGCTTTAAGCTTTAGGCTTTGAGCTTTAAGCTTTTCAAATTGCTGACTCATGAATTACCTAGCGCATGCATATCTTTCATTCGATAGTCCCACTGTATTGGTGGGAAATATGATCAGCGATTTTGTGAAAGGCAAAAAGAAGTATGAATTTGACGAGGCCATTCAGAACGGGATCATGTTGCACCGCTCAATCGATGATTTCACAGATAACCACGAAACAACGAAGGAAGCCAAGCAGGTTTTTAAATCGACGGTGGGCTTGTATGCCGGGGCTTTTACAGATGTAGCATATGATCATTTTCTCGCCAACGATCCAAATGAATTTACAGAAGCCAGCCTAAAGACTTTTGCGCAACGGACTTATGCTACCTTATCCAACTACAGGCACGTTTTTCCACCACGTTTTGCCGGAATGTTTCCCTATATGCAGCAGCACGACTGGCTGTACAATTACAGAACGAATTGGGGAATTGAAAGGAGTTTTGAGGGACTGGTAAGAAGAGCCACCTATTTGCACGATTCGCCGGGTGCATTTGATGCTTTCACCGCAAATTATAGTACTTTAAGAGACTGTTATGAGCAATTTTTTCCTGCGCTGAAGAAATTCGTGGAGGGTATCTTTGCGACTTTCAAATTATAATTTCATTCGTTAATAACTAAAGCTTTTGAGTGATGAAAATTGTGAGTCTTTGTTTTGCCTTTGCCTGTTTATGTAGCGCTGTTATGGCGCAAAGAAATATTGAGCTGGATAAATCACCGTTAGACATGGTGTATTACCCGGTTAACTACCCCGTGCAGAAAATGAACGGAAAGGAAAAACATCCACCGGAAGCAAGGGTTATTTATAGCAGGCCGCAAAAGAATGGCCGCACAATATTTGATGGCATTGTTAAGTATAACCAGGTATGGCGACTCGGTGCAAACGAAGCAACGGAAATTGAGTTTTTTACGGATGCAAAAATTTCAGGAAAATCTATCCCGAAAGGCCGGTATACCATGTATGCTATCTGTAACCAGGATAAGTGGACGATGATATTTAACACTGACAATTACGTTTGGGGGTTGGCCTACAATCAAAAGAAAGATGCATTAAGAGTGGATGCTCCTGCACAAAAGAATGATGAGGATGTTGAAAATTTCACCATGTACTTTGATGGAACAACACAAAAAGCAGCTACATTAAACATTATGTGGGAAAAGACTAAGGTTGTAATCCCTATAACATTTTAATTGAAAATTGACAGTTGACAATTGATAATGGGAAGTCACGCATCTGTACGTTTTCAATTATCAACTTTCCGCTGTCAATTAAGAAAATGGCGATTTTGACTAAGATAACCAACATTTCGCAGTTAACCAGGTTACATACATTGATACCTGCCCGGATACAAAAGCCGGCAGCAGTTTCGTGCGGAAGATGTAATTATGTTAATGAAGTGAACAATGTTTTTTGCACGAATTGCGGATATCCGATAAAGCATACGCCTGAAGTTCTTTCCCTGTATCATATTCGCGATAAGAGTCGTCATACCCTGCTTACCCAATGCAATAGTGTTATAGTTGTAGCCAGATGGGTTTTATATGTTCTTGCTGCCCTGTGCCTTACGGGGACAGGCTTTATGTTCGGTTCACGGGAGGACAAGCTTACACTTTTCATTATTACATTTATTATGGCGGTTATGTTTGGAGTGCTCGGATATTGGAGCCGTTACAAACCGTTCACGGCCTTGCTGGTTAGTTTTGTTGTTGTAATAACGTTCTCAACTATATCAGTATTCGGTAGTGTTATCCACGCATTCACTACAACAAACGGCTTATATACCATTTTATTCAGCATGGTAATTATCTATTTCTTACTCAGAGGTATTCAGGCTGCTTACAGAGCGGATCTGGTTAATGAAGAACTTGAAATTGTTTAATGTGGAAGAACCGTTACACGAGATATATCACTGCGATGAATGCAAGGCTAATGTGAAAGGATATCAGCGTTTTTGCCATAATTGCGGTGCATATCTTGGAAATAATGCAGAAGAAGTAAGCATATTTAACAACAAAAATCTGCGTTTCGCTTTCTTGTTTTATTTAATCAATCTCTGTGTTTGCATTTTTGCGAAATCATCCGGATGGTTTTTCTCTTATGACCATTTGTTTTGGCTGGAGATTGTTTTGGCAATCATTGCCATTTTATTTGCGAGGCTGAACAGGAAAACAGTCCTTCCCGCTTTGCGATTCAATAATTTTAATTTTTTTGTCCTTCTCGCCGTTATTGCGTCTGCTGCATTATTTGCCTTTGTGGTGAATATTTGTGTGCACCAATTAAATATTTCATTGTTCAGGAATGATGTTAGCTATTACAGCGCATATAGAGCATACAATTATCCTGTTTTGCTAATGATTTATTCAATTGCTTTAATGCCCGCATTGTTTGAGGAGCTTGCATTCCGTGGTGTGCTGTACGGATATCTTGGTGTTTTTTTGGATGACAGGCTTGTAGTTATTTTAACAGGTTTCGCATTTGCGACCATTCACCTGAATTTTATTTCGTTGGTGTGGTTAATTCCCTTTGGGGTTGTGTTAGGAGCATTGCGCAGAAGATATGATACGATCTGGTATGGCGTTATCTTTCATTTCATCTTTAACCTTACGGCATGCTTAATGGATTTATATAAACATGGTGTGATATAGCAAAGTATTTCTTCCTAAAAACAAATACGAAGCAGGGGTCTGCCTCGTACTTGTTCTTCATTCTAAATGTATATCGGGTGCTTAGGAGTAGTATAAATCATTTCCGGTGTTGCTTCTATTCGCTCTTTTTATACTTGTCCTGCAAGGTAAGATCGCCATCAACTGATGAGTTAACTATATACCAGTATTTGGTGTCTTTTAAAGTTACCTGGTAAATAACCTGGTCTGCATTTGTGAATTCAGTTGCGCCATATATTTCCTTGCCATCATATTTATTCTTCAATGCCATCATTATTTTTAGTGGCAGATCTTTTTCATGATAGTATCTCAATGAGCTAACAAAATTTCCCTGTTTGTCATAGTTAACTTTTGTAAGAGTACCAGCCTGGGAAAAAGATACCAGGTAGCCAGCATCGCTCTCGTTCCATTTTACGCTTACTGCGTTTGGAAATGTTTTATTGAATGATTGTTTGATCTTGTCATTAGGGTCAGCCTTTGCAATTGTCATAATGAGTAAGCTGCTAACAGCCATTAAAAATATCTTTTTCATAATCTTCGGTTTTGTGTGTGTTTGTTTGATGATGTAAAAGTATAGCGCCTGATAAGCGGTGTCAATGTTTTATACACCATCGGTAAGTGTGATTAATAGCTTGCGGGAGCGTGAAACCAGACACATTACCGAAGCGGGATTTTTTTATTATAAAGCGCCAAAAACGCGTGTTGAGTGGTCTTTGCATTGTTACACAACCCCGGTTAATCTTTTGTTAACCTACAAGAATCAAGGGATGAAAGGTAAAAAGCTGTGAGCTATCAGCTGTCAGCTATGAGCTTTCCTGTCTTTCTCGTTAGTACTATCTCTATATAGATGAATTGAGGCACCTAAAGTTTAATCGAATGGGTGTCAGGTTTCAGGTATCAGGTATCAGCAGGCTGCCTTACCTGTTTATGTATGCCTATATAGATGAAACGACTCACTTTTAGTTTAATTGATTCCCCGCGTCGCTGCTTCGTTGCGCCCGCCGCGTGAAACTAGCTGTGAGCTATTAGCTATTAGCTGTCAGCTTTGCTGTCTTACTTGTTTAATTTGATTCCATATAGATCGGCTGATGCACCTAAGGTTTAATCGGGTATGTATTGGGTGTCAGGCATCTGCACTGTTGTAGTTGATTCGTCTTTAGTTTCAATGATCCGCCGCGCCGCTGCTTACCAGCTGTGAGCTATTAGCTATTAGCTGTCAGATTTGCTGTCTTACTTGTTTAATGTGATTCCATATAGATCGGCTGATGCACCTAAGGTTTAATCGGGTATGTATTGGGTGTCAGGCATCTGCACTGTTGTAGTTGATTCGTCTTTAGTTTCAATGATCCGCCCCGCCGCTGCTTCTTTGCGTCCGCCGCGTGAAAAAACCAGGGCCTTTGCACCTTTGCTTCTTTGCGCCTTTGCGTGAAACCAGCTATCAGCTGCCAGCTTTTACTGTCTTAATAATTGTATGTAGAGTTTCGTTGAAAGTATTCGCCGCGCCGCCGCTTCGTTGCGCCGGCCGTGTGAAACAACCAGGACCTTTGCACCTTTGCTTCTTTGCGCCTTTGCGTGAAACCAGCTGTGAGCTGTCAGCTTTTGCTGTCTTAATAATTGTATGTAAAGTTTCGTTGAACGTATTCGTTGCGCCGCTGCTTCGTTGGGCTCGCCGCGTGAAACTAGCTGTGAGCTATTAGCTATTAGCTGTCAGCTTTGCTGTCTTACTTGTTTAATGTGATTCCATATAGATCGGCTGATGCACCTAAGGTTTAATCGGGTATGTATTGGGTGTCAGGCATCTGCACTGTTGTAGTTGATTCGTCTTTAGTTTCAATGATCCGCCGCGCCGCTGCTTCTTTGCGCCCGCCGCGTGAAACAACTAAGGGCCTTTGCACCTTTGCTTCTTTGCGTCTTTGCGTGAAATGCCTCTTTGTGTGAAACAGAGGTTCGCTGCACATTTTTCCCCATCTTTGTCAAAATTGAAATACATGAAAGCTGGTACCAAGTGTATACATGCCGGTGTGGAACCGGATCCGTCTACAGGCGCCATCATGACGCCCATTTATCAAACATCCACCTATGTGCAGGAAGCGCCCGGTAAGCACAAAGGCTATGAATATGCACGTAGTCAGAACCCCACCCGTTTTGCATTGGAAAGAGCTGTTGCAGAACTGGAGAACGGCAAATTTGGTCTTGCATTTAGTAGTGGTGTAGCCGCTACCGATGCCGTTATTAAATTACTACAGCCCGGCGATGAAGTAATTGCTGCAAATGATATGTATGGTGGCACATATCGCCTGTTTACCAAAGTGTTTGAGAAGTTTGGTATTAAGTTTCATTATGTAAACATGCAGGATGCAGCCAATATAAAACCGCTGATCAACAGCAATACCAAACTTATCTGGACAGAAACACCCACCAACCCGTTGATGAACATAACGGACATAGAGGCGCTTTCCGATATCGCAAAAGAGCACAAACTGTTATTATGCGTTGATAACACTTTCGCTTCTCCATATTTACAGAACCCGTTGGATCTCGGTGCAGATATCGTTATGCATTCTGCAACCAAATATCTTGGTGGACACAGTGACGTTATACAGGGCTGCCTGGTGATGAATGATGAAATCTTGAGGGATCAGCTATATTTCATTCAGAAAAGTTGTGGTGCTGTTCCTGGTCCGCAGGACTGCTTCCTGGTACTTCGCGGAATAAAAACATTACATATCCGCATGCAGCGCCATTGTGAGAATGGAGAGAAGATTGCCCATTTCCTCCGCAATCATCCTAAGGTAGGTAAAGTGTTTTGGTGCGGTTTTGAAGATCATCCCGGTTATGCTGTGGCAAAAAAACAGATGAAGGGTTTTGGCGGTATGATGAGCTTTGAATTAAAGGACGATAATGTTGAAGCCGCCACAAAAGTATTGTCTTCTACAAAAGTATTTGCACTTGCTGAGAGCCTTGGTGGCGTGGAATCTTTAATCAACCATCCGGCTTCCATGACCCACGCATCAATTCCAAGAGAAGAAAGGATCAAAAATGGTCTTTCTGATTCTTTGATAAGACTAAGTGTTGGTATTGAAGATATTGAAGATTTGATCGAAGATTTGAACCAGGCGATTGGATGATTATAGTGAATGGTCAATGGTGAATAGTGAAAGATGCAGGCTTGTTGGGTTTTATTCGACAAGTGATTAATTAATCAATCTATTTATAGCAAGATTGTTTCTTTCCTCTATTCAAATTGAGCTTTGTAATGATCTTGCAAAGTGAAACTGCTAAGCCTTTCACTATTGACCATTCGCTATTCACTCTTTTACAACTTCTCCATTCATTATCGAACTGGTAACGTGTATGCTAATATGAGATTGTTCAACTTTTCACTATTGACCATTCACTATTCACGTTCTTCATAACGCGCTTTCCCGTATGAAAAAAATATAGTCCGTCACCGGTAATTTTTGAACTCCGTCAAATTTTAATAGCTGCCCTATTTGTGCACGATGATGGGTGCCATGATTGGTAACCTGGGTTAGTATATCAACCAGTCTGTTACTAAAGGATTCTCCTCTTGAATTTTTGTAGTCAATCATTTTTTCAAAATCGCCCGGCTGTGATGACTCAATGAATGTTTTCCATTGAACAAAATTTTCTTCAATTGCAAGTGCTATTTGTTCGGCTTCCCATTCCGGCCAAATAACTCCTCCCGTCTCTCTTTTGCAACGGTGTAGCCAAACCTGCTGGGCGCCGAGCAAATGAGCCATAAGTGAAAGAACCTTTTTGTTATTGTCTGAGTTTAGAATCGTGTGAAGTATCTGCAAGTTGCTATTGTAATCATATTGAAACATCCTTAGAAAGTATTCTTTCATATCTGTTCATTTTATTTTGAATAATGACATAGGTCCGTTAAAATTCTTAAAGTTAAAGCATATGTAATTCATTTGAAAGTCACTTGAATACATTGTTTCACCGCTTGCTTTATCCCATTACAATTTCGTCACCATTCCTTAATATTTAGCTAATCTCACAAAAGTAAGTTTGGCAAAAAATGGATATCCTGCAAAGCCTCGAAAACATTGATAAATATGTCTTCCATCTTATCAATGACGAATGGACCTTTTCATGGCTCAACGGCTTAATGCTTTTGCTGCGTGAGCCGGCAACATGGGTTCCTCTTTATATTGGAGTTTTGTTTTTTATTTATAAAAAAGATAAACAGCTGGCCATTCCATTTTTGCTCTGTAGCATTGTTACTTTCGCCATTACTGATGTAACCAGTGCAAGCATATTAAAACCAATGTTGGCAAGGCTAAGGCCATGCCAGGAGGCTGGCCCGGATTTTTCTGTAAATGCCTTGGTGGGTTGCGGTGGATTGTTCGGTATGCCATCATCCCATGCATCCAACCATTTCGGGCTGGCAACCTTCTGGTTTATTGCAGCCTCATGTTATTTAAAACAAAAATGGTATTGGGTATGGCTTTGGGCCGTTGCAGTATGCTATGCGCAAGTGTACGTTGGTAAACATTATCCGGGAGATATTATCGCTGGTGCTATTTTGGGTATTATAGGCGGTAATATTACCATGCAATTATTGTATTATTGGATGCAGTTGCAAAACAAGCGGAAAAATACCAGGGCTTATGGCTAATCAATCTGGCAATGATCTTCTAACTAAAGAAATCAGTCTTCCTCGAATACTTTTTTATGTTCTGTTGGCGGTTGCAATTGTTGTAAATGCATCAGGTCTTTTTATCGATATACTTGAACCTGATTCAGCTTTATACGCATCTATTGCAAAAAGAATTGCATTAACAAATGACTGGGTGAACCTTTACGGCGATGGTCATGATTGGCTGGATAAGCCGCACTTTCCATTTTGGGTGGCTGCAATAAGCTTTAAAGTGTTTGGCATAAATGCATTTGGTTACAAGTTGCCTTCGTTTATTTTCTGGTTGATTGGAATAAGGTACACTTATTTACTGACTAAGAACATCTATAACGATTCTGTCGCCAGACTCGCTGTCATCATCTACATAACAGCTTTACATGGTGTGTTGGAAAACTTCGATGTTCGCGCAGAGGGTTATTTGACGGCGCTTATCATTGCTGCTATTTATTATATTCTCAGAGCCGGGGAAAAAGGAAGGTTGTTGTATTATTTGCTGGCTGCTTTTTGTTCCGCATGTGCAATAATGACCAAAGGTATTTTTGTACTGTTTACTATTTGGGGAGGTTTTGCATTGTATTGGTTGGTAACATATCAATGGAAACAATTCGTTGATTACAGGATCTGGCTTACAGTATTGCTCACTCTTGTATTTACTTTTCCCGAATTATGCAGTTTGTATGTTCAGTTTGACATGCATCCTGAAAAAATAGACTTTGGTCAGACTCATGTCTCGGGCATCCGGTTCTTTTTCTGGGACAGCCAGTTTGGCCGTTTCTTTAATACAGGACCCATTAGAGGAGAGGGCGATCCGTTCTTCTTTTTACATACTTTGTTGTGGGCATTTTTGCCCTGGCCAGTGATATTGTATACTGCGGTTATCAGGCTTTTCGCCCGGAAAGGAAATGGTGATCCTTCAAATCGCATTTTTATTGTTTATGGAAGTGCGGCGATTACGTTTGTCTTATTTTCTTTATCAAAATTTCAGTTGCCACATTACATCATTATCATTTTTCCACAACTTGCTATCATAACGGCCCAGGGATTAATGTCGTTTTTCAGTTCGAAAAAACTTGCAAAAGGCGTTTCGATCACACAAAGTATTTTGTTAATTATAACAGTAGTGGCCAGCATCGCTTTAATGTTTATTACCGGATTTAATGGATTTTATTCCGTAGTTATTTTCGCATCGGTTATAGGTTGCTTTATTTTTTATAAATACAGAAAGACAACCTTGCGTGATATTGTTTTGAAAGGGTTTGCCTCATTTGCTATGCTTCACCTTTTTTTAAATGTGGTTTTTTATCCGCAGTTGTTGCAATTCCAGTCTGGTATGCTGGCAGGAAAATGGCTAACAGAGCACGGTTATAATAAGAAGCTTGCGATGTACAAATCAAATTCCTACTCACTCGAGTTTTATGCTCCCGTAAATGTAGATAGGTTACCAACCGGTCAATCTTTAGACAGTTGCATTGCAAAAGGAAATATTATACTTTACACAACAAAAGAAAACGCAGCAGAACTTACTGGCAGCGGATATAATGTACAACTATTGAAGGAATATGCTTTTTATCCTGTTAGCCGGTTAACTTTGCCGTTTTTAAATTACAAAACCAGGAGCAGGGAACTACAGCAAATAGTTCTGGCCAATGTTTCAAAAAAGTAAAGCCGGCATGGATCCTAAAGCAACGTCATTTATTCTAAAGTTTTTGAAGTTTGGGATTACTGGTTTCATTGGAATGATTGTGGACTTCGGAGTTACCTGGTTGCTGAAGGAAAAAGCGAAATGGAATAAATACCTGGCCAATACAACAGGCTTTACTTTGGCTGTTATCAACAACTACATCCTTAACCGCATTTGGACATTTAAAAGCACAAATCCCCAATGGCTTGCCGAATTTGAAAAATTCCTGTTTCTAAGTATTGTCGGCTTGTGCCTGAATAATCTGATTATTTACCTTCTTACCGAAAAAAGAAAGACCAATTTTTACGTAGCCAAAGCAATCGCAGTCGTTATCGTTGTTTTGTGGAACTTCTTTTCGAACTACTTTTTTACGTTTAGACTGAATTAGCTGTCAGCAGTCAGCTTGAAGTACGAGGTATCAGGTGTCAGGTTTCAGGTATAAGCAATAGAGTGCTGTGCCTAAAATTCAGACATCCTTAAATCAGAGATGATCAAATCAGACATCTGACATTTGCATCGTCTCTCCATCTAAAATCGTACATCGTACACCTTACATAAGTTAGTTTTCGTAACCTTGCACCGGCTTAGGCCTTATTGATCAATTTAAATGCATGCTATGAAATATTTATTATTAGCAGGACTACTTTGTAGCGGTACAGTTATGGCACAACAGCATCTTACCCCCGAATTAATGTGGAAGCTTGGAAGAGTTTCCGGAACAGGAATCAGTACTGATAAACAGTTTGTTATCTACAGCGTAAACACGCCCGACATTGCTGAAAATAAAAGCAATAGTAAAAATTATAAGATCCCTGTAGCAGGAGGAAGTGCGGAAGAAATTGCGAAAACGGATGACATATTGCACAATGACAGAATTTCTCCAGATGGAAAATTTATCATTAGCAGCAAGCCTGTAAAAGTGAAAAAAGTATACGGAAGTGATTTTTACCCGGATCTCACAAAGTCAAATGTGCAGATCTACGAAACCTTAAACTACCGGCACTGGGATACATGGGAAGATGGAAATTTTGATCATGTGTTTGTTGCTCCGCTGGTAGATGGTAAGCCGGGAGAGGAAAAAGACATCATGGCCGGAGAAGCTTACGATTGTCCTCAAAAGCCTTTCGGCGGCAATGAGGATTTTATCTGGAGCCCTGATAGCAAGAAGATCATCTACGTAACAAAGAAAAAATACGGTACTGAATATGCCGTTAGCACAAATACGGATTTGTATGAATATGATCTGGCTTCAGGGTCTACCAAAAATCTGACTGAAGAAAATAAGGGCTATGATGTAGCGCCCGCATTCAACAACAAGGGCGAGTTAGCATGGATGAGCATGAAACGTGATGGCTATGAAAGCGATAAACAGGATATTGTTGTTTGGAATGGAGCCACCAAAATGAACCTGACTCAGCAGCGTGATGATATTCACGTTGAAAGCTTTAAATGGAGCGATGACGGCAAAACGATCTTCTTTATCGCGCCGATAGACGGAACACTTCAATTGTTTTCAGTTAATTATCCTGGTAAAACAAGGATGGCCGTTGTGATCAGACAAATTACAAAAGGCGATTTTGATGTAAGCGGGATAGTAGGTCAGGCAGGGAGTTCACTTATTGTTTCAAGAACAGATATTAATCATGCGGCGGAGTTGTTTACCGTAGATCTTTCCGGCGGCACTTTGGCGCAGCTTACCCATGTTAACGATGATGCCTTTGCGCAGTTGGGTGTGTGCAAAACCGAGCGCAGGTTTATTACCACTACCGACAATAAAAAAATGCTTGCATGGGTGATCTATCCGCCTGATTTTGATGCAAGCAAAAAGTATCCGACGTTATTGTATTGCCAGGGTGGTCCACAATCTGCGTTAACGCAGTTTTACTCCTTCCGTTGGAATTTTCAGTTGATGGCATCACAGGGATATATTGTTGTAGCGCCCAACAGAAGAGGTATGCCGGGTCACGGTACACAGTGGAACGAGCAAGTGAGTAAAGACTGGGGCGGACAAGTATTGCAGGATTACCTGAGCGCGATTGATGCACTGAGTAAAGAGCCTTTTGTCGATAAAAGCAGGTTGGGTTGCGTAGGTGCAAGTTTTGGCGGTTTTTCTGCTTTTGCGCTGGCGGGGATGCACAACAACCGCTTTAAAACTTTTATAGCGCACGACGGTATTTTTGATTTTAGAAGCATGTACGGAACGACGGACGAAATGTGGTTTGAAAACTGGGAGAAGGGTGGCCCTTATTGGGAGAAGAACAATAAAGTAGCTCAACGATCTTTCAGCCAAAGCCCGAGTAACTTTGTTGACAAATGGAATACGCCTATCATGATCATTCAGGGTGGTATTGATTTCCGTGTGCCGATTGAACAGGGACAGCAGGCGTTTCAAGCTGCGCAGCTAAGAGGAATAAAGAGCAGGTTCCTGTATTTCCCGGACGAAAATCACTGGGTATTAAAAGCGCAGAATGCACTGGTTTGGCAACATGAATTCTTCAAATGGCTTGATGAAACGCTTAAATAATTTCATGTAGAAATATTTTAATACGCACTCCAACTGCCTCAATTTCATTGGGGCAGTTGTTTTTTAAGCAGCCTGTTCACCAAAAAGAACAGAAAAGTTTTCGGTCTGCCTGATTTTTCTCTTAACCTTGCACAACATTTTTGAACGCGTAAACCGGCTAAGCTTCATGCAGTACAGTTTTTCTTACAACAAAAAACAGGTAATACAAGGCCTGCGGTATCATTTCATTTCCAGAACTGAAGTACGCTTCCTTGTTATTGTAGTAAATGTATTCGCTATTATAGCAGCCGTTTTATACTTCATGAAGAAAATTCGCCCCGAACCTTTTTTGCTTGGTTCCTTTTTGTGGGTGATGATCATGTTAACCTTTTGGCAAATACTGCCATTGCTCATCTACAGGCGGGAAGCTACATTTAAAGAAAGCTTTACCATCTATTTTGCCGAACATGATGTGAGACTGGAAAGTAGCCGTGGATACGTTGACTGGAACTATAGTCAATTCAGCAGCTTTTTTGAAAGTCCTAATTTCTTTCACCTTTATTTTAACCCAAGGTCATTTTTCCTTATACCCAAAGAAGGCATGACTGAAGAATTTAAGCACGATTTGAGAGGAGTGCTTAACAGAAAGATTGGGAAGAAGTAAAAATTCTTACAATTTCCCGTTCATTCTTTCCAGATACTTAATAACAGCCAATCTTATATCGCTTTGAGGATTTAGTGGCGAAGTCTGCTTGTTGTACAATCTGTATACTTCGTAATTTTTTTCATTCAGAAAGCCGAGATTCTGTTCCTGTCCTTCAATCAGAAAATCATTCAGCGCTATTTTATATGCTTGTTTTTCGTCTATTGGTTTACCGTGAATCAGCCATTTGCCGTTACTGGAAGTTATAGTGGAAGAATACTGTAAAAAGCCGCCGGTCGCGCTGTTTTTTTTGCCGGCTTCCAATACCTGGATCAATAGTTTTCCGGTAATGTCAGCCTGCCTTATAGTGCCTCCGTAAGGCATCGCGCGCATAATGGTGTATTGTGTTATTGGAGGCGCCAACATTTCATCAACCCGGATGGAGCCTGCGTTGAATAATGTGGCGTCCGTATCCGGACATGCATCGGCCATCGCCGCGCAGATCAGTTTAGTAAAATTAGATTGAGTAGTGCTTACAACACTGTCTCTCGCATCAAACGGAGCTCCTTCTTTCAGCAACACTTCCCTGTAATTAAAGCCAAGTGCTCCGTAAGCTGTATCAACAACAGACCACCATTTATTGACTACATTGTTTGTGGCATCGTCAAAAGCAATTTTGTTGTCCAGTTCTTTTAATTCAGGTTTGGGTGTTGTAGCAGTTCTTGCTCTTGTATCAATTTGCAGCCTTACCACATAAGCATTCACTGCATTTGAGTGAGCTTTGGTTATATATACATTGCCTACTTTTTCAAAACGCATATCATGTTCGTGGCCTCCAATAATGGCCGCCAATTTTGGAAGTTGTTTGGCCAGTTGTATGTCCTGATCGAGGTCCTGATGCGTAATAGCTACAACGGCATCGCACGAATCCTTTATCTTCTCATAAATGATTGTCGCTGCACTTAGCGGGTTTTGATAGGCAACATATTTCTTTTTTGTTTTAGGAATGTTAATACCGATAAATCCAATTCGCGCCGTTGTTCCATCTGCATCTTTAATTGACCGGATTACATAAGTTGGTATAGGCGTTGCAGACGATCCTGAGATCTTTTGAAAAGGCTGTTCTTTCCCGTTTTTTACCTGGAAGCTGTTGGATGAAACCCATTGGAAATTGGATTCATTAATACGTTCCTGCAAATCAGCTTCGTCAAGATCAAATTCATGATTTCCAAATCCAACAAGGTCAAAGCCCGCAGTATTCATGGCCTCAACCATTTGTTTGCCTATCACTGCTCTGCCTTGCAATTTCATTCTGTTATAGATAGATGGACTTAAAAAGTCTCCTGCCATTAGCAACAGTGTATTTGGATTGGCTTGCAGGTACTGCTTTTTTAAAGTAGCCACACGGGCTAAACCGCCTGCTTCTCCGTTCCTGATAGCTGATATCTCGTACACATCGTTTACCTGCACCAGTACAACTTCAATCTTGCCGTCGTTTCTGTGACTGCCCGTCTTTATGCTTGAACAAGCCGCAAATAGGAGCGTTACGCAAATTGCGCCGATAGTTTTTAACGGATTCATGCCTGCCTGAATTAGCTGGTTAAGGTAAGCAACAATTTCTTAAAGGTGTAGTTATATTGCATTAATTCATGTTTTGTTTTTATTTTCAATTTTCAAAATCAGCCTGAGGATACGCGCTGGCTGTAATTGCGGGTGCATGTATAGCATGACCCGGTTAAGAAAAAATATGTGAATGAAAAAAGTTCTTTTCGTAGCGTCTATGCTAGTCTGCACCATGGTGCATGCGCAACATGCCGTTACATCGTACTCGGTTGGAAAAACTACAGGTGATCTGCCTTACATGGAATATGGGCTAGGTGATGACAGGCTGGGCGGAGCAAAAATGACCTATCTCGATACAAATGTTTTGGTCCGGGTGGTGGATAGTGTAAAGGATGACTATGAAGTGCAGTTATCCCGCAGCCGTTTTGCTTATTTGCCTAAGTCATCGGTGGTATTTGATTCGGTACGGCACATTAAGCCTTATTACCTTACGGGTAGTTGTAAAGTGTACGGCGACAGCCTGTACGATTATGTAAATGTTTTGCTGGATGAGAAACTGCCATATACCAGCATACAACAGATCAATCCCTCGCGTATTGTCGTAGACATATTTGGCGCTACAAGCAATACCAACTGGATAACGCAATTATCTACAGCAAAAGAAATCAAGAATACCTGGTATGAACAAGTAGACAATGACGTGTTCCGCCTGATCATTGAATTAAAACATCCGCAGCATTGGGGCCATACCATCTATTATGACAGGAATAAACTTGTAATACGTGTTAAACAACAGCCGGCTAACGAGCGCTGGGGGAAATTGAAGATCGCGATAGATGCAGGCCACGGAGGGGCGAACAGAGGCGCAGAAGGCGTTACGAGCAAAATACTGGAAAAAGATTATACGTTGCTGTTTGCGCAACAATTGGAGCAGGTGCTGAAAAAGAAAGGCTTTGATGTGTTTATGACACGCAACAATGATACTACACTGGACATGATAGAGCGGGTTTATATGCTTAGAGAATATCAGCCTGATGTGCTGTTAAGCCTTCACCTCAATTCCGCAGGTAACGATACGGTAAAAGGAACAAGTACGTATTACCGGTATATTGGTTTCAGGCCGCTAACCCAGTCTGTAATGAAACGCATGTTGCAAACAGGCCTGAGTGAATTTGGCAATGTGGGTAATTTCAATTTTGCTTTAAGTGGCCCGACAGATTATCCCAACTGCCTTACAGAAATTGCTTTTCTAAGTAATGTAGATGATGAAAAAAAAGTGCTTGACGCAGGTTTCAGAAAAAAAGTGGCAAATCAGATCTATTTGGGACTGAATGACTGGCTGGCCACAAATGGCATCATCGTTCCAAAACCATCTCCTCAAAAAGCAAAAAAAACAAAAAATAAAACAAGCTAACATGAAAAACTTATTTGTTCATCACGTGTATTTCTGGCTAAAAAATCCAGGTTCGCAGGAAGATCTGGCACAACTGCTCGATGGTTTGAATAAACTGGCAAAGGTTGAAACCATTCAAAAACATCATATCGGCGTTCCTGCAGCAACAAACAGGGACGTAATTGAGCGCACTTATGCGGCTTCATGGTTGGCTTTGTTTGATAATGCCGCAGATCAGGATAGCTATCAGGTAGATCCCATCCACCTGAAATTTGTTGAGGAATGTTCACATTTGTGGAGCAAGGTGGTGGTGTTTGATAGTGTTGATGCATCATAGTCAATAGCGGCAAGTCAACAGTGAATAGTCAATGGTCAAAGGCACAGGCTGCTTCACTTTTTTGTGGCCTCTCGTTAAGGTAGTCAATAGTAAATAGTCAAAAACTGTGACTTTCTAATTTTTTTCAATCATCTGAAATTGAAGGGATCGCAAAATCTAAAGATGCTGCACATTTCACTATTGACCATTCACTATTCACTAAGTCAATAGTGAATGGTCAATAGCCAAAGATGCAGTTTTCGCGAGGCTTTTGCGTGCATTCATTGAGGTCTTAATGAATTGCCAAATGTTCGGCGTGAGCTTTTCACCTCAAAGATTAAAAGGCCTATCCAACCGGAATCTGCCACACCTTTCACTATTGACCATTCACTATTCACTAAGTCAATAGTGAATGGTCAATAGCCAAAGATGCAGTTTTCGCGAGGCTTTTGCAGGCAGTCACTAAGGTCAATAGCGAATAATCAATAGTCAAAGATGCCGTTTTCGTGTGCTTTTTGTAGACTTCAGTTAGGGTAGTCATTGCCGTGTAAAAGTTTAGGGCTTTTTACATTATGAATTAAAAGGCTTAGCTGGCCGGAAACTGTTGCACCTTTCACTATTGACCATTCACTAATGACTGAATTCACTATTCACCATTGACTATTAATTTTTACATTTGTTTCATGAGTGAATTAAACATATTACTCGCCATAGTAGGTACTTTGATCTTTATCGGCTTTTTTGCCGGTATTGAAATTGCTTTCATCAGTGCCAACAGGCTAAGCATAGAGCTTAAGAAAAAGCAGGGAAAGAAAAGTGCAGTCATTCTTTCCGGCTTTATGGACTCACCTGCAAAATTCCTCGGCACCTGCCTGGTGGGGATCAACGTGTTTATGGTGGTGTACGGCCTTCTTTTCAGCCAGTTAAACAAAAGTTCGTTGTGGGCCTTTCTGCACGTTGAAAATGCCTACGTGCAACTGATTGGTGATACCATCATCTCCGCGTTTATTGTACTGGTTTTCGGTGAGTTTATGCCCAAAGCAATTTTCAGGGCTAAAAATGATGTGTTGCTGAATTTCTTTGCGCCGATGATCAATTTATTTCACAGCCTTTTTTATCCGTTCGCTTCGATTTTTGTGAAGATCTCTGAATGGATTTTGAAAAATCTTTTCAATGTTCGTGTAAAAGACAAGGCGGAGGCCTTTTCGCGCATTGACATCGAAAACTTTTTTCAGCAGGTTAAAGACCAGGACGAGAATACGGATGAATTAAACGCAGAATTGTACAGAAATGCGCTTTCGTTGCCGATGGTAAAAATCAGGCAGTGTCTTGTGCCCAGAACCGAAGTTGAAGCCATTGATCTAAGTCTGTCCATCGATGAAGTAAAGACCAGGTTTATAGAAACCAAACTGAGCAGGATAATTGTTTATAAGGACAATATTGATAACATCCAGGGATATATTCATCAGCTGGATTTGTTCAAAAAGCCGCAATCTTTACAATCTATCTTACTGCCAATCCCTGCCGTTCCTGAAAGCATGAGTGCAACGGACCTGATCACCAAATTTTCAAAAGAGGGCAAAAGCATTGCCTGGGTGGTGGACGAATTTGGCGGAACAGCTGGAATAATTACCATGGAAGATGTACTGGAAGAGATTTTTGGGGAAATAAAAGATGAATACGACACTGAAGAATTTGTAGAAAAACAGATTTCCGAGAATGAATTCATTTTTTCCGGCAGACTGGAGCTGGATTATTTGAAAGAAAAATATGATATAGAATTTCCTGAAAATGAGGCGGAAACATTATCAGGATACATTATAAGTGAACATGAGACCATACCTAAGTTAAAGGAAAGAATAATCATCAACCGGTATGAATTTGACATTTTGAACGTTAGCGACACCCGTATTGAAATGGTAAAGATGAAGGTGTTGAGGTAGTGGGGCGTGAATAGTGAATAGTCAATAGTGAAAAATACAACATTTTAACTTATTGCAGTTACTTTTCCGAATGATAAAAGCTTAGGAAGAATAAGAGAAGAATTGGATGCTGAAGAACAATTAACATGTTTAAGTAGTTTATATTTAGCGCTTTGCGATGGGTTTGGATTGTTGCCTTGCCATATTTTGAATGGAAACGCTTATTAGTTTTTAAGCAGGAATGCATCTTTCACCTTTGACCATTCACTTTTCACCCAATTTAGCCTAGTTTTATTTGCTGCCGTGCGTCTCATATACCTTAGACCTTTAACTTTGCCAACCTTATATTTTAAGTAGTAAGAATTTAATGGCAACATCATTTATCGACAGAAAAAGAACCTCCAACAGTGAAATGTCTTTTATAGACCACCTGGAAGAGTTACGCTGGCATATCATACGTTCCGTACTTGCCATTCTAATAATGGCCATTGTTATTTTCGTTAATATACAGTGGGTATATTCAAACATCATTACCGGCCCCATTAACCCGGACTTCGTGAGTTATAAAGCACTTTGCGATTTCAGTCACTGGCTGCATATTGGTAAAGCGCTTTGTATGGACCCGCTGCAGATAAAAATGCAGACAACTACCTTCGGTGGTCAGTTTTTAAGCGGTATCTCCATGGCGCTGATTGGCGGTGTGCTAGCGGCATTTCCATATGTGTTTTGGGAATTCTGGCGATTTGTAAAGCCGGCTTTAAAACCGAAGGAAGTAAGAAACACCCGCTTTATTATTTTTTGGGTGTCGCTGTTCTTTTTCACTGGGGCGGCTTTCGGTTATTTTGTTTTAGGGCCGTTTACCTTCAACTTTTTGGGCGGATTTAAACTGTCCAATACTGTTGAAACCATTCCTACCATCAGTGACTACCTGGATAATTTAACCAATATCATCCTTGGCTGTGCGCTTGCTTTTGAATTGCCGGTAGTTGCTTTTGCGCTCACCAAAATCGGACTGATCACGCCTGATTTCCTGAAAAGATCGAGGAAATTTGCAATAGTGGTTATCCTGATAGTAGCTGCGGTTATTACACCTAGCCCTGACTGGATAAGCCAATTGATTGTATTTACGCCGTTATTTATGTTGTACCAGCTGAGTATTGTAGTTTCTAAAAGAGCCTATAAGAAAATGCAGGAAGATGATGAAAATTGGGATAAAGAAGAGGAAGAAGAAGTAGAAGAGTGGAGCTAATCTTAACATCATCATTAAAATTACCGTTATGAACACCATTTTCGATACAAACAAACCCATAGCAATCGGCTGCGACCATGCGGGTTATGAATATAAGGAAGCGATCAAAACCTGGTTACAGGAAAAAGGCTTCCAGGTAAAAGATTTCGGAACCAATTCTCCGGATTCTGTTGATTATCCTGATTTTGCTCACCCTGTTGCTTCTTCTGTTGAAAATGAAGAAGCCGCCTTTGGTATCCTTTTATGTGGAAGTGCTAATGGCGTAGCCATTACAGCAAATAAGCACCAGGGAATAAGAGCCGGCCTTGTTTGGGAAAACGAGGTTGCTAAACTGGTTCGTCAGCACAACAACGCAAACGTTGTTTGCCTGCCTGCACGTTTTATCGCATTGCCTTTGGCGCTTGAAATAATCGAGACATTTGTCTCTACACCGTTTGAAGGCGGAAGACACGGAAGACGTGTAGAGAAAATGGCATGCATGTAGTGCTGGATCGTGAATAGTCAATGGTGAATAGTGAAATTGCGGCGATGCATTCTAAATTCTAACTTGCTATTTTAAGTACGAAGTACGAGTTACGAAGTACTTCGATCAAGTCAGGCTTATTGACTGAAATCCATTTAGAAAGGGAGGCAACCATTATTCGCCCAAACATTCGTATTAATAAATATCGGTTACAATTTTTTTAAGAAAGCGGCTGAGAAACGTTACGTAGATCAAGATTAAGTACTTCGTACTTCGTAACTCGTACTTAGCCGCTTTAATTATTTCCGCATAAATCGGATTATTTAACCATCATGAAAAAACTACTACTCTCTGTAGCTGTAATAGCAAGTATTGCGGCTATGGCGCAAAAAGATCCGGCAAAGAAGTTTGCCGAGACCATCACTGCCAAAGATCTGAAAACCAAACTGACCGTTATTGCAGGCCCCGGAATGGAAGGCCGCGAAACTGCTACAGAAGGTCAGCGTAAAGCAGCAACTTTTATCGAAAATCATTTCAAAAAACTGGGATTGCAGCCTGGAGCAGGAAACGGCTATCAAATGGAATACCCTGTTTACCAGGATTCACTGCAAAGCGTTTCTTTCTCTGTTAACGGTAGAGTCTTTACGTTAGATAAGGACTTTACAATAAGCGCCGGTTCTTTTGCTACATTTCAGCGCACTGCCAAAGATGTAGTGTTTGCATCCTTCGGTATTGTGGATTCAACTTCCAACGATTACGACGGATTGAATGTGAGTAAAAAATGGGTGCTGTTAATCGATGGAACCCGGGCAGATGTTGATAAAGCACCTGATGCTGAATCTCGCTCAAACCTTAGAGCATTATACATGAAAGTTGCTCTTGCAAAAAAGAATGGCGCACGCGGTGTTATTATCGTGTCCAACGATTTTCCTAAAAAAGAAGCTTTTGCACGTTTGGGAAATATGCAGTTGAAGCAAACCGCTGATTCGAGTATAGTTCCCGTTGTTTATGCTTCTAAACAGGCTGCAGCAGCAATTGTTGGTAAACAGGTGTCTGCACTCTCTGACCTTTCCAAACAGGTAAGGGGGATTTATCCTGCGACAATTGATCTGAACGTCGTACGCTTTACCAAAACATTGCACAGCACAAACGTGTTGGGTGTATTACCTGGTACCGACAAAAAAGATGAATATGTTTTTGTAACTGCACACTATGATCACCTGGGTAAAAAGGGAGATGTTATTTACTACGGTGCAGATGATGATGGTTCCGGAACGACGAGCGTGTTACAGATAGCAGAAGCTTTCGCGAAAGCCAAAGCAAAAGGCATTTCTCCAAAACGTACCATCGTGTTTATGACTGTATCTGGCGAAGAGAAAGGATTGTGGGGAAGTGAATATTACTCCGAGCATCCTGCATTTCCACTGGATAAAACTTCTGTTGATCTGAATATTGATATGGTTGGCAGAATTGATCCGGATCGTAAAGAAGGTGATTCTACAAACTATGTATACACAATTGGTGAAGATAAATTGAGCAGTGAACTATTTGGTATCAGCGACAGTATCAACAAGAAATACATGAACCTGGAGCTTGACAGAAGATTCAACGATCCTAACGATCCTAATAAGTTCTACTACCGCTCAGACCACTTCAATTTTGCTAAAAAAGGTGTGCCTGTTATTTTCTACTTCAATGGCGTTCACGCAGACTATCACCGTCCGACAGATACAGTTGACAAAATCAATTTCAATGTGATGGAAAAACGTGTGAGGCTTGTATTCTACACAGCCTGGGAAATGGCTAACAGAGAGAATATGCTGAAGAGAGATATTCCGTTGAAATAAACAAGGATCAGGTTTTAGAAAAGGTTGAGATAAAGAAAATCGCCCCGATATATATTTCGGGGCGATTTTCTTTTATTGCGGGAACGTGTATCTATACTAAAGAAAAGGATTAAATTTCTTTACGGGTTGGGGTAAGAAGTATCCTTTAATTAGACTGACATTTCTTACACAGATCTCAATGTGAAGTCGCGAGCTAAAGTTTGCATTCGCATAAATTTCGCCACCTTCCTGGAAAGGACTCCGAACCGTATCATAATCAGGTTCATTCTTGAGTACATTGGATTGATGGATATACTTAATTACAGCGCAATCTAAAGCCCGGTTAGCTCCTTTGTTTTGCGGCAGTGATTCGCCGCTTTCTTTGGTTGCTTTGTCGAGGCTGGTGTATGCTTCTTTTACGATGTTGATTGCATTAGGTTCTATAAGATTAAGGCAACGCCCTAACTCAATTATGGCTCCAATAATGAACGGCGTTCTTATTGATCCATTGATTTTTTGTTTTTGAGAGGCCGCTTCCATCGCATACTCTAATGCCCGATATGGATTCTGTTCCCAGAAATAAATGCCAGGACCCAGCCAGTCCCAGGGGTTATTACTTGGTCTAAGCTCATTTGATCCTCTTAAAAGTTGAAGGGCCAAGTCTTTATCGCAACTATGAAATCCGATGACTTGAAAGGGTTGATGATATGTCACCTTTTATTTTTTCTTCTTTTTGCTCGTGTTTTTGACATCACTGTCCTGGATAATTCCGGCATCAATCAGGAATTGTCTGGCTGTTGCCTTGCTTTTAAGGATTTCTTTAGTTGTCTGCCTGATTACTTCAATTTGTCGTTCAATATCTACTTGAGTCATGATTTTTTATTGAAATACTAAGTTACAAATGTGATTTAAAAGCTATGTATTTCATCTGCACAAAAAAATATTCGTAAAAACTACAAAAAGCGGTACGAAAAAAGCCAGGTGGTATTCCTGGCTTTGCACGAAGATAATGTCTATAAAGCTATCTCTCCACCGCAAAAGGTTTCAAGTCAATACTTGTTGCTGTTTCGTTAACCAACTCTGTAACCAGTTTCCCTGTTCCCGCACCAAGGCTTAATCCCAGCATAGAGTGACCGGTTGCGATAGTAACATTACCCCATTTACCTGTCTTGCCGATATAGGGCAATCCATCTGCAGAGCATGGCCTGTATCCATACCAGATCTTATCTGTTGATGGCATGGAAACATTAAATTCAGGATAAAAGCTTTTTACAGCATTTAATATCCCTTCAACACGGTTGTAGCGAGGTGGCGTATTAGTGGAAACTACTTCCATCGTTCCGCCGAAACGGATCTTGTTGCCATCCATTGGCGTAATAGCCACACGGCCTTCAACTAAGATTGATGGATAATTAACTTTATAACGAGAGTTTTCTAATGTTACAGAATATCCTCTTCCCGGCATCAACGGAATCCTTACATCAAGTAGCGCAGCCACTTCACGGCTCCATGATCCTGTTGCTACAACTACATGATCTGTTTCAAAACTCTGATCAGCAGTGATCACTCTCGTAACAGAGTTTCCTTTCTTTTCAAAGCGAACTGCTTCCTGGTGCGGTAATAACTTAACACCAAGTTCTTTCAGCTTCAGAATAAGTCCCTTCATTAATTTGTTTGGATAGAGATGACCATCACATTTAAAGAAAATGGCACCAAGTCCATTGATCTTTGTGTGAGGTTCAAGCGCCTGCATTTGATCATAATTCAATAGCTCAGTATCCAAGCCAAGTTTGTGTGCTTTTTCAACAGTATGTTTAGCATGCTCTGCGTTTGCTTCTGTCTGGAAAATTTCCAGCAACCCCTTGTGCTCATACGCGAAATCAAAGCCGACTTCTTTCGTCCAGATCTCATATTCCTGCTGGCTCAATAACGCTATATCACGCAAAGGGACTGCAGACCTTTCCACATGTTCTTCATTGGCATGTTTCATAAACTTAAACCCCCAGTCGAACAATGCCTTACTCAGCTTTGGCTGTACATAAAAAGGACTTTTGGAATTCAGCATCCATTTTAAACCTTGCTTAATAATGCCTGGTGTAGCCAGCGGAATAAAATGGCTCGGGCAAACGTAGCCCGCATTGCCGTAGGAACAGTTATCCAGGAAATCCTCTTTGTCAATTACCGTAACATCCCATCCCGCGCGCTGTAAGTAATACGCAGAGCTCAACCCGATAATACCGCCTCCTATAATTGTTACTTTGCTCATGTGATATATTAATAAGTGAATAGTCAATGGTGAATGGTGAAATGTGCGAGGACTTCCGGCTTTTTGGGCCGGTTGTTTTGCAAGTACGAGTTACGAAGTACGAAGTACTTAGGCTCGAACAGCTCGCTGCTTTTCATTCTGTTCATTAAAAAAAGCCTAATCAGTAGTATCCCTGATTATAAAATCCTGTTTAATAATCCAATCCAAATCCGCACTAACCAAATAATCCTGTTCATCCTAAAATCCCATAAATCCCGGTCCAGACAAAATCTCGGTCCAGGCAAAAGATCCGGTTTACCGGATAATCCTAACTCCAAATACTCTCCCAGCCGTCTTACCATAATTAGACTCAATCCTAATCGTGATCGAGGTTTTATTCCCAATCAGCTCTTTCGGAATTTCGTATGTTTTGTCGTAGAACTTGCCGGTTTTTCCGGCCGTTAATTCTTCAGTTGCGATCTTTTGTCCTTCTACTAAGACATCAAACTTACGGTCTTTATCATCGCCGATATAAGTCAGCAGAAGATTGTTGGCAGTTGCAGGATCAGCTTTCATGGTGAATGCAAAATATCCGCCGGCACGTACTTCGCGGCCATTTACGCCAATCGCATCACTCACATAGCTCTTTTCGCTGGCTGTAAGATTGTGGTCTCTTTCAGGCTGCATTTCGCCAATACGGAACACATCTATTGTACGGTCTGCAATATCCTTTTGTCTTTTCTTTTCTGCTTCATATTCCTCCTGCCGCGCATTCCAATCAGCATTTGTAAAGTAATCCCAATAAACACTATAATATTCATTGTACATTTTGTAGAAGGGGATCAGCTCAACATCTTTAGGCTTGCCAACATTCTCCATTACAAAGCTTAAGCTTGCATTTGATACAGGTTTGATCCATTCATTCACATTCTTGTTGTCAGTCAAAAGAACCGGTGTTCCAAAAACAGGGTCAGGCATGTTTTCTCCAAGTCTGCCGGCAAGCACTAACGGACCATACATTACTGCAATGCGGTTTTGGTTGTCAGGCATGCTTTCTGTGTGCAGGGATTTGGATAAAACAAGCGTGACCTTATCATTGTTTTTCCATGTGCGATTAATTGCTATAAAACCATCCGCACCAGTTTCAGGATTCACCGGCTTACCATTTACAAGAACTGTCGTGCTGCTTGCCCAATAAGGTTTACGCAGACGTAAAGCAAACGCTGTAGGTTTTTTGGTCTGAATAGTCAGGTTGCTGCTATCGCCTTCAGGAAATGAAGTTTGCTGTGTGATAACAATACCTTTTTCTTTCCAGTTAAGCTGAGATGCAATAAACAGGTTTACATATAAGCTTCCATCTTTTCCTTCATAGTAAATGCCTTCCGCATATTTGCTATGGTTCTCCATACCACTTCCAACGCAGCAGGTGAAGGTATTAAAACGGTCGCTGAATTGCTTCCTGGTGCCCATGCGCAACGGAACAAAATAGCACATCATGCCATCATCCGGATTTTGTGATGCCAGGATGTGATTGTAAAGCGCTCTTTCATAATAATCGCCAAAAGCAGAAGAAGGTTGCCAGCTAAACAAATATCTTGTCAGCTTAAGCATGTTATAAGTATTGCATGTTTCGCAGGTGTTATCGCTTAGCCTGTCGCTCAGCTTGTCTTCTTCTCCGCAATATTCATAGTTACTGTTGCCGCCGATTACATATGAGTGATGATGCGTCATTGTTTCCCAAAAGAAAGAAGCAATGGTCTTGTCGCTTTCTTTTGCTGTCAAACTATATTGGCGTGCACTTCCAATTGCTTTAGGAACGTTGGTATTGGAGTGTTTGCCCGGCATTGGATCAATTCTTTTTGACAAGGGCTCCATCACGAAGTTGTCGTAGAATTTGTAAGAAAGATCCAGGTATTTCTTGTTGCCGGTGATAGCATAAATATTTGCCAGCACATCATTCATGCCGCCATATTCACAACGCAACATTTTTTGCAATTGCTCTTCGCTCAGGTTTCTCAGAACATTGCCGGTCCAGTCGGCCATTCCGGTTACAACGGTCACCGCCTTTTTGTTGCCGCAATAGAGATAAGCATCCACAAGTCCGGCCATCACTTTATGAACAGTGTACCATGGCGACCAACCTCCATTCAAATCAAAACCACCGGTTTTTATCTGGCCTATAGATACTTTATAGAAGATGCTGTCTTCATTTGGAATAGCGCCAACATATCCGGTTTTTCTTGCCTGTTGGCAACGCGCCAGCTCATCGACGATATAATCCGCCCTCTTTTTAAACTCTACATTACCTGTTGAAGCGTACATCATGCTGATGGCAGAAAGATAATGCCCCAATGTATGACCCGATAAACCATCGCTTTCCCATCCGCCATATACTTCACCTTTTGTAGGCAGACCTGCATTTTTGTAAAATCTGTGCAAGAGTCTGTCGGGCTCTATACTGATGAGGTATGCAGAGTCTTTTTCCATTGCATTTACAAACGGGCTTCCCGCAAGTAGTTTCACATCCTGTAATGGAAAACCATAAGCTTTTGTATCTACCGCGGGATGCACTTTAAAGCGTGTGTCATTTTTTTGCGGCAGGTAAGATTGTGCAAACGCTGTGCTTCCTAATAAAGCCAGTGTTGATATTCCCAGAATAATTTTTTTCATCAGTTGGTTTTTTCTCTGATCGGTTAATAGACTAGCCTGATAAAATCAGTATATATCAGCAGGGTTAATGAAGCCAGAAGCCAATCAACTAACTGCTTATTTTTTCTTCTACAATGTTTTGCGCAATTGCTGTCGTTTTCTTTTGTTTTCCCGTGGCTATATAATACAACGGAACACCCAATAGTACGATGCCTAAACCCGGCCAGGTGTACGTAGGTTTATATACAAAGAGAGCGATGCATATTGTTGATGCAAACAATACATATAAAGCCGGAAGCACCGGATAGCCGAATGCTTTATAGGGCCTTGGAATATGTGGCTGTTTTTTTCTTAGACGGAAAATGCCGATGATGGTTAAGATGTAAAAGATCAGTACTACAAAGATTACATAATCCAACAGGTCACCATAACGGCCACTCAGGCAGAGCGCTGAAGCCCAGATGCACTGGATCCAAAGTGCAGTGGCTGGAACAGCATTTTTATTCAAAATGCCCACCTGTCGAAAGAACAATTTGTCTTTTGCCATTGTATAGTAAACTCTGGCGCCGGCAAGAATGAGTCCGTTATCACAACCAAACGTGGAGATCATGATCATGATCGCAATGATATAGGTGCCGCTTGTTCCGAAAATATTATGGCTCGCAACAACAGCAACGCGATCATTTTCCGCAAATGCAATCTCATTAAGCGGTAGTACAGCCAGGTAAACAAGATTTACAATAACATAGATGGAAGTAACGATCAATGTTCCAAGTAACAGGCTTAAGCCGATGTTTCTTTCCGGTCTTTTTATTTCGCCTGCTATAAAGGTTACATTGTTCCAGGAATCACTGCTGAACAGGCTTCCCACCATGCTTGCAGCGATGGCGCCCATAACAGCAAAGCCAGCATAGTTGGCAACTCCGGTAGTTGACAGTTTGTTGAGCGCAAAGCCTGTGCTCCAGTTCGCGTTCCAGATATTTTTATCAGCGCCGAATATCAGCCCGAAAACAACGAGACCGACAAGCGCCGCAATTTTTGTAATAGTAAAAGTTGTTTGAATGATCTTTCCTTGTTTTACGCCTAATGTATTGATGTAGGTAAGCAGGCAGATCATTAAAATCGAGACGACCTGGGCGGCAGAAATCTTAATAAAGCCGAGGTCCGCCAGAATATTTTGTTCACTAAGGGAAGGAAAGATGTATGCGGCAAACTTAGAGAAAGCTACACCTACAGCTGCAATTGAACCGGTTTGGATAACGGCGAAAAAACTCCAGCCATATAAAAAGCCCACCAAAGGGTTATAAGCTTCGCGAAGGTAAACGTACTGTCCGCCGGCTTTTGGATACATGCCGCTTAATTCACCATAGCTTAAAGCGGCAGTAAGTGTAATGATACCCGTAAGGATCCAGATAAGAAGCAGCCATCCCGCGGAGCCCACATTACGTGTGATATCCGCACTTACGATAAAGATTCCCGATCCAATCATGGCACCGGCAACCAGCATGGTGCCGTCCAATAAACCCAGCGATTGTTTGAATTTTTCCGTGGCCATCGATCGTTGGTTGTTTTAGGTTATAAGCAGTGTTTTGTATAGAGCCGGAATAAGTTGTATGTTCTATTTCGGCCATCGAAAAATTTTAGCAGCGGAGTGCGGTTTGATAAGTATTTGTCCTACACTTATAAAGTGTAGGACAAATACTTATCAATGTAATTTTCAATCTCCGCATTTCAATCTCTTCAATCAGTAAAGTTCTTTTAACCCTGATCCAGAATTTTATATGTCCTACACTTTCAAAGTGTAGGACAACTACTTGCCAAATCTGACAATCTTCAAAATCCTATAAATCCTGGTCTGTTTTAACTTGTCCTACACTGTTAAGTGTAGGACAACGTTCCATAAAATTCTATCCTGTTAATCCATTAATCCCTCCAATCCCGGTCTAGACAAAAAATCCCAATCAGAGTACCTGAAATCCATATGCATACGGATCATCTTCCGGGTCAATCGTAATCGTATTGTAACCATACACCCTCGCCCAGCCTTCGATGCTTGGCCTTATCGCCGGTTTCCCGGCAACTGTTGTTTCTTCTTCTATTCTTCCTGTAAACTTGGAACCAATAATGCTTTCATGTACAAATTCATCACCCTTCTTCAACCTGCCTTTGGCATACCATTGCGCCATGCGCGCTGAAGTGCCTGTTCCGCAAGGAGACCTGTCGATGGCCTTATCTCCGTAAAACACAGCATTGCGCGCAGTAGATGTAGGATCTAAAACAGCGCCGGTCCACAACACATGAGAGCAGCCATTGATCGTTGGATTATCCGGATGAACAAACTCGTATTTTTCATTGATGCGTTTGCGGATTTCCCTTGCCCACGCAATCAGCTTGTCTGCAGGATAATGTTCAAGACCTTTAAAGTTTTCCTGTACATCCACTATTGCATAAAAGTTGCCGCCGTAAGAAACATCAAACGTAAGTTCTCCCAGTTCAGGACAGTCAATTGTTAGATTTTCTGCCGCCAGGTAAGCCGGTACGTTCGTGAGTTTTACTGAAGTAACTTTTTTGCCTTCCTGTTTGTATTCAATCAGCACCAGGCCCGCAGGTGCTTCCATGCGGACAATGCCGGGTGTTTTGGGAACAATCAGTCCTTCTTCAATGGCAATGGTAATAGTACCGATGGTGCCATGGCCGCACATGGGTAAACATCCGCTGGTTTCAATAAAAAGGACGGCGACATCATTTGCCTTGTTATGTGGGGGATATAAAATGCTTCCGCTCATCATATCATGACCACGGGGCTCAAACATAAGGCCCTTCCTGATCCAATCATATTCCCGTAAAAAGTGTTGACGCTTTTCGCTCATGTCTGCACCCTCCAGTACAGGGCCGCCGCCTGCGACAAGCCTTACAGGATTACCGCAGGTGTGAGCATCAACACAGAAGAAAGTTTTTTTCATCCGGTAGTTTTATGAAGTCAAAATTCAAAAGTCAAAATTCAAAAATTAGCCCGCACTGAATTAACGATTGCGTTCAAGTTCGTGTTCTACGAGCTAACAGAAAACGTAAGAAGCTAGTGAAAGCAACAGCTTTTTTACTTTTTACTTTTGAATTTTGCCTTTTTTACTTTTTACTTATTTTTTCTCTTGTCCATTCATTGTTTACTATACGCAGTATATTCAGCGGATTGTCATTCTTCAAAGCTTCGGGCAACATGCTGTCAGGAAAATTCTGAAAACATAATGGTCTGACCCATCTTTTGATAGAAGAGGTACCTACTGAAGTAAAGCGTGCATCAGTTGTTGCGGGGAAAGGTCCACCATGAACCATTGCTGCACATACTTCCACACCGGTTGGTACGTTGTTCAGAATAATTCTGCCTGCAAGCGTTTGCTGCAGTTCAAAAATATCCTGGTGCTGCGTCAAGTCTTCCTCCGTTGCCATCATCGTTGTTGTTAACTGGCCTTTTAGAGAACTCAAAACAGCTTTCAGTTCTTTCGCGTCTTCACAAACGATAGCCAGCGAGAACGGACCAAACACTTCTTCTTTAAAATGCGGATTTGCAAGGAAAGTCTGACCGCTTACTTTGGCAACAGTAGGTTGCGCTTCTATATCCTGCACCTCTTTTTCAACACGTGCAACTACCTGAATACCTTTCTGCAACAACATTTCATCAAGACCGGAATTGTAAGAGTGATAAATTCCGCTATGTAACATTTTCTGTGGAGCAACTTTTGTAATTTCTTCTCCCAGAATTTGAAGGAAATTATCCAGTGCCTCACTCTTTACTGCAAGCAATAAACCGGGATTGGTACAGAACTGTCCCATTCCAACTGTGATAGAACCTGCATATGTTTGCGCCAATGCGGCAGCATTCTTTTGCAAAGTATCCGGGAAGAATACAACCGGGTTAATGCTGCTCATTTCCGCAAAAACGGGAATCGGGGCTTGTCTTTCATTTGAGTAATCACACAGAGCGCGACCACCGCTGAAAGAACCGGTAAAACTAACTGCAGTTGTGTTAGGATGTTGAACCAAAGCTTTTCCTACAACGTTGCCCTTGCCTGTTGCATGCTGAATAAGGTGCTGAGGCATTTTACAAGCCTCTATAGCTATTTGCATAGCCTCAAATACAAGTTCAGATGTTTTTACGTGAGCGTTGTGTGCTTTTATGACCACGCTACATCCTGCTGCCAGTGCGCTCGCTGTGTCGCCACCTGCGGTAGAGAACGCGAAAGGAAAGTTACTTGCGCCAAAAACCACAACTGGTCCCAGTGGTACAAAAACCTTACGTATATCAGGTCTTGCAGGAGTTCTTGTAGCATCCGCTGTATCGATCGCTGCTTCCACCCAACTGCCTTCTTTGATTAAAGAAGCGAATAATTTCAGTTGATTGGTTGTACGGGATATTTCTCCGTTAAGTCTTGCTTCGGGAAGATTTGTTTCTGCATTGGCGGTAGAAACAAGAACAGCTCTTTTTGCTTCTATTTCCTCTGCAATCTTCTCAAGGAACGCCGCGCGGTCGGCCGCGGATATTTTTTTATAACTATCAAACGCATGTTGCGATTGTTGCATTACAACGTTAACGTCAATAGCTGTTTCCTGGATCAATGTGTTTGTCATATATATAGATTAAAGAATAGCGTCTTTCACTTCTGCATGATTCAATTGTATTGATTTGTAATCTGGCAATACGGGTCTGTTAGCCAGCGCAGTGTTTACAATATTCAGTATTCTTTCTCTTTCTTCACCAACCAATGTTAAACGCGGAGCTCTTACGTGTTCAGTACCTACGCCTGCACAAGCTTCGGTTAGTTTAATGTATTGTACGAGCTTGGGGTGGATGTCCAGCTCAAGTAATGGCATAAACCAGCGGTAGATGGCAGTTGCTTCTGCAATTCTGCCTGCTTTAACCAGTTTGTAGATGGCAACTGTTTCGTGAGGGAAGGCGCAAACCAAACCGGCAACCCATCCGTTGGCTCCAAGTAGCATTTCTTCCATGGCAATAGTATCAACGCCGCAAAGGATGGAATAACGGTCGCCGAATTTGTTGATCATCCTGGTAACGTTGGTTACATCTCTGGTTGATTCTTTCACCGCCTGAATAGTTGGGCATTCAGCCAGTTCTTCAAACATTTGTAAAGTGATCTCAGTTTTATAATCAACGGGATTGTTGTAAACCATCAGAGGAAGATCTGTTGCGCTGGAAACTGCCTTGTAATATTCAACAGTTTCACGATGGTCAGTTTTATAACGCATAGGAGGCAACAACATTAAGCCCTGTGCGCCCCACTCTGCAGCAAGTGTAGCCTGTTTTACGGCTTCACGGGTGGAACCTTCTGCGATATTAATTAATACGGGTACTTTACCATTTAAAGAAGATACAGTGGTTTTAACCAATGCCTCTCTTTCGGATTCAGTTAGTACACTGGCTTCTCCCAATGTGCCTCCAAGAACAATACCATTTACACCTGCTTCTACCTGTAAAGCAATGTTCTTCTGGCTGGCATCCATATCAAGGTCGCCCTGTGCTGTAAATTTGGTTGTAACTGCAGGAAAAACTCCTTTCCATTGTATTTTCATGAGACTCTTATTTTATCCAAAGATATTTTTGTGCGTAAAAAAAGCCATTACGTGAGTTAATGAATAATTTACCAATATTAGCTAGAATATTTTATAATTTTAGTTCTATCTTGCAATTTCAGTTAAAAAATAGCCTGTGATCTGTTGATTTAAAGGTGCATAGCACAAGCGGTTGATGAACATTTTGTAATGTATGATCGGCCATTGTTATGTAAGGGTTTCCCAATGAGAAAATATAACCGATGAAAGTTCTACAGTTTACCATACCTGTTGCAAAAGAAAACTCTATAGTAGTGCAGGAAGACATTCTGCCTCACTTTTACGATCACCTCCACCGGCATTATGAAACCCAGGTAACCTGGGTGCTGAAAGGCGAAGGGACGCTGATTGCGGGTAACTACATGAAGCAGTTTAAGAGCGGTGACATATATATACTTGGCGCTAACCAACCGCATATATTTAAAAGCGATCCTGCTTATTTCGATAAGAGACGAAAAAAGGAAATTCACAACATCACCATCTTTTTCAACCCCGACGGGCTATTAATGCAATTGCTGGACCTGCCGGAGATGAAGAATATCCGCAAGTTTGTTTCCTCAACCGCATCGGGTTTTAAAATACCTGCTGTTGATTGCGGCTTAATAAGTGATCATATCACAAAAGTCAAGAACAATAAAGGCGCCTTACGGGTAGCCGCTTTTATTGAGATGTTGCAGGAATTGTCCGGCGTTAAGAACCTGGCACCCCTGGCGAACGCTTCAAGCGAAAATCTGATCACTGATACAGAGGGATTGCGCATGAACGATATCTACCAATACACGATGGATAACTACACTGATAATATTTCATTGAAAAAGATAGCTTCCATCGCGCATCTTACACCTCATGCATTTTGCCGCTATTTTAAAAAGCACACGCGCAAAACCTATGTTACCTTTTTGAATGAAATAAGAATAAATGAAGCCTGTAAAATAATGCTTGGCGGTAATTTCGAAAACATTGCCTCAGTGGCTTATGATACAGGCTTCAGCAATGCTGTAACTTTTAACCGTGTGTTTAAAAAAGTAGTGGGCAAATCTCCAAGAGAATACATCCGTGAATACATTCAACGCGTGGATTAATTGATAGTTGAAAGTTGATAGTTGAAAATGCGTTTAATCTTTGTGGAGCCCTAATTGTCGGCTACTTTTTCTCAGTGGAGTAATAAAATACAGTTACACAGAGAACACCGAGAAGACATAGTTGCACAGAGAGCTGTTAACTATTATTGTCCGTATTCTTTTTATCATTGCTATATATCATCACATACTCTGTTGTTCCACAATTTGCACATTCGCACATTTCCTCATTTGCTAATTCATTATCAATTGTCAATTAAAATTAGTCATTAATTGCTCTGCGATATTTATTGCATGCAGTTTGTATGTTAATATTGGTAAATTATATGGTAACACGGATTAAATTTATTTTAATTTTTACTTCTAAGTTTGATTTATAAAATTAAACGTCAGCGTAACAATTGGCGTTTAGTGTAATTATTAAACGAATTGCCAAATCTTCATTGCTATCATCTTTAATCTTGTATAGTCACAGCTTTACAGTTTGAATTTGCGTGCCATAACTGACTAGTCGCCTATTTATCAAACATAAAAGAGAAATTCCGCTTATGAGAAAAATGACCTCCGTGCCTTTACTTATATTCTTATGCTTATGCATGAGCGTATATGTACAAGCGCAAACACTCAATGTGAAGGGTAAGATTGTTGACAACAATGGAACACCCGTGGGCAATGCCGGTATCCAGGTAAAGAATAAAACTGCCGGCACTGTGTCAAAAGAAGATGGCACATTCACAATTCACGTGGCATCAAATGGTACATTAATTGTTTCTGCACTTGGCTTTGCTGAACAGCAGGTTGAAGTTGGCGGAAAAGAGACAGTTGATATTGTTTTAACCAAAGCCACCAAAGTACTGGATGAGGTTGTTGTTACAGCCCTGGGTATCAGCAGACAAAAGAAATCGCTGGGTTATGCCATTCAGGAAGTAAAAGGCGAACAGCTTACGCAAAGCAACGAGCAAAACGTACTGAATTCACTATCAGGTAAAGTGGCTGGTGTGCAGATCACAGGCGCCAGTGGTGCTGTCGGTTCAAGCTCCAGGATCGTATTACGTGGTAATAGTTCATTGGGTGGAAACAACCAACCATTGTTTGTTATTGATGGTGTGCCGGTGAGCAACTTCGCCACTAACCTTGGTTCAGGTGGTGCTGTGGATTATGGCAACGCTATCGCTGAAGTTGATCCTAACAACATTGCTTCGATCTCCGTGCTGAAAGGTGCGAATGCTGCAGCGTTGTACGGACAACAAGCCGGTAACGGTGTGGTATTGATCACAACAAAAGATGGCAAAGGTGCAGGTAAGAAGATGTCGCTGAGTTATTCCGGTGGGTTCTCAATTGAGAATCCTTATATCTTACCAAAATTCCAGAACCAGTATGGTCAGGGAACTTACGGTGAAGAATATATGTGGAAACAATACCAGGCAGGGGAATTAAGCCTTTCTGATATTGGTGCCAATACCAGCCTCGATCCAAAAAGTTATCAGGACTGGGCACAGGGTGTTGGCTTTTCTTATTTGGATGGTTTAGGAAATGGAACTAACGATGGTGTTGACGAAAGCTGGGGACCAAGACTGGATGCGGGTTTGCTTATTCCGCAATACAACAGTCCGTTGGATGCAAATGGAAACAGGATCGCTACTCCGTGGGTCTCTCATCCAAACAACATCCGCGATTTCTTTACAACAGGTTTTACAATGGATAACTCAGTTGCATTGTCAACCAGTTCTGATAAGGGCAATACGCGTCTTGCGTTGAGCAACCAGAGACAACAAGGTGCCATTCCTAATACAGATCAGAACAGGTACACCATTCAGCTGAATACTACACAGAACTTCACCAATAGGTTTAAAATAAACACAAACGTGAACTATGTTAGAACCGAGAACAACAACCTTGTTGGTCAGGGTTATAACGGTAACAACCCCATGCAGTCAATCATGGGCTGGTTTGGTCGCCAGGTTGATATGAAAGACCTGAAAGCCAACTGGCAGAAAGAGTTTAACGGAGGTTTCCCATACAACTGGAACAGCAACTTCCACGATAATCCTTTCTTTAACGTATACAACAATACACATTCACGTTACAAAGACAGGATGTACGGTAACGTAAATCTTACTTACCAGTTTAGCAAATGGTTTAATACAATGGTTCGTGTGGGTGATGACTGGTCAACTGAGGTTCGTAAGGAGATCAGTGTAAATAAAACCAATTCTACTTCTATCAGTAAATCTGAAAGAACATGGGGCGGTGGTAGCTTCAGACAAAATCAGTATAACCTGAACACATTAAACGCCGACCTTATTTTCTCTGGTAGTGGTAACATCACAAAAGACATCTCTCTTAACTATACTGCCGGTGCAAACTATCAAAGCTATAAGCAAGTATATAGCCAGCTGGGTGCTGATCAGTTAACTGTACCAAACGTATTTACGATCAGCAATGCAAAAGGTTCGCCTGTTACCGGTATGGCAACAAGCCGCTGGCGCTCTAACAGTGTGTTCGGACAAGCATCGTTGGGTTATAAATCATGGTTATACCTTGATCTTACAGCGAGAAATGACTGGAGTTCTACATTGCCTGAAGGTAACTGGTCTTACTTCTATCCTTCTGCAAGTTTAAGCTGGGTATTCACGAATGTGTTAAATATAAACCCGTCAATATTAAGCTATGGTAAATTAAGAACCAGTGTTGCGGGTGTGGGTAAGGGTGGCCCCAATCCTTACTCTACTTATGGTACGTACGGCGCTAATGCTTCTGGTTACAATGGTGTTACGCTGTATAGTATCTCAAGTACTTTGCCTCCACTGAACCTGATGCCTGAAAAAGCAACAAGTAGCGAAGTTGGTTTGGAGTTACAGTTCCTGAATGGCAGATTAGGATTGGATGCGACTTATTACGAGAAAGTAACAAAGAACCAGATCATGACTGTTGATGTATCAGGTGCATCTGGCTTCGTAAAATCACAGATCAATGCCGGTGAAATTCAAAATAAAGGTGTTGAGTTACAGTTGAATCTTGGTTTGTTGCGTTCTGCAAAGGGGCTTAACTGGGATATGAACATCAACTGGGCTAAGAACTCCAACAAGGTTACCAAATTGTATGAAGATCCCGTTACAGGACAAAAAATTGCGTCTTACGCAATTACTTCTATCTGGAGCAGAACAATCGATGCCATCCCTGGTCAGGCTTATGGTGTGATAAGAGGCGGAACTTTCGTGCGTGATGCGAATGGCGCCATCGTGGTGAACGATAACGGTATGCCTAAATATGATGCTACACCAAAACCTGTTGGAAACATTACACCGGATTGGATTGGCGGTGTTAGCAATACATTTACTTATAAGAATTTCCGCTTCAGCTTTTTAGTGGATGCACGCATGGGTGGTGACATCTTCAGCGTTACGCAATGGTTCGGTCTGCAGTCTGGTGTATTGCAACCAACTGTTGATGGTGGTATACGTGAGAATGGTGTTGTTGCTGGTCAGAACGTGTTTACAGATGAGAAATTTGTAACTGCTGACGGTAAAACAAATACTGCCCGTGTTAATGCAAGAGATTTCTTCCAGAGCTTATGGGATGGTAGCGAAAAAGCAATTATTGACGCTAGTTATATTAAGCTTAGACAAATTGAATTTGGTTACACACTTCCTGCAAAAGTTACCAGCAAATTGGGTTGGTTAAAAGGTGCAGGCATTTCATTGTTCGCTCACAACGTTGCGTTGTTGTATACCTCAAAAAGCAATCTGGCGCACATTGATCCTGAGACCGGATTTGGTGTAGGTAATGATGGTCTTGGTGCTGAGCAATACCAGATTCCTTCCAACAGAAGTATCGGTGTTAAACTGAATATCAATCTGTAATTAGTAAATGAGTTAATTAAACAGAGAAACAATGAAACAAAAATCATCTTATATAATAGCGGCATGTATTGCCGCAGCGGTGGGGCAGGGTTGTACAAAAGATTTTACACAGATCAACACAAACCCCGATAAGCCTGTAGTGGCGCCAACTACAAACGTGTTTGCTTATGTAGTGGAGGATTTTGCTGCTACGTATTTTGATGCCTGGGGTGACATGAACGAGCCTGAAACTTATGGTGGTCACCTTGGTAAGATCCAGTATGTGGATGAGGCAAGATATAAATTCAGAACCGGTACAGTAACCAGCTTATGGAACGCCATCTACCGCGACATGAAGAATGCGCAATTAGTAATTGGCCAGGCAGAGAAAGATAAGGCTGTTAATATGCAGGCCGCAGCATTAACCATCCAGGCGTACATGATGCAGATAGGAACTGACCGCTGGAGAGACATGCCGTTTAGCGATGCGATTAAAGGAGATTCCGGTTATATCACACCAAAATATGATACACAAGAAACTATATATCCAGCAATAGTAAATCAACTGAAAAAAGCTGCAGATCTTTTTGCGCAGGCTTCTGATGATAAACTGGGTGAGGGTGACTTGTTGTTTGCAGGTGATGTAACCAAATGGAGAAAATTCTGTAACTCACTTCGCCTTCGCGTGGCAATCAGACTTTCAGGCGTTAATTCAGATCTTTCCAAATCAATCATTGAAGAAGTTACGGGCGATGCAGCTAAATACCCTGTGTTTGAAAGCAACGACGATAATGCATTTTTGATTTGGCCCGGTTCAAAACCTTATATCGAGCCATGGAACAGCGATTCACAAGGAAGAGACGATCACGGTCCGAGCGCACCTTTTATCGATACACTTAAAAAATATGCCGATCCTCGTTTAAGCTCATTTGCACATCCTGCTCCGGCAGATGGCGAATACAGAGGCGTTGAAATTGGACCGGTTAGCTCTCCTACAATTTCATTGTATTCAAGAATAGGTACGATCTATCGCGATGTGGCTGCAGGTTTTTCGCCTTTCATGCGTTATTCAGAAGTACAGTTTATCCTGGCTGAAGCAGCTACAAGGGGATGGAACACACATGGTTTGACCGCTGAACAGGCATACACTAACGGTGTGATGGCTTCAATGGCAGAAAATGGTGTTACGGATGCGAATGAAATAAGCGCTTACATGAATGCTACAGGTGTTAAATGGACTGGCAGTGTGAAACAGATTTACATGCAGAAATGGATTGCTTTATTTAAAGACGGACATGAAGCATGGGCTGAAGAAAGAAGAACGGATTATCCGTTGTTGCCAGCAGCTAAAGGTTCATCTTATCCTGGTCACACACGTCCTCCTTTCCGCTATCCTTACCCGGTAGAAGAATCTACCTTGAATGGCGGAAACAACGCAACTTTTGGTGCGGATGTGAAAGACAATTTCTGGGGCAAACAAATGTGGTGGGATACACGTAAAGGTGTTCAATAAGTCTCATGTGTTTGTATATAGATTAAAAGCGCAGGCCTCCTTTTCAGGAGGCTTTTTTATTGGTGGAGGGGATTAACCACAGATGGCCACAGAGTTTTTTTCACGGAGTAACACGGGGTTGCCACAGAGGCTCAGAAGCACAGAAGAAATCCAGAGGAACAGCGGAGGTTTTAACCATAGATGGCCGCGGAGTTTTTTTTCACGAGTAACACGGGTAGGCACAGAGGCACAGAAGCACAGAAGAAATCCAGAGGAACAGCGGAGGTTTTAACCACAGATGGGCACGGAGTTTTTTTTCACGGAGTAACACGGGTAGCCACAGAGGCACAGAAGCACAGAAGAAATCCGGAAGAACAGCGGAGGTTTTAACCACAGATGGGCACGGAGCTTTTTTCACGGAGTAACACGGGTGGCCACAGAGGCACAGAAGTACAGAGAAAAATTTTGACAGTGCTTTTTTTATATAATGAGATATAATCCTTTCTTGCTAATAGTGAAGTCAATAATAACAACAATAATGACTTCATCGATGTTTCGATTCCCTAACCAGCATAAAATCAGTCGATCAAATCTTTGTAAAAAACTCTGTGCTTTTCTGTGAAAAAAACTCCGTGCCCATCTGTGGTTAAATTCAGTGTTTCAGTGCTTCTGTGGCTAACCTTTCCACAACTCATAAATAAATGTATTTTATACAATTAATATTAAAAACAGTTTAAAAAACAATTTGATGAGCGGTTTTTTAATGTTTTTTTCATTTATTAACTTGCCGGCCTTTGTTTCACCGACACATGGGTTAATATATGTAAAGTAGAGGATAAAAGGGATAAAGGCTATTCTTTGAACAAGGGATAAGTTTGGCATACAAAATTAACTGGCCTTCATCGCGCCTATGGGGATACGGACGTATAGTCTGGCAAATACCATGTAACCTTTTATTGCACTTTTTTGAAGAATCAAATTTATTTATTGAAATCTAAAAACCAGGGAGAAGATCTGCTTATGAAACCGCGCACACTAAACATGTTGCAGGTTCTTAAACTAAAAATTGAAAGGTTGTTGTTATGGAACAACGGCAACCGGTATGTGTTTAAACCTGCCTCACGCAAAATGTCATTCCTCTGTTTACTGAGTTTTTTATTTGTAATGGCCAAAGCCCAAACAAGCAGTTTGCATGGCCGTGTCACAGAGGAGAATGGAACGCCCGTGGCAAATGCCACAGTGAAATTTAAAAATAAGTCCACTGGCGTTATTACAAAAGACGATGGAACTTTTTCTATTCAGTCAACCGGAAAAGGAACGCTGGTTGTTTCCGCGCTTGGTTATGCTGATAAAGAAGTAGATATAACGGGCCAGCAAAATCTGGAGATCGTGTTGCCCAAAACTTCAAAGCAACTGGAAGAAGTTGTGGTTACTGCATTGGGTGTAAAAAGAGAGAAACGGAATCTTACATATAGCACACAGGAAGTCAAAAGTGATGATATCATTAAGGCCAAAGAGCCGAATCTTGTTAATGCACTTGCCGGTAAGGTTGCAGGCGTGCAGGTGACAAGCTCTTCCGGAACTCCGGGAAGCTCTGCAAGGATAGTGATCCGTGGTACTACTTCTATCTTTGGGGATAACCAGGCGTTGATCATTGTTGATGGCATTCCGATCAATAATGATGAGACGGGAAACCTCAATTCTGGTCCGGGGTCTAACAGGCTTAATGATATTGATCCTTCCATCATCGAAAGTGTGAATGTGCTGAAGGGCGCTGCAGCGACAGCTTTGTATGGTTCTGCCGGTGCCCGTGGTGTGTTGATGATTACAACAAAAGGTGGCGCGCAGGATAAGAAGCCTACCTTCTCTCTTAGCTCAGACCTTTCTTTTGAAAAGCCGCTTGTGCCTGAGGTTCAAAGCAAGTATTCACAAGGTGAGAATGGCGTTTATTACAATGGCGAAGATCGGAAAACAAGTAGCTCCTGGGGAGCGCTGATGGATACTTTGAGAGTAAATGGCGCTCCGGTGAAGAAATATAATCAGATGGACATGTTCTTTAGAACTGGTCTTACCAGCAATACAACTTTCAGCGTGAATGGCGGTGGTGCAAACTCAAGCTATTTTCTTTCATATGCTTACCTCAATCAAAAAGGTACAGTACCCAATACAGATCTTATCCGCAATTCAGCTTTTGCTAAGTACACAACAAAAATATACAAGAACCTTACAGCAACTTTCCAGTTAAACTATTCTAATACGAATAATAACAGGATGCCTGAGGGGTATATACTGGAAGCTCCCGTCTGGACGATCTATACTGCCCCGGTAAGCTGGAATCCCCTTCCATATTTAAATCCGGATGGAACACAAAGGGTATACCGTTATTCAAGAAACAACCCTTACTGGACGCTGGATAATATTTATAACAAATCTCTTGTTAACCGCTTTATTCCTGTGTTTACTGTTAACTATACGCCACTCAAATGGCTCACTATTACAGAGCGTTTGGGAACAGATATGTATACCGAACAGGACAAGTATAAAGAAGCCGTTGGTTCTGCTGCGAATCCGGCTGGAAGAATTATTGAACAGAACCTTAATTTCCGCCAGTTCAACCATGACCTGATCATTAATGCCAACAAGACGTTCGGGCGGTTTAACGTGAACTTGTTAGCAGGTAATAACATATACTCTAACTACCTGCAAAAAATGTATGCGCAAGGTTTGGGCTTGAGTATTGATGGTTTTGATAACATCAGCAACGCCGCAAGCATCAGTTATACAGAGAATCACTACTTAACACGTAAAGTAGGCTTTTATGCTCAGGCAAATATTGATTACAATAATCTGCTTGCTTTGTCATTGACCGGTCGTTATGACGGTAGTTCGGTTTTAGCCAGGAATAATGCATTCTATCCATATGGATCTGCGGCCGGTAGCTTTATATTTTCTGAATTATTTTCGGGTGGATTGAGAAAAGTTGTTAACCTGGCCAAGTTGCGTGTTTCTTACGCAACAGTTGGTAACGATGGTGTAGGTGCATATTCGCTCTCAACTCCTTTCATGGTAAACAATTTCGGCAATATTACTTTTCCGTACCAGGGCAATTCAGGCTTTTTGCTGAGTGCCACTCTTGGCAATCCACAGTTGAAAAACGAACGATTGAATGAAGCTGAGATAGGTCTTGAGGCTAAGTTGCTGCAAAACAGGTTAGGCTTTGAGTTGTCTTATTTCTCCAAGAAAACAGTTGATGGAATTATTCCTGGTGTAGCCATTGCACCTTCAACCGGGTATAATGGAACAACGGTTAATACTGCCAGCATTGAAAATAAAGGTATTGAGCTGATATTAAATGCAACACCTGTTAGAAGCAAGAATTTCAGCTGGGATCTTATGTTCAACTTTACCAAGATCAACAACAAAGTACTTGCGATCTATGGAGATACAAAACAACTGGGCAACGGCTTTACGCAAGTGATAGTTGGTCAGCCTTACGGTGTAAAGTACGGCGGACGTTATGCGCGCACTGCTGACGGAAAATTATTGATCGATGACGGCGGCCTTCCTTTCAGAGCTGATACAGATAGCATTATAGGCAACATTACGCCCGACTGGCTTGCAGGCTTAAATAATACGTTCCGTTATGGTCCTTTTGCTTTAAGCGTATTTATGGATATGAAGCAGGGTGGGGATATTGAAAATAATGTGGATGGCTACGGTTATTTCTATGGAACACCAAAAGTTACTGAAGACCGTGGCATGCGTGTAGTTCAGGGAGTTAAGACTTCAGACGGCAAACCCAATGACATTGCAGTTTCCGGCCAGGATTATTACAGAAGGATCAATGGTATAACTGAAGCGGTAATACAGAATGGTACTTATATAAAATTGAGAAGTGTAAGTTTTTCATATGATCTGCCACAGAACCTGTTGCGTAAAACGCCTTTGAAGACAGCGGCGATTGTAGTATCCGGAAGAAACTTATGGATCTACAGTCCGCATTTTACCGGTGCAGATCCTGAAGTAAGTTCATTTGGTTCATCCAATGGATCACAAGGACTGTATTCATTCTCTACACCAACATCACGTTCTGTAAACTTTACATTGAGAGTGAGCTTTTAAATGATTCTAAACTTACAAAGTGAAAAAAATGAAAGCATTAAAAATATATCTGCCGATTCTTCTGTTGGCAATAACCGGGTGCAAAAAATATATCGATGTTAATACTGATCCTAATAATCCAACCAAGGTGCAGGAATCGCTATTGCTTGCCCCGCTTGAAATGGCGATCTCACATGCAATTGATGCCGGTAGCAGTGTTAGCAGCCAGAGCGCTACTAATTACGGATTTGCCCCAATTCTTATGCAGCATTACACACAGGTGGTTTGCCTTAACCAGCCCGTTCCTAACGAAGGGACTTATCTCCTGGTGAATTCACAGGTAGATGGGGACTGGAGCAATGTGTATGTAACCTGTCTGAATAATCTTGCCATATTAAATACCAAGGCTGAAGCAGATAGCAATTATAACTATTCGGGCATCTCAAAAATTCTTACCGCTTTTTGCCTGGGTGTAGCAACAGATTGGTGGGGTGATGTACCCTATTCAGAAGCGCTTAAGGGCAGCACTAATTTTACTCCGAAATATGATTCGCAGGAAGAGATCTATAAGAACATTCAATCCTTTCTGGATAATGGTATAAGTGATATTGCAAAGAACAAAGGCAAAATACCGGGTTCCGATGATTTCTTTTATGGCGGTGATATGGAAAAATGGACCAGGCTCGCGTACACATTAAAGGCTCGCTTTTATATGCACCTTACAAAAGCGCCCGGCTACACTGCCACGCAACAGGCAACATTGGCGCTGGCCGCGTTGGACAAAGCTTTGCAATCCAACGACGACAACCTAAAGTTTGTTTACACAGGAAGTGCCGGACAGGAAAATCAATGGTACTGGAACTTTAGTTCTACTTCTACACTGGTATTATCTTCCGCATTTGTAGACACACTCAAGGCACGTACGGATCCAAGACTGACAATTCTGGTAGCGCCAGCCGCGGCTACGGGCAAGTATAACGGACGCGCGATTGGTACACAGGGTGTTGGATCTTTGGAAGATTATTCAATTCCTGGAAATTTATACGCAGCGCCAGCAGCCAATAACTATATTATCAATTACTCTGAAGCTTTGTTTTTAAAAGCCGAAGCTACGTTGATCAGCTCAGGTGCAGCTGCAGCAGCTCCAATTTATAGACAGGCTATTGAAGCTGATATGGTTAAATCCGGGTTAGATATTACCAGCGGATCTGTAACCAGCTATATCAATAGCAGAACAAATATTACGGCTCAAAATGCACTGAGACATATCATAGAAGATAAAGTAATTGCCAATTTTTTGTCGCTGGAAAACTTCAACGACTGGAGAAGAACAGGCTTCCCTGTGTTACAAAAAGTTCCAAATGCATTGTCCGACATACCGCGCAGGATCATCTATCCTCAACTGGAAAAAACATCTAACCCTCAGCCGCAGCAAACTGCTAAGCTAACAGACAGGGTTTGGTGGGACGCTCAATAATTGACCGACAAAAACGGTCATTCTACACAACACGGTTAATCCATGTAAAGAAATGGGTTATCCGTGTTGTTTTTTTATAAAACCGTATCCTGAACTTTAGCGGGATTTTCCTTTCGTACCGGCATTCGGTGCGATATTTTAAAACACCAACCGGTCATGAGAAAAATTATCTTTTCGCTTTTTGCTACCTGTATGCTGCTGAATGCAAGCGCTCAAAAGTGGCGCGATTTTACAAAAGCAGATACCCTGCGTGGCACGTTAACACCAGAGCGTACCTGGTGGAACGTTCTTCACTACGACATTACAGTTAAGCCAGATTATACTGAAAAAACGACCGTAGGGAATAACATCATTACCTACCGCGTGACGGCGGACAATTCATCCAAAGCAATGCAGATAGATCTTCAGCCACCGTTGACTATCGATAGTGTTATTCTTGATAATAAAACCAGGCTGGAGGCCAGTCATGATGGAAGCAATGTCTGGCTGATCAAAACGCCAACACAAAAGAAATCATCCACACATACGCTCCAGGTATATTTTAGTGGCAAGCCGCATGAGGCGATCCGCGCGCCCTGGGATGGCGGCTGGACCTTCACAAAAGATACACTTGGCCGTCCGTGGATGACTGTAACCTGCCAGGCAAAAGGCGCTTCAATCTGGTATCCATGCAAGGATCATCAGAGTGACGAACCGGATAACGGTGCTTCCTTGACGATGATTGTGCCTGACACGCTTGTTGCAGTTGCTAACGGTCGTCTTCAATCCAAAAAAGCAAATAATGATGGTACTACTGCTTACAAATGGGCCGTTGTTAACCCCATCAATAATTACGACATCATTCCCTACATCGGCAAATATGTAAACTTCAGCGAAGTATATAAAGGCCTGAAGGGTAATCTTGATGTGAATTATTGGGTGTTGGACTACAATCTTGATAAAGCGAAAGCTTATATGCCTAAAGAAGTGCACAATATGCTGAATGCATTTGAATATTGGTTTGGTCCGTATCCTTTCTATGAAGATGGTTACAAGTTGATTGATGCATCACACACGGGCATGGAACACCAGAGTGCAGTTGCTTACGGAAACTGGTACAAACCCGGTTACCGCGGTCGGGATGGCTCGGGAACCGGCATTGGCATGAAGTGGGATTTCATCATTATTCACGAAAGCGGTCACGAATGGTTTGGCAACAATATCACAAGTAACGATCTGGCTGATATGTGGATCCACGAAAGCTTCACTAACTATAGCGAGACATTGTTCGTAGACTATATCTACGGAAATGATGATGCGAACGGTTACAATGCAGGAACAAGAAAAGGTATCAGAAATGATCGCCCGGTTATCCCGCAATACAATGTAAATGCAGAGGGAAGTGGGGATATGTACCCTAAAGGCGGCAATATGTTACATGCCATTCGTCACAGCATCGATAACGATTCATTGTTCCGCAACATTTTACGTGGCCTGAATAAAACCTTCTACCACAAAACAGTAGATGCAAAGGATGTTATCGGCTACATGTCTAAGCAAGCTGGTTTCGACTACAGTCCTGTGTTTAAACAATACCTCACTACAACGCAAATACCTGTTTTGGAATGGTATTTTAGTGAAGACAAATCGAAAGTATTCTATCGCTATACGAACTGCATTAAAGCATTCAACCTGCCATTGGCTTTAAGAAATACTGAAACTTCTGTCAAAATATATCCTTCAGAGGAATGGAAGAGCAGCGCCGTAAATGCAAAACAACAGGCACTGTTTGATAATGATGGAATTAAGAAAATGTATTATTTGGAAGTTGTGAAAACGAAGTGAGGAGGAAGGTTTGAGGGATAAGGTTTGAGGTGTCAGGTATCAGGTTTCAGGTATCAGGTATCAGTATAAGTACCAGGGATAAAGATTTTAGGTGTACTTTTTATGTGTGTCAGCAACTGCAATTCTGTCGAAATTACGAGACGGGGTTGCAGTTCTTTTGAAGACCGTAAGACATGTAAGATCGTAAGACCGTAAGAGGAATGTTGCGGTTGCTACAGTCTCATGAATTGCGATTTCTTACATGTCTTACTATCTTACATGTCTTACTATCTTACTGTCTTACTATCTTACTGTCTTACGGTCTTACGATCTTACGCGTCTTCAATATTGTCCCGTGCTCAGCATCACCAGCGTGCACGCTTCCATTGTTTTAATGCCATTCTTTTCGGCCATTTCAACAAGTTCATCGTTTTCCGTTCCGGGATTGAATATGATGCGTTTGGGATGCAGCTGCATGATATAATCATAATATTGCTCCTGGTTATGCTTGTTAAGATAAAGCGTAACTGTATCAACGTCATCCATTTCCGGATGTTCTGTAATAATAGGAACATCACTCGCTACGCCCTGCTTTTTACCAATGGCTATAATTGGATGTCCGTGAGCTTTCAGGCGGTTAACTGCCAGGTAACTGTACCTCGACGGATTGGCCGAAGCTCCCAATACAACTGTTTTTTTCTGTGTGCTCATAACTTAAATATACACAAAAATGTGCCAGCCTTTTTGGGAAGCCTAAGTGCCTTACACCTCGCAGGTGTAGGACACTTAGGCTTCTCTGTGAGTACTATCACTTTTCGTGTAAACTTGTCCTACACTTTCAAAGTGTAGGACAAGTTTACACGAAGGTGATCATCAATCTCAAAACAGATGATAAGCTTTTCGGGGCAGATGGCTAACAATATCGTTAAACGCTGCATCCACAGTGGCAAAGGAAAAAGTAAATCCTTCTTCCAGAAGTCTTGTAGGTAGCACCCAACGGCTTTTCAACAACAACTCTGTTTCCGTACCAATAATAGCGGCCCCCAATTTTAGTTGCCATTTCATTGCTGGTAAACCGATCCGGTTGCCAGTTGTCTTTCTCAGCTTTTCCATAAAAACTGCATTAGAAACAGGATTAGGAGCGCTGAGGTTAAATACCCCCGTTAAGGTGTTATGGTGCCACAAAAATTCAATTGCGCGACAAACATCATCAATATGCACCCAGCTAAACATTTGTCTTCCGCTGCCCTGTTTTCCGCCAAGTCCCCATTTACACAGGTTCAAATAAGGAGTCATAACGCCACCGCAACCCAGGGTAATGGCTGTACGCAAGGCCACTTTGCGCGTACAGGATGTTTCTTCCTCAAAAAAAGTTTTCTCCCAGCGCTGACACACTTGCACACTAAAATCATTGTGAAATTCTCCGGTGTATTCATCCTGCGGCCTGTCTTCGGCATGCCTGTAAATAGTGGCAGAAGCTGCATTGATCCATAAGGCTGGTGGATCTGCAGCCCGGCGGATCGCTTCGCCCAGCGCCTTTGTACTATCCGTGCGACTGTCGAAGATCTCCTTCTTATTTCTTTCGTTATAACGACAATTCACCGATTTTCCGGAAAGGTTAATGACCAGATCACATCCATCAATCTCGCTGCTCCATTTGCCTTGCGTTTTTCCATCCCATTGTACATAGCGGGTATTGCTGTTTGCTATATTTTCTTTTGAATATTTATTGTTTGCAGATCCGGTGATGTTGCGGGTGAGAATAACTATTTGATTGTTGGCTGCAAACCATTTGGCCAGATTTTGGCCCATAAACACGGAGCCGCCTGCGATGATGATTTTCTTGTTGGTTAACGTGTGCGGGTGCATAGTGTGGTATTTATTTCAGGTATGATAAAGGGCGTTTTAACAACAGGTGCATTTCGGAAATGCAGATAAATAAGTAACCGCACGCAGCTAGTGTGAGGGCGATAAAAAGAATAACCAGGGACGTAGTTTGTGCTATGAAACCTGAAAGTGTTGCCAGGACGAGTAGCAGAATAATGTTAGCAAACTTTGTCCTGTACAGATGCTTCCTGGTAAACCAATGGCGAACATGGTGTACAAACAGACTGACCAGTAGCCAGCCAATACAAGCAAATGCAGCAACAATCCGGATCAGCCAATCGTCAACAAACAGCGCAATTGCATAAAGTATTAAAAACAGCGTCTGCAACGCAATGTCCCATTCTTTAAACCGCTTCATAATTCATATCTTTTAATATTTTCAATAAAATTTGAAATATTATGTTTAAATAAAACCGGAATTAACCGGTTGAGAAAGCTTTGTTATCATCTATTCATCATTTTCACTCTATTATCGTGTTAAAGAAAATGAGCAAGTTCAACATTGAGTACTTCGTACTTCGTAAATCGTACTTGGAATGTCTTATTTCAGCAGTTTCATAAAACTATTCAAAAACCAGTTTTCCTCAGCCTTAATCATCATTTCCATCGCTTTGTCAGCGTGGCCTGCCAGGCGTTTGATCGAATCTACTGTTTCAGTGAAAGCCTTAATGTCAGCATTGCGTTTATCCCCTTCAACATCACTTATCTGGTTCAGCACTTTCAGCATGGGATCGAGTTCTTTCTTTTTTCGTTGATACATGATACGCGTAGCCACCCGCCAGATGTCTTTATCAGCCGAAAAATATTCCTTCCTGTCGCCCGGAATAATCACTTTTTCCACGATGCCCCAGTCAATCAGGTCCCGGATATTCATATTTGCATTTCCCCTGCTAATGTTCAGTTGCTCCATAATATCGTCTGTACTCAATGGCTTGCTCGCTACAAGCAATATTGCATGCACCTGCGCCATAGATCTGTTAATGCCCCATTGGCTTCCCAGCACGCCCCAGCTCTGGATAAACTGTTGTTTTGCTTCACTCAACTTCATGCAACAAAGCTAGAGTGAGTTTCTGAATTTTCAAAATATATTGAAAGATTTGTTAACTGGAAGCTATCACAGGTGGTGTACATAGTCGAAAATGAGACGACAGGTGCAATTTGCAAACTCTCTGTGCAACTCCGAGTCTACTTCTGCCTTTCCTGTGAAATAAAAAATACAGTTACACAGAGGAGCACTGAGCAGACACAGAGGTTCACAGAGCATATGCCATGCAAATCAGCCATCGGCATGAAATAGGAACAATTCTGCTTTTTAGGAGGTGGCTCTCAGTTTGCTTACTACAAATGCACTTCTGAGCTTTTGTGGCACGGTGTTAGCCTGTTATTATGCTTGTTGAACAAACGTAATCTACAACGTGTTGAAGAATCATTAGGCGGGTGCTTTAAAGGGTGTTGGTTGTTCAGTTGATGCATGATATTATTGAAACCGCATGCTTACTTACAAGTCTCATTGAAATATTGCAAAGAATGGAAGTGATGGTTGTCTCTTTACAAAAGAAGGATATGATAGCCCTGAAAGCTGCGTTAGTACTGGGTTTGCTTGCTTAAGATAAATTACCACATGTGCGTACTGATGTGGAAAAATATTGACGATGTAAATTTTTTTTCGCTTTATTTGTTCGTTATATGCAAATCTGTATTTACCTTAACTAATTGAATTAATAAATAACTCATCCCATGGCAAAAGCAAATAAAAAAGTACAAGCAAAAAAAGCAGCTCCTAAGAAAGCTGCTGCCAAAAAAGCTGCTCCTGCAAAGAAGGCTGCTGCTAAAAAAGTAGCTAAGAAAGCTGCTCCAAAAAAAGTAGCTAAAAAGGCTGCTCCTAAAAAAGCGGTTAAGAAAGCTGCTCCTAAAAAAGCTGCTCCGGCTGCAAAAAAAGCAATAAAGAAAGCTGCTGCTAAAAAAGCTGCTCCCGCTAAAAAGGCTGCTGCTAAGAAAGCTGCTCCTGTTAAAAAGGCTGCGGTTAAGAAAGCTGCCCCTGCTAAAAAAGCTGCTGCTCCTGCAAAAAAGGCTGCTCCTAAAAAAGCAGCTCCAGCTAAAAAAGCTGCTGCTCCTAAGAAAGCTGCTCCGGTTAAAAAGGCTGCGGTTAAAAAATCAGCTCCTAAAAAAGCTGCTAAGAAAGCCAGCAAACCACAGGAACCACAGGAACCTACATTGTTTCCGGCAACTCCGATTGAAAACGATGTACCGGATACTGATATGCCAATGTCAGAACCAGGCATGGGTTCGGATACAGACACCAACGAAGAAAACGGCGCTTAATCAGCTTCTTGCCGCTCCACCATATTTCAAAGCTGTTGATGTTCTCAACAGCTTTTTTTATGCAGGTCATCATCTCCCTATTTTGATGTGATGATCAATTATGTCATCTTTGGTATTTAATGAACACTTATGTCCACACTTACTTTTTCCCTCGTGCAAACCAATCTCCATTGGGAAAACAAAGCGGCCAATCTTTCAATGCTTCAGCAAAAGATCTTTTCTATTAAGGAAAGATCAGAAATAGTTGTGCTGCCGGAAATGTTTTCAACAGGGTTCAGCATGAAACCTGAGGTATTTGCTGAAGAAATGGGCGGTCCAACAACTGAATGGATGGCAGAGACAGCAAAACAAAAAAGGGTTGTTCTTGCGGGCAGCATCATGGCAAAAGACGGCGATGATTTTTATAACCGCCTGGTGTGGATGTTACCCAATGGCCAATATGGCTACTATGATAAACGCCATCGTTTTGCTTATGCGGGCGAGGATGAACATTACACCTCCGGCAATAAAAGGCTGATATCATCTGTAAAAGGCTGGCGAATTCACCTCCAGGTTTGTTATGATCTGCGGTTTCCTGTTTGGGCAAGGCAGCAAAGTAACGATGAACAGCCTGAATATGATGTGTTGCTTTATGTGGCCAATTGGCCGGAAAGGCGCAATCATGCCTGGAAAACATTGCTGCAGGCAAGGGCCATCGAGAACCAATGTTATGTAGTAGCCGTTAACAGGGTGGGTAACGACGGTAATGATATTTACCACAGTGGCGATAGCATGGTCGTGGATCCGCTTGGCAACATTCTGTCCACAAAGGCACATGATGAAGATATTCTTACCGTAACACTGGAAAAAGAAAAACTGGATGAAATAAGGCGTAAATTTCCTTTTTGGAAAGATGCCGATTCTTTTAAAATAACTTATGAGTAGAAAAGCTTACACTGCCGAACACATATTTAATGGAATAGATCTGCTGCAACATCATGCGGTAATTGTTGAAGATGGAATTATCGAAGCCCTGCTTCCGCTGGTATCTCTTGGTTCTGATGTTGAAGTGATTGATTTTGGGAATGTATATATAACACCGGCTTTTATAGATCTGCAATTGTATGGCGCAAACGGGCGACTGCTCTCCGTTTATCCGGATGCACAAACCGTTCAGGACATTGCCACATATTGCCTGAATGGCGGAACGCATTACTGCATGCCCACCGTTGCAACCAATACTTACGATGTTATTTTTAAATGTGTTGATGCCGTCCGGGATTATTGGAACGCAGGAGGAAAAGGTGTTTTAGGCCTGCATGTGGAAGGACCCTGGATAAGCAAAGCCAAACGGGGGGCACACAGGGAAGAATGGATTTTCTCCCCAACAGTAGATCAGGTTAAGGAATTGCTTGATTATGGAAAGGATGTAATAAAGCTAATCACGCTTGCACCCGAAGAATGTTCAGATGAAATTATTAAGCTCATCAGAGAACGGAACATCTTCGTTTCGGGGGGGCACAGCAATGCCGATTACGCAACCGCGCACCGTTCATTTGATAATGGAGTGGATCTGGCGACGCATCTGTTCAATGCAATGAGCCCGCTACAGCATCGCGAACCGGGTTTTGTGGGTGCGATTTTTAACCACCCGACCGTAAAAGCCAGTATTGTGGCCGATGGTCACCATGTTGATTTTGTGGCGCTCAAAATAGCAAAGCAGTTAATGGGTGAAAGGCTTTTTGTTATTACCGATGCAGTTACAGAAACAACGGAAGGCTATTACAAACACAGGTTTGAAGGTGATAAATATACATCCAACGGCATTTTAAGCGGTTCATCCCTAACTATGAATAAGGCGGTTTACAACCTGGTAAATCATGCAGGCATTTCTGTAGAAGAAGCGCTAAGAATGTGTAGCCTTTACCCGGCCAGAGCAGTAAAATTGAGTGATGAAATCGGGATGATCAGAAGGGAATACCGCGCTGACCTGATTGTTTTGGACAAAAATTTTGAGGTGCTTAGAACGGCCTTGTAATAGCATTTTTGAACCGAATATGAATATTCTGTATTGACAGGCTTACATGTGAAAAATAACGCTGTTGCAAAAGTGTAAAATGATCGCAAACGCAAAGCCTCTGTGGACCTCGTGTGTCCTCCTGCCTCTGTGTAACAAAAAAATTACTCAGAGAAGCTTGTAGTCTGATTTAGAACTGACCTTCCTGCAATACCAATCATATTTAAATATTATCATATGGAAAGGAAAGCTCAAACAAAAATATCCGAAATATTTCAGGCCTTTTCAACAAAAATGACGCGCCTTACAGGAAGTTCCACAGCATTTACAATGGCTTTTCTCGTAATTATTCTATGGGGTGCTACGGGGCCTCTCTTTCATTTTTCAGATACATGGCAACTTGCCATCAATACAGGAACAACTATAATTACTTTTTTGATGGTGTTTATTATTCAGCAGTCGCAAAACAAAGACACCATCGCCATACATATTAAACTCAATGAACTGATCGCCTGCACACGTAACGCCAGTAACAGGCTGATCGATGTTGAGGATTTAAGCGAGGAAGAATTGCGTGTGCTGGAAGAATTTTATATCAGGCTAGCTTCACTTGCCAAGAAGGAAAGAGGATTGCACAAATCTCATTCAATTGACGAGGCGGACGAAAATACTGTCAGAAAAAGACAACTACACAAGAATAGTGATGATTTGACTGCAGGAGAATCTGCCAATTAATCTGGCAAACAACGATATGTTCAGTTATAAAAAAGTGTGGGACATTGTTTCCCACACCTTAAAACATTATTACCTAATGTAAATACACACATTCGCACATTTGCATATTCGCACATTTGCACATTCGCACATTCGCACATTTTCATTAATAAAGGTACGACCGCCCGAATACTGGCTTGCGTGTTTGCCACTTGCCTTTTGTGAAATCGGGTATTTGTTGAAGCTGCCCGCCTTCGCTGATCGATTTTTCGCTTAACGGCGTTATCGCATACCAGGTTGCGAGGTCATACACGTCCAGCGGAAATTCCGTTTTATTCTTGATGGATTCAATAAACGCATTGTCAACAAAGAAATCCATACCACCATGTCCTGCACCTTCCGCTTCTTTTGAATAGCGCTTCCACAGCGGGTGATCATATTCTTCCATGTAAGCCTTTGTTTGCTCCCACACGTGTTTCTTCGGACTCTTGTCTTCAAAATAAATGAAGCCATCATTTGGCCCGCCGGAGGAGAAGTCCTGCCACAGGCCATTGGTTCCCTGCACTCTGAACCCAAGGTTATAAGGTCTTGGTGAAGATGTATCGTGTGTCAATATGATGGTTTCACCATTCGCTGTTTGTATTTGTGTTGTTACAATGTCGCCTTGTTTGAATTTTACTTTGGCATTGGGGTGATTGGGGCCTCCCTTGGGATGATTAACAATATAGCGGTGTAATCCCAATGACTTGGTTGATACAGACGACAGCGCCGTTAAGCGGTTGCCACGGTTAAGATCGATCATGGTTCCCACAGGTCCAAGTCCGTGCGTAGGATACAGTTCTGCATTTCTTTTCAGATAGTGGTTGGTTCTCCATTTGGCTTCACTGAAACCCTTATCACCAAATTCAACACCACTGTCATAAGGTGTAACGCCATCATTAAACAGTACACCCCGCAGGTCATGTTCATATCCGCCCTGTAAATGCAAAATCTCACCAAACATACCTTTCTGCACCATATTTAAAACGGCCATCACATCGCGCCTGTAGCAGACGTTCTCCATGATCATGATGGGCGTTTTTGTTTTTTCGTAGGTATTTACATAATCCCAGCAATCCTGCAGTTTTATTGCGCCGCATACTTCCAGGCCGACAATCTTTTTGGCATTCATTGCGTCAACGGCATGTTCAAGATGCCATTCCCACGGAGAAGCAATTAAAACCGCGTCTATATCATCTCTTTTAAGCAGGTTTCTATAGTCATAATTACCGTTGGTGTATTCAGCAGGAGCTTTCTTTCCGTATTTGGCAACAAGCTTTTGAGCGCTTGCCATCATTATCTTGTCAGGATCGGCCATCGCCACAATTTCAACATCGCTTCTTTTCAGCATTTCTTCCAGGTGACTTTGCCCTCTAAGGCCAACAGCAATCATACCTAATCTAACAGTATCCTTAGGGGTAGCAGCAAATGTGTTAAGGGATTTGCCCACCGCGGTGAGCGCCACACCGCCAATAGCAGTGTTACGGATAAATTTTCTTCTGGAATAATCGTTATGCATAATGAATGTTTAGGAAGTAAACATAGTTAAATAAATTGCATAGATCTCCGCAAACGTTTGACTAATCCTGAATAGTAAGCTATTCGGAGCGCACAAGGTTAAAAAATGGCATCTGAACATTAAAATTACCTTTCTTGAAAAAAATGATGGGATATAAATGAATTGTTAAGTTATTTTTGTTACATGGCACGTATTCAAATAGACAAAGACAGTACTCGTAAAGATGTCATTCTAAAAGCGGCTGCACAACTGTTTACGGAAAAAGGTTATAAGGCCGCCAGCATGCGGGATCTCGCAGAGAAAGTAGGAGTTGAAGCCGCCAGCCTTTATAATCATATTAAATCTAAAACAGAACTGCTGCACGACATATGTTTTAATGTTGCTACACGCTACATGGAGCAGATGAATGCTGTTGAAGCTGCAACACAGCCTGCTCTTGAAAAAGTAGAAGTTTTGCTAAGGTTTCATATTCATGAAATGCTGGAAAACCATGAAGAAGTAACAGTCAGCGACCGCGAGTGGAAACATTTGAACGAGCCGTACCTTTCTAATTACCACAATCTCAGAAGAACCTACCGCAAAAGATTCGCTGCTATTATACAGGAAGGAGTTGATAAAAATGAGTTGCAACAGATAGACGCACCAACTGCAGTAATTATAATTTTGCACGCAGTGAGTGGAATTGACTCATGGCACCGGGCTAAACAAAAGATTTCTGCTGAAGACCTGGAAAATAATATGGTTACTATATTGCTGCAGGGGCTGAATTTGAAAAAATAAATTTTAATATTTTTTTAATATTGTTAAAAGCCGTCTACATCTGGCAATTAAATGCCTTTGTAAATAGCTTATTTTTAGCTGGTAAGAAGAATAAACGGTTGCATAATTTTTTAACGTCGTTAAAAGATCCTCTTAACGTTCTTAAACGGCGGGAGTATTTATCTTTGCACACGCAATAAAAACCTATTTTTAGCATTATAGTGCTTTCAGAAACACTTTAAAATCACTAAAAATTCCTGAGAAAAATCTATGCAGACAAAAAGAAAATTACTGATGTGTGTTGCTTGCATTTGTGCCGCCCTTTCTCTTTCTGCCAAGAAGCCTTCCGGTAATTACACTGACGACAAGAAAAAATTCACTTCCTTCTTTTCAAGTGATAATGAAGCACCAAAGGCAAATCAGTTGGTGGACTCCCTGTATAAAAAAATTGGACTTGATACGTTAGGTCTGCAGCGCAATGTGTTCTTCTTTGCTTACAAAGGCTACCAGTATTTGTTGGACCAGGGTGCGCTTTCCAACACGAAGATTTTAACGATTTGCGATTACAGCCAGAGCAGTGCCCACAAACGACTTTACGTAATAGATGTTGCAGAAGGAAAACTTTTGTACAATACTTATGTATCCCACGGTAAAAATTCAGGGGAAGAGTTTGCGACAAGTTTCTCCAACTCCAATAATTCTCACAAGAGTTCGCTGGGCTTTATGGTAACAGGCGAAACTTATCGCGGCAGAGCCGGCTTTAGCCTTCGTTTTGATGGTAAGGAGCCAGGTATTAATGACAATGTACGAAACAGGGGAGTTGTGCTGCACGGCAGCCGTTATGTGAACGAACAAAGAATTGAAGACAAAGGTTATGTAGGCAGAAGTTTCGGATGCCCTGCTGTGCCGTCTGAAGTATACAAAGACATTATCGCTGATATAAAAGATGGCAGCTGCTTCTTTAATTACAGTGCCGACATGCATTATGCAATGAGTTCTAAAATTATGAATGCCCAGTTTGAATGGCCCGCATTAAAACCGATGCTTGCAGTGAATACGCTTGTTGCTCCTGCATCTGTAAACGATAGCAAAGGCGTTACAGCTACAAGATTGAGCAAATAAGAGTTGCTGAAAATATTTAAGAGAAAAGGTCCTGTTTAGATGAGCAGGACTTTTTTTGTGGTTATATGAGCTAAAAGTTATACGGGGCAAAAAGTGGGCGCGTTAAATTTAAACGCGGGGTATCGGAAGGAGAAATGCCGATTGTATTTGTTGCGATGATGACTATTGAACGTGTCAGGTCAACAAGTTATTTAGATTAGCCACAATCAAAAATAATAGGCAGCCTTCTTGAACAATTGCGCGGATCGCCGTTGTTGGTATGAGGCGTGGCCATGTGTTAAGCCTACCAACAACAAATTAGCGAGTTAAATTGGAATTTCTGCCTGTTCTGTGTCTCACATACAAAATGCTAACATTGCTAATAAATTTTTCGAGACATGTTGACCGAAAAAAGGAGGTGATGAGCCTTATGTTTAGCGATGTAAATACATCTAAAAGCACACAGATAGGCGCAGGTTGCCGTTGAAACCCATGCGGACAATACGCATCAGAGTCGACAATCTAATATCAGAAGCGTCATTTTCAATTCTTGAAATATAAGTTTTGGTTGTACCACATTTTTCTGCAAGTTGTTCCTGGGTCATATTCATTTGCTTCCTAAGCTCCTGCAACATTACACCTAACTTAAATGCCTCATACCCCTCTTCAAAATCTTCCCGCTCCTTCGCGCCACGTTTTCCATATTGGTTATCAATAAAGTGTTCCAGATCTACGAGTTTATCTTTTTTTGTCTTCATAATACTTTCTTTTTAATTTTTTAGCCCGCTCTATCTCAGTCACGGGTGTCCTCTGGGTTTTCTTTTGAAAGCCATTGAGTACGATGATAAGGCTCCCATCGTCAAAGAAGCAGAAGATCCTGAATATGTCATTGCCAGAAATTACGCGGATTTCATAAAGTCCATCTGTTCCCTCCAGATGTTTTAAGTACCTGGCAGGAACAACTGGAACATCCCTAATTAATCTTAACGTCCAGAGAATGCGTTCCTGAACTTTTTTTGTCTGCTTCTCGTAAAATATCCAAAAGCTATTTCCGTAAATCTGAATGTTTCTTATTGGGTTGTTGGGTTCATTCACAAATCAAAGTTACCTAATTAGGTAATATTTATGAGTGAAAATGTTTTCAGTATAGGTAGAATTTTTTGATTGAAGACACTTGTTGCTCGTGCATCTGTAAACGATAACTAAGGCGTTACAGCTACGAGATTGAGCAAATAAGAGTTGCTGAAAATATTTAAAAGAAAAGGTCCTGTTTAAATGAGCAGGACGTTTACTTTTAAAGTCATACGAGCTTAAAAAGTTGACACGTAAAATTCAAAGGCGCGTTACGGCGCGTTGGCCGTAAGTTATTTCCGGGGATTTTTTGGGTTTATAAAAATAAAATGCGAGGATGGCGATAACCATAATTATTAAATAACTGATCCATGCATTCCGTTCTACAACGTTCTCAAAACCTTTTTCTGCGATGCCTTGTAACAGGCCCGTTTCTTTTTTGAACCCAAAACACCACTGACCGAAGTTCCATGCGAAATGGAGTCCAAATGGCAGCGCTATCCCGTTAGTTTTAAGCGCTGCAAACCCGAAAAGCAGTGCTCCTGTGCCGGGCCCTAAAAACGCCTGACCCCATGTCATTCCGCCTGCAACATGTTCCAGCGAAAATATGACCAGGATAGTTAATTGAGCGGGCCATAAGCCAAATCTGTAATTTAAGCTAAACAGCGGATAACTGCGAAACGCAAGCTCTTCACGAATTGCTACCAGAAGATAGAGTGTGAGGTAAAAAACTGCCGTTTGAAAAGGGATGTGAGGATTAAAGTCAATTTTATAGTGCCCAAATAGTAGCACGAATGCAGGTTGAAGCGCTGTCATTAATAAGCCTATTCCAAAACCGGTGGCTAACTTTTTAAAAGAGCTTTTGTTGGGCACGATGCCAACATCCTGCCTGCCCAGTTTTTCCCACATTGTGAATGCAATGACAAGGCAATAGGTAACAATGATTGCTATAAGAAGCAATAAATGTTCTTTCCATTCGGTGGAAAGGCCTTTGGTTGTACCAGAAAAAATTGCAAGAGTGGCGGCGCAGAGCAGGCAGAATAGAATGGCTCTGATTAGGGTTATTTTCTGATTTTTCATTAATAAGGTTCTTTTAATCTAAATATATTTAAATAAGATTGGATTTTGCAGCCGTTGATGACAGATGGTTTTATTTGAGGGATGATTAATCTGAATTCATTGCCGTCGTGCTTCAGCCGACGGATAATGATCGATTCTTTAATCTGGGCTTTAGCCCCAAAGAAAAACAGGCGAGTTGGCTGAAGACATTTACAACGATTTTGTATTTACCATCATTCATCAAGTTTGTGTTCTTTCGCCTTGTTTCGTGTCTCACGAAACAAAATTCTAAAACATTGTAAGATCGATTTTTTGATATGTGCTTACTGAAATAGCAGCTGGTGTTTTGTGAGATACGAAACACGGCATTTTAAAATTTTTATAGAATTCATTTGTCTTCATCGGTTAGCTTCATTTTATGTTAAGCTCATCATGCCAATCATATAGACCCGCAGGATCAAAAACATTTCCTTTAAGAAATCTCTCAAGGAATTCCGCCAGCGATGAAGTCATTGTGATCGAGGGATAGCTTCCATTGAATATTTCATATTTGTCAGCCCCCTGAAAGTCTTAAGCCCCACATGTCGGAATAGATCATATACTCTGCAAAGTAAAACCAGTTTGTTCCATAGTCTTGAGGGTGACGCATTGTGTCTGCAAGGGACACAATATTAAAAATATCCTCATTGCAACCAAATCCGTTGCAGATTGAATAAAATTCTCTAAACTCCCGCGGTAATGCAAAACCGATTTTCTGTTCAAAGAGTTTTATATCCGTAAGAGTTGCCGGAGGGTATATTTCTATGCCACTACTGTAGTGCTTTTTGCTTATCGATTCTATGAGATTTATAATTGGCATATTCTTTCAAGTCATGTTAGTCCCTTGCTTTCAGCTTGATTGTATCGGAGAAATTGAAAACTTTATATCCGTTCACAACGCTTGTTAAATATAATGTTTGATCTTTTTCTGAAAAAACGACGGTCAGTTCTCTTTGCAAAGGAAAACTCCATTCATCATAAGTTTTGGTTTTAACGAGGTATGCCATAACAGGGAAGAGTGTTACTCTTTTATAAATTTCAACTTTTTTGAGCCGGACCGATGGGTCCGGTCCTTGTCCAATATTCCATTCGTTATAAATCAGATCATCTCCTAACCATTTTCTCTGGTTTGTAGTTAATTCAAGCGAAATGATAAAAACAAATGGAAATCCAATAATTGCAATTATGTAGCCGCCAATAATGATTATGGACATTAATACGGCTCCTATTTTTTCAATGAAAGTTTTTGCGTTGTATTGTGTCGTCCACAGCAAAACCGAAACTGTCAAATAGATTGAAGTCAGCAAAAACCAATTGAGGTTTTGTGATATTGTAATTACGTGCGTGGCCAAGCCCAAGATTATTAAAACGCTGTATACACAAAGCGTCCGGACAATTTTGTTTTGGATTTTTGGAAAACGGTTGGATCTTTTAACAGTAAGCCATCCAATAAGCGGATATAAAAGCAACGATGCAGTTATGTAGATAAAGGGTGTCATTATATTAGCGCTAGTTGTTTAGTTTATTGCAAATGAAGAAATCTAATAAAATTCATCAATCATTTTGAATTGACACTGCATTTGGGCTGTATCATTTTCTGCCATGTTATTTTACCCGATTGTTGTAGTCGTCTTTCTGCATTTAATCAAAAAGAACGGAAAGTTTTCCCTGACCTCTATAATTTCATATAAGCCGGCTTTGTTAAACTCCGCATGAATAGATTCCCTGTCATAAAAAAACATTTTTACTCCATCGAATATTTCATAACGGTCTTTGCTGATGAATTTGCCTTTGCCGTAAGTATGCGCTTCTTTAGAGATTGCAATAAATACCATGTAGCCATCCTCCGATAGTTGATGATAGCAGTCACTAATTAGTTTTTCTCTTTCACTTCCATCCAATAAATGAATTAAAGAATAGCAAAAAATTCCATCATAGATGTTATTATCAAACGGCATGTCGGTTACAGATCCATGATAGATGGTCATATCCGTGCCGTAATGCTTCCTCGCCATTTCAATAGCTGTTTGGGATATTTCTATTCCTGTTACAGTCATTCCCGCTTCTCTGAAAATTTGTGCATTGCGACCGTAGCCAAAGCCTGGGATTAAAACATTTTTTATTGCTTTTTCAACAAAGAAATCTCTTGTTAATACGGCAGAAGGCGCAGGCTCAAAACCCCACATTTCCTTTTTTTCGATGAAATTGGATTCCCAGAATTCTGGTTTTTCTGTATCGTTGGTCATATTATTGCGGCTGATGAGTTAAATAGTGTATTCACATTTCAAATATCACGTTTAGTTTGCAGTCTTTAACGCCAGGGTCAGGATGGTTTTAAATCCTCAGATGTTCGTATAGACTACTTGAGCCGTCTCTAATCAAATCCAATTCGATGCCATACAAAAGCATATTTACTCCAAGTGGAGTCTGTACTTCAAAAAACAGAATTTTTTTGTCTCGCGTAAAGCCTTCCTGAACTTTTATTAATCTTGATTTAGAACTATCAGCCAGGGCAACTTGAGTAGCTAGAGAATAAGAACGTATAATCTTGTTGAAAACACTGTCCCCGATTCCTTTATATAAAAACATTCGTTGAACTAGTTCCATATTTTTGGGGTCCATGTAATCCAGGTTGTCCATTTCTATTCGCAAACTGTCGATGTACGCTGATGTTTTAGTAATAGATGAATAAAGATCGCCAGCATTTGTTGAGAAAACGCTGTCTTTTGATTGTTGAACAGCCTGTTTGTATAACTTAGAAAATTCCGTTTTGGCATTTGACATGTCTGAGTCCATTGCAACCTTTACGGTCTTTATATCATTGTCAGCTTTGACTTTTAATTGTTTACTAAAGTCGCACGCAAATAAGGTTGTTGAAATTGCAAGAACGATAAGAATACGTCGGTTCATTTTAAAATTACTATTCATGGTGGGTTTTAGTGTCATCATTTGAGAAAATGCATTTCGCGTGCATTCCTTTATATCAGCCCAATAGTTTTACACCAAAGTTGTGCATTGTCGCAGTCTGGATCAATGCCGCTGGTGTTGTTCTTACAAAAAGGAAGCCATTGCCAATCTTCTCCACCAACGCAACCCAGTTTGGTCCAATTTCTTAATAGGTCATAGAAGGAATTTGCCATTATGAACCCATGACCTTCGCCATCGTCATGGCTTAAATAAACAATCTTTCCGTAATTGCCAGGTGCTAAATCTATCGAGATGTAGTCTCCATTGCCCACTTCCTGAAATACAAATTTGTTATGCCAAACCTTGTCATATTTGTCGTCGGCGTTTGGAAAGACTTCTGTGATCCATTCGTCTTTGCTCTCGTTAAATTGCTGGATAAATTCTAACCCCCAATGTAACTCACCACGAAAAATTTCCCGCAATGGGTCTGGCAGAGCAAAATCATTTGGCAGAAACCAAATGAACTCACAATGAGAAGAGACCGTTAGCAAGACATTCCTGAAGTCAATGGGAATTTTGTATGTTAATTTGTTCTCGATGTCTGAAATGTCCAACTCGGTTGCAGGTTTTTCAAAGATCAATTGTCTGCTGTTTCCTCCTAGTTTATCAATTCTTGCAAGATATTTTTCCAAAAGTTCTTTCATGTAGAGATGCTTTGTTTAAATAAGGCCTGATAGCTGACTTCGTCAATTTCAGTAGAACCGAAATTATTCTTTCCTTACAACTACAGATTTTGCTATAAAGTCATGTACTGCCCGTCTTTTTGAATTTGTTAGCATGGTGATCAACTCTAACAAAGTCCATACAAATACGAAGTTACTTGCAAAGTCATTGGTCTCGATATACCGATACTGAAATTCTCCTGACCGGAGAAGGGATACAACATAATAGAGGAACCCGGTAAGTTCAACCAGCAAATAAACACTCTCTCGTAAAAAAGATTGTTGGAGGCTAATATTTCTGGTCTCTGTGACATCCAATACTTTAACACCAGTGACCCATTTTCCAACTGTTTGTCCGTACTTGTAATGTGCAATGATTGAGTAAAATACCGGAATGAAAATCGAGAATGTTTGCCAGGTAAGAAGAACGAATTTGTTAGTTGCGGAAGTTATCAGATAACGGTCGACGAGCAGGATTGGCATAAAAACAATTCCATCAACAACGGCCGCCCAAAAACGTTTACTTCCGGTTCTGTATCTTTCTGTGTCCATTTTCATAAGTAGTCTGCGGAAACTTGCTTCTAAGGTTCAGGGCTTGCCGAAGTGCAGTTATAAGCATGCTCATTATTGCGAACCCGTATCAAAATTTACAAATTGAGAGTTTAGTGTTATTAATGCCGGCAAATTTATGTTTTCAAACTGAACAAACCAAAATGACCAGGAAGCAATAGATGTTTTCCTAGCGCGAGTGTTCCGCAGGATCACTCGTGTCTACTAGTCCCAAGCCGATTGTATCGGCGCATGGTTAAAAATATCAATAATAAATTTTACCTCTTATAATTCGAATACCTCTTGTAGCGAGATCGAATGCAATATATTTATCTGGCCATATTTAAATTCTATTACAGTTTATTTTCAATATCCCTTTTAACTGTCGACGCCAGGATGTACAATAGTATTAAACAATAATTCATCTTATGAGCCCCGATGCAATCGGGGGAGGATTAGTAGACACGAGTGATCCTGCGGAACACTCACGCCAGACGCGGGCAGATTATATCATTTCATCACTTATTTCCCCTGCGCTAATTTAATTGCAAAGTTTAACTGAACATCCTTATGGGAAATAACATCATCAATTGTCGGGGTAATTATATAATCCGGATTAACTCCCCTGTCTTTGTAAGGAGATTTTTTAACATCGTTGACGTACTTGAATTTCGGGATGATGATTTCTATTTGGCTATTTGTCAGTTCTATCCTTGTTGTTGTGCCGGAGGTATTTCCATAATATCCGCCGCCCGTTTCTTCGCCAATAAACTTTCCCCTGTTATTGCTTTTAGCTATTGCGCAAAAGTCCGCTGTTGTTGAAAAACTTAAGCCGCTAATTAAGAAATAAACTTCTCCGGGAAAAGAATTTTCTTGTGGTTGCTGGAAGCCAAGAAGTGGATTTTCTTTTAAGGTGATTTTAGCGGTAGTGGATTCAATCGAAGAAAAATATTTAAAAGGTTTGTTGGTTAAGTACGAGTAAAGTAAAGCTCCATATGCATCGGTACCTCCCGCGTTCCTCCGCAGGTCGATAGTTAACTTATCCGCTTTTCTGGAATTAATCTCTTTAAATGATGTATTAAGAAAATCTCTGAAGTCTTGCTTGCCCGAAAGCCGGTTGTCATCAAATGTTTTGACGGTAAGCAGAGCAGTATTCTCCTGGAGAAAATCCAACTGTAAGTCTTTTGTTGTGTTTGAATCGTTTCCGTTATCACACTCAAAATCTTTTAGAAACTCAGCATGTATGTTAGTTGATTTAATCTTTCCTTCTTTCGTTTTGTATTTTACAGCAAAAGAATCCTTATTGCCGAAAATCCAGTTGTAAAGAAAAGGAAACGCACCGTTATTTAGCGTCTGCTGCTTTTTAGTTTCAATTTTTCCATCGGAAGGCAGGTATTGAAGCAGTATGTGCCTGATTTCGGAGACCATTTTATTTTCAATCGACAAAATTTCTGTTCCCGCAGAAAGTTCTTTAATTCTGCTGCAAAGCACATAAGCCTTTTTATTAATGAAGAATACATAGGCAGGAAACATCTTTTCATTTTCGCCGTATTGATTCATTAAAAGTCGTGGGATGTTTGTTCCTGTGTGTCCATCTTCAATTGCACTTACCATGAACATAATTGATTTCGCAAATGCTAATTGCGACATCGGACGGTCCAATGCAGCCTGGCAGCTGTCAAACAGGTTGTCTAATACAGCTTTGCTTTCATAGCGGTATAATCCTGCATGTTCTTGCTGGAGTGCATTACGAAAAAGTGTGAAATCCTGTTTTAGCAGTGCGGGCTCCATTGTATTTAGTGAAACTTTACTAGTTTCAGTTTTCAGCGCCGGCGTTGTTGTGGAGATTCTTGTATAACAGCTGTCTTTGCCATTGAGTAAAATAATGAAGTCATAACTACTGCCCGGGTTAATATCAAATGAAATGGAGTCCAGGTCTGTATAAAAAATGATCTTTTTTGCAAGCACCGGGTGCAGCGCATAATATACATCAGGTTTTATTTCAGGTGATAAATTCCAAATGGCTTTTTGATATAAATCCCCATCTTTTATGTCGACTATTTTTGATGTTGCTTTTATTAATGGTAACTTTTGTTGAGCACAAAGTGGTTGGATAAATACTGTAAGCAATACAATACAGGCAATACAGATCCTCCGCCATCCCGTGGGTTTTGTCTTTAGTTTCATGGTCAAAATATTTTAGTGCCTGATTTTTATTTTTCTGATTGCTTAAGGAAAAAATAGTAGCCTAAAAAGCTGGCGGCAATACAAAAAGACATAATTGCCAAAGAATGGATCCCTAAAGGCAGCGTGTAATAAATGATGGTAAGTGCAACGCCTATCCCGGCAAGCAGCGCGAACCACTTGATGTTAATGTTTCTGTTTTCTTTGGGACTTGTTTGCAAAATTGACGAGGCTATATTTTCAGGAATGCCTTTTTCCACAATTTTGTTTTTTATCCGGTAGTCCATAACCCGTTTGGTGATGCCCAAAATAAATATCATAAAGAGACCAACTACAAAAATAGTAGCGCATATATTGAACACGTCTTCATTTACGCTAAATGTGTCACCACCTTGAGCATTTGCAACAACCGGAGCGGAAACTATCAATGCAATATTTATAATCTTTTTCATTCTGTAATGTTTGTAATTAATTAGACAGGCAATCACAATTATTGTTGCAGTTATTCAATAAAATTTGCTGCATGCATTTGCCTTTGATATTTTCTAAACAGATCTGCTAACAGAAATATGCCGATACAGGCAACTGTAGTAATTATTAAACCTGTTGATGCCGGACTTGTTTTCCATGCAAGATTCAAACGTGTGTCTTTAAAAAAATAAAGTGCAGTTGCCACGAAAGAAATGACAACAAATGCGATGATGTATAAAAACAAACTATCGAAACGCGCCCGAAGTTGTGGTTGTGGTAATTGCTCAACAACTAAATCAGCCAAAGCAAAATCAAAAGCCGGCTTTTCCAGCTGTTCAATTCCTTCAACAAGCACGTTGTATTCCGCTGCTTTTATTGCGCATTGCGGACAGTGCTTAATATGCTCAACAACATGAATAGCACATTTTTCTTCTTCGAAAATGAAAAGTTGGATTTCCATATCGGTGACGTGTTCATTTATCATGATGCCTGCGTTTTATAAGTTAACTGCAACCGCTCTCTAAGAACTTTTCTTGCCCTGAATAAATAATTTTTTACTGTGCCTTCCGGTAATTCTGTTATCTGGGCGATCTCTGAATAGCTCAGATCTTCGTTATGGTAAAGTGTGATTAAAGTCTTGTATAACGGAGAAAGATTATCTATTTCTTTTTTTAAAATTTGCGATAGCTCTTTTGTGAAAACAAGTTTTTCAGTTTCGTTACTAAACAGGTGCGTGTTGTTTTTTGATGTTTCAAACTGTTTATTTGCGCCGGAATCATGCTCGTCTATCAACACCAATTTTTTCTTTTCGAGGTAGTTAAGGCAGGTGTTATAAGTAATTTGCCCCACCCAGGTGGAAAGTTTGGATTTGAATTTGAAGCCGGATAATTTTTGATACACTTTTAAATACACATCCTGGGCCAGGTCTCTTCTGTCTTCATTATTGGCTACCATTTTGAAAATAATCTGGGTTACCAGGCCTTCGGTATGTTTTACAATGGCTTTAAAAGCATTGGTATGGCCACGTAATACCTTATTTACGAGTGCCTGATCTGTAAAAGTATTTTCAGTTGTGTTGTTCACTTATCAGATTAGACAAGCCAGGTTCTGAATTGTTGCAAAAGAGGGAAAATAAATTATTGGAGTATTGGTGAAGATGTTGAATAATGGGAAGTCTGAAGCATTATGTGGTTATGAATTGCAGTAGCGCGACGTTTCCGCAAGAGCATCCTATACCAGGCGGTGTCAATATTGCGGACACTATTGGAAATTTTGCAGAATCGTAAAGTCTATTGGTCTGCTGATTGAGCATTGAATGTTGCTTAATTAAAGTCTGCGCTGTGTTGCTGTAACGAATTGTTCATAGTGCTTAATAGCAATTATTGTTACACAGAGAAATACAGGAGGAGACACAGAGTTACACAGAGCTTTTGCGATGAAGATTCGTCATTCAGCTTTGGATTGTGTAGGGGCGATAATGCGAGGGGAGATTTCAACACGATCGCCGGCTTGCTATTGGTGCAGCAATGGTTACTTTTTCAGATAAGCTGGGATCGTCATGTCGACGATTAATTTGGTTAACCACAATCAAAAAGAATGACAGTACAGGTTTCATCAGTAGCCGTAAGACTTTTGGGTAACCACAATCAAAAATAGAATGACAGTACTCTTGCACAATCACGCCGATCGCCGTTGTTGGTATGAGGCGTTGCAATGTGCTCTGGCCTACCAACAACAAATTAGCGAGTTAAATCAACTTGCACAAATCTGTCCTTGGCACGATTAATTTGGTTAACCACAATCAAAAAGAGATGACAGTACAGGTTTCATCAGTAGTCCGTAGGACTTTAAGCTTAATAGAAACCAACACATATAAGGCCTTTCTTGTCCGTAGGACATTAACCTCATTTGTTTGGTTAAAGTCCTAACGGACTATGCGGTTCTAGATTCGATCATTTCTACTGAGCTTAATTCCCTACGGGAAAAATTGCAACTGCGATAAAATCTGTCATTGGTACGATTAATTTGGTTAACCACAATCAAAAAGAGATGATAGAACAGGTTTCATCAGTAGTCCGTAGGACTTTAAGCTTAATAGAAACCAACACATACAAGGTCTTTCTTGTCCGTAGGACATTAACCTATTGTGTTTGGTTAAAGTCCTAACGGACTATGCGGTTCTAGATTCGATCATTTCTACTGAGCTTAATTCCCTACGGGAAAAATTGCATCTGCGATAAAATCTGTCATTTAGCGCGATTAATTTGGTTAACCACAATCAAAAAGAGATGACAGAACAGGTTTCATCAGTAGTCCGTAGGACTTTAAGCTTAATAGAAATCAACACATACAAGGCCTTTCTTGTCCGTAGGACATTAACCAATTCTGTCTGTTATTCTCTTCTCGCGCGAGTATACGGCAGGATCAATCGCGCCAGGCAGCACTTTACGGTACAAACACTTCTTTTTCCAGCGTATTGTTCCATCCTTCGGTATAAGATAACGCTCTTTCCTTTGTCAGAATGTATGGATAGAAATAATTTATTGCAACATTCTCATTTGCGCTTTCGTACAACACCGCCACTGCATCTTTCTTTTCATTAGTAATGGGTTCTATTACCCGCACATCGTAAAATATTGCTCCTGCCACATAGTCGCCTTTTTTATATCCTTCTGTGAGCGCTTGCTTCAGGCTTTTAATGACGTCATCTGACAATGGTATTTCGTTTCCATCATAGGTGGCGACACTAGCCAACGTTCCATCATTTTTGACTGCCATAGCAATGGGAAAAAATTCACCATAATTTTTCAGCAGTGTGTCAATAAAAGGAAATGTCTTATCAATCAATGTATCCTTATAACTCATGGTATCATTTGTAATTTTCAATTTTGGCTCATTGATACAGGACAAAACCGTTAGCACTATAAAAGATATTGTCAGAAGAATCGCTCTCATAGGATTGCCACTAGCTAATAAATAGATTAAAGTCTTCTTTTCTGGCGCGAGTGTTCCGCAGGATCGCGCGAGCCGGAAAGGCCATTATGCGTACTCTTTTCCTAAGTCTTCAAAGCTGAATTTTTCTGCGTATTTTCTCATGTGTGAAAGAATAGTCCCTGTGGATTTATCGAGGCCGGTTAATTCAATTTTTATATCTCGTTCATTTTCTTTTTTTCTTACAACCCAAATAAAGGCCTGTTACATTCCGCTGTGTTTTTTCCAATAAATAAAAGTAAGATATGTCCTCCCATGGAATTAAACGCAAAGGAGAGAATGGCAAGACATTTTTTCTAGTTCTGATGCCTTCGTCGTTAATTATAATTTGAGGCTTTTTGTCAAGTAACTTTATCCACCAAAAGAGGCAAACAAACAAAAATAGGAGGAATATAATTGCATTAATTCCATTCGGGTTAAAGCGTGTCCAGTCGAACAATTTATTGCCTTCACTGTACGCAAAAATGCTAACAAGAGCGGTTGTCACCACAACTACAAATAGAGAAAATGATCTACTTGTTCGTACTTCTAATTGTGAATTTGTCATACGCAAATTGTCCGGCAATTTCTTTCTAGCACGAGTGTTCCGCAGGATCACTCGTGCCAGGAAATACATCAATTCCAAATTTCATTCATCTCAGTCAGTACAATTGGTTTGCCATCTGTAACCACAATTGTATGTTCATGCTGAGCCATAAATCCGCCTTTATTTCCAACCATGGTCCAACCGTCGGCAAGTGTGTCAGCATAGGTTGAGGCTGTTGATATAAAGGTTTCAATGGCAACAACGGAGTTCTTTTTAAATCTTGCCTGGTTATAACGGTCTTTGTAGTTCGCTATGTTACTTGGTTCTTCGTGAAGGCTTCTGCCTATTCCGTGGCCTGTCAGGTTCTTGATTACTTTGTAACCACGTTTCCTGGCCTCCGTTTCAATAAGATGTCCTATGTCTGAAATGCGGACGCCACCTTTTATGTTATGGATTGCTTTATGCAAGATCTGTTTTGACGCTTCTACAAGTTTTTGATGTTGGTTAATGTCCTTGCCAAGCACAAATGAACAACCATTGTCAGACCAAAAGCCATCAAGTTCGGCTGATACATCTATATTAATTAAATCGCCCTCTTTCAGAATTTTGTTGTTTGATGGAATACCGTGGCAAAATTCATTATTCACACTTATGCAAGTCCAACCGGGAAAACCATAGGTTAAGTAAGGCGCAGATTTTGCTCCGAAATCCGAAAGGATTTTTGCGCCGTAGTTGTCTAATTGTTTTGTTGTCATTCCGGGCTGAGCATAGTTTCGCATTTCCTTTAAAGTGCAGGCAACAGCTTCACTTGCTTTTTTCATTCCGATTAGTTCAGACTCTTTTGTTATTGACATAGTTGCGTTTGTTTTGTTGTCGGTTATTGGGTTGTTGCCATATGCCGATTGTTAACCTTCGAGCACTGGCGGTGGGCATTGTTGTTAAAGGTAGATACAAATTCTTATGCTGACTCCAAGTTAGTCTGGTATGATGTTTTTACTTCAACATAATATGGAAAAAGCATCGCCATCCCGATGCCATAAAATGCTATCCAATGACCGGAAAATCCTCTTGCTTCATTTGCTTTATAGTGATGATATTGTTGTTCTGTCAAAGTTTTTATGACTTGTCCGTGATTTTGCAAGACATAATGTCCGTTTTGAATCCCGGGAACTCCCGGCTGTCCAGTAGCAAACAGCGCAGAATTTGCAGTTGCATAAAAGAAGCCAGCAAGGGCAATTATTGTTAGCCAGGTTGGTGTGTTTTTAAAAACAAGTTTGAAGAAAGCTACGGGGTTGCCTCTCATTAAAATGCCTGATTTTTGAAACTCGTTGAACTCCTCATTTTTTCTCAGTTTCAGGATTGCCGGTATCCAAACAACAAAGACGCCTATATGCAAAAGCCAAATAAAGGGAACTTTTTCAGTCACGTCAATGTTTGCAATTGAAAGTACATTTACGATTAGTGCAGAGGTCCAACCAAAGGTTGCGAACCAAAATAAAAAATTTCTCATTTTCCAGGGTATCAATTTAAAATTTATGCTAGCTGTTTGTATATTGAAGCATTAGCGCACGGCGGCATTCCCCCATTCTAGTATTGTTTGTAATTGTCTATTTTTCCTTGTAATATTTTCCTTTCAACTGCTTGGTCTTAATAATGTCGCAGCCTAAGACAAAAGTTCTATAAGCCGGCCTGTCAGGACCATAGTAGGGAATTTCATCCTGAAAGAAGTCAACTGCTGTATTTTTAAGAATATTCGCAAGCTCTTCTTTTTCGTATCTGCTCGCAGTGAACCCGATACAATGTGTCCTTGCCCATTTGTCCGCCTTAATTTGACAAAAGGCATATTCGATGATTTCAGATTCAGACTGAAAGTACTTTAGGTTATTCTTTTCGCCACGTTCTGTATAGTACCAAATGAAAAGTCCGCCAAATTTGTCAATGCCGAAGCCTTCAAAAATTGGGTTTCCATTTATCGAATAGTTGTCAAAGTTGTAGCAGTTCTCTTTCATCCAACTTTCAAGTTCAATTTCTGTTTTCGGCAGGTTGTTGTCACTCATTTTGAAGTCGTTTATAAGAATGTGGTCTCAACTCAATCTCACTTTTCAATCGTTCAAATTCCTCGTCGAAGTATAATTTAAAAAAATGTTCAGCATCCTGCCAGCTGGGAAGTTTAATTTTTAGCTGTTCTTCCTGGGCTTGACCGTAAACGAAAAACAAGTCCAGGTCCTTATCAACTTCAAGAATATATTCGTTTTCTAAATGTCCGACCCAAAATGCTCCGTGTTCCTCGTCCATTTGGATTGTTTCCTTAATAGCAGTCTTTACGTCTTCAAATGTTGCGTTCTCTATTGAGTCGCCCCAACCTTTTTCTATCCAAAAGTCTGTTGTCATAATTATCTATTGGTTAGTTAAGAGATCTTTTTTTTCAGCTTTTAGCCCGGCAAATATTGTATCTTTTTCTGGCGCGAGTGTTCCGCAGGATCACTCGTGTCTACTAGTTTCAAGCCGATTGTATCGGCGCATGGTTAAAAATGCCAATAATGAATTTTACGTCTTACAGTTTGAATACTTCTCATAGCGAGATCGAATACTAAATATCTATCTGGCCCTATATAAACTCTTTTGCAGTTTATTTTCAATGCTAGTTTTAACTTCCGGTGACGGGATGTACAATAGTATTAAACAATAATTCCTCTTATGAACCCCGATGCAATCGGGGTGAATTTAGTAGACACGAGTGATCCTGCGGAACACTCGCGCCAGACTGCTTGCTCTCATATTGTTGGTTTAAAATAATGAAACAACAAGTTGCTTAGAAAAAACAGGCCTACACAAAGGAAAATGATAGCCCAAATTTTCATTTTAATAAAAATAAACGAATTCACTGTGTCCAATTTTCTCCTATTGCCATCCTTGTCTTTATAAAAGTCGTCCTTCGTCAGGTATGTCCAGACAGAGGTGAATAGAAAAGCAATTCCTACAGTTGTGTAAAAGTCTATTTGAGACGAAAGCCTACCTATGTTCCTATCAAGCGTGGCGATAAGCGCAATCGTAACAAAAAAGCTAATTATAAAATAAAGTACGACAAGAATTCCTTTTCCTTTGTTTAGCCAAAATAGAAGACGCATAGTTTGAAAAATTGTTTTATTGTACTAAATCTCTAGTGTAATGGTGTCATTTATTTGAATGGTGCAGATTTCGCCCGATATTGTCAACCTGTAATTAACAGCACCTTTTTTGGAAGTGTGTTTTACCAGGTAAACTCCATCCTTCAATCGCTCGCAGTGATTCTTGCTGGCGAAGAAAGTCAGAAAAGTAAATAGTAGTAGAGTAATCTTCATTCTTATATTTTAACAAGTGGGTCACTTGCGTTAGATTAAGTCATTCGCGGTTGATGGAGCATGTAAGCAAATCTCCCAATCTTCATAAGCTGGTTTTACTTCAAAGCTCGGGTCACAATAGGCCCTTAAATAATCAGTTGCTCTCTTTTCTGCGTATTTGGCATTTAGAACCCGTCCATTTTCATCTAGCTGAATCACATTAGCATAAATAGCAAAGACTTGTTCAATTGCACTCGGTTCGTTGCCATACAAAGAAAGATAGTCTATCCCCTCAAGATTGTAATGTGTTCCACTTGCCATAAAATAGGCAAACGTTCGAAGCGCTCCGCTGAAGGAATTGCTTAAACAGTTTTTCATGTCAGATTGTAATTGTCTCGAAAGTATAAGAAAGCTCCGCCACCTCAGCCACAGGCGTTAGGGCAAGGATTAAGGTATAAAAAACGCTAAAAAAACACAATCACCCAATTAAAATGACTCCAATCACCGGCAGTTTTTTTCATTTAAAAACCTTAGACGGCATTCCCTTCTTTTCAATATCTTTCCTCTACATAAAAAGAGGCTATTAGTTTTATCATTAATCACTAAAATAAAACTGCTGATTTTATTGGTTGTCCTTAACTCCTGATTCGCATTAATAATGAAATTCCGTTTCGTTCCCCCATCCTTCGAAAGGGGTTGGGCTTTTTTATCAAACTAACTTTTAAACTTATGATCAGTCAAAGAACATTACCCTTTTTATTAATAGCGATTCTGACAGGTTTGTCAGTAAAATCATTTTCACAGGATAAAAACCTGTGCCGGGGCGAATACTGGACGGAAGACCAGGCGAGCGTGATCATGAAAAAATGGGCTACCGAGTGGAAAACAAAAGCCGATTGGGAGAAACGCGCCGGAGTCATCAGGCAGGGATTGATCAAAGGCATGAAACTGGACCAGATGCCCAAAGTGGATAATCATTTCAACCCGATCATCCATAGTACGCACAATATGGACGGGTATATCGTGGAAAACATCGCCATCGAAAGTTTTCCGGGGTTCTATATTACCGGCAACCTTTACCGGCCTGCAAAAGTGGATAAAAGATGTCCGGCAATTCTAAGTCCACACGGCCATTGGACCGACCGTCGTGTAAGCGCTGACGTACAAACACGGTGCGCCTCCCTGGCCAGGATGGGTGCTGTTGTGTTTGCCTATGATATGGTTGGCTATACCGATTCAAAACAAGTTGATCATAAAATTCAGATTGCCTTATTATTGCAGACATTTAACAGCAAACGTGTGCTCGATTACCTTGTTACCAGGCCCGATGTTGATCCTGAAAAAATCGGTATCACCGGGGAATCTGGGGGTGGAACACAAACGATTTTAATTACGGCTCTTGATAACCGGATTAAGGTTTCAGTGCCTGCAGTTATGGTTTCTGCGTACTTTTTTGGAGGGTGCATCTGCGAAAGCGGGATGCCGGTACATAAAAGTGACCATCACCAAACCAATAATGTTGAAATTGCTGCTTTGTGCGCTCCACGGCCTATGTTGCTCATCTCTGACGGGGGAGACTGGACTAAAAATGTGCCTAAAATTGAGCTCCCATATATTAATAAGGTTTATGCCCTTTACAATGCTGAAAGCAAGTTAGAGAATGCTCATTTCCCCGGCGAGCGCCACGGATATGAAGCCAGCAAAAGATTCCCGATGTACAATTTTTTCGATACCTATCTTGGTTTGGATGCCGGGCGTATTTACAAAAACGGGTTTGATGAAAGCTTTGTAACAATTTTACCTAAGGAAGCCTTGCTGGTTTTTGATGATCAGCATCCTATGCCCGCCAATGCTTTGCAAGGGGACGAAGCCGTTTTGAAATATCTGAACCTTAAATAATGGCAGTTTTAAAATGACCAAACCATTGCGTTTATAAAAATGTGAACGACTAACAAATCTGGCGCGAGTGTTCCGCCGGATCACTCGTGTCTACTAATTTCGAGCCGATTGTATCGGCGTATGTTTGAAAATATCAATAGTTTTTAGCTCTTGCAATTGGAATACTTACATCAGTGAGCTCGCACCATGAAATCATGCCTGTTAGCAAACTCTCTCATTTCCGCAGGATCACTCATGTCTATCAATTTCGAGCCGATTGTATCGGCGGTTTTAATAATCCAACACACGTCATCTATTCAACAATAAAAAAGGCATACTTTAGCGCGAAACACAACCCCAAACCTTATGTCTTCAAAATTCAAAGTGGGCGAAGATGCTATTCCGCATTTTGTAACATTTACAGTCGTCGGCTGGATTGATGTATTCAGTCGTGAATGTTACAAACAAATCATAACAGACAGTTTAAAATACTGCCAACAGAACAAAGGACTGATTTTGCATGCGTGGGTAATCATGACAAATCATGTTCATTTAATTATGAGCAGTAATGCAACTAAGATTGAGTTCCTGGTTCGTGATATTAAGAAGTTCACCAGCAAACAAATTATCAAAGCCATTGAAAACAATCCGGAAGAAAGCCGTAAAGAATGGATGTTAAATTTGTTTGGCTATGCGGGTAAAGGTAATAGTCATAATAAAGACTTTCAATTCTGGAGACATGACTATCATCCGATAGAACTAAACACAAGCGAAAAATTTTCGCAAAGACTAAATTACCTGCACAACAATCCGGTTAGATCGGGCCTGGTTTGGGAGCCATGGGAATATAAATATAGTAGCGCAACGGATTATTGCAGTAACGGTCGTGGATTGTTGAAAATTGACGGTTAATCGTATTAAATCGCCGATGCAGTTGACAACAAATACAACTACTGCCGTGAATTAAGTGTTTTGTCGCATTGAAACGCCGATACAATCGGCTCGAAATTAGTAGACACGAGTGATCCTGCGGAACACTCGCGCCAGAAGTGAAGTCATGGGAATATAAATATAGTAGCGCAACGGATTATTGCAGTAACGGTCGTGGATTGTTGAAAATTGACGGTTAATCGTATTAAATCGCCGATGCAGTTGACAAAAAATACGATTGCTGCCGTAAATTAAGTGTTTTGTCGCATTGAAACGCCGATACAATCGGCTCGAAATTAGTAGACACGAGTGATCCTGCGGAACACTCGCGCCAGAAGTGTGTAACGGTCGTGGATTGTTGAAAATTGACGGTTAATCGTATTAAATCGCCGATACAATTGACAACAAATACGACTACTGCCGTGAATTAAGTGTTTGTCGCATTGAAACGCCGATACAATCGGCTCGAAATTAGTAGACACGAGGATCCTGCGGAACACTCGCGCCAGACTGATATCCTGTGGGACACTCGCGCCGGACCGACTTAGTTGCGTTTCGTTTATTCTTTAGATGAATCTTTTTCCCATTTCCATTCGTCATCTTTGCTATCGCGCCAGGCCCACCAACCCAATTGCAAATGGTATAAATCATTTATTGTAGGATCAATTTTGGTAATTTTTTCTAAACAGACAAGCATCGCATCGTCTAAGTTGGGTTCTAAGCTGGTATGAAATTGCCAATCTCCATCTTCGTTGTGATACACATATAAAATTGGGTTACCCTTAAATGCCTGCCTGGTAGTGTAGACTCCCAAATTTCGTTCTTCGTAAAATTTGAAATCTGTATTTCTGTCAAGCAAGGGTTGTTTGAATTTCCAATTCGGATTGAAATCTGTTTCCCACGGAAAATAATGTTGCTTATCCGGCCAGACAAGTTGAAGTAAAGGGAAATCAAAAGACATATCATAGAACCAACCTGCGTAGCCCACATAATTCGAATAATAATCTTTCTCAACGGGCAAAAATTGAATGTCGTATCCATTAAGAAAGCCAGAATAAAGTTTATGAGTAACAATCGTCTCGCCTTTTTTCACCAGGTCACAGGCATGGTTTATAATTGCTGCCATAACCTCAGTAGGTAAACCAAAGCAAATAATTTCGGGATGTCCGAATTTTTTAAAAAGTCCTATGGAATAAACAAAGGCTGGCAAATAGTTGTCTGCCTCAAGCAAGGCCAAATGGCAACCGTATTTTTCAATGTTTGCAAGAATTGCCTGTTTTGCTTTTTTATCGTGTTGATTATGGTCGTCAGTCATTGCTTAATCTGTTTTTTCGTTAGTAGTGTAATTTTGAAGGAGCTTCTGAACACCCGCTCTATTTGGCTCTATCTGGCGCGAGTGTTCTGCAGGATCACTCGTGTCTATTAGTTTCAAGCCGATTGTATCGGCGCATCTTTTAAAATTGTTGCTTGAGGGGATGAATAAGCTCATTAAACAAAAATCATTTCATCAACTCTATCCTTCATCATTAAGTACATCTAAATAGCTTGAATATTCCTCCTTCATCAACTCCTCAAATGATTTGTAGCGGTCGGCGCCAGGACGCCAGTTTGCAAACATCCACGCCTCCCACTCATCGCCGAATTTTACTTCAGGATTTAGTAGCAAAATAGCCGAATCGCCCCAGTTAGATATAGCAAGCGTCTTTATCAAGTATTCACTTCTAAAGTTTACTGATTCCTGTTCTTCACCGTAAACAAAATAATCTTCATCGCTGGTAGTAAAATTGTTAAACTCTTCAGCATAAAGTTTATAAAAGTTGTAGTCAAAGTTTTTAAGCCAATCAATTTTATCTAAAGGCAGTATGTCCCAAATGAAGCAGCTTAATTGTCGAATCCATTTGTCTCCTTCAAAAACGCTTTGTAAGATGGAGGAAGTGTTGTTTGTAATCTGGCTTCATGCTTTTGAATGTCTTGTTCCGATACAGGTGCGTAACCCAGCCAATCAAGTGGTGGTTCCTCTTTAAATTCTTTCAGTAAGTCGTCACTGTTGATAACAGTTTTGGAAACATCGGTTAAAAAAGCTTTCCAGTTCATTTAGTTATTTTAAAAATATATGCATGAGTTGCAATGGATTTACATCTGTCGTTCTGGACAATTCTTGCAGTTGAATAAAGATTAACAAGTGCTTTCGACATGAGTTGCCTGATGAATCCCGATGCAATCGTGAGAAAATTAGTTGACGCTAGTGGTCTGTTAGAACACTCGCACCAGAGTGAGTGTTGTCGCATTGAAACGCCGATACAATCGGCTCGAAATTAGTAGACACGAGTGATCCTGCGGAACACTCGCGCCAGACCAAGTTGCCTGATGAACCCCGATGCAATCGTGAGAAAATTAGTTGACACTAGTAGTCTGTTAGAACACTCGCGCCAGAGTGAGATCATATTTTGTTAACCAACAAAATTAAATTCGTCTGCGATTATATACGAGTTATCTATAAATAGAATCTTTGCGGTTCCTATCTCTTCCTTGTGGTTTTGTCCGTCCCAATATTGAGGAATTCTGTCGCCAATTATGGTGTAGCCAATATTGTGTCTCTTTAAAATGGTTGCATATTCTTCTAGTAACTTTCTTGGTCCCTTTGCTAACAGTCCATTTTTTGATTGAATTAAATTGTAAAAATTGTAGGGCTGATTTAAAGAGTCTTCAAAGTTTAGCTGTCCGTTAAAAATGCTGTTGTGAATGCGATATAAGTCTAGGAAAAGTTTATCACTGTCGCTGCAGTCACCTTTAAAATACATTGAACATTGTTTGTCCGAATAATACCAAAGAAGCGGATTATCATTAGATATTTCAATGGATGATGCAGTGTCCAAATAAATTTTACTTGAACGATATTGAACTGTATTTATCTTCCACTCAAAAAAATAGTTCTTCTCGTCATTATACCCAAGTCCTGAAACCTGAATTCTAAAGCTCGGGTTTTCATTTTCATAGTCAACTCGCAAAAACGAGATTGCAATATCTTCTGGGTCATGATTTGTCAATATGTCTTGTAATTTTTCTGGAAGCATTTGATGTCGATTTAAAATGGCAGGCAACAGCAGGGTATTACCACAGTAGGGAAATTTGGAAACCCAAAAGCTCCGCCACCTCAGCCACAGGCGCCAGGGCAAGGATTAATGCATAAAAAACGCTAAAAAAACACAATCACCCAATTAAAAAATGGCTTTAAAACCGGCAAGAACTTTCATGCTAAGTCTCCACATATTTGCCAATGATTTAATTTTGACCATCTATTAAATTTCTTTCGTGAACTCGCAAAGCATGGCTCAATAAACTAAATACCATTCAAAACCAGTAAATGTTATATTTGTTCACTCATATATTTTTACAGCTATGGCACAACATACAACCCATCTCGGAGAAAAAATTAAAGGTGTAAGGGAAATGCTCGGTGTAAAACAAGATGCCCTCGCAATTGAACTGGGTGATGACTGGAATCAAAGAAAGGTTTCCATGTTAGAAGCAAAGGCTGAAATAGAGCCAGCTTTATTGGAGAAAGTTGCAGCGGCGTTAAAGGTGCCGAAAGAAATGATCGAGAATTTTGATAGGGCAGAAGTGGTCAATATTTGTTCCAATACATTTACACAGTCGACATTGAACGGTATTAACTATTATCCCACTTTCAATCCTATTGAAAAAATTATCGAAATTTATAAAGAAAGGGAAGTGCTATTTGAAAGAATGTTGAAAGACAAAGATGAAATGATTGCAAGGCTGGAAAGTTTATTAAACGGTAAATAAAATAACTTTCTATTCAAGCAAATCCTGCTTAATGAAATTTCTAACGTTTTGCTTGGATGTTGCAAGTTTCAAAAATGAAACAGCTTGGAGTTAGGCTTAACAAGCTGGCTTAAGCTTAGAAATAGGACTCCAAGTTTTAATGCAGGAAATTTTTACCTTTATTTTGAAAGAGGAATTTTTGAGAAAAGATTTTTTTCGCAAAAATAAAATCGCCTAAAAGAGGTCTTTTTACTTTCCATAAATTGACTGCAGCAAAACTTCATAAAATGCATTTGACGACGACGGTGAAAGGGCTACACTTATGCGAAATTAGAAGGGGTCTTGCAGGCATGTTCTTAATTTGACTACTTTTTCATATTGAAAGTCGCCGGCGCTTCCCCCCAAGTCCGAGTGGAGATTTTGCTAAGCCAAAAAAAAAGATTCCGAGGTCGTTGGGGGACATTTGTAGAGTTCGTATTTAAGTGTAGTATGTAATAGTTAGTTGCACGGAAATGCGCGAACCCATGATATTGCCGGCAGTTTTATCCTTCAGGTTTAACAATGTCGTTATTATGTGGGATATTGCTAATTGGTTGGCTACCTTCTGACTCTTCAACTTCCAGGATCGAGTCTGGACTTATTCTGTCTCTTATAGTTTTTATTACTTTTCTTATTGACTTTCGACCTATCCACCACCTTATTAAAAGATAAGTTCCTACAATAAAGCCAATGATTGTTGTAAACAAAAAGCCTTGTTGTAGTAATGGAGTTTTAAAGGTAGCAGAAGAAAGCGTTAAGATGCCTGAAAAGGAAAGTGAAAAAAGGAAAATTGCAAAATTTAGTTGCAAGTTGGCTTCTTCGCCGTTTTCCAGAAGGTCCAATTCATTTTCCTTTACTTCGTATAGGTTGACAGAGTCCACCCTACCTCGTCTAACCATGAAAGGTTTGTCGGCCTGTGTGTTCTTTGTCATATTAGAGATATTTTTTTAACCATTCAGAATTGTCATTACCATAGGGGTTTTTCCAAGCAGCTTCTACTCCGGTTCTGATAACAAAAATTCTATCTTCATTTGTCATCAAGGGTGATACGAAGTCTCTAATTTCGGTAGCTTTTTTATCTGTTCTAATTGCCCACGCATTGTCATGAATAGGACAATAAGTATTAAATTCTTTTAGTTTATTTTTTACAGATAGCCTTCGAGCTGCGTCTTTTATTTCAAATGTCACTATATAAGTAGTCATTCCTAATCAATTAATTTTCAGAGCAAATTTATAATAATTGAATTCTTCGAAAATAATAAAAGGTACAATAGTAAATTAAGTAGTTTGGAAGTGCGAACATAATTATATCAACTTCGGCTCCGTTATTTTTGTTGAATGGAGATACAAAAGATGATTTTTAGGTTTTCAGAGTTTTGTCCGTTTGGGCGTAGTAATGCCCAACACAATACACAGTTCCTTCTAATTCATCTGCGATCATTGACGTACTGAAAATTATTTGATGCTCTTGTTTGTGTTTATATTTTTCTGATAAATTTGTTATCAGATTTTGAAAATTTTGAGTTCTTTCTTTCTCCATTCCTTTATCTTCCATGTTATCACATAAGATGAATTTTGGATACCGCATGGATTCTATATCGAGGGAAGAAAAAAATATAGAGAATCTGATTGCATTCTTTAGATAAGTATTTGAACTAGCGGAAAAATTAAAATTGCCATCCAAGGACATTGAATCATCATAAAAATCAACCTTTACTTCATTTGCCGTTTTGAACTCGCCTTGCCTATCTAAGTCATTCTTCAAAATATATACTGACTTTCTTTGAATGTCGGCAAGCGCTCTGTCTTTATTGGATCTCTGGATATTTTCCTTGTGAGCTATTGAAAGTCGCAGGATTTCAAGTTTTGAGGATTGTTCTGCTAGTTCAGATTTTAATTGATCTAATAGGTAAATACCTTGTAACTGTTGAGCAAGTAATTCAATTTGCTTTTCTACACTTCCCTTCTGAATTAGCAGGCTGTCAATTTTATCATCTCTGGATGATTGGCTTTCGGAAATTGCTAAATCCAGTTCTCTTTGCAGTATAATAACTTTTTCTTTATACTCAGGTAGACTCCCTCTTAATTGAGAGATCAATTTTTGTTTTTTTGCTAGCAAATCTGTTGATTCTTGAACTTGTATTTCTAACTCGTGCTTTAATCGTTTTGCGTGAGTGCGCTCTTCTGTATCTATAAGGGTTTGTTTGCAAAGGAAACAGTGTCCTTCAGCAATATGACTTTCTAGAGGGTTTAAACATTCTGGACAATGATCTAAAGAAAGTTGCCCCAAAGTTTTTCTAGTTAAAATTGAGTTGTCAATTTCAATTACTCGTTTCTGAAGCGTATCAATGAAATATTTAGAATCAATAATGTCTAAGTCAAGTTGATATATATTATTTGTGATGTCCTTCAAGTTTTGCTTTGCTGGGATCAATTCATGTTGAACTTGTTCAACTCTTGTGGCAGAGTTTTTTGCGATTCTTATTTTTTCTAATTGCTTCGTGGCAGTAATTTCTTTTTGTATTTCATTGAGTTCTAATCTTACTTTTTCAACTTGTTTATTTAATTCGTCCACAGTTGTCGCATTGCCCGATTTTGCGTACGCTTTATTTAAGTTTTCAAATTCCCTTTTCTTCTCGTCATGATCTTTTTGGATCTTCCTGAAAGACAACCTATCCTTGTAAAGCGAATCATCGTAAACTCCTAGGAGAAGTTCTGAGATAGCTTGTCTAGTTAACGGATGGTCGAAGTTTTCATATTTAAACAAATTCTGTGTTGGCGAATCTTGGTCGATATAAAGCAATCTTAATACTTGATGTATTGTAATGTTACTCTCATTCTCACTTTTGACTTCAGGAAAAGATAATGCATTGAATAAGATATTTGTAAAACTAAGTCTTTCATCACTTTGAGAATAGGGGAATGTTTTCCAGCTGATTGAATCAATCTTTGCTTCTTCAAAGCTTCCCCAAAAAATACTCATCGGCTGCCGAAGCTGTTGAGTGACTTTTCTTCTTAATGTATAAGTCGCCTTGTTGATTTCAACTTCCGCAAATACTTCGTTGCATTTTGCTGACTCTGAGTTCCAATTATTGTAATCGCCGCCCAAAGCATAAAATATAAAATTTGAAATTGTAGACTTGCCTGAACTATTCTGGCCTCTTATGATATTGACGCCTTTATGAAATATTTCGTCATAAGCAATTGCTCCAGTATACGAAGTTATGACAAGTCTGTTCAGAAAAAGATATGGTTTATGTTCTTGGGTCATATTTAAAATCAATTAAGCCTGTTCTTGCTTTTAATCCGTTTCTGCCGTAGAGAGGAAGATCAACGAACTCGTTAACTATAAGTTTAATTATATTACTTTTTTCGGTTGTTAAATTGTTCAGCTTTTCGAGTAATTCGCCTGGAATTTCCTTTTTAGTCTTTACAATCTTGTTTTTCAACAAACTCTGAGAATCAATAAAACCATATGAGGCTAAGCATTTTGCAGCTGATAATTGATAAGTTTTCATTCGTTCGAAAATTCTTTTTGGATCTGACAAATGCTCGTAAGGGTTTTCTTTGTATTTAAAAACATTCTCTTTGAGCTTACGAAGATTTGAAGGAAATGCGATGCCACGAACTTGGCTGGGAAATGCAAGATAAAAATCCCAGATTTTTAATTTATCAAAATGTACTTCTTCATCCTTTATATAATGAAGCAATGACAACATTCTAAAAATGCAATTGTATAAATCGAAAGCTGGATGATAAACTAACATCTATTTTGTCCACTTAATATGGCAATTGCCCGTTAAAAAATATAGCATCCCATTTATGTGCTGCGCAGTGATTCCTAGAAGATTTTCATCAAGTTGTTCTTTTATTGGTTCGATTAGCCTTTCAGTTATCATTGAATTTATAGTGTCAGGGTCTTCATTTCTGCAAATCAATGGATAAATTTCGTTTATAAATCTTGATTGCACTTCTGCGAGAAGATGCAATAGGATAGTTTGGGCAGCTTCGGAAAACTGGTAATGAAATAATTTTCTGTGGTATCTATCTTTAAAATCTATTGCAAAATCAATTAAATCCTGTCTATTTCCTTTTAATAACTTGGTCTTTAAATCGATAATATCATCCTGCTTTTTGTTGTAGTAGTAATCTAAATCCTCAATGAATGTACTCAGCTGCTGATTTTCTTGTTGTTCATTTTTGAACTTATCTGAAAGGATTTTCATGTAGGATGCCTTGGAACCTGAATAATGGTAGTGTTTTGACTTGTCAATATCTCGCCCTGCAATATCTCCACCAATTTCGGAATTATCAACCTTTACAATTTCGTCAGGCATTTAAATCTATTTTTGAATATCTCTGCCAGCTACGTCACCCCCGACATTACTGTCCTTAATATTAACACTTCCAGAATTTTTTGTTGTTTTCTTTTTTAAAACAAACTTGAATATTAAGCCGGCACCAACAATTCCAGCTATTACTGCCAAAATTATCTTAGTTGAGTTATCGTTTAAGTCCATAAGCGCTATTTTGGGATTAATTTAAAAATTAGTCAATATTTTAATTATACATTGTATTCAATACTGCGCCAGTCATTTTTGCTTCTGAGAGTCTCGAAGGATGGCACTCAATCTTGAACTTTTATTTTGACTTAGTTCTGCTCATTTTTTTTGCGGCATGTGAATTATGTGAGATCTCTTGACCTTCATTTTTGGGCTAATAAATGCACAGTGTTGGGTAAGCTCTGCCACCTCAGCCACAACTTTAGGGCAAGGATTGGAGATATCTTATAAAAAAAGACAAAAAACCTCAATCAACCAATTAAAATCCTTCAGATATCGGCTTGTAAAAGAATTTGCGGAAGCTTCTGGTTCTACACCCACCACGCAATCAACTCACAAATCACCCCCACAACAAATCCCGCATAAACCTCAAATGTTGTATGCTCACTTAAGATCAATCTTGCAGAGCAAACCAGGCCCGCAAGCAGGGTAACTACGGTGATGTCTTCACCAAGATGGATGGAGTAAGTAAAACAGGAAAGGATAATGAGCAGCCAGCCGCCGGCAATGCCCATGGCGTGCATGCTTATTTTGAAGAAGTTGTTTAATACAAGTCCGGCAATGGTGGTAAGAAAGCTTCCAAAGAAAAATACGCGCAGGATCTCGGGTTGCAGTTGTTCCTTACTGAAGTTTTTGCTCAGGTACCACATCCACCAGTAAAAGAACATGGTAATAATGTAGGGTACAATTCTATCTTTTTGCGTGCGCAGGTAAATGTTGTTGATGAATTTCAGGCGCCAGAGCAGGAACACTGCAAAGGCCGGGAAAAATGCCGTCATCCAGAACACGCTGAAAACGCGCAGCTTCAACACATTTGCCGGGTAATTGAATTCGTAGGGAAACCGTACAATCAGCCAAAGAAATACATAGGTAGGTATAAACAACGGGTGAAAAGCATACGAAAGAAACTTAGCTGGAATTCTAAGCCATGAAAAAGTCTGCTGTTCCGTTAGATTACGTTCCATTGCGATTGGAGGATTTTTTTGCGATGCAAGATAGTGCTAAGTCAAAAGTAAAAATTCAAAAGTAAAAAGTTTTAATGCGGGGTCGCGGACACCTCAATAAGAACCTGATTTGGGACCATTCTTATTTGATGAAACATAAAATTGCGTCAAAACATGCGATGCCAGGGCTAATAGCTGATAGCTGACGGCTGATAGCTGGAGACGGATGGCAATCCGTCTCTACAGTTCCTTCCTCAACCTCGCCACCGGAATATTCAACTGCTCCCTATACTTCGCCACCGTTCTCCTCGCGATATTGTATCCTTTTTCCTGCAACAATTCGGTCAGGCGCTCGTCGCTTAATGGTTTGCGTTTGTCTTCACCTTCAATCAGGTCACTCAGGATCTTTTTCACCTCGCGTGTGCTTACTTCTTCACCGCTTTCGGTGCTTAATGATTCACTGAAGAAGAATTTCAGGCGGTAGGTACCGAATTCCGTTTGCACAAACTTGCTATTGGCAACACGGCTTACGGTGGAGATATCAAGACCGGTTATTTCGGCAATATCTTTCAGGATCATCGGGCGAAGGCTGGTTTCGTCGCCGGTAAGAAAAAATTCTTTCTGGTAGTTCATGATCGCATCCATCGTACTTAGCAACGTATGTTGTCTTTGCTTGATCATGTCGATGAACCATTTGGCGGAGTCTATCTTCTGCTTAATAAAAAGCACGGCTTCCTTCTGGCGTTTGTCCTTTTTGCTTCCGCGGTCGTAATCCTTCAGCATTTCCCTGTAACCCTCGCTGATGCGCAGGTCGGGGGCGTTGCGGGAATTAAGGGTAAGCTCCAACTTTCCGGCATTGTTGAAAATGAAGAAGTCGGGAACAATATAGCTTTCGGCCTTATTAATCTCGCCGACGTTGCCTCCTGGCTTAGGATTAAGACGGATGATATCAGAAATAACAGCCTTCAAATCTTCGTCGGACAGGTTAAGGCCGCGCTGAATTTTGTCGTAGTGCTTTTTGGTGAACTCCTCAAAGTACTTCTCCATCACGTCAATCGCCATGGTCACATCCTTCCCTTCATTTTGCTGGCGCCTTAACTGCAATAAAAGGCATTCCTGCAGGTCGCGCGCGCAAATGCCAGGCGGGTCAAACTGCTGAATTTGCTTGATGATGCGCTCGATATCTTCATCTTCCACCATAATGTTCTGCCTGAAAGCAAGATCATCAGAAATGGAAGAGATCTCTCTTCTCAGGTAGCCGTCATCATCAATGCTGCCCACAATCTGTTCAGCTATTTTATAATCCTTCTCATTTAAAGAAAGCATGCCCAGTTGATCCAGCAAATGCTCATGAAAACTGGCTTCTATTTTAAAAGGGATCGTTTTTTTATCATCTGATTCGGGGTAGTTATCGTCGCGCAGCCTGTAATCTGCAACATCGTCATCCCCATCCATCACATAGTCGCTCAAATCAATGTTCTCATATTCATCCTCACTTCCATCACGGTCATATTCATCTTCCTCAGCCGTATTAGAAAATTCATCAACCGGTTCATCGTTAAAATTCTCGTCATGCTCGTCCTCGCCCATCTCCAACGCAGGATTTTCTTCCAGCTCCTCTTTCAATCTTTCTTCAAGGTTGGCAGTAGGTATCTGTAGCAGCTTCATTAACTGAATCTGCTGCGGGGAAAGTTTTTGTAAAAGCTTTTGTTGTAATGTTTGACTTAATGACATCTCTCTGATTCCAAACTTTTTTACCTGTACAGGCAACTTCCGGTGTTCCGTCACCGGTTGTTAGTTAAATAAGCGCACGAAGGCTATCAACACATTTATAGTCAGATCGCGCTTCTTCTAATAAAAATTACCTCAGTAAATCTATCTAGCTTTGTAAAAATAATGCACAAATATCGCTTTCATGCTTAAAAGAACAATCATAACAGTTGTTAACTTGATTTTGGCATTTATCATAAAAGCACAGACCAATAAAGACAGTTTGCATGTTTTTCATTCTCCATTGTTTAATATAACAGATTCGTTAAAACGAGCGCCATTATCAAAAGCGTATAACCTGCCTGCCAGTTTTTATGCAGACAAACTCCCTTTTTTCTGTAACAAAGAGCTACAGGTTCAGAAAATAACAGGTATTGCTTTTAAGGTTAGGCTGGGATCTATAGAATACGTTAACAAAATGGAAGGAAAGCAATAACAAAGCCAAACATTGAAAGAAGCAGGCTAACAAAAGTTAGTCTGCTTCGTATTTTGAGAAGTTCTATGCAGTTACGGGCTGGCTGGACAAGATCTTTTTAAGAACGGCAACCATTTTTTCGCCTTTTTCTTTTAATTGTTCTTCTGTCCAGGTTAAACCAATACTTGTTGAAATACAACGGCTCATTACTCTATCGCTGGCAGAAAAATCCTGCGTGCCCAGTTTTTTCAGTCCGTTTTCCTGCGCGTCGTTCAATTTATTCAGCGCGGTAACACTCTTCAGGTGATCCCATTTACGGATGTAATGCCAGTTGTTGTCGAACCAATAGAAGTTACCGGCTGCAATTCCCTGTGCTTTCATTTCAGTGATAAATGCTCTTGTTAGTTCTTCTGTTGGTAAAAACCAGCTCAGGAACGTACAGCTATCTCCTTCAGGATCAGGAATTACGCGGAAAGAAACTTCCGGGATCTGTTGCAGGTAAGAACGAAGCACCTGGTGATTTTTTTTCTGGATCTCCAGGAAAGTTGACAATTTTCTAATCTGCGCCAAACCCACCGCCGCGTGAAGTTCACTTATGCGGAAATTTTGCCCCATAAACGGATGAAGGTCAGCCCCACGGTCAACACCTTTATGATCATGACCGTGATCCTGGAAACCATCGCATTTAATGTAAGTGTCCTCGTTGTTTGTCATTACAACACCGCCTTCGCCACAGGTGATCGTTTTTACAAAGTCGAACGAAAAAGTACCGGCGTCACCAATCGTGCCAACACATTTGCCTTTGTATTTGGCACCGATGCTTTGGCATGCGTCTTCCAGGAAAACAAGGTTATGTTCTTTACAGATCTGTTGTAAGGCATCAATATCTGCCATGCTTCCGCACATGTGCACAGGCATGATGCATTTTGTTTTTGGAGTGATGGCTTTTACAACGGCATCGGGATTAACGGTAAGTGTTTCATCCACATCAACCAGAACAGGTACAGCGCCCACACTTAAAACCGCCTCAAAGCTTGCCACGAAAGTAAAAGAAGGCATGATCACTTCATCGCCTGCTCCAACGCCAAGAACGGTCAACGCAGTAGTAAGTGCGGTGGTTCCGCTAGATGTAAGCTGCGCGTAGCCGGCGCCAAAAGTTTCTTTGATCGCATTTTCAAGCTCTACCGCTTTCCATCTTCCCTTGCGCGGTCCGTCAAAACCATAACGCATTAAAATGCCTGTTTCCAGCACTTCGTTTACTTCTTTTCTTTCTTCTTCTCCAAAAAATTCATAACCTGGCATATAGATCAGTTTAGATTGTTCAAATGAAAATTCGAGGCAAAAATAACATTTAAACCATATAAGGGAAATTGACGGAAGGGAAGTTTTTTAAACCATATAAGGCATATAAGATAATGTAAGGATTTATGGTTTTAAAAGAAGTAAAAGGTACGATCGTGTAATGCTGATGGATCTGTTCTTATATTTTCTTCTATACAACTAGTGAATAGTCAATAGTCAATGGTGAAAGTCCGGTCTGGCTAAGTAAATATAAAGTCGTTTAACTGCAATTATTATTGTAGGCAAAATTCTTATATGCTCTTATATGCCTTATATGGTTTAAAAAACTTTGCTTCGGTCAGCTTTGGGCTTTAAGCTTTTCAGTTGTTTACAAAGAAACGTTGGCGCAGCCGACACCTTACTTATATGCCTTATATGGTTCAGAAAAAAAATCTTCTATGTTTCAGTCGCTTCTTTGTTTTGATTTTTTACTTTTTAATTTTGACTTCTTATGGGTAAAATTGTTTTATACATCGCACAAAGCCTCGATGGTTTCATCGCCGACGAAAATGGCAAATTTGATTTTCTGAACGATTTTATGCGTCCGGAAGAAGATTATGGCTACGCCGAGTTTCTTAAAACGCTTGGCGCAGTTATTATGGCAACCACAACCTACAAAGACATTCTTAAACTGGGGTTTTGGTACGATGGACTTGAAAACCATATTTTCTCCAATCAACTACTCACCGTGCCGGAAGGCAAAACCATACAACAGCATTCGGGTGATCCATCGGCGCTTGTGGCAGAACTTCGCCAAAAAGAAAAGGATACCTGGTTGGTTGGCGGCGCCAGTCTTGTTACGCAGTTTTTAAACAAGGGTTTGCTGGATGAATTAATGGTGGCGATCATCCCAAGAACGCTGGGCAGGGGAATCCCATTATTTAAAGATGTTGATGTGCGTTACGCTCCCGAGCTAAAAGGCAGCAAAGTATTCAGTGATGGCGTGGTTATGCTACATTATGTTTTTGCAAACAAATGATATTGTAATTTGCGCCCCGCAAACTATACCTTCATAATATGCTGAACGTAAGGACGAGTGTTTTTTTACCCCGGTGTATCATCCTGATTGTTTTTTGTAGCCTGGTTAAATTTTCCGTTGGGCAGCAGCCTGCGGCTTCGCAACCCAATTCTGCGAAATATATCTATTTCACTTTTGACGACGGCCCGCTTTACGGTAGCGACGGCGTTAACAGGGTGATTAAGGAAGAGCAGATCAAAACCAACGTGTTTATTGTTGGTCAGCACGCTTTCAACAGCAAGGCGATGATGGATTTTTACAAAGGCTACCTGGCCAATCCGCTGATTGAAGTGGGTAATCACAGCTTTACGCACGCCAACGATCACTACACCGCTTTTTATAGCAATCCCGATAGCGTTTTGCGCGACTTTCTAAAATGTCAGCATTCATTAAATATTCCCTACAAATTTGCAAGACAGCCGGGCCGGAACCAATGGCGCCTTCCGACAGTACGCAAAGATGACCTCGCAAGCGGAGCGGAAAGTGCGGACCTGTTGTACAAAAACGGCTATAAAGTTTACGGCTGGGACCTGGAATGGCAGCACAATGGCCGCACGGGATCACCACTGCAAAGTGTGGATGGAATGCTGGCCGGTGTTGAAAAACTTTTTTCTGCTAATAAAACGGTGAAGCCCGGACACCTGATCATTCTCGCCCACGATGAAATGTTCAGAAAACCTGGCGATGAAGCCAAGCTGAAAACGCTCATACAAAAGCTTAAAGCAAAGGGCTACCGCTTCGAGCACCTGAGCAACTACCCCGGATAACCGTTTCACGCAGGATAGTTTCTCGCGGCGAGCGCAAAGGAGCGACGGCGCGGCGGAAGAATGTTTTACGCATTGTTTCACGCAACGGACGCAGAGAAGCGGCGGCGCAGCGGATAACTTTCTATAGTTTGTCAACGTAACATGTTGTTGGTGCCCTTGCTCACAGGGCTAGCCTGCACACCGAACAACGGCGGGCAGCGTGGCTATTCTGGTATCTCAAAATATAATTCTATAAATAGTACGAGGACCGCCGTTGTTGGTATGCAGCATTGCTAATGCGCGTGGCGTACCAACAACCAGTGGGAAAGTCCCAAATTAAACAGCATATCGCTGCGCCGCCGCCCAGCCGCGTTCGCCGCGAGAAACCTCCATACAACTTTGCGCCTCTGCTCCTTTGCGCCCTTTGCGTGAAACCTCCGTACATCGTTGCGCCGCTGCCCCGCCGCGCCCGCTGCGAGAAACCGTATCGCGAGAAACCGTATCGCGAGAAACTCTTTGAGTGAAACGTTTTACATTTGGTGAAACTTCCTTCATGAAGCACCTTGTAATAGTTCTTGTTGTTTCCCTTTTCAGCCTTAATGTTTTCTCCCAGCCCATCGATGCGGATTACCCCGCGAGCAGTTATACAAAGATTGAACGATCGATTCCCATGCGGGATGGCATCAAACTCTTTACCGCTATCTATATTCCCAAAGACACAACCGCCAGTTTTCCTTTTCTCATTTGCCGCACACCCTATTCATGTGCGCCGTATGGAGAAGATAAATTCCGGAGAACACTTGGTCCTTCACCACAATTTTCCAAAGAGAAATACATCTATGTCTACCAGGACGTGCGGGGCCGCCATATGAGTGAAGGTGATTTTAAAGAAATGACGCCGAATATCGCCAACAAGACTTCTGATAAAGATGTGGACGAAAGCAGCGACACTTATGATACGGTTGATTGGTTGCTTAAAAATATTGCACACAATAACGGAAATGCTGGATTGTATGGCATTAGCTATCCCGGTTTTTACGCAACGGCTTCACTACCAAACGCGCATCCGGCAATAAAAGCCGTATCGCCACAGGCGCCGGTTACGGATGAATTTGAGGGAGATGACGCTTACCATCGCGGAGCTTTCTTTTTAATGGACAATTTCGGTTTCCTCAACTTTTTCGATGCTCCAAGGGAGGGGCCGAGGCAAGTAAACCCGCAAGTGGATGAAAATTTGAGTATAAAAGATGTCCAGGATTTTTATACAGAGATGGGACCGATAGCAAATGCCAACAAAAAATACTTCCAGGGTAAAAGCAAGATCTGGGACCAGTATTTACAACATGACACGAAAGACAGCTTCTGGCAGGCACGCAATATCCGTCCTCATTTAAAAAACATAAAGCCCGCTACGTTGGTAGTCGGCGGATGGTTTGATGCGGAAGATATGTTTGGTGCGTTGAAAACATATGAAGCAATCGAGCTCCAAAATACTCCCAACAATAATTATTTGCTGATGGGGCCGTGGACACACGGAGCCTGGGCAGGAAAAGACTGGAAAAGTTTTGCCGGCTACAGCTTTGATCAGAATGCCAATGAAAAATATCAGTCGCTGGTACTCAGTTTCTTTAATTATTACCTGAAGAATGAAGGAAAATTTGACGCGACGGATGCTACAGTTTTTATAACCGGAAGCAACGAATGGAAAAACTTTGAACAGTGGCCACCAAAACAATCGCAGGTACAAAAATGGTTCTTTAAAAAGAAGCATGGTTTGTCGGCATCAGCCGATGCTGCTGACGGATTTGATTCCTATGTTTCTGATCCGGCGAATCCTGTACCTTATATTAATGAACGATCAAGCGACAGGGTAAATGAATATATGGCGGCAGATCAATCTTTCGCCTCAAAAAGATCCGATGTATTGTGGTTTGAAAGTGATGTGTTGAATGAAGATGTCACCATTGCCGGAGCTATTCATGCTTCTATGTTTGTATCAATGACAGGAACCGATGCTGATTTTGTGGTAAAGCTGATAGATGTGCTGCCAGATGAAAACAAAACCCAGCAATTGGTGAGAGCTGAAATACTTAGGGGAAAATTCAGGAATAGCTACGAAAAACCGGAGGCATTTGAACCGAATAAAATAACACAAACGGACCTTACCTTAAATGATGCGGCACATACGTTTAAAAAGGGGCACAAAATAATGGTGCAAATACAAAGCTCCTGGTTTCCGCTCGTTGATCGCAATCCGCAAAAATTCATGCGAATTCCTGAAGCAAAAGCCAGCGATTTTCAGAAATCAACCATCAAATTTTATTATGGTTCAAAGTACAAATCCTCTATTTCACTGCCTGTGTTAAAATACCCGTACTTATAACTTATTCATTATCAATGTTTGAAAATTAAAAATCCCTATAAATTAACATTTAAATACTATTAGTCTATATATTTGGTAGGAATTATAGAAATAACACTCCACCAACTATGAGAAGATTTATTGTACTTCTTGCAACAGTATTGCCTTTATTCGTACTTGCCCAGCTAAATGGTAGTTTGATAATTAGCGGGAAAATAGTGAACGAACACAACCAACCGGTACCTTCTGCCTCCGTTAGTATTAAAGGCAGTGACAAAGGTGTTGTAACCAACGCCGACGGTAGTTTTTCATTGGTAACCAACCAAAAGTTTCCTTTTCGCATTGTAGTTTCTTCGGTAGGATTCGCACCACAGGAATTGGAAGTAAAAAGCCAGGATTCCAAACTCAACATCCAGCTTGTTACCCAAACTTACATGGTTGACGAAGTCGTAGTGACCGCCAGCAGACAGTCGGAAAAATTGTTACAGTCACCGGTGACAATTGAAAAACTGGATATTAAAGCATTAAAAGAAACACCTTCTTCATCATTTTATGATGCAATAGGAAATCTTAAGAATGTGCAGATGACCACCGCAGGTTTAACCTTCAAGGTTTTCAACACGCGCGGCTTTAATGTTCCTAACAATTTCAGGTTTATGCAAATGGTTGATGGTATAGACAACCAGGCAGCAACTTTAGGTGTGCCATTGGGAAATGCCATCGGGCCAACAGAACTGGATATTCAGAGTATTGAAATTACACCAGGTGCTTCTTCCGCTTTATATGGAATGAATGCACTGAACGGAATGAGCAACCTCATCACAAAAAATCCTTTCAAAAGCCAGGGCTTAAGCGTTTACCAAAAGGTTGCGTTTAACCACTTTGATGGTAAAGGAAGTTCTCCAAAGCCAATCTCTGAAACAGCCATCCGTTATGCTCAAGCATTTAACGACAAATTTGCCTTTAAAGTAAATTTCAGCTATTTCACAGGTACAGACTGGTATGCGGATAATCATACAGATTTTACACCCAACCTCAACCCGTCATTCCCTGAATTAAATGGCAAGAACAATATTGCCAATGATTCATGGAACAAGTACGGCGATAATGCCAACATCGTTATCACAGATAAAAACAACAAACAATACACTGTACACAGAACCGGTTATTGGGAAAAAGATATAGTTGGCGATTATACGGTACGCAACACAAAATTTGATGCCGCCCTTCATTATAAAATAACGCCCAAGTTGGAAGTGTCCTACGCCTATCGCGTTGGCCAGATGGATGGATTCTTTCAGCGTGGTAATCGTATAGGCCTTCGTGGTGTAGTAGTGCAAAACCATAAGATAGAATTGGTGCATCCTGATTTTACGATCCGCGCTTATATGTCTTTAGAGAATACGCACAATTCTTACAACATGAATCCGCTGGCGGATAACCTGGAGAAATCTTTCAAGCCGGATAAAAAATGGGCGGCAGATTATACAAAGGCTTTAAACAGCGCACTGTCAACAACAACTGACCTCGTAGCGGCTCATCAGGCTGCACGTGCAGCGGCGGATGCAGGGCGTTTTGTTCCGGGTACCGAAGCATTTAACGAGCAGGTACAAAAAATTAAAGCAAGGAACGACTGGGATATTTACCCGACTTCCAGCGACCCCACTAATACTACCGGCGGTGCAAGGCTTTTGCAGATGAGCCATTTTTACCATGCAGAAGGCACCTGGAACCTGAGAAGATATATCAAGTTTGCTGATGTACTTGTTGGTGCAGATTACCGTACTTACGAAATCATTCCTGACGGAAACAACTTTGTTGATTTCAGCAAGCCGATAGATAAACGCAACACACCGGGCGGAAACAATATATGGTATGCAAAAACAGGCGGCTTTGTGCAGGCTAGTAAAAAACTGTTTGATGCATTAAAGCTGACTGCCTCACTCCGTTATGATAAGAGTGATTATTTCAGTGGTAAATTCAATCCGCGCTTATCAGCTGTTTACACATATAAAGAGAAACACAACTTCCGTGCTTCTTTCCAAACGGGATATCGCTTCCCTTCTTTATTTGAAGCATTCTCTTTTGTAAATAACGGTGGTGTGCGCCGTGTGGGCGGTCTGCCATTTATTGAAGAAGGATTGGGCTACTTCAAAAATTCTTACCTGACTTCTTCTGCCGATGCCTTCAGCAAGGCGGTTACCGTTGACAGGAACAATGGAATGACACAGGCCGATGCCGAAGCAAAAAATGCTTCAAAATTGAAGGTTGCCAATCTGGATCCGATTCAGCCGGAGCAGATCCACGCGTTTGAGGCAGGATACAAAAGCGTTATATTGAAAAACAAAGTATTTATTGACATAGACGGATATTACAGCCAGTACAAAAGCTTTATTGGCCAGGTTGAGGCAACTGTACCAAACGTTGGTGATGTGAACAATCCAACACCGGAAGTATTACACACAATGACCGACAAATCATTGCAGACAAGATACAGGGTTTGGACAAACAGCCGCTCTACCGTTGCCAATTACGGAGCTGCCCTTGCCGTTACTTATAACTTCTACAAAGGTTACAGTGTAAGCGGTAACGTAAATTACAACCAACTGGCGCAGGACAAAACAAAAGACGATGCCTTGATCCCAGGTTTTAATACACCAAAATGGTTTACCAACCTCAGCTTTGGCAACAGGGAAGTGGTTAAGAATATCGGGTTCAACATAGTTTGGCGCTGGCAGGATTCTTTCTACTGGCAGAATCTCTTCGGTAATGGTAATGTACCTGCTTATAGCACTGTTGATGCGCAGGTTAGCTTTAGGGTGCCTAAACTGTACTCAACTATTAAAGTGGGTGGTTCCAACATTTTAAACACAGCTTACTTTCAATACGTAGGAGGTCCGGAGATACGTGGTGTTTACTACATGTCCATAACCGTTGATGGACTGTTGGCTAAGTAAACGTGTTAAAAACGGGCACTTTTATGCAGGGTCTTTGTAAAAGAAGATCCTGCTTTTTTTTGTACGATGTTAGGTGTACGATGTACGATGTGTCGGATGGCTGATGTCTGCTATGCCTCGCCAAGGTATGTGTCGCTTCGCCAGGGTTTATATCCCACGGACCTTTGGTTGTTGCATTGGGCCGTGAGACACGACCCATGGCGATCAATTGCATTATTATCGAGATATAAGAATACATTTTCAACCCGAAGGAACAACATTTGTGGGTGTCACCCCTTCGGGGTTTTGCTAATGCGTATAATTCTTTCTATAGTAATGCCATCCCCTGCCCATCCGGTCAGGCGGGCTTCGGGATTTGTGTTGGGGTAAAGCTTGAAGTTTACGAACCTATATCTTTAATTATTTGAATCTAACTGTTAATGTTTTCCTGATACCTGATGCTTGACACCTTAAACCTCACGCCTTAAACCTCACGCCTCACACCTCACGCCTGAAACCTGACACCCGATCGCTGATACCTGAAACCTAACCGCCCGAATGCCTTATCTTTGAACATCATCAATTACACCTTAATGACAGCAGATCAGATCGGATACCTCGTTTTTGGAATTGTGTTAACAGGCGCCTTGATATTTGACCTTGGTTTAATCAGCAAAAAAGATAAAAAGATTACCATTAGAGCAGCATTGCAGCAAACCCTGTTCTGGGTGTCACTTGCATTGCTCTTCTTTGTATTTCTATGGTTTGATAAAGGGCAAACCACAGCCCTGCAGTACATCAGTGCTTACCTGATGGAATGGAGCCTTAGTATTGATAACATTTTTGTGTTCATTCTCATTTTTACCTCTTTTGGGGTGAAAGAAAAACATGTGTCCCGTGTGCTCTTGCTCGGCATCCTCATGGCAATTTTATTCAGGGTGATCTTCATAACCATCGGCGTTGCACTGGTTGAACGTTTCGAATGGATCTTATACCTGTTTGGTGTTTTCCTGGTATATACCGGCGTCAAGATGTTTGCATCAAACAGCGACGAGGAATTTGAACCGCATGATACAAAAGTGTATAAACTGCTTAAAAGGGTATTGCCGCTGGTTCCGCATGATGGAGACGGTAAGTACATGGTACGTGAAAACGGTAAACGGTTTTACACAACCTTATTCGTTGTCATTATTCTGCTGGCTTCGATAGATATTGTTTTTGCGCTGGATTCCATTCCGGCTGTAATGGGTATTTCAAGGGACAAGCTCGTTATTTATACTTCAAACATTTTCGCTGTACTTGGCTTGCGCTCATTATTCTTCCTGCTTCGCGGTGCGGTTGATAAATTTGATTACCTGCAGCAGGGTATCGCCATTGTGCTCGTATTTATCGGTTTAAAAATGCTTGCAGAGCATTGGATCAATCAATATGTTGACAAAAGTCTCCAGGTGTTCATTTCTTTGGGCGTGATACTTGTATGTATTAGCGGATCCATATTTTATTCCATCTTCATGAATAAAAAACAGCCGCAGAATGTAGATGATACTGTTTATTAATACGAGTAAATAATTGTTGGAATTGTATACTTTAAGAGAATTAGCCACCGCAATCAGCGGTGAATTACATGCAGCCAGTGAGCAGGCTGTTATTGAGCATCTGTTAACGGACAGCCGTAAAATTATTTTTCCTGCTACTTCGCTTTTTTTTGCTTTGCATTCTTCCCGAAGGGATGGTCATTCATTTATTGCCGAAGTGTATGAACGTGGTGTAAGAAATTTTGTGGTTGAAAGAAAATTCGATCATTCATCTTTTTCTGATGCCAACTTTATAGTTGTTGACAGCACATTGCATGCCTTGCAGGCGCTTGCTGCCTGGCACAGGTCCAAATTTAAGTATCCGGTAATTGGGATAACCGGAAGCAACGGAAAGACGATTGTCAAAGAATGGCTGTATCAATTGTTATCACCCGATTTTAATATTGTTCGCAGCCCCAGAAGTTATAATTCACAAACCGGTGTTCCCTTAAGTGTGTGGAATATGAATGAAACGCACACGCTGGCCATTTTTGAAGCCGGAATTTCTTTGCGTGGTGAGATGGAAAAGCTGGAGCATGTTATTAAACCTGATCTAGGGGTTTTTACAACAATAGGCGACGCACATAGCGAAGGGTTTATGAACATACAGGAAAAGGTGCGGGAGAAGGCGAAACTTTTTACAGATGCAAGGGAGGTTGTTTTTTGCCGCGATAAAAAAGATATAGCCATAGCGATTGATCATATTGAAACGGCGAAAAAGTTTGATTGGAGTAAAGGTGGAAATGCGAAGCTGAATGTTCAGGAAATACAAAAAAATGAACAGTCAACAAGCATAAAAATGCATTTCAAAAAGGCTGACTTTGAGGTCCTGATTCCTTTTACGGATGACGCCAGTATTGAAAATGCGATAACCTGTTGTTGTGTTTGCCTCTCGCTAAACCTTGCGCCAGCCGTAATTGCGGAAAGAATGCAATTGCTTCAGGCTGTTGATATGCGCCTGCAATTGCTGCCGGCCATCAACAACAACGCCATCATTAATGATAGTTACAGTTTTGATCTGAATGCCTTTCAGATAGCGATAGATTTTCTGTTGCAGCAAAATCAGTATACCAGGCATTGCATCATTATTTCTGATCTTCCTGAACGGTATACAGCTGATCATTACAAGCAATTGATCGCGATGGTCGTTTCGAAAAAGATCAGGAGACTGATCACCATCGGTCCCAAATGGAAGGCACTGCATATTATCCCTGATCAGCAGAATTTTTTGCTGGAACAATATGATCAGACCGAAGAGTTTGTCCATCAGTTCAATACCAATCATTTCCGGAATGAAGCCATTCTACTGAAAGGTGCACGTGTTTTTGAGTTTGAGAAACTGGTGCAATTGTTTGACAAGAAAGTGCATCAAACAGTAATGAGCATTAATCTTACAGCCATCGCTCACAACTTAAAAGAATACCAGCGGGAATTAAAACCTGGCGTAAAGCTGATGGCGATGGTTAAGGCTTACGGTTATGGCAGCGGAAGTGCGGAAGTAGCCAATGTTTTGCAGTTTCATAAAGTGGATTACCTGGCTGTAGCCTATGCTGATGAAGGGATTGATCTTCGTAAATCCGGCATCCGTATGCCCTTAATGGTACTGAATGTTGATGAGGCGGCATTTGAAGCAGTAGTGGAATACAATCTTGAACCAGAACTATATTCTTTTGAAATATTACAAAGCTTTATTGCATTTGTAAAGCACCAGGGCATTCAATCATATCCTGTACACATTAAGCTGGATACCGGTATGCACCGGTTGGGATTTGAAGAAAAAGATGTGGATGAATTATTGGAGATCCTGAAGGAGAACAAGAATTCAATCGTGGTAAAATCAGCCCTGAGTCACCTGGCTGCAAGTGAAGATCCGGGTGAGGATGCGTTTACCAAACATCAGATTGACACTTTTGTAAGATGCTGTGATCGTATTGCCGCGGTGTTGCCTTACACTTTCATACGGCATATTTCCAACTCAGCGGCAATATTCCGACATCATGAAGCGCAATTTGATATGGTGAGACTGGGAATTGGTTTGTATGGTGTGGACAGCGCCGCAGAACATCAGCTTGCCCTGCAGACTGTTGCCACGTTGAAAACAACAATTGCCCAGTTAAGAATGGTGAAAGCAGGGGATACCATTGGTTATAACAGGCGAGGCAAAGTTGAGCGTGATTCTCTTATCGCCACGATACGAATTGGTTATGCAGACGGATTCAGCCGTAACCTGGGGTACGGAACAGGGAAAGTCTGGATCAATGGCCGGCTTTACCCGGTTATTGGCACCGTTTGTATGGATATGACAATGATTGATGTAACCGGAGCTGAGGATATAAAAGTTGGCGACGAGGTAGAGATTTTCGGCCCCAATCTTCCCATTCAGCAGGTATCTCAATGGAGCAAAACCATTGCTTACGAGATACTTACGGGCATTAGCCAACGTGTGAAACGGGTGTATTTAGAAGAATAGAATCCTGGAAAGATCTAGTTTTAACAATCTCTAGTGCTGAAAGCTAAAAGCTGATAGCTGATAGCTCGCAAAGCACTATCTTTTCCCCTTATCTTTGCCGCAAAAATTTTTTACAGTGAAGGGTAAACAGGTTATTCTGTTGATTGCAGCTATTTTGGTGGCAGACCAGGCCATAAAATTGTTTATTAAAACGCATTATTATCTTGGCGAAGAGCACAAGGTGATAGGTAACTGGTTCAGGCTGCATTTTGTGGAGAATGAGGGCATGGCATGGGGCTGGAAGTTCGGCGGCGGACTTGGAAAAGTGCTGCTTACCATGTTCAGGCTGGTGGCAGTAATAGCCGGTACGTTTATCATTCGCAATTTTATCCGTAAAGGACATTCCAGGGGATTCATTATCTGCGCTTCGCTGATCTATGCCGGTGCGCTGGGAAACCTGATAGACAGTATGTTCTACGGTCTTATTTTTAATGAAAGTGATCCTTTTTCTCAAAATCTTGCGCAGCTTTTCCCTCCGGGTGGCGGCTATGCCGGTTTCCTTCACGGAAAAGTGGTGGATATGTTTTACTTTCCGTTGATAGACACTACCCTGCCATCATGGATTCCGTTCTGGGGTGGCGAACGGTTTGAGTTTTTCCAGCCGGTATTTAACCTGGCCGATGCTTCAATATCTGTTGGTGTGATTGTGTTGTTCCTTTTCCAGAAAAGATTAATGCCGCATCCTCCAAAAAAGGCTGAAGAATCTCAGCCGGAAACAATTGTGAAATAATTACTTTAGCTATAACTGACATTGCGTGCTAACAAAACGGTAATGAACATTTTGCCAAAGCTTTTTTACAGCCCGAAACATGAAAATAAGCAGTATGTTGACATTTTCAGATACCCTTAATAAAAAACGCATGAAACGCCCCCTTTGTATACTGGTGATCGTCGCAGCCTTTTATGCAGGGTGTTCAAAAGAGCCTAAAGAGCTTAAGCCAAGTGGCCCGGAGAAGGTTTCGATCACGTCAATTGCTCCATCGAGTGGCCTGGCAGGCACAAAGGTTGTCATTAAAGGCGCTCATTTTGGAGTTAACCCATTAGATAACATTGTCACCTTCAACAACAATCCGGCAGTAGTGTTTTCATCCTCTGCTGACTCTTTGATTGTAATAGCTCCCGCAAACGGCACATCAGGACCCGTTACAGTTGCAGTAGCAGGAATTACTGCAATCGGACCCGTTTACACCTATATTGCCGACCCGGTAGAAATTGCTGACTCAGTAGACGTGTATGTGGCAGCTGCGGCTATGGGTGTTATGTATTGGAAGAATGGTGAGGCGACTTATCTGGAACCTACACAAAATAACATGGGAGGAGCGTTCGGCATTGCAGTATCAGACACCGACGTGTATGTTGGCAGCTATACTCATTTTAACACGTATCCAAGTTTTCAGGCGGCCTATTGGAAGAACGGAAAAAAAACGAACCTTTCTTCGCCTGAATCAGCAGGACAGGTAAGAGTACTTGAGTTATTCGGCAACGACCTCTATGTAGGTGGCAGTGAAAACGACAAGCCTGTGTATTGGAAAAACCGGGTAAAATACAGTTTGCCCTTTACCGGTGGTTATGCAAGGGTAAATGCATTGGCCGTCAATGGCAACGATGTATATGCAGCTGGTTTTCAACCAGGACCTGGTAATGAGTGGCATTCGGTTTATTGGAAAAACGGCATTGAAACCGTTCTGGGCAAAGATGCCCTGGTTGATATAGGGGCTACTTCCATAACAACGAGCGGTAACGACGTATATGTTTGCGCTACCGAGTCGGGGGATGCAGTCTACTGGAAAAATGGAGTGAAGGTAACATTGGATAAATATCCGGGTGTTGATCCTGTTGCTGCCAACGCAATTGTGTTAGCAGGCAACAGCATTTATGTTGTAGGCAGTTATCGTGGGGACGCTGTTTACTGGAAAGATGGAGCAAGGATTACGCTCCCTAAACGGGGATCTTCTGCCGTCGCCACAGCTATTACATTTTATCAATCCGATATTTATATTGGTGGGCGGGATGGAGGCTTACCTGTGTACTGGAAGAATGGAGTTGAGGTTCGGCTTTGCTGCAGTCAGTACGGAACTGTAAGTGCCATTGCCGTAACTAAAAAGCAATGACGCTAAAGCCCTTTGGCTTATGTTTCAAATTATACTAACTTACTTGTTTTAAATAAGATCTCCTTCCTTAATACTGCGATAAGAAGTAAAACAGCTCAAAAGAAACATCAGGTACCATTTAACAGAAGAAAACTTCAAAATGGGTTAAACACGTAACAAAAGCTTTTGCTGCTCGACATGCTAACGCAGCACTACACGTGGCGGTTCGTTAGACACGAACCATGGCGCTAGATTCGCGCGGAGTTTGTCGGACCGACAATGAATGATAATGATATAACGAAGATCCTAAAGTCACGAATTGAAACCTTTTCAACATTGAGTGCTTTTTGCTTGTGAATGGTTAATGCCCTACGGGCAATGAATACAATGGGTGCGGAATTTTCTATTGAGCTTAATGCCCTACGGGCAAGAGAACCATGAGACTACAATTTTGTATCCTGTGCATGGCAGGTTTAGCATACATTAAGATCTCTTCGCTTCAAATTGTGCCAAAGTTTGTTGCATAAAAAAACTGCTTCGTTAATCGAGAAGCAGTTTTTAATAAAGAAAATATTCTTAGTTATTGGACTGTTGTTTTGAATTGCCCGTTTGTTATTGTAAAAGGCCCCCCAAGAAGAGTCATTGCCGTCCCCGAGAAGCTACCTGTTAAGAGCTTCGACGATGGGTCATAGCTTGTTGCGTTGATGGCTATATTCACAGCTGGTGCTTCTTTTGCAGCACCAAAAATGAGTGTCTGGGGGTTTTTAATAATAAATCCAAAAAAATTACTTGAAGACTGATCGTTGGTATTGAATGTACCGGTTGGCGGACTTGTCAGGGAATGATCAAACGAATAAGCTATTGCAAAAGTTGTATCGCCGGTTGCTGCTGTTGATCCAAGAATCCACATCACCTTGTACGTAAGCGAATCTGCTATAAAAGAAGTGTCAATATAGCCGTGATAATTATTGGCGCCTTCTGTGAAACTCCACGCATAATCATCTCCATTTACAGCGTCAAGAACGGTAAATGTAATGCCACATCCACCCGATCCATTTGAGAACTGGTATTGAAAGGCACCGGCGTCCGTCGGTGTGCCAATTCCATCAAGATAGACAGTCTGGGGACCCGTTGTCGTAAACGTACCGGTCTTGCTGAAGCTTATGCCGTTGACTGTATTGGTTGCGATATTAAAATTTCCTAATGTTGTAACATTTACTACGACACTCAATTTGTTAGTTGCATCCAGCGCTTTTCCAGCGACATATCTGCCATAAACTGAATCGGAAGCACAATCACCAAATGTAAATTGGCCACCTCCCTGCCCAGAACCTGTGCTATCTTGTATTGCTAATTGAAACGCACAAATGGACGTATCGTAATTCAATGTAAATTCTGCAAAGCCGTTTTCAGGAAGACCGGTTGGTTTCAAGTGAATGGTGTTCATACCGAGGTTCATAAATACACCACTATCCTTGAAGGAAAGGCCATTCTGCATATTAGTATAAATAACGTAGGTCCCTTTTTGGGTAACATTTACTTTTACTTCTAGATAATTGGAATCGGTGGGGGTAACTCCGCCATAGAACACACCATGTGGAATAACCGTCATGCAATTGCCGCTGTCGTCTTTAAGTGTGCCAATGGACTCCTGGCCGGGAATAATGCCTGTTTCAAAGCTTTTTTCTTTCGTACAGGAAATAAACCATGCCATAACAAATAAGAATAATGCGCCGAATGCTAGTAATTTTTTCATGAATACTGCAAGTTGATTTTGTAATATATAGATATGGGCTAAACTAATAACGCTGCCTTCGAGGATAAATTGCTTTTGGTGGCCAATTCCTGTATATTTTGCAGGGTTACAAGCGCTATCTGGGTAAGTGCTTCGCTTGTAAAAAAGGCCTGGTGTGCGGTAACCAGTACGTTGGGAAAGCTCATTAACCGCTGTATGGTGTCATCTTCAATAATATCGGCAGAAAGGTCGCGGAAGAATAATTTTTCCTCCTGTTCATACACATCAATACCCAAATAGCCAAGCTGCCCTTTTTTCAGTGCTGCGATAACAGCAGGCGTGTCTATTAATCCACCGCGGCTGGTATTGATCAGCATGGCTCCTTTTTTCATCATTGCCAATGTGGAGCTGTTGATGATGTGTTTGGTCTGATCGTTCAACGGACAGTGCAATGAAACTATATCGGATTGTTGCAGCACTTCAATAACCGGCAGATATTCCACGCCCGAAGCTTCCACCTCTCTGTTGGCGATAACATCAAAGGCAATAACCCGGCAGCCGAATCCTTTCATGATCCTGCAAAATGAGGCTCCAATATTCCCTGTTCCGATTACGCCAACTGTTTTACCGTGAAGATCAAACCCAAGTAAGCCGTTCAGGGAGAAATTCTGCTCGCGAACGCGATTATATGCTTTATGTGTTTTGCGATTGAGTGTTAGAACCATTGCAGCAGTATGCTCTGCTACAGCTTCCGGTGAATATGCCGGAACGCGGCAAACGTGAATGTTATTTATTCTTGCCGCTTCAAGATCCACATTGTTAAACCCTGCACAGCGCAACGCAATGATCCGCACGTTCCTGGCCGCGAGTTGTTCAATTACAGCTGCATCGACCCTGTCGTTGACAAAAACACATACTGCATCTGCATTTTCAACAAGACTTACGGTTTGAGCATTCAATTGTGTTTCGAAAAACTCCAGTTGAAAACCAAACGAATCATTGTATGTAGAAAAGAAATGTTTATCGTACGGTTGTGTTGAAAAGAAGGATATTTTCATCAGTGTGTTTTTTGGTTTGCAACTGTTCCCGTCGGGTGGATTTTCAGTGCTGCATAACGCCAGCACACTTATGTAGGCAAATGTAATGTTTAAATGAATTGAAAAATTGCCATTGATTGTACGGCCAGATTAAATAAAAAACGGCCGGAATTTCTTCCAGCCGTCAAGTACCAATAAAGCTGCCTATGAAAATTTTGACTTACGAAATAGCTACTTCTGCACCTGTCTCGCGCGATTGCAATACTGGTTGGAGATGGTGCCCGGCCGGGGCATCCGCTTCTTCTCTGACTGCGGGTCCATCGGCTGCAAGTTCACTACCCGGAATTTTTGATTTGAAGATGGGCCAGAGAAACTGAGCATACCATTCATCAGATTCATAATGTGAGATGCCATATTTTTCCGGGTATTTCCTCGAGATATGCGCTGTTCCAAAAATGATATCCCACAGGAAGAACATGTTGCCAAAGTTGCCCTTATAAAAGCCGACGCCATCGCCATGTGTATCCGCATGATGCGCGTGATGTGTGGCCGGAGTTGAGATCAATCTTTCCAATACCCAGGCTATGGGGTTCAGCCATTTGATCTGGTAAAAAGGTTTATCCCAAGGAATGCTGGAATGTGCAAGCGTGGTGATCGTACCTTTTATACCTCCTACAACAAGTGCTGCAGGTCCGAGACCTAAATAGACCAGTGCTGTTGTCAGGTAGATCTGCGAAAAGAAAAAAGTATAGATCAGGTTTTGACGGCTTGCCATCGCCATACCCATATAGGGCGCAGAATGGTGCGTACGGTGAAAGCGCCACATAAAGCGTACTTCATGATGCAGGCGATGATACCAGTATTGGGTAAGATCATCTGCGACGGCTATTATCAGGCATCCCCAGAAAAACGGCACCCAGCTAAAATAGCCTTTGTAGCCTGGTAATACTACCGGCAGTAATTTCAATCCGAAATAAGCGATCGCCGGTCTAACAACCAGGCGCGGAATGATGAAGCAGATAATATCCAGCGTTCGTTCATTTTTGCTCCATTTGCCTTTGTACAATCCAAATGAGAATTCTACAATACCAAGGGCGATCATGAAAATTACCAGTCCATTGCCGTGGAAGCTGTCGAGAATAAGTTGAAGAAATTTTCCCATAGTTAAATTTTTGAAGTGAGGAATGAGGTGTGAGGAATGAGGTGTGAGGCTTGAGATGCCGGGTGTTTTACCTGATACCTTAAGCCTGATACCTGAAACCTTAGATTATTTTGTTTGTTCTGTCGCTGCGTTCGCTTTCTTTAGCCAGGGCTTTTGCCCGGTAATTGATAAGTATAAAAACATCAGTAATATCGGCAGCGCATACAAAAACAAACTGAGGAAGATGCTGCGCCCTATTTTATCACGAGTTGCTTTTGCCATGATTATCTGTTTAATGAAGTTTGAATTTGTGATGAATCAGGTTCACTATTTTTTGTGGGTGTAAGCGTTTTTTGTGTAAGCCAAAGCGCCCCGAAAATGAGTGCCAGTGGAACAAGCACCAATATGAAACCCACAAGTATTTTCTTTATAAGGATATTAAAGTCTTGAAGTACCATGCGTGTCTTTTTAATTGTATACAGTTATTTGGTTGATTGCTTTTTGTGACTTGTTTATCAATGTTCTTCTGATGTAAAACGAAGAGACACTGAGCATTCCGAACTAGTTTGGTTGCTAAGGACAAAGCGAGAACTGCGTGGCTAATAAATTTACCACCATTTATGTACACGCGCTTTCGCCCGCCTTAGCAATATTGTATATGGGTTAGAAAAAGAAGTGAAGATGAAATCAACAACAACAATAGAAGTTGGATGCGTTGTAAGAGTAAGAAACCACCAGTTGTTTAATTGTCGTGTTCATACAATAAAATTTCAAAACAGTTAAATAATGTATGCAAGCTTGCCAGTTCGTTTGCAAGTCTTGTTATTGGTGGTAAATAATTAGTCTACTAAAACTATAGACAAATATAGTTTTGTGAATTTAGATTTCAAAATTTTATTTTTCAAATGACTATTTCAATTGACAGTTGAAAATTGACAATTGAAAATGATGGGCGAAATGTATCATTTTCAAAAAACAAAACAGGGGCAGATTTATTCGCTGCCCTTTCTGTTATTGTTGGTGCGAAGCGTTCATTTCCTTTGTTGCATATCAACCGGATGCAAATTTTCTTTCGCTGAAAATATACAATCCCGAATAGATAGTATTATTATAGGAACGTCTAAGCCCATTTGTCCAAACCCTGAAAGGGTGACATAGTATAATGTCAACCCCTGCCCGTTCGGTCAGGCGGGCTTCGGGTTTTAAATGCGGACGTGTGTATCTTTCTATAATAATTTCATCCCTCCGGGATTTGGTCTATCTGCGCTGAAATATTTCGTAGTATACATTGTGGCCCTGTTGTCTCTTCATCAATAGGAGCAGGGCATAGTTGAAAATTGAGATAAATGACGGAGGCTATAATATTGAAATCGTCTCTTCAATGCCAAATAAAAAAGGGCCATTCAAAAACTGAACTTCCATCTTCCTTCAATGGATAATTGAAAATTGACAATTGACAATTGAAAATGATGGGCAGAATTTGGGCTCTTGAACATTCTTTTATTAATGCTCAATAAAAAAGCGCCATTCAAAAACTGAACAGCCCATCTTCCTTCAATGAATAATTGAAAATTGACAATTGAAAAATGATGGGCACAATTTGAGCTCTTAAAAATTCTTTTATTAATGCTCAATAAAAAAGGGCCATTCAAAAACTGAACAGCCCATCTTACTATCTTACTATCTTACTATCTTACATGTCTACTTCTTCACCATCCACCCCTTATTCGTCTTCACATATTGCGCAACGTTGCTCAGCGGGCTCTCAACGTTTTCTGTGCTGAGGCAGCTAATTGCGACGTAACAATTGTTCCATTCTTTAGGGATATCAGTGTCGAAAATGTCTACAGATAAAGAAGGTTTATTAAAGGCAGAAAAAATGTATCGCGGGTGTTGTCCGAGTGTAGGGATATCATTCGCTATGTAAACAACATAGGCGCGGAGGTCTTCTTCGCCATCAGCCTGTTTGGCATCTATCTTTAATACAGTTCCTTTGAAATTACCTTCGCCGTTTCGTGCATTTACAATGGTTGGTTTAGCTGGCGGCGTGCTGTCAATCCAGGGCATCGGTGGAATGATGGCCGGGTACTTATAATAGTTGAACCGAAGGCTGTCGCTCCAGCCATTAGGATTGCGTTCAAAATTCTTACTGCTGAAGAATGCACTGCCTTGTATCTCGGGATAGTCACGCAATAATTTAATCTGGTTAGGTAACTCGTTTGGGTTTCTCCATGGTTTGGTGGGATTTTCAAAAACGCGGTAAACACCATGTCCAACATAAAGGTGCCTTCCGTAAGTATGTTTGGTCCACCAGTCGAGCAGTGTTTCATAGTCACACAAGTGATGACCTATCTCCCAATACAGTTGCGGCGCAACATAATCAATCCATCCTTTACGTAGCCAAAGCAGAATGTCGGCATAAAGATCATCGTAGTTGGTAAGACCTGCTCTCGTATCACTTCCTGCAGGATCAATATTGCTGTTTCTCCAAACGCCGAATGGACTAATCCCGAATTTTACCCATGGCTTGGTTTGGAAAACGATATCGTGAATTGATTTTACAACGCTGTCACAGTTGGCCCTGCGCCATTCCGGCTTACTCATGCCCCTGCCGTATTTCCTGAAAGTACTTTCATCGGGAAAATCCCTGCTGCCTATTTTATAAGGGTAGAAATAGTCATCCATGTGAACGCCATCAATATCGTACCGTTGCACGAGGTCCTTCACAAGATTTGTGATATAGTTAACTACGGCAGGCTCTCCGGGGTTAAAATATTTTTTATCACCGTAGGTAAAAAACCATTCGGGATGTGTGCGCGTAACGTGTGTAGGAGCAATTGAAGATTTGTAAATATTGAAAACAGCCCTGTAAGGATTTAGCCACGCATGAAATTCCATTGCCCGTTTATGAGTTTCTTCAACCATAAACTGTAACGGGTCATAATAAGGAACAGGTGCCAGCCCTTGTTTCCCGTTCAGGTATTCGCTCCAGGGTTCAAACTGAGAGGGGTAAAAAGCATCTGCAGCGGGTCTGATCTGAACAAATACGGCATTCATTCCATTACGGTGATGCATATCCAGGATCCGTATAAATTCAGCTTTTTGTTCGTCTACAGACAGATTTCTTTTGCTGGGCCAGTCTATGTTTTCAAGCGTGGCTATCCAAACAGCCCGGAATTCATATTTTGGTTGTGCATAGGCATGTGAAGTGGATATGCCTAATGCAAGAACAAGAACTAATATATAATAAAAAAGAATATTTGTGCTTTTCATGCCGCGAAGATAATTGTAAACGCGGCTATTTGCTCCTTATTTTCTCCAGTAAGTTAACAAGCTGTGAAGCTTCATCTTCTGATATACCTGAAGCCAGATTATCTATTTGTTCATTTTTCTGGTTCAATCTTTCCAGCAACTCTTTACCGGCGTCGTTAATTGTGACGTCAACCAGGCGTTTATCAGTTGTTGAAGTTTTTTTATCAACCAGCTTTTTTAAAATAAGCCTGTCCACAATGCGGCTGGTATCACTCATTTTGTCCAGCATCCGCTCTCTTATCTGAAGCGTGCTTAATGGCTTGCCGCTGGCTTCCAAAATGCGCAACAGGTTAAACTGCTGCGGAGTTATATCTTCCTGCTCTAATATTTTTTTTAATTTTTCCTGAAACCAGTTGCTCGTGTACATAATATTCACCATCACTTTCTGGTAATCATTCCGGAAATTAGTCTGTTGAACAGCTAAGGCACTACTCATGGTTAACAAAGTTTTAAGTCTTATAAAAGATTATTAATGTTAAATAATCAATGGCAAACCTTATACCAAAAACGGAGACCAAAGCACGAGCGGCCTCAAAATTTAATCTTCCCAAACTGTTAATCCTTCGCTGCAGTTCGCACAAATGTCTATATTTTTTCTGCTCGTAATCAATTCCTTACGAAACTGCTTATAGTTATCATTATTCCACACTTCTTTAAAAGACTGCATCCTCAGGTTGCCAAGGCGGTGCACGGCGTCTTTGTCAAAACAGCATGGAACTACAAGGCCATCCCAGGTAATTACATTGGCATGCCATAGTTTCCAACAATGGTTATTTAAGCCACTTTTTATGTGCATAACACCATTGTTGTCCTTTTTATAACGACTGTACTTGTTAATTGTTGGAATTAAATTGTTAGGATCGTTTTCATAGTCATAAACCTGGGCGGTTTTAAAGCGTACCTGGTCTACGCCAATCTCTTTTGCAAGGCGTTTTATTTCGTCAATCTGGTGTTCGTTAGGTTTAACAACCAGGAACTGGAAGAACACAAAAGGGGTTTTGCTATTGAGTTCTTTTTTCCATTTGACAATATTCCTGGCGCCTTCGAGCACTTTATCCAGCTTTCCGCCGCGGCGGTATTGCTGATAAACATCCTGGGTGGTGCCATCAATTGAAATAATTAACCGGTCAAGTCCGCTTTCTACAGTTTTTTTTGCTTTCTCATCATTAAGATAATGAGCGTTTGTGGAAGTTGCGGTATAAATTCCCTTATCGTGGGCATATTTCACCATTTCGAGGAAATCCTGGTTCAGGTAAGGTTCCCCCTGAAAATAAAATATAAGGTATAAAAGCTCTTTGTAAATATCGTCAATAGTCTCCCTGAAGAAGTCTTTTTTCAGCATACCGGTTGGGCGGGTAAATTCCCTCAAGCCACTCGGACATTCCGGGCAACGAAGGTTACAGGAAGTGGTTGGTTCAAAAGACACAGAAACCGGGTATCCCCACTGCACCGGCTTTTTGGTAAGTTTGGTAAGCTGGTAGCTTGTATAAACTTTTGTGGCATTCCACATACGCCTGGGCGTAAGTTTGCTCAACAGGTTAACACTATCATTCCAATTAAAATATGCCATAAGTGGGTGTAAAAGTACGTAAATAGTTAATAGAGGGAAGGGAGCGATGATTGGGAGGCGTGAATAGTCAATGGTGAATAGTGAAAGGTGTGGCAATGATCGCTGATGGCGGATTTGCTGATGGCTGATTTTCGGGGGAGTGATTGGTGAATGATAAATGGTGAATAGTGAAAGGTGAATAGTGAAAGGTGGAGTGATGATCGCTTAAGGCATTTGTTGGTTTTTCGGTCATTCACCTTGAGTTTCAAAAAGTGGAATAGTCTCATATTGCATCGCTTCCGGGGACGCGGATATTAAATTGTGACCGATGAAAGCTGACTGATGAAGTCTGATAGCTAATAGCTGACTGCTAAAAGCCAAAAAGATCCAGCTGCCAAAAACAACTGGATCTTTTTAACTAGTAGACCGATCAAACATGAGTACTTCGTACTTCTAACTTCGTACCTGGCTTATCCTGGTATCCGCGAAATATATTTTTCAATTTCTTTTATCTGTGCTACAACCTCTTTAGATTTTGGGTTGCAGGCTTTTGCCTTTCTGAAGAAGTCTTTGGCAGCTCTGAATTCTCTTTTATTCATGAAGATCTGGCACATACTCAAAAAAGCAACTGCTTCACTTTCTTTATCAGGAATACCTGCGCGTATAGCTGCACGGATATAGCTTTCGCCGTTCTTCATGTCACCTTTTTGCAGCGCCATCATTCCCAATTGAAGTTTGTTGGCACCTTCAGCTTCAGGCATTGGAGCACCCAGGTCAGAGCTTTTCTTCAGGTGTTTTTCAGCAGAATCAAAATCCTGCTTCATCATCGCAAGGTTGCCCTTGATTGTAAAGTACGTAGAACGAATGGGCTTGTACAACAGGTTGGGGAACCAGATAGTAGCAAGAATTCTTTCCACTTCCTCAATATTGCCAGCTTCCATTGGGCCCTGGATCAGGCGCAACGGACCGATGAAAAAATGACTGAATAAGCCAATAACTGCTATAAAATATAAAGGAAACGTTGGCCAGAATCCCGCGGAGCCAGTAACATTCAGTGCAATAGCTGCAACCAGCAAGGCAAGACTCAACCAAAAACGATACTTAATTAGTAAATTATAAAACTGCATACACACATTTTAAGAGCGGCAAAGATAGGGTTATTGCACATCTGATTTTTAATATTTGGCATCGTTAATTTCAATCCAATAACCGTCAGGATCCTTTAAATAAAGCTGTTTAACACCGTCCACTCTAACAGCATATTTGCCTTTTTCGCCGGGCCAGCTTTCAAATTCAATGTTTTCCTTTTGGAGCTTTTTCAGAAAGTCATCTACAGATGCAACGCTAAAGCAGATATGGGCATTTTTATCATGTGTTGTAGCTTCTTTCGCACCGGAAATTACATGGAGGTGGCAATTTTCGCCCACTCTAAACCAGGCATGCTTGCCATCATGAAAAGGCTCTGGCATGGTATCAAGACCGACCAGATCGCGATAAAAATGTGTACTTTTCTCCAGATCGACTACATAAACTGCCACATGATTCATTAATACCGAAGGCTTTTTGCCGCTTTGCGCTTTCACAAGAACAACAGAAAATAGCAGCGCAACAGGCAGGCAAAAACGTAAGAAATTTTTCATTTGATGTTTTATTGCGGTTAGGTGATGAATGTACAGAATAAGTGAAGATTCACGCGAAATATTATGGAGAATCTATTATTTTTGCGGCCGGTTGATTTTGAAGATCAACTTGGTCCCGTAGTTCAATGCCTGCCCGACTGACGTCATTCAGGCGGGGATAGCCGCCCGCCATAGCATTCGGCCAGGGAATAAAAGTTTCCTAAACCACCTAAACCAATATTCATATGTTCTTCGCGTATGTTCTTCAAAGCATTAGGTATCCGGACTATTTTTACAAAGGTCACTGTGAAAATCTTGCATTAAGATTAAGCCAGCACAATTCGTTTCATACCAAATCAAATAAGTATTATGCCCCTTTTAAAATAGTACAGTACGAGTGTTTTGATTCCAGGGACGAAGCAATAATCAAAGAGAAATATTGGAAGACGGCTGCTGGCCGGAGATCTCTGAATAAAATTTTGATGTCAAATTCTGTCAATTCAAAGTAAAAACTAATTTTATCAACCGAAATATTGGAAAACTGCGCCAGGAACGAGATATTTGCAATCCAAATTTGGTCCCGTAGTTCAATGCCTGCCCGACTGACGTCATTCAGGCGGGGATAGAATAGAAGTTTCCTAAACCACCTAAACCAATATTCATATGTTCTTCGCGTATGTTCTTCAAAGCATTAGGTATCCGGACTATTTTTACAAAGGTCACTGTGAAAATCTTGAAGTAAGATTAAGCCAGCACAATTCGTTTCATACCAAATCAAATAAGTATTATGCCCCTTTTAAAATAGTACACTACGAGTGTTTTGATTCCAGGGACGAAGCAATAATCAAAGAGAAATATTGGAAGACTGCTGCTGGCCGGAGATCTCTGAATAAAATTTTGATGTCAAATTCTGTCAATTCAAAGTAAAAACTAATTTTATCAACCGAAATATTGGAAAACTGCGCCAGGAACGAGATATTTGCAATCCAAATTTGGTCCCGTAGTTCAATGGATAGAATAGAAGTTTCCTAAACTTTAGATACAAGTTCGATTCTTGTCGGGACTACCTCACCGGAAAGGCACAAATTCTTGTTGCTTTTCCGGTTTTTTATTACTCGCCAAAAGACAACCGGCCAGTTAAAGCGATAATTCAACTCACCCCCCGAATTCCTCAAATTTCCTATCTTTCTATATGCATCAAGAATTCCAACCTCCAGAAGAGCTACAGGATGCCATAAAATGCTTTTGGTACGAGCGAAGAGACTACGGAAAAGAACCGTCTGGTTTTGAGGTAACACCTGACGGCTATGCGGAAATTATTTTTTACTTCGGGAGTCTTTATATTTCTGATCATGAAGGCTTGCAATCATTGCCATCTCCATTTATGATGGGGCTGCTCAATCAGCCCGTTCATTTTTATACGGAAAACCGGTTAGAGATCATTGCTATCAGGTGCTTTCCGTGGACAGTATTCGATTTGCTCGGATTACCGGCAGGAAAAAAGGCGGTGCATGTATTCGAGCATCCTATCGCCCAACTTCATCCAAAGTTGGATAAATTGATCAGGGCAGATAAGATAGATGAGGCGGTGAACGAGGTAAAACAATACTTCATTAATGCGCGGTTACATGTTGCTGTTGATAGTATGCTTTTTAAAGCAGGAGCGGCCATGAGAAAAGCAAATGGCACTATGCAGGTCAGTCAGGTTGCAATGGCGGCTCATGCGACGGTTCGTACATTAGAAAGGAATTTCAAGCAATCTTCTGGTCACACTGTTAAGGACGTTTCCGCACTGATGCGCTTTGAGCAGGTGCGAAATCAATTGTGGAATTATCCGGATACCAATCTTGCCGGCCTGGCGCTGGAGTTAAATTATGCAGATCAATCACATCTAAGCAGGGAATTCAAACGTTATAGTGGTACAACACCCGGCGCATTCGCGCGAAAAGCAAAGAAAAGACAAGCTGCCGTCAGCAATGATTTTGTCGCGTTTGTACAATCCTAAGGAAGCAGCCTCGCCGAATTTTGCGTTTCAATCATTATATATGAACGAAATACGTGAAAGCAAGAAATCCTTAGAAAATCATTCTATTTACGATGTCATCATTTCCGGCGCAGGACCTGTAGGGCTATTCCTGGCCTGTGAACTGGCGTTGGCCAACTGTTCTGTCCTGATACTTGAAAAGGCTGAAAGCCCGGACTCTCCTCTGAAAAAACTTCCATTCGGAATGCGGGGATTATCTGCGCCCTCTATTGAAGCCCTTTACCGCCGTGGGTTATTAAACGAACTTGAAATACATAAATATCTCAAAAATCCTCATCAGAATGCTAAACAAGGTCCGCGTCGCCAGGTGGGACATTTCGCCGGCATTCCATTTTACGACAGTGATATAGATACTTCACAATGGAAATACCGGCTGTCCAGCTCAACAGACACCGGTTTGATCTCTGAAATAGAAGAGCTTGAAACTTTACTCACCCGTCGGGCAAAATCTCTGGGTGTGGTAATCAAACGCGGGTTTGCTGTTACGGACTTTGATCAAACCGAAGACGAAGTGGTTGTTCAGTCAAATAATCAACCTTTCAAAAGTAAATGGCTGGTGGGTTGTGATGGAAGCCGCAGTATTGTTCGCAAGATTGGCGGGTTTGAGTTCGCGGGCACAGAGCCGGAATTTACCGGGTACACGGCTAAAGTGGATATCGCAGATCCGGAAAAGCTTAGTCCGGGCCGGAACATGACACCAACAGGCATGTATTTACAATCTCAACCTGGTTATATCATGATCCAGGATTTTGATGGTGGGGCTTTTCATAATTCAGAAAAGCCGGTAACTCTCGAACACATTCAGAAAGTGCTGCGGTATATTTCGAATACCGACGTTACAATCAGCTCTCTGCATATCGCGACCACGTGGACGGACCGCGCAAGACAGGCAACAACTTACCGCAAAAGGCGCGTATTGCTGGCTGGCGATGCGGCGCACATTCATTCACCGCTGGGAGGTCAGGGACTTAATCTTGGTTTGGGCGATGCTATGAATCTTGGCTGGAAGCTCGCCGCAACCATACAAGGGAAAGCGCCTGAAGGTTTGCTGGACAGTTATCAGACTGAACGGCATCCGGTTGGAGCAAAAGTGCTGGAATGGTCGCGCGCCCAGGTTGCGATCATGCGGCCAAACCCACATGCCCGTGCACTGAATGCGATCGTCTGCGATCTGATGAATACGCGGGACGGTGCTACTTATTTTGCCGGACGGGTCTGGGGAATTTATACTCACTACGATCTCGGTAGTGATCACTCTCTTGTAGGACACAGCGTGCCCAACTTTGAGCTGGAAGACGGTACAACCATTGGTGAGTTAATGCATAATGGTAAGGGGATATTGCTTGATTTTAATTGGAATACATCACTGAGATCCGTGGCAAATAAATATGGCGGCCAGATGAAGTATGTTTCAGGCTATCCGAAAGAACAATTAGGGTTGAGCGCCCTATTGATACGCCCTGATGGAGTAGTTGCGTGGGCTACTGAAAATGATTATGATGAACTGCAAAATGCTGCCGGGCGTTGGTTCACAGCCCCGGTTTGCCAGCTCCTTAAATTAACATTAAAAAATTCAAGAAAAGATAACCTGTAAGCGTTTGGCAATAGTGACATCTCGGATAATTTCGGGTTTTATCTCTAATAATATATAGTAAATTATGTCACTGAAAAAGATGCTTTGTATTGCTGCCCTGCTGCTGGGTGCAAGACCTGGATGGGCACAAGATATTAATTCGGTTGAACGCAACAGGGTGAAATTACCCAATGGATGGTCGCTCACTCCAGTGGGCAAAAGCCTACCACTGGGAGATCTTCCCTTAAATATCGCCGTGAGTAAAAATCACCGGTATGCCGCCGTTACCAACAATGGACAGAGTACGCAAAGCATTCAACTGTTGGATGCAAAGAATGACAAAGAACTGGACAACGTGATGATCAGCAAGGCCTGGGGTGGTCTGGCCTTCAGCGATGACGAGAAAAGCCTTTATGCTTCAGGAGGCGACAATAACTGGATCATTCGTTATTCAATTATCAGTGACAAACTTGTCGCCAGCGATACTATCAGGTTAGGGGATGCATGGAGCAAGCAAAAAAATGCGGTTTCTATTTCTCCTACAGGTCTGGCTCTGAATGATCGGAAAGGAATCTTATACGTCGTGACTAAAGAAGATAACAGCCTTTATCTCATTGATGTGAAAACGAAAACTATTCAACAGAAAATTGCACTGGGTACAGATGCCTACACCTGTCTGTTGAACGCTGATCAGTCAAAGCTGTACATCAGCCTTTGGGGCGCGGATAAAGTAGCTGTATTTGATACAAAAAAGAATGCGCTGACAGATTCTATTGCGGTCGGCGACAATCCCAACGACCTGTGTCTCTCCAAAAACGGGCGATACCTGTATGTCGCCAATGCCAATGATAACACAGTCTCCCTGGTCGATCTGAAAAAGAACAAGGTGCTTGAAACATTGAATACAGCCGTATATCCGACGGAATTGAGCGGAACAACAAGTAACTCTGTTGCCTTGTCTGACGACAGCAAAACATTATACGTCGCCAATGCCGATAACAACTGTCTCGCCGTATTCGATGTGAGCAATCCCGGATCAAGCCGGTCACGCGGTTTTGTGCCCACGGGCTGGTACCCGAGTGTTGTCCGGGTTATAGATCACAAACTATACGTTGCCAATGCCAAAGGCTTTTCGTCGTTACCCAATCCTCATGGTCCTAATCCGGTAGCAAAAAAACAAGCGGTTCTTCTTCACGAAGGTGACAGCACAAAGCCGCAGAAAGTTCAGTATATCGGTGGTGGATGGATGATGGGTTCCTTGAGCATCATTCCTGCCCCTACAGAAAAAGACCTGTCTGTTTACTCGCAGGCAGTCTATCACAATACTCCTTATCACAAAGAACAGGAGGTTACTGCTGACGGGGAGGCGGGTAACCCTGTCCCCAACAAAACCGGCGGAAGCTCTCCTGTCAAATATGTTTTCTATATTCTGCAGGAGAACCGGACCTACGACCAGGTATTGTCAGACATGCCGCATGGTAATGGAGATACCAGTCTCCTGTTATTCGGAAGAAAAGTAACGCCAAACCACCATGCACTTGCTGATGAGTTTGTGCTGCTGGATAATTTTTATGTTGACGGAGAAGTAAGCGCTGATGGACATAACTGGAGCATGGGTGCTTATGCAACGGACTACAACGAAAAGAACTGGCCTACCAGCTATGGTGGCAGGGGAAAAGGAGCAGTAAGCAACACAGCCGGAAACAAATTATATATTTGGGATCAGGCTAACCGGTATAATGTTTCTTATCGCACTTACGGAGAGTTTGTGAACGCCGATAATACAGCCAGGCTTCCTGTGTTGAAAGACCATTACACCCCTGAGTATCCCACACGTGATCTAAGAGATCCGGATACCATGCGCTACAGGATCTGGGAAAAGGATTTCGATTCCCTGCTGGCTCAGAATGCGTTGCCGAGGATCTCTACCTTGCGTATGCTTTCCGATCATACAGAAGGGACAGCTCCGGGCAGGCCAACACCGTTTGCGCATGTGGCAGATAATGACCTTGCTGTGGGGAAACTGGTAGAACACATCAGCAAAAGCCCAATATGGGAGAACAGCGTGATATTTATCGTAGAAGATGATGCGCAGAACGGTCCGGATCATGTGGATGCACACCGTACTACAGCATATCTTGCGGGTGGTTACGTGAAGCGTAATTATATAGATCATACCATGTATTCAACATCATCCATGCTACGGACGATGGAACTGATCCTTGGCCTTCCGCCAATGACGCAATATGATGCTGCCGCTACTCCCATGTGGCGTTGTTTCAGCAAAACACCAAACAATACTCCTTTCAAAAGCCTGCCTTCCAATATTGATCTCAATGAGGTTAACCCGAAGGGCACCAAACTGGCAGCTATGTCAAGGGGATTGAATCTGTCGGAAATAGACAGCGCTCCCGACGAACTCATGAATGCGATGATTTGGAAGTCTGTTAAGGGTGAACATGTTACCGTGCCTACACCGGTACGTGCTGCATTTGTAAATACTATTAAAGAAGACAGGGACGACGATTAATGATTCTTAGTCTCTTCTTCAAAGACAATAAATTCCCACAGGTGCTAATACCTGTGGGATTTTTTTTGCAATCGAAAAATGCTTTCAGCAATCACCAGACTATCTGTCCCGGGCTGCTTCACCTATCCCGCCTCTTTTAGTTGACAATAAAACGCAGCGCCATTTGCCGTTCTTACTTTAATTTTTGATATTTTACTTGTCAATTGTTTGTTCAATTGTTCAATGATACGTAACAATCACTCATATGAAAAGACGAAATTTTCTACGCGCATCGGGTTTATTTCCTTTTGTAGCCGGAAATCTTGCAAATAGTTTTCCTTCTAATGGCGCAGAATTACAAAACGGATTAAAGAGTCCCCAACCTGTTTCGCGCGATTTCTTTTACAAACCGGAAGATGCGTGGGCCGCAGATTTCATTCCCATGTATGCCGAAGGAAAATTTCAGTTGTTTTATTTGCTCGATTGGAGGAATGGCGAAAAGTACGGAGAAGGAACGCCCTGGTACAGATTATCAACAACGGATTTTGTTTCGTTTGAAGAGCACGGACAGGTACTTCCACGAGGTACAAAAGAACAACAGGATCTGTATGTTTTTACGGGAAGCGCGTTGAAAGGCCATGATAACAAATACCATATATTTTATACGGGGCACAATCATCACCTTGCCGAGTCAGGGAAACCTGCGCAGGGAGTAATGCACGCTGTGAGTGATGATTTGCAGCACTGGACAAAAATTCCTGAACAAACATTTTTTGCTCCGTCTGATAACTATGAGAAAAACGACTGGCGCGATCCCTTTGTTTTTTTTAATGAGGAGACAAAAGAATACAACATGTTGCTGGCCGCGAGATTGAATAAAGGAATGCCACGTCGCCGCGGCATTACAGGGCTTTGCACTTCTAAGGACCTGGTAAAGTGGGAAGTGAAAGAACCTTTTTATATGCCTAACCAGTTTATTACGCATGAATGTCCTGACCTGTTTAAAATAGGTGATTGGTGGTATCTTCTCTTCTCGGAGTATTGCGATGTGTATGCTACAAGATATCGCATGAGCCGTTCTTTGAAAGGGCCATGGCTAACACCCAAACAGGACACCTTCGATGGCCACGCTTTTTATGCAGCTAAAACTGCTTCGGATGGCAATAACAGATTCATTTTTGGATGGAATCCGACGCGTAGCGACAACGCGGACAATGGGGATTGGAACTGGGGCGGAAATCTTGTCGTGCACCAGGTTATTCAACAACCCAATGGCGAACTGACGGTTCGCGCGCCTGAGACCGTTCGCAAAGCATTTAGTAAGCCTGTACAACAGGAATTTAAATCTGGTACTGGCGAAGTAATTGGCGCGAAGAAAGAAATAGAGATTAAAGCTGATGGAATATTTAATGCCGTTGCAGCAGGTAAAATGCCAGCTACCTGCAGAATAAGTACCAACGTTGTATTTGATAAAGCACCGAGGAGCTTTGGTTGCATACTTCGCGGTAGTGATGATTTTGATAAGGGCTATTATATTCGCCTGGAGCCAGATAGAAGCAGACTTGTGTTTGATGTGTGGCCGAGACGGGTCGCAACAACGCCTTATATGGCCGATTTGGAGCGGCTGGTAACATTTGAGCAGGGCTCGCCCGTTTCTATTGAAATATTTATTGACGGCAACAAGGGAGTTGTATATGTGAACAATCAGGTTGCGATGAATTTCCGGGCTTATGATCTTCCGGAAGGTAATTGGGGATTTTTTGTAACGGAAGGAACTGCGAGGTTTAAGGATATTGAATTGTCGACGTTGTAGTAAAAATTAAATCTAAATAAGATCTCTCAATTCGCAGTACTGATTAATGCAATCCCGGAGGGATGAAATTATTATAGAAAATATATGGAATCGTTCAAAAACCCCGAAGGGGTGACACCTCAAAAATGCCACCCCTTCGGGGTTTTAATAATTTGTTTTACTCATTGCTATAATAATTTCATCCCTTCGGGATTGGGTCACAGTACAACCTGGTTTTCCAGCTTATGAATTCTTTATTCGTAAAATTGAATATTTTCATAATGTGGTTCATCCTTACTCCATCATCTCACTCAACTCAAGCCAGCGCATTTCTTTTTCAGCTAACAGGTTTTCAATTTCACTCATCCTGTTGCCGAGTTTTGTTATTTCCTCAAAGCTGATGTTGCCACCCATTTTCTCGGTGATTGTTTTTTTCTCTTCTTCCAGCGCGGGTAGCTCTTTTTCCAGGTCTTCGAATTCACGCTTTTCTTTGTAAGATAGCTTTTTCTTTGCCGGAGCGCTGGTTTGCGTTTTGGGAGCTACTGTTTCTTCTGCCTTAACGGTGATGGCTTGCTGTTTCTTTTCCTCTTCTTTTTGCCACAAGCGGTATTGCGTGTAGTTCCCCGGAAAATCGCGCACTTCACCTTCTCCTTCAAACACAAATAAGTGATCAACCAGTCTGTCCATAAAATAACGGTCGTGTGATACAATCAGCACACATCCCTGGTATTCGCTTAAAAAGTTTTCGAGCACCGCCAGCGTAGGAAGATCAAGATCATTGGTGGGCTCATCCAATATTAAGAAGTTGGGATTTCTGAAAAGTATAGTCAGCAATTGCAAGCGTTTCTTTTCACCGCCACTTAATGCACTTAGATAAGTGTACTGTTTTTCCGGCGCAAATAGAAACAATTCCAGGAACTGCGCCGCACTTAAGCTGCCTCCCCTGGCTAATGGAAAACTTTCGGCAAAAGATTTCACATATTCAATTACCCGCATATCTTCTTTTATCTCTAAACCCTGTTGGGAGAAATTACCGAAGATGATGGTATCACCAACGTTTATTTTGCCGCTGTCAGCGGGCTCTAATCCCTGCAAAATATTCAGGAATGTACTCTTACCCACACCATTTTTTCCAATAACACCAATGCGCTCTCCTTTGCTGAAAGTATAATCGAAGCCTTTAAGAATAGTTTTATCTCCGTAGCTTTTATACACTTTTTTCATCTCTATGATCTTGCCCCCTAATCTGCTCATCTTCATCTGCAATTGTAGCTGCGCATCTTCAATCCGCTGTTTGGCACGGGCTTCTACGTCATAAAAATTATCAATTCGGCTTTTTGATTTTGTTGTTCTGGCCTTTGGCTGCTTGCGCATCCATTCCAGCTCTTTACGGTATTCATTCCGGGCTTTGTCAATACTGGCCTGTTCGCTTTCTATACGTGCGGCTTTCTTTTCCATGTAGTTTTCGTAGTCGCCTTTATATACGTACATGTTCTCGCGCTCCAGCTCCCAGATCTCATCGCACACTGCATCAAGAAAATAACGGTCGTGCGTTACAAGCAATAGCGTAACATTTTCCTGGTTAAGATAATGCTCCAGCCATTCGATCATTTCAACGTCAAGATGGTTGGTGGGTTCATCCATCATCAGCATTGTATGCTTATGCTCAAAGCCAATATCGATCAATGTTTTTGCAAGAGATACCCTTTTGCGCTGACCACCGCTTAAAGTGCTTACCTGGCTTTGAAGATGGTGAATGTTCAGCTTGCCCAATATTTGCTGCACTTTCGATTCAAAATCCCAGGCGCCAAGCTCATCCATTTTTGCAATAGCATCAGCAATGGCATCTCCGTTATTCTGCTCCACGGCGTCCTCATAATTACTGATAGCTTTCATCACAGGATGGCTTGAGCTGAAGATGTTCTCCAGCACATTCTTATTTTCATCAAAATGCGGATCCTGTTCAAACAAGGCAACGGTAACGTCTTTATGTACCCAAAGTTTGCCCTCATCAGGTGTTTCTTTTCCTGAAAGTATTTTCAATAAAGTACTTTTTCCCACACCATTGCGGGCAATCAAAGCTATTTTGTCTCCTTCATTTATGTGGAACGAAATATTTCTGAACAGGGGCGTTACGCCGAAACTTTTAGTCAGTCCTTCTGCTGATACATAATGCATGCGGCAAAGATAATGGATGGCGAATAAGATAAAACGTGAATTGCCGGAACCATGTTTATCAGTTCCTTAGGTTGTTTTTCAGCGTGCACCCCATGATTGCGCGTACATTTTAAACCGCCTGCATTACTTTCTTGCCTTATATTTATTGCCGTAATTATGTAAAACATCTTTTTAAGTTATTGAAACCAGTATGAAAAAAATATCGTTGCTTCTCCTTATTGCTTTAGCGGGATTTATGATTAAGGCAAATGCGCAGGACCAAAAAGCAGAATCATTCACAGGCGCTACCGCGCATAAAAAGCATTATCAAGCTGTGTATCAATTGAATAATGATGACGAAAAAGTGATTAAGGCAACACTAAAAAATATTAATAATGCTTTGGAAGATCCGAGGTTAAAAGGCAAGCTGGAAATAGAGCTCGTGGTGCATGGCGGCGGCGTTGCTGTCTTTAAAAAAGACAAGCCTTATGAGCAACAGCTAAAAGATCTTCAGGCAAAAGGCGTAATTCTTGCGCAATGCCTCAATACCATGAAGGAGCGAAACATCAGCAAAGAAGAATTGTTTGATTTTATTTCGTTCGTACCAAGTGGCAACGGTGAAATCATCATTCGTCAACAGGAAGGCTGGGCTGTAGTACATCCTTAACTTCATCAGAAATAACAACATTTGAATAAACGCTATGTGGATGTAGTTGTACCTGCGGGTATTGCTGCATCCTTTTTTATTTTTGCCCTGTCCATACATTTTAAAAGATCAAATATTTGGGAAGGCAGGCACGCAAGATGCGATAACGAAATTTGTTATCTGGCTACATCGGACTTGTTCTTTTGCCCGCCATTCTTAGCTCTTAGCGGAATATTTTTTTTGTTTACACTCACTGAACCCATATTTTTATTTGAAATAAACCAACACTGCGACTGTGGAGAATTTTAAAGAATTTATTATTGAGGGGCGGGATGCCTTTGTTCCATGTTTATCTCTTGACTGCGTTATTTTCGGATTTCACAGTGGCCAATTGAAGATATTATTATTGAAAATGCGATATGATGAGCTTTGGGCGCTCCCTGGTGGTTTTGTTTATAAAGATGAAGATGTTGATGCCGCGGCTGCAAGAATTCTGCGTGAAAGAACAGGTATTAAAGATATCTTCCTCCAACAATTGCATGTTTTCGGAGATCCTAACAGGTCTGATTCAAAACGTAATAAGAACATCCTTGAAAAAGATGGTTTTGAAAACGGTCAGGGTGATTGGCTTACCGAACGTTTTATAACCGTAGGGTATTATGCGCTGGTGGATTTTTCGAAAGTTGAACTTGCGATTGATTATTCATCTGAAATATGCGAATGGCAGGATCTTACAAGCATCCCGAGTCTTATAATGGATCATAGCTGCATCCTTAAAACTGCACTGGAAAGATTAAGAAAAGAAATAAACTATCAGCCCATTGGATTAAACCTGTTGCCTGCAAAGTTCACCATGCCTGAGCTTCAAAGTTTGTATGAAGCCATTTTAGGTAAGAAACTCGACCGCCGGAATTTTCAGCGACGCATGCTGGGATATGGTCTCGTTAACCGCCTTACGGAGACACGCAAAGGCGGCGCTCATAAAGCTCCGTACCTGTATACTTTCAACAATGAAAAATACAAGCAAGCGCTTGAGGAAGGATTGCAAGGCGGATGGTAGAAGGAACAAGTACGAAGTATGAGGTACGTAAGTGCATCATAAGTACGAATTACGAAGTACACAGGCGTATGAGCCTGATGAAATTAAAACGCGTTTAATGGGACGAATGTTTGTAAGCATCGTCAGCTTTCAGGGATGCCCGTTTGAGTGAGGTAATGATGTCTTATATAGTATTTCCGACGTAGCAGGCGTTGAGGCATTAGGATGAGGCAACGCCCTAAGAATTGAAATCATTTATTCCAGCATATTTCAAGTTTATCCTGTTCGAATGCAGCCTGCCTGAACCGTAAAAGCAGCCGGTTATTAGGAAAAAACAAAAAAAATGGTATAACTTATAACTTCTTTTTTTCGTAATAGCTCTACTACCAACATGGAACCTATTTTTTTAACCAAAAAACAGTTCTATGTCATTCAATCTTATCGAGTCCGTAAAAGGTTTAATTAGTGGTGATCTTATATCGAAAGCCGCATCAACTCTTGGCGAAAGCGAAGGTGGAATACAAAAACTGATAAACGGAGCCGTACCGGTATCAATAGCCTCAATGATTCAAAATGCCACTAATAGTTCTGATGGCGGCGCTGGTTTGCTGGATACGGCCAGGCAGGTTTCACGTAGTGGTGTGCTTGGAAACCCGGGCAGCCTGTTTAGTGGAAATACAAGCTCGGTTCCTGGCCTGAGTGGTATTATGGAAAGTTTATTTGACGGTAATTTTAATTCTATAAGTAATGCGCTGTCGTCCTTTGCCGGCGTTCGTTCTTCATCTGCGTCATCAATCCTGAGCATGGTTGTTCCTGTTGTGCTGGGTGTTTTTGGAAAGCATGCGATTGACAACAATCTTTCTGCAACAGACGCAACTTCTTTTCTGGCAAGCCAAAAATTATCATTGCTATCTTCTCTTCCACCAGGACTTGACGTTGCGGGAATGCTTGGTATCAGCAGCCTTAGCTCGCTCGGTTCAAAGATTAGCGGAGGTGCGACAACTGTTGCAGATACTGCTCAGCAAACCGTTGATTACGCTGCTGGTCCTGTTAAGAAAGGAGACAACTGGGTTATGCCTTTATTGCTTGTGCTTATTGCAGCTGCACTCATTTGGTACTTTTTGAAAGGCAATAATAAAGCTTCTTCCGGGGCCGTGACTGTGGATACAACTACCGTTGTTACGCCGCCTGTTACAACGCCAATACTAACATTGACTCGTATAAAGGTGAGGTTGCCAAACGGGAAAATGCTGAATGCATACACCGGTGGAATAGAGGACAAACTGGTTGCTTACCTGAATTCAAATGAAGCTGTGAGCAAAGACAAATGGTTTGATTTTGATAATGTGAATTTTAAAACGGGAACCACCGGGCTAACAGACTCAAGTCAACAACAGATTCAAAATATTGCAGAGATACTGAAGGCCTATCCTAAGGTTAAAGTAAAGGTCGGCGGTTACACAGATAAAACAGGCGATTCAATTGCTAATCAAAAATTATCCCAAAGTCGCGCCGAAACCATAGCCAGTGCTATAAAAACAGCGGGAGCAAATGCCCAACAGGTAGTAGGTGCTGAAGGTTATGGATCTCACTTCGCCACTGTAGATGCCAGTGCGTCAGACGAAGCAAGAAAAGTGGACAGACGCATGGCGTTGAATGTAAGAGAGAAGTGACGAAATTAAGAATGTGCGAATGTGCGAATTTGCAAATATGTAAATGAGGAGGCGGTAAGTTACACCGGTCCACTGAAGACACTCAATTGCACAGCGTATGAGGTGCAATTGTACGCTGTGCCTCCCCATGTAAAAAAACGCGGTTAAAAAATTTAGAATGTTATGAATGGTGAACAGGTTTAAGCCTTTCACTATTCACCATTCACCATTGACTATTCACTATTCACGTTTTTCTAATTTCCTTCGTTCATTTCCTCCTTTCTAAATTTCTCAATAACCACTCCTTCAAAGGCACCGTTGTTGAGATTTAATGAGCCATCCGCATCAAAGAAGTAGCTGATTGCATAAGTGATAGGTGAGGAGTCGGTGGGATTTGTGCCTTGTATCTGAAGTGTGCTGTCGTTTAAAATTTGATAAGATCCGATGAAATTATATCCATTATCATCATTGTTCTTTCGATAGTATTTACCGTCAGAAAACCGTACCTGGATATTGGCTTTTATTGTCTGCCAATAGAATGGGCCGCCCCAATAATCATTTGTATAAGCGCTGGTCCGTAACCAGTCGCCGCTAATCTCTTTTGAGGATGCCTTTCTTTCAACACCACTTTTGGAACAGGAAATTATCATGCAACTAATTACAAGCAGAAGTGTGAGCATCTTTTTCATTAACAAGCTTTAATGCATGACGCAGGAACTTTTCTTTTCATTGCAACAGAAGGATTATTTTTTTCTGCCTTTAGCCTGCTTTATCATAGAAGTGTTAATTGCCATGATACGCCAAATTTATCTGATAGCCATCCGAATTTCTTGCTGAAAGGATAAGGTCCTAATGGCATTAATACCTGTCCGTTAGCAGATAGCGCCGCAAAAACTTTGTCAATTTCTTCTTCCGTCTCGCACTTTACATACAGCGAGATGGATGGTGTGAAGGTAAATCCGTGTGATACAAAGCTGTCTATGCACATAAACTCCTGTCCGTTAAGAGAAAATGTTGCGTGTTTAACAGTTCCTTCTTTGCCTTGCTCACCTGCGCCATAGCGGGATATGTCGACAATACCAGAGTTGCTAAACAATGAAGTATAAAAGTTCATAGCTTCTTCAGCCTTTCCTTCAAACATTAAAAAAGTGGTGATCTTTTGCATATAGCAGGATGATTTTGTCAAATTGCTTTACTGCTGCATTTCAGGTACATAACGAAATGCAACAACGCCCGAATCAAATACTCTTGTTTCTTTTAGCGTTAGCGGCAGTCTTTTGTCAAGATTCCTGAACAAAGGGTTTCCTCCACCCAGCACTACTGGATGCACTTTGATCCAGTATTCATCTATCAAGCCGTACTCCGTCAAAGTTTGGGCTAAGCCGGCGCCTCCAAAAATAACCATGTCCTTTCCCGGTTGTCGCTTGTGTTTATCCATTTCTTCACGAACGTTTTTGCTGATGATCTCTGTGTTTGGCCAAAACGCTTTCTTTAACGTAGTTGAAAATACAATTTTTGGTGTTTTATCTATCCAGTGAGAAAAACTGACCTCATGTTCCGAACTGGAAGGGCTACTTGCTGCGGCTGGCCAAAATTTTACAAATCCCTCATAGGTAACACGGCCAATTAAAGCTGTATCCACATTGCTCAGCAGATCGTTTACAAAATGCCAGGCTTCATCATTAACAGGAAACCAATCCATTTCTCCATTCGGACCATTGGTAAAACCATCCAGTGATGTATTCATCAATAAGAACACTTTTCTCATACAAAAGCTTTTTTTGCAAAGGTCCTTTCAACGAAAATTTTAGCATCAAGAGAAAATTGCCCGGGCCCGGTTAACAAAAGGGAGACGGCGAGACCAAGAAACATTAACGGCAATTCAAACGCATGCCCGCCTGTTAAATTTACAAAGGGATCTCCGAACACAACGGCATGAAAATAAACCGCGACACCCATCGTACAACCAATACCAAAAGAAGCAAGCGGAGTTAACAGGCCGAGTATCCATGCAATACCGCCGCAGAATTCAGATATGGCTGCAAGTACCTGGAAGAATGCCGGGATGGAAATTGGCGCGCCTGCAGGAACCCACGAATCAGGATGTTGAATTTTGAGCCATCCATGGATGATAAAAGCTGTACCGGCAATAAGCCTGAGGATCAGTAGAGCCAGCGATGCGGTGATCGACTGACTTTTCGGAATGAAAATATTACTTCTCATGTTACATGACATTTAAGTGAAAAAGATCATTTTTTAAAACATAGTTCAGTAACACAACACCATTACTGAATGTCATTGCGTTGGTAAGCTTCAGGTCCAGTCGTTTATTCAGATTATCAAACAAGGGAATTCCTTCACCTATTGCAACAGGATTAACCCAAATACGATATTCATCAATTAAGCCCAGCTCTATAAATGTGTATACAATGCCCACGCCACCCCACATGATGATGTCCTTACCTGCCTGCATTTTAAGTGTTAAAATTTCCTCTCTGATGTCTTTTCCTGCCAACCGGGAATTATTCCATTCCAGTGTAGTCAGCGTGTTCGAAAAAACAATTTTGGAGTATGCATTCATTCTTTGTGCAAACTCCATATCCTTCCTGTTACTGTCCGGATCTGTAAATGCCTGGGGCCAATAAGCCGCCATGCTCTGGTAGGCAACCCGTCCCAACAATATTGTATCCACATCTCTCAGTTGTTGCAATGCATATTCTCCCATCTCATCGTTCCATATTGAAAAATGCCAGTCCAATTCCCCATGAGGACCCGACATAAAGCCATCCAACGTTATATTAACGGACAGAATTATTTTTCGCATTTGCTGACACTTACTAAGTATGTTCATTTTCGTGGGGACCGGATGAATGAATGGTTCTGAATCCCAAATGGAATCAGATGATATCTTTAATGCTCTTTTCATTTTAAGACAATAAGCATTGATGCAGCTCCTTTAAGCATCCTAAAGGAACAAGTCAATAAAACGCAAGCCCATGTTTGGCTGTATAGCCAGGCAAGCATGTTCACGTTGTTAATTAATTCTTCATCCGGATTAGTCTATTTCATTGAGTGAGCTTTTTCTGTCGCGTTATTAAGAAACCGTTTGGTTGCAAATTTAAATGAAACCGTTTGGTTTCGCAAATATTTTCGCAAATTTTTAATGGCTGATTTTAAAGAACGCGTGAATTGAAAAAATAGCTGACTCAGGCTTTAGGTTTGTAACAGAGTAACACGTTGCCAGATGAAAAGTTACGTACATTGATTAACTGTAACAGATACCGGTGTTGAATGCCTTCAAAAATTGTTTTGCCGCCGCCAAGAATAACAGGGTTAACCAAAATATGAAATTCATCAATCAGATTCAGATCCATAAAAGTTAAGGCCAGGCCGGAACTTGCCAGCAAAAGAATGTTTCCTCCGGGCATATTCTTCAAGTGCCTGGCCTCTTCCTTTATGTTGTCCCTAATTAACCGTGTGTTTTCCCAGGAAACCGTATTCAATGTGCGGGAAAAAACTATTTTTTGTAAGTCTCTCATTTTGCCGGCAACAAAGGGATCCAGTTCAAAAGCTTTGGCAGCTGGCCAAAAGCTCTGCATCAGTTCGTATGTTTTTCTGCCGAACAGCAATGTATCTGCGTTATTAAACAGTTCCTCTTCATATGCCTTAAATCCACCTTTTGTATTATGCCAGTCCAGTTTTTTATCCGGTCCTTCATAATAGCCATCCAGCGATATCAGCATTTGAAAAATAACCTTTCTCATGATACATATTTATTCTGCCTGAACGTAAATAGACTTGATCACCCGGTTGTTATACAATTCTTGTGGAAGACTGTATATTGTGGATATTCTTTAGAAAGAAAGCTGCACGCTTCTCTCGGCTTTTGTATGTTCCACTTTCTTTCCAAGAAAATAAACAACCAGCATAAATGCAAGAACAATAATTGGAGGGATAGTTAATGCAAAGCCATCCCCGGCATACGCACGTGAAGCTGCAGCACCAATGAAATTGATTGTGAAGCCTGCATATGCCCACTCTTTTATTGTTTGATATTTTGTTTGCAAAATGGCGATGACACCAAAAATTTTTGCAATACCAAAGATAGATAACACATATTCCGGATAACCCAGATGTTGCATAACAACTTTACCTGCTTCAGCTCTTGTTATGCCTCCAATAGCATCCATAAACATTGCTGCTGCAAAAAGACCGGTTAGTGACCAGTAAACGATTTTAGTGGTTTTATTGCTCATAAAATCAGTTTTATTGTTGAGGAATTTAGTTGCGTTGATTGTAATCGTAGTTAACCATCCAATGAATACCGAACTTGTCTGTAAACATTCCGAAGTATGCACCCCAGAACATTTTATTCATTGGTACTGTAACATTACCGCCGGCCGAAAGGCCGTTAAATAAATGATTGGCTTCGTCTTCACTTTCCGGCGCCAGCGATAAATAGAAATTGTTGCCTGATTGTAGTCCGCTGCCCATGGGCCCAATTGCGTCTGTTGCCATCAACACATTTCCTTTGCCAATAGGCAGCGAAATATGCATGAGCTTATTTGCATCTTCTTCACAAACTTTACCTGCTTCCGGTGTGTCTTTAAAGCGTTGTACAGCAGTAAATTCGCCGCCAAACACTGACTTGTAAAAATTAAAGGCTTCTTCTGCGTTGCCAGGGAAATTTAAGTAAGGATTGATCGTTGCCATTTTCGGTTTTTTTTTGATTAATTACTTTTGATTGCTGATGCAAACCTACTCACACGTCTGAAAATTATTCGGGTGGTACCACGGCAATATGAGGGGTTGATTACGACAATTGATTTCTTTACCTTTATCCCTCAAACAAAACCTGCTAACGTAATTTTTCTTCGGCCTGATGCTAACCTTTATTGTGCTTATGGCCAACAAATAATAAAAGCTAAGCGATGAAACATATCTCGATTCTTGTCCCGAAAGGCAATTCAAGCCTTACCAATATTGATGGTACGCAACAAATATTTGCCGAGACAAATGGCATATTGGCAAGTATGGATCAGGAGCCTTTGTTTGAAATTCAATTGGTAGGTTTGGAGCATAATACCATTCAACGTAATGGGACGGTTACCATTGATCCGGATGTTCTTATTGGCGATGTAAAGAAAACAGATCTGATCATTATACCTGCAATGTTTGGAGATCCGTCTAATGTTAATGAACGCAATGCAGATTTTATTCCCTGGATCATTGATCAACACAGCAGAGGTGCAGAGGTGGCAAGCTTTTGCATTGGTGCGTTCTTTCTTGCTGCAACAGGACTGCTGAAGGGCAAGCAATGTGCAACGCATTGGAGAATGGCGAACGATTTTAGAAGATTATATCCTGATATTAACCTGGTTGATGGAAAGATAATGACTGCGGAAGATGGCATTTACACAAGCGGCGGTGCATATTCATATTTGAACCTGGTTATTTACCTGATCGAAAAATACGCGGGACGCAGCGTTGCAATTCTTATTGCAAAAGCTTTTATGATTGATATAGATAAACATAGTCAATCACCTTTTATAATGTTTGAAGGGCAAAAGGCGCATGAAGATGAACCGGTGAAAAAGGCTCAGGAATTTATTGAGAAAAATTTTGATGATAAGATCACCGTGGATCAGTTAGCAAGCATGCTGGCACTTGGAAGGCGAAGTCTTGAACGCAGGTTTAAGAAAGCAACCGCGAATACAGTGACCGAATATATTCAGCGTGTGAAAATTGAAGCAGCTAAAAAAGGATTTGAGACAAGTATGAAAAACATTAATGAGGTGATGTATGAAGTTGGCTATTCAGATATTAAAGCGTTTAGAACTGTATTCAGAAAAGTTACGGGGCTTTCTCCTGTGGAATATAAAAACAAGTATAATAAAACGTTAATGAGTGCTTAAGAAGATATTGTGGCAGCGGCTTCCACGATTGGAGCGAGCAATTTTGTCTGTTCAGCGTTTTTTATAAGGGCCTTATTTAACGTCAAAATATTTGGCGATTAACTATGTCAAAACATTATGCTTATGATTGATTATTGTCACAATCGCCCCGTAAAAATGCCGTAATTACACCCGCTAAATCATGGATCACACTATATTTTTGTAGTGGCAAGCTAACAGAACACCTTATTAGTATTGATTATGATAGAAGTTTTTAAAACCAATGTGATTAATCGAACTGATGCAGACAGGCTGATTGAAGCCATTCACAAGCTTTACACGGAGCATAAGGCAACTTTTGATCTGGAAGATTGCGATAAAATACTTCGCGTAAAATCAATCGGAGATGTATATGCCGATGATATTATTGAATTGGTGAAAGACTTTGGTTTTAATGCTGAAGTTTTGCCAGACGAATTAGCACCGGCTCGTTCATACTTCTATTACGCAGGGTTGTAATTAAAAGAACTAATGCATGAGGCAAGCGATAACTTCCAGTACAATCACCAATATGCCCGAATATGTACGAACTGAATGTAATCTTATCCAGGGTCCTTCAAAATTTCTTCTTTGTAATGAGATCGATTGTTCAGTCGCTATCCTCCAATTAAAATTATCCAGTTTCTTGTTTAATGGAATATTGCCCAAAGCTGTAATACCAAAAACACCCACCACATACAGTACCAGTGAAGCCAGCAGCAAATAGAATCTTGCAGACAACTGCTGATCATAGCTTAGGTACACGCAAAGCGGAAGTAGTAACAATGTTCCGGTAAAACTTACAAAAAATGCAGGGTTTAATATGGCCCTGTTAAAGGATTGCATGGCTTCGATGTAACTATTATCAGGCAATTTTTTCAACCCCGGAATAACAGAACATGACCATGCGTAAAATAGCCCGCCTGCCAGTGATGATACTACGGTCGTTAATAGCAAAACAATATCGATAAGTGTAAACATTGCCATAATAAGTATTAAATTTAGTGAACGATATTGTTAATCGGAAGCCCGGAATAAATCCTAAAAAAATGGAAAGAGAAAACCTTTACTTCGTTGCGATAATTCCACCACAAGAAATATGCGACGAAATAACTGCATTCAGACAAGATTTCGCACAACACTATAACAGCCGGGCAGCGCTAAAAGTTGTTCCCCATATTACATTGAAGACACCTTTTAAACTGGTGTCAGACGCACATACACAAATTATTTCGTGGTTTAAAGATTTAGTAGTTAGCGAGGAGCCATTTAAAATTGAGCTCAGGAATTTTGGCGCGTTTCATAATAAGTATAAGCCGGTGGTTTTTGTACATCCCGAGCTAACCCAACCGTTAAAACAGCTTCAAAAGACAATACTTGATAGCTTTCTTGATTATTTTCCATTTGTTCAAATTCCGGAAGTTGAATTTAAATTCAAGCCGCATGTTACGGTCGCCTACAGGGATCTTCAGCCAGAGGAATTTTACAAAGCATGGCAGGTTTACAAAACAAAAGAATATCAAGCCGAATTCCTGGTGGAAAATTTTCATTTATTGCAGCATGACGGGAAGAAATGGAATGTTGTGGAGAGTTATGAGATTTGAGTAAAGATGAATATGGAATATGATGTGGAAAAAGATCTCGTAATTGTTAAGGTATCTAGAATATCTTGCAAGAAGTTCTTTGATCACGTTTTTGCGTGCACCCACTATTTGAAGCGTATTAAGTTATGCAACCTTTATGGTTTGAAACCGGCGCCGTACGGGAGGCCGCCGAAAAAAATATTATCCGATTAAATTAGAAGGTAAAGAAATTGCGTCTATCATGGGTTAAGGGGTTTAGTGTACGGGGCAATATTGCCATTAAACCAAACTCATGCACAATGTCAAAACAAAGAGACATTAAACTTAGACGTCTGCAAAAACAACTTGTAAAGATCGCATCAAAGAACGGTCGCAAATTTTCGAGAACCGAACATGAAGCTCTTTTTAATTTGTATTCTTTAATTGAAAATCTCGAAGGCAAAAGTTATAAAAACTATCGGCATTCGAAATTACTTTGGGCGATACTACAATTAATATCGACGCTTTTTGCGAAGCTTGTGTTAAGCAAGTGGTTCAACCTCTAATTTTTATTACAGTTATGGTTAGTACTTATAGGCACTTATTTTATAGTTTAAAGATTGACAAAAACGAACCTAAAGCAATCCTTGCCGATCTAAATAACTATTATTATCATAATAGAAAGGCCAAGATGAAATTTGGACGGCCACAGGAACAAAATGGCGAAATAAAGTACAGAGATTTATATCCCAGTATTCATGAGTTAAAAACTATTCAAAAAAAGATAAATGTTTTTTTACAAAAGATTCAACTTCCGGATTATGTTTATGGATCCGTGAAAGGAAGAAATAATATTATGAATGCTGAAGTTCATTTCGGAAATAAATATTTCTTGTTAGTTGATCTAAAAAACTATTTCACCAAGATTAGTCATCATCAAGTTTTTGATACATTTTTATACTTTGGTTTTTCCCACGACGTAGCTCGGATGCTTACTCAATTAACAACGTATAACGGATGTCTTCCGCAAGGTGCACCAACCTCACCAGTTATTGCAAATCTTGTATTTGTAAAAACGGGACTGAAGCTATTTGATAAGGCTCAGCTAAATAACCTGACATTTACAACATATCTGGATGATCTCACATTTTCATCAAGAAATGATTTTAAAGAATTGATTCCGGAGATACTTCAGGAAATAAAATCCAACAGATTCTTTTTGAATTACAACAAAATACGTTACCGAAAAGACTTTGCAGAAGTGACAGGAGTTCTTTTGTCTCCTAAAGGCATGACTGTTGAATCAGATATGCAAGAACGTTCAAAGGAGAGCAGGGCAACAAAAAATTACACAGATAGAGTTAAAGCCAGCGGACAAGCGGCATTGAAAAAATTAAACTCACAGCGAAGCCGTTAATAAAAAAGTAAATTCGAGAATTACAATTGCACAAAGAATTTACATGTGTTCCCCAATTTAGAATAGATGCATTATTTTTAGCCCTACTTGTTGATTGAGCAATTTAGAACTCAACAGCATAAATTATATGAGATACCTACCACTAACCGCTTTTCTTTATCTTGCTTCACTTTCCTTTTGCCTTTCCCAAAACATCATTCCAAAAAGAATTAATGACAGCACCTTTCTTACATCTGACAATGTTGCCTTATATCTTAAAGTTTCCGGACATGGAGAACCGTGCATCTTTGTCCATGGCGGACCCGGTGCGTGGAGCAAATCGTTTGAAATGCTGGGCGGCAATGCACTGGAACAACAGCTAACAATGTACTATTATGATCAACGCGGTTGTGGGCGTTCCCGATCTCCGGCCAATAATGACTATTCTATGGAGAGAATGATCGATGACATTGAAAACATTCGTGCAATAACTAAATCCAACAAAATATATCTTGTGGCACACTCTTTTGGAGGCGTGCTGGCATTTAATTATGCTAAAAAATATCCGGAACATGTTAAGGGGCTTATTCTGCTTAACTCAACGCTTTATGTAAATAATTCACTTTTAAACCAGGTTGCGTTTATTAACACCTTGCTCAAACAAAACTTTCCAATAAAGGATAGCGATTCTGTATTGCAAAATTTTCTGGCAGCAAAGAAACTGCTTAGAGAAAAGAATATGGAATACAAAATGCTCTCAGATAACAAAGCAACTGTTGAACAGCTGGACAGCATTGATGCTGAAACCCGTAATTATTCTTTCGCACAAAAAGCATTTGCAATGCCCGGATACTTTGGTGATTTTACAAAAGCAACATCCGGGGTAAATGTGCCGGTGCTTGTTATTTCCGGCACAAGGGATCATAATATCGGACCGGATCATTATAAGCTCTTTAAGTTCCCCAATCAACAAATAAAGATCATTGAAGGCGGTCATGTGCTCTATTATGAAAATAATGCAGTATTCAAAAAAGCCATCTTTGATTTTGTGAAATAAAAGTGCCTCTGAAAATTGATGCGAAAATCAATTCATTCTTCTCTTAGGCTATTGACAGGATTGGCGCTTGCAGCGCGAATAACCTGCAGGTTTATTGTAAGGGCAGCAAGCAACAATACAGCGCCTGCAACAAGTACAAACATGCTCCATTCAATTTGAACGCGAAAGGCAAATTCTTGCAGCCATAAATGAATGCCCCACCATGTGAGTGGCATTGCTATTGCAATACTCAATAGCACGAGTGCAATCATTTCTTTTGAGAGTAACAATAAAATATTTTTAACAGAAGCTCCCAGTAGTTTTCTGATACCTATCTCTTTGGTACGCCGTTCGGTAACAAATGCAGTAACTCCAGCTAAACCCATTACGGAGATTATAATGGCAACAACTGCAAAAATGGATATCAGCCTTCCCATTTGTTTATCTGACTTATAAAGCCCTTGCAAATGATCGTCCAGGAATTTCCAGCTAAATTCCTGACCCGGTAAATTTCTTTTCCATTCTGTTTCAATCAGTGTAAGTGTTCGGCTCATTTCGTGCATATCCAATCTTAAAGAGAGTTCCGGGAAATAATATTCATATTGGTAACTCAAGCAAAGAGGCTCAACGGCCTGATGAAGAGAACCAAAATTAAAATCGTCCACCACTCCAATGATCGTTCCCAATGAATCTTCAAATCCATATCGGAGGCCTTTGCCTACAAGGCTACTTATTGAGGTGTCGGTGGAATTGTACGACATTAATTTATTTGCCAGCGTTTTATTGATGATGTATGAACGGCCATTTCTGTCATCTCCAAACTCCTTTGAAAAATCGCGACCCGCAAGAAAACGGATCTTATAAAAAGTCAGGTAATTGAAATCTACGAACATATTGTAACTGCTCAGCTTTGCACTGCCGTTGTTGAGGGAAAAAACCAGCTCATTTTGATCAGTCGTACTACCTAATCTTCGTAAGGCGCCGGTAACGCCCGTTACGCCCGGCAATTCTCTCAGGATTTGCATTAGGTTTTCTTCCTTTTGCCGGTCTGCATAACTCACGGGAACAACAATTACGGCCCGCTGATCAAAACCCAGGTTGTATTCACGCATGAATTGGAGTTGCCTGAGAATAACTATCGAGCCAAGCAATAAACATGTTGCAATGGAAAACTGCAGAACGACTAACACATTTCTGAATGGAGAATGATATTTAACTGAAAACTTGCCTTTTAATGCTCCTATTACATCGATCCCGGCGATGGCCAATGCGGGAATAATGCCAGCGACTATACCTGTTCCCAATATGGCAATTAGCGCGATAAATATCCATTGAGGTATAGAGAATACGGAAAAATCAATTTGCTGCCCGATTAGATTGTTTAGAGAAGGCGTTATTAAAAAGCTGCACAATAATGCCAAACTACATGCTAACAGTGCAAAAACAATTGTTTCGCAAAAGAACCGCAATAAGATTTCACGGTGAGTTGCTCCGATCGCTTTGCGAATGCCAACTTCCTTTACGCGCGTAAATAACCTGGCTGTGTTTAAATTAACATAGTTGACTACTGCCAGCAACATAACAAAAAGGCCAACTAACGACAAAAGAGGTAAATAGCTGCCGTCAAACCTGTCGGAATTGATTGCATCATAATGTATGTCGCCAGATCTTAAATGGACATCTTCCAATGGTTGTAAAAACAATTGAGGAGCAGGTGAGGAGGTACTTTTGACATGTCGATGAATAAAGCCCGGCAGCTTGTTTTCAATGGTTGACAAGGCCGCATTATCCTCCAGTTTTAGATATGTGAATACCCACGGTTGAGTCCAGTTGGCGTTCCACTCCGGTTTTATATCAGTGGACGCTGAGTAAACTGCATCAAACTGCAAATGTGACTGGGTAATGACATCCGGAAGAATGCCGGTAACAGTAAAATGTTGTGTGTCGCGCCCTTCGTGGTCCACACGCATGCCGATGGGGCTGGCAGATCCGAATAAACGCCTGGCAAGACTGGCGGAAAGAACGATGCTTCCCGGCTCCTGTAACGCAAAGCTTTCATTGCCTTTAACAAGATGTAGGTTCCAAAATTCGAAGAAGTTACTATCAGCTCCTACTAATGTTGCCATTGTTCCTGTTCTATCCGCCTTTTGCAACGGCACTTTGTCCCATGTAATAATGCGCATGTAAGCTTTTATTCCGGGAACTTCATTTTTCAAAGCAGGGCCGGTGGGGAAAAATGTTTTGGCAATCTTTTGCGGACCACTCTCATTATTTTCAGCCTGAATGGTGCACAAGCGAGAAATATGATTGCCATATTTTTTGTCATATCCTTTCTGGAACCGGACAAACATAAAGACAAGCAAACACACAGCCATGCCTAGTGCTAAGCCAAACAAATTGATGCAAGTGTAGCTTTTGAAGCGCCACATATTCCGGAGAATTATTTTAGCATAGTTTTTCAGCATGCTGAATGTTTTCTCCAAAATTGATTCAATGTAAAGAAGCTGCTGAGCAAATTACATCAAATGCAGGGATCGCTTGATGTGTTGTTAGCATCTCAATCCTCCCTGCTTCCATCATCCGCCATTCTCACCATTTTGGGTGTGAATTTCGCTACTATATCAACCAGCTCCGTCTGCGCTGCCATTACCGTATTAATATCTTTGTAAGCCATTGGCGCTTCATCCAGTCCTGCACCGATTAACATTACATCATGTTCTTTCAGCACTGCATGCATTTGATCCTTCGTGATGTTTTTGATAGCTGCAGTGCGGCTCATTTGTCGGCCAGCCCCATGGGATGCGGAGTTGATGGAGCTTTCATCGCCTTTACCTCGCACCAGGAATCCCGGGGCTGTCATTGAGCCCGGAATAATCCCGAGAACACCCTTTCCTGCAGGTGTAGCACCTTTGCGGTGAACAATAGTCTCTTCACCATTGTGTATTTCTTTCCATGCAAAGTTGTGGTGATTTTCCACTTTTGCCAGCACGTTGCCACCAATTGCGTTGATCATTTTTTGGTGAATGACTTCGTGACATGCAGATGCATAATCTCCCGCAAGATTCATCGCCATCCAGTATTCCTGACCTTCGGCAGTATTCATATCAAAGTAAGCCAGGTTCTTCGCCTCATCCGGAAGTTTGCACAACTCTTTCGCGAGTTTCGTGTAATGCCCCGCAATGGTTGCGCCTAATCCTCTTGATCCAGAGTGGGAAAGTAATGCTATATATCGGCCTTTATCAACATTTAGCATTTCATCATGTTCATTGAATTCAATTATGCCCCATTCTACAAAATGGTTGCCGCCTCCTGATGTTCCTAATTGAGCATAAGCACGGTCATGCAGTTGTTTTATAAAGGGGGTAAGGTTGAATTCTTTACTATCCAATACTGCATGATCAGCTTTTTCTTTTCCTTTAAAGCCGTTGCCTGCGCCGAATTTTGTTTGGGCAATCAGTTCACGTTTGAATTTGGCAACGTTATCATGAAAGTGTTGTTCCGGAATGTCAAAAATCGTAAGTGCCATCCTGCACCCAATGTCAACCCCCACGCCGTACGGAATGATGGCATTTTTAGTTGCCAACACACCGCCGATAGGCAAGCCATATCCCTGGTGCGCATCGGGCATTAAGGCGCCCGCTGCGGTTACAGGAAGTTTCATTGCCGTGTTCATTTGTTTTGTTGCACCTTCCTCAATAAATTCAGCTCCATAAATTTTATAGTCAGCCGGATTTGCAATCAGGGGGATGGTTTCATTCTTCGGTGTGGTTACTTCTTCGATCATCGCTTTTGCAAGCGGTTCCATTATTTCATCATCCAAAAAGTTTTCCGGATAATCCCTCGCTTTTTTCATGACCGCCAATACTTCTTTCCTGTCTTTGTCCTCAAATTTTGTTGTCGCTATTTCAAGCGCCAGTCCCAGGATCGATCCTTCTTTATAACCGATCGCTAAAAGATCGGCGCCTGTTATTTTTGTGTTCATTGTTGTTGTGTTTTTAAACGGGTACGCATTTAGTTGTATAGTATCTCTCGCATATTTACCAGCAATTGTTCCGCCAGATTTGTGTCTGGTTGGTCAGGTAGTGCTGATGTTTTGAAAGCGTCTTCTATTTTCTGCATAAGATCATTTGCCATCGATAAAAGATCCTCATAATCAAAATCTCCGGCTTTAATAGCAAGGAGCTCATCTCTGTTTTGTCTTCTTACATGTATGGTTTTGTATAAGGCTATTTCTTCTGCCATTTGCAACAAGCGTATGGTATGCATCATGTTTTTTGCATCATAAGGCTTTCCGTGTTTTTGGTTAGTTAGATAGCGTTCGTCATTTCTTTTTCCTACCCAATCCCAATACTCCTTATAATCTTTACAGTAGATTGAATATGCTTCTGCATTAAAGAATAAGTGCGTCTTAACTTCTTCGCCTTTAGGGACAGAGGACAGGCAAACTTCATTCGCCATCTCACTACTTACAATTCCGCGATATTTATGTGAGAACTTTTTATCATAATACAAAGCATAAACACCTTTGGTATGCGCGATATTAACAAGGCCACAATTTTCCTGTGAGATGTTTTGCTCTTTCAGCCATTCCTTTAAAGGCATCGATCCGTTACCCGCTAGAACATGACAGAAGTCTAATACAGATTTTCTTTCCAGCTCTACCGGATTTACAATTTTCTTTTTAAGTCCGCGTGCTTTTTTTATTTGCGCCACTGCATATCCACCGAAAGTTTCCTTGCACATTTTTGACAGGAATATTTCCTGTTTTATCTTATTCATCATAGGATGCTGTTGCAGTATGCAATCTTTCGGGCTTGAAAGTAGTTCCAGGATGTTCGGGTTGTTTTTTTGTAATAGCTCTATAAATCTCCCGAGCTCATAGTAAACTACATCATTGGTTTTGTTACTGACTTGCGGTATGTAAGTTGTGCCATAAAATTTGTTTTTGGGCAAATAATAAACACCCTTTATGTCAGTGTCTGATTTTTCTGTTGCCAGCCCATATGCCCTGCTACCACTTACACATTCCAACAGTATCAGATCGTCTGTTTTTAAATCGTTGATTGTCATTTTCAGCTATTGTTTCAGTGAAAAAATCGTTTAATGGTTTAGGATCGAAATATTCTTTTGGCAAATGAGCTGACGCATTCATGCAATAATCAAGCTCAAGGAATATATAGTTTAAAAGGTTTCCATTTATTTTAACCAGCTGACCTTCATTTGCTTTGGCTTTTATTCCGATAAGGATAAAAACCAGCTTGTGTACGTCTTGCGGTAAAAGATCCATTAATGGAAACATTTCCATCGGTGCGATGCACTTACGTTCAAGGCACCATTTTGCCGCGAGCAATGGCCTCAGGATATAAAACAGCTTTTTTATTTTTATCTCTGCATCAGCAGTTATACTTTCAAGCGCGCCTCTTGCGATGCCAAGATAATGATGAATATTTTTACGCTGATTGAAATACAGCGCACACAATTCAAATAACGCTTGTTTAAAGTCTCCTTTCTCAAAATATATAACTGGCGATTGTAGCCACTCAAAAGGAGTTGTATTTGAGTTTAATATTAGTCGGAGTGCCTTTTGCAGATCCCAGCCATAGATGTCCAGATCGTTATTGATTGGAAAGCTAAGTTGATCTGCTTTTGGCACTATTGATAAATAAGATGACTGCGAACGTGCATATATGAAACGCACATCATAGTCGCTATCGGGCGACGCAAATCCCCAGCCTCTGCTGCCGGATTCGCAGGCATACAATATTTCTATACCGTTTTCTTTTTCTATCTCTTGCAGCTTACTTAGTATTTCTGCTCTCATCATTTTCAATTTTAGTTTTGTCTGCCCATAAACTCAAGTCTTTTACATGTAAACAGAAGCAAGGCAACAATTCGAAAAGAGGTTTCTTTATAATGCTCTAACCAGCTGAGCTATCGTGAGACTTATTGCATCACGAGCAGGGTTCGAACCTGCGACCCTTATATTTGGTTCGAAGTATCTCTTTTCTACGGCACTTGCCTGGGTTTAAGGCCAGTTAAAGATGTAAGGTAAAATGCGAATAAAGTACGTGGTGCGCTACCGATTACGCCATCATAGACTATAGTCCATGAACAGGATTCGAACCTGCAACCTCCCGATCCTAAGTCGAAGTAACCCTATTCTACGACACTTACAATATTGTTATTATATAGACCTTGTTTGATAAAATATCCGGGTAAAAAATGAAAAGGCACTTTTAAATTTGCTCTACCAACTGAGCTACAATGCTTGTAAGACAATGGCAGGATTCGAACCTGCGACACAATACTCGAAGAAATCCTTTTCCACGACACCAGATAATATTTTAAAAAAATCAGGGCGATGGATTGCAAGAGTGCCAGAGGGATTCGAACCCTCACTGCCGTAAGGCTTTCAACCGTCGAAGTAGCTCTTGCATACGGCACCTGAAATAGTATAGCAGAGTAAATGCGAAACGGGTAATGGGGCTGCACCCATTGCGGATCACGCTATTCCTCCCCTTAATGGTGCGAAGTAACCCGTTTCTACGACATCCGTTTTTATCTTTCAAAGTTCTTATCAATAGGTGCGCTGCCATATTGCAACGCACCGCATCTAAATTTCTATTTTTTCAATTACTTCAATTGCATTCGCTCCGTTTTCCATTGCGTCGATTACTTCAAACACCTTATCGTTCCAGCCTGCAATCAAATACACGTCGTGTTGTTCAATTCTCAAAGGTGCATTGCCATGTCCTGCAAGGTCGAATACATACAGTTTTGCTTCGGGGGCTATTTTTTTGTAGATACTCCATTGATAGCTTAATGTGTTTTCACCGGCTTGGTTATTTGTTTTGCTGTCCCACATCTGAATGTCGGTAAACAACATTATTTTGTTCGCCTTATACCGTCTGGATATAAGATCTTTCAACACCAAAAATCCATTCGTTGAGTAACCAACTTCACCCTCTCTTTTATAGAAAGCGTCAACATTAGCCAGGATGCCCGTTGAAGGCAAGGATACTATTTTCCATCTATCACCAAACATGCCGCTTATTACATTGTCGCATTTAGATTGCAATAACATTCCGAGCAATAAGCCGATGTCATACAGCAATATTTTGCTCTTTGCAGAAACTGGCGTTTGCATTGAGCCAGACACATCACATCCAATCACAACTTTAGTATCAAGCTCGAATCCTTTCATGTTTTTAACACTTAATCGCAATCCCTTCTCCAACGCCTTCATAACGTATGATGTATAACCTGAATTGACAGCTTTCAATTCTCTGTAGGCGGCCAGAAATCTAAACGGAAGTTGCTTTGAATTAGCTACGGCAATGCTGGTTGTTAAGTACTCGCATACCGCTTTTATATGCGTTTTGCTTACTTCGCATTCCAGTATATTTCTCAGGTTTCTGAGGATCGCCATATAACCAATCCTTTTGCTATCTATCAATTCCTCCCATTTTACTCTGACAGCCTCTTTCTTTGCCTTTTCTGTTTCGAACTTTTGCTGGCCAAGTGCAGATAATTCGGTTTCCCATGTGTAAGGTATGGCCAGCTCGTCGGCGGCTATTTTGTTGAAAAGCATTTGCTGAGCTTCGTCTTTGGCTCTTGGGTGAACAAGAAACAATACGTCCCTCAATTTTACCGCGGCGTTTCTATTATACTTCGCAAACTGGTATTCATCGAAGTTGTTGAATGATGCTGCTAGTCCTTTTTGTATTTGTTTAGAAACTTTGTTCAGTTTTTTGATTCCTTTCCTGTCGTTCGCAATTTGATAATAGGACAGCATTTCCGTTATCTCATCCGGTCTCTTTACAATTTTTTCAACCGTTTTTCCAACAAGGCCATCGCCTGTATGAATTTTTGCAAGCTCAGTTGCCAAAACCACCGGTGCGGTACGCAAATTCATTTCTTGCCTGGCATATACCGCAAGTTTTGCAACGAAGGTTGCGTTAACTTTTGGCATCAGACTTTTGATCCTGTCCAGCGTGTTATCTGCGTTTTCGTAAAACCCGTCATTAAGCATGGTGGTGGCAATAGCAGAATAGAGTTCCATTTCAGGAGTCAAAGTATAAGCTTTAGCACCCTCATGGTTTACTGTTGCCATTTTGTCTTTAGTTCTGAAATTGAATCTCATAAAAACTGTTTTCTCGTTTTGACATAGCAAAAATGCATGGGCCACTGCGCAGCAGATTTGCGCAGTTGAAAATATTTTTGAAAAGGGTTGATAAATGCTTTACTGTAAAGGGTTGTAGCGTGAAAATATTTTTTCTGTAGAAAATATTTCCTCGCCCTGCGCAGATGTATTGCGTAGATATTTTGAACTTCTTTACATTTGAACGATAGATTTATAAAATGGCAATAAATAAACTTGCATTAATCCGCTATAAAACAATAGATGACTGTCTGAGAAATCGCAGGAGAAAATGGACGCTTGAAGATTTGATCGACAAGGTATCGGCCGTTTTATATGAATGCGAAGGCATAACTACTGGTGTAAGCAAAAGAACCATTCAGGCGGATCTTCAGTTAATGCGTAGTGACAAGCTGGGTTATAATGCGCCAATTGTAGTCACGGACAAAAAATATTATTCCTACGACGATATAGCTTACAGCATCACCAACGCACCGGTTAACGATGCTGATATTGACAAAATGAAAGAGATTGTTGGTGTATTAAAGCAATTTAACGGGTTCAATTATTTTGATGAAATGAGCGAGTTGATCGCAAGGCTGGAGAATAATTTATATACTTCAACCAGGCAAAGCCGGAATTGTATTCAGTTTGAGGATAACAAGCTCTTAAAAGGCTTGCACAATATTACGCCGCTTTATCAGGCAATTTTAAATGAGCGCGCTTTGCTGTTGGAGTATAAATCGTTTAAGGCCCAGGATTCACAGCAAAAGATCTATTTTCCATATCTTTTGAAAGAGTATAGAAACCGGTGGTTTTTAATAGCAAAACCCAAAAAAGGAAACCTGCTGATTACACTGGCACTGGATAGGATCATAGAATTTCAGGAATTGCCCAACGAGAAGTTTGTTGCCCATGACGGTGTGGATTTTGAACGGTACTTCGACGATTTGCTTGGTGTGACTAAATCTGAGAAAGATCGTGCATTTAAAGTGATCTTGCATGTGAATAAATATCATGCTCCTTATATACTCACGAAACCTCTTCATAAATCGCAGGTGATTTTGAAAGAGGATGAAAGCGGCGTTATTATCCGCATTGATGTGGTGTTGAATTTTGAGTTGGAAAGAGAAATTCTGGGCTTTGGCGAATGTATGAAAGTATTGGCGCCGAGAATTTTACAGGGTAGAATAAAAAAGCGGCTCCTGAAAGCCGCTGATGCATATGGAGATGATAATGCAGATTAATTTGGATATTACGCCCTCCTGAATCCGATAATTTCAACCTGTTTAGGCTGGTAAGTGCGTTCATTGGGGTTAGTAATCTCAGCGATGGTCATAGGCTCTGTTATTCGTTTAGCAAAGCCCAAATGATCGCTGAGCTTTTGTGCTTTTTTGACTCCCAGCTTGCCGAACTCATACCTTGCTATCAGTCTGCCCTTGCGCATTAACGCCTCATCAATCAACGTTATTGAACTGTTGAAAGTGCAGACAAGTTGCACATTAAGAAAGTCCGATAACAAACCATCGGAAATGTTCAACAAATTGGACACAGATGAGCTGTTGTTCGATTTTCTGTCCATAATAATATTTTCCGCATCCTCGATCACTATTACGCAGTTGGGATTTTCGATCAACAGATCCATAAACTCCGGGTTCATCAGATTGCCAGCGACACTGGGAGACAAAAACAAAATTTTCTTTTTGATCTTACCAATCAGGTAACGCAGATAAGTGGTTTTGCCGGTGCCCGGCAATCCATGCAGCAATACGATGCCCTTATCCTGTTTTTTATTGAGCCTTTTACGTATGATGTCATCCACATCTTTGAAATCATCTTCGTAATACAGGTCAATATCAAGTTTTGTGCGTTTAATTTCCATCGGTTTTAGATCGAAAGAAGAACGGTTTTGAACAATCAGATTTATTTCCAACGGTTCTCTGCGTTGCTTTTCCTTGAATTTGTTGCAAAGCGTAACAAGATCATTTATAAAATTTGTGTTGATCCCGTTATGCAATATTTCGCAATAGTCTTCATCTATATCGAGGATGATCTGATTGTTTAGCACTATGAGTATCTTGTCAAATTCAAAACCCTTTTTCTTTCTCCTGTACCATCTGTAAACATATTCGTTCCTGATAAGCGAGGCATATTTTTTTTTTGATCTCCTGATGCAATTTTTCGCCATCAATGTGACCAATGTAATCCTGGCACGGCAATGCATGAAAGCATTGCAGGTACAGGATATTTCTATCTATATAATTACTGCCAAACACACCATTTGCATTGAGCGTGGTTTGGGTAAACAAATTTTCCATAATAGTCTTAAATAGTTGTAATAGCTTAAGGCATTGCAATATCCCATACTCGTCATTGCTGGCAATACCATGCAATTGCCAGCAATGACAGAGCTGGCTACATAATTTGTTGCTTTTAAAGTCGCAGATACATAAGCATTCCTGGTCAACGATATTGCACGCGAGATCGTCTCAAGGCTTTGCACTACACACTGTAAAAATTAAATTAAAGCTGAACAGAATTGTTCTCTTGTAGTCGTTTCGGTTTATATATTCACAAGAAGTAACATAGATGTAAGTTTAAAGGGTGCAAAGGTATAGTTTTTTTGAAACAGCGAAAATAATTTTCATTTTGATGCGCGATGCAGATGAAGTGCATGACTAAAGAATGGATTGTAAATGATTTTGCTGAGCCGGTTTATGGCTTATTTTTACTCATCTACTTTTTAATTGCATGAACAAAACCATTCTCATTCTCGGTGCTAATTCAGATGTAGCAAAAGAATGTATTCAGCTATATACCAGCGAAGGAAATTATGTAATAGCAGCATCCCGCAGCACGGATGCTTTGCATGAATTCGTTGCTCAGCGAAATATTGATAGTAATAAAATAGCAATTCTATACTTTGATGCGGTAGATTTTGACAGTCATCAACCATTCTACGATGCGTTGCCGACAAAACCTCATATAGTTCTATATGCAGCAGGATATCTTAAGAATAATGAGGAAGCATTACGTAATTGGCAAGGCAGCTTTCAAATGATGAAAGTGCATTATTGTGGTGCAGTATCCATCCTGAATATTATTGCAATGGATGTCTCGAATGATAAACTCGAGCGCATTATAGGATTATCATCATTATCCGGTGTGCGCGGACGAAAAAGCAATTTTGTCTACGGTAGTACCAAGTCAGCTTTCACGCAATACCTGGCAGGATTGCGTCAATATTTATTTCCAAGAAAGATAAAAGTAAATGTTGTTGTGGCCGGATACATTCGCAGCAAAATGACCGCTGGATTAGATCTTCCTGAATCTCTCATGCTGGAACCTTCATTCATCGCCAGAGCTGTCGTTAATGCTGGCAATCAATTCACCATTGTTCCAGGATTTAAATGGAAGATGATCTATCATATTTTAAGATTAATGCCGGAGAAGCTTGTTGCAAAATTACCGTGATCTCAATGTACGATGTACGATGTACGATGTGGGAGAAGGCGTGAGGCTGAAGGACAAGCATGTGAGAGAAAGTACGAATTACGAGGTACGAAGTACGAGGGTGCAGCAGCTCGTTTTTTCTTTGAGCTGGTTGATGCCTTAAATAATTTCAGTGTCAAGTAAAATAGTGTTGTTTTCCCGCTCTGATAAGCCTCCAGCCTTCGCAGCCTTACTATATCGCTTGTAGCGATAAAAAAAATCGCCGGAGGCGATCGCTGACTATCTCCAAAGTCTTCAAAAGTCAATAAAACAAAACCGCGCAGCCAAAGCCACGCGGAAATTATTTTTGGAATAAAAATTTTTGAAAATAATCGTTACCCATTCGCTTCAATCAGCTGATAGCTGATAGCTGACAGCTCCCTACAGCCACCCCAACTCCAACTTTGCCTCTTCACTCATCATTTCTTTATCCCATGGCGGATCGAATACCAGGTGGATGTGCACATCATTCACGCCCTCAATTTCCCGGATCTTTGATTCGGCGTCAAAAATTATTTCATTGGCTGCGGGACAAGCCGGTGCAGTCAGCGTCATAGTTACAGTGACGTTGTTGTCTTCAACCTTGATGTTATACACCAATCCAAGATCATACACATTTACGGGAATCTCGGGATCGTAGACGGTCCGCAATGCTTCTTCAACTTTATCTCTCAACATGGTTAACCGTTATTTTGGGTGTTTAATTCTTTTACCTGGTAAGCAACGGCATAAGCTTTCATTTGCTTCAGCATAGAGAGTAGTCCGTTAGAACGCGTAGGAGAAAGATGACTGTTAAGGCCAATTGCATTCACAAAGTACAAGTCCGAATCGGCAATCTCTTTAGGTGTATGCTCAGATAAAACCTTTATCACCATGCTGATCAGTCCTTTTGTAATTATGGCGTCGCTGTCTGCAGTAAAAAACACTTTGCCATCCTTATATTCAGAATGTAACCAAACCCTCGACTGGCAACCTTTAATCAGGTTATCATCAGTTTTATATTGATCATCGATTAACGGCAGTTCCTTTCCTAACTGAATAATCGCTTCATACTTATCCATCCAGTCGCCGTATAATTCAAACTCTTCTATTATTTCGTCCTGTTGTTCGTTGATTGTCATTGTAAAGCTTTGAGCTGCCAGCTATTAGCTTTCAGCCATGAAAAGTCAAAATTCAAAAGTCAAAAATCAAAACTTCATTGTGCGGTCAGTATTCAATTAAATAACCTCGTTTTAGCGGTTCAAAATCTTCGTTAGAAACTTCCCTCATTCGCACATTCGCAAATTTTCACATCCGCACATTCTCCTGCACATTTCATTTTCAATTTTCAATTCTCCATTGTCCATTAACTCAGCATCATCACCGCCTTCTCAATTCCCGCAGCCAGCAGATCCACTTCCTCTTTCGTATTGTAAAAAGCAAATGATGCTCTAACGGTACCCGGAATGCCGAAGAAATCCATAACAGGTTGCGTGCAGTGGTGTCCCGTTCTTACAGCGATGCCTTGTTTATCAAGAATGTCGCCCGTGTCAAAAGGATGAATATCTCTTACAAGAAAAGAAACGAGGCTGGCATGTTCTTTTGCATTGCCTATAAAACGAAGACCATCAACTTCCGACAATTTCTTCATGGCATATTTCAAAAGCTCATGTTCTGCCTGCTGGATATTTTCCAGTCCGAGGTTGTTGACATAGTCAATCGCTGCTGAAAGACCAATGGCGCCGGCAACATCGGGTGTGCCTGCTTCAAATTTGTAAGGAAGATCGTTGTAGATTGTCTTCGCAAATGTTACGGTTTTAATCATGTCGCCTCCGCCCTGGTAAGGCGGCATTTTGTTCAGCCATTCTTCCTTTCCGTACAAAACGCCAATCCCTGTCGGTCCGTAAATTTTATGTCCGGAAAAAGCAATAAAATCAACATCCAGCTCCTGCACATCAATCGGCACGTGCTGAATAGCCTGGGCCACATCCAGCAATACCGGAATATTTTTAGCATGGGCCTGGTTGATAATTTCTTTTACCGGGTTAATAGTGCCAAGTGAATTTGAGATATATGTTACTGAAACAATTTTTACTTTATCTGTCAACAAAGAAGCAAATTCATCCATCAGTAATTCCCCGTTTGTATTCATCGGAATTACTTTTAAAACAGCTTCTTTGTCCTCACAGATCATTTGCCAGGGAACAATATTTGAGTGATGTTCCATCGCCGAGATCAATACTTCGTCTCCTTTCTTTAAAGCCAGTTTTCCAAAACTGCTTGCCACCAGGTTAATGCTCTCGGTAGTACCGCGTGTAAAGATCACTTCGTGGTCATGCTTGGCATTAATAAAAGACGCCACTTTTTTTCTGGCTGCTTCATAAGCTTCTGTTGCAACCTGGCTCAGCAAGTGTACACCACGGTGTACGTTGCTGTTGTATTCCTTGTAATAATTGTCAAGTGTTTCCAGCACCTGCACAGGCTTTTGCGAAGTAGCTCCGTTATCCAGGTATACCAGTCTTTTCCCATAGACTTTAGCGTCCAGTATGGGGAAGTCTTTTCTTATCTCTTCTATATTTAATTCTGCACTCATAATATATCTGTTATAACGGTTAGAAAAATTGTTTACGCAAACTCGGTTCCGTTAGGCCCTTACAGAAGCCGAAGAAAGTTTGCTGTAAATAAGCTGTTGCACGTATTGCTTAACTGCTTCATTGTCTATTTTTTCTGTAACATCGAATGCGAAAGCCTCAACCAGCAATTTTCTTGCGGCGGTTTCGCTAATGCCTCTCGAACGCAAATAGAACAATGATTCCGGGTTAAACTGTCCGATTGTACAACCATGACTACATTTTACATCGTCTGCAAAAATCTCCAGCTGAGGTTTTGCGTACACCTGCGCTTTGTCGCTCAGCAATAAATTGTTGTTTTGCTGGTATGCATTTGTTTGCTGTGCATCCTGCGCCACAAAAACCTTTCCATTGAATACAGCTTTACCCGTATCCATAATTACACCTTTATATAATTCGTTGCTTTGGCAAGATGGGTGCAGATGCTGAATCGCTGTATGATTATCTGTCAACTGATGATCAGCTACCAGGTATAAACCATACAAATGTGTTTCAGTGGCGGTTCCGTTCAGCGATATTTCCAGGTTGTTACGCACCAGGTCGGCGCCCGGAAGTGTACAGGTGAAATTGTCGTAACGGCTGCTGCGTTGCTGATCCACATGATTGTAATGAAGCCATCTTTCATTATTGTTATGGCTCTGGATTGTATGATGAACCAAGTGTGCATTTTCCTGGATCAGCAATTCAAGCACACTGTTCGTCAGGGTAACGGTCTCATCTTTTATGCCGGCGCTTCTTTCTATGATTTCAGCTTTGGCATTTCTGTTAACCACTATAAAATGTCTTGGCTGAAAGAACGCGTCTTTATCAGAAGTATATAAATGAAGAATCAGCAGCGGTTTATCAAGCACACTATTCTTCTTCACTTCAACAAAATAACCGTCAGAGAAGAATGCCGTATTTAAAGCAACAAGTGCATTCACACCAACATGACTATTATTGCTGATATGGTCAATAAAGAAGGATTCGTTGATGATGTTGCGCAATGGCTGAACGGTCACCAGGTCTTCTGTCGGTAAATCAGACAGGTCCATGCGGATGCTGCCATTTACCAAAACAAGCTGGTAAGTATCCAGTCCTGGTATCTTCTGTTCATTGATGGCCTGCTGCAGGCTATCGGTATCAATTCCGGCAGGGTGCACATCAAAGCTTAAATCAAGAAAGGGAACCAGGTTGGTAAAGCGCCAGTCTTCTTCTTTTATAGAAGGAAATCCTTTTGCTCTGAATATAGAAAATGCGTTGTTCCGTAATTGTGTTAAACGGTCACTGGCTGCAGTGTCCTGAGTAAACTGATGCTTCGTCTCAAATTCGTCTGCCAGCCTGTTATAAAAAGATGTTGCCACTTGTGTTGCCATAGTAAATTATTGGGTAGATGATGCGTGAACAGGAGTTTCTTCTTTGAGCCAGTCATAGCCTCTTTCTTCCAGTTCAAGCGCCAGTTCTTTAGTACCGGATTTTACAATTTTTCCATCGTATAAAACATGCACCACATCAGGCACAATATATTCCAGCAAGCGCTGGTAGTGTGTGATAAGAACAAATGCATTGTTTGCTGCACGTAATTTATTTACACCGTTAGAAACAATGCGTAAAGCATCAATATCCAGCCCCGAGTCAGTCTCGTCAAGAATATTTAATTTAGGTTCCAGCATTGCAAGCTGAAAGATCTCGTTACGCTTTTTCTCACCACCTGAAAACCCTTCATTTAAAGAACGGTTTGCCAGTTTGGCATCAAACTCTACCAGTTGTTGTTTTTCTTTCGTCAGCTTCAAAAATTCCTTCGCTGTTAATGGCGGCAGGTTATGATATTCGCGAATCTCGCTAAGCGCCGTTTTAAGAAAGTTGATGTTTGACACACCAGGAATTTCCACCGGGTATTGGAATGCCAGGAAGATACCTTCTCTTGCGCGTTCTTCCGGTTTCATATCCAGCACATTTTTACCATCAAGCCACACTTCACCTTCGGTTACTTCATAGTTTTCTCTTCCTGCCAGTACTGAAGCAAGAGAACTTTTACCTGAACCATTAGGTCCCATAATTGCATGCACTTCTCCCGCATTCACCTGTAAGTCTATTCCTTTCAGGATCTCTTTGCCGTCAATATTTGCATGTAAGTTTTTTATTGTTAACATGTCCGTAATAAAATTTTTTAGCTATCAGCTGTCAGCTATTAGCTATCAGCTTGTTTATATTTAGAATTATGTTCGTCCTATTTAATGCCTTTTGTAGATCCTGCGTCTATTATGTCGTACATTGTTATCTGCCTGTGTCTTTTAAGATCAATTACGTTGTTGCACCTAACGCACTTCGTACTTCGTAGCTCGTACTTTGCACCACATCATACATCTAAAATCGTACATCGTACATTACCCCACGCTTCCTTCCAGCGTCAGCGACAACAGCTTCTGCGCTTCAACCGCAAACTCCATCGGCAGTTGGTTCAATACTTCTTTCGCATAGCCATTTACAATCAGTGCTACTGCTTTTTCTGTATCAATACCACGCTGGTTAAGATAGAAGATCTGATCTTCCCCAATTTTGGATGTGGTTGCTTCATGCTCTATTGTTACCGTGTTGTTTTTAGATTCAATGTAAGGAAACGTATGGGCGCCACAGCGGTCGCCGATCAGCAATGAATCGCATTGCGTGAAGTTGCGCGAATAGTTTGCTTTGTTGCCCACCTGAACTAAGCCACGATAGCTGTTTTGTCCCTGGCCTGCGGAAATACCCTTGGAGATAATTCTGCTTTTGGTATTTGCGCCAATATGATGCATTTTGGTACCGGTGTCCGCGATTTGTTTGTTCTTCGTCACAGCTACGGAATAAAACTCACCGACGGAATGTTCGCCAATCAGCAACACACTTGGATATTTCCATGTAATGGCAGAACCGGTTTCAACCTGTGTCCAGGATATTTTAGAACGGTCACCGCGACATGCACCTCTTTTTGTAACGAAATTGTATATACCACCGTTGCCTTCTTTATCGCCCGGATACCAGTTTTGCACGGTTGAATATTTGATCTCGGCATCTTTCAATGCAATCAGTTCAACCACTGCAGCATGAAGCTGGTTCTCGTCGCGCATTGGTGCGGTACATCCTTCCAGGTAACTCACATAACTGCCTTCATCTGCGATGATCAGGGTACGTTCAAACTGGCCGGTATTTTCTGTATTTATCCTGAAGTAGGTAGAAAGCTCCATCGGGCATCTTACACCTTTAGGAATGTACACGAACGAACCATCAGAAAACACGGCTGAATTGAGCGATGCAAAAATGTTGTCTGAATGTGGAACTACACTACCCAGGTACTTTTGTACCAGCTCAGGATGATGTTGAACAGCTTCGCTGATGGAGCAGAAGATGATGCCCAGCTTATTCAGGTGCTCTTTGTAGGTTGTTGCAACGGAAATACTGTCAAATACAGCATCTACCGCAACGCCGGCCAGTGCTTTTTGTTCTGATAAAGGAATGCCCAGTTTTTCGAATGTTTTTAACAATTCGGGATCCACTTCATCAAGACTGTTGTACTTAGCTTTTTGCTTTGGTGCGGCGTAGTAAGATATTTTCTGATAGTCTATCTCCGGCATTTTAAAGTTCTGCCAGTGCGGCTGTTCCTGTTTCAAAAAAGCTTTAAAACCTTTCAGGCGCCATTCCAGCAACCAGTCAGGTTCATTCTTTTTTGCAGAGATCATGCGCACAATATCTTCATTGAGCCCCGGAGGCGCAATTTCCATATCAATATCGGTCACAAACCCATATTCATATTCGCTGTTTGCAAGCTGTTCTAATATATTGTTATCGTTATCCATAATTTCTGTAAAATTATACGGCAAAACTTTCGCCACAGCTACACGTTCTGCTGGCATTGGGGTTATTAAAAAACAAGCCTTTTCCATTCAGGCCACCTGAATAGTCTAGTTCTGTACCGTAGAGGTATAAAAGGCTCTTCATATCCACCACTATTTTAATGCCTTTGTCCTCAAAAGTTTCATCGCCGGTGCGCAGGGCGTCATCAAATTTCAATTCATATTCCAGTCCCGAACATCCGCCGCCTTTTACTCCGACCCTTACAAAATGATTTCCTTCGGGAAATTGTTCCTCCAAGAGTCTGCTGATAAATGTTTGTGCATTCGATGATACTGTGATCATATTATTCAATTTAAGTATCAATAATCCGCCAAAGAGAAAAATACCGAACCTGGGTTGTAGAGAGATCTGTAATTGTACCTGCTGTTAGTGATAACAACAAAATTCAGGCAAAGTTTCAGAAAAGAAGGCAACAAATTAAAGTTATCATCATTGTTTTGCCGTCGTATTTTTTACTTTGTGCATTGCCAAAATTACTACCTTCGACTAATAAAACAAGTAAAAACTTGGAAAATCATTTTAACAGGGCATACACAACACTCAGTCAAACAGGCGAGCGTTTTCTTTATGTGATGAAGACGAACGGCCCGCAGTCCGCAGCAGCGCTGGCTAAAGCGGCGGGCATTACTGTAGAAGGGGCCCGTTTACAATTAGTTAAATTAACGGAGGATGGCTTTGTTATTTCACAATCGGTGTCAGCCGGGGTGGGCAGGCCAACCATGCAATACAGTTTAACACCCAGGGGTTTTGCTTATTTTCCTGATGCACACACTGACCTCACTGTCCAATTGTTGCAGACGATTCAGGGGGTTTTGGGCCCGCAGGCTGTGACTTCTGTTTTAAATGAAAGAGAAAAAGCACTTGATAATAAGTATGCCGCCGAAATAAAGCAGGAATTGCCATTGGAAGAGAAACTAACCAGCCTCGCACGGGTAAAAACGCAGGAAGGTTATATGGCTGAGTGGAGAAAGGAAAATGATGACTATCTTTTCATAGAAAATCATTGCCCTATATGCATGGCTGCAAAACAGTGTGCTGGATTGTGCGAAGCGGAACTAAATAGTCTGAAAAAAGCATTGGGCAATGGAACTAACATTGAAAGAACAGAACATATAATTGATGGTTCACGCCGGTGCGTTTACATTGTAAGACAGTAAGATCGTAAGACAGTAAGACAGTAAGACAGTAAGATCGTAAGACAGTAAGATCGTAAGACGGGTAAGAGAAGGCGGCCATTGCAAAACAACAGAGATATGGCTAAGAACAGGGCACAAAGAATAGTACGTTCGCCAAATTACAAACAGGGATCTTTCCAAAACATTTCTCTAACACCTGTGATGGCAGAAAATGCCAACTATTACAAAGTGTTGAAAGAAGCGATCAGGCGCCCGGGATCGGTTCGTCCTTCTAAAAAACTCCCTTCAATAAAAACAGATCTCCGCTCAATACATTCAGAAAAACCGGTAATTGTCTGGTTTGGACACTCCTCCTATTTTATACATGTTGCAGGTACTAATATTTTGGTTGATCCGGTTTTGAGTGGTCACGCTTCTCCTTTTAAATTCATGGTGAAGGCTTTTGATGGAACGGATATTTACGAGACGGAAGATTTTCCTCCGATTGATATAATGTTGATCACGCATAACCACTATGATCACCTGGATAAAAAGATCATGCAGAAAATGATGCCTGCCACCAAGGCTTTTTACACATCGCTTGGTGTGGGTGAGGATTTGGAAAAATGCGGGATTGATCCGGAAGCTATTCACGAACTGGATTGGTGGGAAACTGTGACGGCTAGTGATGATACAAAAATTACAGCGACGCCTGCACGCCATTTTTCCGGTCGTGGCCTGAAGCGTGGTGGATCTTTGTGGTCGTCATTTGTATTGCAGATAAAGGGATATAAGATCTATATAGGTGGCGATTCTGGCTATGATGAGCATTTTAAAAAGATAGGGGAGAAGTTTGGTCCGTTTGACATTGCAATGCTCGAGTGCGGACAATACAATCCCGCCTGGCCTTACATACACATGATGCCTGAACAGACAGTGCAGGCCGCAGTTGATCTTCACACAAGACTATTGCTACCGGTGCATTGGGGAAAGTTTGCACTGGCCAACCACCCATGGAACGAACCCATTGAAAGGGCATTAAAAGCCGCCGGGGAAAAACATATAAATATTACCACCCCGAAAATTGGAGAACCGGTTGTGATTGGAGAGGAGTACCCGAAGAGTGAGTGGTGGAAAGTGTGAGAGCAAGTACGAGGTACGAAGCCTGCCCGCATTAGTACATTCAGGCGGGTACGAAGTACTTAATTCGAGCAGCTTATTTTTTTGCAGCATCGTAAAAGCCCAATATTCCTCTTGTTCAAATAATTTATGGGCAATCCCGAAGGGATGAAATTATTATAGACCAAGAACGTAAGTCCTCACCAAACCCTGAAAGGGTGACATTATTATAGCCTAAAATATATAGCAGCAGTAAACTCCGAAGGAGTGACATTATCGCCCTTCGCTCTGCTATATTATTTATGTCAGTTTATTGGTTCCTTAATCGTTTGTCGTTCTATAATGCCACCCCGTTGGGGTTAGTTTGTATGTGCTCTATTTTCTATAAGAATGTCATCCCTTCGGGATTTATTGCAATTTGACGGGTTAAATGCGGATTTTTTTTAGCTTGGAGTGTTCAGTTCGGTTTGGTTGAATTTTATGTTTTTGCAACAGCGTAAAAAGCCAATGTCCATTTTATAGCGATGCAACGATTCTTCAATGATTCCGATAAAGGCCTTTTCAAATTTATGAACGTCCATAGTAATCAGGAGTTTTTTTATCAACGTCTCAACGGAACGAGAACCTGTTTCACCTAAATACTTCGTAACTCGTACCTCGTACTTTGACTCGCAGGATCTCACAAAAAAAGTAACCAGTCCCAATTTATCCCTATCTTTAATCATCAGATGATATGATGAATTCGATAAAATCACCATTAAAACGAAAGAGCCTGGCGGACGAAGTTGCAGAAAGGCTGCAGCAGGATATCAGCGCTGGCAATTATTCTATCGGCGAAAAATTGCCAACGGAGCCGGAGTTAATGCAGCAATTTGGCGTGGGGAGATCTTCAATAAGAGAAGCGGTGAGAATATTGGCGAATGCTGGTTTTATTACGGTTCAACAAGGGCTTGGCACTTTTGTGGCGTCAAAACAGGCAACCAATGATGCGCTCGCTAAAAAGATGCAAAAGGCTCAGTTTGAAGACTTGAATGAAGTCCGTTCGCTATTGGAGGTGAAGATTGCAGGTAAGGCGGCTTTAAAGCGCACTACTGCCGATATAATACAAATGAAGGCCTTTCTAAAACAAAGGAAGATTGCTGGCAAACAGAATAAACCTGAAGCATGTATTCAGGCAGATATTGATTTCCATACAAGCATAGCTGTCGCATCACAAAATGAGATCCTGGTTGAATTGTATAAAACTATTGCAACACATCTTAAACAATCTTTCATTGAGCGGTATAACGACACTACTGCTTTTGTGGAAACACAAGGTTTGCACGAATCACTTTTGCAGAGCATCATTGATAAAGATGAAAAGAAGGCATTTGCCTTTGCTACACGGATAACAACACGTTGATTTTTTAAAACATCTGATGATTAGACCTATAATTAACACATGATGAAAAATGTAATTGAAAAAGAAGAAATTGAAGTATCACAACAATTGGTGCACAACACGGTGTTCCCGGTATTAATTGCATTGAGTTTTACACATTTATTAAACGATACTATGCAATCGCTGATTCCGGCAATTTATCCGCTGGTAAAGGATTCACTGCGATTGAACTTTTCACAGATTGGTTTAATTACGCTTACTTTCCAGCTGTCCGCTTCTTTGCTGCAACCGCTGGTTGGATTGTATACCGACAAACGCCCACAGCCATTTTCTCTCGCAATCGGAATGAGCTTTACATTGGCGGGACTTGTTTGTTTATCGCTGGCCAATAGTTTTCCGCTTGTGTTGGTTTCAGTTGGGTTAGTTGGTGTCGGCTCCGCGGTATTTCATCCTGAGGCATCAAGGTTAGCGTATATGGCTTCGGGCGGGAGACACGGCATGGCGCAATCCCTGTTCCAGGTAGGCGGCAATGCCGGAAGTTCTTTGGGGCCACTACTGGCTGCGGCAATCATTGTTCCGCTTGGTCAGTTTCATGTGATTTGGTTTTCACTTGTAGCACTTCTTGCGATTATCGTGATGCTTAAGATCAGTCAGTGGTACAAGAAGAATACGCATCGCATAAAGCCCAAAAAAGCTGCGGGCACAACAACTCATATGCAACTATCCAAAGGCAAAATAACATTTTCCCTTGCCATTCTTATTGTGCTTATTTTCTCCAAGTACTTTTATATGGCGAGTATCAGCAGTTATTATACATTCTATCTAATGGATAAGTTTCATGTCACTGTTCAGCAATCGCAGGTGTATTTGTTTGTTTTTCTTTTTGCTGTTGCTGCCGGTACATTTATCGGCGGTCCGTTGGGTGATAAGATCGGTCGAAAATATGTAATCTGGTTATCCATATTAGGCGTCGCCCCGTTTGCGTTACTCATGCCGCATGTTAATCTTTTCTGGACTTGTGTGCTCAGCGTATTCATTGGTGTAATTCTTTCGTCTGCATTCTCAGCTATTCTTGTCTATGCACAGGAACTCGTACCCGGGAAAGTGGGAATGATTGCGGGCCTGTTCTTTGGACTTGCATTTGGTATGGGCGGCATTGGATCTGCGTTGTTGGGTAAACTGGCTGATAAAACAAGTATCAACTATGTGTACCAGGTTTGCTCATTTTTACCGCTGATCGGATTGCTGACAGGGTTCTTGCCTAATTTGGAAAAGGGAAAAAGAGCTATGCAAAAAGCTTAATGATTTGGAATAATAATAAAAAAGCCTGAAGCATAGATGCGCTTCAGGCTTTTTATTGATATGATTTGCTATTTGTGTTTTGTAAACTGGATAATGAGAAAAGCAGGAGGAGACACAGAGTGCACAGAGTTGCTCCCGGCAATTCATTGTCAATTTTCAATTCTCCATTTTCAATTATCAATGCGGTAATTTGTTTCGTATTTTTCCATAAACCCATGTGCCCGCAATCGCACTGAGTAATGTAATTGCTACTACAGTTGCGCCGGCTCCAACCTGTGCGAATAATGGCCCGGGACAAGCACCGGTCATGGCCCAGCCAAATCCAAACAGCAGGCCGCCATAGATCTGTCCCTTATTGAATTTTTTTGTGTGAAAAACAATGGGCTCGCCGTAAATGGTTTTGATCTTCAATTTTTTGATCAGGAATACAGAGATCATTCCCACTACTACTGCGCTACCTATCACACCATACATGTGAAAGGATTGCAGGCGAAACATTTCCTGTATGCGGAACCAACTTACAACTTCCGATTTAACGAGAATGATCCCGAAAATTACACCGGCTACCAGGTATTTGATATTGTGATACCATTTATGTTGTAATGCACTTTCATTAATGCAAATCGTATCTAAAGAACGTACTTCAAAATCTGTATTTTCCATTTTATCCTTTTAAGTGAAATTTCAATTGAAAAAGCTTAAAGCCTAAAGCGCAAAGCTTAAAACTTCAGTCCCTTATAATCTAAGTATTACCGGTAGTATTAGGTTAGCCATGATAAATCCACCGGCCATAAAGCATATAGTAGCTATCAATGAAGGCCATTGCAAAGTGGATAATCCCATAATTGCGTGACCGCTTGTACAACCTCCTGCATATCTTGTTCCGAAGCCTACGAAAAATCCGCCGACTACCATTAACAAAATACCTTTCACTGTAAATAGACTATGCCAGCTGATGATATCCTTTGGAACGAGTGAACTATAATCTGTAATACCATATTGTGTCAGTTCAGTTGCTAATTTAGGATTCACCACAACCGGATTGGGATCTGCAAAAAAGTTTGCAGCAATCATACCGCCGAAAAAAATGCCCAGAATAAAAAACAGGTTCCATATTTCTTTCTTCCAGTCATATTGAAAGAATGGAATTTTTGATGGCAGACATGCAGCACAGATATGCCGTAATGACGATGAAATACCGAAAAATTTATTGCCGAATATTAGCAATACCGGCACCGTTAAGCCAATGAGCGGACCTGCGATATACCAGGGCCATGGATTTGAAATAGACATATTAATTAATAGTTGACAATTGAAAATTGATAATTCCAGCCTGACTGAATCGTTCGGCAGGGAAAATTAACGATGAATTACTTATAACTCCCAGGTTTTTGAAGATGACCATAAGTAGCTTGCTTCATCAACGTACTTCTAATTTCGTACTTATTTATCGTTTGTTGTTGGAATATTTGTCTGGCTGATTGTGCTGAAACCTCCTTTTACCTCTGTGAAGTTTCTATAGCCGCGCGCCTGTAATATGCTTGCCGCCATCATACTCCTGTAACCTCCGGCACAATGAAGATAAAAGTGTTGAAACGGATCAATTTTATTTATCCAATCATTTATGTTTGCAAGTGGTTTGTTGGTCGCATTTTGTATGTGACCGTCATCGAATTCACTCTCTTTGCGCACGTCAATGATCTTTGCACTTGGTGAATATTTTCTGTTTAGCTCATCAGCATCAATTTGTTGAATGCTATCCACTTCTTTTCCTGCCTTTAACCAGGCTTCAAAACCACCCTTTAAATGTCCGGCAATATTGTCAAATCCAACACGACTTAACCTTGTTACAACTTCTTCAACTGTACCAGGATCTGATACCAGGAGCAATGGTTGTTTAACATCAACCACAAGTGTCCCAACCCACGGTGCAAAGTCTCCGTCAATTCCTATATTGATGGATTGAGGGATGAATGCTTTTGCAAATGCACCAGCACTTCTTGTATCAATTACCAGTGCTCCGGTACTTTCTGCAATTGTCTCGAACTCTTCTGTAGATAAAGCGGTCAGGCCGCGGTTTAACACGTCGTCAAATGAGCTGTAGCCTTTTTTATTAAGCGCCACATTTAATGGAAAATAGGCAGGCGGAGGTAGCAATCCGTCTGTCACAGCTTTTACGAATGATTGTTTATCAGGTTGATTCAATGCATAGTTTGTTGCTTTTTGATGACCGAGCGTATCAACGGTTTCTTTTAGCATATTCTTACCACAGGCAGAACCGGCACCGTGTGCAGGATAAACAATGATGTCATCACTGAGTGGAATTATTTTATTCATCAGGCTGTCGTACAGCATTCCGGCAAGATCTTCTTTGGAAAGATTGTCTGCTTTCTGCGCCAGGTCAGGGCGGCCTACATCTCCCAGGAAAAGTGTATCGCCGCTGAAAATGGCGTGTTCTTTACCCTGTTCATCAATCAACAAATAAGTCGTGCTTTCCATCGTGTGACCCGGTGTGTGTAATGCCTTGAGGGTTACGCTGCCAATCCTGAACTCCTGGCCATCTTTTGCGGTGATGGCATCAAATTCAGGCTTTGCCGTTGGTCCGTATATGATAGATGCGCCTGTCTTTCTGCTCAGGTCCAGGTGGCCCGAAACAAAGTCTGCATGAAAATGCGTTTCAAAAATGTATTTGATCTTTACGCCATCTTTATTTGCTCTGTCAATATAGGGCTGAACTTCGCGCAGCGGATCTACAATTGCAGCTTCTCCTTCTGAAGTAATGTAATAAGCACCTTGTGCCAGGCATCCCGTGTATATCTGTTCTATATTCATATTCCTTCTATTTAGGTTATTGGATCTTTTTATAACGTAACAATAGGTTTTAATTCTTCAAACAAAATGATCGTTGCCAGTACCAAAACAAATACGCCAAATCCTTTTTTCAGTTTTGTGCCATCTGCTTTTTTTGCAATCAGCTTGCCGATAGCAATGCCTGCTAACGCAAGCAGACTAAATGGCAATAAAAAATGCCAGTCCGGATGTAGCCCATTTTCCAGGTCTCCGGCAAAACCTGATAAAGAATTGATGGCAATGATCAGCAACGATGTATTGATAGCAATTTTTGTATCAAGTCCGGCAAACAGAATCAGTGCCGGGATAATTAAGAAGCCGCCGCCGGCCCCAACCAAACCGGCCAGTATTCCCACCGCTATTCCGGAAATAATCACAACTGCATAGTTAACAGAAACACTGGTTGCGTCTACCTTTTTCTCCGGTCGTATCATCGCAATGCCTGCTACCACCATGAAAACCGCAAACAAAAGCATTAAGCCATTTGATTTTGTTATTTCAAAACCGCCCAACGAAAACCAGTATGCCGGTAACGCGGGCAACAAAAATTTTCTGGTAATAAATACGGTAATAAATGATGCTATTATGAACGATAAACCTGTCTTGAAATCCACCTTTTTTTCCAGTGCCGAAATGCAGCCGCCAAATAACGAGGTAGTTCCGACTATGAATAAAGAATACGCCGTTGCTGTTGCCGGTTCTATTCCCGCAAAGTACACAAGTACAGGCACCGTTAGTATGCTTCCTCCTGCTCCGATGAGACCAAGCGAAACGCCAATAAGTGATGCAAGAACAAAGGAGAGGATCATCATTTTCTTTCGTATTGATTAACAATACAAAGTTCCATAAATGAATCTGCCCCTACGGTTACTTTTGTTACATAGCGTTTTTGCTCAAAATAAAATGGATCGGGATCAGGCTCATTTGCCGGCAGCAACTTCGTCAGATAATTCAATTTTGTTGCGTCCGAGTGAAACTTTACCGGCTTCCTCCAATTGTTTGAGTAATCTCGATACCACAACTCTCGCGGTGCCCAGTTCGTTGGCCAGCTGTTCATGTGTAATGGAAAGGGTATTGCTCTTTGTAAGTGCGGCCTTTTTGTGGAGGAGCGTGAGAAGACGTTCGTCAACTTTTTTAAATGCAACAGCATTTACTACTTCCAGCAATTCTTCAAATCTCTTGTGATACAGCCGGAAAATATAATCCAGCCATTGCGGATATTCTTTAATGAATTTATTTACATGATCAATTGGCAAAAACAGTATTTCTGCATCTTCTTCCACAACGGCCCGTACTTTACTCGTTTCCTGGTGCATGCCACCCAAAAACGACATAATGCAACTTTCTCCGGCCTTTATGTAATACAATAATATCTCTCGCCCCTCTTCATCGGTGCGCATTACACGGATGCTACCTTTTGCTACAATTGGGATGGCTCTGACATATGCATTCTCCTGAAGAATAATATCTCCTTCCTTAAATTTTTTGATCATGCTGTACTCATAAAGCTTTTCCCTGAGTTCAGGAGAAGACTGAAACGCCGGCAAACTGTTTACATGGTCCATCCTGCAAAGTTAGCAACCGTTGTTGGGATGTTGTTTTAACGAAATGAAAAACTCAATTCCTACTGACATAAGGCTGTCACTCTGAGGAAGTTATTTTGTCTTCCTGTTTAGACAGACAATAACTGCAAATTTTTTAATATGACCTGGAAATCACTGAATAACCTGATCTATGGCTTTATCCGTTTTGTGTGGAAGACAACAGTGATTCTTGTAGAGTCATTGCTGTGGTAGTACATGATTCAACACAGTTCTCTTAAACTATGCACGAGCATTCAGGTCAAAAATAAACCTGCCAATTTTCCCGCTTTCGAGAACGAAGTCAGCCTTAAACTTTTGCAACGCATGGTGGGGCATGTAGCTGACCTCTGATTCATCCGGGTCCTGAACAATGGTTAATCCCCCATTATCTTTTATAATCTTCAGGCCGTCGCCTCCATCGGCATTGGCGCCGGAAAGCAATATCCCAACCAGGTGTTCATGAAAGGTTGCCGATGCAGACTTAAAAACCACATCTATGCTTGGACGGCTGTGATGGATCTTTTCCGAATAGTCCAGCGCGAAGGTTTTGTCTTTTTCAATCAACACATGGTAATCTGCCGGGCACAGGTAAATATACCCGGATTCTATCGTCTCTTTCTCTTCAACCTCTTTTACTTTCAGGTTACTTTTAACAGAAAGCAGTTCGTCTAAAGCCGATTCGAAATTTACATTCCTGTGCAAGACGATCAGAAACGGCACAGGAAATTCTGCCGGGATATATTTAAAGATCTTAAATATTACCTGCAGACTTCCGGCGGAGCCTCCGATCACGATCAGTTGAATATCCCTGTTCACTTTAATTTCTTCCAGATTTTTTCTTTTGGATCTACCTGTTTGTAGCTGCCGGCAATAGATGAAAATCGCAATGATTCTTTCGATCCCAAAGCAAGAAATCCAAAAAGCTCAAGGCTGTTGTCAAACACACGCAGTACTTTAGCCTGTAGATCCTTTTCGAAATATATTAGTACGTTTCTGCAAAAAATAAGCTGGAATGAATTGAATGAGGAATCTGAAACAAGATTGTGTGTAGAAAAAACCATTCGCCTGCTTAATGATTCGTCAAATTTCGCCAAATTATAGTTTGCAGTATAGTATGATGAGAAATCGTTGGTGCCGCCGGATGTCAGGTAGTTTGTTGAGTATTGCTGCATCTGGCTTATCGGAAAGATCCCCTTACGGGCTTTTTCCAACACGACCGGATTAATATCAGTACCGTACAATAGTGATTTTTGCAATAATCCTGCCTCTTTTAACAGGATGGCCATGGAGTAAACCTCTTCCCCGGTTGCACAGCCCGCATGCCAGATACGGATAAACGGATACGTAGCAAGTACCGGAATGATCTTCTCCCTCACAGTTTTGTAGAAATAAGGATCACGCAACATTTCTGTTACGTTTACGCTTATTTCCTGAACGGCATGTTTAAAATAGACGGGATCTGTTTGGATACGTGCAGAGAAATCTCCAAAGCTTTTAAACTTATCCATCAGGTAAAGCCTGTGTAATCTTCGTGTTAATGAAGCTTTGGAATATTCTGTAAAGTCGTAGCCATAAATATCCAGTATATCATTTAGGAGATTGTCTATTTCTTTATCGCCAAAGTTAATTTCCACAGCAGGTTAATTTAAATATTGACCCAGAAGCTTAAGCAAAATATCCACATCAATGGGCTTTGAAACGTAACCACTTGCACCTGCGGCCAGGCATTTTTCCTTGTCGCCCACCATTGCCTGAGCGGTTACAGCTATAATAGGCAAATCGGTAAAGGCATCATCTCTTCTGATAATTTCAATGGCCTCATAACCATCCATATCCGGCATCATCATATCCATTAGTACAACGCCTATGCCGGGCTCGTTTTTCAAAAGAATAATCCCATCCTGTGCACTGGCAGCCGCCAGGCATTGATAACCCTTTGTTTTTAAAGTTGCATTCAAGGCAAAGATGTTTTTACTGTCATCATCTATGATCAGTATTTTTTTACTCATATAACCAACATTTGCTTTTTCGTTTTTGTTGCTTAGCTCCAAAACTTTCATATTAAACAGAAATAAGGTTAAGCAGTATAATCTTTAGCGTATTATTTTTCATATAGCCATATGCGCAGCAACGAAATAAGCTGATCGGTATCAACCGGCTTTGAAATATAGTCAGACGCACCCACCTGTATACATTTTTCACGGTCTCCCATCATGGCTTTTGCCGTTACGGCTATTATCGGAATTTTTTTCCAGCTCCCGTTTTTCCTGATCTGCGTAATGGTTTCAAAACCGTCCATTTCAGGCATCATAATATCCATCAGTATAATATCTATGTCTGCGTTTTCCTGCAAAGCCTGTAATGCTTCCTTACCATCCATTGCCGAAATTGTCTGCATTTTATGTTTTTCGAGCGCCTTTGTTAGCGAAAAAATATTTCTTACATCATCATCAGCAACCAGTACTTTTTTATTTTTCAGCACATCATCCAGCGATCCCAGTTTCTTACTTATTCTTGCACTGTGTTTTTGTTCTTCCATAAGATGAAGGAACAGTGAAACTTCATCCAGAATGCGCTGATAGGAATGTGCAGTTTTAACAACGATCGAATCTGCATATTGCCTGATGCGTGACTCTTCAGATTTGGATAAACTTTTTCCTGTAAAGATAATCACCGGCACATTATCCAGGTCTGCATTGCGTTTAACGGCATCAAGCGTTTCGTATGCTTTTGAATCAGGAATGCCCATATCAAGAATTACACAGTCAATTTCTTTCTTCTTTAATGCCTGCATGCTTCCGCTGATGTCGGTAGATATCTCCGAATTTACGTCATAGGTTGAAAGGAAATAAGAAAGCGCCTTTGCATGTTTGGCATTGTCTTCAACAATAATAACCTTCTTGGCGTCTTTCTTTATTACATATTCCAGCTTTTCAAAAATGTGTCCCATCTTTTCATAATCAACAGGCTTCGTAATAAAATCAACCGCACCGCGCATCAGGCTTTCTTTTTTCTGTTCAAATGAAGACAGCATGTGCACGGGAATATGTCTTGTGTGAATATCTTTTTTCAATTCATCTATCACTTGCAAGCCATCCTTTACCGGTAACTGGATATCCAGCAGGATGCCGATAGGCTTGAAAGTCCTGGCCAGCTCAATAGCTTCATCCCCTCTAACTGTTACAATGCCTTTATATCCTTTTTGCCTGGTGAAATCCAGCAATATCTTGGCAAAAGCCGTATCATCTTCTACAATCAGTATTGCTTTATCCAATGTTGTAATACCTCCTCTGTCGTCCGGTATTTCTTCAGGTATTACAGATGTTGTATAGTTTAATAAAGTTGCTGTTTGCCTTTCAGTTTCCGGTTCATAATATTCATCCATGTCTGCAACTTCTTCATCAGTGCTTAAAATATCCTGACCCGCCGCACTCTTAACCGCTGCAACGTTTTTGTTCATTGGTATACTTAATGTAAATGTGCTTCCCTTTCCCGGTTCGCTTTCAAGGCTTATATCGCCGGAAAGCAATATGGCTAACTGGCGGCTGATAGACAAGCCCAGGCCTGTGCCGCCATATTTTCTTTTTGTTGATCCATCAGCCTGTTGAAATGCTTCAAATACAAGCTGCTGTTTTTCTTTGGCAATGCCAATGCCGGTATCTTCTACTGTGAAATCAATATACCCTCCCTGTTGTGATGGTTGAAGGGAAAGCGTTATGTGGCCGGCATGCGTAAACTTTAAAGAATTTGAGATAAGGTTTTTCAGGATCTGATCCACACGCATCCTGTCGCTTTCGATATGCGCCGGTAACTCCTTGCTGATATTAACGATAAAGTCAACATTCTTTTCCCTGGCAAGTGGCTGGAACAACATTTTCAGCGTGTTGGTAATTTCTTCCAAAGAAATATGTTCATATTCCAGTTCCATTTTGCCTGATTCGATCTTTGACAGATCGAGGATCTCGTCTATTAACTGGAGCAATCCTTTACCCGAGCTTTGTATAACACGTGCATATTCAACCTGATCCGACAATAAATTCTGATCACTGTTTTCCACAAGCAGACGCGATAGCAAAAGAATTGAGTTTAGCGGTGTCCGCAGCTCATGTGACATGTTGGCAAGAAATTCTGATTTGTACCGTGCATTCAGCGCGAGTTCTTCTGCTTTCTTTTGTATTTCGAGATTGCGGATAACAATCAGGTGATTTTTTTCTTCCAGCAAACGTGATCTTTCTTCCAGCTCCTGGTTTGTTTCCTGTAGTTCTTCCTGTTGTACTTTCAATTCCTCTTCCGATGTTTGAAGTTTCTCGGCCTGTGCTTCCAGCTCGGTATTCAGATTTTCCATCTCTGAATGTTGTGACTGAAGTTCTTCTGCCTGTGCCTGAGTTTCTTCCAGTAGTTCTTTTAATCTTAACCTGTTTAAGGCAGTATTTAAAGCAATACCAATGTTTTCGGAACTGCGGTGCAAAAAATCAATGTCTGTTCCGGAAAAATCATCGAGCGAGCCGAGTTCTATCGCGCCAATTATTCTTCTTTCGAAATAAATTGGAAATGCCAGGATGCTTTTGGGACGAATGTTTATAGCACCGGTGTTGATATACAGATCTTCATTTACGTTCTGCAGCAATATTTCTTTCTTACTTGAAATGCTTTGCCACAACAGGCCTTCTCCGGATTTTAGCGTTTCTTTCTCTGGTTCGGGTCTGAAGCCATAACTGTTTCTATAAATCAACATATTGTCCTGAAGCATATACAAAATACCGATCTGGCTGTTTGTATAAGTGCAGATAAAATCAATAACATCATAACACAGTTCATCCAGGCCCTGTTCGCCAACCATTCTTTCATTCAGCCGTGCAATTCCTTTTTCAAGCCACTCATTCTCGGATATGGTGTCGAAAGAACATTGAAGAGAAGCTGCCATCTTGTTGAGCGATCCGGCAAGGCTACCAAGGTTGTCTTTTTCTGAGGCATTTAAACGAAGGCTGAAGTCTCCGTTGGAGATGTTTTGCGCAATGTTTTCTATAATGGTTATCCTATCGTAAATTTCTTTTTCTTTCTTATTGAGTTCATTATTTAGCAGGGTTTTTTCTTCATAATCATCACTCACTCTTTTGTAAAAGAACACTGTAATAACGATGGATAACAATGCCGCAATAACAATCAGCATGGGCGTGAAGAACGACAGGCGGTTCATTTTATCCGTTCTTTCGGTCAACAGCCTGCGTTCATTATCCTGCATGTTTTTTACAAGGATCTGCATCTCATCCATTGATTCTTTCCCTTCACGCAATTTTGAAAAATCCGGAGCCTTGTTTGCTTTTTCGTCATCAATTGTTTGCTGCATGATCTTAAACCGTTTGGAAACAATTGAGTTGACTTTGTTTGCATTAATCTGTTGGGCGGGGTTGTCCAGCGTTAATTGCTTGAAATTATCAATGGCTGCTCTGACTCTTCCATACGCTCCGTTGTAAGGTTCAAGAAATTCAGTATTATGCGTTATCAGGTAACCACGTTGACCAGTTTCCGCATCCTTCATATTGGTGAGAATGTTCTGGGTTTCTTGTATAACTTTTTCCGTGTGGTTTACCAATTCTGCGGTACTGGTAAAATTTTTTATAGAAATATATGAAGCCGTTGAGCTGATAATTAAAAGAAAGAGAGACAAACCAAATCCTATCTGTAAATTCCTTTTGAAATCGTTTTTCATAAATATTAAGGTTGTGTTTTTCCAGCCAGGTAATTATATAACGGAATAGTAAAATGGAAGGATGAGCCTTCCCCCAGTGTGCTATCAACACCGTATTCAAAATGATGTCTTTCAAGAATTTCGGCGCAGATATATAATCCTATTCCTAGCCCCTGAAAATTACCGACAGTTTTCTCTACTCTATAAAACTTTTTAAATATATTTTGTTGATCTTCCTCAGAAACGCCGATGCCATGATCCCGTATGAAGATCTTGATTTGATTTTTAGTAGTTGCCACCTCAACAAGAATTTCTTTGTTTACAGGGGAGTATTTAACAGCGTTTGCAAGGAAGTTTAATACAACCTGCTCAAGCCGCATTTCGTCTCCATAAATAAACCTGTTCGCATTGCCCCTCCGATGGATGTGGTAATCAGGGTGCGTTTGCCGCATCATTTCAATGGCGTTCGTCAGCATACTTTCACAATTGAATTCCTGCATATTGTATTTCAGCTTGCCGCTCTCAATTTTTGAAATGTCAAGCAGATCAACTACCAGGTTATTCAGTTTTTTTATTTGGTTCAGGGTGCGGTCTATATATGTTTTCGCTGAACTGTTTCCATCTACGCTTTGATCGAGCAATTGTATATAACCCTTAATGCTTGTTAGCGGTGTTTTTAGTTCGTGACTGGCTATACTGATAAATTCATCTTTTTTCTTAACCGCCTGTTTTTGATCTTCAATATCTGTAAACGTTCCAACCCATTTCACAATGTTATTGGCTTCTTTTACCGGCAGTACCCGCAGCAGATGATAGCGATAATCATTTTTATCGCGCATTTTTACACGTACCTCCATTTCCAGCGGCTTGCCGCTTTTTACTGTTCTTTCTATTTCATCCTGGATATTACCATCATCGGGATGTGCGACAGGAAATTCTTTTTCTGAAAGCGAATAGTTCAGCCATTGGCTGTTGTTGTATTCAAGCGTGCCATCGGATTTAGTAGTGAATGCAATTTGGGGTATTGATTCAAGAATGGATTTCATTTCCTTCGCTTTTTCATTCATCTCTGATTCGGCCTTTTTCCTGAACTCAATCTCGTCTCTAAGATTATTCTGCATTTCGTTCAACTGCCGCTTTTGTTCATACAGCCGGTAAAACGTTTTTACTTTAAGCAGCAATATGTCCGGATCGATGGGTTTTATGATATAGTCTATACCTCCGGAAGTATAACCTTTGGTGATGAATTTTTTATCGGTGTTGACTGCGGAAAGAAAAATGATCGGGATATCCTTCGACTTACTGTAGCCGGAAATAGTTTCTGCCACCTCAAAACCATCCATGCCAGGCATCTGAACGTCGAGAATGATAAGCGCATATTGGTTCTTAAGAACTTTTTTTAGAGCCTCTTCACCACTTAAAGCTGTATCTGATGGAAAGTTGTGTAATGCCAGGATTGATTTTAAAGAAAATATATTTTCTTGTTTATCGTCAACAATAAGTATCATCGGTAAGTATAAAGATTAGCGATCAACGTATGTTAATTTTTAAAATAAATAATTATTTGTTGCAATATAAACAGCGTTCGAACCATGGCTTGGTTTTAGCTGCTTGTTAGATAATTATGGACACAGCATACAATTCCGCAAAAATAGAGCCGCAAATAATACTTATTGGTGCGGGAATAATGAGTGCTACCCTTGCCATATTGGCGAAGGAACTACAGCCGGGAATAAAAATTGATGTTTTTGAACGATTGGATGTAGCCGCAGCAGAAAGCTCAGATGCGTGGAACAATGCTGGTACAGGGCATTCCGCCTTCTGTGAATTAAATTACACACCTGAGAAAGCTGACGGAAGCATTGATACTGCCAAAGCCGTTAAAATTGCTGAAGCTTTTGAAGTTTCCAGGCAATTCTGGTCCTATCTGGTTCAAAAGAAAATGATTGCCACGCCGGGCGATTTTATCCAAAATATTCCACACATGAGTTTTGTGTGGGGTGAAAAAAATATTGAATACCTGCGTAAGCGATATGAGGCCCTGACCAAATGCCATCTTTTCAAGGGCATGGCCTATACTGAAGATCATGACCGGTTAAAAAAATGGATTCCTTTAATGATGGAAGGGCGCGGTGATGATGAAAGGCTTGCTGCCACCTGCATGGAAATGGGAACGGATGTTAATTTCGGCAATCTTACGCGGATCCTGTTTCATCAACTCAAGAAGAGAGGTGGTTTTGCCCTGCATTTCAACCATGAGGTTAAAGATATTTATCGTGCAAAAAATAACGAATGGTGCATAAAGGTAAAGGATACGTCTAACGGGCATAAGCGTGTTGTTCAGGGCCGGTTTGTGTTTATCGGCGCAGGAGGCGGTTCGCTTCCGCTGTTGCTTAAATCCGGTATTCCGGAAGGAAAGGGTTTTGGAGGATTTCCTGTTAGCGGCCAGTGGCTTAAATGTTCCAATGTAGATGTTATTGAACAGCATCACGCAAAAGTGTATGGCAAAGCTTCTGTGGGAGCTCCGCCAATGTCTGTCCCTCACCTGGATACGCGCATCATTAATGGTCGTAAGGCATTGTTGTTTGGACCGTATGCCGGATTTTCAACCAAATTTTTGAAGAATGGATCATTCTTCGATCTGATCAAATCCATCAAATTCAGCAATATTAAAGCAATGCTCGGGGCAGGCATGCATAACATACCACTTACGCGTTACCTGATTGAGCAGGTGCGTCAATCACCGGAAGACAGGCTGGCCGCGTTGCGCGAGTTTTATCCGGAAGCGAAGATGGAAGACTGGCATCTTGAAATTGCCGGCCAGCGTGTGCAGGTAATTAAAAAAGATGAGGAAGAAGGCGGTGTGCTTGAATTTGGCACTGAAGTGGTGAGTTCATCCGACGGAACAATCGCTGCATTACTGGGTGCTTCTCCCGGAGCCTCAACGGCTGTATCAATAATGCTTGATTTATTAAAGCGCTGTTTTCCCGATAGAATAAACAGCGAGGCCTGGCTAGCTAAATTGAAGGAAATGATCCCTTCCTACGGTCAATCGCTCGCCAAAGATGAAAAACTCTGCAACGATATCCGTAACTGGACAAGCCGGATGCTGGCACTGAAGACGGAGGCTGTGGAGGAGGAGGTAAAAGACATCATTTAGAAGACAGTAAGAGAGTAAGACAGTAAGATCGTAAGACGTGTAAGACCGTAAGACGCGTGAGACTGTAAGACGTGTAAGAATGTAAAAGAAGAAGAGAATAAGAATATCTAAAACACCTGAGCTGCAAATAATAGCTAAAGAGTCTCGCCCTGAATCCTCAAATTTCAAATCTCAAATCTCAAATCGCTGAAACCTGGAAACCTGAAACCTGAAACCTGATACTTCATGCCTCATCCCTCACCCCCCATTTCATAACAATCAAGTAATAGCCACGTAACAATTTGTTAATGCACGGATAAGAATTTCGCCCCAAAATTTTTTACGTGAGAAACATCCGGTTAATACCCCTTATTGTATTGTTATTGAGTTTTACACAACTATCTGCACAGGCCTTGAGATTATCAGGTAAAGTGGTTGATGAAGAAAACGGGTCGCCCGTAGTTGGAGCTTCCATTGTAGTTACAGAAACTAAGAAAGGTGTGAGAACAGATGTTGAGGGAAGATTCTTTATTAATATAGAACAAGGGAAAAATTACACTTTGACCGTATCCAGCATAGGGTACGCATCAAAAGCAATTAATGAAATAAGCCAGGATAACATAAAGTCTGGCACGTTAGGCGACATTTTGCTGAAAAGAAGTAATAATCAGTTGCAGGCAGTGGTAGTTACATCCAGCGCGAGAAAAGAGACTGCAGCCTCATTATACCTTGCGCAGAAAAACAGTTCTTCTATTTCGGATGGCATTTCCTCTGAAATCATTAAACGCTCTCCGGATAAGAGCACCGGTGAAGTATTGAAACGTGTAAGTGGTGCTTCTGTTCAGGATAACAAATTCGTTGTTATCAGGGGATTGAATGAGAGATACAATGTTGCCTTGTTGAACAACTCCATCCTGCCCAGTACAGAACCTGACAAGAAAGCTTTTTCTTTTGATATCATTCCTTCTTCACTGATTGATAATCTCGTTATTTACAAATCGCCGTTGCCTGATTTGCCAGGTGATTTTTCCGGTGGTGCCATTAAAATAACAACGAAGGATTATCCTGCTAAGCCCATCAGTGAATTATCAGTATCAATAGGTTTTAACTCATTAACTACTTTCAAGAACTTTTACAACAGTTACCCCAAGGGTTCATTGGATTGGTTAGGTTTCTTCGATGATTCCCGTCTTATGCCGGGTTCTTACTACAGGCACAGGGGAGCAAGCTTTATCAATTTGCCTAACGATCAAAAGAATGCCATCACAAAGCAGTTTCCCAACACATTTGGTACGGAAGCGGCATATCAAAGCCTTCCCAACTTTGGTTTCTCCTATACGGGCGGTAATACCAAAATCCTGAAAGAGAATAAAAAGCTTGGCTACATCTATGCCATTAGCTACAACGAGGGCAGAAGAGTTTCAGACAGAGTAAGAACAGACTACCAGACACAGGCAGATCAGGATTATACCTATCAATATAATACCAACAATTACGATGTAAGAAATAACCTGTCTGCATTGTTGAATGTTACCTATGCTTACGGCCGCAGCAAAATTTCTCTTAAGAACCTCTTCAATAACGACTTTGTTAAGACTGCCGGCATTCGTGAAGGAGTTAACAAGCTGAATTTTGATCCGTTCTATATTAAAAGTAATAACAGTGAAGCTACAGGAAACGGTATCGTAAACTCTTCACTGGAAGGTACGCACAGTCTTAACAGCGGTTGGACAGTTGACTGGAACGGTTCATTCGGTTATACATACAGATGGCAACCTGATCAGCGTATTCTCGCTTTCAGATCTCCCGAAGGAATCAAGGATAATTATTATTTAAGTCTTTCTAACGAAAACTCTCCGGAGATCCGCAACGCGGGCCGTGTTTATTCTTACCTGCAGGAGTACATCTACGGAGCAAACGTGAATGTTACCAAGCAGTTCAGATGGCTGGGACAAACACAAAAACTTAAAATGGGTTCTGCCAACTACTATCGCGACAGAAATGTTGAAGTAGATGCATTGGGTTATGCAGGCTTTACAACCAATGTGAAGATCAATGAAACAAAAGAGACAACGTTCAACAATATATTCAGTCCTGAAAACATTGAGAAATATAATCTTACTGTAGCTAACATAGGCACGAACTCAACAGATTATAATGCGCATGCTTTGCTGAATGCCGGCTACATTATGCTGGACAATAAATTTTCCGACAGGGTTAAGTTGACCTGGGGTGCGAGAGTGGAGAATTATTCACAAAAACTTATAGCGCTTAATAAAGCTGATGTGAATGTAAGTAACCTGGATGTATTGCCATCCTTCCTGTTCACGTTTGCGTTGAATAACAAATCCAATCTTCGTCTGGCTGCTTCAGAGGCTGTAAACAGGCCTGAGTTTAGAGAGCTGGCTTCTTACAGCGTGTATGATTATGATAACAATCTTTCCATCACAGGTAATCCAAACCTTGTCAGATCAAAGAACACAAATGCTGACTTAAGGTATGAGTGGTTCCCTTCAGCAGGTGACATTGTTTCGATAAGTGCATTCTATAAATACTTTGATAAACCTATCGAACAAACAAACCAGGGTAACGATGTGCTGTCTTACGCCAACGCCAACAACGCATACATCTACGGAACAGAATTAGAGTTGAGAAAGAAACTTGATTTTTTTGGAAGTAGCATTTTGGACCATTTCACGTTCTATGCTAATGCGGCGTATATAAGAGGTTCTGTTAAGTTCAGTACAATGACAGTTAACAGTCCATTACAAGGGCAGTCGCCATATCTTGTTAATGGAGGCATTACTTATAGTACAAAGAATGATGATTTTGTAGTGAATGCATTATATAACAGGATTGGGCCAAGACTTCGTTTCAGAGCTGTTAGTGATGCCGGTAAAAATATCTTCGAGAAGCCAAGGGATGTGATAGATCTTCAGCTGACAAAGAAGTTCTATGGCAGCAAGTTAGAGATCAAACTTACCGTGAGTGATCTTCTTGCACAGGCCAATCAGTGGTATTACAAGTTTGAGTCTGGTACCTCAAATACCGGTTACAATCCATCTACAGATAAAATTATTTACGCTTATAAATACGGTACTACATCAACACTCGCAATTCGTTACAACTTTGGCAGATAATGATTTGGTAACCTGTGGGTAACATGCCGTTAATACGGCGCGGATAGATTTGCCGAAAATTAATAATTTACAAAACACACTATGAAAAGAATTGCTTTTACACTTGTACTCGGTGCCCTTATTGCCGGTACAGCATGTAAGAAAAGTGACAGTCAGTCGGATCCCAACCCGACACCTCCAACGCCTGTGGATACCGCTAAAAATCTTGATGTCCGCGGTATTATCACATCAGATCAACACTGGACAAAAGACAAAACTTATCGCCTACGCGGATACGTTTATGTAACTAACAATGCAACAATCACAATAGATCCGGGAACGAAAATCGTTTCTAACAAAGACTCTGCTGGCGTATTGGTTATCTACAGAACTGCCAAAATTCTTGCACAGGGTACAGCAGATGAGCCTATCGTGTTTACTTCTAATGAAACAACTCCTCAGCCTGGTGATTTAGGTGGTGTGGTACTTGTTGGTCAGGCGAAAGGTAACACCAACCACTCAGTAATTGAAGGTGGTGTTGATGCCCAGTTCAGCGTGTTTGGCGGAACGAATGATGCAGACAATTCTGGTGTAATGAAATATGTTAGAATTGAATATGCAGGTAAAGCAGTAAACCCCGGTGATGAGATCAATGGTCTTTCTCTTTACGCTGTAGGTTCTGGTACAACTATCGATTACGTACAGGTTGTACGTGGTTTGGATGACGCTTTTGAATTCTTCGGCGGTACGGTTAACTGCAAACACCTGATTGCTTACAATTGTGCTGATGATGATTTTGATATGGACGACGGTTACAGAGGTATGATCCAGTACGCTATTTCAATCAAAGACCCTAAGTTTACTGATAACAAAGGAACAAGCGGCGATATCTCTAACAACTTTGAAGTTGATAACGTAAACCCTTCAAACGGTTTCTTGTGGACAAAGGCTCCTATCACTTCTCCTGTATTGTCAAACTTCACAGCGGTTGGTCCTAACAACGCTACCGGTGTAAGCGCTGACTACGGTTACGGCATGCGTTGGAGAAGAGGTTCTAAATTTGTTCTTGCTAACTCAATCGTAATTGGTGGCCAGAGAGCTGGTTTAGATATCGATGACGATTCTACAGCTTCTTACTACAAACAGGATATCAGCAGGTTCTACAACAGCTTTTTGAATGCATATGGCAAACCTTTCCAGGTTGATAAACTGGTTAGCAGTCCTAAATTGTTTGATTCAGCAAGCCTTGCTGCAAAAGTAACTGGTAACGACAAGAGCGTTTACTATGCAAACGGTGCAGATATTAAATTGACTGATCCATATAACAACGCCGCTCCAAACATTAAGCCTGCTACCGGTTCTCCGGCTTTAACAACTGCAGGTAAGTTTGATTTTGGTGGATTGGATAACGCATTCTTCGATAAAACAACTTACGTTGGTGCTATTGATGCATCTAACGACTGGACAGCTAAATGGGCTGTTTGGGGTAAATAAATCGGCACAACAGAAAAGTACCTTGCATTAAAAAAGAGGTACTTTTTTGTTAATTTTCTCCCGCTAGTCATGGCGGGAGTTTTTGTTTTTAGAAACCACGGAGACATAACGACACGGTGTGACACGGCGGTTTTTTTGCCGCGAAGACTCGAAGGCGCAAAGAAACACAAAGGCTTTTAATTGATAGTGCCTGCCCGACTAAAATCATTCAGGCGGGGAGAATTGAAAATTGGAAATGATCGGAAGACGCAGAACTCCGTGTTCTCCGTGTCTTCTCCTGCCTCTTCTCTGTGTAACAATAACTCTACATTAATGGTACGCTTTACATCCAGGACTTTTCAGTCCATTTGCTCCAATAAGCGTATAACGTAAAACTTACAACACATCACTAGTTCTCAGCTTTAAGCTTTAAGCTTTCAGCTTCTCCCTCCCTTCGCTCCAATAAACGTATAACGTACAACTTACAACGTATCACCAGTTCTAAGCTTTAGGCTTTAAGCTTTCAGCTTCCCTCCCTCCATCCCGTACTGTCCTGAAATGCAAATCGTTTGCACAATTTGATTATTTTAGATGTTCACATTATACCTAACGATAAAAGCCGGGCACTCTTATGAGCAATTCAAACGCTTCGCAGCAGAAATGGCACAATAAAGTATCTCATGTGTCGCAACTTGGAGGAATTGAGACTTCAGTTCTGGACAATGGTCTCGGACGAGGAAGCCGTATCGCATGGATCAATACCGGCAGCGGTCTGCGTTACAAAATTTTATTAGACAGAGGGCTTGATATTGCCGATGCGTTTTATAACCAACATGGCCTCGCCTGGGTAAGTCATACAGGTGTAACACCTCCTCATCCTTTTATTTATCACGGACTCGACTGGCTGAAAACTTTTACTGGGGGACTACTCACTACATGTGGCTTATCACACGTCGGTGGTCCGGAAAAAGACGATTATGGTGAAAGAGGTCTGCATGGAGAGATCGGTAATACGCCGGCTGAAGTCATTTCTATCATACAACCGGATATTGCTGCAGGACAATTGGAAATGAGCATAACAGCAAGCATGCTGCAAACAAAAGTGTTTGGACCAACGCTTGAATTGCGAAGGACAATTTCCAGTACGCTGGGTGAAACCACCATTCGCATTCGTGATGAAGTGATCAACCGGGGAAACACGCCCGCGCCGCATATGTTATTGTATCATTTCAATCTGGGTTATCCGTTGGCTGATGAGGGCGCGGATATTGTGTGGAAAGGACAATGGCAAACCAGGCACAAGAACCTGGAATATAAGATCTTCAATGATCAACATAACTTCCGTAAATGTCCCCCGCCGTTAAAAATGCACAATGGCACCGGAGAAGAAGTCGCCTTTATTGATATAGAAGCAGATGATAAGGGTATGGCAACCTGCGGACTTCATAACGCAGACATTGGTATTGCACTGGCTTTCCGTTTCAAAAAGGAACAACTGCCCTGGTTAATCAATTGGCAGCATTGGGGAGAAGGGGAGTATGTGACTGGCATCGAGCCGGCAACCCATCCGCCGATAGGACAAGCTGCAGCGAGGGCAAACAATACGCTTATCTTCATTGAGCCTGGCGAAAGCAATATTTATGATGTTGAACTGGAAGTACTGACACAAAAAGATGCACTTGATGCATTCTTAAAATACGGGGGCTAATTTGTGATCAGGTAAATGCAGGTTGCGGTCAGCTATCTGCCCATCCATCCGCCATCAACAGTCAAAATAGTGCCGTGAACATAATCAGATGCAGACGATGCCAGGAAGACAACTGGTCCTTTAAAGTCCTGAGGCTCGCCCCATCTTGCGGCTGGTATTCTGTCAAGGATTGATTTGCTCCTGTTTTCATCACCGCGCAATGCACTGGTGTTGTCTGTCGCGATATATCCTGGTGCAATGGCATTTACATTTACACCTTTGGACGCCCATTCATTCGCAAACGCCTTTACCAGTGATCCCACTGCTCCTTTGCTGGCTGCATATCCCGGAACATTAATGCCGCCCTGGAATGTTAATAAAGATGCCGTAAATATGATCTTTCCGGATCCTCGCTGTATCATGTCTTTTCCAATCTCGCGTGTCAAAATAAATTGCGAAGTCTGATTGATGGCAATGATCTCATCCCAATATTCATCCGGATGTTCAGCGGCTGGTTTTCTTAAAATATTGCCTGCATTGTTGACAAGAATATCAATTTGCGGATGTTCTTTCTTTACAAGAAGTATGAAGTCGTATAACGACTGGCGGTCAGAAAAATTGCATTGATAAGGATAGAAGCTTCTTCCGGCTTTTTTTACATTTTCTTCTACATCGCTTCCGGGTTTTAAAGATGCCGAAACACCTATGATGTCTGCACCTGCCTCGGCCAGAGCTTCGGCCATGGCTTTGCCTATTCCGCGACTGCAACCTGTTACCAAGGCAATCTTATTATTCAGAGAAAAGTAAGATAGTATTGACATGAATTGTTATTCTAAAGTTTGAAAATGTTTTACAGGACTATTGTACTGTTATGATCAATGGCTGCTTTAACTTCTGCTGAAAATGTTGTACGTACTCGAACCACTGGTGTGCAGATGTTATTCTGTTTGCTTTGTTCCAGACCGCACCGGTAAAATATGTAATTGATTTTTGCGCATCGGTGGTTGTGATGGTCAAAACCTGCTCTTTAGTTACCAGCATTTGTCTGATTGGCTGGAGGTGGATTGTTGCTACGCCTGTAACACCATCATTGCCATGCTGCGGTTCCCAGTACGCTGAAATGCCATTCTGTTCATTTAAAAACAAAACGCCCGGGTCTTTACGCTTCGCAAGACCTGTTGCGACGGGTAAAGCAGCATCAGAAGTGTGATTATATGCAGCTGTTACCCTGTTTAATTGTGAACCTGCATCTATCGATATCGTTTTGATAACGGATACCGGCTTGCCGTCAACATTCCATTCATCATAGATCAGTTGAAATGAGGAGCGAAGTGGACCATTATCCAATACTTTGAATCTGTGATAATTTTTGGAATAGTAAACGGAGTCATTAACGTAGGGAGCTATGTTTCCGGCTCCAAGTGTATAGCCTACCTGGTAATAATCAAGTCCATCACCATGATCTTTATGATAATCATTTTTTTTGTAGCGGTCATCTACAACCAGTTTGTCGGTGCTTTTCACCCATACATCAAGACCATATGCATCTTCATTGCTTCCTTCTAATGCTTTGCCATACATGCGAAAAGCGATCTTGTCATTTTCCCAGGCAAAATCATCTTTTCTTTCGGGCACATAACGGCAAAATGTTTTTGGCGGGGAAAAAGCATGTTTTCCCTTTACCAGTTTGAATGACCGGGTTTTGTTTGCCGGGATTGATACCTGCAAGAGCAGATTTTGTATTGTTGGGTTACCTGCGTATTCCAACTGGAATGTTATTTCCTGTTGTGTTTTTGAATCAATCACCTTAAAGTCCGCGGTATCTATTGATGGCCATTTGGCGACAATGTCTTTCCACGGCACTTCAATTACATAATCCGAATAATCCAGTTGACTGTTATTGGTAATAGTCACACCAACGGATTGCGCATTTGTGCCCATCCATAAGAAAGTCAATAGTGAAAGAAATAGTTTGTTCATAATAAAAGGCTATGAGCTGTCAGCTATTAGCTTTCAGCTTGTTGAATATCGAATGATTATCAATTAATTTGGAACCTGGTGAACTTGTTTGCTTTCGTCCTTTCAGGGCTTGATCCCCATTTTCTATTTTTCGCCAGGGCGTTGCCCTGGGCTAGTGCTATGAGGCCTTCAGCCTCAGTCGAAGTGCGGTTATTTCGTAATTTGTACTTAAACCATGGAAATTACCTTCTTACGCCTCAAACCTTACGCCTCACACCTCCATTCTCATCGTACATTCTCACGCCTTCTCGCACATCGTACCCGCCCGAACGTACCGCCGGTACGGGCAGGCATCTAAAATCGTACCTCGTAATTCGTAATTAAACCTATGCGTTACACCCTTACGCCTTCACTCCATCGTACATTCTCATCACGCTTACCATCTCCCCGGCTTCCGTACCTCGTACTTCGTAATTCGTACTTAAACCATGCATGTTGCTTCCTTACGCCTCAAACCTTAATCCTCGCCCCTTCGCTCACACCGTACCCGCCCGAACGTGCCGCCGGTACGGGCAGGCATCTAAAATCGTACATCGTACATTCTCGCGCCTCCTCCCATATCGTACATCACACATCTAGCATCGTACATTCTCATCATGCTTACCATCTCTCCGGCTTCCGTACCTCGTACTTCGTAGTTCGTACTTAAACCATGCATGTTGCTTCCTTACGCCTCAAACCTCACACCTCAGGCCTCCAATCACATCGTACCCGCCCGAACGTGCCGCCGGTACGGGCAGGCATCTAAAACCGTACATCGTACATGCTTACGTATTCCCTACATCGTACATCACACATCTAACATCGTACATTCTAATCATGCTTACCATCTCTCCGGCTTCCGTACCTCGTACTTCGTAGTTCGTACTTAAACCATGCATGTTGCTTCCTTACGCCTCAAACCTCACACCTCAGGCCTCCAATCACATCGTACCCGCCCGAACGTGCCGCCGGTACGGGCAGGCATCTAAAATCGAACATCGTACATTCACACACCCTTACCTCAGTTCCGTAATCTTACAATGATCCATATCTCCATAATCCATATTCTCACCGGCCATTCCCCAGATAAAGCTGTAGTTGGACGTGCCTGCGCCGGAGTGTATGGACCAGTCTGGCGAGATTACGGCCTGTTCATTTTGCATCCAGATATGTCTTGTCTCTTGCGGCTGTCCCATAAAGTGACAAACACTTTGTCCTTCAGGAACCTGGAAATAAAAGTACACTTCCATTCTTCTGTCGTGTGTATGCGCAGGCATTGTGTTCCATACACTGCCCGGTTGCAACTCTGTTAATCCCATTTGGAGCTGGCAGGTTGGTAATACACTGTTGACAAGCAATTTATTGATTGTTCTGTGATTGGATTGTTCAAGAGCCCCGAGTGTTACCTTTTCCGCATCATCTTTTGAAACTTTGCGTGTCGGATACTCATGATGTGCAGGTGTTGAGTTAATATAAAATTTTGCCGGAGCATTGGCGTCTGCGGATGCGAAGGTTACTTCTTTTGTTCCTTTGCTTATGTACAATGCCTCTTTGTATTGCAGGGTGAAACTGTTTCCATCGGCGGTAACTGTTCCTGTTCCTCCAACATTGATAATGCCCATTTCTCTTCTGTCAAGGAAATAAGGCGCTTTAAGGCTGTCGGGATTTGGCAGCGCAAGTGTTTCTTTTACCGGCATTGCACCACCTGCTATAAAGCGGTCGTAGTGTGTAAGTGTAAAGTGAAATACATCAGCTTCGAAGATCTTTTCTATTAAAAACTTTTTTCTTAACCGGGTAGTGTCCAGGTTCATCACTTCATCGGGGCTGCTTGCAAACCTGTTGTCGAATGATACGTTCATAGTCAATGTGTTTAATCAATCAAAATTTTATCAATAATCAACTGCATAATCCTTTTTAAATGGCTGGCCGTTCCAGGCTTTTTTGGAGGTCCAGTCTTCCGCGTTGTCCGTCCAAAACGGATGATTCTCCGGCAGTCCCAGGGGCAAAAAGCCAACTGATGCCAGGTACATACTTCCACTATTTAAATAATAATCGGCCACATCAGGCTGATGGCCTGCAAAGCCTAATTGAAGCCAACCTTCCTTTGAAAAATTTCCTTCAATAGAAAACATGCGTTTCATAACGGTGGTTATTGCATTCCGGATCTGTCCGTTACTAAGGCCGTCGGGCAATTGCTGTAAAAGGCAAAGTTGCGCTAGTGGTTGAAAAATTGCGGTTCTATAGGTAATGGATCTGCCAAAGACAGGAAAGGTTCCTTCCGGCGAGATCATCCTTTCCATATAAGAACTGTAGCGTTGTGCACGCTTCAGTGTTAGGTCGTAGTCGGCTTTGCTGCATTTATTTTTTTGTAGCTGAATCGTTCTGATATCCAGCATCATTGGCTGAATAACAAAACTGTTATAATAATCAAAGTGAAATTTGCTGCCGTCGGAATACCAACCATCACCAACATACCATTCACTCATTTTGTTGAGCGCTATCTGTAAACGAAAAGCATCATATTCCTCATTGATGGATAACAAAAATGTCTCGATCAATGCAGCAAACAACATCCAGTTATTGTAGGGCGGCGATACTCTGCGCAGCGCTTTGAATTGCTGGATATAACGGCTTTTGGTATTTTTATCCAATGGTTGCCACAAAGCTTCCGGCGCCCGGATAAAGCTTTGTGCCAGGAACGCCGCATCTACCAATGGTTGTCCCTCCTTATCCCACAAAAGAAAATCTGGTGAAGCGGGATCTACCGCATTGGCATAACTCTTTAACGCCCACTCACGCAGTTGTTTTCTTTGCTTGTCTTCCGGAGAATTGTCATCTGCCAATGCAAGCCATGGTGCAAGGCCCGACATAAGCCTGCCAAAACATTCCATGTAGGCCAGATCTTTATTCCTGTTATCCCAGGAAGAACTGTATTCAACAGGCATGTTCTTTTTGAGTTTCCCTTGGCTCATGTTGCTCAGCACAGGCGCTGCTATTTTATAGAGTAATGATGTCCAATAGCTGCGGTCACTTTGCACTTCACCATTTACGTGGGTGCGGTTTGCCACTTGCAATGATGTTATGGGCAGACTTCCGGCCAAACCAAGCAATGATGAGTAGTGCAAGAACTTTCTTCGTAACATAGTGAAGATTTTCTCCGGGTGTATTTATCTGCTTACAGGTACCATTTCTTATATCTCGCCAACGCCTCGATAAAATAATAGTCGGCGTAAGTAAGCGGCACATCAACTTCTGATTTATGCGGAATTGATCCTACGCTATGCATCAGTAAAAATCCGCCGTTTGTTCCCGGCTGCGCACGATAGGCAGAGGATGATAATGCAGTAAGGATCTTCTTTGCAGCCGCTACATAAGTTTCTTTTTCTTTACCCTTGCTGTACTGACCAAGCTCTAACAATGCCGAAGCCATAACGGAACCTGCAGAAGCATCACGGTATGTATCAGGAATTCCGGGAGCGTCATAATCCCAGTAAGGGATAAGATCTGAAGGCAAATTCGGATTGGTCAACAGGAAATGTGCAATATGTTTTGCCTGGTCCAGGTAAGTTTTGTTTTTGGTGAAACGATACATCATTGTAAAACCGTAAAGGCCCCACGACTGACCGCGGCTCCACGCAGAGCTGTCCGCCGCTCCCTGGGCAGTTTTTTTAGCAGCCACTTGCCCGGTTACCAGGTTATAGTCAACCACGTGATAAGAACTGTAGTCTGGTCTGTAATGATTTTTGATGGTGGTATTGGCATGTGTTTCTGCAATGTTCTCCAGGTTTTTGCCGCCACCATTTCTGCCGGACCATTCCAATAACTCAAGATTCATCATATTATCAATTATCACGGGGCATCGAAAGCTTTTGCTTGAATCCCATGACTGAATGGACTTGATGGATGGCCTGTATCTCGTTGTGAGCGATTGTGCAGCGGTAAGGATCACATCCTTATAAGCCGGATTGTTTGTCAGGCGGTAGGCGTTTCCAAAACTGCAATACATCATAAATCCAAGATCGTGATTGCCGGTATAATGCTTTTCTTTTTCCAATATGCCAAGACGTTTTTCAGCTTCGTGTCGAATGGCTGTATCACCTGTGTACTCATATAGGTACCACAATGTGCCGGGGTAGAAGCCGCTGCACCACCATTTTGTATCACTTGTAACCAATTGGTTTTTAGAGGCATCATAGGTTTTGGGCATTACATCCGGTGGCAGGGTGTTCATCAGTACTTTGTATTGCTCAACAGCAAATCGCATATTGTCATCGATAAGCTGTTTCATATCATCACTCTTTTGCTGAGCAAAAAGTGTAAGTGTAAGCAGGCAGGCTAAGGCTGCGGTGCTGATTTTTTTCATGCAGTGGTTTATTTATACAATTAAAGCAAATCGTTTCTGAGCCAAAAAATTGAGTGAAAGTAAGCCTTTTTGATAAAATGAAAACGTTTTCATTTTAAAAAATCGGTAAACTCCTCCGGCTATTATAGCTTCTTTTAAAAAAAACATATATTGCAGCACTGAAAACTTAAAAAAATGTCAGAACATAAAAAAACAATCGCTCCTTTATTTACCAAAGACAATTATACATGGATGGGTATCGGGGCTGCCGTTATTGCCCTAGGCATGTTTTTAATGAGTGGCGGCAAAAATGAGGATCCGAATACATTTGATCCAAAGCTGGTGTACAGTGCTACGCGTATCACTGTTGCTCCAATTCTTATTATAGCAGGCCTGTTGATTGAGGTTTATGCTATATTTAAAAAGCCAAAAGCTGTTCAGCAATAAAAGAATTTCCTTTAAGATAAGCGGTGCTTGCACCGCTTTTTTGTTTGTATTAAAGTCAGCATTTTTAGTATGAATATTATACAGGCTATCGTCCTTGCAATTGTAGAAGGTCTTACAGAATTTTTACCCGTATCATCCACCGGTCACATGATCATCGCGTCCTGGCTGATGAAGGTTCCTAACAGCGACTTTACCAAGTTCTTTACGGTAGGTATTCAATTCGGAACAATTCTTTCCGTTGTTGTCCTGTACTTCAGACGTTTTTTCCAAAGCGTCAATTTCTACGTTAAACTTTTTGTGGCATTCATTCCCGCTGCAGTTTTCGGTGTTTTGTTTTCACATCAGATCGATGCATTACTCGAGAGTGTTTTAACTGTTGGCATCATGCTGCTGGTTGGTGGTATAATATTTATCCTGCTTGATAATTGGTTCAGGGCGACAGAAAATAACCGTGACAAAGAGATTAAATATGACAATGCATTTGTGATTGGACTGTTCCAGTGTTTGGCAATGATACCTGGTACTTCACGTTCGGCATCAACCATCATAGGCGGCCTTACGCAAAAGCTCAACAAAAAGCAAGCTGCGGAGTTCTCTTTCTTTCTTGCCGTACCAACCATGTTCGCTGCGACGGCCAAAAAAATGTATGACTTTTATAAAGAAGGCATTCATCTTTCTTCAGAAGAGTGGAAACTTTTTGGCATCGGCAACCTTGTCGGTTTTATAGTAGCGATCATTGCCATACGTGCCTTCATCGGTTATCTGACCAAACACGGCTTTAAGATGTTTGGCTGGTACCGCATCATCGTCGGAGCAGTTATTCTGATATTATATTTTATGGGGCACGATTTGCAATTGGTTTAAGAAGACAGTAAGATCGTAAGACAGTAAGAAAGTAAGAATCGGAGCTCTAAGCTGGTTGTACGTTTTACGTTTATTGAAGCGAAAAGAGGATAGTCCTGGATGTAAAGTTTATGACTAATGTAGGGTAATTGTTACACGAAGAAAAGGCAGGAGAAGACACAGCGAGCCACAGAGGGTTCCACGCAGCGGCTATTTTCGACTGGCAATTTTCAATTAATAATTCTTTGTGCTTCTTAGTGTCCTTCGTGTGTTTCAAAAAATCTTTGTGCTTCTTTGCGCTTTTGAGCCTTAGTGCCCGCCCGTGCCGGATCGGACGGGGCAACAGCTCGCCGTGTTTCTCCGTGTCGATTGTGCCTCCGTGCCCGCCCGTGCCGGATCGGACGGGGTTCAAAAAAACTTTGTGCTCCTTTCTGCCTTTGCGTCTTCGTGCCCGCCCGTGCCGGATCGGACGGGGCAAAAAATCACCGTGTTTCTCCGTGCCGCCCTGTCTCCGTGGTTCAAAAAAAACTTCATCTTTGCACGAGCCCCTGCGGCTAAAACTATACTTATGCAAACTGCTTCAAAACGTGTTATTAACGGTTGGGCCATGTACGACTGGGCCAACAGTGCTTACAATCTTGTCATTACCTCAACAATCTTCCCTGCTTATTATACGGCTATCACGGCCAACGACCGCACCGGTCACGAAGTAAGCTTTTTCGGAAAGAAAGTAGTGAATACAGTACTGTTCGATTATGTACTTTCCGCCGCTTATCTCATCATTGTTTTTCTTTCACCAATACTCTCATCTATTGCTGACTATAAAGGCAACAAGAAAAAGTTCATGCAATTCTTTTGCTACGTAGGAAGTATTAGCTGTTGCGGTTTATTCATTTTTGGTCCGCAGCAAGATGCTGGAGGTCACGCGGCAGGTTTTGCTCCTTATGTGCTTGAGGGTAGTATGTTGTTCTTTATGCTGGCTGCAGTAGGTTATTGTGGCAGCCTTGTTTTTTACAACTCTTACCTGCCTGAAATAGCCGGGGAAAAAGATCAGGACAGGGTTAGTGCAAAAGGATTTGCATTAGGATATATTGGCAGCATCATTCTCCAGGTAATCTGTTTTATTGTAGTGCTTAAGCCTGACTTATTTGGCATCAAGGATAATTTCCTTCCATCAAGAATTTCATTTTTCCTTGTAGGACTCTGGTGGGTCGGTTTTGCGCAAGTGACCTTTGCAAGATTGCCTGCATCACGTATTAACCCTGTCGAAAAAAGTGGTTCTGTAGTTGCTCATGGGTTTAATGAGTTGAAGAAGGTATATCGCCAGGTAGTTAAAATGCCGGTGTTAAAAAGATTTCTGCGTTCTTTCTTTTTCTACAGCATGGGCGTGCAAACCGTTATGCTTGTGGCTACAATTTTTGGAGGAAAAGAATTGGAGTTGCCATCTCAAACGTTGATCGTAACAATCATGATCATCCAGTTTGTTGCGATTGCAGGTGCTTATATGATGAGTAAGCTTTCAGAGAAGTTTGGCAACCTGCCGGTGCTGGCTTTTGTGATTATTATCTGGATCGGCATATGTATCGGTGGCTACTTTATTGAAAAGGGCAGTGCCAATCAGTTTTATATTTTGGGTGGAGTAGTTGGTTTGGTGATGGGAGGCATACAATCTTTAAGTCGCTCAACGTATTCAAAGCTGATGCCTGAAACAAAAGACACTGCTTCCTTCTTCAGTTTTTATGATGTTACGGAAAAGCTGGCAATTGTTATCGGTACATTCAGTTTTGGACTTGTTGAAGCTGTTGCAGGGAATATGCGTAATTCCGTTTTGGCATTAATGGTTTACTTTGTGATCGCTTTTGTATTAATGCTTTTTGCCATAAAGAGATTTAACCAGGAAAAAAGAGCAGCAGTGCAGGAAGCTGTATTATAACCAACCCTGACATAAAACCTTTTATTATGCAATTGTACACGATCGACACGGAACTGTTTAAACTGGACGGCGGCGCTATGTTTGGCGTTGTTCCCAAAACCATCTGGAACAAGCTTAATCCTTCTGATGAAAACAATCTTTGTACATGGGCGATGCGTTGCCTGCTGATAGAGGATGGTAACAGGTTAATGCTGATCGACAATGGCATCGGTGATAAACAGGATGCAAAATTTTTCAGCCATTATTATCTGCATGGTGACAATACGCTCGAAAAATCTTTAAAGAAACATGGTTTTAGTAAAGAGGATATAACAGATGTCATTCTCACCCACCTGCATTTTGATCATTGCGGTGGTAGTGTTGACAGGGTTGATGGAAAGCTTGTGCCGGCTTTTAAAAATGCAGTATACTGGAGCAATGAACGCCACTGGAAATGGGCAACGGAGCCGAATGCACGTGAAAAGGCTTCGTTCCTGAAAGAAAATATTCTACCAATACAAGAAGCAGGGCAGCTTAAATTTATTGAAACGCCGGAAGGTGATAGTGGTGACAAACTCGCTTCTACACATTTTACAGATAACATATCCATGAGATTTGTAAATGGTCATACCGATATGATGATGCTTCCGCAGATCGCTTATAAAGGGAAAACACTTGTGTACGCCGCAGATCTGTTGCCTTCTGTCGCTCACCTGCCTTTGCCTTATGTTATGGCGTATGATATGTTTCCATTAACCACATTAACTGAAAAACAGCAGTTTCTTAAAGAAGCGATCGAAAACGATTATATTCTCTTCTTTGAACATGACAAAGACATTGAATGCTGCAGCCTTCAACAGACAGAAAGAGGAGTAAGGCAGAAGGATATTTTTAAATTAATCGAGATATAAGCAAGTACAAAGTGAGAAGTACGAAGTACGTTTCGGCCAGCGCTTGCGTATATTCAAAATTGGATCAGGTGATGGAGCAAGCATGGACCTTAAGCTGACAGCTAATAGCTGATGGCTGATAGCTTAAAGCAGTTCTGTCGCCGGATCCCAATAAATTTTCCTGAAATCGACGATCTTATCATCTTCCACTTTTATTTTTTCTTTCTCGAGTAATTCCTGCATTTGCGTAGGAGTTTTAAAATGCATTTTGCCGGAGAGCATGCCGTTGCGGTTTACCACGCGGTGCGCGGGCACCTTAGGCTTTGCGGATGAAGCGCCATTCATTGCCCAGCCAACCATTCTTGCGGAGAGTTTTGTTCCAAGGTAATTGGCTATTGCGCCATAGCTTGTAACGCGGCCTTTGGGTATTTGCCGCGCAACATCCCACACATCTTCAAAAAAAGAGGGTTCTTCTTTGTTTTTCGATGGAAGCGATTGTTTGGAGGAGGCGGCTTTGGCTTTTTTCATTTTCTAAAGATAAGTTTTTTGAACCCCGTCCGATCCGGCACGGGCGGGCACGGAGACAGGGCGACACGGAGAAACACGGGATCTTTTGCCACTAAGACAGAAAGGCACAAAGAAGCATAAAGATTTTTTGAACCACTAACACAAAGAACACCACGAAGCACAAAGAATTAAAGAAAGCGCTGCGCTAATAAGGTCACAAAACCTTCGACAGACTTAGCTTACTAAGTACTTAACCTTCGTGCTGCTTTGTGTTCTTTGTGGTTCATCTCCGCAGGCTTAAACGTATAACGTAAAACTTACAACGTACAACTCCCTTATAGCTCCGCACCATCTTCCTTCTTCTGCTGCGCTTCTTCAACCAATGCGCTTCGTAAAGGTTCCGGAACATTTTCATAATGATAGGGACAATTAGTGCAGCCCTTACCACAACAGAATCCCCGTTCCAGCAAATAAAGGCGCGTGAGCACCATCATGCCGTCTTCATTATAATAGTAGTCTCTCTTTTCAATCAATGGCTTGCTCACGGAGTTGATCTTTTAAGATGACATCTTTTTCATGTGGCAGGTTTGCAGGCAGGCTGAACTGTAAATAGTGAATGCGGTTACTTTGCGCAATATCCAAACTTTCATAATGGGTCTTTATCTTCAAAACATCGCTTACATTTTCGTCCGCGTATACATCCTCTTTATCGGTTAGCAATTCCAGTTCATACAATTTGATCACAGTTTTTGTAAAGTGATACAGGTCGGGACTGTCAGTCTTTAGGTTAATACGTCCGCCAGTCTGAAGGAAGTGTTTGTATAAGCGCAAATATTTAGGGTGAGTCAATCGCTTTTTCATTTTTGAAAAACGAAGCTGAGGATCAGGAAAAGTGATCCAGATCTCATTCACTTCATCTTTTGCGAAATAATTGGTGATCTGGTCGATATGTGTCCGCAGAAAAGCAACATTTGTAAGTCCTTCATCCAATGCTGTTTTTGCGCCGCGCCAGATGCGATTTCCTTTAATATCTACTCCGATGAAATTTTTATCAGGAAATAGTCTGCCCAGTCCCAGTGCATATTCGCCTTTGCCACACGCAAGCTCCAATACAATAGGGCGATCATTTTTGAAAAAATCATTCCATTTGCCCTGCATGTTTTCCGGATGCTCCAATACGTTGGCAAAACCTTTTATTTGCTCAAACCTTTCAAGTTTATTTTGACCCATGCGGCAAAGATAATTCATAGCTGTCAGCTATTGGCTATCAGCTTTGAGCGAACAGCTCTGAACTTTGCTTGTTCATGAATTGGGAAATTGGAATACAATTTTTTTTATTGTCAATCATTTTCTCACGCCCAACGTCCTGAGAATGTTGCTATCGCCCCTTCAGGGCTTGATTGATCATATTTTCTTCCCACGTAGGGCGTTGCCCCACGCTAATGCTGGACGCCCCTTCAGGGCTGGCTAACCGTACCCCGTTCATCATTCATAGGGCGTTGCCCTATGCTATTGCCGGCCGTCCCTTCAGATAATTTATATGTGCACAACATGCGCCGCTTGCATCTCAGCTTCCGGCATCCGAGTTCAAAAAACTCCCTACATCGTAAACCGTACCCCTAACATCAAACATCGCTTCACATCGTACACCGTACATCTAACACCTTACATCCTACTAACTCCCGGCCTCTGTACCTCGTACCCTCCGAATGCACATTCGGTGCGGGCGGGCTTCGTAATTCGTACTTAAAATGTCGTCATTCCTCACATGGTATACCATACATCTCACATCGTACACCGTACATCGTACATTAATATTATTTTAGCATCAAATTACAACCCATGCGATTAAGTAAGCACCTCTTTTTGTTTTTTTGCCTGACGCTGTTGTTTTCTGGTTATGTCTTCTCGCAGAGACCTTTCCAGGCGGATATAAATGCCTTTAAAAAGCAGGATAGCATTCAAATGCCGCCTGCGAATTCAATTTTATTTGTCGGCAGTTCTTCCTTTGCCAAATGGAAAGATGTACAGGATTATTTTCCCGGTTATACAATTATCAATCGCGGTTTTGGTGGTTCTTCCCTGCCGGATGTATATGGATATGCCAACGATATAATTTTCCCTTACAAAGCAAAGCAGATCGTAATTTATTGCGGGGAGAATGATTTTACAGCTTCCGATACCGTAAGTGTTGCTACCGTGGTGGACAGAACTGTAAAGTTGTTTAATCTTATCCGCGATAAACAACCGAATGTAGCCATCCTTTACGTTTCCATGAAGCCGAGCCCAAGCCGCAGACTGCTGATGCCGAAATTTGAAAAAGCTAACGAGGTAATTAAAGCTTACCTGAGTACGCAGCCTAATACCGGCTATGCTGACGTGTATCACCCCATGCTTAACGAAAACAAAGAACCGCGTGAAAGCCTTTTTACTGATGATAACCTGCATATGAATGCTGAAGGATACGGCTTGTGGCAAACAATTATTCAGCCGCTGCTGGTAAGGTGATAATGAATAGCGCTTGTAGTGACGACTCAACAATCGTTGCGCTAGCGCTAAATGCAAATAAAATCAGCGTTGTTTATTGTGGTGTTTATTTCTGTAAAAATCGCAGGCCAATAAGCATAGCTTCCTAAAAAGATCTATTGCCATTGCTGACAATAAAGAAAATGGATTTTAAACGAAGACGAAATTGGATCTTTCATCCTTCTACTCCTCATATAACACCCGCACCAGATAAACTCCTTGTGCAGGCAACAAAATCTTCATGTTGTATGAACCATTGGTGATCTTTTGCTTTTTTACCATCGTCTCGTTGTACAACTGCCCGGCTGCTTCCAGTTGCTTGTATTGAGCATCGTTCACCTGCTGGGGAGAACCCATCTTTTTCCATACTTCATAAGCATTGCTGCGAGCACTGTCTATCTTGTATAGCAGGGCCGTTATTTTTTTTGCCGGAAGATGTTGAAAGTTGAGCGTAAGGCTCTGTGACGGCGCGGGCAAATCATCGTCATGATAATTCCATATCATAACGGATGTGGTTTTGCTGTCACCGGCCGCAAATGCGCCAAGATCCCTTTGTGTTCCCCGTACGCTGTTGTTTACTATGCTGTCAAAAGGAACTGCCGACGTATTGGCTATGTTCAGGCGATTACCTTTCATCATTGCATACATGCGGAATACGTTAAGAACAGGTTTGTCAACGCCGTTGGTTGCGAGGTCACGGAAGCCATAAAACCAGGGCTGGTTTTCAAATTCAAAGGACCAGCTAACAGCGCCTTCTATGGTAACGCCTGTCGATTTAGCTATATCATAAATGCGGGAAAAGGAAGCTGCTGTATAACTTGAGTACATAGTTCCATTGCGATATGCATTTTCAGGATTGGTTGCCATACCGCAGGCTGCACAACCTTCTGGATCGCACTCGCCAATGATTACAGGTAAGTTTTTGAAGGGTGAATTGCGCACCACATTGCAGCCTTTTATAATGTCCTTAAGCTGTGTTGCCATGTTCATGCGCACGTGGCCATTTAAAAACTTCGGGCTGCCTTTTGCATGGAAAGAAATATAGTCCAGTGGGGCGCCTGTTTTGCCGGTTGCAGCATTCGTTTCGCTGGCGCAATGCGTTAAAAAGTTTTGTAAAAAACTTTCTGCCTTATCCCAGCCGGGGCCGGTGCTTGTTGGTCCGCCAATGCGTGTTCCGGGGCAAGCTCTTTTCACAGCATCAGCGGCATAGTCATACAGCTTGTAATATTCAGTAGGTGTGCCCTTCCAGTAACCAATATTCGGTTCGTTCCATACCTCCCAGTACCAGCTGTTTACTTCCGTTTCACCATAACGTTGTACACAGTGCTTTACCCATTCATATACCAGGTTGCCCCATTTTGCATAATCTGTTGGCGGGTAAGCCCAGCCCGTGTACACTGAATCGTAAGCCACTCCTGGCTTCCAGTGGTGACGATAGGGATGAGGATGTGTTGAAAGAGCCTCTGGCATAAAGCCGATCTCTGCAATTGGTTTCATGCCGCGACTGATATATGCATCAAAAATGCTGTCTGCAATATGCCAGTTGTATACAGGTCTGCCGAGACTATCTTCGGTATAGGCATTGGTAGAGCCCCATTTTAGCGCAGCTTCTCCGTTTCCGCTGGTAAGCAGATTATGTGTCCGCACATATACAGGTATTTTGCTGAAGGAAGCGATTTCACTCAATAATTTTTTTCCATCCCTCATATACGTATAGTTCGGTTCATCATAGCCAAAAAAGGCCCATACAGGTTTCATCGGTTCGCCGGTTGCAGCGGCATCGATGGTAATAGAAATTGGTGTGTTGTTTTGTGCAGAGCCGGCTGTGAAAAGGCAAATAAGCAGAACAAGAAAACTGTACTGTTTCATGGTGCAAGTGGTTGTTACAGGTTTTTACAACTGTAAAAATGACTGGTAATTGGTAAGATAGCATGCAATGACATTTTTACCAAATTCACTTAAGTAATTCAATATACCTGAGTCAATGCTGTTCCTGTATCAAGTACGATTTACGAAGCCCGCCCGCACCGAATGCGCATTCGGACGGGTACGAAGTACCTGGTTCGGGCCTGCTTTGCTTTTTGCAACCTCTTAAGGAAACGACGTTCATACCTGAATTACGAAACTGTCACAAGCAGATCGATAAAATGCAGCTGCCGGCGGTCATCCGATCGCTATGTGCGACTGTCTCTTTAATGCAATTAGTTTTACATGATCAGCCTTTTTCGGTGCGATAAAAACAGAACGGCCGTAAATCGTTCACACTGGCAACAAGTATTTACGGGAATAGACAGATCTCTCCGGTGCCTGTGGCTAATAGCTAATAGCTGAAAGCTGATAGCTATCGAATCAGATCACAAGGCTTCAATCCCGTGTGTTTCTTAAATGCGGCGCTAAAATGGGAGATGGAAGAATAACCCAGCAATGCGGAAACATCGGTAACGCTCAATCCTTTTTCATACAAAAGATACTTGGCGTGTTCCATTCTTTGCTGCTGGTAAAAATCAAATATGGTTGTACCGAACACTTCTTTGAATCCTTTCTTAAGATAGCATTCATTCATTGCAACCTTACGGCTCAATTCCTTAATGGTGATTGGATCACCAATGTGCTGCAGCAGTATTTCCCTTGCCTGGTAAATACGCTCGCGGCCAGATTCATCAGCAAGAAACTTACATACAAATCCTTCTTCTTTTTCGTCAATCAAACATTCAAGGCTGTACAATAAAAGCTCATGAACTTTTGCATTGGTGAAGATGTTTTCAAGCGAGCCCGTATAGCTATGATTTAACAAGGCGTCAAGCGACATCCGTTTACGGCTGCAAACGGGAAATATTTTTGTAAATGAATTCGGGTGTTTAAAAGCCAGTACCTCATCCTTACGATTGCTCAGTTTAACATTGTGAACAAACTGATGCAGAAAGGTTGAAGAGAAATGGAAAGAAAAAACATCTATTGTTTCATGTTTGCCGCTGCAATTCTGCGTTGGAATTTCAGAACAGTCTGCACAACTCTTTTCAAAACAATATTTGTTTCCGCTAATGCAAAACCGCAGTTCCAGGAAGTTTTCTTCAGCGCGGGTCGGACTATAATGGTACACAAGCATTCCGGTATCATCGCTGTTCCACTTTTGATCGGGATAATAGCGACGAATAACGTACTGAATAGAACCTGGAATGTGCTGCTCCTTTAGGTGGAGAAGATTCATTGAAGGCTCGATGGTGTTCCGGTGGGCAACTTTCAGTATATCTAATACCTGTAACATGTGCGGGCAAAATTAATGTATCTACATATAAGTGCAAGCAGGCGCTTGTCATTAGAATGTAAAACGATTAGCCAAATGCTGCAATAAGCGTTCTTATTGTCGGGAAGAAAAGATCATTTGAAAGCTGCTGATCCCTATCTTTGGTTTTTACAGATCAGGCTAAACGCTTAAAATGTAATTATTGGAAGTTATGCTACCGTTAACCTTTTAAACACTCCCTGCATGTACCCGCCTGAAAATGAATCCTCTCTATTAGAAATAGAGCTCGAATTGGAGCTAAACAAAGAGCCTGCAACAAAGGGCCAGAGATTGGTCAATTGTATTATTGATACGATAATATACTTGATATCATGGTATGTGCTTATGGCGACAATTGTGACTGCATTGAATTTAATGGGAAGCATGACAGATAGCTATACGGACACGATCGCAATTTTATTCAGCCTATCCCCCTGTTTACTTTATGTTCCTTTTTATGCTTTTTCTGAATGGATTTCCCGGGGCAGAAGTGTCGGAAAATTTATCACAAAAACAAAAACGATCAGGCTCGACGGCAGCAAGTTTACCTTTAAAGATGCGCTATTGAGAAGCCTGATCCGCCTCATTCCCATAGAGCCATTTACAGCTTTTTCAAATCGCGGCCCATGGCACGACAGGTGGACCAAAACCCGGGTGGTAAAGAAGTAGCCAATCATCAACATCTAATAAGAAAATATTTTTCGCCTTAAATTAAACACCAACAACATGTACCCAACCGAAACAGAACCATCGCTATTGGAGATTGAACTGGGATTAGACCGGGAACCCGCGTCATTATGGCAGCGTTTCGCGAATTTTTTAATTGATCGCATAGTCTTCTGTGTCTTTCTTTTTTTCCTTGGCTTTATTGCCGCGCTTGTAGATGCAAGGCAGACAGCAATTTATGTTGAAGAAATAAAGGGTAACTTCTTTTTAAATTACCTTGTGACATGCGTCGTTCTTATGATTTTTTATACACTTGTAGAAGGCATGTGCGGCGGCCGGACATTGGGTAAATTGATAACGAGGACTCGTGTGGTTAGAGAAGACGGTGCACCATTTGGATGGAAGGACGCTTTGCTACGTAGTCTCTGCAGGGTAGTTCCGTTCGAAGAATTAAGCGCTTTTTTCGGAGACGGGTTTTGGCATGACAAATGGACGAAGACAAAAGTTGTAAAAATCATCAATTAAGTTGCCTCGGAGTTAAATTGATTTAGCCCAAAAAACAAAATTTTTGCGCTTTTTTGCTTATACATGCATTTATTTAAGGTCAGGTTGCCAAAAACATCTTCAATTAGAACAATATTGTATCTTACTTTGATAGCCACCGGTTAATAATCGCCATTTTGCCTAAAATCCTTCACTTTTTATGCACATTTCAGTGATAAAATTAAGCTATCCTTACCATGTTTTTGTTTAACTTCGCCCACTTGCAAAATACTAATTAAACAACGTTTGATTCAATAATATGAGCGAAGAGTTACAGCAGGAAGTTGCCCCAGCGCAAAATGTTTACGGTGCAGATAGTATACAGGTTTTGGAAGGTCTTGAAGCGGTTAGAAAACGTCCCGCCATGTATATTGGAGATGTCGGCATCAAAGGTCTTCACCACCTTGTTTACGAGGTAGTTGACAACTCCATCGATGAGGCGCTTGCCGGTTATTGCAAAAACATTACTGTTACCATTCATGAAGATAATTCAATTAAGGTAGTAGACGACGGTCGTGGTATCCCTACAGGTATCAACACCAAAGAAGGTGTGAGCGCCTTGCAGTTGGTAATGACCGTTCTGCATGCCGGTGGTAAATTTGATAAAAACACCTATAAAGTTTCCGGTGGTTTGCACGGTGTGGGTGTAAGTTGCGTTAACGCACTAAGTACAGTGCTGCACGTTACCGTTGAACGTGAAGGAAAGGTTTTTGAACAGGAATACCATACTGGTATTCCGCAATACACTGTTCGTGAGATTGGTACTACTGACAGAACAGGTACTACCGTTCACTTCTGGCCGGATCCTTCTATTTTCCCAAACACGGTTTATATTAAGGATATTTTGGAGGGCCGTTTACGTGAACTGGCTTATCTAAATAAGCGCATCAGCATAACGTTGAATGATCTTCGCGAAAAAGCTGATGATGGCACTACTTATTCCAAAAATTTTTACAGCGAAGGTGGTATTATTGAGTTTGTTCAGATGCTGGACAAAAATGGTAACCGCAACGCCTTAATAGCCAATCCGTTATATGTTGAAGGGCATGATGAAGCTACCAATGTAGCCGTAGAGGTAGCCATGAACTATAACGATGATTTTAAAGAGCACATTTTCTCCTACGTTAATAATATCAATACCATCGAAGGTGGTACCCACGTAACCGGTTTCCGCCAGGCACTGACGAGGGTATTTAAAACTTACGGAGACAGGGAAGGGCTTTTCGAAAAAGCGAAAGTAGCCGTTGAAGGGGATGATTTCCGTGAAGGTTTGAGCGCTATCGTTTCTGTAAAAGTTCCCGAACCGCAATTTGAAGGCCAGACCAAAACCAAGTTGGGTAACAGCGACGTGAGCGGTGTGGTTCAAACTACAGTTGCCCGCGTGTTGGAAGCTTACCTGGAAGAAAATCCGAAAGAAGCAAAAAATATCATCAGCAAGGTGATTCTTGCAGCCCAGGCGCGTGTTGCCGCTAAAAAGGCCCGCGAAATGGTTCAGCGTAAAACCGTTCTTAGCGGTGGCGGCTTACCGGGTAAACTGGCTGATTGCTCTGAAAGGGACCCTGAAAAATGCGAACTGTACCTGGTGGAAGGTGATTCTGCGGGCGGTACCGCAAAACAGGGACGTGAAAGGGCTTACCAGGCCATTCTGCCACTGAGAGGTAAAATCCTGAACGTGGAAAAGGCAATGGAGCATAAGATCTATGAAAATGAGGAGATCAGGAACATCTTCACAGCAATGGGCGTTACTATTGGAACTCCGGAAGATCCCAAGGCGCTTAACCTCGCCAAGCTCCGCTACCACAAATTGATCATCATGACCGATGCCGACGTGGATGGTTCTCACATTGCAACATTGATCCTTACATTCATTTTCAGATACATGAAAGAGCTGGTTGAGCAAGGCTACGTTTATATTGCACAACCACCATTGTATTTGATCAAGAAAGGGAAGGAAGCAGAATACGCATATAATGAGGAGCAACGCAGATCGGTTGTTGACAAACTTTCAGGTGGAAGAGAAGACAGTGTAAGCATACAGCGTTACAAAGGTTTGGGTGAGATGAACGCCGACCAGCTTTGGGAGACAACAATGGATCCATCAAGAAGAGCGCTGAAGCAGGTTACCATTGAAAGTGCAGCGGAAGCAGACAGGATTTTCAGCATGTTGATGGGTGACGAAGTTGCTCCAAGACGCGAATTCATCGAAACCCACGCAAAATATGCGAAAATTGACGTTTAACATTTGATTAATTTTTGATAAATGCTCAAAAACGGAACTGAATTTGCAACAGTTCCGTCTTTGTTTAAAGAATTGTTGAAACGCTGTTTGCGTTTGCTGAAAACAAAAAAAATTGTAGTTTGTGCTATTAATCATTCCAAAAAAATATAAATATGGATACTTCAAAAATGATCAAAGCGTATTGCCTTAAGACCAAAGAAAAAGACGTGCCCATGCATAATGCCGTAATTTCGAAAACAGCCAGGGGTGGTTATATTGCAAAAGGTGACGACGGAAAAGGTAATAAGATGAGCGCTATTTTGGGTGAAGAGAAAGCCTTACAGGCTATTAAAGACGGTGTGGCCAAGCAAGAGTTTTAATTTACCGCAACTGATATACTACGATACAAAAAAGCCGGAGAGTGATTTCCCGGCTTTTTTATTTGTTTTGGTTGATTTTGCGTTGCGTAATTAGACAATGGGTTGCTTTCCCATCAATTCGTACACTTTCTTCTGCAGCGTTTGCTCTTTTGAAAGGAGGGACTCCAATAAGGTAAGTTGGTTGGCGGCACGGTTAAAATTGTGCAGCTCGTATTTTGCGCCGTAATAGATATCATTATTCAGATAGTCCGTTAAAAAACGCAATGCCTGCATGTAAACCATAAACTTGCCTGCATAAACAAACATCTTTATTTCATCAGCAGAAAGCTCGTTGCTCATTTCATCCAGGTAGCCCCTAACGATAGCTTCAAAGTAAGCATCGCGAACAAACACCTTAGACAGGTCAGTTTCTTCTTCACCCGCGGCTGTCAGATATGTGCGCATCATATCACCAACATCACTGATAAAATAGCCCGGCATCACCGTATCCAGATCTATTACACAAATTCCTTCGTTTTGCTTATTGAACAACACGTTGCTGATCTTGGTATCATGGTGTGTTACCCGCACTTTAAAAGCCGGATTTTGCAGCAATTCCTCGTAAGAGTATACAATATTTACATGTGACTTAAGCGCTGCAATCAGGGCCTTTGACTTTTCCAGTCTCTCTTTCGACGCGTTTTCAATGGCCAGCCTGAATTGCTTATATCTCAGACTAAGATTGTGGAAGTCTGGTAAAGTGATCTTCAGCTCGTTAGCCGGAAAATTTGCCAGTAATTTGGTGAATTTGGCAAATTGCCTGGCTGCTTCATAGGCAAGTTCAGGATACTCAACAACATCGTAAGTAGTTGAATCTTTTACAAATTCAAACAATCTGTAGTAATCGTCTTCGTGCTGAATAAGTGTATTATGTTCGACCGTTTGGACCGGCAGGGTAAAAAGGTAAGCCGGGTAATGTTTACTAAGGTAATGGCCCAGGGCGTTAATGTTTTCGTCAATAAGTTCGGGTTGCTTAAAAACATTGTGGTTAATTCTTTGCAGAATGTAGCTTTTTTCTCCGGCCCCAATTAGCCAGGTATGGTTGATGAGGCCGCTCCCGAAGGCTTTCACTGTGCAATCTTCTATTGCCAGGCCATAATATTTAAGTATATTTTCAATCATATGTCGAAGACTTGTCCTTAACTCTCTCAAACATACTTAATAGGAAGGTATATAGTGCCGACAAACGTTTGCGCTATTTCCCGAAGTTTATTTCCTGCGAGGATCGCGCCAGAATGAAGGAGTTTAAGTACGGAGATGGATTTTCAATGGATAGTGGTTATGCGTTTTCGTCGTAAATCACCAACTTGGAGTCTACGATGATCTTGTAATGAATTGGATCTGTCTTTTCTTCATTTTCCTCTTTTTTATTTAACAGTTCCAGCAGCATTTGTGTTGCTTTTTGGCCCTGTATATATGGAAACTGCTCAACACTTGCGGCCGGCTGGTATTTAAGATATGTGGTTAACGGAAGGTTGGCGTAGCTTACAAACCATACATCTTTGTTAATCCGTACTTTCTTTTGCTGGGCATAGTGCATCGCGTCCATTGCCACATAATCATTAAAAGCCACTATAGCCGTTACTTTTCTTTTGTGCGAAAGCAGTTTCTGCGTGGCTTCATATGTGCTTTCAGCTGAGAGATCGGAATTGACGATCAGTGATGGATCAAATTTCAACCTGTTCTTAAGCATGGCCTGGATATAGCCTTCTTTTCTATCGGCAGTCGCAACCAGGTTCTCCGGTCCGTTGATCATCCCAATTACCCTGTGCCCTTTTTTCAGAAGATAATTGATGGCCTGTATGGTACCAGACAGCATATTGCACGCTACATAATGAATGTCGTATGTGTTGGGAATGCGATCAAAAAACACGACGGGAATATTGGCGTTTTTCAGCGATTCAAAATGCTCGTATGTTTCCGTGTTTTTGGAGATTGAAACGATTAGGCCGTCAACCCTGTGCTTTTTCATTGCGTTTACAATCTGTTTTTCCCGTTCCACATCATCATGGCTTTGACCCATAAGCACCGTGTAATTGTTCTTGTTGGCAACTTCTTCAATACCGCTGATTGCAGAAGAGAAAAAAGATTCGGCCAGCTTGGGCAGTATAACGCCAAGCGTAAAGGTTTTACGCTGCTGAAAGAAAATGGCCGTTTGGTTAGGCTCATAATTTAATTCTTTCGCCAGCTGTTGCACGCGTGTTTTCGTTCTCAGTCCAATAGACGGATGATTATGTAACGCGCGGGAAACGGTAGATACGGAAATATTCAGGCGTTTCGCAATTTCTTTGATCGTAGGTTGTTTATCTGCCATAGTACAAATTTGTGCATACACGTAACGTAAAATTTACGCAAACGTTTGATTATTCAGGTTTTCATTAATTCGGTAATTCTGTTGTATATTAATGAAGTTAAAAATTGCCTTGTGAAACTGTATAACTGCAGTTTGCCAAAATGACGTTTAACGTATGACGATTGCTGTTGAAAAATAACCACCAGGCAAAACAATTGCTGAGCCTTTCAATGGTTGCCGGAAAAGACATGTAAAGATGATAAATAAAAAATAATTTTTAGCCTTCCAAAACCAAACTGATGTTTACAACTACTGCTACGCAGGAAAAACAAACCACCAAAGTGGCTTCTGCGCGTTTATTATCGCTCGATGTAATGCGCGGCATTATTATGATCTTACTGGCAGGAGAAGCTGCCCTTGTCTACGATTCTTTTCACGAACTAAGCGAAGGGACTTTTCTTGAAGGAGTTGCCCGCCAGTTTGGCCACCATCCGTGGAACGGACTGCGATTCTGGGATCTAATTCAGCCTGCATTCATGACAATGGCCGGAACCGCGATGTATTTGTCCTTTAAGAAAAAACAAAGAGAGGGCGTAACATGGTCGCAGAACTTCAGGCATATTGCAATAAGGTGTCTTAAACTGTTTATCTGCGGAACCGGATTGCATTGCATTTATGCGGGTAAGCTTGTTTGGGAATTGTGGAACGTGCTTACTCAATTATCGGTAACAACCATTATAGCCTATCTTTTTATCAGGAAGTCGCCGCTTTATCAGATTGGTGCTTCAATAGCGCTTTTGCTTCTGACTGAACTGCTGTACAGAACGATCCTGGTGCCGGGATTTGATCAGCCGTTTGTTGAGTACAAAAACTTTGGGGCTTATGTTGATACTTTACTGATGGGGAAGATCAATAATGGAGGTTGGGTTACCATCAACATTCTGCCCACTGCCGCCCACACCATTTGGGGTTGTGTGATCGGCTGGCTTTTGGTGAGTGATAAATCCTCCGGTGAAAAAATAAAATTATTGCTGATAGCAGGTGGTGTTGCATTACTACTTGGTTTTGGGCTGGACTGGCTAAATATTACACCGATCATTAAACGCATAGCCACCAGTTCATTTGTGCTGGCATCCGGCGGATGGGTGTTTCTGATGATGGCTTTTATTTATTGGCTGGTTGATGTAAAAAAGAAAAACAAGTATGCATTTATTCCCGTTGTAGTTGGTATGAACTCGATATTTATTTATCTCGTTTTTGAAACAGTAGGCGTCCAATGGATCAATAAGGCTATGGGCATTTTTGTAAAAGGGTTCACCGGCATGATCGGCACGCCGGCCATCTGGCAAAACTTGCTTTCTGCCCTGGCCGTTTGGGTGTTTTACTGGTTTTTGTGCAACTGGTTGTATAAGAAAAAAATATTCTTCAAGCTATAGATACATCTTTCGCGAATTTTCTTGCGTCCTTACAGGGCTTGATCACCCTTTGTTATTTTTCCCGGGGCGTTGCCCTGGACTAGTGCTTTGAGGCCTTCAGCCTCAGATGTTGCTGGACGCTGATCGCCATATTTATGTCATTGCTCTTGCACAATTGCGTTGGTCGCCGTTGTTGGTATGCAACCGGGAAAAATGCGCAGAGCTTACCAACAACAAATTACGCTGACCTTTCAGTTAAGAACGGATGGGCGCTCGTTAATAAAAAAACAGAGCCGATAATAGCCCGGCTCTGTTTTTTAAAAAAGTTATCAGAAATTCCCATCATCAATAATTTCGGAGCTTGACCAGCAAGCCAACTCCAATAAGCGACTTGAGCTGCAGGCCGGGGGAATTGAGATTTGGTCCGAACTGTTTTACGTCGTCATCATAAATCAGATCAAGGCTCCAGGTGGCTGTGAGTATTTTTGAAAGTTTAACTGCGAACATGTTTGTCATATAAAGATCTACATTCTGCGGGTTGTGCCTGTAATTGGAGAACAGGTCAAGCCTTCCTTTATAGCTAATTGTTTTTGTGATTTGTGCCTTATAATTAATAGATGCAAATGCACCGAATTCAAAATTGCTCTTTTTGCCGGTATCCACTCCGTAAGCACCTTTGGCAGATAAACTATCATCGTTTACGATCACCCATCTCGCAGTTAATGGCGAAACAAATATTGAAAGATTGGGAACAGGATGCCAGTCAATACCCGGGCTAAGCATTATGTATGCAGGGGCCATAAAATTAGAAGTGTATTCTCTCGGTTTGTTTTCAGGATAATTATACCCCTTGGAGAATTGCGACCTGAAATCAAACAACGCACTCAGGTTGACTTTGGGGCTGAGGGCATATCCATACTTGGAGGTAAGATCAAACCGGTCGTCGTTTTTTCGTGTACCGAGGCTGGTTGTTTTTACATAACCATAGTACATGTCCAGGTTGTTATCCCACGAATGCTTCTCCTTTTTATAAAAAGCATACCCGTTGATATAGCTGTTAAGTGACAGAGAGAAATTATCACCACCCGCGGCCCAATTGCTTAAAGAACCTTGTGCCAGATTAAAACTAATGGTGCTACCTGTTTTCCAGGTTTTTACTATAGTATCATTGGGGTCTTTTTTAAAGTCCTTATTTGCATCTGACTGAAGGCCTTTAATTGTTTCATCCTGAGCAAGCGCATGCGTTACCACAAATAGCAACAAGAGTGTAATGATTCTTTTCATAATCGAAAGATTTGGTATTAGAAAATGCGGGGCTTGGTTTATGTTAACACAAAAAAAAGCCATTTAGTTTAAAATCAATATAATATGATTGTTTTGCCGATTCATTTACCGTGCCGGAAATTGATGAGCTGTTCTATTGATTGACGTACGGTTTCGATAATACTGTGTACCGCTATAATTTTGTGGTCCTCTAAAACCTTAAAAAATGATAATAAAGCAACTGCCACGGGTTGTTTTCGTGATGCCGAATCGTGCCGGAATGTATTTTTGTAATATAACCGGTGAACCTGTCTTTGAACAACATCCGGTAATTAGTACATTAGTCAATTACACGAAAGTCTTTACCTAAAACATAGTACGTGCAACCTTTTCAGTTGCAATAATTTTAACCTTGCTAACAAGTAAAAACTACAGAATGAAACACCTTATCCATGCGCTGATTCTATGCGTTTTCTTTGTGAATGTGCACGCGCAAAAAACTGTAAAATTTGATACGCTCTATATGCGTAGTGGCGAAACGAAAATAGGATCGGTAACAGAAATTGCCGATGATGCAATTAAGTTTACCCACAAAGGCGAAACACTTGGCTATTCATTTAAAAAAGCAGACATAGCCAAAATCGGTTTCTCCAGCGGAAGAACAGAAACTTTTGCTGCTCCTGTGCAGGAAGACACTTCAACCAAAAATGCAGCACCCGCCCAATTTGTTAATCAGCAGGATCATCATAACAATGTAGCGGTACTGCCATTCAGCTTTATCTCCGATCAGCGTTCAGGCGATGAAGAAATGGGATTTAAAATCCAGGAAGAATGTTACACTTATCTCAGTAAGAAAGCCCAGGCACTTAAAATACAGGATCCTTCTTCAACCAATGCCTTCCTCGGAAAAGCAGGCGTAAATTCAGGCAATTTCAGAAGCTTCACCTACCAGGAGCTTTGCAATATATTAGGCGTAGAATATGTATTAAGAGGAACAGTTACCATGGATAAAGGATCTGTTTCTACTTATGGAAATGCAGGTTCTAACACCACTTACAGTTCCAATAACAAGGACAACAAAAGCAAATCATCAAGCAGTACGTACGGTTCTGCCACTACCTCGCAGGATTACAAAACATCTGTAACAATGGAAGTGTATATGGATGACGGCAAAAAAGTATTCGGACAAAATCATGATGCCTTCTGGAGCACAACAGATGCATATAAAAGTACGCTGCAGTATTTGTTGAAAAGAACGCCGATTTATAACAGATAGAGGAAAGCTTAAAGCCTAAAGCTTAAAGTCTAAAGCTTAAAGCTTAAAGCCTAAAGCCTAAAGCTGAAAACTTTGGGAGTAGCGAAAAGATAAATTGTTATAGCAAACAGGCTTTGGTTCGCGGTGAACCAAAGCCTGTTTCATTTTATTGGAGTTCTCGCGCTTGTTTTACCGCTGTAATCGATTATGTCTCTACCTTTGACCTGGGTTTCGGTAGAGGCCGAAGCTTGCTGTTTCATAGTTAATGATTTTTTTCAGCAAAGTTCTTCCTTGCAGCCATTTATTTGGACTGCTGCCCGCCGAAACCTTTTACATATAGACTCTGTGCAACTCAGTGTCTTCTCCGTGCCCCTCCGTGTAACTGTCTTTTTTTATTTCTTCAATTTCGCTTTCATCAAATCTGTAAACTGCTCAAGCGAAAGCTTCTTTGCAATGATTCGTTTTTGGTCATCCAGCAGGTACATAGTTGGTGTTTGAAACACATCATACAATTGCCTGAAGCCTGCTTTGTTGGAGGCTACTTCCTGCTGACGTTGCTTTGGTGGTTGATACACATGAACCCATCCATTTAAATTATGCTCACGAATGAAAACTTTCCAATCCTGGATTGCTTTATCAAGATCCTTCCCATCCTTTAATAACTGTTCATCCGTATTTACAGCGTAAACCTTAACTCCCATAGCTTTCCATGAGGCTTCGTAAGCTGAGTCAACTTTCGGAACCTGCTCTTTGCAGTGTCCGCAATGAGGATCCCAAAAAACTAAAAAGGTAAAAGGAGCTTTGACCCCATATAACGGAGATGCCTTGCCGGAAGTATCTGTAAGATCAAGTTGCGCCCCCTGTTCTCCAATCTGGTTGGCCATTAAACTATATGCACGGTTAAAAATGTATTCTTTCTGTTTTGCATTCAGCCAGGTAGTATCACCCTTGGAAAAGTAATTATTGAAAAGAAAAACAAACACCTTATCCTGTCCCATTATCTCCGGATTAATATACTTATCAGTAAATTTTCCCAGCAGGTATTTAAACATGTCTTTTGATTCCCTCGCATAAAGCAACATGTAATTTACTTCAGCGATAACCGAATCCGGTTCAGGAGACACATAATATTTATAGTATTCGTCAACCTTAGGATCAAAGAATGGCGTACGTAACAACCGATCGTCATTGAATGGAACATCATCCCAATAATGTTCTTTCATGTATCGTGCAGGATACAAAGAGTCGATGCTGCCATTCGATAATTTGGGCGCGGCAGGAACTTCTGGCCTTTTCATAGAATTGAAGAACAAAGTAAGCATTGCATCCGGATGTTCTTTTGCGATTTGATCACGGTAATCATTCAACTCTTTATTTCCTTTTGTAAGTTCATCCTGTATCCTTGTTGAATCTTGTTTGGTTTTTGCATCTTTCAGTTCCTTTTGCAGTTGCTGAAGGTGAGGTACTTTGGTAGCAAGATGTTGCGTATATTCCTGAAAGAGTGAATTTTCATCAGAGCCGGTTATTACTACTGCATCTTGCCTGGTTGTATCGGCCTTGATTGAAAATTGTTGTTTGTTGTCCATCAGAAAGTCGAACAGCAACGTGTGGGAAGGAGATACCATAAAGTAAATGCCACCCGGTAATTTTTCTTTTCCTTTAAAAGTGCCGGAACCATTTTCATTTACGAAAACAGAATCTACCAGGTTCTTATATTTTCCATAATAGCAGCCCATATACAGCCAGCATTTTTTAAAAGGAGCAACTGTAACATTGATGTTATAGCCTGACGTTGCTGTGGCCGCGTTAGCTGCCGGCTTTGTAGTTTTTTGCGCCGGCAGTTGTAAAATTGGTATACATAGGATGATGAACAGTAAATGCTTCATTAAATAGTTTTTATTAAGAGCAATGTGTAAAGTGTAAAAATATTCAAAAACACCATCAGAAAATTTCGTCTGCTAAAATCCGCATTAATAACAATTTTGTTTAATTACTAATGATGAATGTTGCGAAGATCATTATAATTGGATTAAATTAATGGCCTTCCCCATATAAAACATATTGTAAAACTTAACTTGGCCACTTGTCAAATTGCTAACCGCGAAAGATTTTATCCGAAACTATTATAAAAACAAGTTGAGCCGTAACCTCATTGGTAATTCCTTAAAAACATAATTGATAAGCTGATTCCGTGTAAAAATTAACGCATAGCTATTATGCTTTCTAATAAGTTGTTCGCAGGCCTCATTATCCCGCTTCTGGTATTTTCCTTTAAAAATAGTTCAGGTCAGAAATGCAATCGGTTACCGGGAATTCCTAATGTCATAAATTTTTCAAAAGATGTATATGGAGGGAACAGCCAAAACTGGAGCGCAACACAAACTGCTTCTGGTATAATGGCATTCGGAAATGCAATAGGCGCCTTGTGCTTTGATGGTTCGCGGTGGGAGGTTCGTCCGTCTCCTTCTAATTCACTGGTAAGATCAGTGGCGGCATCATCCGACGGCAGGTTATATGTGGGAGGTTACAGGCAGATTGGCTACTGGTCCGGGCCGGCCTATAACCATTATACGAATCTTGATAGTTTATTTTTCAAAGATCCTTCCTGTAAGGAGGAGATATGGAAGATCATTCCAACCAGTGAATTTGTGTTGTTCCAATCCTTCTCGCGATTGTTTCTTTTATATAACGACGGAACTGCTGCGCAGATCGTACCACCTCATCCTTTCATTTTTGTGCATCAGGTCAATGACCGGTTGTTTCTTCCCATTGAAGGAGATCGCATGTACGAAATAAAAAACCGCAGGTTAGTGGAAGTGCCGGGCTCAGAAGCGCTGAAGAAGCTTACAATCCGGGTAATGCTGCCCTTTAACGGTAATAGTATATTGTTGGGCACAGATAAAAATGGACTTTGGCTGTTTAGTGAACAAGGTGAACTTCAAAAGATCAATACAAGCGCTTCAACCTGGTTAGCGTCAAACAGTCTTAGTTGCGGCATGCGGCTTAATACAGGTGATTATTTGTTTGCGACCACCAATAATGGTGTTTTAATCGCAGACAATGATCTGCAAGTGGTGCAGCACGTAAATAAATCAAATGGCCTGCAGTGCAACACTATACTTAATGCCACTCAGGATTGCTACAAGAATGTGTGGCTGGTGCAGGAAAAAGGGATCGATCTGTTGGTAATGAATGCTCCCTTGCGTTATGTACGTGATCCCGAGGATATGTTAGGTACTGTTTTACACGCAACAACCTGGAACGGCAAGCTTTACCTGGCAACAAATCACGGACTTTTTTCCCAGAAACTATCCGGTAATCTCAACAGCGGTTCGCAATTTGAAAAAGTAAAAAATTCTGATGGACTGGCCTGGCATGTCTCCGTATGGGACGATCAGCTGATTATTGGCCATGAAAAGGGGACATATACGCTGGAAAACGATCAATTAAGAAAGCTGGACGATTCGCCGGGAGGATGGGATATTGTACGACCGAAAATAAATACTGACTATTTATTGCAAGGGAACTATAATGGCCTGGTCCTGTTGAAAAAAAACAACAATGGTAAATGGACATTCTTCCGGAAAATAAAAGAGGCTGAGGGGCTGCCGTTGAGAAACCTGGTACAGGATAAGATGGGCAGGATCTGGCTAAAACATGCAAAAGAAGGAATTTATTGTTTGCGGCTCGACACCGCGATGAATGTTAAAGACTTTAAGTTGATAAATGAAACGCAGGGCGTCATTGGCAACGAGAAACCTGGCCTGGTGCAATACAACGGCGACATCTTTTTGACTACTCCGGATGGAATGAAGAAATGGGATGACCGTGCAGCCCGTTTTATAAAAGACACATCGTTAAAGCAGATCCTGGGCGCGTACTGGCGTGCGCCAAAAATGATAGCAGGCGATAACGGAGACTTGTGGGCCATAAATAAGCGCAACGACATATGTTTTTTTGTGGCTGATAAAAACCATGTGCTATCCTATCCTTACGTGGTCAATCCCAAGAATTTTTCACTTAACTATGATTTTGAACAGATAGTGCCTACTTCTGAAAATTACTATGTGCTTTGCGGGGAGGAGGGCATTGCTACGTTCTCTAACATGAGTTATGCCGGATCGTTGAACACCGTTAAGCCATTTTTTTTGCAGTTGTTGATTCATAAAAAGGGCGGTTGGCAGGAATTAGACATTGAAAATGATCAAAAAATAGTTATTCCTTATGGTGTATCGCAATTTAGATTAAAGTATGCGATGCCGGTTTTTGACAGAGACACTCGTTTCAGGTATAAGATTCAAGACGGAGGATCGGCCCAGCCGTGGTCGGAGTGGACCGCATTATCAGAAAAAGAGTTTATCAACATGCGGCCGGGTGATTATGTCTTTCTCCTTGAAACGAATGTTAATTCAAAGTCAGCCATGGTCACTTTTACCATTCTACCGCCATGGTATTGGTCCATTTATGCGCAGATCTTCTACCTGGCCTTTCTCTTTACGGGCGCATTATTAACCGTAAAATGGGCACAGAACAAAATGCGCCGTCAAAAGGAGAAAATTCAGAGAAAAATGAACGAGGAGCTGGCAACGCAAAAAGAACAATTTGAACGGGCGCAGGAACGCGTAAAAAAAGCGCAGCTGGAACGGGATCTTGAATTAAAAGAAAAAGAACTTGCCAACTCTGCAATTGGTCTTGTAAAAAAGAACGAATTTCTGGAAAAGCTTCGAAATGACCTTGCGCAGGTTAAAGAGAGCAACCGGCAAATGGAGGCTGATGCGCAGCTGAACAAAATAATCAGGCAGATCAACAAAAATATTCAGACAGAAAAAGAGGATTGGGAATTGTTTGAATCACGTTTTAACGCAATTCATGATGGTTTTTACCAGGGCCTGTTGAATTCATATCCCGGTCTTACTCCGCAGGATCTCAAATTGGCAGCCTGCCTTAAAATGAATCTTACGTCGAAAGAAATTGCTCCGATTTTTAATATTTCCGTAAAGGGAGTGGAGTTAAAAAGATATCGTTTAAGGCGCAAATTGAATTTGTCTGCCGAACAAAATCTAACAGAGTTCTTTTTAAGACTCTAAAAAACAGGTTAGCTGGTGTGAGATATCTTTTCAAACAAAGAAAGTTTACTATTGTATAATTAATTGTTCTACAAATAAATAAACATCTAAATCGATTTTTATGATGTGATAGTGAAGGGGTGTTTGGACGTTTTTTTACAAAAGTTGATGTGGTATTGTAGATGGCTAAAATTGGGAAACGTAGTTGTTACGAAATAGTTTTAGGTCATCCAATTGGAATCGATTCAAGCCGGACAGAAGTTGTTCCCGGGTCAGTAACTGGAAGTCTTGGCAACATCTTTTTTATCAACAAACTTGCGTAATGAAAAAAACATCTCTTCAAATTTTGGCAGCAATATGCCTGCTCCTCTTTTCCGGAGTCGTCATAACATCCTGCTCAAAGCAACTTTCAACGGGAAATGACAAACAGCTGGGTGCCAGACTTTCGCCAGCAACCGCGCTGGCTGGTCCTTCAAAAAAAGTGCTCATATTGGGCATAGATGGTTGCCGGCAGGACGTAATGATGGCCTCTAACACGCCTAACATCAAAAGTTTGCTAACTAACGCGGTGTACAGCCTGGATGCACTAACACTTGCTCCGACATGGAGCGGGAACGGATGGTCAACCATGTTAACCGGCGTTACTCATTTAAAGCATAGGGTTACGGACAATAATTTTACAAATCCGGATTTTACAGACTATCCTAACTTTCTAAAAAGGGTTGAAGCATTTGATTCTTCAAAGAGAACTATATCAATCGCCCATTGGGCTTCCATTAACCAATATATTATAGACGGAATAGATCAGGAAACTACTACAACAACCGATCTGGACGTAAAAAATGCGGCTGTAGCCAGCTTAACGAACGATAGCCCGGATGTGCTGTTTATGGCCTTTGATGATGTTGATCATGCCGGCCACACCTACGGTTTTAGTCCATCAACACCGCAATATGTTTCGGCTATCGAAACTACCGACGGATATATAGGCCAGGTTTTAACTGCCTTGCGCAACCGTCCAAATTATGCCAACGAAGACTGGTTAATCATTTGTTCACCGGATCACGGCGCAACTGATGTTGGTCACGGAGGAGAAAGTTATCTTGAGCGTAATATCTTCACAATCTTTAACAACAGGGATTTTCCGGCAAATCAAATTGCGTCAAAAACATTCGTGTCTGAATCTACTATCAGTGGCAATGTTGTTAATTATAATTCTACAAAAGTTTATGCATCCGTATCTAATTCGAACTACGATTTTGGACAGACGCAGGATTTTACAATTGAATGCAGGGTGAAATCGAATGGCTTTAGCGGAGACCCGGCTATCCTGGCCAACAAAGATTGGAATAGCGGTAACAATAAGGGGTTTGTGATTGCTGGCATTCCTGGCGGAAGCTGGAAAGTGAATATAGGTGATGGCACAAACAGGGCCGATCTTGGTGGAAACACCATTACGGATGGCAAATGGCACCATCTTTCGGTTTCATTCACAAGAGGTGGAACGATGAAAGCCTACCAGGATGGTGTTTTGGTTGGACAAACCAGCATCGCCAATGTCGCGGACATTAATTCTTCCCTCCCCCTCGTCACTGGCCAGGATGGAACAAAAAGCTATTCATACACCTTTAATGGCCAGGTATCTGAAGTGCGGGTGTGGAAGGCCGCACTTGATTCAACAACAATTGTAAGTAATTGTGGTACTGCGGTTACATCCAGCCATCCCTTTTACAGCAGTTTGACCGGCTATTGGAAAGGTATAAATGAAACAACGGGCTATCTGGCCGATTCTGGTCCAAAGCATATCAACATGCCGCTGTCGGGGAAATATACCCGAACGGCTCAAAGTGCAGGACTTACCTGTTACCGGGGAAATACCGTTCCGATGATGGTGGATATTGCATATTCTGCATTGTCCTGGCTCGGCGTGCCAATTTCACCGGCGTGGACGCTGGATGGCAGGTCCTGGCTACCATGATCAATGGGTAGTCAATTTTTCAAAGATCGCTGGCGTTCCCCCGGGAGCATTTGAGTAAGGGTAACAAGGGGGTGCTTGTTTTACTTCAAAGCAGGCCTGGCGGGAGTCGCCGGATCTTTAAGAATCATTTTCTAACACTCATCAACAAATGACACTATGTTAACCAATAAAATCGCAAAACATTTCATTGTTATAATTTTTGCATCATTATTTGCGGGCATCACTGGTTGTAAAAAGGACTTGCAACCTGTAACCGCGGAGCAACCAGATAATAAAATCAAACATGCAGAAGCCAAGACAGGGATCAGCCTTGCTACGCTTTTCAGGAACAGTTACCAGGTGTATGAATTGCAGCGGAATGCAAAAGGCGTTTATCGTGATTCAAAATTGTTCAGCGGCACCGACTATCATCCCTGTTCCGTAGCAAATATCGGGATGGGGCTGGTGTCGCTTTGTATTGCAGATAAAATGAGCTGGATTACAAATGCCGGGCAATTGGCCAGAACTACACTTCAAACAGTGTTGGGATATGATACTACTTTTCATTTAGCAAAAAATGTAGCGGGGTTTCCGCGTCATTTTGTCGATATGCAAACAGGGGTACAGGCATGGAACTCGGAATTCAGCACCATTGATGCGGCTATCATGGTTTCGGGCGCCTTGTTTTGTAAAAAATACTTTGCATCTGACACAACGATAAGCAGACTCGCAGATACTTTATACAACTCAATCAACTGGTCAAAAGCCATTGCCGATCCGGTAGCCGGAACGATGTACCTTTCATTGGATAGTATGGGGAACGGACTAAGCACAACAAGTGTTTACAATGAGTACATGCTGGTTGCCAATCTTGCATATAACGCAGAGAACGGTGCCGGAGGTAACGCCACAACATTATGGAATAATTTTTTTGTGAATCCTGATAATATGCCAAAATCCAACTATTGGGGATATTCATTACTTACCGATTATCCGGGTTCATTTCTTTCAGATTTTATTCCGCAATTCTGTTATTATCTCTGTCATCCATACAACACCGGTACCAGGTATCTTACGTACATGAACAATTCCATGCTGGCTGATAAAAAATGGTGGACATTCACGAGTGGTTTAGGGGCCTACGAATGGGGACTTGGCGCTGGTAGTGCTCCTTCAGGATATCATGCTGATGGTGAAGATAATAATCCTGACAAAGTAGTATCCCCACACATTATCGCAGGATTTATGCCGGTAAATTCGGCATCTCAAAATGATCTGCTTAGTCTTTACAATGCAAACAAGGGCGTTTATACATTACCGGGTTCAACAAATAAAATATTATGGAGATATAGCGTTACCTCGCCTTCATGGACAGCGAATGAAGTTCAGGGCGTGGATTTTTCAAGCATGTTGTTCGGTTTGGCATCGCTTCCTGCGCATTGCGGAACTGCATTTTTTACAAATAATAATGATTATATATTCCCCCGGTATTCGTTTCTGCCAAGGTGAATAAAGGGTGCTGCCCTTCGGGGCAGCATTTCTAAAATGCATTATACCTCTATTATGTTTGCAACAAAGCTAGTGGAGGCGTCCAATATCAAATTAGTTTAAAGTAGGTCAGTTTTTATCCATCCATAGATGTTCAGCTAAAATCCAATGTCCAGGCAGTAAAAAGCCGCAGTGTTTACAACAATTGTTGTAAACCTGCGGCAACTGCTATTTATAAACGAGTGGGTAGCCTAAAATATGCTCAGGCTGGAGACACCACTAATTTCCTTTTCCAAAATCCGGTGCATTTTTATCGTACCAAATCCTTTCTGTATTAAGCGTTTGAACATCCTGGGCCAGCGGTGTAAAGCCTTGTGCCTGTAAGGCCGCATTCCAGTTTGCCCTGTTCACTTCACCCGGATCTGTTGTCCAGAACCTGCGTGGAATAGTTTCGTTAAATGTTTCACGCGGATAGTATGTTGAACTCAACTTAGGATAACCTGTTCTTCTACATAACACATAACCTTCGTTAATGTTTCGGAAGGCGTTCAAATATTCCTGGATATATATTCTTTCCAGGTCATTTACTCCGTTGAACTTGACCATCGGCTGATTAAGATAGTCGGCAATCACTGTAAGGCCATCTCCACTGTAAGCAGTAGTTGAGTTAGCCGTTACCGCTATCTGGTTCATGGTTTTGATAGAAGATGTAATACCCTTTTTATACCAGTCTTCAGCGGTTCCACGTGTATCAACACCGCTTCCATAACCCTTTTGGATAAACTCTGCAACCAAAAGACAAGACTCTGCGTTTGTCACAATCACATCCGTAAACTGACCATCGGTAGCACCATTCATTCTCGGTGAAAAGAATTTGCGGTTGATCTTGGAAATAAGAAAGTATTTGGTGTAAGGACCAACAGGATAAGCATTACTCAAATAAGACGCACGTGCTGGGTCTGTTGTCCAATCTGCCGGACCACCCTGGAATCTTACCAGCGGATCATTCGGATTAATGAATGCAGGTAAAGTTGCATTGTAAGCAGCAAGTGTATCCTTAAAGCTGCCTTGCAGATCATTCGGTTCGAAATACACCTGTATTCTTGGATCATTAGCTGCTTTCAAAAAATTAACGATTGAGGTAGAAGCGTAACGGATGCTTCTATAGTTAATATCGCCAGATGTACCAAAAGGCAAATAATCCACACTGCTATAAGATACCTGCGCGTCATCGCTATCAATCGGACCGGTAGCATCTTTCATTACTTCCTGGAAGATTGCCTTGGTCTTAGTCGCATCCTGGTTTTCCAGTCTTGCAGCAATTCTCAGTTTAAGTGTGTTAGCCAGTTTTACCCATTTGGTAAAATCACCTTTGTAGAAAATATCAGAATTACCGTAGCTCTGTTGTGTCGGCAAAGAGCTGTTGGAAAGAATGGCGATGGAACTATCTAATTGGCTCAGCCATGTATTGAATAAAGTTTGCTGGTCATCATATACCGGGCTGAAGTTGTTTTCATACCTACCTTGCTCAGCCTGAGAGTAAGGGATGGACCCGTTCATATCAGTGACCTTAATACCATGCAGAATTTGCAGCACCAATGTAACGGCACCCATTTTCTGATAAGATTCTTTATCCGTTTTCATATCAATCTGCCTTCTTATCTCAAAAAGATTGGGCAGTATTTGCTGATAATAATTGGAATAGCGCGTATTAACATTGTTTGTTATTTCGTACGGGCTGGATGTGATGTGCTGTGTAAAGCGCCACAACTGTTCCATGCTTTCCCATACCCATTCAGTTCCCTGGTAAGTTACAAGCCTGTCCTCTGAATAGCTTAGCAGGAATTTAATATCAGGCGTGGTAACAACTGCGGGGTTGGTATTCATCTCCCCGAAATTCTTTTTACAGGAAGACAGCGTTCCTGCTGTTACTGCCAGCACTGCCAGGATGATATATGTTGATATTGACTTTCTCATAATTTGAAAATTGATGTTTAATGAATCGTCCCTTACTTAAAATGAAGCCCTTAATGTAAACGTAATGGTGCGCATCATAGGCAGAAAACCTTCTTCTCCGGAGTAAGCAGTGTTATTGGAATTGTTAGATGCCGGATTGTAGTTGTACGGCAATGTTCTGTACAAATAGAACAAGTCGCGGCCAATAACTGAGAATGCAAGGTTGTTCAGCTTCATCTTTTCATATAACTTCTTCGGGAAGCTATAGCTAAGTGCTACCTGTCGTAACGAGATCCATGAATTTTCTTTCACCCAGTAATCGGCAACACCTGTTGAAGATGATCCATACCTGTAAAAGAACTGTGGAGTATGTGTTGGCTCAACAAGTCCTTTGTCATAAGCTTCTTTAAACGTCATGCCGCCTACGTTAGCTTTAGAACCATCAGGCATGGTAACAGTCTGGCCATCCGCAAAAACACCTTCTACTATTCTTCCGTCATCATATTGCTGATTGTCATATTTGCTTGTCCATACAATACCTCCGTGATCTGCATCGCGTCCGGGCAATGAATTCGGGAATACACCTGTGTGTGTACCGTAACGATAACTCAATAGTACAAAGTCGCCGCCGATTTTTGCATCAAGCAAGAAGTTTAATGCAAAGTTTTTATAGGTGATGGTGTTATCCCATCCGCCTCTGAATTTGGCGTTGATATCACCAACATCCTGCCATTGGTTGCTGCGAGCGGGGAAAGCTGCACGTGCATCATCTCTCCATGCAAGGATTGGAAGACCATTTTTAGGATCGGCGATTGGTTTGCCATTTGCGTCAACCGCCTGGAATGCTGTTGAGTGAATTTGTGTTCTCAATGTTCCATATGACTTGCCAACAACTGCCCATGTGCTTATTTCTCCGATGTTTGCGCCTAAGTTGAACTCTGTTCTACCCGGGTATAGTTCAACGATCTTATTCCTGTTAACTGCATAAGTAAGTGCAGTGTTCCAGCTGAAATTCTTTGATTTAACGGGCGTTCCATCAAGCCTTAATTCAATGCCTCTGTTCTGAATATTTCCCGAATTAATAGTTTGGTTACTAACTCCTGATTCATACGGTGTTATAATAGGCAAAATTTGGTTCCTCGTGTTATCCTGATAAACACTTACATCAAATCCTAAACGGCTTTTGAAAAAACGCATTTCAAGTCCAAGCTCTTCCGATATTTTACGGCTGGGTTTTAAATTTGGTTGGATAACATTCGGACTGGTATATGTGGATAAAGAAACAGTTGATCCGTTGGCGTTACTATAACCGCTAAATGCAAACCCGGGATTTATAATGAACGGATCAGTGCCTCCTCCCAGTGCTGCTACGTTAGCCCTGAATTTTCCAAAAGTGATCCAACCTGGCAATTGTTTAAATGTTTCAGAAAAGATCCACGACAAGCTAACTGCAGGATAGCTGAAAAAGTTATTGCCGGTTCCGTTGGTATATGTCAAAGTTGATGTCCAGTCGCCGCGCCATGTCGCCTGGAGGAACAGCATGTTTTTATATGCGAGATCTGCACTGGCATAAATTGAGTTAAGGCCGTATCTGCTTTTTATGCCACCTTCTGTATATGGCTGGTTTACTGAATTGGCGAGGAAATAGTTGCCCGGATAGTTTAAACCGCCCCTGGTCTCGCTATACTCCCAGGAAGTTTTGTAACGTTGAAATTCACCGCCAATATATCCATTTAGACTAAAGTCACTATTAAAATCCTTGTTCATCATCACCATCCATTTCAGCATGTTGCTTTCCTTGGTGGTAAAACCTAACCCATATAGGCCACCGGCATAATTTTTAGCCTGACCAAGTTCCTTGTTTTCGTTTTTTGTATAGATGTTACTTACGTTGCCTTCGAGTATCAGCTTTGCCCATTCAGTAAGTTTCATATTAAGCGCAAGTCTTCCTCTCACAAGTTGTTCGGTTTGCAAGTAGTTGTTTTCATACAAGCTATACCAGAACCTTGCTTCAGGAACTTTATTAGGTTCGTTAGGATCGTTAGGATCAGGAACACCGCCAAACATGCTGGTATAATGTTCTTTCTGCATCCAGTATTTTGTATCATAGTTACGTGGAAGCATCCACGTAAACAATTTGCCAAAGTTGTAAGAAGCAAATGCGTCAAGACCTCCCAGGCGAGGAGGATTTTTGCCTTCAAAATTGCTATAAGCAAGACTCGCATCTACGCTAAGGAATTTATTAAATGTGTGTGTGGCGCGGAGGTCAAATGCATTTTTAGTGAATTTGTTGTTGGAGACTACACCTTCACCCTGGTTGCGATTATAAGAAACACGGAAGGTTGATTTTTCAGTTCCTCCATCCAGGGCGATATTGGTATTATAACCCCATCCGTTTTGGAATGCATCCATAAAATTATTAGGCTGAGGAAGGTATTTTGTGGTGGTGCCATCGTAGTTAGTCACCTCCTGTCCAACCATTTTCGGTCCCCAGTTTTCAAGCTCACGTCCAATTTGCCTGTCTATATAAGGTTTTCCGGTTACAGGGTCAGTAGGAAATACTTTTGTTGTCCAGTTTTCAGTTGGCTTGTAATTGGGATCCCTGTTGTCTGTAAAAAATGCGCCAACAGAACCTCCGCCATATTCATTCTGAAAATCAGGACCAGCATAAGGTTGAGTAACATTTACAGACTGGTTCACAGTTACACCAATTCCCCTGCGTTGTATACCTTTTTTTGTCGTGATAAGAATAACGCCGTTTACTGCTCTTGATCCATATAAAGCAGCGGCCGCAGAACCTTTCAGCACAGAAACACTTTCAAAATCTTCCATGTTCAGGTTCTTCAGATCGTTACCAAAATCACGACCCGTACCGCTGAAAATATCGTTGTCCATAATTACCCCATCAATCACAAAGATTGGCTGGTTATTGGTTCCCAATGTGGAGTTGCCGCGTATAAGTATTTTGGATGAACCGAATAATCCACCGGCACCCTGATCAATTTGTACACCGGCAACCTTTCCCTGTAATGCATTGATCGGGTTTACTTCGTTGGTGCGTGAAAGTTCTGCTCCTTTTACCTCCGTTACAGAATAGCCGAGTTGTTTCTTTTGTTTAGATACACCAAGCGCGGTAACCACAACTTCTGCAACATCCGATGTTCTTTGCTGCATTTTTACGGTTAGTGTGTTTTCGTCAACAATTTTCACTTCTGCACTATCATAACCTACTATTGTAAATACCAATGTGCTTTGCAATGGAGCATCAATTTCAAAATAACCTTTGTTATTGGTCGTAGTTCCTTTGCGTGTGCCTTTTACCATAACACTTACACCTTCTAATGCAACGCCTTCATTATTGGTAACGGTACCGCTAACTTTATCAGCATAAGCGGCCTGGGCAATAAAAGTGCCGGCGTCAAGGTCTAAAACCGCTACCTGATTTTCCTTTTTTAGGATAATCTGTTTACCTACAACTTCATATTCAATTTGAAGCGGTTTAAAAAGTTGATCCAGTACATTACCCAATCGTTGATTTTTGGCTGATAATGTAATGCGCTTGTCGCTTTTAAGTACGCCGGATGCGTATGTAAATTTTACATCGGCTTGTTTGGCGATGGAGCTCAAGGCAGTTTTAAATTCCTGGTTAGATAATTCCAGGGTGATTTTTTTGTCCAGTATTTCCTGTCCCTCAACCTTGTGAGCATAGGTTGTGAAAACAAACATAAACGATAGGATGAGCTGAACAAGTGTGAATTTCATAATAGCAGTACTAAACGTAAACAGGTTACATTTTTTCATAACTTTAGTTTGTTTTGGATTCTCTCAATAAGTTCAAAACCTGCATTTAGGTAAGCCTGTAATGCAGAAGCTTGTATAAGTCCGTGCCCCTGAAATTGCAATTGCATTCCTGACCGAATACAACGCACACTAAAAGTTTTATGGGAGTACGACTTATCCCTGGCTAAATATCATTGGCGGTGTAGCAGCATCGCCAATTTTTTCCAGTTAGTGAGCATTCATTTTTTCATCATCTCATTGGTTTTTGGTTTAATAATCAGGTTAGTCACATCCCTGGCTTAGGATGGTTACACTACTTTCATCTATTGTATAGGTTGCATTTATAGCTGAACAAATAATTCGGATCTTGTCGGAAAGTGGTTCTTCTCCAATTGAAGTGGTAATTCTGCAGTTAGTGATCTTATCCTTGTTATAGTTTATCTGAACGTGATAAGTTGCTTGCAAATCGTTAAGGACCGTAATAAGTGGGGCATCTTCATACTCGAACGATAGCGGTTTGTAATTGGGTTGTTTAATAAGAAGGGTATCTTGTACCGCAGTTTTCACGGCGGTATTATTTGATGCGTTGATGACCACCTGCTGGTTAGGCAATAGCACCATTTTGCCGGGATCATTTTCTTTTTCAGTGAACACCGCCACCTTTCCCGTACGTACGGCAACTGTTACATCATTACTCGCAGATCGCGCATTTACCCGGAAGCTTGTTCCCAGAACGCGTGTAACTATATTATGGGCGTGGACCAGGAAGGGGTGCTGCGGATCTTTGGCTATTTCAAAAAATGCTTCACCTTCCAGGTAAACTTCCCTGGTGCTGTCGTTGAAAATTGGCTGACTTTTTAGTGCACTGCCCGGGGCAAGGAAAACACGCGAACCGTCTGATAAAAGAATGATTTCATCTTTGCCTGAACTATTCTTTCTTTCGATCAGATGTTTGGCTTCTTTAACGGCGGTGTTTATAACCAAACTGACTGGTGCTGTTTTTTGCAAAAAATAATATCCCATCGTGGAGGCAATCACCGCGATCCCGGCAGCTGCCCACCACCATTTTTTACGATGTATGGGAATTGTTTTATTGGCTTGAGAATGGATAGATTGTTCTATCCTGTTCCAGATGTCATTTGAGTTGCTGTCCTGCTCCTCTGTAGCATGGCTCTCACGGAAAAGCAGGGTCAGTTTCCGTGCTTTTTCTACTGCGTTTGCATGTGCATCGCTGGCTGTTGCGTAGTTTGCCCAATAAATATTTCCGGCTTCCGTTGGTGAAAATACCCAGGCAACAAAATCGTCATTTTGTAACAGCTCATTCAGCAGTAGATTGTTATTGGTCATGAGATATATGCTTATCTATACCTAAGTGTATCTCACCACGATTTTATACTCACCTTTTTAAAAATAAATTTGAGAAGCGAAAATGAGTGCAGAAAGCAACTCGAGACTATAGCCGGGAATAGTTCTTTTTAAAGAATCGATGGCTCTTTGCTGCAGGTTGGAAACAGATTGATAGTTGATGTTCAGCAGATCGGCCACTTGTTGGTTGGTATATCCTTTAAAGAACCTGAAATAAATAACTTCCCGCTGACGCAACGGCAACCTACTTATGGCATCCTGCATAATGCGAATGGTATTTTGGCGGCTTTCTTTTTCTTCCAGCAAATTGTCAATTGTAAAATCAGCATTATCCGTGGATGTTTCGCTTTCCTGGAAATGAACCGAAACAAGCGGATTGTGCAGTTTGAATAATTTGTAGCGGAGCGCCTTCAGCATATAAAATTCAATGTTGTGGATCTCGGGAAGCGATTGCCGTCTGTTCCACAGCTCCACAAACAGGTCGTGAATCGCATCTTTTACAATGTCTTTATCGGCTAAGATCCTGTTGCCGTAGTGCAGTAACGATTTTATATGAGCCTGGTACAGGTGAGAAAATGCAGAAAAGTCACCAGATCTGAATTGATCAAGCAGCACTTGTACGTTTAGATATTTCTCATCATCAATGCCTGCAGTCGTCATGGTAGAATTGAAGATATATGCCTGGTTCTCCTAATACATCAAGGAGCCACTACTAAAATAAAAAAACTACCAGTACTTTTTGCATAAGTTTTAGAAGCCTGATTATAAATGATAAAATTCAAGAAACAATTGAAGGAAGGGTGGAGAGGTGGGGTGAAAAACGGTTAAGCGGAAGCTAAAAGCCCAAGCCCAAAGCTCAAAGCCCAAAGCCTAAAACTGGTTATACGTTGTAGGTTATACGTGCTACGTTTTATAAAGCGAAGGGTTGTGAGTTACAGTGCGCTTTGGGTCCTTAAGCGCATTAGGGCCTCTTATTTCTTTGTGCCACTTCGTGTCCTTCGTGTGGTTCAAATGCCTTTTCTAATGGGGTCATTTTCAATTTTCCCCGCCTGAATGATTTGTCGGGCAGGAACTTTCTATTGTCAATTAAATGAACCTTCGTGCTTCTTTCCGTCTTAGCGCCTTTGCGGCAAAAGTCGTAGTGTTTCGCTGTGCCACCCGTGCCTCTGTGGTTCAAACCTTCGTGCTTCTTTTCGCCTTAGCGCAGTGGCAGAAAACGCGGTGTTTCGCCGTGCCGCGCGTGCCTCTGTGGTTCAAACCTTCGTGCTTCTTTCCGCCTTAGCGCCTTTGCGGCAAAAGTCGTAGTGTTTCGCCGTGCCGCCCGTGCCTCCGTGGTTCCACTTTCGCTTTAGCTCGTTTACGTTACCTTTGCGCCGTGAGAAAGAAAAAAACACCGGTAATTTTAGAAGATGTGCTTGTTGAGCACTATGCCGCGGAGGGCAAATCACTCTCTCGCGTGGACGGAAAAGTTGTTTTTATTGAGAACGTTGTTCCCGGTGATGTAGTTGACATCCAGCTGGGAAAAAATAAAAAGGACTGGGCCGAAGGATGGCCATTGAAGTTCAAGAAATATTCACAGCAAAGAGTTGAGCCTTTTTGTGAGCATTTTGGTGTTTGCGGCGGATGCCAATGGCAAATGCTTCCCTATGCCCAGCAATTGCAGTATAAACAACAACAGGTTGTTGATAATCTTTCCCGCATTGGAAAACTGGAGCTTCCGGAAATAAGTCCCATCATCGGCTGCGACGAAACCAGGCTATACCGCAATAAAATGGAATACACTTTTGCTACAAAGCGCTATATTCCCGATGCGGAGTTTAAGGCCATGAAGGCAAATAACGTTTTTGAAGGAGATGAGCCGCAGGGGTTTGCCGGTTTTCATGCCAAAGGCTATTTTGACAAGATCGTTGAGATCAACACCTGTCATCTGCAACCTGAACCTACGAACACGATCCGTAAAAATCTGGCAGCCTTTGCCCGGAAGAATAATCTTCCTTTTTATAATATTAAGGAGCACCATGGCTACATGCGTAATGTTATGGTTCGCATGGCAACTACCGGCGAATTGATGGTGAATGTTGTGCTGGGTTATGAGAACGAAAAGAACCGTAAGGCGCTTTTAGATAACCTGCTTGCCGGGGTTCCTGGTATTACATCTTTATTGTATACAATCAATACAAAAAGAAACGATAGCATCTTTGACCTGGAGCCTGTTGTTTATAAAGGCAAGGATCATATTATAGAAAAACTGGAAGATTTCAGTTTTAAAATAAGTCCGAAATCTTTCTTTCAGACAAATACGCGACAGGCCGAGCGGTTGTACCAGGTAACACGCGACTTTGCAGAATTAAACGGTTCACAAACTGTGTATGACTTATATTGCGGTACTGGTAGCATTGGAATTTTCGTGAGCGGACAGGCTAAAAAAGTAATTGGAGTGGAAGTAATTGAAGAAGCCATCAAAGACGCAAAAGAAAATGCAGCTTTAAATGATATTCAGCATGCCTCATTCTACGCAGGCGATGTTATTGCTATTTGTGATGATAATTTTTTCAACATTAATGGCACTCCGGATGTAATTATTACAGACCCTCCCCGTGCAGGTATGCACGAAAAACTGGTGAACAAACTGCTGGACATTGCTGCTCCAACCGTTGTGTATGTTAGTTGTAATCCTGCTACACAGGCGAGAGACCTCTCTTTGCTGGGGGAAAAATATTCAGTAGAGAAAATTCAACCGGTGGACATGTTTCCACATACCCTGCACATTGAAAACGTAGTTCAGTTAAAATTGAAATAAGTTAAAGCGAAAAGATATGTCAGAATTCAGGCCCGGCGGTTTTCAGATCTTACCTTATATTATTAAGAACCTTATTATCATTAATGTGTTAATATTCTTAGCGCAGCAGACATTTGGTGCGGGTGGTAATACCAGGTTGGAAGACTTGTTTGCGCTGCATACCTGGCAGAGCTCATTATTTAAACCATGGCAGTTTGTAACGTACATGTTTATGCACGGAAGCTGGGGACACATTTTCTGGAACATGTTTGCTGTCTGGATGTTTGGGGCTGTACTGGAGAACTTATGGGGGCCGAAACGTTTTCTGACATTTTATGTCGTGTGCGGATTAGGCGCTGCGCTGGCACATATGATTGTGCTTTATTTTGAAAACCAGGGTTTGATAAAGGAGTTTAATTCGTTGTCACCTATGGATAAGGAGGTTTATTACACGCTTTTCGTCAGGCATTTGAACAGTGCTACGTTGGGCGCTTCCGGCGCAGTGTTTGGCTGCCTCGCCGCTTTTGGTTATCTTTTTCCTAACAGGTATATTTCGATATATTTTCTGTTCCCCATTAAAGCTAAATGGTTTGTTATAATTTACGCTGGGATAGAATTGTTTTCGGGAATAAAAAACTCTGCAGGCGATAACGTAGCTCATTTTGCGCATTTGGGAGGTGGCCTGGTTGGAATTATTTTGGTATATTACTGGAACAAAACGAACAGGCATAATTTTTATTAGTATAAATGATGCGTTCTAACATATATCAATTAGAAAAACTGATTTTATGAGTGTTATGGAGCAAAACAGGGGCAATCGTTTATTACTCGGACAAAATAATAATGCCCTTACCTGGCTTATTATCATCAATGCGGTCATTTTCGTTATACTCAACTTTATCAAGATCATTTATCTTTTCTCTTATGACATTAACGCGGAAGCAACCCTTACTTTTCAACGACAAATAGTTGAATGGTTTTCTTTACCGGGTGGCATTCAAAAGTTCGGATCAAGGCCCTGGACTATCTTAACTTATATGTTCTCCCACGTAAGCGTATGGGATCTGATAGTTACATTACTGTGGTTGTGGGGCTTCGGATTTATTCTGCAGGATATGATGGGTAACAGTAAACTTATTCCTATTTATCTCTATGCAGGTTTCGCAGGTGGTGCAATATTTCTTGCGGCAACCAATCTGATTCCTGCTTTTAAAGTAAACGCCGGTGAAAATTATGCGTTAATAGGCGGTGGTGCTGCAGTGATGGGTGTGGCAGTGGCCACAACAGCTTTAGCTCCAACTTACCGCATTTTCCCGATGCTTAACGGTGGTATACCATTATGGGTGCTTACGCTTATTTTTATAGCAATTGATTACGCAACTGTTGCGAGTTCGAGCATGGGGTATGCACTGGCCCACCTGGCTGGTGCAGGCATGGGATTTTTGTTTGTATATCAGCTAAGGCGCGGCAGCGATTGGGGCGAATGGATGTTACAATTGTTTTATTGGACGGAAGATCTTTTCAACCCGGAAAAAAAACATTCAACTGCAAGCAAAAAACAACAACACTTCTATAAAGCAACCAAAAAGCCTTTTGAGAAAAAGCCTCATATCACCCAGCAACATATCGATGAGATACTGGACAAGATCAATCAAAAAGGCTACCATTTTTTAACCGACGAAGAAAAAGAATTTTTGAAGAAGGCAAGTGAGGGAGATTTGATGTGAAGAACGTAAGATGGTAAGACAGTAAGATCGTAAGACCGTAAGATGGTAAGACATGTAAGATATTAAGGCCGTAGGACATGTAAAAAAAGAAAAGAGATGTTGAGAGTTAGTGATGTTGTTAGCACTTTCAATTATCCCCGCCTGAATGACTTCAGTCGGGCAGGCACTGTCAATTTTCAATTAACAATCCTTTGCCGCTTTGTGCCCTTGGTGCCTTCGTGCCCGCCCGTGCCGGATCGGACGGGTTTCAAAAAAACTTTTAGCCTTTCGTATCTTCGTGGTTCTTGTTAACAAACCCGGAATTCCTGATGAGATTTTTTTCACGTGTTTCAGGCACAATTGTCTGCATACTTCTTTCAATAGTTTATGTGCTGTGTTCGTTGCCCGCGTACATTCCATCTTCTACCTGGACGAGATTCAGTTTGTTTGCATTGTTGTTTCCTTACGCTGCCGGCTTTATGTTTGCCGCGATCATTTACTTTTTATTCCGCAATCGCAGGTTGGCAATTTTTCTCATACTTGTTTCTTTTGCCGGTTATAAAAACATTTCAACCACATTTGCTTTTCATCCTTTTTCTTCATGGAGCAATAACAAGCAGCCCGGGGCGTTACGTATACTGACCTGGAATGTTCAGGGATTTGATAATCTGTCGGGAAAAAAGTTGCAAAGCGAACCGGGATGGATACAGGTGCCTGACCATGTTAAAGAATGGCAGCCTGATGTTGCCTGCTTGCAGGAATACAAAACCGTATTCGGCCATAAGAAGTTGGTAGATATGAAAGACAGGTTTGATTCTGCAGGTTATAAATATTTCTATTGTTCGAAGGATTTTATATCGACCACGTACAGCGGCGTTAAGATTGTGCATGGTGTAGCCATATTTTCAAAACATCCGTTGGTGGATAGTGGCACCGTGGCCATTGTGAATGAAAACGGGTATACAGAAAAAATGGCTTATGCAGATCTGATGTTGAACAATCGCAGAATGCGCATTTTTACTGCACACCTGGCGTCGTACCAGCTTTATAGTGAGCAAACCTATATCGACAACAAAACATACCAGGAAACAATAGAGCACAAACGGTCTATTATCGGAAAAATCCAGCAACGCGAATTGTTGCACGAACAACAGGTGAAAACAATTCGTAGAAGCATAGATAGTAGTCCTTACCCTGTAGTTTATTGCGGAGATCTGAATAATACGCCGGCATCATATACATACCATTACCTGAGAGGAAAAATGCAGGATGCATGGCTAAAAAAAGGTTTGGGCCTGGGTAAGACTTACTATAACCTGGCGCCATCATTGCGGATTGATGTATGCCTTGCTGATCCGGCGTTTAGCGTACAGCAGAGCGTAGTGAAGCGGGTGTATTCATCAGACCATTTTCCTGTATTAACAGATCTTTCCTGGAAATAAGCAATTGTGTCTGCGCATATAATGGTAATGAAAACTTTTGTATATAACGTCGCCAATTAAACCGCATTTTTTTATATTTACCACATGGCCGGCAGCTACTTTAGAAGTTTTACCAAAATAATTTTTATTGTAGCCAATATTCTGTTGAGTATTGCTTTTGTAACCGCGTGTTTTGCTCCTTTCCTTAATCCCGCAACATGGTGGATCGTTGGTTTTTTGGGATTGGCAGTTCCGTATCTTATTACATTACACATCTTCGCCATTATTTTCTGGCTGATTGCCAAACCACGATGGGCGCTTCTTTCTTTTTTTACACTGATAGTTGGCTACAAACAAATAAATGTGCTTTTTGCACAGCACCTGAAAGCTGGGTTTACACAGGCTAAAAAAAAAGAAAGTATACGTATTGTGGACTGGAACGTGGGTAGTATGTACGGCCTCAGCAAAAACAATGATCAGCGCAAACACAACCGCACAGAGATAGCCGAGGCAATAGAAAAATTAAGCCCCGATGTTATTTGCCTCCAGGAATTTAATCACTCGTTGAAGCAGGGACCTCAGGCTGACAATATTTCGTTGTTCACGGATAAATATCCTTATTACTTTTTCTCGAAAGATTACGATAAGGACAACGGTTTTTATCAATACGGTTCGGTTATCTTTTCAAAATTCCCCATTGTTAAAAAAGGAAGAACCAAATATCCCTCATCTTCCATCGAAAGCCTGATTTTTGTAGATGTAGTTAAAGGTGAGGACACGATAAGGGTTTTTACCACGCATCTTCAATCCTTCAAGTTTACCCAAAATGACTACCAGGGAATGCAAAAAATACGGGAGCAGGACAATGAAATGCTCGAGGCTTCCAAAGGGCTTTTCAAAAAAATGAAGCTGGCATTTTCACGCAGGGGCGTACAAGCCGAAACGGTAAGAAAACAATTGGATGCCAGCCCATACGCTTCATTTATTTGCGGCGATTTTAACGATGTTCCGAACTCCTACGCTTATTTTCACATTCGTGGCGACTGGCAGGATGTTTTTCTGAAAAAAGGATTTGGTATTGGAAGAACTTTTAATGCGATTGCGCCAACCCTGCGGATTGACTACATTTTGCCCGATAATCACTTTGTTGTGGAGCAGTTCGACATGGTAGATGAAGATTTAAGCGACCATCTGATGCTTGTATCCGATCTAAGTTTGAAAAAATAGAATATCTTCGCTCCCCATGAGGTTTTATCACTTATACTGTTGTTGCTGCTAAGCAGCTAAATACCTGAAAGAGCCGGTAACCGGCCAATCCGCAACTATCATTAACCTTCAACAAAGATTCAATCAGAAATATGTCGCTTAAAGTTCATAATTCATTAACCCGTCAAAAAGAAGTATTTACACCTATAACGCCCGGACATACTGGCATGTATGTGTGCGGCCCGACTGTTAGCGGCGAGAGCCATCTTGGCCACGCCCGTCCATTTATTACATTCGATATCGTTTACAGGTATCTTCTTCGCCTCGGCTATAAAGTAAGATATGTAAGAAACATTACCGATGCCGGCCATTTTGAAGAAGAAGGACGAGAAGCTGAAGACAAGATCAGCAAAAAAGCAGTGTTGGAAAAACTGGAACCGATGGAACTGGTGCAGAAATACACTAACCTTTTTCATTGGGCCATGCAACAATTCAATAACCTGCCTCCAAGCATTGAACCAACTGCGACCGGCCATATTGTGGAGCAGATAGAAATGATCAAGAAGATTATTGCAGACGGTTACGCATACGAAGCAAACGGATCAGTATACTTTGATGTAGAAAAATACAATACCGATTTTTCCAAACAAGGGAAGCCTTACGGAATGCTGAGTGGCCGTGTGCTGGACGATATGCTGGAAACAACCCGCGAGCTGGACAACCAGGACGAAAAAAGAAATAAGGCTGATTTTGCTCTTTGGAAGAATGCCCCCGCAGAACATATCATGCGCTGGCAGAGCCCCTGGGGTGAAGGATTTCCCGGCTGGCATATTGAGTGCTCCGCGATGAGTAACAAATATCTTGGTGATGAATTTGATATTCATGGAGGCGGTATGGATCTTCAGTTCCCGCATCACGAATGCGAGATTGCGCAGAGTACCGTTTGCAATCACAAAACGCCCGCCAGATACTGGTTGCATAACAATATGATCACCATCAACGGTAAGAAGATGGGAAAAAGCTATAACAATGTAATTAAGCTAAGTGAGCTGTTTACGGGTGATCATCCTGCATTGGAGCAGGCTTATCATCCCATGGTGATCAGGTTCTTCATCTTACAAACGCATTACCGCTCCACGCTGGATTTTAGCAATGATGCGTTGAAGGCTGCTGAAAAAGGATTGAAGCGCCTGATGGAAGCGTATGAGAATTTGTCAAAAATAGAGGCTGGAAGTGATGTAGCGAGCGACGCTGAACTGGATGCAAAAGCGTTGAAGCTGGTGAATGAGTTTGATGAATTTATGAATGATGATTTTAATACGGCGAAAGCACTTGCGAACATGTTTGAGTTAGTGCCGATCATCAATGGTATTAAAGACAAACACATCAGCCCAGATGCATTGAGCTCTTCTACATTGGAACGCGTGCGTGAGCAAATGAAATCATACGTCGAAGATGTATTTGGTTTGAAAAATGTTTCTGCAGCCGATAATAGCAAGTTAGACGGCGTTATGCAGTTATTGGTAAACATCCGCAGGGAAGCCAAGGCGAAAAAGGATTATGTTACAAGTGATAAAATAAGAAATGAACTCGCTACGCTGGGCATTCAGTTGAAAGATGAGAAAGATGGAAGTATGAGTTACGTGATTAATTAGAGTTTTAAATACATTGAAATGTAAAGCGGATGGGGTAGATCTCCATCCGTTTTTTCTTTTGCGGTGCATGCCCTTGTTGGTATGATGAGCTGGGATATCTGATTGCCTGCCAACACGAATGTGGTTGGCAGGCCAACGCAATCTGACTACATCAAAAACGCTGCAGTTCTTTGTCTCGGTGAAGCTTTTTTATTTCATAGAAAAAGCCTGAAATAAGCGGAGATGTCAGATTTTTTTGACGATCTTAATAAAAAGAGACGATGATTGGAATTCTAACGCAAGCCGGATCCTATTTACTCACAAATGTGGAATTCCCGCCGTCAAATATCATTCTCGCGGCTACGGATATTTTTATATTTGCCATTCATCAATCAATAAACAATGGCTCAGTCATTTGGAAAAACATGGTGGGGGGAGCAATGGCTTAATTCTTTGAATAACATTGACTATGAAAATCGTTTACCGCGAGGCGCAAGCTATGCCCGCAAAGGCGCGGTAACAAAGATTGATATCAAAGAAAACCGCATCAACGCAAAGGTGGCCGGTAGCCAGCCGAAACCCTATAATGTTGATATTATCCTGCCCCCATTTTTTGATCCTGAGCTGAGTGCTTTTATTGAAGCCCTGGCGGAACGCCCTGTGATCATTTCAAAAATGTTGAACCGTGAACTTGACCCGGAAGTACTTGCCATAGCGGAAAGAATGGGGCTTAAAGTTTTTCCTAAACAATGGACCGATTTTAAGATGCAATGCAATTGCCCGGATTGGGCCGTGCCTTGTAAACACCTTGCCGCCGTTATCTATAAAGTGTGTGCAGAGATCGACAATAATCCGTTTCTCGTATTCAGTCTGCATAACGTAGATCTGATTGCAGAGATGAACAAGCGTGGTTTTTTTGTAACAAAAGAAACTACGGATATTCCGAATATTACAGATTTGTATTTTGATAAGCCTCATAAACCGGGCAGAAAGAAAGCAAAAAAGCCTGACTACAATCCGGAAAACGCTTACCAAAAATTGTCTTATACAATGCTGCCGTTCTTACATGAGCCACTAACAGCTTTGCTTGCAGACTTTCCGGCCTTTTACACTGGTAGCGGTAATTTTAAAGAAAAATATACAGCTGCGTTAAGCCGTACAGTAAAAAATACGCAGAAGATCTTACAGGGAAGGATAAGCTTGCAGGCGGTGCTGAAACGTGCTGAGAAAGACGAACAGTACATCGGCACTCATAGCCATAACAGGATAACGATAGATGAAAAGTACCGGTCGCAAGTATTTGTTAATGACAGGGCTTTTTCATTCCCGCAATTTATTGCGCAGCTTGTGCAAATACCTGCCGCCAAAACGCTGGATTATCAGCCATCCACAGCATCGCTTCACACTGTATTTTATTTTGCGCTGCACCTGTTGGCCAAAGGGGCCGTGGTACCGCAAATAGTCCAGCAGGCAGATAAAAGCTACGCCATCCGCTGGTTACCGGCTATGCTCAGCAAAGACGTGAGGACTCTAACAGATAAATTGCAGGAAGTTTTGCCACCGGATATTTTTTTCTGGCAGGAAAAAGACAAACAAAAGGAGATAAACAAAAACACGGCGATGAACCTATTGTCTGTTTTTCTCACGGAAATGATCGCCATGCTGGAAGAAAAGAATGCAAATGAGCTATTCCCCGACTTGTTTTTCAGAAAACGCACACACCGTTTTAAAGGTCCCGGAGAAGAAGCTTTGTGTGGTGGAATACAGGCATGGCTGCAAAAATATTACCTGGCTCAAGGCAATTATAAGCCACAGATTGTGGTAGAAGAAACTACAAATGACCGTTTTCTTGTAAGTATTAACATTGGCGAAAAAGCAACACCCCTGGATAGCCCGTCCGCATTGCGGGATGTACTTACGCAAAAGAAATTTGATAAACAACGTTTTGAAATACTGCGTTCTCTTACACAACTAAGTGGCTTTATTAATGGCCTGGATGCCTATATCAATACTAAGGGTGAAGAGCTGATAATAATGGAGAACAGCACTTTTACGCCTTTTCTTTTTCAGATGATACCTGCTATACAGTTGTTGGATATCGACATTCTGTTGCCGAAATCATTAAGAGAAATACTTAAACCAAAGACAAGCTTAAAACTGAAAAAGAAAACAGGAAAATCTTTTCTGCGTATTGATCAATTACTTGATTTTGACTGGCAGGTGGCGATTGGTGATACAGTGATGGGGGAAGAAGAGTTTAAGAAGCTACTAAAGAAATCTGATGGGCTGATCAAATATAAGAGCAGCTATATCTATGTAAATAAGGACGAGCTGGAAAAGTTACACCGTTATTTCAGCAGTGAAAAAGAATTGACGCCTTTTCAATTACTGCGTGCGGCACTAAGCGGTGAGTTTTTTGGGGCGAAAATAAGTCTTACAGAGGAAGTGAAAAATCTGATAAAAGAGCTATCGGATTTTAAAGAAATTCCTTTGCCCAAAGGAATCAATGCACAACTTCGTCCTTACCAGCAACGCGGCTTTTCGTGGATGTACCGGAATGCGCAGATTGGCTTTGGTTCAGTAATAGCTGATGACATGGGTTTGGGTAAAACACTTCAGGTGATCACCACTCTGCTGAAATATAAGGAAGAAGGATTGTTGAAAAATAAAAAAGCATTGGTTATAGCGCCAACAGGACTACTTTCTAATTGGCAGACAGAGATTGAGAAATTCGCACCTTCATTAAAGCCGCATTTGTTCCATGGCACGAACAGGAAAATGGCAAAAGACTTTGATGTATTGCTTACCTCTTATGGAATAGCAAGAACTGATGCTTCCAGGCTTAAGAAACTGCCATGGCACTCCCTGGTGATAGATGAAGCGCAGCACATTAAGAATAACGAGACAGCCCAGGCAAAAGCTATTAAAAGCATCGGCGCCAGCAATTTTATTGCCATGAGTGGCACGCCTGTTGAAAACAGATTAAGTGAGTTGTGGAGTATTATGGATTACAGCAACCGGGGCTTTCTCGGCACCAATAAAGAGTTCAATGAAACTTTTGGCGCTCCCATAGAAACGTATAATGATGCCAACGCTGCTGAAAAATTGAAAAAAGTAACCGCACCTTTTTTAATGCGACGGCTCAAGACTGACAAGTCCATCATTAATGACCTGCCTGATAAGCTGGAAATGGATTGCTTTTCTATATTGGTAAAAGATCAGGCAAGTCTTTACGAACAAACGTTAAAGGAAGCCATGGATGCTATAGAGGCTATTGATGCATCAAGCAGTCGAGGTTTATTTGTTCGGCAGGGGTTAGTATTACAAATGATACTTGCGTTAAAGCAAATATGCAATCATCCTTCTCAATTCTTAAAAAATAATGTGCTGGATGCCTCCCTAAGCGGAAAATTAGATCTGCTGTTTGAAAAGCTGGACAGTATTGTTGAAAATAACGAGAAGGTACTGGTTTTCACTCAATTTGCCGAGATGGGTAAATTACTTCAGCATTTTATTACAGCGCGATATAAAGAACAGCCTTTGTTTTATCATGGTGGATGCTCACTCAAGCAACGCAAAGAAATGGTAGATGCCTTTCAAACCAATCATGCTGATAAGATCTTTATTCTTTCACTTAAGGCTGCCGGTACAGGTCTTAATCTTACTGCAGCCAACCATGTAATTCATTATGACCTGTGGTGGAATCCTGCGGTTGAAGCACAGGCAACGGACCGGGCTTATCGCATCGGGCAAAAGAGTAATGTAATGGTCCATCGTTTCATCACAAAAAACACTTTTGAAGAACGCATTAACGAGATGATCCAGGCCAAAAAAGCATTGGCTCAAATGACTGTAGCAACCGGCGAAAACTGGATCGGTAACCTTAGTAACAAAGAGCTGAAAGACCTGTTTAAGATGGGGTAAAAGTAGCAGATGACTTTTGCAAGAGTCAGGTATGATTGGCTGAATGCAAATGTTAATTCCTTTATCAATGTTCTTGAAATAAGGAGCTCCGGCGGGAGCTTCGTATTTATAGAATTTCAGATAATTTGATTCTAAAGACTTCGGCGGGGTTGCCTGTAAATTTTCACAGGTAGCTCTTTTGGAGTTATGTGCAAATGGGTATCTGTTTTTCTATAAACAAGCGGCTCTTTCGGAACCAATTCCAATTCATAAAGCATGGCGTTATGTATACAGGTGCTTGTTTTAAATGATATTGATTCGTTGTAAGCACTAGTTAATTTTTTTGATGAGGACATTCCATGCATCCATAGACTGCTTTAGTATAGCTTTTTTATCACCCTTTATGTTATAGCATTGTAGTCCGACAGGTCCATCAAACTTTATTTGCTTTAGCGTTTTCAAAATAGTAGCGTTATCGAAATTGCCCTGCCCAAGCGGTTGGATCAGGCTGTCCCAAATGTTCGCGCGATCCTTTTTTTCTGTTATTGTGGCGCCGCAAATGCTTACAGCAAACAATTTTTTTCCGGCCTTTTTTAGCAGTCCTGCAATTTGTTGTTCCTCTCCAATCCTGGCCTGCGCCAGGTAATGAGGAAGATTAAAGGTAATGCCAACATTTTGCCTGTTGATCATTTCTACCAATTGCAATCCATGATCAAATCTTTCCAGCCAAAGCCATGTGTGCGGGTATAATATAATTCGTATTCCCTGCGTATTGGCAAGGTCCGCGACATCTCTGATGATGCGAACGGCTGCTGTATCGCCCGCGTGAGACGATGGTGGATAAATACCTTCACTACTTGTAATGTTTATCCAGAGCATCGTTCCTCTACCCTTCAACTTTTTTAGCGTTTCTGCAAGCCTCGCATCATAATACGGCTTACCCGGATCAAGATTTACATTCACGTAAATGCAGAACAACTTCTTTTGCTGCTTGTCAAGTTCTTGCAATAGTGTATCAAGGCCATCAAAGCCTTCTTTTTCCATGCCGTCATATCCTAAGGAATGTAAAAGGTCCACCTGTTTCTCAGCCGTGTTATACATATTATCTCTTAATCCATTGTTGAAAACAAAAAATGGTGGCTGATATTTCTTCTGCCCATAGCTGCTAATTGCAAATATTAACTGTAAGAAAAAGACTGAGCAGAAGAATGATTTCATGTTACCGGAATGAGGTTAACCTAAAATAAGATATGTTTTGTTTGTGGGCAAATACAGGATGCAAGATGGAATCGTTGATTTTCTATTTATTTTTTTTAAACAAATATAAATTTACATACATTTGACATCTCTTGACCCTGCTTGCCTGTAAAAACGAAGCACCGCCCTTAAATATGCCTGCTTGCGTTAAAAAAAACGGATTATCCTTAATCATCCTCCTCTCATTTCTATCTGTATGTGCACAACAAAATACAACTGTAACTACTGATCGCGTTACTGAGATCAGCAACAAGACGCTTAAATCCATTGATAAAAAATACACCCGGCTTACTGCTTCTGTTGATAATCAAGTCGAAAAGCTGCTGACACGCATGCAGCTTAAAGAAGAGCGGTTACGTAAGAAACTTCAGTCAAAAGACAGCACAAAAGCAGCTTCATTATTTTCAAATGCGGGACAAATATATCAGCAATTACAAAGCAAACTAAAAGCGCCACTGGATAAAGCGGCTCGAAATCCTTTGAGGGAATATATTCTCGGTTTGGATAGTCTACAAACAGCGATGCGGTTTTTAGAACAGGGTGGCAACAAACTTCCGTTGGACAAACTGAATCAGGTAAAACAGATCAGCAACCAACTACACGAACTTCAAGGCAAACTCCAACAAGCCAACGAAATACAGGCATTCGTTCGCCGCCGCGAGCAGGAATTAAAAGAACAGCTCACTCAATATGGCTTACACAAAGAATTAATGAGCATAAACAAGCAGGTAGTGTATTATCAGCAACAACTGGTGGAATACAAAAGCCTGCTGAATGACAGAAAAAAGCTTGAAGCAAAGGCAATCTCCATGATAAGCGAAGTTCCTGCCTTCAAACAGTTTATGCAACAAAACAGTTACCTGGCACAGCTCTTTGGTACACCCGGTACTTACGGCACACCACAGGCATTAGAGGGGCTACAGACAAGAGCGCAGATCGAAGGTATGATCAGCCAGCGGTTAGGTTTGCCCGCAACACCGGCTTCTTCAGGTAGCAGTAGCGGAGAAGCCTTTATGCAGCAACAAGTACAACAGGCGCAAGCGCAAACGGACGAACTCAAAAATAAACTTAACCAAATTGGTGGTGGCAGCAGCGAGATGACGATGCCTGATTTTAAGCCCAATAATCAAAGAACAAAAAGCATTTTTCAAAGAATAGAATATGGGCTCACGATCCAAACTACCGGCGCGGTCAATTATTTGCCAACAATAGCAGACTTGTCAGTAAATCTTGGCTACAAGCTTAGTGACAAGGCCGTTATGGGTATTGGTGCCGGCTACAAGTTAGGATTAGGCAAAGGATGGGACAAGCTGGCGTTAAGCAATGAAGGCGTGAGCCTGAGAAGCTATATGGATATTAAAGCCAAAGGTAGCATTTGGATCTCGGGCGGTTTTGAATATAACTATATGCAATCATTCACATCGCTCAGAAGTCTTCCTTCTCCCATTGCACAAAATATCAATCTATGGCAACACAGTGCGCTTGCCGGCATAACCAAAAAATATAAGATCGGTAAAAAGAAAGAAGGCAAAATGCAATTGCTGTATGATTTTTTGGCGGGGCAACAGTTGCCGAAGGCGCAAGCCCTGAAGTTTAGAGTGGGATGGAATTTTTAGATCGCGATTTGAGGGATTCAGGGATTTTGGGATTAATACGGTAACCACCAGTCTCCAGATTCTAATTTTTAAAAGAATAATAAACAAGAAAATAACAATACCAAATGAACAGGATACTTATAATACTAATGTTGGCAGGCACTATTCAGAGTAATGCACAAAATGTTTTCCCTTCTAACGGAAATGTAGGGATAGGTACATCGACGCCTGAAGTAAAGCTGGATGTAAGAGGTGCAATAAATGCTTATAGTGAAAGTCATTTTAGCAGCACTATTTACCAGGATCCTGATGTCGGCGTAGCATATGCAATAAAGATCGGATCAGGAGGCATTGCTGCTAACGGAAATGCTGTTTTTATGAACGGTTCTGTAGGCATTGGTTGTAAATCACCGGCATCTGATCTCCATATCCAAAAAAATGCTGTGGGCGGAACAGTGGCAACTATTGAGAATACTTATGATAGCTATGCTCACCTGGAATTAAAATCAAATAACAAAACATGGCAATGGAGCAAGAGACCATCATATGAAGGGGATGGTTTGAATTTATGGTATCGAAACAATAATGATCCCTGGCGACAACATTTGACCATTACGACAAGCGGAAATTTTGGGATCGGTACTGTCGATCCGAAAGACTACAAGCTTGCCGTCAATGGTCCTGCAATCTTTACCAAAGCAGTGATAAAGAATTACAGTAATTGGCCGGACTATGTATTTGATTCAAACTACCAATTACCCTCACTAGAATCCATTTCAATTTTTATCAAGGAAAACAAACATTTGCCGGAAGTGCCTTCTGCATTAGCTATTGAGAGAGATGGGCATGACTTGGGTGAAGTGCAAAAGCTATTGTTGAAAAAGGTAGAAGAATTGACATTGTATGTGATTGAATTAAAAAAGGAGAATGAAAATATAAAAAATGAAAGCCAAAAACAAAGAAAGCAAATTGAACAAATGAGACATCAAAACTCTATTATAAAAAACTACGTAAAACAATAAGTATCCAATGCGAAACAAAATTGCCATTTTTATCGCAACCTGCATTATTGCATTTAATTGTTGCGTATGTGCACAAAATTATCCCGCAGTATTGAACTATAATTTTAATGGAACGCCTGTAAATGGAGTGAAGATTAAAACAAATCTGCCTTTTCTTAATTATACACAAATGCCAACCATTACATTAGAAGGTTACAATTATGGAACTGGACAAACGATAAGCATTACATTGGTGTGGTACATATTTGATGGCACATTCATCAACTGTTCAGCATCTTCCCAGGGAAGTTATACGCCAGAGATAATGCTTAGTAATGAAGAAGGAAAGGTTATTATTTTCATAAATGATAAGCAATATTTTCAGCGGTTTACTATTCGGGCATATGCGCAAGGGATACAAGAAACATCACATTGGTTTCAATCATGGTCCACAGCGGATGAAGCTTTGCGAGGAAATAATACAGTAACCGTTCCATATAAGAATAATTTTGCTGGCAATGTCGGCATCGGAACAACCACTCCTTCCGAAAAACTTTCCGTCAATGGCAATATCCGTTGTAAAAAAGTAATTGTTACACAAACAGATTGGGCAGATTACGTCTTCGACTCATCTTACAACTTACCTTCCTTAGAATCCATTTCTTCTTACATAAAAGAAAATAAACGCCTTCCAGAAATGCCCTCTGCATCTGCTATTGAGAGAGCTGGGCATGATCTAGGTGAAGTGCAAACGCTATTATTGAAGAAAGTGGAGGAAATGACGCTGTACATACTACAACTCAAACAAGAGAATGAAGATGCAAAGAAGCGTATTGAAATTCTTGAAGTAGCCTTAGATAAAAAATAGATAAACCCTAAAAATAGCCATGAGAAAGATAATTACTACAAGCTTGTTCATTTTAGCAAGCTTAATGCTGCGAGCTCAACAATCCGGAAGCTTTATCGTAAAAGGGGACTTGGATAAATTTTATCCTGTAACATTTAGTGATGGCAACTTTTGGACAAATATAGCAACAGAAGTAGAGATCGGACGTTCAGACGTTCACAGGGATGGAAGCTGGAGAGGAAGCCTGATCTCAAAATTCCGCTATCACACAAATAACTGGGGTCAGGGTGCCAATTTTGTTGACGCAGATATTCGAAACAATATAGGCGCTGTTGCCATAAACAATTTTATAGCAGGCTGGAAAGATGTTACTTCAGCAAACGGTGATGCAAAAATCATTATTTGGTTACGCGGAGGGACAAATACTTACTACTACAAGGGTAACGCAAACATAAGTCCTGTTGTGTTTGACGGCGTACAAAATCTATTGCCATACCAGGAAACAAACGGTCCAACATACTCCTACAAAACTGCTGTAGATAGTTACGTCAATACAAATGGTGCTACGTTGGGCAACAACTTATATGTAACAGGACCAAGCGCCTTGAACGGTACAACAACTGTTAAAGGTGTAATTACGAGTGATGTTACAGGCGTGGATATAGGAGGAACGCTGAGTCTTAAGAATCCCGCGAAGACAGCTGCTGGATCTGCAAGTGAATGGAAGATCTATAACATGTCTGGTATATATGGCAACAGCCTGCAGTTCTGGGCTTACGATAATATAAGTTGCGCCCCAGGTGGAATGTGTACCAATCGCTTTACATTAATGGATAATGGAAATGTTGGCATCGGCTCTATTAAGCCCACCGAGAAACTTTCGGTCAATGGAACAGTTCTGGCAAAGAAAGTCCGCGTGTCTCAGGCTGCATCTGACTGGCCTGACTATGTATTCGATTCATCTTATAACCTTCCTTCTTTAGATGCTGTTTCATCTTTTATTAGGGACAATAAACATCTGCCCGAAATGCCTTCTGTTTCAGTCGTTGAGAAGGAGGGTCATGATTTGGGTGAAGTGCAAAAGTTGCTATTAAAAAAGGTTGAGGAGTTGACATTGTACGTGATAAAACAGGACGATAAAATAAAAGCGCTCTCTCAACAAAATGCATTGATGGAAGCAAAAATAAAACAGATGGAGACTACGAAATAACTTTTCCTAAACCAATAAACATACAACATGATGAAAGCTGGTATTCTTTTAATAATATTCAATTTATTAATGGTAACTCTTTTGCATTCACAGCCGGCAGTTACCCCTAATCTCATAAGAAACAGCTACATGAACCTGACAGAACCTAACGGCTCTCCTTCAGGCTATACATGCACAAATAATCTTAACCTGGCAGCTGTGCATCCATTCACCAAAGGTTTTGAAGGCCCATATTTACAATACCGTCCGGCAAGTGCAAATGCATCTACAGAAAATGCAACTGAGCAATCACCGTATTGGTTTGGTACCTGGAACAAAGGGCCTAGAATTGGCAGAGGAGGCCTGGCCGATGGATGGGGAAGTTTCGGTGATGGCCATATCCTTAAGATCTCAGGAACCAATACTGGCGAGCATACGTTTATGACTTTTCCTTTTGAGCGCAACATCCAGGGAGATCTTTTTCGCTTGCAAGGCTGGATAAAAATTGTTTCTGCAGATTGGGTAAATTTTGGAGTTGACGCAGGTTATCAAAACCAGCCTTATGGAAGTTTTACATTATCAAAAACGCAAACGGATGCTGCGCCGGATGGCTGGTATCGTATTGATAAGATAATGGGTATGTCCCGCATTACTGCCTTGGGCGGTCACGCCTTTAGCATGGGTTTTGGCGGAAAGAACATTGAAGTGTATTTCGCTCTGCCACATCTTAGCCTGGTAGAAAATAATTCCTGGCTGCCAAGCGTCAGTGATATGTTGAGCCGCGATGGCTTGACCATTCATCCAATAAATGGAAACGTCGGCATCGGAACGATTAGTCCAACAGAAAAACTTTCTGTAAACGGTAACATCCGCACGCAAAAAGTAATTGTGACGCAAACAGGATGGCCTGATTATGTGTTCGATTCGTCGTATAACCTTCCTTCATTAGAATCGGTTTCGTCTTTTATCAGGGATAATAAACACCTGCCTGAAATGCCTTCCGCATCAGCTATTGAGCAAGACGGACATGATTTAGGGGAGGTGCAAAAGTTGTTGTTGAAGAAAACCGAAGAACTAACATTATATCTCTTGCAGCAATCTCAACAAATAAAAACACTGCAGAATGAAAACAATAACCTGAAGTTGAAGGTAGAAGAATCCAATAGATCACGACAATCCCAGGAATCCAAATTTAGTCAGCAAAAGAGCGCGATCAAAAAGCTCCAGGAACAATTGCGACAACTCACGGAAAGCAAGCAACCCGAAAAAAAATAAATATGAATTACTTAAAAACAAAAGATTCGAAAGTATTACTTAAATCCATAAGCCTGTTCATTTGCATTGGCTTATGCACTTCTATATGGGCGCAGGTAAATATTCAAACTGGCAGTGCCGAATACACCATTCCAGTTTTTAGTCATATCGATCCGAAAAGTGGCCTCTCACACGATGTAACCATTAGTTATTCCTCCGGCCAGGGCATTAAGGTAAACCAGATTGCCTCTAACATAGGTTTAGGATGGAGTCTTAGTTGCGGGGGTGAAATTATTCGTGTTCAACACGGAGAACCTGACGATCAGTACAATCCTGAAGATATAGTTAGAAATTTGAGTGATGCAGATGCGGAGAAGTTTATCTATGAGCAAACGAATCCAACGCTTTATAGTAAATTTTATCCTAATGGATTTTTGTACAAGAAGTATGACATAAACTATCTTCCTAAACAAATAGCATTTCAACCACGATTTGGGAATGATGAGAAAAACAACTACAAAATGGGTCCCAAGCCAAGTGAAGATACTCAGCAGGATGTCTTTATTTTAAATATCGGAGGGCTTGTCAAAGAATTTGTTATAGGCAAAAATTTCCAGGTTAAATCTCTTGACGGCGCATTATTCAGAACCGAGATTTTGCGGGAAGCGGACAACGACAGAACTTTTTACAATCAAAATATTCTCACCAAGATTAAAGGATTTGTGATTACTGATGAAACGGGAAGGAAGTATACTTTCGATAAATATGATGTGGAGGAGCTGCATCAATCCCAGCAACAGGCTTATTATTTCTTTTATCAAAGACCGACCGGTAAATTCATTATCAATCGTTGGATACTGACCTCAATAACAGAGCCTGTAACAAATAGAAGCATATCCTTTGAGTATAGCCAGGAAGATTGGAAATATATTACCGATATTTCAGAGGCGCAGGTATGGAAAGATAACGGAAACGGAAGCCAAAGCGTATTGCAGATGACTCAGACTGCCGGGGCTGCGCATGCAACCCAGTACGTAATTAAAAAAATAAATTTTCCTGATAATGCCAACATTCAGTTCATCTACAATAACGCGTCGCGAGTGGATTTGCTGGGGTCTGCCTATTTATCAAAGATCGAAGTATATCAGAATGAGCAACTGATAAAAAGGGTGGTAACAGACCCCGCGTACTTCTATCAAAAAGATATATTATCCCCAGGTCAGGCCATTCTGAACTCGTATGATCTGTATCCAACCTATAATATGAGTCTGCAATCTTCTACAAATGCGTACCGGTATAGACTTGCACTAAGGTCTTTGTCGGTATACGGCAGAGACCAGAAAGAAGAACTAACATATTCTTTTGATTATTTTACCGGTAAGGAAAATGCAAATACTTCGGTTGCTGTACCCTCCAGGTTAGACAATTACCGGGATCATTCAGGACTTTACAACTCAAAACGATATTCAGCCTCTCTTTATACCCAGAACGAAAACATAAATCCTGACCAGGATTTTGCGGTGCTCGGGTTGTTAAAACGCATCAAGACGCCTTTATCCGGAACGATCACTTTTGAGTATAAAGCAACAAGCTCTACAAAGCTTAATGAAAACCTGGTGTTAGTAGATAAGTATACAATTTCCGACTTAATTAATGGCTCAGCTTACACAAAAGCATTTCGTTATTGCCTCAATCTTAGTCCGGTTGTAACAAATAATTGTTCTTATGCAAATTCTGTATATCAGAATGCATTTGTAGGTGAAAGTCCAGGTGCCACAGGCTATTTAGGGCAGCAAATGACTATAACATATTTTAAGGACTCTAAAAATAAGGTTGGACAGTATCTGTTTTATTCTGCTCCCACGCCGGAATTGAAAGCCGTGCAGGGTATTGTAACAACAGCACTCGCGGCGTTTATCGGGCCGTACCTTGGTCCTTTCTCTTCTTTTATTGTCAATATTGCGGGTTCAGTATTGGATGATCTTTTTGGCAGCCAGCTAAGTATTTATACAATTACCAATAAAATGAACCAGGCGCAATTGAATACTAATCCGTTGCCGTCAACATTAGGAATAACTATAGAATTTGATTTGATCAACAATACTATGTATCCAAGTAAGCTTTATCAATTCAGTACTACGGCAAATCAAAATGTAATACAACCAAGCTATTTTCCTTATTCGGCAAAACAAAGAACAGATCCGGGAAAATATGGTAATCTTATTCAGGTGCAGTATTACAATAGGGATAGTAAGGTTGTGTATTCTAAAGCGCTGGAATATAGTTATTCAAAAATAACACTGGACGACAACTTCAAATCAGCTAAGTATGGACCAAGAAACTATTATTCAGGACCATATACCCAAACTCCTTATGTTGCTGGAGGAGCTATTAGTGATTCATGGATTGTTTCAGACTTTTACAACTACTCCCAGGGATGGTCTTCAGTCAGTAAAGAAACAGAAGAAACTGCTAATACGGCAAATACAACAAAAACAACTACTTCGAAAAGCTATGTCTACAATAGTAGAAATAATTCTGTTAAACAGAGTTGTTCAACGGAAAGTGATGATAAATTATCCGGATACAATACTTTTTATGCAATAGATTATTGGGACACATATGCGAATAATACGGTGCTGAAAAAGATGAAGGATAATAATATGGTTGCTACTCCTTGTGCAACCATTGCCTGGTATAAAACATCTGCGTCCGCAACAATGTATAATGTAACCGGTATTGTAGTTACAGATTACGATATCAATTGCTTGAAACCGGCAACGGTTAAAAGTTATAGAATTGACAATCCAATACAGGTCACAGAGGCAGTTTTAAATTCCTATGATCCGTTTAGCTCAACTTCGTTTGCAAGTTCATTACCCGCCGATGTTATTGCTAAAAACATTTATTCAGACAATATATTGACAGAAACCTACAGCAATAACAATACTGCGGTAAGCGCTATAAAATATGATTACAATAACTGGCTGCCATGTGCAAGTATTACAAATGCCGCCTTTAACCAGGTGTCTTACACTTCTTTTGAAAATGCTAATGTCGATGGCTGGCAATATAATGCCGGAGGTGCTGTAAGCGATGATAAGGCTGTTACCGGAAAAATGGTTTACAATCTTTCAGGATCAAACGGCACAATAACAAGAACCGGGCTTACAGCCAGTCAAACATACAGAATTACCGTCTGGGCAAAGGCGAACAATGTAACTGTAAATGGCATGGCTGGCGTTGTGCTGTTTAGTGCAAGCGGCTACAACTTATTACAGTTCATGATTACCGGTGCCGCTTCTGTTACAATAAGTGGTAACACCGTAATTGATGAATTGCGTTTACTGCCCGCGGATGCCAGAATGGCTACTATAGGCTACGATCCTGTAACACGTCTGAAAATAAGCGAATGTGACAGCAATAACCGGATGACTTTGTATGAATACGATAGCTGGGGGAGGCTGAGTGTTGTTCGCGATGAAAACAGAAATATTATTAGTACAACAGAATACAACCTTAAAAAATAACCCTTATGCAACTTAAAAAATACACGAGCCTTATTTGCATGTTGCTTTGCACATGGGTAAGCGCACAGTACAAAATTGTAGGACCTTTAATAGTGAAGCCAGGAACCAATGCTTTTTTTTATGTGTCCGACGGCTCCTCTCAATGTAGTTACTGTACAGGCAGTTGGTCCCTAATGACAGGAGGAGATCTGTCGTCAAAAACTAATAACTCCTGTTATTTCACAGCCCCTTCGTCCGACAATGCAGACGGTTATAGCGTTGGTATGATAAGTTATAGTTCCTACAATGGATACTACATGCCTGTTTATCAATTTGTAGTATCAAATAATTACCTGGATCAGCGTTCACAAATGGTGGAAAAAGGTAAAACGGGAACGATCAGTTTTAACTATTATATCAGGAACAACCAGGATATAAAAAATATATCCTGGCAACAATCATCGGACAAAGTTCTTGGATGGTATACTATTGCAGGAAGCAGCACAACTTTGCAGGTTCCATATCCTACAACATCGCCAACTTATTACCGCTGTGTGTTTTCCTATAACGGTCAAACTATAACTACAGAGCCGTCTGAGGTGCTTGCCGAAGGATATGAGAACTTAAGTTACGTGAGAACCAATCGTGTTTTGGTTCCGGGAATGCAGAACATAGAAGCTGTAAGCAATTTGCCAATAGGACAACGCTTTCAGTTAGTTAATTACCTGGATGGTCTGGGGCGCACTACAGAAACTATTCGGAAGGATGCTGCCATAACTACAACAGGTACATCAATGGATCTTGTTTCATTTAATACATTTGATGAGTATGGCAGGCAGGATAAAAGTTATTTGCCTTTTCCCACACTTGTAAACAAGGCCGCCTATAAGCCCAACCCTGAAGCGCTGCAGACTTCCGCTTTGAATGGTAAATTTGAATCTGACAATTATTTTTATTCGAAAAACGTTTTTGATAACAGTCCGCTTAACCGCATTACAAAATCAATGCGCCCCGGAGTTTCGTGGGTTGGAAGTAACGTCGGCGTTAATTATACTTATGACTGCAATAATAGCACCGAGATTATCAAGAAGTGGTCAATAGGCTATAGCAGTAGCGACAGGCCTGTTACAACCGGTAAATATGACGCAGCGAAGCTGGTGAAGAATACTGCTACTGATGAAAAGGGGAAACGTACAATTACTTATTCAGATTTTAGCGGACAAACAATTTTGGTTAAAGTTCAAGACAAAGAAGGTGCAGCATTGGAAGAAAACGGCCATGGCGGGTGGTTATGCACTTACTACGTATATGATGGCTTTGGAAGATTACGTTACAAACTTACACCCGGTGCGGTAGAGTTACTGCGGGTAATGTATGATGTAAATGCAACATGGAGCGTAAATGAAGATATAGCTGCGGAACTTTGTTATTATAATATTTATGACAACAGGGGAAGAATTATTGCACAACATTCGCCGGGCGCAGGAGAAAATGAGATCGTGTATGATAAGCGAAACCGCCCGATATTTACCAGGGATGCCAAAGACAAACAGCTTAGCCGATGGATGCTGACCTGCTATGATGCGCTGAATAGGCCCATTCTTTCCGGTTTTATATCTACCAGTTATGATAGGGCATATCTTCAAACTTACCTGGATGGCCAGGCCCTGGCTAACTCATCTGTGTCTTTTGAGCCGTCTACTTCAGCCGTATTGCCGCAATTGGTAGTTGGTGAGCGCGTAGCCGGAACTGAAGAATACACTGCAAGTGAAGAGATTGTTTTTAATCCCGGCTTTGAATCTGAAGCATCGGCAAATTTTATAGCTCAGATAAGTACCGGTACTGGTGGCAATGCATCGCCCGATATTTCATTGCTTGGAAATCCGGTACCTGCGGGTATAACCATTGTAACACTGTCTGTTAATTTTTACGATGATTACGCCTATGGCGGGGCTAAAACGTTTAGCGATAAATATGGCTTTCCGGCAACAAGCAATGCTTATGTACTTGCAACCAAAAGAACAGAAAGAACGCTGGATATGTTAACGGGCCGGCAAGTTCGTGTTATAGATGACAACAATTATAACAACGATGGTTTTTCCGGAACTACCATATATTATAACGAAGATGGCAATACGCTGCAGGTATTATCAGATAATTATTTTAAAGGAACAGATATATATACTAGTCAATACGATTTTTCTGGCAAAGAGTTAGCTAATTGCCTTTCTCAGACATTGCCCGGTACTTCCTTAAAAGATTTCAGAACAGTAACCGGTTATGAGTATGATATATTAGGCCGGCTACAGTCTTTGTCCAAAAGTTACGGTGGCTCCGTTTATAAAAAGCTGGTGCAATACACTTATGATGAATTGGGAAGAACGACGCAGCAAAAGTTATCTCCTTCTTATAATGGCAATGCCGGTATAGAAAGGCTTGACTACAACTACAGTATCCATGGCGCATTAACCGGCATTAATAAAAATTACGCTTTGCAAACGGCCAATAACCAACAATGGAATAATTACTTTGGTGAATATTTGGGTTATGATAACAGGGATGCGCAGTTTTCAGCCGCAAGCTTAAATGGCAATATCAGCGGAGTAATATGGAAAAGCCAAAGTGATAACAAGCCGAGACGGTATGATTATAATTACACAAATGCCGGATATTTGAATGCTGCGCAATTTGTACAAAAAGAAAAGCCTTCAGACTCCTGGTCCGCTGCGAAGATGAATGCATCTGTGCCAACGTTGCAATACGACGCAAATGGCAATTTGCTCGCCATGTCTCAAATGGGCCTGCGGGCGGGGCAATCTACACCCGCATTAATAGACGACCTTATTTATGGCTATGATAAAAGCGGGTACAGTAACAGACTTGTAAGTGTTACCGATAGAGCATCTAATCCGGCCAACCCTCCGGCGGGAGCAGATTTCACAAACGGAACGGGATTACCTGCAAACCATTACACATATGATGCGGCAGGTAATTTAACCCGCGATTATAACAAAGGAATGGGTAATGCAGCCAACGAAGGGATACTGTATAATATACTAAACAGGCCATGCCGTATAGAGATACAGGGTAAATACAGTCTTTCATATATCTACGATGCAGATGGAGCGTTGCTTGCAAAAAAGATCACCAATACTGCCACAGGTTCGTATAAATGGCAATATTTCGTGGACGGACTTGCACTTGAAAACAATACACCGCTTTATTTCTCTAACGAAACAGGGCGGTTGCGGATTAGTAAAGTAAGCAGTTATGCAATAAGCCCCGCTCCGTCTTTGACGATTGGCGGTAACGACGGCCTTGTGATTAATGGAAAGCCCGCTTTTTACGACTTCTATATAACAGATCACCAGGGTAGTACACGAATGGTACTTACTGAAGAACAACATGCAGAAATGCACCTCGCAACCATGGAAGACAGGAACGCCGACCAAAAAGCCTATGAAGAAAGCACGTTTGGTAAACAGGGATCAGGTAATGAAGTAGTGGCAAGCAGATGGGATACACCACCGGCCTGGGCAAGTCATTATAATGATGCTGCAAATAGAAAAGTGAGCAGACTAAATCAAGGCCTTCCGGTTGGCCCCAATGTGTTGTTGAAAGTAATGGCCGGTGATATGCTAAAAATAAGCACCGATTATTTTTACAACGAGGCTGTTACTACAGGCAGCAATGGTTTAAGTAATGTAGTAAATTCTTTGGTTGGGGCCTTATCAGGAAGTGGGCCAGCAGCAGGATTAAAAGGTGCCGCATCTCAATTACAATCGCAATTGCTTAATTCGGGAGATCTGGCGAATTTTTTAAACAATCCGGATGGCGTTACCAATAATAATCTACCCAGGGCTTATCTTAATTGGTTGTTCTTTGACGAAAACTTTAATCCGATACCTTCTGATGCTACTACCGGAAATGGTAGTGGCGCTATGAGAGTGACAGGTTCAGGAGATGGCAAAGCTCTTGTTCAATCTGGTATAAAAGTGCCTGCCAGCGGTTATGCTTTTGTGTATGTAAGCAATACAAGCAGCACCAATGTGTATTTTGATAATCTTAAAATAATACATGAACGCGGCCGTATTTTGCAGGAGCATCATTATTATCCCTATGGTTTAGAAATAGCTAGCATTAGCAGCAGGGCTTTTGGTAAGCTGGATAACGGTTGGCGTTATCAGGGAACATTTAGTGAATTTGAAGAAGAAACCGGATGGACTAATTTTGATTTGAGAAGTTATGATGCACAATTGGGACGATGGACAAGTGTAGATCCTTATGACCAATATGCGAGTGGGTATGTGGGTATGGGAAGTAATCCGGTGAATGGAGTGGATGAAGATGGGGGATTAAGTATTCCTCTCTTATTTGCTACAACTGCTGCCGGCGCTGGCATTGGTTATTTGATGGCTCCAGAACGAGAAAAAGGAAGAGGCGCATTAATAGGCGCAGGCATTGGATTAGGCGCAGGAATAATTGCAAATATTAGCCTGAACGGAATAATGGATTATGCCGATCCTCATAAAGGAGTGTACGCTCAGAATGTATATGACAATTATGCTGATCGATTCGAAAAATATACAAAAGAGTTTTCAAACGGATATTGGTCGCGTTCTTTCGATGCGTGGGTTGACGACAAGTTGTCTGATCTCTTCAGTAATAGTTATCATTTTTTAGGATCAGTTACTAATTCTAAATTCTCTTGGATAACAATTGATCAATTATCTTCATCAATGATAAATATTATAACCAGGGAAATCGGACGGACAAATTATGAAATGCGATATGTTCAAAGTTATGCTCCGGATTTTATAGAACGCTCTTACGATTTTAAGGGCATGGGAAGACAAATGCGCGTAGAAATGGGTAAAGGCGGACGCAATACTACTGTTGATATTTTTAAGAATGATGAAAAGAATGAAGTGCTTAACAATGATCACAATGTGTCACGCATATATAAGGTAAGAAAGAATGTTTTTAAAGTTAGATATAATCCCGGGTATAAAACGGAATATTTTTCGCTGCCTATTGTTAATGGACAACCTCAAATACCCCCTGTGACAGTATCTAATTCGAAGAAGATTAAAATCCAACTACGAGTAAAAAATAATCATACATACTAATCAAAACAAACATGGGAGAAAAGGTCTTATCGTGCCTGGTTATCTTTTTATTATTTCAAGAGGGAGTCTTTGCACAGAATAAAACTGTTTTCAAAGAAGACTTTGAGAAAAGGTATTTGAAGACGCCAAATAATTCAGAGACAGTTTTTTGTATTGGAACATACACTCCTAAACAAAAGGATGCTGCTCCATTAATTTCTAACTCATTACAAGTGCCATTTGGTGAATACTATACAAATTACTCGTCATGTGAGGATAGTACTGTTAAGAATTTTTATACTTCAGTTTTCGTCTATGATGAAGTCGTAGAAAATAACAGAGATTTTATGGTAATTAAAATGGATACAATTTTAGATGTTGGAAAGCAGTATAGGATAACTTTAAAAGTAAAAATTGATCCCTGTGCTGGCTATACAATTGACAGCTTGGGTTTTTCATTCTTTAATGATGAAAAAGCTATTGGGAAGTTTTTTAGAGAGGGTTTTGAAAACGGACATTTCGAAAACAATATATCCATGAAAGAAGCGAACACTTGCAAATGGCAAATATTTAAGTGTGAGTTTGTTTGCAATGGCGCCGGAGAGTATTTAATGATCGGGAATTATAGGTTAAATAATCAAATAAAATTGCCCAAGGAACAAAAAAATAATTGTCCATATAGGGACAAGCAAAATGATAATTACTCAAAAATATATAACAAAAAAGATGGCATGCTGGCAACTTGCTATCTTTTTTTAGATGATATAATAATTTCGGAACTGTGATTTTTTTGTCGCAGTTGATGTTGGGGGCAACATGCTAATGAAGCAAATCCTCACATACTTTTGAGGCTGTTACTACAGGCAGCAATGGTTTAAGTGATGTAGTAAATTCTTTGGTTGGTGCCTTATCAGGAAGCGCGTCAGCGGCAGGATTAAAAGGTGCCGCATCTCAATTACAGGCGCAATTGCTTAATTCGGGAGATCTGGCGAATTTTTTAAACAATCCGGATGGCGTTACCAATAATAATCTACCCAGGGCTTATCTTAATTGGTTGTTCTTTGACGAAAACTTTGATCCGATAGCTTCTGATGCTACTACCGGAAATGGTAGTGGCGCTATGAGAGTGACAGGTTCCGGAGATTGGCAAATCTCTTGTTCAATCCGGTATAAAAGTGCCTGCCAGCGGATATGCTTTCGTGTATGTAAGTAATACAAGCAGCACCAATGTGTATTTTGACAATCTTAAAATAATACATGAACGCGGCCGTATTTTACAGGAGCATCATTATTATCCTTATGGTTTAGAGATAGCTAACATTAGCAGCAGGGCTTATGGTAAGTTGGATAATGGTTGGCGCTATCAGGGAACATTTAGCGAATTTGAAGAGGAAACCGGATGGACTAATTTTGATTTGAGAAGTTATGATGCACAATTGGGGCGATGGATAAGTGTAGATCCTTATGATCAGTATGCGAGTGGGTATGTGGGTATGGAAAGTCCGGTGAATGGAGTGGATGAAGATGGAGGATTAAGCTTGAATTTTGGTGAGTTGGGAGGAGTAACTGGAAGTGTTTTGGTCGACAGATTATTGGTGACTGCAGGCGGAGCAGCCCTTGGCTACGGAATTGACAAGTTAACGGGAGGTAAGGATATGTGGGCGCTGCAATTGGTGCCACTGTTGGTTTTGGTGCGACGTTTATACCTCCGATGGATTTTGAAAAAACTATTTCTGAACTGTATTACAAATACGGCTCATTTAATGTACGCGATTTGGTTAACAATAACCCAGATCTTTTAAATGCTTTAATAGACGATTTAAAGCGATTGACAGGGTTATCTTTTAATGTTGCTAATGGCCTACTAGGATATTCCAGAGTTCGACATTTAGGAAGCACTGGTTTGGGCAGCATTGGCTATAATAGACGTTCATATAGCAGCTCTTATGCCCGGAAATTGGTGGTTGAAATGTTAGATAATATTCGTACGACAACCGTAGTATCCAATACGGGTTCCGGCAATTATGTGCCAAATGCCAATCTCGATGAAATCAATCTTGATGAAGTGGAAGGAGAAGTGTTGCAAAACGGAGTAAGCTCTAACTTAAATCCTAATACGTTCAGCATGGGTATGATTTTACTGCATGAATGGGGGCATACAATTTCAGGAGGGCAATATGAGGATGTAGATTATGATAATAACGGCAACGCAATTGATGGTAAGAATGAAGGGTTTAATGAACTTGCACATGACTATAACAGGATCAGGAGGCAGATGGGGCGTTATTCACTTCAATCTTGGCGCAGGAGGAAGACTTATAATTTAGATACTATGGGACAAACTGGCTATATGGCAATGAATAGAACTTCGCGAAGAAGGATATTGAAAACATATTATCGTCACAGACCATTTCGACTACCAAGTCATTCGAAATTTATAAAAATACCATGAGACAATTAATATACAGCGCCTTCCTTGTTTGTCTATGTACAGACTTACAGGGACAAACCTTTGAAAGTAGGAATGTTTTAAAGAACGTACTCGGCTTACCTTGGGTTGATGATGCCCTAAAGAATAAAAAAAGTATTTGTATTGAGGTAGAAATACCTAAGCAACTCGATGAATCCAAATTAGTTGGCTTTTCGGATACTGTATTGCCAGTAAAGTATTCAAGTTTATTTTACAACAAAATGATGCGTTCAGGAAAATTTTGTTCATCATTTTTTAATAAGCCATTATTCACGGATAATTCTTCGAACGACTCAATAGTCATCGAGCCACAAAGCTGTAAAAAGTATAAGGCTTTAACAGCTTATCAAGTCCAAAAAAATAACGAATTGGAGTCTTGCCTTATCGTGTCAAGTAGACAGTTAGTGTTGCCATTTGAGAAAGTTAAAATGGGTGAAATTACATATCTATTTTTGCGTCGTATAAATGATGTGAAATATTATCTGACGATTATTAACGTTAAGTATAATTAGCAGTCAGTGAATTGAATGGCGATCGTTTCTCCCTTGTTGGTGTTGGACATTTACATTGCAACCTTCGGTCGTGTGTTGGGCTGCCAGTTGAGCGTCGGCAAACCAGCAACTAACTTGGGTGTTTGAAAAATGGCCCAACAGGGCAGGAATGTTTTGGAGAATAGCGCTACAATTCAATCGGTCTGTGACTCCAGCCTATTTCCTGTTACGTGAGATTTTACAATTCCAATCCCAATGTACGTAGAATTAATTTTATGAAACTATTTCTATTTGTTGCTGCTCTCCTTTTTTGCGGATGCACTTCTTTTGATAACATGAGTAGAGATGTAATGCACGAAACTCGAAAGTATAATCGAAAGCCAATACTTGTGGCTGCCAATCAAGACAGTATTCAACGATTTTTTGTATTAAACGCAGACAGTCGATTTTATTATTGTGAGGATCCTTTAAAATCTCGAAATCGTCATCAAAAATTCTATGATGGCTCATATCTTGAGCTCGGTAATACATTGCATTTAATTTTTCATAAGGATCATAAACCTGAAAACATGATGCCTTATATGATTCATCTGGCAAATACCTGATCTATCCCTTCAAGTCAGGAAACTTGAAAACTTACCTGCAGATATCGCCAGCAAAGTAATGAGAAGGGAATCAATGTCATTTGCTGTTGGGTGCAGGGATAGAGTATTTGGCCGCGCGGCCAATATGCGAGTGGGTAATATTAAATCAAAAATAATGAGTAGGTATTCTATTTTTTTGTGGGTGATTTTTATTAGCTGTTTTAGCTGCGAAAGTATCAGTAAGGCAAGATCGACAAGTGGCACTAAGTTGGAAGGTTCGCACTGGAAATTGCTTTATAGCAGGGTTGGTGATAGCGTAATAAATTTTTGTCCAGATTCCACAAAGTATTTTACACTTGTGTTCTATGCAAAAAAATTTAAAGGGTTTAATGGCAGCTTTAGTATAAAAGGGTTTTCAGATGACACCACTTCCGCCTTTTACACTCATAGACCTTATACCGGCTTTTATAGGCTTTATGGTGATCAAGGGATAAGTCTATATTGGTTCAATAAAATAAGCTGGTCAATGGATTTTAACAAGCATGCATTAGGTCAAGCCATTGCCCAAATTTTTAGATTGGACGGCCAGTATCGATTTGTTAATAGGCAACTTATTCTAGAAAGTCAGTCACATGAAATAGACAAATTTATCGTAATCATATCGGAGCTAGTAGAATAAGGATATTTAGTCTCCTGTTTTTTTCGAAGCCTCATGTTGTGCAATTCAGTGTATGCTGTTTTGCAGTTTTTGATGTTGCACATTTGCGCTACTGCTGTTGTTGAATGCGTCGGCATCTAGTCAGTGCCGGCATACCAACAACTACTTTATGTTTGAGATGCTATGATAACTAAGTATAGTGAATGATTTATTTTAGAAAATATTTATGAAAACTAATTACATAATATGGGTATATGTTTGTTTGGCATCTTGTTACACTATCCCCAAAAAGACAGCTTCAAAGCCGTTTATTAAAAATTACATTCAAGAATTTCGATTAGCCAAAGGAGATAGTGTAATTGATAAGCTATCTTATATAGACTCAATGCAATTAGTTGAAAAACGATTTATAAGAAGCAGAAAGGTTTATTATATATTGAATTTCTATTTCAAAAACCATGATGCAGACATGTTAGCCAAAGACAGTACTGGTTCATATTTTGGATATTGTGGAGGTAGTTTGCTGTTAATTCCTTACGATATTCGAAATGATAGTGCTATCTGTAGTATTCAAAAAAATTCAAAAATGCCATATGGAGTATGCGATTATTCAAAAGTGTTAGATGAGATAATCAGAGTAGGTCATGTGAAGACTGTATATATCAGTGAAGAGAAGTTGGCTATTACAGATTCGATAGGACGAAGTGCTATTTTTATTAGATAATGTTTGTTACAGCCATTGGTTTTGCACATTCACGCCTCCGCCATGTTAGTGTGTCGGGCTGATAGCTAATAGCCCGCACACTAACAACTAATTTGGGTGTTGCATGTTTATAAAACAATAGCCCATATACTTTTCTAAAAATGAAAAACAATCGTGTGTTTTAAATAATGAACTATTATGAAACTAATTAAATTATGTTTTGCCTTGATGTTGTTTTTTTTCAAAGCGCGATTAGTCAAAACAAGAAAATTCTTGCATTAAATTTTGACGAACCGGAATATTTAAGAAAAGAAATGCAAAAAAAATATTACATGATTGATCCCTATTTACCAGCACAAAAAGCTTTCGTAACAATTCTTTCTAGCGCGGACGACACTGTTTACGCAAATACTTCTTGTTTCGATACCAGTAGCTATAAATATGGAAATTATATTAGCTTGACATTATATCGTAAGGGATCACTAAGTAGAAATCTTTTTGTAATAAAACTGGATACTGCTTTATGTACTGATAAAAGGTATCGAATAAGGTATGACTCCAAATATCATATGTACACAAATTACCAGGTGGATTCTTTGCAAGTGCTGTTTGTTAAAGAGGAGAATGATATCAAGCGTTGGCTGGCAGGGAAACCATTCAATGGAATGTATGTTGATTTTTCTCTGGCGAGGGTGAATAACAGACGCTGGCAATCAGTAGCCAAAGACTTTGTGAGTGATGGTGATTATCGCTATATGGTTATTGGCAACCTTAAAGATGATGAACCAACAGGGGTAAATAAAGTAAATAATTGTCCATATTCTAAAAAGCCCAAAGGCTACTGGGATTATAGTGAATTGTTTGTCGGTAACATTTTTATAGATGAATACTAGCATTGTTAATTGCGTGTTTTTTTCTGATGAGACTTAAGCGTGATAGCTTCTGATGCTGCTACCGGAAATGGGAAGGGCGCTAAATCCAATGATTGATGCCTTTTCTCCAAATGTTGTTGGCGAAGTCAAAATTTCAAAAATTGGATTTAAGTGGACTAAGCTCTTACCAAAATGGGATCTTGAACCTCGTAGAGAAGATGGCCCAACGGGTGCAGGGATGCTTTGGAGAATGGTACTGCAGTTCAATCCCCCTGTCATCCCAGCATATTTTTTATTGCGAGAAATATTATGGCTGCCTATTCCGCATGTAATACGATAGTTTTTAAAGCTTAGATAATGAAAGTTTATTTATTGATTATTCTTTGTATTTGTCGCTGCATTTCCATGGACAAAACAAGTCGGGATGTTAGACATGAAACAAGTAAATATAACAGAACGCCAATTCTTGTTGCGGTAGGTCATGATAGTACGCCTCGCTTTTTTGTTCTTAATGAGAATAGCCGATTTTATTTTTTTGAAGGCGTGTATAAAACCAGGCACTATTATCAAAAATTTTATGCGGGCACTTATCTTGAACATAAAGACACGCTGCATTTAATTTTTTACAAAGACCATAAACCGGAAGACATGAAGCCTTATATGATAAGGGATTCATCTGGCAAATACCTATCTATCCCTTCAAGTCAGAAGACTTAAAAGCTTATTCGGAGATATCACAAGCAAAGTAATGATAAGGGAAGCAATGTCGGGTCCTTAAGAAAAAAGCCCCCTTTCTACGCAAAGTGTCTGACTGTTATAATTTTGACTGTAGTGATCTACGTAAAAAGATGGATGCAGAAGCACGAATTATGGAGCAGCCTGTGCCAATTTCAAATCTCATTACAAAATATTGTATATTGTAACAAGCTTCGCCCTTACCAACGCGTTGCAATTTCTACATGAATACTTTTGCCGACCAATCTCAGAAAAACCATTCCCGTGAAGCGGATCACCTTTCCGCGGCACTTTCTGCAAACAGTGAAAGTCTGGGTTTTACAGATAACAGGCCGGAAGCCGTTGCTCAAAGGCAATTGCAGGAAATGGCCAACAATAGTCCGTCGGTAAAAAAAGTTGCAGGTTTGCAGGCTATGGCTGATCAATTTGCGGCCAGCAAAACCATCCAGAAAAAAAGCAACAAAACAGGACTGCCTGATGATCTGAAAAACGGCATAGAAAATTTATCCGGTTATTCAATGGATGATGTGCGCGTACACTATAACTCCACAAAACCCGCACAACTACAAGCACATGCATTTGCGCAAGGTTCTGATATTTATGTTGGAACCGGTAAGGAAATCTATTTGCCACATGAAGCATGGCATGTTGTTCAGCAAAAGCAGGGACGGGTAAATGCGACCATGCAAGTACATGGCATAGGTGTTAATGACGATGAAGGATTGGAGGCTGAAGCCGATGTGATGGGAGCAAATGCGGCAAGAACAATGCCTGCAAATGATGGTCATACAACTGCATCACAACAATCGGCTACCATTCAAAGGCAGGTTAAAACCGGCGGTGAATCGAACGTGATCCAGTTAAAGCTTGATAAAAAAGCTGCATTGATCATAAGGAAATATATAAGAGACACGCTTAATTCGCTGAGCAACCTAATTGATACAAAAGCGTTGCGACAAATGCCCGAATTATTATCAGGCATACTAAGACGTATTGCTGAGATTGAAACACAGGCTATCAATAACTATAATACGTTGCCTGAAGCTGCGGCATTTGTTGATCACCAGTTAACGGGCGGCTACTTAAGTGTTATGGGCAGGTTGGCTCCGGCAATTCAGCAAGCTCCTCCCGGCGACAAAGTATTTAAAAAGCATCAATGGGATTTCCTGGTACCGCCTTCTATGCATATACAGGCTTCCGGCATATTAGAAAATGCTATGCTGGATGCCGGTACTTCGCTCACTTATCTTTCCCGGCGGAACCAGGTAGATGAATGGATGCAAGACTCTGGCGTATCATTACAGATCTTTAAAAAAATGCATGAAAGCATTCAAAAGATCCTCTGGCTGGTGAATATAAGGCAATCACGAAAAAAAGAATTTACGATTACTGATGGCGAGGAATTGTTGAATTCGGTTGGCCGTTTATCCATGATGATCGCAGATATTGATTTTCTACCGTTTTGGGATACAAGACCGCTGCCAATGAACTGGACTACCAATACTTATCTGACAAGCAGAGAGAATGCAACGGGCCAGTACACTGATGAACAGATCGAGCAACTGAAACAAAATACTTTCGCGCTGCGTAAAAAATTGAACCCGGAAAATGCGGATGAACTTAATGCAAATAAAGAATTCAGGTATGAAGGTTCTGTTCCTGTTGGCCGGGGTCACCAAATGGCGTTGCATAGTGAGGGAGCCCTCCGGCTGGATTTTCATGAAGGAGACAGGATATTAGAAGAAGTTAGTCCCGGTGCGGAAAATGCTGATCTCAGTTACGAGAACATCGTTAAATACCTTCGGAAAATAGATGGCCCACTGTTGCGAAATCAATTAAGAAGAGTGTTTGCAGATATGAGTGCGGCCGACCCTTTCATTCGTGAACTGGCCATTTTGCTGGTGGGCATTGAAGGATCTCAAAATAATATGATGGCTTTGCACGGCCCAATGATCACAGATCTGGTTGGTGAAGGTGCAATAAACTGGCAGCAGGCACTATTTACCGGCGGGCGTACACCTTCGCTTGAACAAATGCCGCTGTTTGTGTATGCTTCAGATGCAACACAGAAGGGTACTGACAACAGTAAAAGCAAAGGACCAATGGTGAGGCAGTCAGAACTGATGTTAAGCGGCAAACCCAATGAAAAAGAATTGGAACAAGCCCGGAAAGCCAGTAAGGACAAAGCACTCAGACAAGAGGACACAGATGCCCGAAACACGGTTGTTAACGCTTCGGTTGCAGAATTAAAGAAAACTCAGGAAACAGCATTGAGTGAATTTATTGCCGGGCAAAAGCGGGAGAGTGCAGAGCAAGTCAGGATTTGGAAAGGAAAGCAGGAACAGTGGATGAGGGAGAATGTGCCTGCTGAACAAATTGAAGAGCAGTTGAAAAGAGCTCTGACTGAAAAAATGGATGCAGAGGACCTGAAAATAAAAAGGAAAATTGAACAGTTTCAAGCCGAACAGGAAAAAGCAAGGATCAGGTTGAGCAGTACCAAAACCAAAGAGTACAATCAATCTGCCGAAGCAGCGGAGATTAAGAAGCAATTAAAGATGCTTGACTTTAAACCATCAGACGAAATGTCCCAATCTGCCGGCTACGATACTTTTCTTGAGGTTTATATGCAGCAGCAATTCAATTTAATGAACATGTTTATTAATGCCTTCTTCCCTCAGGTGCATTATCTTGATTTTGGACAGGGTGCTAAAGGGTTGGCTAACTATGTGAATTTTGCGCAGCGCCTGATTGAATACTATATGCTTTACAGGTTTTACAAGGAAGGTGATGAAGCGAAAAGTGAACAGGCCCGTTTTCATATCAACCGCGAAAAGGTGGAGAAATTCCTTGATCTTAGAAAAAGCGCGAAAAAAGAAGAAAAACCGCAAGTGGAACACGATTCCAGTCCAAACCTGTCTTTGCAATGGTATCTCGCAAGCCTGGCCGGTTCTGAATTTCTAATAAACAATTGCCTTATTTATGCCATTGCCAGGGCGATGGGTATAGAGCCTACACGCAATGACATTTATACGCTTCGCATTAAACTGAAGAAGATGGCCGGAGAGAACCTTGGCAGCATGCTGGATTTTCAGCAGCATACCGTTGGCATTATTATGGCTCATTTCGGACGTGAAGGCACTATACGGCTCTTTACCGGAGAAGGAGGAATGGCAACAAGTGAATTAACAATAGGGGTTAGTGATAACGTTTATGATATTTATTACGCAAATTGGCATTTCACACCATATAAAAAATAACAGGAAGCTTTAATTGCTAAAGGTTTTTTTGCAGTCTGCAGATCAAGTGTGCTATTCCCACCATATCGAAATTAGTTTTCGGCGTTCCTCATTCTTCAGTACGTTGACTGAAGGATTAAGCGTTATCCTGTTAATCTTGGTTTTTCTGCACCCGGGAAACCGCCTTAGACCGGATAAATGCGATCAGAATTTTTTTTACCTCACCTCTACAAAAACATTCAGCTTATTATAACCTGTTGCCGCCTCCCAGCAATTTTTGTTTGCCAATCGGATCGAATACGCCGGACGCTGGTGAAGCAACACATCCGAATCCGGTAGCCATAGCAGGAGTTCATATCGTCCCGGCATCATATCTACCGGTACCTTTAAATGCTCTTCAACCCGGGTAACGCCGGTAAACCATGTTCTGATATCAGACCTGCATTTTAAAGAATAAATTTTGTTGTTTGATGAATCCCGAAGGACGAAATAAACAGGCCGCAATTTAAAAGGCGATGCAAAGCCTTCGTTTTCCATCGTTAAATGGATATTGATATTGTCTCCCTTCCGCGCCACTTTAGGAAATATCCCATTTTTTAACACAAGACGGTAACCCAGCTTCTTGCGGATCGTGTTTATGCAACCCATCGAATCCCAATCGTTGTTTACATCGTTGTTGTAGGTTGTGTTGAGAAAACTATAATGCATTGCCTGCATTTCATCTATTGCGCGACCGGCGGGCGGACAATCATTTTGTGGACTGTACGCATCATCGCAGGTTTCGCCTCCTACCACTACATATTTACTATCCTGTTCAACATACCGGCGTAAAGCGTCATTGGCAGATTGCTTTGGCTGGCTACTGCTGCCATAATCGTTGTAAGTTCCATAGTCATCAGGACTTGCAAGAAAACAGTCGTTGTGAAAGCCGATCCTGGAAGCGGGAGCTCCGGAAAGCGCTATAGTTTTATCCATAGGAGCTGATTCTACGGGGGCTTCCGGACCATATAAAAATTTCTGCTTGATTTGCGGCGTTCTTACCTGAACCATCAGGCTTGGAGGCAAGCTGTTTAACAACGCTGTCAATACTTCTCTCCGGGCATTCCAGTCTTCATTCAACAATTTGCCGTTGCCATTATCTGATGCGTCCCCGAAATAGTCGGTATAATAATTCTCGCCCCAAATTCCGATAAAACCTTCCTGCACAAGCGCTATTATGGAAACATGCTTCGCAAATAATGGTCTTAATTGCCTGATATGATTGAGCACAAACTGCTTCGGCGCATCACCATAAGGCGGACAAATGCCTTCCTTATCCGGGCAGCTGCCTTTGTGTGTTTTATTCACGTAGCAAAAGCGGAGAATAACTTTTATGCCCGCATCTTTCACAGCCTGAAGATCCTTGTCAACCAACTGCAAAAAACTTTCACTCAGCAATTTGTCTTTAAAAGTGTCCAGTACGTATTCCCTCAACAGCAGTGTCGGATATATGGCGTAGGAGGCAGATCCATGCTTTGCAGGCCCGCGAAACTGATTTTTCAGTTCGGGACTTTCCAGGGGTTTAAAACTGCTGGCATATGTTTGCGATGGAAGATAGAAACCTCTTTCGGGATTTGCAAAGTCGGTTGAATCAATCGTATAAATCACCGTTGTATCCTGTGCAAATGCGGAAATGCCGGTTATATTCAGAAGTATCAATAAAACGAATGTGCCGTAGCGCTGCGCCATAAACAAGTTATTTCATTTAGCCAGTAAGTTACGGCTCTTTGCAAAGCTTTTCACCGATGCATGTATTATCGCTCTGCCTTTTTTACCGCATTTTGAGATCTGTCGCTTGAAGTGCCTTTTCTGCCTGGATCCCTTTTAACGATTCCCGTGTATTCCGAACTCAGCAAAACCGTCTATTCACCCGTGCTAATTGTCCTGTTGTCAAAGTAATTTTCTTAGCGGTAGTAGCACTTTTAGCTTTACGGTACAAATCATTTTTATGCAACCATTGCTATACAAAACAGCGCCTTCAACATTGAATGCCGGGGTAAATGAGAGACCGTCTTCAAGCCGGATCTTATATATTGATAATCTTCGTTGGGTAATGATCATGCTGGTTTTAAGCATGCATGCCGCAGTAACATACAGTCATCTCGGAAGCTGGTATTTTATGGAAGACACGCCGGTAGGTAAGCCAGAAACATTCATTTTTGCAACATACCAGGCCTGGCTTCAATCTTTCTTTATGGGATTTCTCTTCTTTATTGCAGGGTATTTTGTGCCTAAGGCATATGATACCAAAGGCGCCTTGAAATTTCTAAAGGACAGGGCTTTCAGACTGGGATTGCCATTGCTGTTCTTTGTGTTCGTTTTACAGCCAATTTCCATTTATTGTATTTATCTTTTTAACGGTCCGGGTGTTCCGGGTTTTGTCGACATATTCACACATTATATCACCGAAGGTCATTGGTTGGGAGGTACAGGACCTCTTTGGTTCTGTGAGGCGCTTCTTATATTTTGTTTGGCTTATGCTGCAGCCAGATCCATTAAACAAAAACTAACCGGATCAAAATCATCCGCAGGCAAGGTGAGCAAAATCCCAACTAAAACTGCGATATGGATTTTTACCGGATTGATAGCCGCATCAAGTTTTCTTGTCAGGATCCCATGGCCAAACGGCACAAATTTTTACAACCTGCAATTTTGTTATTTCTCTCAATACGTGTTCTTTTTTTGGGCAGGTACACAGGCATTCAGAAAAGATTGGTTAAGGAGATTTCCGTCACGCATGGGCCGTTACTGGGGCTGGGCTGCATTAACAGGAGGAATGATTTTATGGATAGCCAACATTGTGTGGGGTGGTGCATTGGACGGCGACCTAAAACCTTATACCGGGGGGATGCATTGGCAAAGCCTTGTAGAATGCTGTCGCGAGCAACTGGTTGGCGTCGGCTTATCCATATTCTTTTTGATCTGGTTCAGGGAGAAGTACAACAAGCAGGGAGAAATGGCTAAATTCTTTTCCGTGAATGCCTTTGCCGTTTATGTGTTTCATACACCGGTACTTATTGCACTCAGCAAAATAATGATTGTGCTTCATTGGCCTTTGTTGCTGAAATTTGTGTTGCTTACTATTCTAAGTATTATCATTACTTATGTTTTAAGCGCGGTGGTTTTTAGAAAAATTCCACTGCTGAAAAATATCCTTTAAATTGTTAGATCAATGTCGTTTACTAAGGCATACACCGTCAGATTTAGGAGATGACTCCTGTCGCGCCAATTGCGGAGTTTGGAATAGCAACGGGTTTTCCCGTAGGGAATTAAGCTCAATAGAAGTGATCGAATCAAGGACCTCATAGCCCGTTAGGGCTTTAACCAAATAAAAAGGGTTAATGTCCTACGGACAATAGGAACGCTCTATGTTAGGGATTCTATTGAACTTTAAGCCCTATGGGCTACCACCAAAAAAAGCCTGTCATTCTGCTTTTTGATTGTGGCAAACCAAATTATCCAGTAGGCATGACGATCCTGGCTTATTGGAAAGAGTGAATGCAGCTAGGCCGACGACGAGTGAATAATAAAGGAATCTGAGCCTGCGTTGTCAGTTCCTGGGAGTTAGGGTGCCACAGTAAAATATAATGACAGATCGGTTGATAATGGAGCAGGTTAATTTAGTTTCATTGCCGTCGTGCTTTAGCCGACGGATAATGATTGATCTTCTAATCCTGGGCTTTAGCCCCTAAAAACTGTTTGTGGCTAAAGCCATATTGAATGGTGTTGCATTTTACCGTTCGCTAAAGCGGAACGGCAATGAAAAAGAACACCATTATAATCAAATCTGTCATTGGTACGATAGGAGAGTCTCCCGAATTTAGATCTGATTGTAATTGTGTGTATTTGAGAGTGATAACTATTAATAAACGACATCGAATTGTTATAAATAAAAATCAACCTGTGCGTCACCGATTTTTAAAATACATTTTTCCGCCTTTATATGGCCTGGTTATTTATTTCACCATCCGTCTTTTATTGGATTCTGTTACGGGTATGAAATTCTGGGAGCGGAAAAGATGGGGGCAGACTTCAACTGAGCTGGTGTACTGCATCCTCATCAGCTATATTTTTATGTGGGTTTACCAGAAGCTGTTCCGGTGGTTTGACAAACGCTGGTCATCAGAATTCAGCTATCGTCGCCTGGGTTATGAATTGATTTGGCTGCTGGTGGTTTCCCTGCTGATGCAAAATGTTTTCCTCACGACATTTACTGCCGTGACAGACGATGGTGCGCAATGGTATGATGTAGTGGATATAAATGTTGTTCCTACATTGTATATTCTGATCTACTATGGCATTATGCGAAGCCGCACATATCTAAACGCCTACATTGCAGGAAAGATCCAGCTGGAGAAAATTACCAATGATCAGTTACAAACAGAGTTGAAGTTTTTGAAAGCACAATATCATCCGCATTTTCTGTTTAATGCGTTAAATACGATCTATTTTCAGATGGATGATAATATAGGTGAAGCAAAAAAGAGCATTGAGAAATTCTCAGAGCTGTTGCGCTATCAGCTATATGATCAGCAACAAACCGTTGCCGTTAGCCAGGAGATCCACTACCTGAAGAATTTTATTGAATTGCAGGAAGTGCGCTCATCTGACAAACTGCAGCTTACTGTTGATTTTGACGGTAAATTGAACGGGCAGCAAGTCTACCCGCTGTTGATGTTGCCGCTGGTTGAAAATGCCTTTAAATATGTAGGGGGAGCATACTGGATAAATATTAAAGCAGTAATGAATGATAGCGGGTTTATCTTCAGTGTTGAGAACGCGGTGCCTGAACAAAGCCAATTGCCCGTTCAAAGGACTGGCGGTATTGGATTGGAAAATCTGAGAAGAAGACTTGAATTACTGTATCCGGGCAAGCATAAGCTGGATGTGGGAAAGAAAGATAATGTTTTCAAGGCCAGTTTGCAGATCGAGGAGCTAACGTAGTTAAAAATAAAGTTTATGAGTGAGGTGATTAAATGCATAATAACTGATGATGAACCTTTTGCACGAAAAGGATTGCAGGGATATATTGAGAAGATTGATTTCATGCAGCTTGTTGGTGTGTGTGAGAACGCGGTTGAATTAAACTCACTGCTCAAGAAAGAAAAGGTGGATCTTTTGTTTCTTGATATCGAGATGCCATACGTAACAGGCATTGAGTTTCTGAAAAGTATTGCAAATCCGCCCAAAGTAATATTTACAACTGCCTACGAAAAATATGCCGTGCAGGGGTTTGACCTGGAAGTGCTGGATTATCTGCTTAAACCAATATCTTTTGAACGGTTTATGAAGGCGGCCAATAAAGCCTTCGATTATTTTAATAATCAACACACCAATGCAGCACAGCGGGAGTATATTTTTGTTAAGGCAGATAACAAGCTGGAGAAAATTCATTTTGCAGATATTCTTTTTGTTGAAGCATTGGAAAACTACGTAGCTATTTATACCAGCGAGAGAAAAATCATTTCTCATCTTACACTTAAAATGCTCCAGGAAACATTACCGGCGACTGCTTTTATTCAACCACATAAATCATATATGGTAGCTGTTGATAAGATCAATTCAATTGAAGGAAATATGCTTAATGTGCAACAACATAAAGTGCCGATAAGTAAATACCAAAAGGAAGAAGTGATGGAGAAGATTGTTAATAGCAAATTGCTTAAACGATAGCCCATGTATCTGTCCTGCACTTTCAAAGTGTAGGACAGATACATTAGGCCCCTCAAAGTGTAGGACAGATCATGCGGTTAATTTAGTCATACCTGGTTATTCGTAATTACCGCCCAGCATGCAATTGCACTGCAAACAGTTGTCCAGTAACCATATTGTTCATAGATCTGTGCTGCTTTGCGAGCCTGATCTTTTAACGGTATATTGTCTTTAATTTCCGGATCGGAAGCATTCCGGATACATAGCCACTGGGGAGCGTTGTTGCCCTGCTCCTTACAGACCAATGCAAGTACAGCATCGCCCATTTCAACTGCCGATCCGAGGTTTTGAAGCTTGTATGTGTCTTCTATATCATCAAAAGCAAAGAAATCTGTTGTAACAATACCGGCGGCTTTATTAACAGGATGCTTATCATTATAAAACCTTGGTTTGGGCGAATCTACAGGTAATGATCCCGCATTCGCTGCCAGTAATTTTTTGATCGTGGCATTATTGCCCGGTACTTTTATGCCATTTTTAGCAGCAATGAAAACCTCATCATGAAATGGCTGATTTTTAAAAGTTCGCGTGCAGTCAAAACGCACCTTTTGGGAGATGACAACATCTCCAAGATTTACATTCGCGCCAATGCCCCCTGCAGTCCCTGTTGTGATGACCATTTGAGGAGCGCTTTCAGATATGACTTGTTGCCATAATTGTTTTACAGGTAGCTTAATACCATCGGTGCTCATGTGTAGTTCAGATTTAAAACAAAGCACTTTTTTGTTCCCGATTTTAGTCATGAAATAACTGCCCAGGCGTTTGCTTTGCAGCGCAGGGGATTTGTGAGTAAGCGTTGTCTTTATTGTGTCATAACCTTTGGTGTATGAATACCAGGATGTTTTACTATTAAACCCGGGCGTTAATACATCAGAAAGTGCTTTTGCTTCTTCAACGGTCCACGTAACCACAAGTACATCACATCTGGGAAGGGCATCGCTACTACGCTGACCGGAAATAGGTTGTGGTTGAGGCTTTTTAGCCGCGGGCCAGGGAATTTGGTTAAGCGTGCGCCTGGGCGCCCTGATGGAAAATGCTTCATGTGTAGCAAAATTATCAGCATCGAATGTGATAATGTGCCTGCTTAGATCTTCGATTTTCATAAAGTGAATTTTTAGGATTTGTTATTTAAAAAGGGTATAACTTATTTCATCCTACGGCGAGTATTAGCTGTCGAAAGCGCTTGATAATTATTCATTCAAATCACCAGGAAAAAGCCGGCGTGATGCTTATAACAAGGTCGGACTGTTTTCCTCAAACCATATGTTGCTGATTAAAACCAGTCTGTCAATCGTGAGAAGCATTTTCTACAGGCTTTTTGCCGGATTTCGCATTTAAAGTAAACGTAAATCATTGCAGGCAGGGCGGTTGAGAAAGTTTGCGATTTAGGTTTACGGTTTAGCATTATTGTTAATGCCGGTCACTTTTCATCTGTTGATAAAAATATTCTGGTTTTTACATTTTGTCAATGTGTAAAACCACAGTTTCGCTTTTCTTTTACTCGACCACTTAGGCTTGCGCTGAATTTTAAATAACTATATGTCCTGTTTTTCTCCTATCTTTTAAATAAAAAACACCAACTATGCCACACATTGACTTGCCCGCGGGCTATCCGGGCATTCGCAGTTTATTTATGTACAGCCCCGTAACAGCGTTGCCGCTCAATAACCTGGTTCAAACACTTTTGCACGATAAGGAAACATCTACTTTAACACCCGGAGAAAGAGAGCTCATCGCAACTTACACATCTTCTTTAAACAATTGTAAATACTGTGCTTCCACACATGGCGCGATTGCCAAATATCAGTTAGATGGAAATGAAGAATTGGTGAGAAATGTTGTTGCAGATTTTGAACATTCAGATCTTTCACCCAAAATGAAGGCACTACTTAAAATTGCTGCCAAAGTACAGCGTGATGGAAAAGATGTCACTGCACATGATATTAGTTTTGCCAAAGAGCAAGGTGCAACTGAAAAAGAAATACACGATACAGTGCTGATAACAGCCGCATTTTGCATGTTCAACAGATACGTTGATGGCCTTGCCACATGGGCCCCCAATGATGAAGCGGTCTATGATGCAATTGGAAAACAAAGGGCGACCGAAGGTTATATGACGAAACCGTTTGTGGTAAGTGAGAGCAAGTAGCGGCTTGTGTTGAAGGAAAAAATTTGTCCTACACTTTCAAAGTGTAGGACAAATTTTTTCCTTCATTCTATTTAACAATCATCAATTGTTTGCTGGTTGTCTTGTTATTCTGGTCGATCAATACAATGTAGTACACACCAGGGGCGTACGCAGCGGTATTTATATTCGTCTTCATTTCACCTTTTACGGTCTGCACTTTCTTATACAGCAAAAGTTTGCCATTCGCATCTCTCAATTCCATGGCACTATACTTATTGTTAGTGCCGTTGAAAACAACAGTTGTTTTGCTGTTTGCAGGATTAGGATAAATAACAACTGATTCAGTTTCATTGGTAAATTCTTTGCTTATTTCTTTTTGAGCTATGCGTGTGTTAGTAGATGTAACGCGAACAGTTTTGGTGATTACCGGAGAAACACCGCATGCATTACTTGCTCCTGCGGAAATTTTGGCTGTGGTGCTGCTCCAGTTAACAGTGACTGAATCGGTTCCATTGCCTGAAACAAATGAGGTGCCTGATGGTATCTGCCATTTATAGCTTCGCGCGCCGGCTACCTCCGGAACACTAAATATTATGTTTGATTGAAAAGGTGAGACTTCATCCGGACCATTAATTGTTACTGGCGCCAGCGGCCTGGATTCATCAACGGTCATTTGTAAAGACGCAGCCCGGGGAAGCGTTACGCAATGTCGGGCCCTTACTATTAAACAACGAATTACATCACCATTTTTCAAATTGCTATCAACGTACGTATCAGTAGTATCTCCCACAACGATGTTATTTTTTTGCCATTGGTATGCCTGTTTAACATCAACATAATTAACTATTGCTTTAAAAGTAACGGAAGCGCCTTTGCATATCAATGTGCCCTTGCTTGATTCAATACGCAACTTGAGTGTTTGCGAAAGATCCATTTTGAATTTTATTGTGTTGCTTCTCCATACTCTATCAGTGGGCAAGTTTCGGAAAGATATAACGCACCAAACAGAATCTCCATTCTTTACATTTTGAGAAGCGTAAAAATTGTGATTGCCAAAATCAACATTGCCGTTCCTGTACCATGTATATATAATGTTGTTGTAAGCATTGGTTACGGTTACTCCTGCGTGCACAGTGATGCCTGTACACACCAGCCCGGTATCTTGAGTTTCTATTTTGACTGTAGTGTCAGTCAGGTATTTGAATACGGGCTTTGTTGCCGTTCCCATTGTTGTGGTCACCCGCACATCGCCTGTACTTCCTTGCGCCACCACTGCGGAAATCTTATTGTTAGATGCAATTTTGAATGATTGAACCGCAGTACCACCAAGCGATACATTGGTTGTGCCGTTAAAATTATTTCCCTGGATTGTTACGGTATCGCCCGGCAGTGCGGCCGCGGGAGAGAACGATTCAATAGAAGGAATGCCTCTTGCTGTATCCGTTTGGTTTCTTAGCACGGTTATAAAAGACAAATAGGTAGTTGCCGAAAAAGCTAAATCCTGTCGGCCATCGCCGTCAAAATCGCCATACTCCATACCGCGACTTTTTATATTAGGAAAGCTTACCGGTGTTGCAAATGACAAACGTCCGGCTGTGCTGGTGTTCTTTACAATTTCATAGTTTTTTGAGACGATATCATAACCGGTGATATCCAGTTTTCCATCGCCATCGATATCTACAAACCGCGTATTCTCTACAAAAAAACCGAGGGGAACGGTAAGGGGTTTACCAAAACTTGGAGTGCCGAACGTACTCGCATTTAATAGAAAATACCAACTGTCTTGTTGATTAGACATAATGATATCAGGCTTACCATCTTTATTAACATCTGCTACGCCATAAAATAATCCCAAAGTACTCACGTAAACACCTACCGGGTTGCCAAATGACACAACTCCGTTCTTGCTGGTATTGATTCTGATGACCATTGAATCACCTTCCGGGTATAACATGTCCACCTTTTGATCTCCATTAAAGTCAACAAATGAGTAAAGTGCAGCAGCATGAAAGGGTAAAGCCATTGGTTGCGAAAAAGAAACCTCATCGCCTGAACTTGTGTTTAAAACGTAAAAAATTGAATCCTGATGAACAAACTGATCTTGGAAGTAAATATCTGCTTTACCATCGGCGTTAAGATCTACGGCGTTCGCGGAAAAGATGTAGAAGTCGTCGCGTTTGTTCAGATTCATTAATATTGTTTTATTAAAGCTAATAGCTCCATTTAAACTTGTATTTAAACGAATATCGAATTGGCCCTCATTAAAAAAAAACATATCTTTTTTCCCATCTCCATTAAAATCAGCGAGAAGAGGCTGATTGGTGGTATACGAAATCGGGATGGCCGCCGTCACCGGCTTAGTAAAGCTGATGTTGCCCCGAGTGCTGGTGTTTCTATAGGCAGCATAAAAAGGATCATAAAAGTAAGCCATTGCAAGCATGTCCGGTTTGCCATCTCCGTCAAGATCTTCAATTGCAAGGCCGTCGTGTACAGTCGTCCTGGGGTTCATATAAAAATTTTGTGGCGTAGCAAATGTGCCTGGTGAAAAAATATTTCCTGTTTTATACGTTGTAATGTAAGCCACGGAAGAAAAACCGGTAAGGTGATTAACCGTTACGCTAATGGGTTTAGTAGTTATACCTCGCGGCACCTGAACCGTGAGTTTATTCGCCGATGCTGCTATTACATAGGCGCGTGTGCCTCCTATAAGTACAATATTTTCAGCAGCCATTGAACTAAAGCCACTGCCATTGATGGTAACTGTGCTTCCGGGCAAGCCACTCAACGGCGAAAATGAAGTGATGACTGGTTGCGCAAAAAGCTGCTGGCATAGTAGGCAGACTATTAACAAAGCAGTTGATTTAATCAGCCTCGTTTTCTTAAAAAAAAATTGTTTGTAAAAGCAATTCAGGAGTTTTGCAGCTGGGGTATCTGTTAAGTAAACCTCTTTCATAACGTATAGCTTTCAATAAAGAATTGGGTTACTAGTGACTATTTGGAATTGCAGCAAAGTCTAATGAAATAAACTTGTCCAACATTTTTAAGCGCGGGACAAGTCTATTTTGCATTTCATCTATTTAGCAATCATCAATCGCCTTGTGGTTGATTTGTTGTTTTGATCTATTAATACCACATAGTAAATGCCAGGCGCATATATTGCTGTATTTATTTCTGTTCGCATTTCTCCTTTTACAGTCTGCACTTTCTTATACAGCAAAAGTTTGCCAGTAGCATCTCTCAATTCCATGGCACTATACTTATTGTTCGTGCCGTTGAAAACAACAGTTGTTTTGCCATTTGCAGGATTAGGATATATAACAACTGACTCAGTTTCGTTGGTAACTTCTTTGCTTGTTTCTTTTTGGGCTATGCGTGAACTGGTGGAGGAAACACGGACAGTTTTCGAAACTACAGTTGAAACGCCGCAGGCATTACTTGCACCTACGGATATTTTAGCCGTTATACTACTCCAGTTAATCTAATGGAATTAGTGCCAATACCTGAAACAAATGAAGCGCCTGAAGGGATTTGCCACTTGTAGCTTCTGACCTCCGGAACCTGAGCAACACTAAAGATAACGTTTGACTGAGAAGGCGATACTTCATCCGGACCAATGATCGATACGGGCGTATGTGGTCTTGATTCATCAACCGTCATTTGCAAAGAAGCTGTTGCCGGAAGTACGGTGCATTGTTGTGCCTTAACTATCGAACAACGAATGACATCGCCATTTTGCAAATTACTGTCAACATAAGTATCTGAAGTATCACCAACAATTATTTCGTTTTTTGCCCATTGATATACCGGTTTAAAATCTCCATTATTCACAATAGCTTTAAATATAACCGGTGTGCCTTTGCATATTAATGTGCCTTTGCTTGACCGAATGTGTAATTTGGGTGTTTGTGAAAGATTAACATCGAATTTTAGTACTTCGCTCTTTAACACTTTATCAAGCAGGCCTGCGAAAGATACAAGGCAATAAAGAGAATCACCATCCTGTATAGAATGTGATGTGTAAATTTGATTGGAAGCAGGTTCAAGTTTTTCGTTCCTGTACCATCGGTAGGTTATCCCACTGTATGCGTTGGTTACCACTGCTTTAACCCGTACAACTTTACCCGAACACACTACACCCGTAACTGTGCTTAACAGCTTGATGGTAGTATCTGTGATCAATGTAAATGTAGGTTTAATTACCCATCCCACCCTGTTTAGAAGCTCCAGATCTCCAGTACTTCCCCTGCCGACAACGGCGGTAATCCTGTTGTTGGAAACAACTTTGAAAGATTCCACTGCTGTACCTCCCAGCCTTATGATGGTTGTGCCGTTGAAATTGTCGCCTTCAATTGTTATTGTGTCAGATGGCATTGCCGCTGTTGGATAAAATGATGTTATAGACGGCCGTCCTCTTGCTGTATCCATCTGGTTTCTTAAAACAGATACAAAAGACAAATAATCTTTTACTGCAAACGCCATATCCTGTCTGCCGTCTCCATCAAAATCGGCATACTCAATGCCTCCGCTTCTTATAAAAGGAAAACGTACCGGTGGAACAAACGACATGCGTGTGGCAGTACTGCTATTCCGCACGATGTCATAATTGCGAGACGCACCTTCATAGCCGGCAATATCTAGTTGACCGTTTCCATCTATGTCAACCAGGCGAGCATCTTTCGCATTAATTCCGATAGGAAATGACACGGGTGCGGCAAAGCTGATATTACCAGAGGTACTGGTATTTAGTAAAAAACGCAAGCTGTCATTTTTGTTGGATAAGGCACTAACAGCAATGTCTGGTTTGCCATCTTTGTTGATGTCTGCAACAGCCAGAAATGTTCCAGAGCTTGTTGGGAAAATATTTTCAGGTTCGTCAAATGATGTAATCCCATTATGACTAGTATTGATGCGCACGGCCATTGCATCTTGCATAGTATATAAAATATCTGCTTTTTGATCTCCATTCAAATCAATAAAAAAAGGGTGGTAAGAAACCTGAAGCGGTAAAACTATTGGGTTGGCAAAGGAAATCTCATTTCCGGAACTTGTATTTTGACTGAATATCAATGAATCAGTATTTGGATAGGATCTAAATCCGTACAGGTCAGGTTTGCCATCAGCATTAAGATCAGTGGCACCTACCGCATAAATTTGGGAATTAAAATCAAGCGGTATCAACAATTCATCGTTAAAACTGATAGATCCGTTTGAGCTGGTATTGAGTAGAATGGCGAAGTGATCATCAGCCCACACAATAATATCCTTTTTGCCATCGCCGTTAAGATCGGTGAGAGGCATTAAATTTCTATTGTATGAAAAAGGTATATCTGAAATTGTTGGCACTGAAAAGCTAATATTTCCCGGAGTGCTTGTGTTGCGGTAGGCCGCATAAAAATCGTCGAAGGTTGAAAATCGTCCTATGGCAAAAATATCGGGTTTGCCATCTCCGTCAAGATCGTCAATAGAAAAAATTTCTTCCGCATTTGCCCTTGTGTTCATGTAAAAATTTTTAGGCGTTTCAAAAGTGCCCGGCATTATTACCCCTGCTGTTTTGCTAGTTGTTATGTATGAAGTGGCAGAGAAGCCGATGAGGTTATTAACCATTACGCTGATAGGTTTATTGGTTATGCCTCGCGGCACCTGAACCGTCAGCTTGTCTGCGGAAGCGGTTTTTACATAAGCGCGGGTACCTCCTATAAATACAATGTTTTCAGAAGGTGTTGAACTAAAGCCGCGTCCATAAATCGTAACAGTGCTTCCAGGTAAACCACTTAATGGAGCGAAGGAAGTAATAACAGGCTGAGCATAAACCTGCTGGCATATTAAGCCGGTTAGCAGCAGCGCAGCATATTTAACCAACTTTGTTTTAAAAGAAAGAAACTGCTGGTAAAAACAATTGAACAGTTTTCCAGTATGGGCATTTATGAAGTGGGCGTCTTTCATAATGTATAGTTTACAGGTTGAGAATAACATCTAAAACAATTGCGGATGTTGGATAGCAAGTGAATTGTATTGCACATACGTCATTTTGTATGGCAATGCCTGAAAAAAGTAATAACCGGGTGCAAATAGGAATGGGATAGTATGAGTTATGCTAGTGAAAAGGCTCTGGATTGTTGTGTGTATCTTCCGGTGCAGGTAACATTTCCAAAGTAAATTTATGTAAGCCTGAAACAATTATCAATATGGATTATTAAACGGCGCTTCGAAAAGATTGTGCAAGAATAATAAGTTGCTATTGCTGGACGGCCGGATAACAGTTAACTTCAACATAAAAAATTGAATATGAGCTCGCAACTGCTTGAAATAAAAACCGCCATACAAATACAAAAACCTGTTTCGGAAGTCTTCGAAGCAATTGTCGACCCTGCAAAAATGAGCAACTATTTTATTGCAAAAGGCAGCGACCGGATGGCTACGGAGAAAGAAATCTCCTGGCAGTTTCCTGAATTTGATATGGTTTTCCCAATAAAGGTGAATAAAGTTGAGCGGGATAAAGCCGTTTCCTTTTACTGGGATATTGACGGGAGACAAACCCTCGTGGAAATATCACTTCAACCCAAAGAACATAATTCGACGTTGGTGACTGCTACAGAAAAAGACATGATAAATGATGAAGCCGGCATTAAATGGTTGAAGGGTAACACTGAAGGCTGGGCAAACTTTCTGGCTTGCCTGAAAGCTTACCTGGAATATGGCATCAACCTTAGAAAGGGCGCGTTTGATTTTATGAGACATTAATTTTTACTCAATAGCATACTGGAAAAAACAATACCTATAAGCATGGCTATAGCTACAATTGAGGATGTGATCACTGCTCTCGAGAAAATTATTGATGAATCTATTGAAACCAGCAGTCCGTTAGGATATTTTGCCGCACTTTACCATATGGTGACTGTACAGGTAAAAGAAGGCGCAGACAAACAGCAATTTGTAAATAACGGGATGATGAAACAATTTGATGTAGTGTTTGCATCACGATATCTTGACGCCATGGAGGCGTGGAAAAACAAACAACCATTGACCGGCTCGTGGAAAATTGCGTTTGAAGCAGCGGAAAAATCGTCTTACCTGGTACTGCAGCATTTGTTGCTGGGCATGAATGCGCACATCAATTTCGACCTTGGCATTGCCGCGGCTGAGATAGCCGGAGCCGGGCCGATGGATGCTGTAAGAAAGGATTTTGACAGCATTAATGATTTGCTTGCAGCGTTAACCTATCCCGTTTTAAACGGATTGAGCAGGGTTTCGCCTTTGCTTTCATTGCTTGGAATGCATTCGGGTAATTCATCTTCCATACTAATACAGTTCAGCATTGCCAATGCAAGAGATGGAGCATGGGTGTTTGCTGAAGATCTGCATGCAAAACAAGGCGCAGACCGCGATGCGTGCATGGCAAAAAGAGACAAAACAATTGCAACGCTTGCAGGTGGATTGATTCATATGCCCAGCTTTTTTATGCGACTAACAGTTTGGGTGATCAGGCTTTTTGAAAAGAAGAATGTTACAGATAACATAAGGGCTTTGCAGGAATACAAAAAGACCTACATTACCATTAATAAGGATTAGTTATCTGATCAAAGCAGTTGTCCTACACTTCGAAAGTGTAGGACAACTGCTTTGATCAAAAGCGCATAAGTGTACTACACTTTTAAAGTGTAGGACACTTACGCGCTCTTAAAACAACCATCATCATGAAATATTTCTTTATCATTTTTTTGTTTTTCAGTACAGTTCAACTACTCGCACAACAGGAATATGTAACGGAAAAAAATGTGCACTATTATGCTGACTCGATCAACAAGAAAGACGCCTACATAAATAGCCAGTGCGTTATGGATATCTATTATCCAAAAGGAAAGAAAGATTTTGCAACAATTCTGTGGTTCCATGGCGGAGGTATTACAGGTGGTAGTAAAGAGATTCCCAGGGCGCTTATGGACAAAGGGTATGCTGTAATTGGTGTTGGGTACCGTTTATCTCCAAAAGTTAAAGCGCCGGCTTATATAGAGGATGCGGCAGCGGCCGTTGCCTGGGCGTTTCAACACATAGCCGGTTATGGCGGATCTGCCGATCTGATATTTGTCTCCGGTCATTCTGCCGGAGGGTATTTGGGAATGATGATAACGCTCGATAAAAAGTATTTGGCAAAATATGATATCGATGCAAACCGTATTGCCGCCGTTGTTCCTTTTAGCGGGCAAGCCATTACGCATTTTACCGTGCGGGATGAGCAGGGAATAAAAAACACGCAGCCGACTATTGATGAATACGCGCCGCTTTACCATGTACGCGCAGATGCTCCCCCAATGCTGTTAATTACAGGCGACCGTGAAATGGAGCTGCTTGGCCGTTATGAAGAAAATGCCTACTTAAACCGAATGATGAAACTAGCTGGTAACAAACGTACCACCCTTTATGAACTGGGTGGTTTTGATCATGGTGGTATGGCTGAACCTGCTTTTCCATTACTATTGAAAGAAGTGGCTGCGGTGAGCAAAGAAATTGCCAGCAAGAAATAAAGTGCTTATACTTCATCAGCTCGGAAACTTTTTTCGGGATCTCGTGAAACGCCTGGTGCTCTTTTATGCTGCCGGCATTTTAGCCCAGGGGGTCTACTGTTAGGCCGCCATCAATTGTAATTTCTGTTCCGTTTATAAAAGAAGCATCCTCCGAAGCCAGGAACTTAACTACATTGGCTATTTCATATGCTTGCCCAAACCTGCCGAGAAGGCTTCTGCCCGACAGCACATTGCCAAATCCTTTTAGTTGCTCTTCGTTTAGACCCAGCTTGCTATAAAGCGGCGTCTCTATCGGACCGGGGGAAATTGCATTTACCCGTATCCTGCGGGGCGAAAGCTCTTTCGCCAATACACGGTTGAGTGATATTATTGCTGCTTTGGAGGCGGAATAGACAGCACTACCTGGTGCTCCCAGCGAAGCATTCACCGATGCCATGAATATTATGGAGCCGCCATCCTTGATAATTGGCAGGAATTTTTGAACAGTAAAGAATGTACCTTTTACATTAGTATTCATCATACTATCGTAATGTTCTTCTGAAGCAGTTTCAATAGAACTAAAAGTTGTAAGCCCTGCATTGAGAAAAAGAATATCTATTGCTCCAAATTTCTCCTGAACTTCTGCTGCAAATTGTTCAATGCTTTTTAATGAGGATTGATCTGCTACAATGCCTGTGGCAGACAGCTTTTCCGCTGCACTATCTACGTCGTTTTTCCGGCGGCCGGTAATTATTACTTTGGCTCCTTCGTTGATCAATGTCTGTGCCGAAGCGAAGCCAATACCGCTGGTGCCGCCTGTAACAACGGCGACCTTGTTTTCGAGATTACTCATAATAGTTGGTATAAAATGAAGTTTAAAATTCTATAAACAGTTGAACACAAAAATTGTTATGGCAGGGATTTTAATGTCAGGTTTACAGGATCACTAACCATGTATTTGGGCTGCCGGCAAGGCTTTCAAACACTTGCTGTATAAAAATATCACCAGAAAATGAATTTATTCAGCATCGAATATTTTTATATATTCGATGTACGAAAAATTACGTAGAATGTTGTTTTTTAAAGGCATCTCAGGCAAGGTACTGTCTGCATTAATTCTTTTATCAGCTGGCACCGCAGAAGCGAAGGGGACATCGGATTCAATTCAATTTGTAGCTCCGGGAAAAATGGTTGATATAGGAGGATACAAGTTGCACCTGTATTGCACCGGCAGTGGAAAGTCAACTGTTGTGTTTATTTCCGGCGCTATGGGATTTTCGTTTGACTGGACTTTGCTACAGCAACGGCTGTCACCGGATGCTAAAGTTTGTTCGTATGATCGCGCTGGTCTTGCATGGAGTGATGTTGGTCCACTACCCCGTACCATTGCGCAGGAAGCTTACGAACTGCACAAGCTGCTGCAATCATCCAATGTAAAACCGCCTTTTATTTTGGTTGGACAATCAATCGGCGGATTGATCGCCCGCAAGTTTGCAAGCGAATATTTCTCGGAAATTTCAGGGATGGTACTGGTTGATGCAACTTCAGAAAACGGGTTGTTTGGTATAAAGGGGAAGATTCAGCGTATGAGGGAAACTGCTTCGCCGGGAAGAGAAATTCCGCCAGTGAAACAGGCCATCGACTCGTTCTCGATCATTACCGCCGCTCAAAAAATGCAGGAATTTGAAAAGAACAGGCAGTCGCTTCAGTTCAAACCCGGATGGGATAGTCTGCAAAAAGTCCGGGCATGGGCATTGTCCCTTCCAAAATCCGCCACCGCCGATGGAAGCGACTATTGGCCGGAGGAGTTTAAAGCCATTTATGATGACAGCCTGCATTACAAAATGGTCGATAAACCGCTGATAGTTTTGTGCAGCATTAAAAATAATTACCCACAGGGCTGGGATATGCGTGACAGTATGATGAATGACAAGATCCGTAATCAACAACGTTTCCTCGCTTCCTCAACCAACAGTAAGTTCATCACGACCGGGAAAAGTGGCCACGAAATACACGTTACAGAACCTGAACTCGTTATTGACGCGATTAAACGTGTAATCTTCGCCGCTGAAAACAAGTCCAGGCTTTGAGTTTTTCTCAGAGCTGATGATTCGATGATGTAGTCTTAAGTTGGCCCGAAAAATTGAGCAAGGTCGAACCGGGTACTTCGTAATTCGTACTTCGTACTTGATAACGCTCTTTGTGTCAGGAAAATAACGAGGTTAGTTCGATCTTGAATATTTAGGCCATTAAAGTCTTTCTTAACAGAAAATCAACCTTGTTTATAATGCAATTGTTATCACTATACAGTAAGTTTATTATATGAAGAAGGTTGGCAGATTTTTGCTCCGGCTACTAATTGTTTTATTGCTGATTCTGATTATTTCGTTGCTGGTTCTGGACCGGTTTATACAGTTCAGAATGGATGATGGACAATATGCCACCTATTTTTATCAGAAAGGCCTTACGCCCCACATCAGTTATTACAGCTCCCACAACCGCGAGATCCGTTATGCTTCTATTGGGAAAGACACTTCTGCCACGGTTTTTTTCATTCATGGGGCACCAAGCTCGTTAAGTTATTATCGCGATTACATGTCGGACAGCACGTTACTGAGCAGGGCTTCGATGTATGCAGTTGACAGACCGGGCTACGGCTATTCCGGCCTTGGCAAACCGGAGCCCTCCATAGAAACACAGGTGCAATGTATAGTGCCGGTGTTGGATAGTCTGAATAAAGTGCACCATCCCTTGATCATTGTCGGTGCTTCTTATGGCAGTTCAATTGCGTGCCGGCTTGTAATGGATCACCCGGAACTGGCGGATGGCCTGGTGATCATTGCTCCGCCGTTGGCGCCCGGCGAAGAAAAAGTATTCTGGTTTAGCCCGTTGGTTGAATCTCCCGTGCTTAACTGGATCGTTCCCCGTATGCTGCAATCTGCCAATACCGAAAAACTGCATCACAGGGAAGAACTGACCAAGATGTTGCCCTTATGGAAGAACATTAAGATCCCGGTGATCTATATGCAGGGAGCCGATGACGGACTGGTATACACTACTAATGCCGATTTTGCACGAAAACATTTTACCAACGTTCCTTACCTCAATATTGAAATGATAAAGAACCGGGGCCATTTGCTGGCTTTCGTGGAAAAAGATAAAATAAGAAATGCTATTGTTCAAATGATCGATCTCGCCAATAAGAATATTGCCGGACAATTGAATATGAAAGGGAATGCATCAAACCTGGATAACGCAGCTACAAAAAGTGCGCTCTCCGTTACCCACTAGGGTTTCTGTAAGGTTTGTAATTGTTGTAAATAAGTATCTGCTCTCTTTGATGCGATGAAGTCTGCAGTAAGCAGAATAACTCCCTGAATGATCAACGCGAGTCCAAGTCCGTAAAGCAATGCTTTTTCCGGCCGGCTCCTGTATGTAACAAACAATATTATGCCGGCAACAATTAATGCGACTTCGGCCCATTTGTAAATGATGAAATTCTTTGTTACTTTTTGCATACGTGGAATTTCCTGTTTGATTAGTTTGTCGGGATTCATATCCACAGCATAAACATTAGACACTCTTTGTTCGTCACTTTTGTTATAGACAGCATAACCTACCGCAGCTTGTATAACACCGAGAAGAATCAGTGGAATAGCTGCACCTTTCCACACATTTGTTTTTATGGTGAAGACGGCAATCAGCGCAATAATAATGGCGGCAGTGCCAAGTATAAGAAAGATCAGACCTGCCTGTTTTTCTGCAAGAAAATATTTTTCAATGTCTGTTCTTGATATCATTGTTCCGGGCATATTGATAAAAGAATAATACAAAGTACGTTTTTTATAACAAGGATAAAAGTTTGCGGCACTTCACACCATCACCTGTATATCTAAACTGGATGCTCTTACGGAGCAAGACCAGTGGGTATGCTTAACTAAATGACATTGGCCTGTATATAAATAAAAAGTCCCGCCGGAAAACCAAACGGGACTACCACTTAACAACCAACCAAAAAATCTTAAAAACAATATTTTCTTTGTTCAATCAGTTTATCCGCAATATTTCTTCTTGCGGTTTTGGTGTTGAACGGATCTACTTTCGTAAAACGTTTTAAGCCAATGTGCATCATTCTTAGCTCATCGCCTTCAGCAAAGCTATTCAATGCATCCTTACCACATTTGTTAATTATGTCAGCGGCATCATACAGGTATGTGCGCATCATATCTGCCTGTAAAGACTGCTCGTTGCCAAGTTTTATGGCACGCAGCAATGCACATTCAGCGTGATAAGTATTGATGGCCATATCTGCAATGTTCATCAACAACTCCTGTTCCTTATCAAGGTTCATCATCAGCTTTTGTACAGCAGCTCCCGCAACCATCAAGATAGCTTTTTTAAAATTAGCCACGTGTTTTTTTTCACGGGCAAAAGCACTTTCATCATCGTTGCTAAAATCAGGAATACTCATCAACTCTTTTTGCACAGCCATTGCAGGCCCCATAAGATCGAGTTTTCCTTTTAATGCGCGCTTCAAAACCATGTCAACCGTCAGCAGGCGGTTGATCTCATTTGTGCCTTCATAAATGCGGTTAATGCGGCTGTCGCGATAAGCTCTTGAAATAACATACTCATCACTAAAGCCATTGCCTCCGTGTATTTGAACGCCTTCATCCACCACAAAATCAAGTGTCTCACTGCCAAATACTTTCAGCATGGCGCACTCTATTGCATATTCTTCAGCAGCTCCGGTCATTGACTTGTTGTGAGGAATGCCTTCTTCTTTCAATTCTTTTTCTTTGTCATTGATCAGCTTTGTGGCCCGGTATAGCCCGCTTTCTGCAACCCAAATCCGGATGGCCATTTCAGCCAGTTTATGTTTGATGGCGCCAAAATTTGCGATGGAAGTTTTAAACTGCTCTCTTGTTATCGCATATTCAAGGCTGGTATTGAAAGCTGCCTTGGAGCCGCCTATTGCAGCAGCATCCAGTTTAAGACGGCCAATATTGAGAATGTTAAAAGCGATCAGGTGTCCCTTGCCAATTTCGCCAAGCAGGTTTTCAGCAGGCACTTTACAATCCTGGAAATACAATTGTACTGTTGAAGAACCTTTGATACCCATTTTATGTTCCTCTGCTCCTTGTGTAAATCCTTCAAAACCACGTTCAACAATAAAAGCAGTGAACTTGTCGCCATCAATTTTTGCGAAAACAGTATAAACGTCTGCAAATCCGCCGTTGGTGATCCAGCATTTCTGCCCGTTCAGCAAATAATATTTTCCGTCCGCGCTCAGCGTCGCCGTTGTTTTAGCACCCAATGCATCACTTCCGCTGTTGGGTTCAGTTAATCCATATGCGCCCTTCCATTCGCCACTGGCCAGTTTGGGAATATATTTCTGTTTCTGCTCTTCCGTACCAAAATACAATATGGGAAGTGTTCCAATGCCTGTGTGTGCAGCCATTGCTACAGAAAACGAGTTGCCACCGCCAAGACCTTCATTAATAATTGTAGCTGTAATAAAATCCTTGCCCAATCCGCCGTATTCTTCTGGTAGTGATGTAGCCAGCAAGCCTTGTTCACCTGCTTTTTCCAACAGGGAAGGCATTAACCCCGGCTCCAGTTTGTCAATTCTGTCAACTACCGGTTTTACCTCAGCTTCCAGGAACTGATGGCACATATCCATGATCATCTTCTGCTCTTCATCAAAATCTTCGGGAATAAATGTATCTGCAGCTTCGGTAGGCTTAATCAGCCATTCTCCACCTTTAGTGGCTGTGGTTTGCTTTAATGTGGTTTCCATGGCGTGAGTTTTTTTACTGTATCGTCAATACAGCATCGTTATGGTAATAAATGCGTACCTCAAATATTTAAATGCATAGCCAGAAATGAATGAGTGTAACAGTTTACAGTTGCTTCAGATTATCATAAACCTGTTGCAGCACTTTCTTTACAATTTCAATATCTGTTTTGTTTACACCAATCAGTGCTTCATCCATTGTCTGATTCGCTATCTCAACAGTAAGTTCCTGTAACTCCTTTGCCGCATCGGTCAGGCAAACCTGGTTAATGCGCCTGTCTTCTTTCGATGTTATACGTTTTACGAGGTGCTGTTTTTCCAGGTTGTCAATTAGTCTTGTAATGCTCGGTTTATCCCTGAATGTACGGTTACACAGCTCTTGCTGATTAAGGCAATCTTCCTTCCACAAATGATACAATACACTCCATTGCTCAACGGTTATTTCAAGGCCGGCCTTTCTGAAATTCTTTTGCAGCCGCCTTGCAACTGCCGTGCTGGCCATCCCGTTTATTACGCTGTATAATTCGCCCCTTCTGAATTGACTATCGGCCATATAGTTAGTTATGCAACTAATTCAAAATTGATTAGTTTTATCCAATAAAACAAGCATTTAGTCATTATTTTTTATGTTTAACAAATCGATACTAACGGATAGGGTTTGACATAATGTTTTTTAACGAATTAAGAAAGGCCACGATTGAAGTGTGCATATTTTTTTATTAATAATGACTAAAATCGGGGTTAACAAAGAAGTAATCTGAACAGGAAGATATGCAGCATTTTTTTCTGCCATATAAATCATCTTTAATAAGCTATTATACCTGGGGGACTGGCGACAGAAAGCTTATTTGTTTTCACGGATACGGGGAGAATGCATTGTCTTTTGGTCTGTTGGCCCCGCATTTACCGGATTGCCAGGTTGTGGCGATAGATATGCCCTTTCACGGAGAAACAAAATGGGAGGAAAGCGGCGATCTTTTACCTGAGACATTGATGCATATCGTTCAACAGATCTGCGGAAATAAACAGGAGCGTATCTCCCTGATGGGATATAGTATGGGAGGAAGGGTTTGCATGCAGTTGGTTCAATTGTCACCGGATCTGGTGGACAGGCTTGTATTGCTTGCTCCTGACGGGTTTCACCGGAATCCCTGGTACAATGTGGCCACACAAACAATTATCGGCAACCGGCTGTTCAGATTTTCGATGGAACACCCCGCACCATTGTTTACTTTAATGAAAATGATGAGCACCGCCGGCTTGTTACAGCCTGCTGTAAATAAAATTGCACACTATTATCTGGATAAGGAAGAGGAAAGAATGTTATTGTACAGGCGATGGACGTTGATGCGCAGGTTTAAAGTAGCTTCTGCGTTGTTGCGAAAACAGGTTGCAACTAACAAAATAAAAGTTCGAATGCTTTTTGGGAAATATGACAAAATAATTATCAGCAACAATGCACTCCCGTTAGTGCAAGGTTTGGAGGATCTGGTGCATATAAACATCATTGAAGCAGGCCATCAGCTTCTCAAGGAAAAACATATACAGGAAGTAGCTTCGCTGATGTATGAATAAATTGGTTTTCTTTGCGCCTGTTACTGTACGTTATAAGTCATGCGTTTTACGTTGTACGTTTTTTGGGGCGGAGTTTTTAAACGGAAAAGATACTTGTCTGGTACAGTTATAAAACTCATTACTGAATGATTGTTGTTATTGTTACAGCTGTATTACTTTGTTGTTATGCGGCTTTGATTCATACTTACAGGATCTGGTACAGGCGGCTGAAACCGTTTGTAATACCGGATATTGAACCTGCTACTTCATTTTCCATAATCATACCTGCAAGAAATGAAGAAACTTCTATCAGCAATTGCGTTTTGTCCATTATAAACAACCATTACCCTTCAGATCTTTTTGAAGTGATCGTAATAGATGATCATTCAACCGACAGAACGCCCGTTATTGTAGAGGAAATTTCAAAGAAATATAGCAATGTTAAGCTGATCAGGCTGGCTGAAGAGTTAGACGGAACTTCGCTCAATTCTTACAAAAAGAAGGCGATCGAAATAGCCATTTCTTACTCAACCAAAGACTGGATCGTAACAACGGATGCGGATTGCCGCGTAACTCCGCGCTGGTTAAAAGGGTATGACGCGTACATCCAACAAAATGATCCGGTATTTGTAGCGGCACCGGTTATGTTTGTAACTGATGGCTCTTTTGTAACCATGTTTCAGTGTCTTGATTTTATCAGTCTGCAGGGTATAACTGCCGCATCCGTCTCTGCTGGTTTTCACAGCATGTGCAACGGAGCCAATCTGGGTTATAGAAAAGATGTGTTTTACGAGGTAAATGGATTTAAGGGGATTGATAATATTGCCAGTGGCGATGATATGCTGTTGATGCATAAGATGAACATGCATTACAGCGATCGTATAGGCTATTTATTTGCACGCGAAGCAGTTGTTCTAACTGATCCGATGCCCGACTGGAAAAGCTTTTTCAATCAACGTATCCGGTGGGCAAGCAAAGCCGAAGCTTACGATGACAAGCGCATCATTTTCGTGTTGTTGTTTGTGTACACGCTGAATTTCTTGTTGCTGTTCCTTCCCGTGCTGGCACTCTGGAATCCTTATATATTGCTTTACTGGCTTGGACTGGTAATTCTTAAAACATTCAGTGAATATACTTTTATGTTTTTTGTCGCCAGTTTTTTCCGCTTAAAACCCCTGCTCCGGTGGTTCCCGTTCATGCAGCCGGTCCATATTTTCTATACCGTAATAGCCGGCTTTTTCGGTAAGTTTGGAAAATACCAGTGGAAGGGGAGGACGGTGAAGTGAGGTACGATGTTAGATGCCTGCCCGTACCGACGGCACGTTGGGGCGGGTACGGTGTACGATGTGGGCTGAATTTGAGCCCTCATGTTTTAGGTACGAGTTACGGATGCCTGGAGTTAATAGAATGCATGATGTTTGTGAAATTGTTTTCGCGCCTAGTGATTAGCCCTGAAGGGGCGTCCGGCATTAGCGTAGGGCAACGCCCTACGTAAGAAGAATATACATTCAACCAAGCCCTGAAGGGGCGTAAGCAATTATTTACCAAAAAAGATTTCCAATTAATCAACAACTCAATCATAAAACCAAAGCTGACAGCTGATAGCTGACTGCTGATAGCTATTATGGATCGATTCTGGAGAAAATTTTTTAAAAACAAAGGTGCTGTTGCCGGGCTCGCAATAATCATTTGCGCCCTGCTGATGGCTGTGTTTGCTTATTACATCGCTCCGGATGGATCACCCAACGCAAATAGAATTATCCCTGAAATTGCCAACAGGAAACCCGGCTTCTCCATTTATTTTCTTCAACTCAAAAAGAGAGATGTTAGCACAGGCTGGCTTGAAAAATTAATCAACGGAGCTTCTGACAAATACGAATTCATTCCCATCACGCAATATGAAAGATCCGGAGATAGTATAATCGTTTTGAAATATATCGATGATGGCGTTACGGAGCGACAGTCATACAATGCAAAAGGGCAAACAGATGATCTTTTGATAACAAAAAAGACATTTCATCTTGGTACAGATAAATTCGGTCGGGACATAGTCAGCCGCTTGATTATTGGTGTGCGCGTAAGCATTGGTGTAGGCATTATTGCCGTGGTTATTTCCCTGAGCATCGGCATAATGCTCGGCGCACTGGCGGGATATTTTAAAGGTTGGGTAGATGATGTAATTATGTGGTTCATCAATATTATCTGGAGCATCCCCACTTTGTTGCTTGTGTTTGCCATTACCATTGTATTGGGAAAAGGATTCTGGCAGGTATTTATGGCAGTAGGACTAACCATGTGGGTGAATGTTGCGCGCCTTGTACGCGGACAGGTACTGGCTGTAAGAGAACTTGAATATGTTGATGCAGCAAGAGTACTGGGATTTTCCAACGCTCGCATTATTACCCGCCATATTTTGCCAAATATCCTGGGGCCGGTTCTTGTAATAGCCGCCGGTAATTTTGCTTCAGCCATCGTAATTGAAGCAGGCTTAAGTTTTTTAGGCGTAGGGGTACAACCGCCACAACCCAGCTGGGGCCTCATGATCAAAGAAAATTACAACTTCATCATCACCAATAATCCTATGCTTGCGCTCGCTCCCGGTATAGCTATCATGCTTTTGGTTCTTGCTTTTAATTTGTTGGGTAATGGTTTAAGAGATGCATTGAGTGTAAGGGTATAATTTGTTTGAGAAAACAAGGACTAGTTTTATTTAACTCCAATAGCCCTATTTTTGTGCTCCCTAATTTAATAATATGAGATTTTTTTATGTTTTGATTTCCCTGGCCCTGATGCTGAGTTCTTGTCAGAAGGAGATTAGTGTAGAAGTTCCGAACCCTAACCAATCAGAGTCAGATATTCCTGCTGGTACTTTTACTGCTACTATTGATGGCAAATCCTGGATAGCAGCTACTGACAAGCAAGATGTTTCTATTATAGGAGGGGTTATTACAATTCACGGAGTCGCTTCGAATGGAGAAACGATTGCCCTGCAATTGATTGCCACAAAGCCTGGTACATACGATCTTAGCCAAAGCAGCTATAACGTACTGGCTTACCAAAAAGAAAATAATGCAGATGATTTTAATTATTTCAGCAACACGTCGGAGGATACTGCGCTTGCCGGAGGACAGTTGATCATTTCTTCTATTGATACTGTAAACCAGACAATAACGGGTAAGTTTTTGGGAAACGTGTACTATGATGAAGACGGGTCAAGCAAAAAGATCACGAGCGGAGAATTTAACCTGCCATACGTGATTTCTATGCTAGATAACAATGAAAATGCTTCAACCACCGATACAGTGTCTGCATTAATAGGTGCAAATAAGTGGACGGCAGCGACGGTTAAATCTGCCTTTATCCAAAAACAGGGACTTGTAATTCGGGCATTGTCGGCTGATCAGGAAGTTTCGATTCAGTTTCAACTAGCCGCCAATATTAAAGTCGGTTCCTACCCACTGGAAATTTCATCTGAGCAAACGGCGTTATACACAGAAGGAAAATTTATTTCAAATCAAAGAGCTTTCAGCCCGATATCCGGTACGTTGGAAATCCTTGAGCACAATACAACCTCAAAACTACTTCGCGGTACATTTAGTTTTGCCGGCCTATCATACAACAGCACAGAGGCGAGGCAAATAACGCAAGGTTATTTCAGTGTGAAATATCAATAATATAAAAAGCTGACAGCTCAGCGCTGTCAGCTTTTTATATTATTGAAACACAATTTTGAAGACTTCTCTTGTTTTCAATTCATTCCCTCATTCGCATATTTGCACATTCCCCCATTTGCACATTTCCTATTCTTCATTGTTTATCACCACCTTCAACCCAATCTCATATTGCGGGTTATAGCCATACTTCATTTTCCCACTATAGAAAAAGTTTGCTTCAATCCAGTCTTTAATTTCAACACCAAGGCCGCCCATCATGTTGCCGGTGCTTTGCCAGTAGAGACTTGCATGAAAAACCTTTTCAAATTCAAATTGTGCGGCAGTTGTAAAAATGTTCTCATGTTGTTTGTATAGCTTGTAAGAAAGCAGCGGCGTTATGCTCATTTTGCTATCCTCGTCAAAGTAAAGTTTATAGCTTGTTTGAACTTGCGCGAGTGCCAGATCGGAAGTGGCTACTTTAAAGTTTTGGCTGCTCAGGTTAAAGACGGAAGCGCCCACCATAAAATTGTTTTTCTGGTAAGCAAGACCAACATCTCCATCAAATTGCCAGCCGCGTGAATTAAATTCTTTCACAACGGGATCAACATCGCCGGAAGCGTTTATTACATTATTGTCCAGCCGCTCTTTATACAGCTCCAGGCTTGTACCGAGCCGCAGAAATTCAGTCTCAGAAAACTTAACTCTATACGAGTAACTTATCGCGCCAAGGTTGCGTTGCAATACACCGCTCTTGTCTGAAATAAGTTGCAGGCCTGCGCCGGAATTGTTGCCAAAAGCAAAGTCGGCAGAAAAATTGATCAGTCGCGGTGCATTTTCAAAGCCCGTCCACGAGCTGTTCATTAACGCATAGATCCGGGGCCGTGTGGTTTGTCCCGCAAAAGATGGGTTCCATAAATAATCATCCCTGAAATACTGGGCGATGGGATTGTTAAAATAGCGTTGTCCATCTGCCTTAGTAACACAGAGCACAACAAGTATAATAAATGAGACGATCTTACATTGATTCCTTTTCATACTGCATCTTTTAATAGTGATGATTGCTTGCACAGGGTTCTTGCTCAAAAACTTAATGAGCAATGGTTACACCTCCCTTTTTAACAACTTTGCCGTTTACTGTTAGCACGAAATAATAGGTATTGTTCGGCGGAACATTTCCATTAATTCTTCCATCCCATTCGTTGTTATAGCTGGTCTTGCGATAAACAAGTTTGCCGTCCCTGTCGAATACTTCCAGTTTATTATCCGGGTATTGCGCAATGTTGGTGAATGTCAGCCTGTCGTTAATGCCATCTCCGTTAGGTGTTATCAATTTATTATAATCGAAATATGCGATGGTTACCTCAACCCTGGATGTGTCTGTTGCCTGACAACCTTCAGGGCTTGTTAATGTAGCTGTATACGTGGTAGTAGCAGTTGGTGACGCTTTTGGCGTAAAGCTGGTTGCATTATCCAGTCTTGTGGATGGCGTCCAGACGATTGCGCCTTCACCTGTTGCTGTCAGTTGCGCGCTTGATCCAACCCCGATTGATACATTTTTGGGCGTAACTGTCAGCAATGGTTTTTCCAGTAATGAAACTTTGACTGCTATTGCATCGGCAGGCTTGCTTTCGCAAACGTCATTGCCACGTACCGTTCCATAGAAAGTAGTATTGCTGTTAAGTGGCGCTGTAATGAACGGACTGCCCGTTCCCACTTTGTTTTGTAATGCTGCATCACTGTACCAGCTAAATACTGCACCCTGTACATTGCTTGTCGCGGTGAGGATTGCAGGAGATCCATGACATGCAGTTGTGTCTTTTGCACTGATGTCAGTAGCCACAGCATAAGGATTCACTTTTGTTGTTACCGGTGCACTCTCTGGCGACCAGCAGCCCGCGGCATTCTGAATCTTAACTGAATAGTTTCCGTTGATGTTTACCGTGATAGAAGAAGCTGTTGACTGATTGCTCCATTTATAGCTGCTTGCCGATGGTGCTTGTAAAACAACAGAATCTCCCTGGCAGAAAGTTAAAGGACCACTGGCCGAAACAACAGGCTTGGAAGGGGCTGGTTTTACAGATACCGTTACAGGTTTGCTTGTCAATGAAGTACAATGATTGGCATCCTGGATTGTCAACGTATATGTGCCGCCGTTCCGGACGATCAAAGTATCCGCGCCGGCCTGGTTATTCCAGAAGTATGTAATAGCTGCAGTGGCTTTGAGTATAACAGAATCACCCTGGCAGAAAGAGAGAGGTCCGGCGGACGTGATAGTCGGTATAGCAGGCAAAGGATTAACAACAATTTTTATTGAGTCGCTTGCAACTGATGTACATCCACTTGAATCCTTAACCTGCACAGCATAGTTTCCGCTTGTAAATACGGTAAGTGTTTGATTGGTTGAACCATTGCTCCATGTATAAGTAGGAAGCGTTGCATTTGAAGTCGCTGTCAGTACAACCGAATCTCCAGCGCAGAATGTTGTTGACCCACCTGCGCTAATTTCCGGTTTCGCGGGCGGTGTGCCGATCGTTACATTTTTAACAGCGCTTGCAAGTGATAAGCAATGGTTGGCATCACTCACCTGTACAGTATAGTTGCCGGATTGTGTGACGGTTAGTTTAGGTCCTGTAGCGCCAGTGTTCCATAGATATACCGGGGATGAAACAGCAGCGCTTGCAGTTAATGTTACAGAACCACCGGAGCAGGCATTTGTTGAACTGGACGCAGTGATGGTTGGCGCAGCCGGTAAAGGATGAATGCTGACACGCTGGGTATCGCTAACCGATGATGTGCAATGGTTAGCATCAGTTACCTGCACAGAATAGTTGCCGGAAGCAGACACTGTTACTGTAGCTCCTGTAGCGCCGTTGCTCCATGCATAAGCCGGAGATATAGCTGATGAATGTGCCGTTAAGATGACGGAGTCGCCTGCGCACAAAGTATCCGATCCCTGCAGTGTTATGGTTGGTTTTGCAGGTAATGAATGAACTGTTATTGTTTGCTCATCACTTGGAGCTGAGAGGCATCCGCTTGTATCTTTTACCTGTACGGAATAGTTGCCCGTCGTTGTAACGGTAAGTATTGTGCCTGTTTGTCCATTGCTCCATACATAATTCGGAGCGTTTGCTAACGATGAAGCTTTGAGTACTACTGAATCCCCGGCACAAAACGCTGTCGCGCCCATAGCGGTTATTGTTGGTTTTGGAGGAACTGCATTGACTTTTACCTGTAACGCATCGCTTGATGATGAGATGCATTTGTTGGAGTCTATTACTTGTACCGTGTAGCTGCCTGAGGTATTTACTGTGATAGAATTATTTGTATCTCCGTTGCTCCAGATATAAGATGGAGCAATAATACCGGAGTTAGCAGTCAATACAACAGATTTGCCGCTGCAGAAAGACGTTGGCCCGGCTGCGACAATTGTTGGTTTTGCCGGCAGCGCGTTTACTGTTACCATCTGTGCATTGCTGGCAGCTGATATACATTGATTTGCATCCTGCACCTGCACAGTATAACTGCCGCTCTTTGTTACCTTGATCGTTGCCCCTGAAGAACCATCACTCCATAAATATTGAGGAGATGTAATTGTTGTGTTTGCGGTTAAAATAACTGAATCGCCTGCGCATATGGTTGTAGTGCCACTGGTTGAAATTGTAGGTTTAGCAGGTAACGGATTTACGGTTACAGTTTGCGCGTTACTTGCCAGGGACAGGCATTGATTGGCGTCTCTTACCTGTACCGTATAACTACCGGACTTTGTTACACTGAGTGTTGCGCCGGTGCTGCCATCGCTCCATAAATAAGAAGGAGACGCGATAGATGTATTCGCAGTTAGCGTAACCGAACCTCCCGCACAGAACGTTGTTGTATCACTTGCGGTGATGGTTGGCTTAGTTGGCAGATTATGCGCAGTTATTTGCACAGCATCACTTGCAGGAGAAATACATTGATTGGCGTCTTTGACCTGTACAGAATAGCTGCCTGATACTTTAATGGTGTCGTTGTTGCTTGATGGTGCAGTTGGCTTATTGCTCCAGATAAATATTGGAGATGTCACTGTTGAACTTGCAGTAAGAATAACCGAGTCTCCTGCGCAGAAACTTAACGCATCGCTCGCCGCAATGAGTGGTTTGGCTGGCAGATTATATACAGTTACTGTCACTGCATCGCTCGCCGGGGATGTACATTGATTCGCATCTTGAACCTGCACAGAGTATGTGCCTGATGTTCTAATTGTATCCTTGTTGCTGGACGGCGCATTTGGTTTATTGCTCCAGATATATGTCGGAGAAGTTGCAGTTGAACTTGCAGTAAGAATAATTGAATCTCCTGTGCAGAATGTAAGTGTGTTGCTTGCTGCAATAAGTGGTTTGGCTGGAAGATTATGGACAGTTACTATCACCATATCGCTCGCCGGGGATGTGCATTGATTGGCATCTTTAATCTGCACAGAGTAGCTGCCTGATGTTTTGATTGTGTCCTTATTACTTGAAGAAGCGTTTGGTTTGTTGCTCCAGATATATATTGGAGAAGTCGCAGTTGTGCTTGCAGAAAGAATTACTGAATCGCCTGCGCAGAATGTAAGCGGGTTATTCGCAGCGATAAGTGGTTTGGCCGGAAGATTATGTACAGTTACAACTACTGCGTCGCTTGCCGGTGACAAGCATTGGTTGTTGTCTTTAACCTGAACAGAATAACTGCCTGTTACCTTAATAGTATCCTTGTTGCCTGACGGCGCATTTGGCTTGTTGTTCCATATATACGTTGGAGAAGTTGCAGTTGAACTTGCCGTAAGAATCACAGAATCTCCGGAACAGAAGGTCAATGGATCAGTTGCAGAGATCAATGGTTTGGCCGGAAGATTGTGCACAGTTACGGTAACCTCATCGCTCGCGGGAGAAATACATTGATTGGCATCTTTAACCTTAACAGAATAGTGGCCAGATGTTTTAATGGTGTCTTTGTCACTGGGTGGCGAATTCGGTTTATCGCTCCATATATATGTTGGCGAAGTTGCAGTTGAGCTTGCAGAAAGGATAACAGAATCTCCGGCACAGAAAGTAAGTGCATTGCCTGCAACGATGAGTGGTTTGGCTGGCAGACTATGAACAGTTATAAACACAGCATCGCTTGCTGGTGACAAGCATTGGTTATTATCTTTTACCTGAACAGAGTAACTGCCTGTTACTTTAATGGTGTCCTTGTTGCTTGACGGAGCATTAGGCTTGTTGCTCCAGATATATGTTGGCGAAGTAGCACTTGAACTTGCAGTAAGGATAACAGAATCGCCTGCACAGAAAGTAAGTGCATCACTCGCAGCGATAAGCGGTTGGGCCGGCAGATTGTGAACGGTGACATTCACAAGATCACTGGCAGGGGAGATACATTGATTAGCATCTTTCACCTGAACAGAATAGCTGCCCGATGTTTTGATTGTGTCCTTATCACTTGAAGGTGAAGTTGGTTTGTTACTCCAGATATATGTTGGTGAAGTTGCAGTTGAACTTGCAGCAAGAACCACAGAATCGCCTGCACAAAAGGTTAGTGCACCAGTTACCGCAATCGTTGGTTTGTCCGGCAGATTATGGATCGTTGTAGTTACGAGGTTACTTACAAGAGAAATACATCCATTGATGTCTTTAACCAGAACAGAGTAAGTGCCGGCCGTTTTGATGGTGTCCTTGTCGCTGGATGGTGCGCTTGGCTTGTCGCTCCAGATATATGTGGGCGAAACTGCAGTTGAACTTGCAGTCAGAATAACAGAATCTCCGACACAGAAAGTGGTTGGTCCCCCGGTAGCAATTGTTGGTGCTTCAGGTAAGGCATTAACAGTTACAGTTGTTGCATCGCTGAATAGTGAGGAACACCCATTTCCATCGGTGACTTTTACGCTGTAATTACCTGTAGTGTTAACCGTAATTTTATCGCCTGTTGAAGTATTGCTCCACGTAAACACTGGTGAAGTAACAGCTGAGATTGCAGTAAGCGTAACTGATTTGTCCGCGCAAATCGCAATCGGTCCAGCCGGATCAATTGTTGGCTTAGCGGGTGCAGGATTCACAAAAATCGTCGTTGCATCGCTTTCGGGTGATTCACAACCTGTAGCATTTTTTACTTTAACTGTGTAATCTCCGGCGGTGCTCACATCAATGCTTTGCGTAGTTGCACCCGTGCTCCATAGATAACTTGCAGAAAGTGGTGCTGTTAGTGTGATATGATCACCTTCGCAGATTGTTTTGGGGCCTGTTGGATTGATGATAGGTTTGGCTGGTAATGGGCTTACTGTTATGTCTATGTGGTTATCTAATGTAGGTTGTGCTACACAAGCACTTTCACCCCGTGCATAATACGTTGCATCCGCAGTAGGGAAAACATCAATTTTATTGCCAGTTCCAAGTGGGTTAGAGAATGAGGCATCTGAATACCAAACCCAGTTGGCTGCATCGTTCAGATCGCCACTTGCTGTAATGGTTATTTTACTACCGGCGCAATATGGTCCTGCGGAAGGCGTCAGGTTAGGTTTTGTGGGATTAATGTACGCCGGACTTAGTGTCATCACCGTAGCTTTCCCCAGGTTTGCTGCACTAAGGTCGCCATAGCCAATATAGGGCATGCCATTGTTATCAAGGGCAAGGGACACACTATTGGCGCCAGCTGTTGAAACGGAAGCTGCCTGCCAGCTTGTTCCATCAAATTTGCTTTCGTAGCATTTTGCACTAGGACTGCTTGTTGTCCATGCCAGTTCGGGTATTCCGGTTGCATCAAGTTCTAAAGCACAGGATGTAATGCGCCCATTAGAGACTGGTGCACCTATAGTTTGCCAGGTTCCTGAAACAAGTTTACAGACTATTATTGCTTGACTAGTTGATCTGTCCTGGAATGCGATAAAAGGTGTGCCAGCGTAATCGACCTTGATTTTAACAGGAGTCAGGTTCGCGGGGCCAACACTTCCCAAAAATTGCCAGGTTCCGCCGGAGAATTTCATCATCGATACTTCATTCGTGCCGATGTTTTCATTGTAGAACGCGATGAATGGCACGCCTGTATCGTCAATGTCCATATCAATAGACGAAGAATTGATCGCGGTCAATCCAACAGTACTGCTCATTCCAACAAGGCTCCAGGTAGTTGAGCCAGCAGGGCATTTTTTTACAAAAGCCGCATCGCCAATCAAATATGCGACATATAAATTGCCTGCATTATCTATGTCAAATGCCAGATCAGTAACAATTTCGGTCGGGGAAGTGATTGGCTGCAGGTCCTTGATCATTGTATTCCAGTTTCCGTTCACCGCATCATATTTTCTCACGATAAGCTCCCGGTCATTAATTCCTTCCGGTTCGGTGTAATAGGCTATATAAGCTGTGTTGTCCGGGGCGAATTTTAGTTTGGGGCCAACATTAGCAAAGGCGAATTCACTATTGCCAACTATGGTCCAGCCAGTACCCTGCACATATTTTTGAACAGATATTTTGCTGGAAACTTTATCACTGTATGCTATGTATGGAATGTTACCGGCATCGGTAGCAATTGATGTAGACCATACTGCAGCTGATGTAAACCCTTCGGGAGGTAATGCTTGTAAAGTTGGCGCATTGTAAAAATCATCATTGCAATCCAGGTTGTTTTGTACATACTTAACTGGACCGGATGGCGGGCCAACTGATGGCAAGGACGGATGATACCTATCTCCCAACCCATCTCCATCCTTATCAGGATACCACAATCTTTGAGCATATACCTCATCTGTACAACATAAAACAAACAGAAGAACATATAGCAATGGCAACAGTGTCTTCATATAGCAATTCAATACTTTAGTTTAGGAACAACGGCTTATAGGAGTGGAATTTCAGGCCTGTTTCTTAATCACGCATATAAGTTAGCAATACAAGAGGGCACGGTGGGTTACCTAATGCTATGTAATAACAGAAACTTATCGGTAAATGATCTGCAAGCAATCACGGAGTAAACAGAACAATAGTGTTGGTTTAATGTCCTCGTCGCTACCGTGCTTTAATCAAAACGTAACGATACAATATTTCTAAGGGGACAGTGTTTGACAGTTAGTTTTTTATAGATATGTGGATGGGTTATCTGTTTAAGAAAGTTAGTATAAACAAGCGAAATTTACAACAAACTGTAAAACATATTTATTTTTAAAACATCGCATAGTTTAACTCAGCAACTCTTTTAAATATGCTATGGAAACCGGTTTTATAATATAATCCGTTACACTTTTATATGCTTTGGCTTTTTTGCGATCGTTTTCGTCAATGGATGAGCTTACCATATAAATCTTAATAGATTTCGGGATGCCATCAGCCATCGTTTCATACGCTTCCATAAATTCCCAGCCATTCATAATAGGCATGTTGATGTCAAGAAAAATTACATCCGGAAGATCGTGCGTAGAAGAATTAGCAAGTGTGTTTTTAAGGGATGTAATTGCTTCAAGACCGTTCTTATATTCAATAATGCTTTTGCTGAGCTGATTTATTTCAATCATCCGCTTCATACTGAATAAGTAGAACTGGTCATCATCTATCAGAAAAATCTTCTCTGTTGTATTCATTGCTGCAACTATTTGTTCATTTGTTAGCGCTTTATCAATATTCAATGGCTCACAAACATTTAAATACTTACCAGCTTCGTCCATCCTTGTAAATTATAGGGTAAAATAAGTCATATTTTCATAAATCCTATGATTTTCAAGCGTTTATTTTTCGAAGCCGGCAAAATGATCTCTGTCTTGCCTACAAAGCAAGCTGAATGCTATGGGGGGAACATGACTGTGAATACGGTTTCGATATTGGATATTCAGGGCAGAACCTCTGTTATGGTAACAAGTATAACAAGCGAAAAGTTCTACCCGTGTGGTGATTTAGTATTTTGGATCAGAACTTATTCTTCCACATCATGCTTTCTATTGGTTTATCAGGCTGTCCATTATACTTAGCGTTTTTCTTCTGATTGTATTTTACTTCAATCTCTCCTTCAACAGGAAAATAGATCAACTGCCCAACAGGCATGCCTTTATATACTTTTACCGGTTGTTTTACTGAAATCTCCAGGGTCCAGTTACCACAAAATCCAACATCTCCTTTTCCGGCAGTGGCATGAATATCAATGCCAAGCCTTCCCGTCGAAGATTTACCTTCTAAGAATGGCACATGTGCATGTGTCTCAGTGTATTCTTCCGTAACGCCAAGGTAAAATATATGCGGGTAGAGTACAAACCCTTCCTCAGGAATTTCAAAATATTCTATCTCATTGTGTTTTTTTGCGTCGATGATATGCTCTTTGTAAGTAGCCAGCCATTTACCTAAATGCACATCATAACTATTGCTTCCAAGGCACTCTCTTTGATAAGGCTCTATTTTAATGGTGCCTTTATCTATCTCTTCTAAAATGCGTTGATCTGAAAGAATCATTGTTACAATTTTTATTATCCGTAACCGGATAAATCAGCGAATCTTTGATTGCCATCGGCGAATTTAAGCGGGGAATCTTTGTTTTAGTCACCCGTACTAAATATCTTGGTCGGCAAAGTTTTGCAAATAAATGCATTTCTTGCGTTATAAATAAAAAACCTTATTGTCAATTGGCTCTATTCTATCAAAATAACATTAATGCGTCTACGCGGCTGGGTATTTGGCATATTGAAGAAGATGAGCATTTTTTTCTTGAACATGTTCCTCTGAAAAAAGATATAACGCACCCCCACAAGCGGTTACAACATCTTGCAGGCCGTTACCTGCTTAAATTTCTGTTCCCGGATTTTCCACAGCATGAAATATTGATAGCAGATACACGCAAACCTTACCTGGCGGACGAGCTTTATCATTTTTCCATTTCGCATTGCGGCAATTTTGCAGCTGCCATTGTAAGTACAGATCATCGCGTGGGCATCGACATAGAAATTCCCTCAGCAAAAGTTGAACGTGTGCAACATAAGTTTCTCCATCCAAATGAAGAGGCATTTCTGACTTCATTTGTAAACATGGGAAAACATTTTCGTGTGGAAATGCTTACGGTGTTCTGGAGCTGTAAGGAAGCCCTGTATAAATGGCACGGCCTGGGTGAAGTGAATTTTAAGGAATGCATGTACCTGGACGGAGATCTTGTAGTCGGCGCCAGTAATATTATCGATCTACCCTACACTTTCGCTAAAGACAGCGTGAATAATGTTCAGCTAAAAGCAAAAATATTTGAAGATATTGTTTTGAGCTGGGTAGTGACTTAATGGATAATTGATAGTTGACAATTGAAAATGATTATAGCAAAGAATAAATATAGTTTTAAATTCCAAGCAATATTTCTCCCCCATTTTCAATTGTCAATTTTCAACTGTCAATTACTTTGATTAATTGTCTTCCACAACACATCCTTCAACTCCGTCAAACCCTTATTGGTGACAGAAGAAATAAACAGGTGAGGAATATTTGACGGTAATTCTTTAGAGATCGCTTCTTTTAACTCATCATCCAGCATATCACTTTTACTGATGGCTATTACAAAATCTTTCTGCAGCATTTCAGGATTGTACTGCTCCAGTTCATTAAACAGTATCTCGAATTCTTTTTTATGATCGTCACTGTCTGCCGGGATAAGAAAGAGCAATACAGCGTTACGTTCAATATGACGCAGGAACCGGTGTCCCAATCCTTTGCCTTCAGCGGCTCCTTCAATAATTCCGGGAAGATCGGCAATGCAGAACGACCTGCCGTCACGATATTCCACCATCCCAAGTTGCGGGGTTAATGTTGTAAACGCGTAGTTGGCAATTTTGGGTTTCGCAGCTGTAATTACGGAAAGTAAAGTTGATTTACCTGCATTTGGAAAACCTACAAGACCCACATCGGCCAATACTTTAAGTTCCAGCGTTTTCCACCCTTCGACGCCCGGTTCTCCCGGCTGTGCGTGTTCGGGAACCTGGTTGGTAGGCGTAGCAAAATTCTGGTTGCCCAGGCCACCTCTTCCGCCCCGTAACCAAATGATCTCCTGGCCGTCCTCAAGAATTTCTGCTTCTATTTCGCCGGTTTCTTCATCACGGGCAACTGTGCCCAAAGGCACCTCAATAATCACATCTTCACCGTCTTTTCCGGTACAATTGTTTTTGCTGCCGTTTTCACCATTCTCGGCTATTACGTTCTTGTAGTACCGGAGATGCAACAGCGTCCATAACTGCTTGTTCCCTCTTAAAATAACATGCGCACCACGACCTCCGTCGCCACCATCAGGCCCGGCCATTGCATTGTATTTCGTGCGCATAAAATGTTTGCTGCCTGCTCCTCCGTGTCCGCTTTTGCAGAAAATGCGGATATAGTCTATGAAGTTTGTTTTTTCCATTAAGTGCTGCAAAGATATTTTTCCAAAGTCAGGATATGAAATTAGTTTCAAAAATGGTTGCTAATAAACTGATTGCGAGTTAATTAGTTTGAGACAAAACGCGGCGTTGAGATATTAGTCAATTGCTATTAGAATAATTTCTAAGATAAATATCCATCTGAATCATTGCTTAGTGTACGTTGTTTTTTATTAATCGTGCAACAAAAAGGTTCGCTAATTGTATTACAAAAGAAATGAGTTGCAACACAATAATTTAGAGAACAATGTTTTAGGGGTTTGCAATGTTGGGCCGCTGTTTCCTTGCATGAAGAATCAATAGCAAAAGCGATTTTCAGGTTTCCTGATCAAATGAGAAATATACAATCCTCAAAATAGTGCACTCGTTGATTTACATCGACAAACGTTGCAGCTAATGAAAGAAATAAGTTGTCTGATGTAAGTGTGATTGCCGCTGCCTTACCTGCTGAAGACTATTTCATATCAGAAAAAACTGACACAACCTTTTTAACGGAGCCGGATAACAAGCCGGCGCAACTGCATAATCTGTCTGTTTTTTCCGGCAAGCATTTTTCGAGTTGCCAATGCATTTGATATTATAAAATTCAATAGTATGAAATATCTGCTTGTGCATCAGGATAACCTTCATCCCAAATAAAATAAAATGCGGAGAATGTTGGCGCATTCCCCGCTTACTTCAGGTTAACGTATTGCATAATCACCACCCTGGCGGGTTGGCTTTTTTCATTAACCATAATAATCTAAAGTATGAAATGTTTGCTAACTGATGTCAGACAACCTTTGGCATCAAGGCTATTGCTCATTATTAAAATAATGACAATATGTATGTTGGCTTTTAGCCTGCAGGCTTCTGCAGAGGGGCGTGGCAAAAAACTATCTGTCAAAACAGAGAAAACCGAAATTACTGCAGTGTTGAAAGCTATAGAGAAGCAAAGTAATTTCCGTTTTGTTTATAAGGATATAAAAAACCTGACACAGAAAGTTTCTGTTAATCTGCAAGATGCAGACATACAGGATGTGCTGGACCAGGTATTGCAGAACACAGGCCTTACTTACGAAATAATGGATGACGGGCAGATCATCATCAAGGAAGCAGCAGCGGGATATCACTCTGTTCAGGCAAATGTTACGGGAACTGTCCGTGGCGATAGTGGCGTGTTGGCAGGCGTTTCTGTACAGGTTAAAGGAACTACAAGAGGCACCGCTACAAATGAAGATGGAAAGTTTTCCATAAGCGCAGAGCCCACAGATGTACTTGTGTTTAGCTATGTGGGACATATTAGCCGCGAAATAACTGTCGGCACTCAGACGGAGATCAATGTAACACTTGCGAGTGAAGCTGTTAACCTGGATGGAGTGGTTGTTGTTGGGTATGGTACAGCGAGGAAAAAAGATCTTACCGGCGCAGTCGCCAATATCAAAGGTGATGAACTTTCCAAACAACCGGTGTTAACTGCGACACAAGCGTTGCAAGGTAAAGCCGCCGGTGTGCAGATCATTAGCTCCGGTGCACCAAACTCTTCTCCTTCCGTGCGTATTCGCGGTACAGGTTCTATGCTCGCCGGCGTTAACCCTTTGTATGTTGTAGATGGTGTAATTACGGATGATATCACCAACATTAATACTGCGGATATTTTGTCCATGGATGTGCTGAAAGATGCATCGTCCACAGCCATTTATGGTGTGCGTGCCGCCAACGGTGTGCTGATCATTACGACGAAGAAAGGTCGCTCGGGTAAAATGGTGGTGAATTATGATGGAACAATAGGCGTGAAAGAAGCTGCGCACCTGGTAAATATGGCCGGCTCGCACCAGTATGTTGGCTATCTGAACGAAGCGAGCCGTTATTATGGTAACAGTGATAATCTTGTTGACACAGCATTGCTAAACAATGGCTCTAACACAGATTGGTACGATCAGATCCTCCGTCGAGGATTACAGCAGAACAATAACCTTTCCATTTCAGGCGGTAGCGAAAAGATCAATTATTATCTCAGCGCCGGTTATTTGCTTGATGAAGGGATCATCAAGAATAACAGCTTCAGAAGATTTACCATCCGTAATAACAATGAATATAAATTCAACAACAAGCTTAAACTCACAACGGTAATTTCTTATGCCAACGGTGTTTTGGATGATGTTGATCTAAACTCCGCATATGGTAACTCTTACAGAGCCGCACCCGTTGTTCCTGCAAGAGTTGGTACTAAGTATGGTAATACGTCGGCGTTTCAAAATGTTGGTAATCCGCTGCTGGACATCGACAAGAATTACAACAGGGGGAACGACAATCGTATACAGGGTGCAGCAACATTTGAGTACAAGATTTTACCATGGTTGGTGTTCTCTTCTAACATCGGTGTGGATCTTGATTTTTATAAGAACACCCAATACGCGTATCAATATTTCGCCGACAGCACCATATTTGATCCGCCGGGTGGTAACCAGCAACAACCGGTTAGTGTTTTGCAGATCACCAAGAATGATGCAAACAGATGGTTGTGGGACAATACGCTTACTGCATCCAAAAAGTTTGGGGATCATAACCTGAAGCTGATGATAGGTACAACAGCCGAACAGTATAAGTTTAATCGCTTATACGGGTACCGGCAAAATGTTCCTCCTGCGAAGAATCAGTGGTTTCTCGACGCGGGCGATGCCAATACTGCAAAGAACAATGGTTCCGGCGATAAATGGGCCCGCAACTCTTATATCGCAAGATTTAATTATGACTATAAAGATCGCTACCTGGTTACTGCAACATTCAGAGGTGATGGTAGTTCCCGTTTTCCGGAAGGAAACAGGTGGGGATTCTTCCCTTCAGTAGGCCTTGGCTGGAATATTACGAGCGAAGACTTTATGAAGGATCAGAAAACCTTTAGTTATTTGAAGTTGAGAGCAAGCTGGGGTAGGGTAGGTAACGATCAGATCCCTTCATCTTTATACCTGCCTCTGGCATCTCCTAATCTTCCTTATGGCAACCTGGGTTCAGGTATTGCTTTTAACCAGATCACAGATCCCAATCTGAAATGGGAAACTACTGAAGAATTTGATTTTGGACTTGATTTTACGGTACTTGACAAACGTTTAAACGGTACAATAGATTTATATAGTAAAAAGACCAACGATGCGCTTATTTATGTAAACATACTAGGAACATTGGGTGATCAGGACAGCAAGTACCTGACCAATGCAGCAGCTATTCAGAACAAAGGTGTGGAACTGGGCTTAACATGGAGCGATAAGATTGGTAAAGACTGGACCTACAGCATCAGTGGTAATGGTGCCTACAATAAAAACGAAGTTGTTGGGTTATCAAGTGGCCAACCGTTGGTTGATGGTAATCTTGCAGGTCAGGGATATGTTACATTGTCTCCAAATGGCCAGCCTATCGGAAGTTATAACGTGTTGAAAGTTGCCGGAATTTTCCAAAACCAGGAAGAGATAGATAATTATAAAAACAAAGCCGGCACCGTTATTCAGCCAGATGCAAGGCCGGGCGATTTTAAATATGTAGATCAGAACGGCGACGGCGTAATTGATGCAAATGACCGGGTGTTGGTTGGATCTTATCAACCAAAATTTATCTATGGCTTTAGTGGCAGCGTTACTTACAAATCCTTTGATCTGAGTTTCGGCACTTATGGTACTTCAGGAGGTAAAATATACAATGCAAAAAAAGCTTTGCGAGCTTCAACCAACTCATTGGATAATATGGAAGCAAGTGTGGTTACTGACAGGTGGACCGTAGACAACAAGTCTAATTCAAATCCCAGGGCTACATTAAATCAATGGCCGGCGTCAACTTATTTTGTTGAACAGGGCGGCTTTTTCAGGATTAACAACCTCACGATCGGATATACGCTTCCTCAAGACATGCTGAAGAAAGCGAAGATCACTAAACTCAGGGTCTATGCCACCGTGCAGAACCTTGCAACAATTACCAATTACACCGGCTTTACACCTGAGTTCTCCGCTATTTCCACCGGTGTAAATGCGTTGAAGGCAGATCCGAATTCTGCGGCCAATCAAACCAATTTGGGCATTACAAATGCGGGTGTTGATATTAATACTTATCCAACTCCGCGCACATGGGTATTTGGTATAAACCTGGGTTTCTAGTCAATCAACAATTAAACTTCGCATCATGAATACCAATAATAAAACAATAAAATATTCACTGCTTGGAAGTGCTGTTGCGGCATTACTGTTTTTCAGCTGCAGCAAGAATTTCCTGAATGTGCCGCCGCAGGGACAACAAACCGAAGATGAAGTGAGCCAGGATCCTAACGCGGCATCAGACCTTGTACTGGGTGCGTACAACACTTTATATTTTGGCGGTTTCGATAATACCACCATCGGGCTGCTTTACTCACTGACAGTAGACGTTGCATCTGACGACGCTGACAAAGGAAGTACAGCTTCTGATGGTCCCGAGGCCAATCAAATGGATCACTTTAATATTAGCCCGACAAACTTCTACCTGGATAATCTCTGGAAAGGGCATTACCAGGCAATTGCCCGCACCAACCAGGCCTTAAAAGTATTGGATGCGGCTACATTTGACGAGACATTAAAGAACAGGCTGATTGGTGAAACAAGATTTCTGAGAGGTTTTTATTACTTCAATCTTGTTCGCTTGTTCGGCGGAGTGCCGTTGATTCTGAGAGTACCAGCTCCTTCCGAATCCAATAAAGATGAATTTGTGGTAAAGCAATCTGTAGATAGCGTTTACAAAGCGATCATTAGTGATTTACAGTTTGCTATGGATAACCTGCCTTTACGTGGAGAAGCAGGCGCGCAGGAAGGTCGTGCCAATAAAGGCGCTGCTGAAGCTTTTCTCGCAAAAGTGTACCTGTATCAGAAGAACTATCAGAAGGCTTATGAATTAACAAAGGATATTATTAACTCAGGAAAATATTCATTGGTTCCTTATCCCTACTACGGCGCAATATTCCGTGAAAATCCTGTTAATGGTGTTGGCGGGGTGAACAACACAGAATCCATTTTTGAAATGCAGGCAGCCAAAAACAATACCTGTGATGCCATTAGCAAGCTATATGCAAACGGACAGGGAGCACGAGCAAAGAAAGGCTGGCCGGATAATGTGTTTAATGATGTTATTTATGCCGGTGACCTGGGGTTTGGATTCAACGATCCTTCTGAAAGTTTGGTAAATGCGTATGAGCCCGGCGATTCTACCCGCAAGTTTGGAACAATCATATTTGTGCAGCCAACTGGCGGAGCCAATACGGGCACAGTGTTGTGGGATGGATTCAGGATACCTACACAGGACTCTGTTGAAAATCCGCGTTACAGTTACAAAGCATATCACAGTCCTTTGAAAGAAACTTTTGCATGCAACGGTCCGAACGATAAAGATGACAGACCTAAAAATATACGCCTGATGCGTTATGCAGAAGTGTTGCTGATTAATGCGGAAGCAGGATTGCAGGTTGGCCAGGCTGGTGAAGCTGCCACCAGTTTGAATATGGTAAGACAAAGAGCAGGGCTGGCGAATGCTGCTGCAACTATCGACAACGTATGGAAAGAACGCCGCGTTGAATTGGCTATGGAGTGTGACCGTTTCTTCGACCTGGTGCGCACCGGACGTGCAGTTACATTTCTTGGTCCGCTAGGGTTTAAGGCCCAACGAAATGAAGTGTTTCCCATACCGCAAAATCAGATCGATCTAAGTAACAAAAGGTTGACACAAAACCAGGGATACTAACGGTACTTGCATTTGTGTACACACAAAAAAGAAATGTATGAAAAGCATGATAAAAATATTCTCATCACCTTCACTGGCCTTGTTTACTATGGGGGTGATTATTTTCGCTTCCTGCACAAAAGCCGATTATGGCGATGATTTTAAACAGTCATCTCCGCCGCCTATAGGTAACTACAACACATCTGATGATGTGGCGAAGGATGCTATTATTGCCAAGTGGAGCTTTGAGAATAATTTCAATGATAGCATCCAGCATCTCACCGGCACAAATCACAATGCATCTTTTGTCGAAGGTTTTAAGGGGATGGGCTACCAGGGTAATGATACCAGCTATGTAACATTTAAGCAACCGGGGTCAATACCCAATCTTAAAGGGTTTACCATTTCATTCTGGATGAAAGCGCCTCAAACAAGCGGGCTTGCAAGAGGGATCTGGTCACTCAACAACAAGACAGATTTCTGGGGTAACCTGGACATCTACATGGAAAATTTTTCCAGTCCTGACACCGCTTATTTTAAAGTCCATCTTGGCAACAACATTGACGGCGTTAACATAGGCCAGTTTAGCGAAACCAAAATTCCGGCCGCCATTAATAAATGGACCAGTATTATTATATCTTATGATTCAGCTAGCTCCGTTTTTAATATTTACGCCAATTCTCAATCACAGCCCATCAATGTGGGTAGCCAGAGCAATGTAAGAGGACCGGTATTAAGCGGGCCGAATAATACGAACTATGGTCCGCTCAATTTTAAAGACAACAATGCAACCGCTGTGGTGCTTGGCACCTGGCAGTTTCAGCCGAACGATCCTGAGATTACCAGCACAGGCAGCCAGCCATGGGCCGGAAGTTTTGCAGGCGTATTGGATGAATTCAGGATTTATAGCAGAGCTTTAACAGCGAAAGAGGTAGATGCATTGTTCAGGCTTGAAAAATTGGGGCTGTAGAGAAGCTTATTTCAATTCATTGCCGTCGTGCTTTAGCCGACGGATGACAGTTGATATTTTAATTTGGCTTTAGCCAAAAAGTTGAAATATGTGGCTAAAGCTATAATCCAAATTGTGACTATCCGTTCGCTAAAGCGAACGGCAATGAAAAACAGCCAACATTTTGATATTGGACAGACACTCATATTGTGCCAATAACAAGCTTACCAATAATGCAGGTTTTCCCGTAGGGAATTAAGCTCAATAGAAATGTCAAAAAAGACAATCATAGTCCGTTAGGACTTTAACACAGGCGCGAGGTTAATGTCCCACGGACAACAACAGGCTTCAATCATTCTTAGTCTTTGACTGTAATTTGTCTTAGAAGATTGGAACGCATTCTCTGTGTAATTCTGTGCCTGCTCCGTGTAACTCTGTGTAACTGTATTATTGCGCAACCCTGAAAAGCACACCAATTTATTGCCCATGCACAAAAGGTCCTTTTTCATATTGAGTGCAATAGTCGTTTTGTTTTCCTGCTCAAAAAGCAGCAATTCCAATACGCCGCCACCTCTTCCTCCGGAAGACTTCAGATTCACCGGTGTTACAGTTGACGGTGTTTCAGGAACAAACAATTATTCCTATCAATCAGTGAAAGTAAGCCCTGTTATTAAACTTGCCTTCACTGTTCCTGTTAGTTTAACTTCCGCATCATCCGCTATTTCGCTGATCGATCAGCACAGTGTTTCTGCGCAGTTGCAGTACAGCTATGCAAGTGCATCTGACAGTAATACAATAGTAGTGCAACCGAAGAGCAATCTTCAAAACATTGAAGCATATGTATTGAAAGTAATGTCCGGTCTGCAATCGCAAAGAGGAACAAAATTGAATAATACGATTACAGTAAACATATTAACTGCAATAGATTCTACAGATAAATTCCCCCGGATTTCAGACAGTGCGTTATTGGATCTTGTACAAAAACAAACACTCAAATATTTTACAGACTTCGCACATCCTGTAAGCGGCATGGCAAGAGAACGCAATACTTCAGGAGATGTTGTAACGACCGGTGGAACTGGTTTTGGTATTATGGCCATAATAGCCGCAGCGAACAGAAATTTTATTGCGCGAAGTAGTGCCACTACACAGATTCAGAAAATTGTAAACTTCTTACATACTGCTGACCGTTTTCACGGCGCATTCCCGCATTGGCTGAATGGCAGCACAGGTAAAGTAGTCCCTTTCAGCACAAAAGATGACGGAGCCGATCTTGTTGAAACCGCTTTTTTAATGCAGGGATTGCTGGCTGCGCGACAATATTTTAACCTCGCAACTAATGAAGAAAAATTATTAAGAAGCGACATAGATAGTTTGTGGCGGGCGGTTGAATGGAGTTGGTTCAGGAAATATGTTGGAAACGGGCCGGAAAATGTTTTGTACTGGCATTGGAGTCCTAACTACGCTTGGGATATGAACCTCCAGGTCCGCGGATGGAATGAAGCGTTAATGCCATATGTGCTTGCTGCATCTTCACCAACGCATGGTGTTCCCAAAATAGTTTATGATAATGGCTGGGCGCAAAACGGCGCGATGAAAAACGGCAAAACATTTCTCGGGTATCAATTGCCGTTAGGACCGGATTATGGCGGCCCGTTGTTCTTTTCTCATTATTCATTCCTTGGAATTAAGCCCGGTAGCCTTAAAGATGTTTATGCAGATTATTGGATGCAGAATAAGAATCATACAATGATCAACTACAACTATTGTGTAAATAATGACAAGAATTTTTTTGGCTATAGTGCAAGTTGCTGGGGACTAACTGCCAGCGATGATAACAGACAGGGCTATCTGGCACACAGTCCTGCGAATGATGATGGTGTAATATCTCCTACGGCAGCGTTGTCAGCCATGCCTTACGCACCTGCCGAATCGATTGCAGCTTTAAAGTTTTTTTATTATACTTTGGGAGATAAGTTGTGGAAGGACTATGGTTTTATTGATGCGTTCAGTTTAAACGATGCATGGTTCGCCAATTCTTTCCTGGCAATAGATCAGGGGCCAATAATTGTAATGATTGAAAATTACAGAAGCGGTTTGCTTTGGAACTTGTTTATGAGTTGTCCTGAGATTAAGAACGGGATGAAATCCCTCGGATTTCAAAGTCCGTATCTGTAATGGTAAAATAACGGTGCCGGCTTGCTGAAGAAACGAAAAATAAAAACGCGCTTATGAAATATACTCACTTGTTCCTGCTATTATTTCTATCCTGCTGTTTTCATGCTGCTTTTTCACAAAAGAAGCAAGCTGTCCCTACAGTTGCATTTGATGCGGCTAAAAGGCCAAAGAACTTATCGGATACTGCTTTACTCGAACTGGTGCAAAAACAAACCTTTCGCTATTTCTGGGATTTTGCGCACCCCGTAAGCGGGCTTGCCCGCGAACGTAGTAATGTGGCTTATGATTACGGGAATGAGGTTGTTACCACGGGTGGCAGTGGCTTTGGGATTATGGCCATTATAGTTGCATCAGAAAGAGGATGGGTAACAAGAGCGCAAGCAGCAGAAAGAATGAATAAAATTGTCAGGTTCTTATATAAAGCAGACAGCTATCATGGTATTCTTCCGCACTGGCTGAATGGTGAAACGGGAAAGACTATTCCTTTTAGCAGGAAAGATGATGGAGCCGACCTGGTGGAAACAGCTTTCTTGTTCCAGGGACTTTTGTGTGCGCGACAATACTTTACAAAGGACAATCAAATGGAGCGTGAAGTGCGAGATCGTGTTAACTGGTTATGGGATCAGGCAGAATGGAATTTCTTTACGCGGGATGGTCGCGATGAACTATACTGGCACTGGAGCCCTAACAACGGCTGGAGTATGAACTTTCCGTTGCGTGGCTGGAACGAATGCCTGATGGCGTATATAATGGGAGCCTCATCACCACGCTATGCGATAACGCCACAGGTATATAACCGTTGCTGGGCGGAGAGCAACCATTTTAAGAATGGAAAGGAATTTTATGGCATCAAATTGCCGTTGGGCTTCGACTATGGCGGCCCGTTATTTTTTACACATTATTCATTTCTTGGGTTAAGTCCAAAAGGATTAAAAGATCAATACGCAGATTATTGGGAATTGAATACAAATCATACACTCATCAATCACGAACATTGCATTCGTAATCCAAAGAATTTTAAAGGCTATGGCGCCAATTGTTGGGGCTTGACAGCGTGCGACACATATGACGGCTATAATGCTTTTTCACCGGACAATGATTGGGGAACCATTGCTCCCACAGCTGCACTATCAGCATTCCCTTATACGCCGGAATTTTCCATGCAGGCACTCAAGCATTTTTATTATGATCTGGGGGATAAAATATGGAGCGAATATGGCTTTGTGGACGCATTTAATGAAACACAAAACTGGTATGCAAAATCTCATCTTGCCATTGACCAGGGACCGATTATTGTGATGATTGAAAATTACAGGACAGGGTTGTTGTGGAAGTTGTTCATGAGCTGCCCGGAGGTGCAAAAGGGGTTAAAGACGCTGGGTTTCGAAAGTCCCTATCTGCGATAGGGGTAAACCACGGAGGCAGGGCGCCAAAACGAAACACGGAGGTTTTTTGGGCCACAAAGACGCAAAGACAAAAAGAAGCACAAAGATGCTTGAACCCCGTCCGATCCGGCACGGGCGGGCACGGAGGCACAGGCGAAAGAACGAAACACGGCGTTTTTTTAACCAAACACAAAGGTGCACAAAGGATTAAAAGCTTTGAATTATCTTATTATTCTCGCAAATCTTTTTTATGATTTCGTACCCATCTACTATTCTCGAAATCTTACGGTCTTAGGCGTCTTACGATCTTACATGTCTTACACGTCTTACGATCTTACTGTCTTACTGTCTTCAAAATATTTCTCTTTCTTTGCTGTATGACTCACAAAACCAAAGGCATTGTTTTACGTGCAGTAAAATACGGCGAGACCAGCATCATCGCGACGGTATATACCGAGCTTTTTGGAATTCAGAGTTATATTGTAAAGGGGGTAAGACAATCATCAAAAAAATCCCAGGGAAAGAGTAATTATTTTCAGCCATCAGCTATCCTGCAAATGGAAGTGTATCACAACGAGCTGAAAAATCTTCAGTTTATCAAGGAATTTGAATGGGCATATTTATATGAACACTTATTTTTTGATGTAATAAAAAATGCAGTAGCTACCTATATGGTTGAATTGTTGCAACATAGTTTGAAGCAACCTGAAGCGAACCCGGAATTGTTTTACCTGATGGAAGATTCGTTAAAACAACTGGACAGAGGAGATGTTACACTCACTGCCAACCTTCCTCTATACTTTACCCTCCATCTCGCCACAGAACTTGGGTTTCAATGGCAGGGAGAATTTAATAAACATACACCTGTGCTGGATCTTGAAGAAGGGCAGTATGTTGGCGATATTCCCGGACACCCTTTTTATCTATCCGGCGAACTTGCCCGCATCAGTTCCGAGATCAATAGCATCAACTTCTACAACGATCTGGAAAATATCCAGTTAAACAGAACTGTAAGGCGTCAGCTGCTGCAATCTTTCCAGCAATACATTGCACTCCATGTCTCCGATTTCGGCGAGCTCAGAAGCCTTTCTGTCCTTTACGAGCTCTTTTAAGTTTCACGCAGCGCCCGCGACGAAGCAACGGCGCAACGAATCCTTTGAGCCTCTTAGTGTGTCCCTTGTGCTTCGTGGTTCGAATGCTCCGTGTTTCGTTTTCTCGTCCGTGCCTCCGTGGTTCAAGCATCTTTGTGCTTCTTTTTGTCTTTGCGTCTTCGTGGCAAATAAATCCCCGTGTTTCGTTTCTTCGCCTGTGCCTCCGTGGTTTAAAAAACCTATTTTTGGCATTTGAATCACAGTTCATGAGTAATCCCAATTTACAGGCAGATAAATCGCAGCAAAGTGCAGCAGAGAAGGAGTTCGAGAACACGATACGCCCGAAAGAGATCGTTGAGTTTGCCGGACAACCCCAGATTATCGAAAATCTTGTCATTTTTATAAAAGCGGCAAAATTGCGCGGTGAGGCATTGGATCATGTCCTGTTTCACGGTCCTCCCGGTTTAGGTAAAACAACTTTGTCCAGAATTGTTGCAAACGAGTTGGGAGTGAATATTAAGGAAACCAGCGGACCGGTTATTGAAAAGCCGGGTGACCTGGCGGGCTTACTGACAAATCTTTCTGCGGGTGACGTATTGTTTATTGACGAGATCCACAGATTAAGTACTGTTGTTGAGGAATACCTGTATGCGGCAATGGAAGATTTTCGCATTGATATCATGATCGATAGCGGTCCCAATGCCAGAAGTGTCCAGATCAATCTGAATCCATTTACATTGATCGGCGCAACAACGCGAAGCGGCTTGCTGACGGCTCCGTTGTTATCCCGCTTTGGTATCAAGTCCAGGCTTGAATATTATAACGCACAAACGCTCAAGAAGATCATCGAGAGAAGTTCTTCAATACTTCAAACTGCTATAACGCCTGAAGCCGCTTTGGAAATAGCTGGAAGAAGCCGCGGCACGCCCCGTATTGCAAATGGTCTTTTAAGGCGGGTAAGGGATTTTGCGCAGGTTTTGAACGATGGCAGTATTGACATCGGGATAACGCGTCATGCATTAAAAGCATTGAATGTAGACGAGCACGGCCTTGATGAAATGGATAACCGCATTTTGTCAACCATCATTGAAAAATTCAAGGGCGGACCTGTTGGTATCACCACCATTGCCACCGCCGTAGGTGAAGAACCAGGTACACTGGAAGAAGTTTATGAGCCATTCCTGATCCAGGAAGGATTTATTCAACGCACTTCCCGCGGACGCGAAGCTACCCATAAAGCATATGAGCACCTCGGCAAGAAACCATTTACCAGCACCGGCGCAAACACATTGTTTGATTAAAATACATTACTAAACCATATAAGGCATATAAGGCATATAAGAAAATATAAGAGCCAGCATAAATCTTATATTTTCTTATATGCCTTATATGGTTCAAAAAACAAAAAAGCCTGGCGAAGTCAGGCCTTTTTTATTCAAGTTATTTTTCTAAAATTTTTCGCCGTTAGGCATTTTCAATTCTCCATTAACCTAAGATGGTTCTTTCACCACCAAACGGAAACCATTTCCATGAATATTCACAATTTCAATGTGTTCATCGTCTTTCAGGTACTTACGAAGTTTAGCAATGTAAACGTCCATACTACGGCCATTGAAGTATGTATCGCTGCCCCAGATTTTCTTTAATGCCCGCTCTCTTGGTAAAAGATCATTTTTATGCTCTGCGAGCATTTTCAATAATTCGTTTTCTTTCGGGGAAAGTGTTTGCGTTTTGCCATCGAAAATCAATTCACGCAACTTAGGATTGAAATGGTATCTGCCCAGATCAAATTCCATGTTTTCATTTTCCTTGTTAAGGTCCTCATTGCGCTTTAAGATCGCTTTTATTTTGAGCAACAACACTTCGCTGTCAAAAGGCTTTGTAATATAATCATCGGCGCCAAGCTTATAACCCTGGATAATGTCATCTTTCATTGTTTTGGCACTCAAAAAGAACAGGGGAACTTCTGGATCAATATCGCGGATCTCCTCACCCAGGGTAAAGCCGTCCATATTGGGCATCATTACATCCAGCAGGCATATGTCAAATTTTTCACGCTGAAATGCGGCCAGTCCCAAACGCCCGTCCCTTTCCAGTGTAACATCGTAATCATTCAATTCGAGATAGTTCTTTAACACCATTCCAAGATTCGTATCATCCTCACATAACAGTATTTTGTATTTTTTTCCTTCCATAATTATCTGAATTTAAATTTTAAACAAATAAATATAACTAATTATTACGCCGATTCAAAATTGGATCATTGTTTTGTTAAAGGTAATTAGTACAGGCGTTCTGATATATTTCTGCACCATAGTTTAACGCTTGTTTTTAATTTTGCATTTTAAAAACCTAATATGTTGTTAACTCCGGATAATAAATTGAAAAAACTGATCGTAATAGGGGATAGGGTGCTGATAAAGCCACTGCAGCCGAACGATAAAACATCTACCGGCTTATACCTTCCGCCCGGCGTACAGGAAAAAGAAAAAGTGCAGCAGGGATATGTAATCAAAACCGGTCCCGGATATGCTATTCCGATGCCTGTTGAAAATGAGTCCTGGAAATCTGAGGAAGAACAGGTAAAATATGTTCCGCTTCAGGCGAAAGAAGGGGATCTTGCGATCTTTTTATTAAGTGGCGCAACAGAAGTAATATATGAAGGCGATAAATATTTCATTGTTCCGCAGGGCGCGATATTAATGCTGGAGAGGGAGGAGGATTTGTAATTGACAATTGAAAAGGGATAATTGAAAATGAAAAACCGGGAACCGCTGTGCTAACTCCTTATATTTTCAAAGAAATAAATACAATTACACTGTTACACGGAGGATCCACTGAGTATCACAGAGTTTTATATTGTTCCATCATTATCAATTGTCAATTTTCCCTGCCTGAACGACTCCGTCGGGCAGGAACTTTCAATTAAAGAAACATTTGCGTATCTTTATAATGGTCATTAATAAGAAATATAGCATTGCTTTCGCTTAAAGATTGTATGCCGGATAATTGAATGGCAATTTTCTCCTCGCCGACCGTGTTTAGATTTTGAAGCTAAAAATCTCCGCATATGAATACCGATTATCAACATCACCACCACGATCTGTCACGTTACGATTATCAGCAAAGCGATCTTTCCCGGTGCGTACTAGGCGGATTATTTGCAGGCATTATCGGCACAATTGCCAATCTTATTTTCATTGCAGTTTATCGCCGAATTAATGAGTTCTATACATTTAATGCGCTGGACGTTGGCACTATTATTTTTGGCAGCACTTTATTGCTGATGGCCTGCGGTATTTTCTATTATTTCTTCGCACATTTTATGAGAAGAGGCACCAATCTGTATCGCGTGGCAGTTTTTATTATCACAGGTGTTATTGTGTACTTTGCTCTTATGGTTCGTCCGGAAGAAAATAAATTCCCCGGCGATTTCAGGGCAATGTTCATTGGGACACAAATAATCATAGGTGGGCTGGCAGCATTCTTAATCCCATACCTGTTCAGGCATGACAGTCTGATCAGTTGACTTATACAAATCACTTCCTTCGCCGCAAGGCGAGCCCTGTGAAAAAAGTAGCCTGAAGTTGAAGATTTATTCTCCAGCTCCAGGCTACAAATGTTTTAGATAATGCAAGTTTGTTACCAGACATACGTGCCCACTGCACCGCTATTCAGATTTGTATTCATCGAAGTTCCATTCTCTTCAATAGTAAATGTTTGTGTAGTATTGCTTTCATTCAACACGATCAGCACTTTCTTTCCTTCAGGAGTTTTGAATGCCACATTGGGCAGCCCATTAACTGTAGTGCTTGAAATGCGGACAGAACCGGGTCTTACAAATTTGGCTGCATGTGCAATAATGTAGTATGCAGAATTGCGTTTAACCTGGTTACCATCTATTGTAACTGCGCCAAGACATTCTGTACAACCACCCGGAGTATGTGGTTCTTGCTTTGAGTTTGCTGCGAGGTTCCACTGAAGAGAAACCTTGCACCAGTTTCTTGTAGCGCCGATAATCAGATTCTTGATATGCCACTTAAGATCTTCAGGTAAGTTGCCCGGAGCACCTACCCATTGTTCTGTGAAGTAAAGGTTCTTATCAGGATATGCATCATGCACTTTTGAAAGTGTATCAATTGGTCCGGCATAAAGATGAAACGCTGAACCATCTACATACTGCGCAGCATCTTTATCTGCGAGAATGGACATTGGATAATCCGGCCGATCAGCATTGTGATCGTAAAGGATAATCTTTGTAGAGATACCCGAAGACTTAAATGCTGGTCCCAGGCTTTGTTTGATAAATGCTGCCTGCTGTTCCGGTAACATTAGTAAGCTGGGATTGTTGCCCGGGTGCAGAGGTTCGTTTTGAATCGTGATGGCATCAATCGTAATGCCTTCAGCTTTCATACCCTGGATGTATTTTATAAAATATCTCGCATAGGCGTTATAGTATTCAGGTTTAAGACTTCCTCCTTTCGAGTTGTTGTTTGTTTTCATCCATGTGGGTGGAGACCATGGTGATCCTAAGATTTTGATTGAAGGATTGATGGCCAGAATTTCTTTTAGTACTGGAATCAAAAAAGCTTTATCCGGCAGCAGGCTGAATTTTTCCATCAGCGTATCAGTCTGACCTTCGGGCAAATCATCATAAGAAAAAACTTTTTCGTCAAGATCAGAGGCGCCGATGCTTACCCGCAAATAGCTTGTACCAATGCTATTTCCATCTGTAGCAAATAATTCTTTTAATAACGCAGCCCGGCTTGCCTCTTCCATATTGTGGATATGGAAAGCACTGCCGCCCGTAAGACAAAACCCAAAGCCGTCAATTGTTTGAAAGGATTGTTTATCGTCTACCTGAATCACCGGCCCGGAAGAACCTGTGAGTACATTATTTTTCTTTTGAAACAGAACTGATAATGCAGGATCTGTTATCCATGCTTCCGTTGAAGCAACTGTTCCATTACCGGATGAAGGAGTTGCAGATGTGCCCGGCATTGTTTTTTTAGAGCAGGAAACTATTAGCGTGCAGAAAAGTAAAACGTGTAGTATTTTCATGTAACCCGGTTTAACAGATTTCCGCTGGCAAAACCGGCGGAAGTAAATTTTATTAAGATGCTTTGTGCTGTGTGAGCAAGATTGTGAGTATTGTCCTACACTTTAAAAGTGTAGGACAAATACTCACAACGGTCTGGAATATATTTAGTATCCCTCGTTCTGTGTGAGCAAAGGATTGAGATCTATCTGCGCCTGTGGAATAGGCATCAGCAAACGATGTGCATCAACATTGTAATTAAGATTATTGCCACTGCCATCTTTTTGTGCATTCATTGTACTGATTGCTTTTCCGGTTCTTAGCAGGTCAAACCATCTGTGGCCTTCGAAAGCAAGCTCCAGCCTTCTTTCATTTGCAATAATGTTCCTGGCGTCGTCGGCGCTTACTGCAGCTTTCGGGCTCAGTTTAACACGGGCTCTAACCTGGTTAACCAGGGCCATCGCGCCGTTGATGTCAGCCTTCTCAACCAGTGCTTCCGCTTTCAGCAAAAGAATATCCGGCAGACGAATGATATAGAAATCATTGGTGCCGTTAAATGGATCATTGTATTTAGCCAGGAACGGATAGTTGGCCAGGTTCCAGTATTTGTCTGTCCAGTGACCACGCATATCAGCAAATGAAATAGAAGCATTCATGCGAATACTGTCATGTTCCGCCGTATAAGCATTTACGAGATCATTTGTTGGCGTATTGAAACGTTTCCAATCACTACCGAGGAAAATGCTTGGAACCCAGTTGCCTATAACATCGTATCCCTCGTAATTCAGTTCCCAGATTGCTTCGCTGTTGTTTTTATGGTTGTTATCCCACAGGAAAGTAAAATCAGGAACAAGTGAATAATCAGGAATTGTTGCATTGCAGTAATATAGAACAGAATCCCAGTTTGGTGTTGGCAAACTCGCATATACTTTAGCAAGTGTTGCATTTACTGTGCCTGTCGCTACAGTGAATTTAGAATCTGATGCTCCAACTGAACGTACAGTGGATCTTGCAAACCACAGGTCCTTTAAAATAGCATCATAAATTGAATCTGTAGAAGATTGCGGAACGATGGTTGAATTAAGTAGTGTCTCAGCATCCTTTGTGTCGGCGGGAGCCAGTAATAATGGAACTCTTCCATACAAACGAACCAGATCAAAATAGGAATAGGCACGCATGAATTTAGATTCGCCGAGTATTTGGTTTTTACGTCCTGCGCTAAGCGCAGGGTCAACACATTTTTCAACCTGGTCTATTGCAATATTCAACCGCCCTATAATGCCGTATGCATCCTTCCAGTCTCGCGCTACGTTACCATTTAAGGAGTTTGCAGTAAACAGGTCTAACGTGATGTTATCAAGGTTATCACCGCCCGCGTAACAGTTGTCGGCAATGGCATCGCCGTTCACTATGCGATCCAATACATTCAATTCAAGACCAAAATCATAGCCCCTGTAAGTCGTATACGCGCCGGAAATTAAATTCTCTGCGTCGGCAGCTGAAATAGTAGCATTGTCAGCAGGCGCTACTGTTTGCGTTTGAGGTTGTTTGTCCAGAATTTTTGAACACGCCTGCATGCACATCATTGCAAATAGAGCAAGTCCGCTGCAGGAAAGTATATATAAGATTTTTGTTTTCATAACAATCAAGGTTTAATTCATTTACGACTTTAACCGTTTGCGGGTTTACTTTAATGACACATTTACGCCAAACAGGAACATTTTTGCCTGGGGATAAGCTCCGTAATCAATTCCAAGAGAAATGTTCTTGTTATCGCTATCTGTAGCTGTTCCATATGTACTTACTTCAGGGTCAAATCCGGTGTATTTGGAAATTGTTATCAGATTTTGGCCTGAAACATACACAGATGCAGCACTCAAGCCGATATGTGTAAGCCATTTCGGATCAAACCGGTAAGAAAGTGTAATAGTTTTAAAACGCAGGTAAGATCCGTTTTCCAGGAACCGTGTAGAGATCTGGCTGTTGTCATTGCTGTTTGCTTTGATGCCTGGAATATCTGTAACATCACCCGGGTTTTGCCACCTGCTCAAAACAGCAGTGCTTTGGTTACGTGAATCTTTCATGCCTTCTGTTTCCACTCTCACGCCGTTGAAGATCTTGTTGCCCTGGGATCCCTGGAAGAAGACAGTAAGATCAAAGTTTTTGTATGAAAGGCTGTTTGTCATGCCATACACAAAGTCCGGCAAAGCGCTTCCGATAAGTTGCCTGTCAGAAGGTTTGATCTCTGCATAAGTAACAGCTTTACCAGCCTGGTTAACATATAACTGATCGCCTGTGTTTTTATCCACTCCACCAGATACAAATCCGTAAAATTCGCCTAAGCCGTAACCTTGCACAAGTGCGATTGCATTTCCTCTTTCATAGATGTTGCCGTAAGCATTCATGAATGTGATACCATTACCAATGCTGGTAACTTTGTTCTTGTTAAATGAAATGTTGAAATCGGTATTCCATGTAAAGTCTTTCTGCACAATGTTTTTACTGGAAACCTGGAATTCCATACCCTTGTTCTCCATAGATCCCATATTTAACAGAACGCTTTGCACAATCTGGGATGAAAGGGGTACCCTAACCAATACATCCTTTGTTTTCTTGAGATAGAAGTCTGCAGAAAAGGTGATCCTGTTTTTAAGAAATCCGGCATCAATACCGAAATTCGTTTGTGTACTGGTTTCCCATGTAAGATCCTTAGGTGCAATGGTAGCAGGGCTGGTAGATCCGTCAAGGGGATTAATATTCATCAGGGAAAGATATTCGTAGCTGCCAATGCCTTCCTGGTTACCGTTCTGACCCCAGCCGGCTCTCAGTTTAAGATCGCTGATTACATTCACATCACTCATGAATTTTTCCTGCGAAATTCTCCATCCTGCAGAAAAAGAAGGGAAGGTAGCTGTTCTGTTTCCGGGAGCAAATTTGGATGAATTGTCTGAGCGGATATTTGCCTGCAAGAGATATTTGCCATCATAGTCGTAAGTAATTCTTCCTAAATAAGAAAGCAGCGCCCACTCATCAATACTCTTGGTGCCAGGTTGTTTAGTCTTTGTACGCATATACATTTCATCCCATGACTGATGGCGATAAGCGGTATCCAGTTGCGTTCCGGAAATGTAAGTCTGATTCCACTTGGATTCTTGGACAGTCCATCCGGCCATTGCCATAAAATGGCTCTTACCCCAGTTCTTATTGTAGGTAAGTGTTTGTTCGCTCAGCCAAACCAGTTGTGTGCTTTTAGTTTGGTTTAGCTGGCCTTGTGTTTGTTGGCCGTTTGTAGTAAGCCATGGATCAAGAAAATAATTCTGCTGATAGTCTGTGTAATCAATACCAAAACGTGAGCGGAACACCAGATCTCTCATCAGTTTTACATCCGCACCAATGTTTGACACGAGTCTGTCTGTTACTGCCTTGGTTGTTTGCCCTTCAATTGCACCAAGCGGGTTCTGCCATCCTGATAGCGGATTAAGACCGATCGTTCCATTAGCATTGTATTTAGGCACAGTGGGAGGAGTTGCTAAAGCTGATAATACTACACCACCTCTTGCCACACTTGCATTATCAGTAACATCGTTTGTATTAGAACGTGTAATGACTGTTGCTGTTGTTAATGTAAGCCAATCATTCGCTTTTGTGGTCAGGTTTACACGTCCAGTCAGACGATTGAATTTCGCGGGTTTAATCGTTCCCACCTGGTCACTGTAACCCAATGAGATCAGATGCTGTGTTTTTTCTGTTCCACCTGATACGGTTAATTGGTAATTTACCTGGTTGCCGTGTCTGAAGACCTCGTCCGGCCAGTTAATATCATTCGCCTGAACCATAGAATCTGTAATGGTTCCGGGGCCAAGTACTTTGTTCGCATAATCCTGGTATTGCTTGCCATTCAGCACCGGCAGCTTTTTAGTTGTAGAGGATGTGCCGTAGTACATGCTGAAATCTATTTTAGACTTTCCGGCAACACCCTTTTTTGTAGTTATCACAACAACACCATTTGCTGCACGTGTCCCATATATGGACGATGATGCCGCATCTTTAAGAATGGATATTGATTCAATATCGTTGGGTGTGTATGAGGAAATGTCTGTCATAGGAATGCCGTCAACAACATATAACGGGTCGTTGCCTGCACTAATAGAAGACGAGCCTCTTACACGAATGGTTAATCCTGCGCCAGGTTTTCCTGAATTCGAAACCACCTGTACGCCGGTGGCCTTACCCTGCAAGGCTTCTCCAACGTTTACAATGGGTCTGTTTGCCATGTCTGCGGCGCTAACAACTGAAACAGAGCCTGTAAGATCTTTCTTTCGCTGGCTGCCATAACCTACAACTACTACCTGATCTAACAATTTTGTAGAAACACTTAACTGAATAATTAAATTGGTCTGCCCTCCAACAGGCACTTCCTTGTCGTCGTATCCCACGTAAGAAACAACCAATACGGCATCATCTGCGGCAGTGATCTTAAAAACGCCGTTGTTATCTGTAAAAACACCGTTGTTGGTGCCTTTTACTTTTACGGCTACTCCGGGTAGTGGTTGATTGTTTTCGCCCGTTACCGTTCCGGTTATTGATGCAGGTGTGTAAGCCGCCTCTTCTGAGGTCGCCAGGATTACTACCAGGTTATTGTCAAGCACCCGGTAAGTAAGGCCGGTATTTTCCAATAGCTTATCTAATGCAGTCTTAAAGTTGAGGTCATTTGCCGTAAAATCGACTTTCTTATTTAGTGCATATAACAGGTTGTAATTATAAAGAAAGCGTACGTTGGTATTTTTCTCAATTGCCGATAAAACGTTCTTTATTTCTGTTTGTTCCACATGTACGCTTACCTTTTGCCCAAGCACTTCTGCGTGTAACTGATAAGCAGTGAATAGCGTAAGTAGGATAATCATTTTCATGATCAGCAAGCATTTAAGCAAAGGCACCACGTGCCGGCGCCTGTTTTCAGGCACATTTTTTTTCATACTTTTGGTTTTACGGTTTTACAATTGGAAACGCAGCAATTTGCCGATCGCCCGCGTTTCCGTTAAGCCTAATGTGGGTAGCCGCGCTTTTCTTCAACCTGTATCCTTGCACAGAGTCAGGCCGGAAAGCCGGTTTCCCTTTTTATAAGCGATAACTTACAATTGGCCTTGCCGGGCCCGTGTACATTAGTCGCTTTTTGATTTATAGATCTCTACTTCATGGTCATGTATTTTATATGTAAAGGGTGCGGTTAGCTGCAGGGCATTTAAAGCCTGTTCAATAGTCTCGTTTTCAAACACACCTTTAAAACGGTAATTCATCACCCTATCACTCCGGAAAATGATTTTTACATCAAACCACCGTTCCATTTTTACTGCGAGGTCCTGAAACCTGTCTCCGTCAAAAATCAATTTGTTGTACACCCAGGACGTTTCCTTCATTGCGCTGTCCGGTAGGCTTTTAGACACCGGCATAATGAATATATCCTGGGATGAAGTTTTTGCGATCGTATTTGCCGGAACTGTCAGTTTCAGGCTATCTCTTTCTTTATTAAAAATGAGTTTTTCGTGTGGTTGAAGTAAAACACGCGGACCTGTTGGTTCATTTTTTTTGATCACTTCGATCAGGCCACGTACGAGCGTCGCCTCAATGGTAGATTCTTTAGGGTAAGATTTTACGTTGAAGGCAGTTCCCAGTACTTTAATATCTATTCCCGACGTGTGCACTATAAATGGTCTTTGTGCATTTTTCACAACATCAAAAAATGCTTCTCCCTCCAGTTCCACTTCACGGAATTTGCTGTTAAAGCTGCTGTTGTAGGTGATCCGGCTTTCAGCGTTCAGCCATACTTTAGTTCCATCCGGAAGTGTCAGCCTGGATTTTGCGCCGCTTTTCGCGCTTACTTCATTTTTATGGGAAACGGCTACAATTGGCTGCGGCTGTTTTCCGGAATATTTATAGATACCCAAAAACACTGCGGCACATGCAGCAGCCGCGGCTGACCATAGATATATTTTTCGCCTGAAAGAAGAATTATTTTTTGGGGCACTTATTTGCTCCTCATTTGTAGAAGTTGTTTCGTCTGCAAGCGCGAGTATGTGATTAAAATGTTCGTCTGAGTTGGTTTCGTCATCAGCAAATGTGCCTTTGCCGGAGATCCAGTAATTACTCAGCAGATCCAGGAAATATTGTTGATCCGGTTGATCTTTCAGCAGGTCAAACAGTTCCTTTTGCTCCTCTTCAGAAGTTTCTCCGGCTAAATGTCTGGTGATTAAAACAGCAAGTTTATTGTTAAGCATGATTGTGACTTAACTATACAGACAGGGAAAAAGAAAGATGACCCTAAAAGGGCGAGAAACTTTTTTTGACGAGGTGTGAGGTGTGAGGTGTGAGGTATGAGGCGTGAGGTGTGAGGTGTGAGGTGTGAGGTGTGAGGTATGAGGTTTAAAACTTTAAGCCTCATACCTCATGCCTTAAATCTTATCCCAGGCTTTTACTTTTGAATTTTGATTTCTCTGGAAGTTTTTATCTCCAGGTGGTTGCGGAGTTTTTCACTGATGCGCTTTACGGCAATTACCATTTGAGCATCTACCGTGTTAACAGAAACATTGAGTATTTCGGCTACTTCTTTATATTTCAATCCGTCTTCTCTCACCAGTTTAAAGATCATTTTACAACGTGGAGGCAATTCTTCAACAGCGGTTTCAATTTTTTTGAAAAGTTCTGCTGTCATCATTTTTTGCTCGGGATTCTGCTCTGTTGCAAGATGTATGTCGATAAAATCAAATGGATCGGTGATCTGTTCTTTAGCTTTCTGTGAAAGACGATTAAGTGAGGCATTTTTTACAGCCGTATATAAATAAACACTGATATTTTGTATATCCGGGGCGTTTACCCGGTTTTTCCACAGCCTGACAAACACCTCGTCTACGACTTCTATCGCCGCTTCGCGGTTTTTTAATATTGCCAGTGAAAAATGGATGAGGCGTGCGGAGAAAAGATCAAATAACTGCCTGAAGGATTGCTGGTTGCTATTTGCAATTCCTGTCAGTATATCGTTATTTTCTTTATCGTGACCTGTAATCTTCATAAAATGGCAAGCCGGATGAATAAGCCTCAAATTTATAGGAGAAGCAGTTGTTCTGCAAAATCTCTTTTTAAAGGCAACAATTTAATCTGTTGCGTTGCATGAAAAGCCGCAACTTTCGGAATTTTGTGTCTCCGCAGTTCACGTAAACAATTACAGACCGGTAAATGAATCTTTGAATATCGGTCGTGGTTGTGTCTTTCCGAATGAGGGACAAGTTCGTCTCTTAAAAAAATAATACCTTAGCCGGCCCCTTTCCCCCCTTTTGACAAACATTTAAACCAAAGAACGATAATGAAGCTAAAAGAACAACTACTGAAAAGAAGCGAAGGCAAATGCGAATTGTGCGGATCTGCAGATAACCTTGACGTTTACGAAATACCGCCTCAATCGCAAAGCGATGAAAACAATAGTATTCTTATTTGCGGCAAATGTCTGGCTCAAATAGAGAAAAAAGAGGAGCCGGACAGCAACCATTGGCAATGCCTTTCTACAAGCATGTGGAGCGAAGTGCCGGGTGTGCAGGTTGTTACCTGGCGTTTATTGAACAGGTTTCGTGGTGAAAGCTGGGCCGCTGACAACCTGGATATGATGTACCTTGATGATGAAATGTTGAGCTGGGCAAAAGCGACAGGCGATCATGAAAATGATGCTTCCGTTGATCTGCACAGGGATTGCAATGGCGCAATATTAAATTCGGGTGATACTGTTGTTCTGATAAAATCATTGGATGTAAAGGGTAGCACCATTAATGCCAAAATGGGCACGGTAGTAAAAAACATCCGTTTGGTGGAGGATAACACAGAGCAGATTGAAGGCAGGATTGAAGGACAGGTAATTGTAATCCTGACAAAATATGTGAGGAAACAGAATAGCTAAGAAGTGCTGTATTGTGTCATGATAATTTTTCGATATTATTAAAAAGAAAAAGTTGCTGCACAACCAAGTGCTGCAACTTTTTTGTAGTAAGCTTGTCGAAGTGTGGATTTATTCTCTGTGCAACTCAGTGTCTTCTCCGTGGCACTCTGTGTAACTGTATTTTTAACAGAGCATGTAACATCGGATGTGAGATCGTTTGCGAATATTCAAAAGAAGTTTTGTAAATGTTTGTATAAGATCACGTTTAATCTCCCTCATCTTCTTCCAGCGAATTTTTTTCGTCGCCTCCCAGGCTGTAATAGTTATTTTCTTCATCTTCTTCACCAATTATTTCGTCGCTGTCGTCCAATTCTGAACCGGGAACATCCAGATCTTCCGAAAGGGGAACGCTATCATCAACAAACTCTTCTTTTTTGTCCTTGTTATAAATGTCTTCTTTTTCAGGATAATGGGGATAGCCCGGAAATTTTTCATCTTCTCCGGATGAAGCTTGCTGCTGATTTTTCTTCTTATCCATAAAGCTTAATTTAATATTACTAAGGTACTCAGATATCATTGAATATAGTGCAAAATTTCCCCGGATTCCTTATCCAAAACGCAGACTACCGGTGCTTTTGCTGATCTTCGGAGTTGCACGAATTTTATATAATTTTTGAAGAAAGCTACTCATAGACATTGGTGTAAAATTCTTTGAGTTTATGGGTTAATTAATTAAACAATATATTTGATACCTGTTAAACCAATTATCCGTAACCAAAACTTTGTATGACTATAATGCAACTAAGACATTATGCAAGCCTTCTTGTTGGTTTGGTTTTTATTTCTTGTAATCAAAACGCTTCGGTTAAATCCACAAATAAAATCGTAGATTCTACCAAAACAAGTGTAGCTCCGGCCGTGGAGGATAGTTTGCAATATGCGATTGACTTAAATAGCTACGCTGGTCTTCCTTTCTGGACTTCAGATATGGCGCACGCTGGAGCAAATGGATACATCGATACTTTTACTATTGGCGAAAACGAGCTCCGGATCGTTCATCAAAACGAGGAGTATGATGGCTTGGTTGAAGTAAATAAAAATGGCCGTTGGTATAAAGTGTGGCAATTTGAGAACCTTGGAAATCACAATGATTACGATAGAACACAGGACCTGAACAGGGATGGTTATAACGATCTCATATTTTACTGGAAATGGTCTGCTGAAGTGCATTTTTTTGATCCGTCTAAAAGCTGCTTTTCTCCGGAGATAAATTGCGAGTTGGCTGAAAGTTGGGAAAGACTTGATAGTTCGGCTGGAACGTACTATGAAGTCAGAGAGGGAAAGCTATTACAACCGGTTAGGAGCGCGCTATTCAAGTTTAAAAACTTTGAGAAAATTGAGTTGGCGAATCTTACGCTGACTTTTGATTCCGGAGATGAAAATTATTACATAAAAAAAGCAGCGCTCCGTTATGCAAATAGTGATCAAGTGGACGAGATAAAGGTGCCTGAGAAGATGAGTGTTATTGATTTTGACTATAAAGGCTTCTGGAAAGAAAAACAGGCACATATTACTGGCAACCAATGATTGCAACGGTGCGACTCATTAATCAGAACTTAGAAAGGTATAAAAAGCACCTTAAGCAAGGTGCATATATAAACTTCGTTGGGTTAAAAGAATTTCTGCGTTTCCACGATCTTTCTTTGTACCATCATCTTTTTCACAAATAATTGTTCATTAGAGGTGATTCCCAAAAGGTCGCCGAGCGTTTCGATCAGGCGATCCTCCGAGGCATCCAGTTGCCCGTCACTTAAAAATAATTCCACACAATAGGAAAATAAAGCTGCTTCGTTTGCAGAGCTGATAGTTGTAATCAGATATTGCAAATACGCACGCTCGTCAGTTATGGTAGGTTTATAAGCTTTAAAGCGGACAACTTCATCTTTAAAATTGAGTGTTTCATGCATGCCCAGTGCGGCAAATTTTCCCGCAACGGAGTCCAGCTCACCCTCGGAGAAAACACCATCTTTAAAGCAGCAATACAAAAACAAATGGCATACAGCTGCGTCTTTTGATCCAATCTCTTTATACATACTATTGAGTTTTTTGTTTCGATAAAACAATTTTGATGCCGGGGCGATTAGGGTCAGCCAGATTAATTGATAGTCGTCAGCGTTTTATTCAAGTACGATTTACGAAGTACGAAGTACTCAGCTTTTTGGCACGTTGTGTTTTATATACAGGTCGAAAAAACAAGATGCCTGTCGAGAAGGAACAAGTTTGAATTAAAGTACTTCGTACTTCGTAAATCGTACTTTAAACACGTTGTATAACCCAGGAAGCGATGTTTGCTTCTTCTGCCTCCCCTCTTGCACTTACAAAAAATAATACGTAAATTTAAGAAAGACTGAGCATTACCTTTTCTGAAATCTCCGGCATTAGCTTCCCGATAGATTAATGTTAGCAATACATTAAATCATGGCCAATACCAATAAATACCCATTTAGAAGAAATCTGTATATTATCCTCACGCTTACGGGATTGGTTTGTCTTTTTATCGCATTGAATTACCTGGTGATTATTCCCCAGCAACAAGACTGGTTCAACAAAAAGACGTTTCGCATACTGCAGGATCAGACAAATGATTTTTCGGAGATGATTGGAGGCTATGATACTTACTTCAGGAACTATGCTGATACCCCCACCAGGAAGATTCAATGGAATGAATCTTTTACTAACCCTGCCTTATTTATGCAAACGCTCAAGGGTTCTTTTGATGGATACAACGCCCGTAAAAAAGATACAACACGGTTTTGGATTGAATTTGTGGCTGACTCAGTAAAGTTTTATAACAGCAGACATCCGAAAGATCCTTTCTTTAAAAGCTTGCACGATCTTATTCAGCCCATTCAGTCAATGCACGAACGGATATTTGAGCATGTATTGCTGGTAAAGCACGATACTTTGGAAAAGGAAGAGATGTTGATCTATAAATCTCCGGGGTTGTCCATAGACTATGACTATATCAATCTCGATTCAAGCCTGAAAAAAGGCCCACTGCATCTTTCTTCCATTACGGATATCGTTGTTAACGGTGTGCCGTATAAGATGTTTCTATGTCCTTTTAAATTCAGGGATCAGTCCTTTATACTTGGCGGCTTATTGTCCACACGCATCTACAAGCAAAGTCTGACGGCTTCTTCATACCCTGTAATCATTACAATCGGATCACTGGTGATACTTATTATCATCAGTTTCCCATTTCTTAAAATTTATTTTTTAAGCAGGAGAGAGAATATCAATATCACGGATGTGCGTACGCTTGTAGCAGCTTTTTTACTGGGGCCTTCTTTTTTTATTCTTTTGCTTGGCACAGGCTATATCTTCACGATGGGCGATGAGCGCACAACCGAGTTACTTAGATCGTTGCATGCCTCCGTTCAGCGTAACTTTTACGCAGAGCTTGATTCTGTAGTAAAGCAAATGCGGGAGTTTGACGCATTACTGGATACCTCCAGATTTTCGCAGAATGCAGATTCTTCTTCAATAGTTCGCTACAAGTCTATGGTTGACTACTGGAAGGAATATAAGAAGAGCAGAACTGGCAAGCGTACCTACTCGTTCGCTGACCTGTATTTTTATCCGTCTACGTACAAGAATATGGACGGTGTTACCTGGGCCGATTCCAACGGGCAAATGATTGCAAAATGGAACTTTATTGATACTGCGTTTAGTTATCTTTCCCTGCGTGAGCGTCAATATTTCAAAGATGTGCGGGATGGCAATCTTATCGCTTTACCCAATCACCCAACAAAAGATTCTTTTGCTATACAGCCTACCATTTCATGGGCTACGGGTGGTTATACCATTAATATATCTTCAAGAAGCAATGCTACTTTTAAAAATGCGAATGAGATACAAAGAGCCAAAATGATTCTGATCTCGGCCAACATGTACTCAGTCTTTAACCCTGTTACCCCTAAGGGGTTTGGATTTTGCATTGTTGACGGAAAAGGCAATACTGTTTTTCACTCCGAGTCTTCCCGCGCCATGCACGAAAATGTTTTAAAGGAAACTGATGGTAATGATGAGCTGGTTAAAGCAATACGGCACAAGGATTCTGTTTATATAGACAACATTACTTTGTATGGCCTTAGTGTTAAGATGATTGTAACGCCGATGAAGAATCTTCATTATTATCTCATCAGTTATTATCAAAACAGGGAGCAGAATTTGTTTGTTTTTCATATTACTGCATTTACTTTCTTTTGCACGCTTGTACTGTTTGCGGCGTTTCTCGTATTTCTTCTTGCTTATTATCTTTCAGAAGCAAAACCTTCGCGTTTATTGTTTGAACCGGGCAATCCTGATTGGATGATGCCAAAACCATCCAAGTCCAATTATTACAAACAGTTGATTTTGTTTGAGCTGCTTTTGCTTGGTTTCGTAACGATACTTTTCCTGTTTGCCAAACAGTTTAATGCGCTTTCATTCACCCTTGTTGATGTTGCTATATTTCTGCCTTTTCTTACTATAACCGGATATTACATCATCAAGAACAACCTGAGTGAAGAGATGCCGGATCATACGTTGCGGTCTTTTTTTGTGCTCAATAAAAAAATACTCCTGTTTTACCTGTTTACATTGCTCATATTTCTTCTGTTGAGAAAGTATCTTATCGGATCGGGCAACTTAAAAAATATAGCAATTGCATCACTTATAAGTATCTGTCTGCTGGCATTTTTCTTTACTGCCATCTTTAAAAAAGATAAGCCGCAAAGTACAGTTCAGGACAAAAGCAACTATTTGCAATATTTTACTTTTGCTACTTTTTTGGCCGTGGTAATAATGAGTATAATACCAACGGCCGGCTTTATGTATTATGCTTTTAATAAGGAACTTCCACTACAAATTAAAACCCGTCAACTTTACTTGTCGGAAAATATAGAAAGAAAAAGTCGTGAGGTTGATTACAATAGAAGAAAAAGAAAATGGAGTTTTATTACCCCCACCAATGATAGCTTTGCTATGGCTTATAATCGTTACCAGGATAGTCTGAAATATTCGTCCAGGTACGGCATCTATAGTGGCTCCGGCAAACTAAAAAGGGTTGCTTTTGATTCGTCAAAAAGAGATGTTGTTAATAATCGATTGTATAAACTGGTTACCAACTATTTGTTTCTTCCCTCAGATCACCTTGATTTTGTGAGCGACAGCCCATACTACTATTGTTGGTTTCAGGACACTTCTGGCGCTACTAACCTAAAGTATGCAATATATGATTCGCTGCATAGGGACAATGCCATCCAGTTGACCAGCAGGTCTCCAAGATCCTTTGTGTTCTTCAATTTATTCAACACTGGCAGGGCATTCCTGGCATGGTTGTATTTAATAATCGGGCTACTCTTTGTTACCGTACATTTCTTTCTTATCAGATCGATGGCGAAAAAGATCTTTCTCCTCGGTTATTTTAGAAATTTTGAACCGGAATATGACTGGATGTATGAGCAGCTCAGCACCGATAAAAAAGTTGGCGATAAGGTGGTGATGCCAGCACAAACCAACATGAGCAGGCATAGTTTTGATCACTACGTGAAGAACATTATAGATGAAGAGGAAGCTGACATAGCAAACAGTGAGGATGGCTACGACAGTATACTTAAAAGGCAGTTTATGCTTGAGAAGAGTTACGACCGCCTTTGGAGTGAATGTTCAACAGAGGAGAAGTTTATTTTATATGATTACGCGCTGGATGGCTTTACCAACTACAAGAATACTGATTTTCTTTACAGGCTTTGCGTGAAGGGACTGCTGAGAATTAATGAAGATGGTCAGCTGCGCATTATTACTTACAGCTTCAGAAATTACCTGATTGCCAAAACAGGCACCGATGAAATAAACCGGCTGAAACAGGATATGAATATCGCTGGCACCTGGTCAAGCCTGAGAAATGTATTCTATTTCTTATTGTTTGGCATTGCTGTCTTCCTGATTGTAACACAGCAGGAAGTTGTTACCACCAGGCTCCTCGTGATTATTCCAGCGCTGGCTACGTTACTGCCGCAGATTATTAAATTGTTTGATAGAGGAGGTACTACAGTAAGTAGTGCCGATACAAAGAATAGCTAGTTTTTGAGCTTTATATGGAGTTCCCATACTTTCTTTTAAAATAAAAATAAAACGGTACTCCCGTTGCTGTTAATGCCAGTCCAAGCAAGCTGTTGATTACAGGTGCTCTGCCTGCGTTGTAATTGCTTACCTCATTGTATATCGTTACCACAAAATAAAAAGCGGAAAAGGCTACAAAAACAATTGGTACATAAGGATATCCCCATACTTTGTATGAGCGTTGAGCTTCCGGCATTTTATGACGCAGCACGATTACGCCGTAGCCCAAAAATCCGTAGAAGATCCATGCAATAAAAACAAACATATCCATCAACATATCAAATGATCCCGACAACACAAACAGGGAGGAAATAATACATTGTAACCACAGCGAGGTTACAGGTGTTTTGTAACGGGGATGAACCGTTGCTACACTTTTGAAAAGCCTGCCCTCTGTTGCCATGGCGTAATTCAGGCGAGCGCACGGAAGCACATTTCCATTCACTCCACCTATTGTTGAGATCATAACAAGAACAGCAATAAAACCTCCACCCATGAAACCTGCAGCTTTTTCGTACGCATCTGTAGCAACGTGCTGAGATAGCTTCATATCGTCAATCGGTAGCATATATAAATAAGCCTGGTTTGTAAAGATGTATGCGATAATGCAGATTGAAATGCCAATCAGCAAGCCTTTGGGTATATTCCTCGACGGGTTTTTTACTTCCCCCGCTGCATACCCGAGTACGATCCATCCGTCATATGCTGCCAGTGCGCCAGAGCAGGCTGCTATCATACCCGTGATGATCTCCCACCCGGAAAAATGCACTTCGGTTTTAGTTGTATAAAAATTGGATACATTTCCCTTGCCGGATAGAAAAATGCCTGTAACAAGAAATGTGATAGCCAGCAATTTTATAATTGTAAAGAACACTTGTACGTAGGCTCCAGCTTTAACACTTCTGATATTGATAACTGTAAGCAGAAGGATCAAAGCGATAGCAGATAATTTTACGCCAATGTTTTCCAGCCAGAAAAGTTTACCAATAAAGGGAATTGTTATGGCAAAAGAATGTTCGGTTGTTGCATCAAACCGGGGTAAATGAATAACGTAGTCTGAGTATTGTGCAAACAAAAACGCGATACCCGCAATCGACGCAGTGTTGATCACAATAAGTCCTGCCCAGCCAAATAAAAAGGAAAAAAAATCGCCGTACATATGCCTGAAGTAGACATACATCCCACCTGTCTCAGGAAACACAGAGCCGACTTCTGCATTGATCATTCCGCCGAAGATGCTTATAACACCCGTTATGAGCCATACCGCAAGAAGCAACAATGGCAGGTGAACCTGTGAAGCCATTATAGCAGGCTTCATAAAAATACTGCTGCCTATAATTGTGCCCGCAACCAGCGATATGCAGGACCATATTCCAAGCTTTCGTTCCAGTTGAGGCACAGTGTAATGTTTAGGTTAGATGAATTGCGCTATGAGTGAGTGAAAATGATGTGTTCCCTGTTCTCTTGTTGCCGAATAACGTCCGTGCTCGTAAAATCTTGATCTGATTCCTTTCTGAACATTCTCCACTACCTCCTCATCTTCATGCTCTACTGTGTCCAGCCCGCTTCCGGCGCCTGTTCCCAATTTGCTTTCATCATATACATAAGAGAGAAAAGATACTTTGCAGCTGCTTATTCCGGTGGGCTGCACGATGTTAAGGGAGAGTCCCCAGGGATAAAAATTAAACATCATGTTCGGGAATACCCAGAAATAATAAGCCGCAACTTCTTTTCCGTAATCCGGAGAAGTTTCAGGCAGTTCGAAACAGACATCGTCTTTTTTACCAATACCCAATTGCAGGTTGGAATACCGGAAAAGCTCCGTTGTATATTCCCCGAAATCAAGTACAGCATTCAGCCCCGAATGAACAAAAGGTATGTGAAACCCTTCCAGGTAGTTTTCACAATACAGGGCCCAATTGGCTTTTACATGATAGTCTTTTGAAAGATCGGCTCTAAAGACAAGCTTATCCATTGGCAGCCAGCTTACCCTTTCCATCATTTCGCGGAAAAGCTCAGCAGCGTCAATGCCGCTCCGTAAGCTTGTGAATAACAGTTTGCCCCACTTAAACAGCGGTAATGATGTAAGATTATCACAAGGTTCGGGAAAATTTTGAACCTCTTTGAATTCAGGCATAGAAAGAAAAGATCCATCCAGCAGGAATTGCCTTCCATGATATCTGCATCGCAACAGGTTAGCTTTTCCTGCTTCATAAGCTACAAGATTGCCGCGATGCGTGCAGACATTTGACAGGCAATGCATGTTGCCTTCTTTGTCTTTTGTGAGTACCAACGGTTCATCAAGATAGCCAGGAAGTAATGTAAAGGGGTGAATAGAGCCATGCTCGCCAATCATGCCTTCATCGCCGGCAAACTGCCACAACGGTGCGAAGATCTTTTCTTTAGCCTCCTCAAAATATTGCGGACCAGTATAGAATGTGGTGGACAACGTTTTTGCGCGGGTTATATCCGGATCTATATGGAAGCGCCTCATGAGCAATGTTTGTCTTGAAGATAGGCAGAAGATTTGGAGATTTGAAATTTGAGGATTTGAAATTTGAGATTTGAGATTTGAAATGATTCAGTTTGATTCGGTAGCCTTTGTGCAGGCAGCGTGATTGGTAAAATTTGAGATTTGAAGAAAAAAGGGTTACACAGAGAGCACAGAGAAGACACAGATGTGCACAGAGAGTGTGATTTGAAATTTGAGATTTGAAATTTTGGATCTGCGGTTCACTTGTCTCGTCCTGCTTTAAGTTTAATAACCAGATCTATTCGTGATTTTTGCACTGATCAACTTTGATAATCTCAAATCTCAAATTTCAAATCTCAAATCGGTCTACGCCACTTCTTCCACTTCAACCGGTGGTTGCAGTTTTGTAGCGACGCCGATCCTGTTCCATGCGTTGATGGTGACAATTGCCATGATGATCTCTGCAGTTGTTTGTTCGCCAAACAGTGCAATAGAGCGTTCATAAGCGTCATCACTTAATCCGTGTTGATGGATTAGTGTAATCTCTTCTGTCATCTGGAGCAGTAGCAATTCTTCTTCATTAAAGATATTTTCTGCTTCACGCCATGCGCTGATCAGGTATAACTTTTGTTCTGACATGCCTTTCTTCCTGGCATCTTTTGAATGCGAGTTTACACAATATGAACAACCATTGATCTGCGATGCACGGATCTTGATCAGTTCTTTGTATAAAGGGTCAATATTCACTTTTGCAGCTTCTTCATCCAGTGTAAACATTGCTTTATAGGCCGGTGGCTGAATTTTTCTTAGTGGAGTTCTTTGTTTCATCTTTTATTGGTTTTATTTATAGACTTTTGATTCGGTTTCGTTTAGTTTCATGTCTGCATCAGCTCTGTGCAACTCTATGTAATTGTATTTCTATTAACGTAAATAAGCTTCTTCCGTACAATCATTCAATACAAACTCGCGAATGGCTACGCCTATCTCATGCGGCGAATCCTCCTGGATATAATGAATTCCTGCTACAGTCACTTCCCGCTGGTTGGGCCATTTTCTGCAAAACTCCAGTGCTGAACCAGTAAGCAGCGCGCCAGGTTCTGCGGAAATCAACAGCTTCGGAAACTTACTTTCAGAAAGCCATTCCCCATACTCTTCAACTATCGTTACAATATTTCTCGGTTCTCCTTCTATGGGTAATTCACGGGGAAATACAAGCGCCGGCAGTCTATCTTTTTTATTTTTAAATGGTTCGCGGTAGGTATCCATTTCCTCCTTGCTTAATTGGCGGATAACACTTTTGGGTAACACCGTTTCTATAAAGAAATTCTGTTCAAAGATCATTTTTTCACCCTTGTCTGATCGCAGCATCCTGAAAATTGCGTCACGGCCGTTATGGAAATCTTTCCATAAGCGAGGCAGCACCAGCGCTTCCATGTAAGCAATTCCTTTTATCACTTCCTGGTTCCGGTAAGCATAATAAAAACCAAGCGCTGAACCCCAATCATGTAAAACCAATACAATGTTCTTGAGCCCTAATTGTCTAAACCATTCATCCAGGAATTTTGCATGCTCAGTGAAGGTGTAAGTGCCCGTGGGTGATTTGTCAGATCTGCCCATGCCGATCAGATCGGGTGCAAGACATCTGCGGTATTTACTCAGGTAGGGAATAATATTGCGCCATAAATAAGAAGACGTCGGATTGCCATGAAGAAAGACAACAGGCTCTCCTGCGCCCTCATCCACATAGCTCATCCGGCCGCCTCCAACATCTATCGTTTTGCGTCCGAAATTATCTTCAGCGCTAATCGGTTCCTCTATTTCTTCATCAATGAAAAACTGTTTAGTTGATGGTTTCATAGCATTAGCTGTTATTGTGATAACAAAGCTAGCTATGGTTTAAAAGCATGTCTATATCCATTTTGTAAAAAGCGATAAGACCATTTAAGCTTAAAGCCTAAAGCCCAAAGCCTAAAACTGTTGTACGTTGTAAGTTATACGTTGAAGCCTGAGGAAATGAACCACGAAGATACAAAGGGCACAAAGTGGCACGAAGATAGGTTGTTCTTTTCTAAAGCTTTGTGACCTTATACGCATTAGCGCTTTCCTTTAATTCTTTGTGCTCCTTAGTGCCCTTGGGTCTTTGTGGTTCAAAAAAAACTTTGTGCCCCTTTCTGTCTTAGTGTCTTCGTGGCAAAAAATCGTCGTGTTTCGTCCTGTCGCCCGTGCCTCCGTGGTTCAATAAGCTATTCTCAAAACACTCCTTTAGTTTTTCCACACCCATTTTCAATCTGTATTTTGTAAACGCCGCGAAGCCCAACGTTATAGCCGGCGGTATATTATGTTCTATTGTATATTCAGAAGGAAAAGAAACAAACAGCTTTTTCTTTTCTATTTCTTGTTTCAGTAACGCAAGATCTACTTTGTCCGAGATCCAGCATAACAAGTGCAGGCCAGATTGTCCATCTGATGGTGTCAGGTATTCACTCAATTGAGCCTTTAATAACCCAATTAAAATAGCAAGCCGTTCCGCATACAGCACACGCATTTTGCGGATGTGGCGCAAGAAATGCCCTTCTTCCATAAATGTGCATAGCATTAGCTGTTCCATAACAGGAGAACGTCTGTCAATCGTCTCTTTAAACGCGTTAAATTCTTTAACCATTTCTACGGATGGCAATACAAGATAAGCAAGCCTCAGCGCCGGGAACATCACTTTACTAAACGTTCCCATGTAAATAACGCGGCCGGCTTTATCCATTCCCTGAAGGCTTGGTAACGGGCGCGATTCATACCTGTATTCGCTGTCATAATCATCTTCCAGTATCCAGGTATCATTCTCTTCGGCCCATTGTAAGAGCTCTGTTCTTTTGTTCTGTGGCAACATGCATCCTAAAGGAAACTGGTGCGAGGGTGTTACGTAAGCAAGCCTGGCGCCTGGGAAATTTTTCTTTGCATAATCAATATCAATTCCATCCTGAGTTACAGGTACCGGGCATAGTTTTACGCCAGCGTACAGAAACGAGGAAACGGCACCAAAATAACCCGGATCTTCCATCCATACTTCATCACCCTTTTTAAGCAGAAAGCCGGCAACCATATTCATACCTTGCTGTGCACCTGTTACAATAACAACCTGGTCAGCTTCACATTGTACAGCACGCGATAAGCGGAGATAAGATGCTATTGCTTTGCGCAGCGGCCAATAACCGAGGGAGTCTCCATAACCGAGATTGTGCTTTTTCAAATCCTTCAACACTTTGTTGCCTGTTGTTTGCCAGGTTTTATAGGGAAAATAGTCGAGCGATGGAATGCCTAATTGAAAAGGTTCAATCTTCGTCTGCATCTCGCTTTGAGGCAAACTCACTACAGGTTTGTTTACTTCAGTTGCAGCTTTCTTCTTTGAGGTTGTTTGCCTGGCTCCAACATGCAATAGTTGGTCAGGAAGTGTATCTGCTACAAAAGTACCGGCACCAGTCTTGCCTGATAGATATCCCTCAATAATCAGTTGTTCGTACGCCTGGCTGACAATGACACGTGATGCGCCCAGTTCAGTTGCCAATGTTCTGCTTGCCGGAAGCCTGTCGCCGGAACGCAGACGTCCTTCAATGATCATTGTTCTAAGTTGATTGTAAAGCTGTAGATATAATGGATCCTCAGAGCTTTTCGAAAGCTTGATTCCGGCAAGGTGTATTTCAGGTGATTCTTTTGGCAAGGAGCGGGATATTTAAAATTTGAGATTATTGTTGCCCGGCTAAAAGCGTGGAATAGCCTTTAATTAACAACGGTGAGGCTAATCAGTCTGATTTTATTAAGAAGAGTAAGCTCAATTTATACAATCCCGAAGCCCGCCTGACCGGACGGGCAGGGGATTAGGTTAAACTTCGCTAAAATGATTTTCTCTATACGATATTATCACCCACGTCTGTTCACTAAAAAAACTGCATGCCGGGATCGGCTCTCTTCCTGTCTGTAACTCGTAATTTTGAAACATCGAAGATCTTAGATTCAATTTGTTCAAATTTTAGTCGGACAATAATGAATTGAAATTTGAGATCAGGTTGCATTTCATAATTGCTTCTGTTCTCCGGACAGGTCTTCTTTCAATGCTGACAAATTAGTCTGCTTGTGATTCGAATGCTAACCAAAATTGCCCATCTCAAATTTCAAATATTTTACAGTTTTTCCATTTCACCATTCACAAATTCCATCAGCGTTTTTATATGATCCGGAGAGAAATTGAATTTCAATCCCGCGGTTTCATACAATTGAGGTAATGTTTTAGTGCCGCCCAGGCTCAGTGCATTAATATAATTCTGTAATGCCTGTTGCGGGTGTTGCTGGTATTGCATCCAAAGGCCTATGGCGCCTAATTGTGCAATGCCATATTCAATGTAATAGAATGGCACTTCAAACAAATGTAACTGGCGCTGCCAACCTGTTTTACGGTATTCTTCCAGTCCGCTGAAATCAATGGTTGAAGCAGAAAATTCATTCAGGATCTCCATCCATTTATTTGTTCTTTCTTCAACTGTGTGTTGCGGATGTTCATACACCCAATGCTGGAATTTATCTATAGTGGCGATCCATGGGAAGATAGTGATCACCCTTTCCAGCTGATGTTCCTTAGCGCGTTTTAAATCTTCTTTATTGTTGAAGAAGGCATCCCAGTGATTCATGCTGAAAAGTTCCATAGCCATGCTTGCTACTTCAGCAATTTCCATTGGATATTCTTTAAATGCACTTAGTTCCAGGTGGTGCGATAAAAATGAGTGAATCGCGTGGCCTCCCTCATGCACCATGGTGGTAACGTCTCCCATCTGGCCTGCTGCATTCATAAAGATAAAAGGAGCGCCGCTTTCGGCTAACGGGCAGTTATAGCCACCCGGAGCTTTTCCTTTGCGGCTGTCCAGGTCAAAATGTTTCATCTCATCCATCTTACGCAAACAGTTTGCAAAGAATGGATTTAATTCATCGAAACATTTCTCAGTCTTGGATAATAATTCAGATCCTGTTTCAAATGGATGAAGCGGTTGAATGCCGTCCGGCTCTGCTTCGGTATCCCAGGGGCGAAGTGTATCAAGACCGAGTTTTTGCTGTTTTGCTTTATAGATCTTTTCAACCAGCGGAAGTACATGTTGTTTTACCGCTTCATGAAAAGCATAACAATCTTCTTTAGTGTAATCAAACCTTCCCAGTTCAATAAATTTATAATCACGATAATTGGCGAAACCGGCATTTTTAGCAACCTGGTCGCGCTTTTCAATCAACTGCGTATATAGATCGTGAAGTGATTGTTTATCCTGCAGTCTGCGTTCCTGGATCTTTCTGTAAACCTCTTCGCGCAAATTCCTGTCATGACTTTCCAAAAATTTGGAAGCCTGTTGCAGTGTGTATTCCTGTCCATTTACCTCAACCGTCATTTTGCCAGCGATAACGCCGTACTGCTGCTGCATTACAGCCAACTCGGCTTGTAGTGGAATGTTTGCTTCGCGAAAAAGATCTATGCTTTTTTTCACGCTGCGCAAATAGGTAAAATATTTATCCTTATCCAGATTATTGGTAAGCGGATTGTTGATGAGCTTTCTGTTTAGTTTATCTGCATAAGGTTGCAGGCGCGGCTGAATCTCCATGCAGAAATAGGTAAAAGCTTCTTCAAGGCTTTTATCTGTTGTATCACATGTCATGCGTATTTGTCTCCAGCACGCATCTTCGCTGATTACGGCTTCCGCTTCACTCAGGTCTTTCAGCCATTGTTCAAGGGATTTTTCATCCGTTATTTCGCGTTGCTCCAATTGTATAAAATAAGGTTCCAGTTCATCCCAGGTCGTTACTTTAAAATCCTCCGGTAGAAACTCTCTTTTTGCCTTTTTAATGTCTGCGCTTAATTGCATAACCAGGATCTTTTAATGGTGAGTGATGTAATTAACCGGCATATCCGCCGTATGTAAATAGCAGGTTTCTGCCTGCTCTAACGAAGAACGAGGCAGGAAAATACAAATAAATGCACTTCCGGCCTCGCCCATTTTGTTATTGAAACACAAAATCTCTTGCTGTCTTACGTGTCTTACACGTCTTACGGTCTATTCTTCTGTCTTTTTCTTCTTTGGCGCAGCTTTCTTCTTTGGCGCAGCTTCTGCAACTACAGCATCGCCATCTTCAGCTTTAGGTTCTGCTGCTTTTGCTTTCTTTTTTGCCGGCTTTGAAGCAGGTTCTTCTGCATCTTCTGTTGCTGCTTTTTTAGCTTTGGTGGCTTTTTTGGGTTCTTCTGCCACTTCTGCAGTTGTTTCTTCAGCTACCGGTTCTTCCACTTCTTCCTCAACTTCTTCGTCGCGCAGTTTTATCTCAACATCATTTTTCTTTAATACTGAAAACCACTTCACCATCTTCTTCATATCGCTAGGGTAAACCCGGTCAAAGTCCATGTCAGGATAAACTTCCTGGAAATATGCTTTAACAGCAGCCTGGTCTTTTTCGTTTGGCAGTGCCAGTGAGCTTTTACCCATAGCTGCAAACACATCTACCAGGTTTACATTTTCACGTATGGTATACACTTCTATGCTTTCCAGATGAGAGAAGCTATGAATTCGCGATGAAACGAACTTTGTGCTCTTATCTTCCAGTGAGCGAACGATGGCGCCATCATTTTTACTGCCAACCAATTCAAACAGCCCGCCCATACCGGTTACGGAAATAATTTTACTGTATTGCATATCAAAAAAACTTTTAAAGGAGGTGCAAGATATTCTAAAATCCCAACATGAAAACCTGAAAGTAAAAAAACTGGATACTTATTAATATTTCGAATTGTTTTCCACCCTTTTGCATTAAAATTAATTTTAATAAAATGACCTTTTTTATATATTTTTTTAAAAAAGTCGCTAGGGAATGGCCGTCAAAAAACTTAGCTTTGGTAAGACCGCATTACTAACTAAAATTTTCGACCTATGATAGTAGATGTAAAAGATATACAGGAAGGCTATGTAAAATCCGAAACACATAAACACGTTAGAACAATAGAATTTTTTCATCCGCAAAGCAACTCCCTTCCCGCCAAACTACTTTCTGATCTGGCTCATGAAATTACTTATGCAGGTAACGATAAAGATGTCCGTCTGATCATTTTAACCTCTGCAGGACAGAATTTTTGCGCCGGAGCATCATTTGACGAGTTGCTGAAAGTTACTAACGAAAAAGAAGGAACACAGTTTTTTAGTGGATTCGCCTATATAATAAATGCCATGCGTAAGTGTCCGAAATTTATTATAGCGCGCGTACATGGCCGGTGTGTGGGAGGTGGTGTGGGTGTAGCTGCAGCTGCAGACTATGCCATTGCTGTTGAAGGCGCCGATATAAGACTGAGCGAATTGTCCCTCGGAATAGTGCCTTTTGTTGTGGGCCCTGCAATAGAGCGGAAGATTGGTCTTTCTTCTTACAGCCAGCTTGCAATTGACTCAAGTATGTGGCGAAATGGCGACTGGGCAAGAAGAAAAGGGCTTTTTGCAGAACTGCATCCTTCCGTGGAAAGTATGGAGGAATCTATCGCAAGACTTTCTGATACTTTGGCAAATTATAGCGAAGAAGCTACTATCGAACTGAAAAAAATGTTGTGGCACGGTACTGAAAACTGGGACACGCTGCTCCTGGAACGTGCTGCTTTGACCGCAAAACTTGCACTTACGCCAAAAGCGAGGGAAGTAATAGCTGCTTTTAAGAACAAGACAAAGGTGAGTACACCGCACTAGAATCGATTTATATCATCCCAAACAATACGAAAGCCGCTATTATTGGCGGCTTTTATTTTCAGGTATAGTAAGTTTGATGCTTCTATACAACTAGTGAATAGTGAATGGTCAATGGTGAAGGTCCGGGCTGGTTAAGTAAATATATTGTCGTTTAAGTGTTACTATTATCCTGGGCAAAAGCTCTTATTTGCTCTTATATGCCTTCTATACAACTAGTGAATAGTGAATGGTCAATGGTGAAGGTCCGAACTGGTTAAGTAAATATATTGTCGTTTAAGTGTTACTATTATTCTGGGCAAAAGCTCTTATTTGCTCTTATATGGCTTATACGGTTTAAAAAACTTCGCTTCGGTCAGTTTTAGGCTTTAGGCTTTAAGCTTTATCAGTTGTTAACAAAGAAACGTTGGCGCGGCCGACACCTTACTTCTATGGAGATGAAACACCAAACATTTGACCACTCAAATTTTCATCAGATCTGTGATGAGCTCGCGCGGCAGGATAGCGATTTTAAGCGCGTTATTGAACAATACGGATATCCGCCGCTGTGGAATAGAAAACCGTCTTTCGCTACATTGATTCATATAATACTGGAGCAGCAGGTTTCGCTCGCTTCAGCAAAAGCCGCTTTTTTAAAATTGCAGGAAAAAATCGGCCACATCACTGCCGAAAAGCTTTTGCAACTTACCGACGAAGAATTGCGGGGCTGTTATTTCAGTCGCCAAAAAGCGGTCTATGCCCGGGCGCTGGCTACCGCGGTGATTAATAAAGAGATTATAATTGAGGAGCTGCATCTGCTCGCAGATGATGAAATAAGGATCTCGCTCAAAAAGATCAAGGGTATTGGAGACTGGACGGCAGATGTTTTCTTGATGATGGTGCTGAACCGTTGCGATTTTTTTGCTCCCGGCGATATTGCATTGATGAAAAGTGTTAGGGAAGTAAAACAACTGTCATCAGATGTTCTTAAAGATGAAATAATAGCACTGACTGAAAAATGGAAACCTTATCGTACCGTGGCATCTTATCTGCTTTGGCATGCTTATCTGAGTAAAAGGAATATTTCGCAATAGGAAGGACTTAAGTACGAAGTACGAGTTACGAAGTACCTGGGTGCAAAAGCGAAAGTGCTGTGGATGTAGTCCCTTTTTTTACTGCTACCGCGTTAGAGTGTAATAGTGTTCGAAAGAATATGTCCTGCATTTTCAAAATGTAGGACATATTCTTTCGAGCCAAAGCTCCTCGCACCTGTGCATAACTAAGTCATGTTTCTATCCGTCATTCTATATTATCTTCGCAGCCTGAAAATCAAACGAGATCAACCCCGCTACCCATTTCCAACTTTTAATGTGAGTTATTCGATAGCGATATGATTGTTAATCTGGATGTTAGTTCAAAGTTTATGAGCAAGTTTAATTCAATCCTTATCCTGTGCTGTGTGCATATTCTTTTACCTGTTCTTCTTGTTGCCAGGGACGTAAAAAATATCGGAATCCCTTACATTCAAAATTATACAAAGGACTTGTACAGGTCCGGCAATCAAAACTGGTCAGTGTCAAAAGATGAGCGTGGGGTGATGTATTATGGTAATAATGATGGCCTGCTGACATTTGACGGCAGACACTGGCAACTCTATTCAATGCCGAACAAGTCAATAGTTCGTGCCGTTGCTTGTAGTAGAGGTAAAGTATTTGTAGGAGGTTTCGGAGAGTTTGGCTATTGGTCATATGATCAAAAAGGATTGTTTAAATACACTTCACTTGCCCATCTGGTTCCGGGCGGATTATTGTCAAGAGATGAAATATGGAAGATTTATATAGATGGTAACAGGGTTGTTTGTCAGTCATTCGGACGAATGTACGCATATGAAAACGGTAAAATTTCTATTATTGATGCCCACCGTCCACTGTTGTTCTCGCACAAAGTAAACGACAGGATTTTTGTAGAGATATTATCAGGCGGATTATTTGAACTGAAGAAAAATGAACTTCACTTTGTTGAAGGCTCTCAAAGCCTGGGACAAACAGGTATCTATTCAATCCTTCCGTTCAGAAATAATCAGTTCCTTATTGCAACAGCTAAAAATGGACTTTTCATTTATGATGGTAAACAGTTTGTGCGATGGAATACCCAGGCTGACGGCTTTTTAAGATCCAACCAGGTAAACAATGGCCTGGTAATGTTTGACAAATATTATATATACGGAACTATATTGGATGGGATAGTGATTTTAAATGATTCAGGGAAAATTATCCAACACATCAATAAGTCGAGTGGCCTGCAAAACAATACTGTACTTAGCCTGTTTGCTGACAACGAGGAAAACCTGTGGCTCGGGCTGGATAATGGGATTGACAGGGTAGAATTAAACTCTCCTTTATACTACTATTTTGATAAGGCCGGTGTATTCGGAACCGTTTATACAAGCCTTGTGTACGACAACAAAATTTATCTGGGCACCAACCAGGGACTGTTCAGCAGCAGCTGGAACGGTGGAGGTCAAAACGCATTTCAGCCATTCAATTTTAAGCTGGTCCCCAACTCCCAGGGACAGATCTGGAACTTATCTGTTATTGATAATCAATTGATATGTGGGCAGAACGACAAGACCTTTCTTGTAAAAAATGACCAGTTGACCAAGATCTCGGAAAGTGGCGGCGGCTGGACAATCAAGCCACTGAACAGCAATCCCGGCCTGCTGATCCAGGGGATGTATACCGGTCTTGCCATTTACAGAAAAGATGCGTCAGGCAGATGGACTTTTGCGCACAAGGTGACAGGATTTAGTGAGCCTGCCCGGTATGTGGAGCAGGACGCCAAGGGGAACATCTGGGTAGGACATCCTTACAAGGGTCTTTACCGTCTTACATTAACGGATGATGCTACATCTGTCAGTTCCCTTAAATACTACGACGGACAAAACGGCCTGCCGCAAAATCTGCATGTGAACGTGTTGCAGTTTAACAACCAGGTGGTTTTTTCATCAGAAAAAGGGGTTTATGTATATGAAGAAATAAGCGACAAATTTGGGCCATATGATCAGCTAAACAAACTGCTGGGATCTTTCGCTACCGCAAATAATATCATCCCGGCAGGCGACAAGCAGTATTGGTTTATCAATAAAGGAAGAACTGCGTTAGCCGATTTTTCACAAACTGACCATTTTTCGATTGATTCCGTCAGGTTTGGTGCCCTTACCGGCAAAATGGTCGCCTCTTATGAAAATATTAATAAAATTGACACTTCGTTGTTTCTTATTAGCGTTGACGATGGTTTTGCCATTTTTAGCTCGGAAAATATCGAAAGCAACGAGCAACCGTTGCCATCTGTGTTGATCAGGCAGATTAATAACACCACTGACTCCAGCTTTGCATTGGCTGAGTCAGATCTGGCTACTTCGGTTATTGAGATCCCATACGATCAACACAATCTGTCCCTTTTCTATGCTTTGCCGTATTATCACCAGGCAAATGTTCAATACCAATACTTTCTCGAAGGATATTCAAGGCAGTGGTCGCCCTGGGAAAGCCAAAGCCGTAAAGACTTCACCAATCTTCCGCAGGGTAAATACCGTTTCCTGGTTAAGGCAAGGATAAACGGAGGGGCGCCGACAAGCGCGTCTGTCTATGAATTTATCGTTCTGCCACCCTGGTATGCAACCACCTGGGCGTACATTTTTTACTTTATTGTCTTTGTTGTTGCTGCCTTCGCCGCCCGTCGCTGGTATAAGTTCCGGTTACTAAAACACCGGAAAGAAATTGAAGAGAAAGCTGAGCAGGAGAAAGAAGAATTCCGCAAAAAGGAAAAATTGGCTAGTGAACAACGGATTTCCTTGCTAAAAACACAGCAGTTGGAGGCTGATCTGGCAAACAAAAAAAGAGAACTGGCCACTTCTGCCATGAACATCGTGTACAAAAACGAATTATTGCAGAAGATCAACGATGAATTGTTGGGGTTAAAGGACAAGGATGGAAAAACACTGCCCGGCCATCAGCTACGAAAAATACAGGAGGTGATAGAAGACGGTATGTCAGACGAGCGCGACTGGCAACTTTTTGAAAACAGTTTTGACGAAGTACACCAGGATTTTTTCCGGAAGCTAAAAACTACCTATCCTGATCTGTCCCTGAATGACCTTAAACTTTGTGCTTACCTCCGCATGAATATGAGCAGTAAGGAACTTGTGTCCATTTTAAATATTACGCTCCGGGGGGTTGAAATTCGCCGTTACAGGCTGCGAAAAAAGCTCAATTTAGAGCACGATCAGAACCTGGTGGAGTTTCTAATGGCTGTTTAGCACTACATCATTACCTCTCATCCTTAAAATCCGGCCTTTCTTATTTTTTTAAATTTTTATTTGTATAAGGTTAAAATTCAACAGTTTAATTAAAAGTATTTCCAAAACTCATGATTTCTGACATGTGTGTGGAGATGTAGAGGTGCTTTTTTTGTTATTGCATGCACTTACCAGCAAATTGCCAGCTGTTAAATTTTATGCAATAACCAAAAAATTGCCATTATGAATCGACTACTAGTCTTTATTATGACGGTGTGTTTCTGTTTTTCCAACCTCATCAGGGCACACGCACAACAAAATACCATCACCGGAACAGTTAAAAATGGAGCCAGTGGCGATGCGCTCGCCGGAGTGAATGTATTGGTAAAAGGTACCCAATCCGGAACCCAAACGGATGATAAAGGGGAGTTTAGTATTAAGGTAAAAAATGAAAATACCACCCTGGTGTTTTCATATGTAGGGTACAAAAGCCAGGAAGTTAAGGTAGGCAATCAGAATGTAATCAACGTAAATCTGGAACTTGAGGTCGCTATCCTGGACCAGGTAGTTGTTGTAGGATATGGCACCCAAAAATCCAAAGACCTCACAGCGCCGGTTGTTACAATAAAAAATGAAGAAATTACCAAACAACCGGTTTCAAATGCATTGAATGCCCTGCAAGGAAAAGTGGCGGGTGTAATGATCAGCACAGATGGAAAACCCGGCGGCGCTCCCACGATGTTGATCCGCGGTGTCGGCTCTGTCAGAGGCGCTGTTAGTCCGCTTTATATAGTGGACGAGGTGTTTATGGATGATGTAAGCTCAATCTCTCCGAGTGACATCGAATCTGTTACGATCTTAAAAGACGCATCTTCCTGTGCCATATATGGTGTAAGGGCGGCCAACGGCGTGGTGATCATCACGACCAAAAAAGGCACGAAAAATCGTCCGGCAAAAGTTTCTTATAATGGATATGTAGGCGTTCAGTCAATAACCAACAAAATGCCGCTGGTCGGTTCAAAGCAATATGTTCAGCTCATTAATGAGAAAATGTACTCAGCTTTTTTGAGGGATACTTCAAAAGGCACTTATTCTCCATTTGATCCTGCAAATTACCCAACAAGCACAAACTGGTATGACGAGTTATTGCGTAATGGCTTTATGCAAAATCACGACCTGAGCGTAACCGGAGGTTCTGAAAAATCCGCTTATTATTTTGGTGTAGGCTTGTTTACACAGGATGGACTGGTAAAAAAGAACGATTATACCAGGTTTTCTTTGAGAGGGTCTCATGACATTACAATCAATAAATATGTAAAAACCGGGTACAGTCTTACGCTGAGCACGTGGCAGGAAAATGCACCAGCAGATGTATTGACAAGAATTCACATCATTCCACCTGTATTTGCACCAAAAGACGCCCAGGGCAACTTTACGAATCCGCTGGAGTCAGGATTTGGGATTTTCGCAAATCCATCAGCGGTTATTGAATACAATAATTCGTTGAACAAGAATATAAGAGGGCTAATGAATTTGTACCTGGAAGTAAAGCCGATAAGGAACTTAACGCTCAAAACATCTTTCACTCCTGATTTTAAAACGACAAATAGCTCTATTTATGTTCCCAAATACTGGGTATCCAGTGCTCAGTATGACACAGTGGCTCACTTAACCAAAGAGTCCAATTACAATTTAAACTATGTATGGGACAATACAGCTACATACGAAACCCGCATTGAGGAACACAGAATAAAAGCAATGGTGGGCTTCTCCGCTGTACATAACTCCGGAGAATTGTTGCGTGCCGTTGGAACTGGCGTGCCTGATTTTACGGATGCAACACATTATATTGATCTTGGTGACAAGACTGGCTATTCCGTTGTTAACTATCCTTATGATAAAATAAGTGCGTTGTCTTATTTCGGACGGGTGCAATACTCATTTAAAGAACGCTATTTGGCAACTGCTACTTTGCGCAGAGACGGATCTTCCAAATTTCCTTCTGACAGCCGCTGGGGTACATTCCCTTCTGTTGGTCTGGGTTGGATAATAAGCGATGAGTCGTTCATGAAAAAGGTAAGAGGTATTGATTTCTTAAAAGCACGTGCAAGCTGGGGTAAGTTGGGTAATGACAAAATACCTCAGAATGCATACACTTTAACAGCCAATACTGACGCAAGATATTCTGCTATTTTCGGACCTTATGGTTCTAACGTTGTATCGCCCGGCGCCAATATCACTACCGCAGTTCAGCCAAGACTGAAATGGGAAATAGTTGAAGAGTCCGACGCCGGAGTTGAAGCCGCATTTTTGAGAAGCAGGTTAAACGTAACTGCGGACTATTATCACAGACTTACAAGAAATGCAATTTTTGATGTTACCCTGATCGGTAGCTCCGGAGCTTCAGGTACCGTACTTGATAACAACGCTGATATATTGAACCAGGGTTTTGAGTTTACCGCAAGCTGGGCCGATAACATTTCAAATAAATTCAGCTACAGAATTGGAGCTAATCTCACCACTATTAATAATAGAGTTCAAAAATTGAAAAATGGAACCTTGCCAATTAATGATGGTGATGTGGTGAACGGAAACCTGGCCACTTACACGCAGCAGGGCCACCCGATCGGAGAATTCTGGGTTTACCAGGTAGACGGTATTTTCCAGAATTTCAATGATGTTCACGCATATAAAAATGACAAGGGCGTAGAATACATGCCAAATGCTGTTCCTGGTGATTTTAAATACAAAGACATAAATGGAGATGGCGTTATTGACAGAAAAGACCGCGTAACTGTTGGTAGTTATATTCCAAAAATTACCTATGGATTTAATATCGGTATTAACTACAATTCTTTTGATCTGTCTGCCGACTTCCAGGGTGTTGCAGGAAATAAGATCTATAATAAAAAGCGTGCGAACAGGTTTGGTAATGAAAGCTACGATGCTGATTTCTACAATCACAGCTGGCATGGCGAAGGAACATCAAATACTTACCCCAATGCAGATATCAGTGGTGGCTTAAATGCATATCCAAATACATTCTTTGTAGAATCCGGAAGCTATTTCCGTATTCGTAACATTCAGTTGGGATATACTATGCCAAATGCGTTAACAAAGAAGATAGGTATTGAAAGGCTGAGATTCTTTGTAACATCTCAAAATCCATTCACATACTTTAAATACAACGGCGTGTCTCCGGAGATTACCGGCGGTACTGCTACAACAATGGGTATAGACAACGGTGTGTATCCGCTTTCCCGCACAACAACTTTCGGTGTAAATGTTAACTTCTAAATAGTGGACAATGAAAAAATATTCAAGTTTATTAATTCTGATAGCAGGCATATTTATCACGTCTTGCAAAAAATATCTGGACTTTCCTCCTGAAGGAAAAGTTCCGGCAACCAATTTCTTTCAAACTCCTGATGATGCGGCAAAGGCCATGACTTCTATGTATGGTAATTTGCGTACATGGGACATGTATGGCGGGTTTAATTACCTGTTGGTAAATGAACTGCCTTCTGATGATATCATTAAAGGAAGCGAACCTGGTGATGGTGGTGCTAATAACATGTATCATTCATTCCAGTTTCAAAAGACCGAAGGAACATTCAATAGTTACTGGAACACAAGATACCAGCAGATCAATTTAAGTAACCAGGTTCTTTCCAATGTGCCGGGTATCAATATGGACCAAACACTTAAGAATCGCTACTTCGCTGAGGCTAAGTTTTTAAGGGCATTCTCTTATTTTGATTTGCTGCGTGCGTTTGGTGGCGTTCCCATTGTAGATAAAGTTCCGGTTGGGCCAGAAGGCATGTTACGCAAAACTTCGGACGAAACATATGACTTTATTGAAAAGGATTTGAAAGATGCAATAGCTGTATTGCCGTCTGACCTGCCTCCTGCTGAATTGGGCCGTGCAACAAAATGGGCTGCTGAATTTTTATTGGCTAAGGTCTATTTGTACCGTCAAAAATATAACGAATGTAAAACGCTTACGGATGAAATCATATCCAGCAACAAGTTCTCTTTGTATGGCGACTTTTACAAATTGTTCCGCCCGGAACAGGAGTTTTGTTCAGAATCAATTTTTGAAGTAGTAAGCACTTATCTCAACGAGAACAGCGGTATTTCCAGTTGCCAGTACGCTCAGATCAGAGGCGTTAGAGGCAGCGGTACTGAAAGCTGGGGCTGGGGTTGGGGCACTCCAAGCGATAACCTGGTTAAGGCCTTTGATAATGCAGGTGATGTTGTGAGAAAAAAAGTGACCATTTTAACAAGAGGTGATATTACTCCGGATGGTGATCTCGTTGCAGGAATCCAGGTTATGGATGGCGCATCCGAGCCACGCTACAATGGTAAGGCGTACGTTCCTACACGTATTGCGCAGGGCAAGAGCGGTGGCACTCAAAACAGTGACCAGAATATCCGTTTGATGAGATATGCTGAAGTACTGCTTATGAACGCTGAGGCTGCTGTTAGAACAGGTGGCAATGGCGCTGCATCGTTGAATCTCGTTCGTAGAAGAGCCGGCCTTTCTGACATTACTTCACCAACACTTTTACAAATTCTGGAAGAAAGGCATCTTGAGCTTGCCGGTGAAGGAGACCGCTTTTGGGATTTAGTTCGTACCGGTCGCGCAGCCGAGGTTCTTGGCCCGCAGGGATTTGTTGCCGGAAAGAATGAATTGTTCCCTATTCCGGATTTGCAGGTTCAATTATCCGGAGGACAGCTGACTCAAAATCCGGGTTGGTAAAATTGCTAATACTCAAATTAAAACAATGAAAATAATTAATAACATATTGAAGGCAAGTTGCCCGTTAACATTGTTGCTAATGCTTGCAGCGTGCCAGAAGGAAGGAGTTGTTGACAGAACTTCCTATGCTCCGGATCACAAAATAAATATGCCGGACGAACAAGTGTATGACGTTGTAAATGCTGATCATCAGGTGGCTTACTGGAATTTTAATAACAGTATCAAAGAACTGGTTGGAAACAGAACTGCAACAATTTCAAAAATGGACTATGGTGTAGATCGTAAAGGATTTAAATCATCTTCTTTTAGCGGCAACGGTAAAGATATCTGGTTTACAGTGCCGGCCGATGATAAATTGAAATCCGGCAGTGTTACCGTTTCTGTTTGGGTTAAGCCCCAACTCAATACGAGCGGTACCGGCTTTATAGTATCCCTTACTCAAAAAGATACATGGGCCAATGGCTATACCCTTTTTATGGACGCCGCCGCAACAAATTACAGGTTTAAGGCCACGGACTATCATCAAATGACAGCAGGAGGTCTTGGAAATAACTGGTTTGATAAATCAGGTGGGTATCCGGATGATGGTTGGTTTCATCTGGTTTACATGTGGGATGCTGTCACCAGTACACAAACAGTGTATGTTAACGGCTCAGAGTTTAACAAATCGGTTGCGTCTGCTACTGCTCCCCGTGGTCCGCTGGTATACAGTGACGGCACTGCGAACGCAGAAGTATTGTATGTTGGCAAGAACGGAGGAACGGATGGATGGATCAGCCCCTTCAATGGCTTGATGGATGATTTGCGTGTGTACGATGTAGCATTGACTCCCACTGAGGTTGCGCAGATTTACAATAATGAGAAAATTAAGTAGTTGTAAAAACTGCTGATTTAGTTAAACAAAGGAGATGGGTAATACTCCTGTCTCCTTTGTTCTTAACGATTGATTTAAAACAGACATTGTGAAAAAGAATCATTTATTACTTATAGCTGCCATAACGTGTGTATTGCATTCTTGCTCAAAGAAGGATGAAACACCTACGCCGCCGGCACCTGTTCCTTCATCTTTCAGCTGTTCTGATATTACTATAAATGGCAGTCAGTCGTTTAACGGAAAAAACTATTTTGATGTAGGCAGGCAACCTTCTCTCAGGTTTAAATTTGGTGCCCCCCTGGAACGGTCATCTGTTGCAGACAATATTGTTCTTTTGGGTGCAACAGCCAATGTCATTAATTGTTCAACAAGTTTCGAAGATGACGACAGTGTAGTCGTATTGAAGCCGTCTTCCACCTTAACAGCGCTGTCTCAATTTAAAGTGTCGGCGTATACAAGCCTCACATCGAAATCCGGCGGAAAATTGAATAATGCCATATCACTTTCTTTCGTGTCTTCTATCGACTCAACGGATAAATTTCCCAGAATTTCAGATAACGAACTGCTTGACCTTATTCAACAAAAGACTTTTAAATATTTCTGGGACCTGGGCCATCCGGTTAGTGGCCTTGCAAGGGAGCGTAATTCATCTGGCGATTTAGTTACAACCGGTGGATCCGGCTTTGGGATAATGGCATTGGTTGCAATGGTTGACCGGGGCTTCAAGACACGTGCGGAAGGATTGCAACGAATGAAAACCATTGTTTCGTTTTTACAAACAGCAGACAATTTTCATGGCGCATTTCCTCATTGGCTCGATGGCAACACAGGAAAAGTAATTCCTTTTAGTGCAAATGATAATGGTGCCGATTTAGTAGAAACGTCTTTTCTGATGCAAGGTCTTTTAACAGCCCGCCAATACTTTAACCAGGCAGTGCCGGATGAAGTGGCTTTACGCCAGGATATAGATAGCTTGTGGAGGCGAGTTGAATGGTCATGGTTTCAAAATGGCACAAACAGTTTATACTGGCATTGGAGCCCGGATAAGCAATGGGTAATGAATATGCCGGTCTCAGGATGGAATGAGGCATTGATCACCTATATTCTTGCAGCTTCATCACCAACTCACCCTATTCAAAAAGCGGTGTATGATCAGGGATGGGCAAAGAATGGAAATATCAGGAACGGTAGTAGCTATTATGGAATTCCTTTACCGTTGGGTGATGCATTCGGTGGCCCGCTGTTCTTTTCTCATTATTCTTTTTTAGGTCTGAATCCAACGGGTCTGAAAGATGCATATGCGGATAATTATTTCGTACAAAATAAAAATCATACATTAATCAACTACAATTACTGTAAGATCAATGCCCGTGGCTTTTTTGGTTATAGCGATGCGTGTTGGGGATTAACAGCCAGTGATATTCCTAACGGTTACACGGCGAGTTCTCCTTCTAATGATGTAGGTGTCATTGCTCCGACTGCAGCAATTTCTTCTTTGCCTTACACCCCCGAAGAGTCAATGCGTGCGATCAGATTTTTCTATTACAAACTGGGCGACAAACTCTGGGGTGACTATGGCTTTAAAGATGCATTTAGCTTAAAGGATTTGTGGTTTGCAGATTCATTCCTCGCTATAGATCAGGGACCGCAAATTGTGATGATAGAAAACTACCGTTCAAAATTATTATGGAATTTATTTATGAGCAGTCCGGAAGTTAAAACCGGATTGACGAAACTTGGCTTTTCCGGTTTTTAAAATAACAATTGATTGGTGCACATTTTTTGGCGGCATATATTCCACCGATTGCAGAATGCTGCCGCCAAATATTAAAAAAACTTTGCTGATATGAACAGAAGACCGTTGCTATTATTGATGTTAATCCTGCTTGAGTCGGTTTGCTTTGCACAAAAGAAATCCTCTTTCAATCCCGCCAATCGTCCTAAAAATCTTTCAGACTCTGCATTGCTTGGGCTGGTTCAAAAACAGACTTTCAATTATTTCTGGGACTTCGCTCATCCGGTGAGCGGTTTGGCAAGGGAACGCAGTAACGAATCTTTCGATTACGGGGGCGAAGTAGTTACTACCGGCGGTAGCGGTTTTGGTATTATGGCGATCATCGTGGCATCCGAGCGTGGTTGGATTACGCGTGAACAGGCTGCCGAACGCATGAACAAGATTGTAAAGTTTTTATGGAAAGCAGATGCTTTTCATGGTGTTTTTCCGCACTGGATGAATGGCGAAACCGGCAAAACAATCCGGTTCGGCAGAAAGGATGACGGAGCCGATATTGTTGAAAGCTCATTTTTGTTCCAGGGACTGCTATGTGCTCGTCAGTATTTTACAAAAGATAATGTAATGGAAAGGGAGATTCGTGACAGGGTAAACTGGATGTGGAATGAAATCGAATGGAACTGGTTTACAAAAGATGGTCAGGAAGTCCTTTACTGGCACTGGAGCCCAAATAACGGATGGGTAATGAATTTTCCGTTGAGAGGCTTTAATGAATGTTTGATCACTTATGTTTTGGCTGCATCTGCAGAACATTATCCTGTTACACCTGCCGTGTACCACCGTGGCTGGGCGCAAAGCGATTTCTTTAGAAATGGGAAAGAGTTTTATGGTATTAAACTGCCGCTGGGTTTTGATTACGGTGGGCCGTTGTTTTTCTCGCATTATTCTTTTTTAGGACTTGACCCGCGGGGATTGAAGGATCAGTATGCCGATTATTGGGAACAAAACAGGAACCATACCCTCATTAACCGCGAACATTGTGTTCGTAATCCTAACAAATTCAAGGGCTATGGAGCGAATTGCTGGGGTTTGACGGCAAGCGATACATATAACGGCTACAACGCGCATTCTCCCACAAATGATTTTGGAACGATTTCTCCGACAGCTGCATTGTCTGCATTTCCTTATACACCAGAATATTCCATGCAGGCGCTAAAGCATTTTTACTACGACCTGGGTGATAAGATTTGGGGTGAATACGGCTTTGTGGATGCTTTTAATGAAACACAGAACTGGTACGCAAGCTCCTACCTGGCCATCGACCAGGGACCAATTGTTGTAATGATAGAAAATTATCGAACAGGACTATTGTGGAATTTGTTTATGAGTTGTCCGGAGGTGAAGAACGGGTTGAAGAAGCTGGGATTTGAGAGAACAACGCGTTGATTGGCGACAGTTTAACCACAGAGGACACAGAGTTTTTTTCACAGATGACACAGAAGCTTACATTTGGCGTATTACCTAAACCCGTTTTATGAATGTAAACGATCTGACAGGAACAATAATTGGTGCTGCTTTTAAGGTTCATAGTGCACTTGGGCCCGGATTATTAGAAAGTTCCTACAAAGAATGTCTTTATTATGAAATAATGAAAACTGGACTTGGAGTTGAAAAAGAAAAAGGATTGCCACTAGTTTATGAATCAGTAAGATTGGATATTGGTTACCGGATTGATTTGCTTGTCGCCGGCCAGATAGTCGTTGAAATTAAAGCGGTTGAGAAATTGTGTGATATCCACCTTGCGCAGATCCTGACGTATCTTAAACTTTCCCGATGTAGAATAGGGTTACTGCTAAACTTCAATGAAGTAAGCATGAAAAACGGAATTAAAAGGGTTGTATTATAACAAAAAACAGGGTATACGGCCACTGTGTCACTCAGTGAAAAAACTCCGTGTCCTCTGTGGTAAAAAAATAATTATGAAGAAAATACTCATTTTATCTATCGCGTTAGTATTAAGCTACTCTTCATACTCCCAACAAAAAACCTATTGCAATCCCATCAATATCGATTACGGCTATTGCCCGATTCCCAATTTTACACAATGGGGCAAACATCGTGCAACTGCCGATCCGGTTATTGTTACCTATAAAGGCGATTACTATCTTTTCTCCACTAACCAATGGGGCTACTGGTGGAGCAGCGATATGCTGCACTGGAACTTTGTCTTCCGTCATTTTTTAACTCCCGAACTTACCAACAAGTATCCGGGACTATATGATGACCTGTGTGCACCTGGCGTGTGGGTTCAGGGCGACACTATGATGGTTTTCGGTTCAACATACACTTCTGAGTTTCCCATCTGGATGAGCACCGATCCCAAATCAAACAAATGGGAAAAAGCCGTTTCCAACTTTGAAATAGGCGGTTGGGATCCGGCCTTCTTTGTAGATGCCGACGGCAAATTATATATGTACAACGGTAGCAGCAATGTATATCCGTTATACGGGATTGAATTGGATCGTAAGACATTACAGCCTATCGGCACCCGCAAAGAAATGTTGTTGACAGACGATGCCCGTTATGGCTGGCACCGCTTTGGTGAATATCTTGATAATACATTCCTCAAAGGTTTTATGGAAGGTGCATGGATGACAAAGCACGACAATAAATATTATCTGCAATGGGGTGGACCAGCTACCGAATTCAGCCATTATGCCGATGGTGTAGCAGTAGGGAATTCGCCGCTTGGTCCTTTTGCACACGAGTCGTTACCGCTTAGCTACGAACCTGGTGGTTTTGCGCGCGGTGCGGGACACGGCGCCACATTTCAGGATAAATGGGATAACTACTGGCACGTTTCATCGATAGCCATTTCTGTCAAAAATAATTTTGAGCGCCGCCTGGGTATCTGGCCTGCAGGCTTTGATAAAGATGGAACCATGTATTGTAATACAGCCTGGGGCGACTATCCGCATTATCTTCCTTCCGGTAAGGCTGATCACTTGCAAAGCCAATTCACCGGCTGGATGTTGTTGAATTATGATAAACCGGTTCAGGTGTCATCTACACTCGGTGGCTTTCACGCCAATCATGCTGTTGATGAAAACATCAAAACTTACTGGAGTGCAAAAACTGGCGATAAAGGAGAGTGGATCCAAACTGATCTTGGGGAAGTTAGCACTGTTAATGCAGTTCAAATAAATTATGCTGATCAGGATGCAGAATTCCTGGGAAAGCAACAAGGGATTTATCACCAATACATTTTAAGGTATTCAACTGATGGTAAAAACTGGAAGGTGTTGGCTGATAAAAGTCAAAATAAAACAGACATTCCGCATGACTATGTTGAGCTGGAAAAACCTGTTCAGGCTCGTTATATAAAGCTTGAAAACATTCACATGCCAACGGGAAAATTTGCCATCTCCGGCCTGCGTGTGTTCGGCCTTGGTGTAGGAGAAAAGCCTGATGCAGTAAAGCAATTTATTGTATTGAGAACTGAAGCAGATAAGCGCAGTGCGTGGTTGAAATGGGAGCCGGTTGATAATGCCTACGCATACAACATTTATGTCGGCACCGCCCCTGACAAACTGTACAACTGTATCATGGTGCACGATGCCAACGATTATTTCTACAAAGCAATGGATAAAGAGAAGCCATATTATTTCGCCATAGAAGCAATTAACGAAAACGGTGTTTCGGTACAAACAACAGCAAAAGCGGAATAATCGCCACTAAGACGCAAAGGCGCAAAGGTGCACAAAGGAGGAAGCTTAAAGCTCAAAGCCTAAGGCTTAAAACTAAATACTCGTGTGTGGTGAGTAAATCGAACTCTGTGTTTCGGTGCCTCCGTGGCAATTTAAAACTTTGTGCTTCTTTGGGTTTTTGTGTCTTTGTGGCCCCTAAAACTTTGTGTTCCTTTTTGTCTTAGCGCCTTTGTGGCAAAAACTAAAATTATGATCATGAATAAAAAAGCAGGATGGTTGTTGCTTGCTGCAACAATTGCGGCAACGCCCTCTTTTTCCCAGGTTAAAGAGAAAGTGAGCAAAGTCGACGTCGTTGTCAACAAGTCCACGATGGATGTCTTCGTCGATAACCTGATAAAGCATATGACGATTGAGGAGAAAATTGGTCAGTTAAATCTTGTCACGCCCGGCGGAGCAGTGACCGGTTCTGTTGTGAGCGGTGATGTAGATAACAAGATCAAGCGTGGCGAAGTAGGAGGCTTGTTCGGGATCACTGGCGCAGAAAAAATCCGCAAGGCCCAGGAGATTGCCGTCAACAATTCAAGGCTTAAAATTCCGCTGATCTTTGGACTGGATGTCATTCATGGCCATAGAACAATATTTCCTATTCCGTTGGGTATTTCCTGTTCCTGGGATATGCCGATGATTGAAAAGAGTGCGCAGATAGCTGCAAAGGAAGCGACTGCCGATGGGCTGGCATGGGTGTTTTCACCAATGGTTGATATTTGTCGCGATCCACGTTGGGGGCGCATTTCTGAAGGTTCAGGTGAAGATCCTTATCTCGGGTCGCAAATTGCCAGGGCAATGGTCAAAGGCTACCAGGGAAATGATCTTGCAGCGAAGAATACAGTAATTGCCTGCGTTAAGCACTATGCGTTATATGGTGCAGCTGAAGGCGGACGTGACTATAATACAGTGGATATGAGTCGCATTCAAATGTTCCAGGATTATATGCCTCCGTATAAAGCTGCAGTCGATGCCGGTGTTGGCAGTGTAATGAGTTCTTTTAATGTTATTGATGGCGTTCCCGCAACCGTAAACAAGTGGTTGCTGACAGACCTGTTACGTAAAGATTGGAAATTTAAAGGCCTTGTTGTTACGGACTACACTGCTGTTAATGAAACCATTGATCATGGAATGGGAAATCTGCAGGAAGTATCTGCACTGTCTTTAAAAGCCGGCGTTGATATGGATATGGTCGGCGAAGGATTTTTGACCACACTAAAAAAATCACTGAACGAGGGAAAGGTTACGGTTAAGCAGATTGAAGATGCATGCCGAAGAGTATTAGAAGCAAAATTTAAACTTGGATTGTTTGAGGATCCATATCGTTATTGCGATCCCAGTCGTGCAGGAGATATCTTTAATGCTGATAATCGTGCTGCCGCGAGGGATTTTGCAACCCGTTCTGCAGTATTGTTGAAAAACGGCAATAACGTTCTTCCCCTGAAGAAGTCAGGCACAATTGCACTTGTTGGTCCTTTAGCAGATAATCATTTAAACATGCTCGGCACATGGAGTGTTTCCGGTGATTTTGTGAACAATGTAAGTGTGTTGCAAGGAATGCAAAATGTAGGTGGAAGCAATGTAAATATCATTCATGCAAAAGGTGCAAATATTTCTGATGATACAGCTTTTGCAAAAAGGGTGAATGCATTCATGAATGAGATTGATATTGATAAACGTTCAGCGCAGGAGATGTTGGATGAAGCGGTGACAGCAGCCCAAAAGGCGGATGTTGTTGTCGCTGTGTTGGGTGAATCCGCAAACATGTCAGGAGAGTCGTCCAGCTTATCTAATATTGACCTTCAGCCGAGTCAAAAAAGATTGTTGGATGCATTGAAGAAAACAGGCAAACCTGTGGTAATCGTTTTGATGAATGGCCGCCCGATGACCATATCCGAAGAAAATGCAAAAGCAGATGCTATTCTGGATGTTTGGTTTAGCGGAACCGAAGCAGGAAATGCGATTGCAGATTTGTTATTTGGAGATCGCGTGCCTTCAGGCAAACTGACCGCATCTTTTCCCGTGAATGTAGGCCAGATTCCAGTTTATTACAACCATAAAAATACTGGCCGTCCTTATGTTAAAGGCGGTCCGGCAAAGTTCAAATCAAATTATCTCGATATTCCCAACGAGCCATTGTTCGAATTTGGCTACGGATTGAGTTATACTACGTTCAATTATAGCCCGGTAAAATTATCATCAACAAGCATGACAAAGACAGGTAATATTACAGCTTCTGTTACTGTGACAAATAGCGGTAATTACGACGGTGAAGAAGTTGTTCAGTTGTATATCCGTGATATGGTTGGATCAGTAAGCCGTCCGGTTAAAGAATTGAAAGGATTCCAAAAAATATTATTGAAGAAAGGCGAAAACAAAGAAGTGACCTTTACGATCAATGAAGAGATGCTGAAATTTTTCAATTCAGATCTTAAATACGTATCAGAGCCTGGTGATTTTAAGGTATTTATTGGCCCGAGTTCGGCAACGACGAATGAAGCGGGTTTTATTTTAAAATGACGGTCGGCGTCTGAATGATGACCTGGGATGTTTTTGGTGTGGTATTTTTTCGCTAACGCCCTTTCAGGGCTTGATTGACGATGTTCATCTTTTCATAGGGCGTTGCCCTATGCTAATGCTTCAAGGCCTTCAGCCTTGTGCGTAGAGGGTGTTGTCTTGCCATGAATATGGTCGTGCATATAACATGCGGTCAGTCTTCCAAGATGCTCATTCTTATTAAAATAAACATAAACGATTTGCGTTCGCAAGCCCTGAAAGGGCGTTGGCAATAGCCCAGGGCAACACCCTGGGTTCAATGATCAAAATGTAACTAAGCCCTGAAAGGGCGAAAGCCAGGGCCAAAAAATAATCCGACCTTTGCATTAACTAAACTCTTAAAACATGTCACAATCCTTATCCAAAGTTTATATCCATCTAACTTTTAGCACAAAAAAACGTGCTCCAATTATCGACGATAACATAAAAGATTCTTTGTGGGAATATGTCGGTGGCATTTGTAAAGGAATTGGATGCGATCCGGTACAGGTCGGCGGATACACTGACCATGTGCACATTCTATGCGCGTTATCAAAAAAGATTACCGTTTCACAAATGATTGAAGACATCAAAAAACAATCTTCAAAATGGATCAAAACAAAAGATCCAAAATATAAGGACTTCTATTGGCAAAATGGCTACGGCGCATTCTCTGTAAATCCTTCTGAAATTGAAATCGTAACCACCTACATAAAAAATCAGGAGCAGCATCACAAGGTTTATCGGTATCAGGAAGAATTAATCGCCTTTTTAAAAAAATATCACATTGAATACGACGAACGATACTTATGGGATTAGTCTCGCGGATTCTATTACGATTCAAGAACATATTGTCATAACAAAAAGGCCGCAGATCACTCCGCGGCCTTGCATGCATTTATACAAATATTACATAACACTTGTAAATCCACTAAAGATCATCGTATTCGTACAATGGATCTATATGAGTGCCTGCTTCCATTTCGAAAACAGGTTTAATAATTCCATCTTTCAAACCATACACCCAACCATGCAGGTGCGGCTTTTGAGTGTGTTTCCATGCACGTTGAATGATGGACGTTTTTGCCAGGTGCATTACCTGTTCCCTAACGTTGAGTTCAACCAGTCTGTTTGAACGCTCTTCCTGACTTTCTATTGCATCCAGTTCTTCCCTGTGCAATCTGTATACATCCTTGATATTTCTGATCCACATATTCAATACCTGCTTGTAATCGTGGTTGCCCATAGAAGCATTTACACCGCCGCAGCCATAGTGGCCGCAAACAATAATATGCTTTACTTTCAGGTGCACTACTGCATATTCCAATACGCTCAACAGGTTTACATCAGTATGTATCACCATGTTGGCAATATTACGGTGTACAAATATTTCACCCGGCTGTGTTCCTGTTATTTCATTTGCAGGAACACGGCTGTCGCTACAGCCTATCCACAAAAACTCTGGCGTTTGAATGTGGGCCAGTCTGTCAAAATACATTGGGTCGTCCTGGATTTTTTCTTGTGCCCAGGCCTTATTCTCTAATAGTAACTTTTCGTATGATTGCATAATATTATTCTTCGATTAATTGAAATTGCTTTTTTATTACCAGTTGATGCATCGGTTTAAGCATACTCTTTTTTAGTTCAACGCGAATGTTCTTTAAATGGGCGTGGGTTAAAAAGTCATTCACTACTTCAATAACGTCCTTGTCGATAAAGTCTGCCCTGGAAATGTCAATCAGTATAAAACTATTTTCCGGCACCTCTTCCAGTCTTCTTTTTAAAATAGCCTTGTTTAAAAAGGATACGTCTTTGCGTAAGCGGATAAGGTATTTATTCGCATCGCTCACTATCAATACTGCCGATTTAAAATTGCTCCTTAAAATGAAAACGAGGCCAACAAGAATGCCTATGATAATTCCTATTAAAAGGTCTGTAAAGATAATAGCTAAAACCGTAACAATGAAAGGGATAAATTGATCGAGCCCTTTTTTGTACATGGAGGTAAAAAGCGACGGTTTAGCGAGTTTATAACCGGTATAGATCAATACTGCTGCCAGTGCTGATAGCGGAATCAGGTTTAAAAGTGACGGAATAAACATCGCACAGATCAGTAACATGAAACCATGCAGTATGGCAGACATTTTTGATCTCGCACCAGCATTCACGTTCGCTGAAGTTCTTACAATTACAGAGGTAACCGGCAAACCGCCTACCATTCCGGAAACGATGTTACCTATACCCTGAGCTTTCAACTCCCTGTTAGTTGGCGTTACTCGTTGGTAAGGATCCAGTTCGTCCGCGGCTTCAATGTTTAAAAGCGTTTCAAGGCTCGCCACAATAGCCAGCGTAATGGCTGTGGTCCACACAACAGGATTAGACAGGTGTTCCAGCTTCGGAAAGATGAAAAAAGAGAAAAAGCCGGACACATCTTCTGCAACCGGTATGTTCACAAGCTGGTCTTTCTGCAGGCTAAGTGCAGGAAAAGCAGAAAGGCACCATTGGTGAATAGCCGTAGCTACCAGTACAACTATCAATGGTGCCGGTATCAGTTTGAAGAACGACGCTTTTTTTACCAGCACTTTATCCCAAACAATCTGAATGAGGATGGATATAATACCAATTATAACTGCCAGCTTCGTAATCTTACTAAAGGCACCGAATAAGCCGGAAAACGTGTTTTTGTGATCCGCTTGGGCAAATGTTTCGTCGCCCTCAAAATCAGCATCGTATCCAACAAGATGGGGTATTTGCTTCATGATCAGGATGAGGCCGATAGCCGTGAGCATTCCTTTAATAACGCTTGACGGAACAAAGTCGCCCAGGAAACCTGCTTTAAAGGAGCCCAAAAGAAACTGAAGTACACCAGCAATAATAACTGCCAGCAAAAAGGCTTCAAACGCAGGCATACGGGCTATTGCAACGGCTACAATTGCTGTTAAGCCAGCAGCCGGACCGCTAACACTCACATTAGATCCGCTGAGGGAACCAACAACAATACCACCGGCAATACCGGCAATAATTCCTGAGAAAAGAGGTGCACCGGAAGCCAGTGCTATACCGAGGCATAGAGGTAGTGCAACAAGAAACACTACCAGGGAAGCAGGCAAGTCAGCGCCTGCATTCCTAATAAAATTTTTCATTATTGAAGATGTTATGTAGTAAGTAATAAATGCACGCGAAACATGGTCTGCACAATGCAGGCCTGCATTCTTTGAGAATGATATTTACTACATGAAGTTGGGAGGAGGAGTCTGAATATCGCCGTTATGATTGTCGGGGATGGACGATGCAAAATCAATGTGATGATTTTTTGACAACAGCGATACAATGATATGACCATTTAAATAGTCATTGCCTGCAGGCTCGAATTTTAAGTCGACTGCTTTTTCTACGCCGAATGAATGGGGTAACTCTTCTGTGATCTGGTTACTGCTCAGCAGCGATCCCACCTGTCTTACAGGAAGTATCTGTATGCTAAGCACCAGAAGACACAATATTGCGATTACCTTTTTCATCATTTGTACTGCAAGATAAATAACTGAGCGTCAAAATAAAAACCGCTCAAAACATATTTAACGTTTTAGGTGGTAAGTTATACGTTGTACGTTGATTGGTAAGCGTTTGAGAGGCTTATCCATACTATTTTTCCAGATTAAATTATTCTTAATACAATCTTTCTTCTTCTTCCTGTCTTATTCTTATACTAAGAGCCCCTTCAGATCTTCGCCCAAGAAAAACGTACAACGTATACCTTATTACTTACAACTTATATATTGAGTCCGCCGCAAGCGCTTAGCACCTGGCCTGTAATATAAGTGCTCATGCTACTTGCAAGAAACACAGTAGCATCTGCAATCTCACTGGCGCTACCAAATCTGCCCAGCGGAATTTTTTTCAGAAAGTCTTCCGCACCGCTTCCTTCTTTTAAATAATGCGTCATGTCTGTTTCAATAAATCCCGGAGCAATGGCGTTACAACGAATGTTGCGGCTGCCTAATTCTTTTGCAACGGATTTAGTGAAACCGATAATGCCAGCCTTGCTTGCTGCATAACTTGCCTGGCCTGCGTTTCCGCTTACACCAACAATGGAGCTCATGTTGATAATGCTTCCGGCCTTAGCTTTCATCATTGGGCGGATAACCTGTTTGGTCATGTTGAAAACACTTTTCAGATTGGTGGTCATTACATCGTCCCATTGTTCTGCAGTAAGGCGGAGTAAAAGATTGTCTTTGCTGATACCTGCATTGTTAACACAAATGTCAACGGTTCCGAATTCTTTTACCACATCATTTACAAATGTCTCGCATTGTGCAAAGTCACCTGCGTTACTTTTATATGCTTTTGCTTTTACACCAAGTGCCTGCAACTGTGCTTCCAAAGCGGCTGCTTTTTCTGCACTGCTGTCGCTTACATAAGTAAAAGCAACGTTTGCTCCATGTTCTGCAAATTTCAGGGCAATGGCAGCGCCAATACCTCTTGCGGCGCCTGTAACAATGGCCACTTTTCCTTCCAGTAATTTCATTCCGTTATTTTTTGTTGGTTAATGATTTGGTGTTATTAATTGCTAAAGGAGGAAAAACATTGAATTGTATTGCCCTGCACAGCAGTTAATAAGTGAGCAAATGTAAAGTAATAGGAGAAAAAATTAGCATGTACTTATTTTAATGCGTCAGCGCCAGTATTTCGTCAATATACTTGCGGTCGTTACTTAAGCGGGGGATTTTGTGTTGTCCGCCAAGTTTGCCTTTATTTTTCAGCCATTGCATAAATACATCTTTCTTAAGGGAATGAAGCAAAGGCATGCGGAGTGCAATGTCTTTATGTCTTTTGGCTTCGTAATCGCTGTTGATGCTTTTTAATGCGCAATCCAGCTCGTAAGCAAACTGGTTAAGGCTTTCGGGTTCTTTGTCAAACTCTATCAGCCATTCGTGGGCGCCATTATTTTCATCCGAGAAATAAACAGGAGCTGCTGTATAGTCATTAACAAGTGCACCGGTTTTCTGGCAGGCGATTGCAATTGCTTTGTCGGAATTGTCTACGATCAATTCTTCGCCAAAAGCATTAATGAAGTGTTTTACCCTGCCGCTAACCTTTATTTTAAAAGGAAACAAAGAGGTGAATTGAACAGTATCTCCCAATAAATAACGCCACAATCCGCCGTTTGTAGAAATTACCAATGCATAATTCTTTCCGATTTCAACATCCTGTAAGCCGATTGTTATAGGATCAGGTTTGCCATACTCTTCAATTGGCATGAATTCGTAAAAAATGCCATGTTCAAGAAACAGCAACATACCTTCTTCGTCGGGGTTGTTCTGCGCAGCAAAAAAACCTTCGCTGGCATTGTACATTTCCAGGTAATTGACACCCTGGCCTATAAATTTTTTGAATTGGTCCCTGTATGGTGTAAAGGAAACTCCGCCATGAATATATAACTCAAGATTTGGCCAGACTTCCTTAAGGCAGGATTTGCCGGTTATTTCAAGTATTCGTTTAATAAGCACAAGTGTCCAGGTAGGTACACCCGAAATAGATGTAACGTTTTCAAGAATAGTGGATTGTGCAAGACTTTCAATCTTGGTTTCCCATTCATCCATTAATGCGATGGAAAGCTCAGGCGTTTTTATCCACTGGCTCCAGAAAGGGGCATTTTGCAGGAGGACAGCACTAAGGTCACCATAATGCGTTTCTTCATTCACCTGGCTTACCTGGTGGCTGCCGCCAATTACCAATCCCTTTCCGGTTAGCAGGTCACTTTCCGGGTTAAAATTGTAGTATAAAGTAAGAACGTCTTTAGCGCCCTGGTAGTGGCAATCTTCCAGGCTTTCTTCTGTAACGGGAATGAATTTACTTTTTTCGCTGGTAGTGCCACTGCTTTTGGCAAACCAGTTAACAGGGGTGTTCCACAAAAGATTCTGTTCGCCATCCATCAATCTTTGTACGTAAGGTTTTAGATCCTCATACTCCTGGATGGGAACGTTTTTTTTAAAAGCGCGGATATTAAAAGTATCGCTGAAATTGTATTTTCTTCCGAATTCAGTATGCTGACCATGGGTTACAAGATCCTGCAGCACGATACGCTGAGCCGCAATGGGATCATTTTTCCATTGTTCAATGCTCCAATAGCGAAAGCGAGCCAATCGTGATATTGCGGGAGAAAGTATTTTCATGCTGACAGTTGGCAAAATAAGAAATGCTGCCCATATATGAGCAAGATATCCGTTTATCTTTTATGTCTGTAAGCAGAATTTATGCTTATTCTGACTATAGAAAAAATGCCTGGCCTGAATCTTTGGCTGATTGCTTTATTCAGCTTTGCTGCTGTCTTTGGCGAGATGTGCAACGCTGTCGTTTTTACCCATCTCAATGATCCAGTCTTTGCGCCTTAGCTCAAAGTTTGTTCCAAGGTATAAGCGGCGAACCTGTTCATTAGCAGCAAGTTCTTCCGCAGTTCCGTGTTTAAATATTTTACCATCTATGAGCAGATATGCTCTGTCGCAAATAGATAATGTTTCGTTTACGTTATGGTCGGTGATTAATATACCGATGTTTTTATATTTCAATCTGGCGACAACGCTTTGAATGTCCTCAACCGCGATGGGGTCAACACCTGCAAAAGGCTCATCCAATAGTATGAATTTGGGGTCCACAGCAAGTGCCCTGGCTATCTCGGTTCTCCTTCTTTCCCCTCCACTCAGGCTGTCGCCATTGTTTTTGCGTACATGATGCAGGTGAAATTCATCCAGTAACGATTCAAGCTTGTCTTTTCTTTCCTGCCGGGTTAAATTGGTCATTTCAAGCACTGCCATAATATTGTCTTCCACACTCAGTTTCCTGAATACACTGGCTTCCTGTGGCAAATAACCGATACCCATTTGAGCGCGCTTGTACATGGGCAGTTTGGTGATGTCTATCTCATCAAGAAAAACTTCACCTTCATCGGGCTTTATTAAGCCAACAACCATATAGAAGGTGGTAGTTTTACCGGCTCCGTTAGGACCCAGCAAACCCACAATCTCTCCCTGCTTTACGTTCACTGATACATTGTTAACTACAGTTCTGCTGCTATAGGTCTTGACCAGATTCTTTGTATGTATAGTTAAACTCACTCGTGGATGTAATTTGGACAAAAATAAATGAAGTGTTTGAATAAGGTTGCCAATAAAGGTATATAAAGGTACTTAGCCTGGTTCTGATATCAATATTTGTATTTTGGTTAACGAATTAACTATTGACTTTCAGCTATATGCATTGATTGGTCCAATCATCAATCAGATTTTACTTTATTAGATATGTAGATAAAAGCGTTGGCTAATGTATATTGCAACAATTTTATAGAAAGAGATGAAAGTTACAGATCACATTGCGCAGGCAAAAGACACATTGGTTTCGTTTGAGATTTTGCCCCCTCTGAAAGGTAAAAGTATTGCATCGATTTATGACCACCTGGATCCATTGATGGAGTTTAAACCTTCCTGGATAAATGTTACCTATCATAGAACAGAAACAATGTTCAAAAAGAAGGCAGACGGAAGTTTTGAAAAAGTGGAGGTGCGTAAAAGACCCGGTACTGTTGGTATTTGTGCTGCCATAATGAACCATTATCATGTTGATGCTGTGCCACATATCATCTGCGGCGGCTTTACGCGACGTGAAACAGAAGATGCCCTGATAGATCTTAATTTCCTTGGCATAGATAACGTGCTGGTGCTGCGTGGAGATGCTGCAAAAAATGAAACTTTTTTTGAGCCGGAAGCAGGCGGGCACCGCTACGCCATTGATCTGCTCAAACAAGTGTCTAATTTAAATAACGGAATTTATATTGATGAAGACATTCTGAACGGAGGAAAAACAAAGTTTTGTATTGGTGTGGCCGGTTATCCTGAAAAACACTTTGAAGCACCCAATCTTCAGACGGATTTGCAACGTTTGAAGGAAAAGGTTGATGCTGGTGCTGAATATGTAATGACCCAAATGTTCTTCGATAACAAGAAGTATTTTGCTTTTGTGGAAGCTTGCAAGCAGGCTGGTATTAACGTGCCGATCATCCCGGGATTAAAACCCATCAGCAACAAAAAACAATTGTCTGTACTGCCAAGGATTTTCCAGGTGGAATTGCCGACTGAACTCTCCAATGAAATTCTTAAATGTAAGACCGATGCGGATTGTGAGCAGGTTGGTACCGAATGGCTGATTCAACAGAGTAAAGAATTAAAGGCGTTCGGTGTGCCTGTATTACATTACTATACACTAGGTAAGCCTCAGATCATCAGAAATGTAGTGAAAGAGTTGGTATAAGCTGAAATTATAAAAATTGAGAACGAACCCGGAGCAACGCTTCGGGTTTTTTGTTGCACCACATTGAGATTTGCTTAAATTTTTTATACGCTTACCAAAGACTAGCAAATTTTAAAAGTGTGTTGTAACTTTCTTAAGGCTTTAATCTGTAACCTATACACATATTCGATATTCCGGCTTGGACTGAACTGCTGCAACCTTTCGTCGTTACCTTGATTTTTCACAATTAAAATACAACAAACATGGCCCACTTTTTACTGCAGGGTTCCTATTCACCCGAAGCATGGAAAGCATTGGTAAACAAGCCCGAAAACAGAATTGAAGTTGTCCGTCCTGTCATTGAAAGCCTCGGTGGCAAAGTTGAGTCTGGTTATTTTTGTTTCGGGGAATATGATGTTTTTCTGGTTGTTGAATTGCCAGACAATGTAAGCGCCGCTGCGTTTTCGGTTGCAATAGCCGCGGGCGGTGCATTTAAAACACAAAAGACGACGATACTTATAACTTCGGAAGAAGCTGTAGATGCTATGAAAAAGGGGGCGGGCCTTTCGGGATATCGCGCGCCGGGGAAATAAGACCGTAAGACAGTAAGATCGTAAGATCGTAAGACGTGTAAGACGTGTAAGACAAAGAATACCGGGTGTGTAAAATAACGATTGGGTAAGGCTTGATTAAGTCTTATGGAAAGATTTTGTTCCCTTCTGGAGCGAGTGTTCCACAGGATCACGTGTCGATTAATTTTTGCCCGATTGTGTCGGGAACTTAGAGACAAATGCTTGTTTTGGGGCTGCTCTTCTGTAAAGTCCGGATACAGTTCGGCTGAATTACCAAGCACTGACTTATGCTGCACTTGCGGTTAACGAAATGGGCTATCGCAAAAAGTAACTGACGAGTTAAAGTGTGTTTCTCTTTGTCGGACGAGTGAATTTGGCAATCATTTATTTATCCTTTTGGCTTTGTGCTAGTGCATATTCCGATTCCAATTCAGCAATGGGTTTAATGGACTCACAGGCTGCAATGAATGGATCCTTTTCATTTTCCGATGCAAATTCTTTAGCCTTGTCCCGGTGTTCATTTACTTTGGCGACAATCTTTTGTTTGTCGGAGTCTCCGGCACCCCAAGCACAATAGCGTAGAAATTCCCTCATGTAATTATGATATTCTGCAAATTCATTTTGTCCTTTGGACAGTTCTAGTTCACTAAACCCTAATTTTTGATTAACCAAAGACTGGAAAGCGATATGCTCGTCTGAATAAAAAGCGGAAGATACACTCGGCGATGTTTGTTCATATTGTTTTCCGCCCCATTCCCATGCGTCCCAGGTTGTATAGCGATAATTCCCTGTTTTTTCTTTAGTTTTTTCCTGCTGTTCTACGTGATCCATTTCGTGTATAAGATCAATCAATGGGCAATCAGGATTATAATAAACAATTTTCTCTACCTGATCACCGGGAATGACCTGATCGTTGGTTTTCTCGTTAAGCATGTACGCAGGAACATCATAGTTTGGTTCTTTGCCTTCCTCTTTTTCAGGATCTGACCAGTAATGGCGTATCACTTCCGTGTAACAATGGTCGCGATCTTCTGTTTTCCTCAGTTGCCAACCGAGTGTGCCCAGTTTCACTTTTATTGCATTGAATGATGCAAGAGCTTCAGCTGGTATATCAGGCTTAGTTTTATCTTCTACATCCTCCTCGACGTCCGATGAATTTTCCAATGAGAAGGACTGTAGATTTTTTTTAAAGTTTTCACCGGTCATATCCCCGATTTTTGTTTCCCCTTCTTTAAATGTCAGCCGTTGTATAATACCGTTGCCCTTTTCAGTGCCCGGAACAGCGGAAATATTCTCCAGGGTTTGAATGATTTTCAATTGCGTGGGAATATCGTGGGGTTGAGCATTATCGTTGCCTTGCAATTCCTTTAGTTTGATATGTTGAAAAGCAGGTATCGCACTGGTTGAAATCCCGCCTGACGGAGAATGATTGGCTGCTGACCTTGATGTAGGGTTGGAATGAGTAACATTATGTGTGCTTTCATGCATGTACTAAAACGTTGCATTGTTAAGAATGGAACTTAAATATAATTAATGTTTTTTGGCTTGTAAACTTTGTTTGAGCTAATACCATTACTCTTCTACCCGTGTGTTTGGGAAGATCATATGCCGCCGATTTTGCTTTAATTGTATGAGTGAAAGGCAATCGTAAACTTCCTGGTGCAGCAGGTCCTTGGGGGCCGGGCAGCAGTTACGAAAAGGTTAAAGTAGACGTTGCTAATCTTAATTTAATCTCCGCTTATTGCGTAAACTGATGCATGCTAATATATTAGCAGTAAGTCAATTTGTAAACATTTACATTAATTGTGATAATTCGTGTAATTATTTATTGATCAACAACCCGGGAGTAGTATTCTCTTGAAATAGATCCTTTTTATGAAAGATTACCAGAATTACAATATTTATATTGGAGCGATAATCCTGCTGGTTCTTTTCAGCTGCAAAAAAACAATATCAGTTCAATTAGAGTGGGGAACTATAGAAACTCCCAAAAACGTAGAGGCAGGACTGCCAATTACCTCAAAAGTTCAGCTTATGTATTCGACAACCTCTTATCCCATCAATTTTCAGGGCTTTCGAACAGTGGAAAAGTCAAAAAATCATTTTCTTATTGCAGCGCCTGCAACTATCATAACGCATGGAGCCGGTTCTGTGAACGCAATGGAATGGATAATGGACACCACGTACGTTTTATTAACAACCTCTTCTGGCCAATATATTCTTGATTTTGTTTTTAAAGGGAATGTAATGCAGTCGGACACCGTTGATGTAAGATGAACAGAAACTTCTTGTGTGTTTGTGAGTATCGAGACGAAACATTTCGGAGCCACAACAGCTGTAAATCCACGGAATTTTAGGATTGCCAAAAAACAAAAAAGCCTTGTAAATCAATTTACAAGGCTTTTTAAATTGCTGTAGGGGTAGGAGTCGAACCTACACGAGGCAGTTGGCTAAAGTACAAAGTCTGGTGGTCAACCCCGGTCGGCCGAACTCGAGAGTAGGTCGACTCTATGCTTAGTTTATCCTGTTGTCCTCACCCCCGAGACGAGAGGGCATGTCTGCCAAAATTTCATCACCCCACAGTATAAAAGAACTTTTTCCGTTTCTTTGAGAATGCAATATTAAAGAGATAAACTCACTTATTGCAAATATTTCAAAGATTTTTTTCTAAGTATTGAAATTATTTAATAAATTGGTGTTTTGGTTAGATTTTATTTAATTTTAAACAAAATAAACCCGTGAAATTTAATTTAGACAAACTTGACTTCCAGATTATCCAGGAAATGATGGAAAACGCAGAAATTTCCTACGCGGATCTCGGTAAAAAGCTATTTGTTTCAGGGGGCACAATCCATGTCCGCATTAAAAAGCTACAGGAGTTCGGTATTGTTAAAGGTACTAAACTCAATGTAGATTTAAAATCTTTAGGTTACGATGTTATAGCTTTCATCGGTATTTATCTCGAAAAAAGCTCTTTATATGATTCCGTTGCCAAAGAATTAAGAAAAATCCCGCAGATTGTTCGCCTTAACTACACAACAGGAAATTACAGCATGTTTGCTGAGATTGTTTGCAAAGACATTCAGCAGCTCCGCTTTGTTTTACACGATGAACTCCAGAAAATAAAAGGCATAGAGCGAACGGAGACCTTTATCTCGCTAGATGAAAGTTTTAGCCGGAATGTGTTGGTTAGCAGCGAGTGAGAGGATCAGGGTGGAAGGAATGAGGCTTGAGGCCTGAGGTATGAGGCAGAAGGAATAAGGTCTAATGCCTAACGTTGATGTATGAAGAGGAAGGTTTAAGGCATGAGCTATATGGTTTAACGAACGCCAGAAGTGTCCCGCACCGAAAATGCCGGACACTTTTTGTTATTATTCACATTCCATACCCGAAGCCTTCGTCTACCGCCTCAAGCCTTATACCTCAAGCCTCACGCCTCTCCCCCTTAACCATAACTTATCATTTTCTTCGCTCTTCCCATTTATTTAATGTGTAACTTCAAGCAAACCTTTAATTTTTATGCGTTGGAGAAAGTTTAACGGAGAAACCATCCATTTACCTATCAAAAATGCGGTAGAAGAGGCTATAAAAAGAGAGTATGCAAAGGGCGTTCGATTGAAAGTTTGCATAGGAACTGATAGCCAGGTAAAGGGTGAGGAAACAGAATTTGCCACGGTAATTGTTTTTTTGAGGGAGCACAATGGTGGATTTATGTACATCCACAATGAAAAAACAAGGCACAAGTACAACATCAAGGAACGTATGCTGGTTGAAGTTGCTAAAAGCATTGAAATTGCATACGAATTGTGCAACCTGTTTATTCAGTATGATATTGACATGGAAGTTCATGCTGATATCAACACAAATCCTCAGTTTAAAAGCAATGACGCTTTGCGTGAAGCCATGGGTTATATTCTTGGTATGGGCTTCGCGTTTAAAGCGAAACCGGAGGCCTTCGCCAGTAGTTGCTGCGCGGATAAAGTTTGCAACTAATTGAGCTCAACATCGCTCTGTGCACAATCTGTCCCGGCAGGTTGCATGATATCCTTTCCCCTATACTTTTTGAAATTGACACTCGGCCCTAAAAAAATACAACTCATCCCGGCAACATTTTACTGCTGTAAGATATCTATTAAGAAAGAATATCAACCATGTATAAACTGCTCCTTTTATCTCTTTTTGTCTTTTGTTTCGGCTCATGCAGCAAGGAGGATCATTCTCTGCCGTTAAATGAAATAAGCGGTACATGGAAATATGTGGGCGAAAGGGCAGGCAAGGCTAATGCTTATTTTATACAGAAAGATTCGGCTGACTACTATTTCCGTTTTGCGCCTGATACCTACCTGCGCCAGAGAGACGGCGCCCGTATTTGCGGCAGTTACTTTTATTCAAAAGGGACGCTGACTTTACGCATTGGCAAGTCAGACAGCAGTTTTCAGGCTCAGTTTCTCAATGATACACTTGTACTTAGATCCAATGATCATCCTGGAAATGGCTTCCAGTACTTCATCCAGTCGCTCAGGCAACTAAAAAACTGCAACTAAACTCATCTGCGATTTTAACCAGTGGTGTAAAATCAACATCATTTTCCCGGGGCTTGAATAATTTTGCGCCATAAAAAAAATTAAGCACTGCATAGGGGTAACTTTCTTTTGGACTGTTACTATTGAAAAGGATTTAAAGTGAATGCAGTTGCACTTGGTACATCTTGTCAAACATTTATTTTGGAGTATAGCGACAATGCACTTGTGCAATCTTTGATCAATGGCAATGAACAAGCCTTTGAACAGGTTTTTAAAGCCTATTTTAAAAATCTGCATGCCTATGCCTGCAATATTCTTAAAAACGATGCAACAAGCGAGGAAGTGGTTCAGAATGTATTCTTTAAACTTTGGAACAGCAAGAGCAATATTAATGTTCAATCTTCTCTCAGTGCCTATTTATACAGAGCCGTACACAATGAATGCATGAATCATATAAAACATGGAAATGTAAGAAAGGTCTACCAATTGCATGCCGCACATACCATGCAATCAGCAGGTAACGGGCATGCAGATCATAGTCATGCGAGAGCCGAGCTGCAACAAAAATTACAGGAAGCTTTGAATGATTTACCAGAACAGTGCAGAACTGTTTTTCAACTAAGCAGGTTTGAGGAGTTAAAGTACCGGGAAATTGCAAAAGTGTTGGGTATCTCGGTAAAAACGGTTGAAAACCAAATGGGTAAAGCGTTGCGGATACTCAGAACAAAACTGGCTGATTTTCTGCCATTGCTTATTTTTATTCACTGCCTATTTTAAACCTACGTTGATTGAAACATTTTTCGAACGATATGATTGATGATCTGCTGGTTAAATACCTTGCCGGAGAAATAACACCGGACGAGGAACAGGTATTGAATCAATGGATAAATGAAGGCGCAGAGAACAGGAAATATTATAACGATTTCAGGTTGATATGGGAAAAAAGCCTTGACCTGGCGGCTAAAAGTACGATGGACGAACATGAGGCGTGGAAACGGTTTCAGCAACGCATCAATCAGAAGCCCGGCGCGGCCATTGTTGAGCTCCCTCGTAAAAAGACTAAACGAAATACCTGGCTAAAAATTGCTGCTGCAATGTTTTTTGTAATTGCCGGATCTGCAATAACATATCTGTACATTTTTAAGCCAAAGCCAGTTGAGACACTGCAAATCGCGACTGTAAATGAAGTGATCAATGATACATTGCCAGATGCTTCCGTAGTGACACTGAATAAGCATTCAAAACTTTACTATCCGTCGAGGTTTAATAAAGACAACCGCTCTGTGACACTGGAAGGAGAGGCTTTCTTCAACATAACACCAAACAAGCAGTCACCTTTTTTGATTACGGTGAATGACATTACTGTAAAAGTGGTTGGCACTTCATTTAATATAAGAAGCTTTAATGGCAAGACAGAAGTTATCGTAGAAACTGGTGTAGTGCAGGTAATAAAGAACGGAAAGATAACTGAGCTGAGGCCCAAAGAGAAAATAGTAACCGATGCGCAAGATTCATCTTTTACAAAGCAACCTTTAACGGATGAACTGTACAACTACTACAGAAGCAAGAAATTTATTTGTGATAATACGTCGCTGGAACGTTTGGTTGAAATGCTGAACGAGGCTTACGGAGTACATATAATTATCGCAAAAGATGAACTGAAAAAACTTTCACTCACAACCACATTTGATAACGAAACCCTGGATCATATTATCGAAATAATCAGTGACACATTTAATATTTCGGTAGTTCATAAAGACGGCCAGATCATTCTTGAATAAAACAGGAAATTAAGATGGAACAATTTTTTTGCCGGTTAAAAAAACGGCTTGGGATAACTATTGGCATCATTGTTTGCATAGCATGTAGCGCTGTGGCGCAAAGCCAGCTGAATAAGCAAGTGTCATTTGAAGTGCACAATGAAAAGCTGGAAGATGTATTGGGCGTACTTAGCAATAAAGGCAACTTCTATTTTTCCTACAGCAGCAATATCATCAGAAAAGATAGCGTAGTAAGCCTTAAAGTAGTTAATAAGACTGTAAAGCAGGTGCTGGATGTTTTGCTCAAAGGATATGAGTACAAAGAAAACGGCAATTACATCATTATAAAAAAAGCTCCCGCGCGTGTCACAGTCGTAACCACACAGATTGTAGCGGATAAACAATATACCATTAGCGGATATATTATAAATGAAGAAACAGGAGAAAAGATAAGTGATGCCAGCATCTATGAAAAGCATCAACTGGCTTCGGCGTTAAGTGATGAAACAGGCTTCTTCAAACTGAAGTTAAAAAGCAAGTATCGGACTGCTGAAATAACCATCAGTAAAGAATTGTATGAAGACACTACAGTTAATCTAGCCTCTAAACAAAGCCAGCAGCTAACGATAGCCATCACACCAATAGAAGTGCCTGTAACAATCAGCCCGGAAGATTATTCCCTTCCGGATTCTGTAATTGTAAAAGTGAAAACTGACAGCACGGAGACTGAGTACACATTTGTAAAGCAGGATTCTGTTAAGGTTGAAAAGACTGTATTGGGGAAGTTTTTTCTTACATCCAAACAAAGGATTCAAAGTCTCAATTTAAAGAAGATCATTGCGGAACGCCCATTCCAGGTTTCGCTGACTCCCGGATTGAGTTCACATGGAAAGTTAAGTCCGCAGGTTGTAAATAACTTTTCGTTGAACGTATTGGGCGGTTATACAGGTGGAACAGAAGGTGTTGAAATAGGCGGTTTATTCAACATCAATAAGAAAGATGCACGATATGTTCAGGTGGCTGGTGTATTCAATATTGTAGGAGGGTCAGTGGCGGGAGTGCAGGTAGCAGGTATTCATAACCTTGTTTTGCATGATCAATCGGGTGTGCAAGTAGCTGGTATCAGCAATCTTGTGCACAGTGACGCGAGTGGTGTTCAGGTAGCTGGTATTTACAATCATGCGACCAATAGTGTTAAGGGTGTGCAGGTTGCAGGTATTGGTAATTTCACCAATTATACAAAAGGTGTTCAGACCGCAGGTATAGTTAACATTACACACGAAGATTTGAAAGGTGTTCAGATTGCAGGTGTATTTAACTATGCGAAATCGTTGAAGGGAGTGCAGATCGGCCTGATCAATTTTGCAGATACATCTGATGGGTATAGCATTGGTCTGATCAATTTTGTGAGAAGAGGGTATCATAAGATCGGGATATCTACAAACGAATTGATGCAATTGAACGTGGCATTCAAATCAGGCAACAGAAAACTGTATAGCATTTTGCTTGGCGGAATGAGCACCAATGCAAATGAAAAATTATATTCATTCGGATATGGTTTGGGAACGGAAATCGGGATTGGCAGAATGTTTTCAATTAATCCTGAGTTAACAACGCAATACCTGTACAAAGGTGCCTGGGACGAATACAATTCATTAAACAAACTTACGCTGAATGCGAATTTTAAGATTGGCAAGTATTTCTCCATCTATGCAGGTCCCGTGTTGAATATTTATTATGGAGATCAAAATGCTGCTTCAAGTGAATACAAATCTGTAACGCCGCCATCCGGCTATCATCAATTTGATTTCAAGAATGATCATCTAACCGGATGGGTTGGGTGGAATGCGGGAATACATATTTTTTAAGTGAGTCGCTTGTCTTCCGAAACTAACTTTCAACATTATTGAAGTGTGGGCTGTCATCGTCATTTCGAGCGAAAAGAAAGTTGATTGAGAATAGTGACTCTGACAGATACAAAACAGTTGCGGGAAATCGGCTGAAGGTCAGGTTATTGAATTTTGTGAGAAATTGATAGCGGTTAATGCCCTACGGGCAATGCTGGTCATCTTCATGGTTGATTCTATTGAGCTTAATCCCCTACGGGGAAAGAACAACATGCAAACTGTTTATCACTTAGGTCGTTGACAGCCGTTTGATTTTTGAAAGAGTTCCGATGCATATCGTCATTTCGAGCGGAAATAGGTTGATTGTGTTTAGTGAAATCGGTAGCTATAAAACCGTCGCGGGAAATCTTCCGAAAATTGAGCTGTTGAATTTTGTGAGAATCTGATAGCGCACAAGGTTAATGCCCTACGGGCAATGCTGTTCCCCTTATGGTGTGTCTCTATTGAGCTTAATCCCCTACGGGGAAAAGAACAACATGCAAACTGTTTGTTACGCAAGGCACTGGCAGTTGCTTGAATTCGGAAGCTTTCGATATCATCGTCATTTCGAGCGAAAAGAAAGTTGATTGTGAATAGTGACTCTGACAGATACAAAACAGTTGCGGGAAATCGGCTGAAGGTCAGGTTATTGAATTTTTTGAGAAATTGATAGCGGTTAATGCCCTACGGGCAATGCTGGCCATCTTCATGGTTGATTCTATTGAGCTTAATCCCCTACGGGGAAAAACAACATGTCGCTTTTCGCAACCGAATAGCGGCAAGAACTGTTGAATTAAATAACTACGTGAAAAAACTATTAAGCTTAATCCTCTGCGGGGAAAAGAGAAACCCGAAGGTTGTTTAATATCTAAGTAGGCAGCCTTACCCGAAGTAAACAATTCCATGCGGCGAAAATAAACCCGAAGATTATTGAGAACCTTGCAGGCCGGTCTTGCCCGTAGGGCATTAAGCTCAATAGAACTGTAGACGCATAAGTTCTTATTGTCCGTAGGACATTAACCATACATAAACCAGGAAAATTCACTGAAGCAATAGGGGGAACTCATCCCTCGATTGTCAATCATGCAAATATCAACCTGTTCTATTAAACACACCAAAAATGACGACGACTAAACAATCAGGGTCCGCGATAAAGAACTTCATCATCCAACCTTTATTTTACATAATAACGATAATTATACTTACTGCAACAAGCTGTACAAAAGATCGTGTAACCGGAAGTGGTAGTATTATCTCTCAAACCCGGAATGCCGATCCATTGCATGGCATCTCAGTAAGCGGAAATAACAAGGTAACTGTAACGTATGGTACAACTCAACAACTCACATTAACAGGCTATGAAAATTTGTTGCCTTACTTTGAAACTAATGTGCGCAATGGAATTCTTGAAGTTGGATATAAAAACAATACCCATATAAAAAACGACAACATAGAAATTGCTATAATGGTTCCGGCGTTTGATAAAGCAATGTTGAGTGGTTCCGGCGAACTTTCCGTAAATGGGTTTAACGGTAATTCTTTATCGCTCGATTTAAGCGGTTCCAATAATGTGTCTGTTGTTTCAAGTTATGCAAATGCCGATATATCAATGAGTGGTTCAGGAAACGTAAATGGTGCTGAGTTCAAAACAAAGAAAGCTACAACCCATATCAGCGGTTCAGGCACCATCGAACTAAGTTGTTCTGATAATCTCACAGCTCACATTTCCGGCTCGGGAAACATCTATTATTGGGGAAGTCCTTCGCTTGATGTCTCCGTTAGCGGAAGTGGTAAAGTAGTAAAGAAATAATTCTGCTCCTCGAAGTCAGGATTGCTTACAAATGGATTTTAAGTTATGCAAGTTTTTGACTTTTTACTTTTGACTTTGTTCTACTGTTCCACTTTCTTATTACAACTATCAATAAACGTAAGCACTTCCTCTCTTCCCGTTTTCTTTTCCGCACTGGTAATAAAACTTTGAGGAAGGAACTGCCATGTCTCCCGCATAGCATCTAAAAAATTCTTTACATGCCTTTCCAGTGCTTTTGGCTTTTCTTTATCGGCTTTCGTAAAAACCAACGTGAAAGGCACCTGCCATTCGCCCAGTTTATTTACAAATTCGAGATCGATGGCTTGTGGCTCATGGCGACTGTCTATCAGCACAAAAATATTTACAAGGTTGTCCCGTTTACGCAAATAATCTTCGATCATTTTTTCCCACTTATTCCTCTCGGACTGAGAGCGTTTGGCATAGCCATATCCTGGCAAATCAACCAGGTACCATTTGCTTTTTGTAGCGGCTTTAATGCTGGCTTTACTTTCAATATCGTAATGATTGATCAGTTGTGTTTTTCCCGGTGCGGCGGAGGTTTTTGCAAGCGTACTATTATTGCACAACATGTTTATCAGCGACGATTTGCCCACGTTACTTCTGCCTATAAAAGCATATTCGGGCCTGTCAGCCTTCGGGCATTTTTCAACCGAAGGGCTGGAAATAAGATAGTTCGCTTTTTTAATAACCATTACGTTCTACGTTGTAAGTTATAAGTTATACGTTGTACGTTTTTTACGTAGAACGTGTTTAAGAAACCCTGGCAGCAAAAGTAGTGTATTAGTTATACGTTGTACGTGATAAGTTTTACGTAGCCCGAACCTTCAAAAAAGAAACCCGGCATTTAACCGGGTTCTTTAAAAGAAATATTGCGAATGGACCAAAATGGTTCTTCCTTTTCAATTCGATGTCATTTAAGTCAAACAAGCATCATCAACCTTGGGTGATGTCTCCTATCGTCGACATGACGATCCTGGCTTATCAGAAAAAGTGATTGCAACACTGATGCCGCACGATCTGGGGAAGTTCACAACCGCATCGTCATCTCGACGATAGGAGAGGTCTCCCGAATATTGATCTGATCGTGACAGTTTGTGTGCGCTGGAGAATTAAAACTTTAATTAAACGACACTTCATTGTCAATTGTCAATTCTCCATTATCAATTAACTCACAAGCACATCGCCTTTCATTTCCGGAGGTATTGGCAATCCCATCATAGTTAATATTGATGGAGCAATATCCCCTAATTTGCCGGGCTTCACTGTGCCGTGCCAGTTCTTGTCAATTACAAACAGAGGAACCAGGTTTAAAGAGTGTGCTGTGTTAGGAGAACCATCAGGATTTACCATGTAGTCAGCATTGCCATGGTCTGCTGTCAGGAAGATAGTATAACCATGCGCCAGTGCAGCGGTAACAACACGCTCAACACATTTGTCAACTGTTTCAGCAGCTTTTACTACCGCAGGAAAAACACCTGTGTGGCCCACCATGTCGGTATTTGCATAGTTGAGCACAATAAAATCAGCAGATTCTTTTTCAATTTCAGGAACAAGTTTATCTGTCAATTCGTAAGCGCTCATCTCTGGCTGAAGGTCATAAGTGGCAACTTTAGGAGATGCTGCCAGTATGCGGCTTTCACCTTCAAATGGCGTCTCCCTTCCTCCGCTGAAAAAGAATGTAACGTGCGGATACTTTTCAGTTTCAGCAATGCGGATCTGTTTCTTGCCATTGGCTTCCAGCACCTGTCCAAGTGTGTTGTTCAGGTTGTCATTTTCAAACACTACCTCAACATGCTGGAATGTTTTGTCATATTCCGTCATGGTTGTGTAGTGCAAGTTCAGCTTGTGCATACCAAAATCAGGGAAATCCTGCTGCGTAAGCACTTGTGTAATTTCGCGGCAACGGTCAGTGCGGAAATTGAAGCAAAGTGCAACATCGCCATCCTTAATGGTGGCCAGTGGTTGCTGCGCTTCATTTACAATCACAATTGGTTTAATAAATTCATCTGTTATATCTGCTGCATAAGATTGTTCAATCGCCGCAATAGCATCAGTTGCTTTTGGTCCTTCACCTTTTGCAATAGCATCATAAGCAAGCTTAACTCTTTCCCATCGTTTGTCACGGTCCATTGCATAATAACGGCCGCTAACAGTTGCAATTTTGCCGGTGCTTGAATTCAAATGCTCCTGCAATTCCTTTATAAAACCAAGACCGCTTTTTGGGTCGGTATCACGGCCATCAGTAAATGCGTGGATGTAAACTTCTTCCAGGCCTTCATTCTTGCAAAGCGTTGTTAAAGCTTTTAAGTGATTGATGTGTGAGTGCACGCCACCATCACTCACCAGCCCCAATAAATGGAACGGCTTTTTATTTTCTTTTGCATAACGGATAGATTTTAACAAAACTTCATTTTTGAAGAATTCACCATCACGTATTGCAACATTAATTCTTTGTAATTCCTGGTAAACTATGCGTCCTGCGCCCAGGTTTAAATGTCCTACTTCACTGTTACCCATTTGTCCGTCGGGCAAACCTACTGCTTCACCACATGTAACTAAGGTTGTATTAGGGTATTTGCTATAAAGACTGCTCACAAAAGGAACATTGGCGTTCTGTATGGCATCGGCTGCCTTAACCTTTCCAAGACCCCAACCGTCCATAATGATCAGTATTGCTTTTTTATTATTTTCCATGCGCTATGAATTTTGCTGCGCTAAGCTACACATGAATTTTGAATTTTTGTTTACCATCTGTTAAGGCTTTTGTTTAATATGAGTAATTGGCATATTTTTAGCTCCAAATAAGATCAAAATAAAAAATGAAAAGTTTTTTGTACGCGGCGGGGTTGGTAATGGTATTATGCTCTTTTAGCATATCTACTGATAGTGACGGAATTGTTAATGCATTGAAAAAAGGCAACGCTGATATGCTGAGCGCTTATTTTGATAACATTATTGATGTTAAACTCCCCGGAAAAGATGAAGTGAAAGGAATAGGAAAAAATCAGGCAACTATTACGCTGAAGGACTTCTTTACCCAAAATCGCATAAATGATTTTGAACTCACTTCTCAGCGGGAAATGAGCGGAACAATGTATATGGCCGGAAAACTAAAAAATAATGCTAACGGCTACAACATTACGCTGATGATGAAGAACCGGGGCGATAAGCTCTCGATAATAACCATCCGGATCAACTAATTTAGATCCCGCCACTACGGCGGGATTTTTTGTAAGCACACCTTGATATTTATCACACGCTCAGATGAATGAATCCCTACCTTTGCGCCAAAATTTTAGCTATATGGATTACCGCATAGAAAAAGATACTATGGGCGAAGTGCAGGTACCCGCCCAGGTTTATTGGGGTGCTCAGACACAACGCAGCATCGAGAACTTTAAAATTGCGCAGGATATTAATAAGATGCCCAAGCCAATTATCCAGGCTTTTGCTTATTTGAAAAAAGCAGCAGCTTTAGCGAATTTTGAGTTGAATGTATTGCCGGTTGAAAAAAAGGACGCCATCGCCAAAGTTTGTGATGAGATACTGGAAGGAAAACTGGATGATCAGTTTCCGCTGGTGGTTTGGCAAACAGGGAGCGGCACCCAAAGCAACATGAACGTGAATGAAGTGGTTGCTTACCGTGCACACGTGTTAAACGGCGGTCAGCTTACTGATAAGGATAAATTCGTTCACCCGAATGATGATGTAAACAAATCCCAGTCTTCTAATGATACATTTCCTACCGCAATGCACATTGCTGCATATAAAATGCTGGTAGAGACAACAATTCCAGGTATTGAAAAACTGCGTGATACCCTTGCTGAAAAAAGCAAAAAATTCATGCACGTTGTGAAGATTGGCCGTACGCACTTTATGGATGCAACGCCGTTAACCCTTGGCCAGGAGTTCAGTGGTTATGTTGCACAACTTACGCATGGCCTGAAAGCGATCAAAAATTCACTGGCACATCTGAGTGAACTGGCTCTTGGCGGAACTGCGGTAGGTACAGGAATTAATACGCCGGCTGGCTATTCTGAACTGGTTGCTAAGAAAATTGCTGAATTAACTGGCTTGCCTTTCATTACTGCTGAAAATAAATTCGAGGCACTTGCTGCTCACGATGCTATTGTGGAGGCACACGGCGCACTGAAGACTGTTGCTGTTAGCCTGATGAAAATAGGAAATGATGTTCGTATGCTGTCCAGTGGTCCACGCAGCGGCATCGGCGAAATCCATATTCCTGACAATGAGCCGGGTTCTTCTATCATGCCCGGAAAAGTAAATCCTACACAGTGCGAAGCTTTAACAATGATCGCGGCGCAGGTATTGGGTAATGATGTTGCTATCAATATCGGCGGTGCTACCGGTCATTTTGAACTGAATGTGTTTAAACCGGTGATGATCTTCAACTTCCTGCATAGCGCAAGACTGATCGGTGAAGGCTGCATATCATTCAACGATAAATGTGCGGAAGGAATTGAGCCGATTGAAGCAAACATCAAAAAACATGTCGATAACAGCCTGATGCTGGTTACCGCGTTAAATACTAAGATCGGTTACTATAAGGCGGCTGAAATTGCGCAGAAAGCACACAAGGAAGGAACGACGCTAAAAGAAATGGCATTGAAACTTGGCTATCTGACTTCAGAAGAATTTGATGCATGGGTTGATCCGATTAAAATGGTTGGAGAGTTGAAATAGTTCTCAGTTCAAATAACTCAATAGAAGTAGGCTGCATCCAAAAAAAGATGCAGCTTATTTTTGGGGCTTAACCGAGGGTTAAGAAAAAGAGAAGTTATGAGTCAGGAATGCTTAATTTGGTAGCAATAACTGCCATATAATGCAACTAAAACATTGTTTCTTCGTTCTGCTGCTATTTGCTTTTTCTGCGGCAACTGCGCAAACGGAAGGTTTTTCTATTACTGAAGCAAGTAAAAAGCAACCTTCACTTGATGGTAAAGCCAGTAACCAGGATTATTTGTATGTAACAGCCGGCGACAGGTTGTATGCAATCGGCAATCAACAGGGAAATTTTCCTTCAGTGGGTTTCCATATTCCAGGAGAAATGGGTGGGATCTGGCAACATCCTATAAAGCTATTAAATGGCTTTGGGTTGGCTATCCGCAAAGCCGGTTCTGCAGATTTTCATAAACTGGAAAAAGCAGACCATTTTAAAACATATCCCTTCACTACATCTTTTTCTTACGAGCTGCCTGACGAAGGTTTAAGCATAACAAGAACACAGTTTGTTCCCGACGCCACGCCGGTTTTAGTTGTTGAATATGCTATTCACAACAATGGACAAGAAGACGCGGCGTTCAATCTCTTGTTTAATGCAACAATTAATCTGTTGCCTACATGGTTGGGGGATCGTGCCGGAATGATTGACGGGAAGGATGAGTTAGCATCTGCCGACGATAATAAAGGAATGTACTTTATAAAAGATCACAACAACACCTGGTTTGCAGGTATAGCTGTAGAAGGTGCAAAAACTAATCTGCAAAAGCAGGAAGGAGCAGGTAATACTTTAAATGCCGCATTTGCTTCGGATTTACGTGTGCGAAAAAACAGAACAGCCTACGTCCGGTACTTTATTTCCGGTTCAATAAATAATGCACGAGAGGCGGGAGGAATGATCTCTATTGTAAGAAACGATCTTGCCCGAATGTTTTTTCAAAAAGCCATGCGTTATGAGGTGATTGCGAGACAGGCGCATGTCTCTATTCCTGACACCTTGCTACAACAGGCTTATGAATGGGGAAAATATAATTCCGATTGGCTGGTGCGCGATGTCCCGGGAATGGGCAGGGCAATGAGTGCAGGTTTGCCGGATTATCCCTGGTTCTTTAGCAATGATCAGGCTTATACTTTTCGCGGACTTACGGGCACAATGCAACCTTCGTTATTCTACAGCTCGTGGAAAATGCTGAAACAACTTTCAGATAAAACGAATAATGGCAATGGAAGAATTATGCATGAAGCATCTACCAACGGCGCCGTTTATGATAAAGGCCGGATGGAGGAATCACAGCTGCATATCATTGCCGCATGGCATATTTTTAAGTGGACAGGCGATCTGGATTTTCTAAAAGAAAACTATGCTTATGGTAAAAAGACCTGGGATTGGTTACAGCAACACGATACAAACAAGAATGGTTATATAGAAGGATATGGCGGGGTTGAAATTGAAGGCTTAAATGAGGAAATGCTGGATGTGCAGGTGCACACCCAGAAATTTCTCGCCTGTATGTCGGCTATGGCAAGGCAATTGAGTGATGAAGCAAGTGCGCAGATTTACGCGCAAAAGGCGGATTATTTAAAATCAAAGATCAATACGGAGTGGTGGCTGCCGGAGGAAGGCCGTTATGCCGATTTTATTACTTCACGAGGAAAAGCGCTTACAATAATCGATACCGCCCTGAGTAAACGTGTTCATACAGGCAGGAACGAATGGGCAAGAAAAAAACTGAGTGACCTGCGGAGACAAATTGCCGACGGAAGCTACCGCGATAAGGGTTACGCAGTTTATTACAACACACCCGGAATTTTGCCTGCCGAAACCGGTATAGTTGACACCGCGAGAGCGAGGGAAATGTTTAAGAAACTGAGCTTCTTTACCAATAAATTTGGTTTATACATAGCCGGCATCGAACGGCCGGATGATATTTCAACAGACGAAGGTTCTTTTGCACACGACAGTACTTTTACCTACAACAGGGCTGTTATGACAATAGCGACTTCGACGGCCGCCATTGCCGCTTGCAAATATGGTTTGGCAGATACTGCCCTGGCTTATATCCATAAGATCCTGAATACCTTCGGTTATGCGACGCCCGGAACTACTTACGAAGTGTCTCCTGATTATGGCATGTTTGTTCAGGCGTGGAATACAACGGGAATCAATATCCCGTTAATTCAGTACTTTTTTGGAATTGACCCTGATGCGTACAACAAACAGATTGCCATCAGGCCACTCATGCCATCTAAATGGAATAAAGCAAGCATTGGCGATGTTATTATCGGAGATGCCAGGCTTTCTTTTGACTATAGCAGGAATAAGGATCAAACTACTTATATGATCAAGATAAACAAGGAAGGATGGACGATCAATGTAGCATTGCCGGCCGGCGTGCGCGCCGCCACAGTGAACGGAGTTGAGCAACAGGCAAAAGACGGGATGATCCTGCTGGATAAAAACAACAATGTCGTAGTTTTTTAGACTGGATCTGCGTGGAAATTGGCCGGGATCTGTTGTTTTATCATTTGTTTGAATCAGCATCCTTAGTACCTTCGTTTTTCACCGTTCATAACCTACAACTATGCCTGTTCGCCCTCACACTTACTATGATTTTACAATAAGCTTGTGTCCGGTATGTCTTAAAAGAGTAGATGCTAAAATTGTATTTGAGGATAGCCAGGTCTTTATGCTGAAGAAATGTAATGAACATGGATCGTCGAAAGTGCTTATTGCAACAGATATTGAATATTACAAAAACATCCGCAATTATAACAAGCCTTCAGATATGCCACTTCGGTTTAATACGTCCGTGCATTATGGCTGTCCGTATGATTGCGGTTTGTGTACCGATCATGAACAACATAGTTGTTTAACTGTAGTTGAAATTACCGACAGGTGTAATCTTACTTGCCCAACCTGTTATGCCATGAGCTCGCCACATTACGGCCATCATAGAACGGTGGAAGAAGTAGAAAGAATGCTGGACAAGGTTGTGGCGAATGAAGGTGAGCCCGATGTGGTACAGATAAGCGGAGGAGAACCTACGCTTCATCCCGACTTTTTTACCATTCTGGATATAGCCAAACAAAAGCCAATCCGCCATTTGATGGTCAATACCAACGGCATGCGAATTGCGAAGGACAAGAAGTTTGTTGAGCGGTTAGCAACCTACATGCCGGATTTTGAAATTTATCTGCAGTTTGATTCTTTTAAGCCCCAGGCATTAAAACATCTCCGGGGTAAAGATCTTTCAGCTGTGCGGTTAAAGGCATTGGAAAATCTGAATGAGTTCGATTTGTCAACCACGCTTGTTGTCACGTTGCAGAAAGGACTGAATGATGATGAAATGGGACAAATTATCGAGTTTGCCTTACAGCAACGTTGCGTGCGGGGTGTTACTTTTCAGCCAACCCAAATTGCCGGAAGGCTGGACGGCTTTAATCCTGCAACGGATAGAATAACACTCACCGATGTTCGCACCAAAATTCTGGAGCAAACAAAGATCTTTCAACCCAATGATCTTATTCCTGTTCCCTGTAACCCGGATGCTCTTGTAATGGGCTATGCGCTGAAGTTGGGCGGACAAGTTTTTCCTATGACGCGCTATGTTGATCCTGCACATCTTTTAAATAATAGCCGGAACACAATCGTTTATGAACAGGATGAGCAGCTTCATCAGCATATGCTGAAAATATTCAGTACCGGTATTTCTGTTGATCGTGTTGGAGATGATTTTAAAGAGTTGTTGTGCTGTCTTCCTCAAATACATGCGCCGGGGTTGAACTACGACAACCTTTTTCGCATCATCATCATGCGCTTTATTGATGCATACGATTTTGATGTGCGTGCAATTAAGAAAAGCTGTGTGCATATAGTGCATAAAGATGGACGGATCATTCCTTTTGAGACAATGAACTTGTTTTACAGGGATGAAAAACAAGAATATGTGAAAGAGCTGCGGGACCAGATACATGCGGTTCCTCAATAGCATCAGTAGCCTCAAACCAATGATATGAAACCATTGCAATTTCCCTACAAAGTACTTTTGGCAAATATTGTAGTAGCCATAATCTTTTCTTTTCTCTACATCCTTTCACAAAAGAGTGGACCTCGCGATGGCTTTGGGATAATTTTCGGTCTTACCTGCCTGCTCTCCGGCCTGATTAATTTATTTCTGGGGCTTGTCTTTATTTTCATTAAAGAAAGAGACTGGCGCGTTGGCTTTTTTATAAGCAGTGCCGTGCTTTTTGTGCTGAGTGGTATATCTTGCGGAAGTAGTTTCTGAAATTAATAAAGACTAACTTATGACCAACACAGAAGATTTTAAACAATCGCTTTCATTTAATCAGCCTCCCGCGGGCTTGAATGTGTATCTGGAATCTTTGTGGTATGATGGCAAGGGGAATTGGGATAGGTCGCATGAGGTAATACAAGATGTGCCGGATAAAACTGCATCCTGGATACATGCTTATCTGCACAGGAAAGAAGGTGATATCTGGAATGCAGACTACTGGTATGGTAAGGCTGGGAGAACCCGTCCCGCAGTAAGTCTGGATAATGAATGGGAGACACTTGTTGAATACTGTTTAGGAATCTGACTTCCATTCTGACCGGCTTTTGGTATCGCCTTGTCCTTCGTTTACTATTTTATTGCAGACAACAAATGTTGAAGGTTATTTCTCAAAATGCTTGCAAAGGAGGTAAATAATTATTACCTTTTACTAACCCCCGTAAATAGTCCTTTTTTACCTCACCTTCATAAACAAGTTCTCTATGAAAAAGTTATTTATTTTATTGCTTGCCCCTGCCTTCGTCTGTGCTCAAAAAAATGTTATCTCTGTTGACAGGATTACTCCTAAGGCGGATAAGATCATGGAATTTGAAAAAGCCGTATCTAATCACATCCAGAAATACCATACAGGTAACTGGAAGATGCATGTATTTGAAGTGCAAACGGGTCAATATGCCGGAGCTTATGACCTGATTGAAGGCCCAAATACCTGGGATGATATTGATGGCCGCAAAGATCTAAGTAAGGAACATACCGAAGACTGGATGAAAAACATCGCACCGTTAACATCCGACCGTACCTTCGCAGCATTTGGTGTTTATAAGCCTGAATTAAGTTCTGGCAGTCCCCAGGACAGTGCTACAAAAATCTACCTTACGCACATTACCGCAAAACCCGGTAAGGTTACCAAGGTTACCGATATGATTAAGACAATGAAGACAATGTGGGATAAGGATAATCAAAGTGTTGGGGTATACCAGATGATGCTTTCCGGAGAACCTGGTTTTACCATTGCATACAGGCTAAAAGACGGGCTAAAAGAAATGGCAGATGGTTACAGAAAGCCCTTACCGGAGAGGTTTAATGCAGCCAACGGCGACGGCTCATTTGATAAGTTCCTGACAGATTTTGCCGATGCAGTGCAAAGTCGTTGGGATGAGTATGTAATCCTTCGGGCAGATCTTAGTTCTAAATAGGTCTTTTTATTAGCGTGCGGGAATGGCATAAAACTGTATCAATTTTTATGAAGTGCATTGTATGCCTGTCCCAAAGAAAAACCCGCAGTATGTTTTAAACTGCGGGTTTGCTTTCTCGTATTATTAGTTCGATTATTTTTCTCTTACACTTACAGAAATGCGTCTGTCTTTTTGCTTCTCTTCGTCAGGAGCATTGGCTGCAGCTTTCGCGAGCTGTGAGCCATAACCTTCGGCACCAGTCAATTGTGCAGTGTTTACTGAATGTCCTTTTAATGCTTCAACTACTGCATTAGCGCGGTCTTGTGATAATTTTTGATTAGCAGCGTCGTCACCTGTTTTGTCTGTATAACCACCTATTTTGATCTTAACCTTAGGATAAGCTTTCAAAATAGCAGCAATATTTTGGATCTGTGCATGACTTTCCGGAGTGATTTCTGCGCTTGCAGATTTGAAGTTCAGGTTGTCGAAATCAAACCATGTGTCTTTGCTTACTTTAGCGGTGCTATCATTTAAAAAAGCCACCAGTTTATCTTCTATACCACCTTTATATGCATTTAATTCAGTTCCGTCAGGCAATTTAACCTTAATGCTTTCAGCTTTGTGTTCAGCAGGGGCCGGAGCTGGAGTAGCATGTCCCGCATTTTCAGTGTCATGCGCCTTTGTTGCTTCATGCTCTGCACCGCCTGGTTTAAAACTTCCGCTGCAATTCATCATTATCATCAGGAAGAAAAATACAGTGACAAAGCTTAAAAAAGCAGTCAGCGTAAATTTTTTTGTGTCAGTTGAATCAAATTCATGATGTGACATAGGTATCTGTTTTTAGTTATTTGAGCGCACAAAATAATAAAAATAGTCAATAGTGAATAGTCAATGGTGAAAGGTGCATCCTTTTACGTAGTCGCAAACATCTGAAAATAGAAAAACTTTTAGTTGGATAATTTTAGGCTGCTAGTGAATAGTGAATGGTCAATAGTGAATGGTGCATCCTCTTACGTAGTCACAAACATCTGAAAGTATAAGAACTTTTCGTTAGATAATTTTAGGCTGCTAAAAATTGAATCAATTTAAATGAAATGCATTGCAAGTTTCATCTTTCACTATTGACTATTCACTTTTCACTATTGACCATTCACTTTTCACCAATCAAAATTGATCATTGCAAATAAAAAGTGTGCAAGCTCCACCTTTCACTATTGACCATTCACTTTTCACCATACAAAACTGCTCATTGTAAATGAAATGAGTTGTAAGCCGCACCTTTCACTATTGACCATTCACCCTTCACTATAAAAACCTCATCATATTCAACACAAGATCCGGATCCGGACAATTACCAAGATACTTGTCTGCTTCACTAAGACGACAAACACCCGGATAATCGCCTTGCTGTAGTTCCATATCAACAATCACCTGGAAATGAAGATGTGGTGGCCAGCATCCATTTTCATGCACATTACCGAAACGGGCGATCTGTTCACCGTGAGTTATATACCTGCCTTTTTGCAAACCTGCTAAATCAAGTAAAGAAAGATGTCCGTACAAAGTATGAAATACAACACCATCAAGTTGATGCTGTAAGATTATGGTTGCGCCGTAATCTCCTTTATTGTTGTTGTTGGCAAAGCTGTGAATGCTTCCTCCCATCGGAGCGAAAACTGGCGTACCGGCTTTACCCCATATGTCAATTCCCAAATGAAGTGTGCGTGATTCTTCAACCAGCATCGCAGGTTCATTTTTATTCTTTTCAAACAGGTTAAACTGGTTGTACACAGTTCTGTTCTCTTTGTATCCACCAATGCCGTACAAGGCATTGCTTTCGGATAAGAGTTCGTTTACATAACTACAGAAGTGGTTTATATCCTGCATCACTTCCGTTGTAAGCTGGCGGTTATTTGCCGTCAGACCCATCTGCAGCAACTTGTCCTTCGACGGGTCAAAGGGTACAACCTTGTGAAAGGTATTGCGATATCTTTTTAATAATCCGGAAATCATAAAAGCTATGAGCTGTCAGCTATAAGCTATCAGCTGTTGTTCAGTTTTAATCAACGTAATTATCTTTTCAAGTACGAATTACGAAGTACGAAGTACGTCAGGTGCATCAGGTTGTTTTTTTCAAACACTCTTAAAACAACAATCATCATGACCGATCCTGTATATGCATTCGCACATTCTCACAGCCGAGCATTCGGACAATTAGCATATCCGCAAATTTACCAGCGCGCCTTCATTTTCAATTGTCCCTTTTCAATTATCAATTCAGTCGCACATTTGGATATTCACACATCCTCACATTCATTCGCACATCCGCACATTCTCATATCCGCACATTGACGCGCCTCATTTTCAATTTTCAATTATCCATTGTCAACTGACTAATGCGCTGCCAGCCAGCTGTCTCCAACGCCTACCTCGGCCTCAACCGGCACATCATTCGGCAGAGGTAGTGCAATTTTCATGTTCTCCAATATCAACGGCTGAATGATGTCCAGTTCGCTCTTGACTACATCAAATACCAATTCATCATGCACCTGTAAGATCATCCTGCTTTGCAGTTTTTCTTTCTTGATGGCTTCGTGAATTTTGATCATAGCAAGCTTGATCATATCTGCTGCCGTACCCTGGATGGGAGAGTTGATCGCATTTCGCTCAGCAAAGCCGCGCACAGTAAAGTTGGATGAATTGATATCCCTTAGCCAGCGTTTACGTCCCATCAGCGTTTGCACATAACCATGTTCACGCGCAAAGTTTGTGGTGTTATCCATGTATTTGGTGATGCCGATGAATTCCTTTTTGTAATTGTCGATAATTTCTTTGGCTTCGGTTCTGCTGATGCCCAGGTTGTCAGCCAGTCCAAAAGCACCTTGTCCGTATATGATACCGAAGTTTACGCTTTTTGCTTTGTAACGTTGTTCTTTTGTTACTTCACCCGGTTCAACGCCATAAACTTTCGCTGCTGTAGCGGTGTGAATATCTATCCCTTGTTTAAATGCTTCGCACATATTGGGATCGCCACTTATCGCTGCAACGATGCGTAGTTCTATTTGCGAATAGTCGGCGCTGATCAATACATGATCACTGTTTCTGGGTATGAATGCTTTTCTTATTTCCTTGCCTCTTTCTGTCCTGATCGGAATGTTTTGAAGGTTAGGATTATTGCTGCTCAATCTGCCTGTAACCGCCACCGCCTGTGCGTAAGATGTATGCACACGACCTGTTTTGCGATTGATCATTAGCGGCAGTGCATCTACATAAGTGGACTTCAGCTTCGTCAATTCGCGGAAGGTTAGGATATCATCGACGATTGGGTTGGTTTGAGCCAATTTCAATAAAACATCCTCGCCTGTGGCATATTGGCCGGTTTTGGTTTTCTTGGCCTTAGGATCAAGTTTTAGTTTTTCAAACAATACTTCTCCTAATTGTTTAGGAGAGGCCAGGTTGAATTTAACACCCGCGCCTGCATACACATTCTGTTCAGCATCAGAAGCATCACTTTCCAATATTCTTGAATATTCTTTTAAGAAGCCTTCATCAATACGTACGCCTTCAAATTCCATATCGGTCAGTACTTTCACCAGCGGATTTTCTACTTCATAAAAAACCTTTTCTACTTCTTTAGCTTTCAGTCCCGGCTGCAACGCATATTTCAGTTGTAAAGTAATATCCGCATCTTCCGCAGCGTAGTCTTTAATTTTTTCTACTTCCACATCGCGCATATTCCCTTGCGCCTTTCCTTTCTTGCCTATCAATTCTTCAATGTGCACAGGTTCATAATTCAGGTATTGTGCACTCAGCAAGTCCATACTGCGTCTGCCTTCCGGCTCAATAACATAGTGCGCGAGCATAGTGTCGTAAATGTTTCCGGCCAGCTCAATACCATACCATTTCAGTACCAGCAGATCATACTTTAAATTCTGTCCGATCCATGTTGTTTCGGTACTATCAAACAATGGTTTGAAGATCTCTAATAACTGTTTTGTCTTTTCCTGATCAGCAGGTGCAGGTACATAATACGCTTCAAATGGTTTGTAGGAGAAGCTCATGCCAACAAGTTCAGCGTCGTTAGCGTCGATGTTCGTTGTTTCAGTGTCAAAGCAAATCTCTTTTTCTTTCAAAAGTTTTTGTACAAGATCCTTTGCTTTTTCATCTGTGTCGACGAGTATATATTCGTGAGGCGTATTGTTAATGTTTTTATCCGCATTAAAACCGCTCTCTACCGGTTCTGCCACTGCAGCTTTTGCGGGAGTTTTAGCAGGTACATCATTTCCAAATAAGTCCTTTTGACCGTTTTCTTTTGGTTCGGTTGTAGCTGCAAACATTTCGGTCTGAACAGCAACCGTGGTAGATTGAAACACATTGAATTCATCACCAAGAATGCGTTTGCCAAGCGTTTTGAATTCAAGCTCCGTAAATACTTCAATCAGGTCTACCTTATTCCATTCTTTGATCTTATAATCTTCTTCATGGAACTGTACGGGTGCATCGGTAATGATTGTCGCCAGTTTCTTGCTCAATAGCGCAGATTCTTTTCCATTGCGAACCTTTTCTCCCAGGGCGCCTTTTATGTTGTCAGCATTGGCAATAACGTTTTCAAGTGTGCTGTACTCTTTCAACAACTTGGCAGCAGTTTTTTCTCCAACACCAGGAATGCCCGGAATATTATCTACGGCATCACCCATCAGGCCAAGGATATCCACTACCTGCTCAACGCGTTCTATGCTCCATTTGTCACACACTTTTTGCGCATCCAATATTTCAACATCACCGCCCTGGTAACCGGGTTTATAGATAAATACATTCTTGTGGATCAAGAGTTGGCCATAGTCTTTATCAGGCGTAACCATGTATACTTCATAACCCTGGTCTGCAGCCTGCCAGGCAAGTGTTCCGATAACATCATCAGCTTCATATCCATCAACTTCTACAACAGGAATATTGAAACCTTTGATGATCTTTTTGATATCGTCTAATGAATCAAGCAGATCCTCGGGCGCTTCCTGCCGGTTGGCCTTATATTCAACAAACTCTGTGTGTCTTTCAGTTGGTGCGTGTGTGTCAAAACATACAGCGAGGTGCGTAGGTTTTTCTTTATTGATCAGGTCGTATAATGTATTGGTAAAACCGAACTGAGCGTTGGTATTGCGACCTTTAGATGTAATACGCGGATTGCGGATCAACGCATAATACGCACGATATATCAGTGCCAGTGCATCTAGCAGGAAGAGTTTTTTTGCCATGCGGCTAAGTTAATGATTTGGACCGGAAAAGACAGTAAGATCGTAAGACGGGGAAGACATGTAAGACACGTAAGACACGTAAGACAGTAAGATCGTAAGATTGTAAGACCGTAAGATGTGTAAAAGTTATGTGAGTGCATCTTGCGATGGATTGTCTTGACCTGGATTTGTTGGATTTAGGAATTGACGGGATTATTGATTGGGAAAGATGGAGGATAATTTCGATTTGAATGTACTCGATCTTGCTATGGATTGTCTTGACCGGGATTTGTTGGATTTAGGAATTGACGGGATTATTGATTGGGAAAGATGGAGGATAATTTCGATTTGAATGTAGTCGATCTTGCTATGGATTGTCTTGACCTGGATTTGTTGGATTTAGGGATTGACGGGATTATTGATTGGGAATGAAGGATGATGATTTTGATTTGATTGTTGCGCATCTTGCAATGGATTGTCTTGACCGGGATTGATGGGATTTAAGGATTGGCAGGATTTAGATGCAGATTGATTTTTTATTTCTTATACGTCTTAAGATATTACGCATCTTGTGGTTTTTCCTTCTTACACGTTTTATATGTTTTACGCGTCTTACATGTCTTACGGGTCTTACGATCTTACTGTCTTACGTGTCTTACGGTCTTACTCTCTTCCCACCATGTCGCTGTAGCTGTTTTGAATAAGGTCTTCTTCTTTTATTCCGAAGGCTTCCATTAACTGTTGGCATTGTTGATGAAGTTCCTCTACAGTTTTGTTGGGGGCGGTGATGTTGCCGGCTTCAATTTCAACAAAGCTGCCGAGGGTTTCAAGCTCGTCAAGATGGATTTTTACGTTGTCAAGAAAAAAGATCTTTCTTTTTTTCTCAACGATGACTTTTACGCCAAGTGCATTTTGAAGCAGTAGTTCCAGTTCGGGACCTTGTGCAATTTTTACCAGGTCAAAATCGGACTGCTTGGGACCGGCCTGGTCGTTCCGCTGATAGAAAATAAGGCTGTTTTCAATGTTGCCCTGCCGCAGTTTAAGGCGGCCGTTCGGAACATTAAAATAGGTGTCTTTTTGATGATCAGTACCTTTGAAAACTGCATTGTGTTGCAACAAAAATGCTTCCACCTTTTCGGGATGGAAGCATCTTGCTTTTATTTCAACATTAATATGTTTCATGGAAATTGATGTTAAGCCATTTCCATTTTGGATTTTTTGGTTGATTTTGTTTTTGCAGGGGCAGGAACAACCTCTTCAATCACATCCAGTTTCTGAAATCGCATTGCTGTCCAAACATGGTCCAGTGTTACCTGAATGGCAGCCTCATAGCTGTTATCACTCAAGATCTGCCAACTGCAGTCCCTGTTAAGATCGCTGGCGATTTTGCTGGCAGCTTTAGGATAAGCCACCCATAACTTGCTTTCACTATGTAGCGCCGGAAACACTTCTTTTAGAATTGTACACATCTGGTTCTGATTGACGGCAAAAACCAGTGCGAAATCAATTTTTTTACTTTTTAATAACGGCGTAACATTCTTTGAGTACGATAACTTAACAAATTGCTTTTCAATGGATGATGGAAGACCTTGAATAAGGATATTCTTCTCATCCTGAATCTGCAACTTTTCAAACAAACTTTGCTGTGTAGACATCCTTAAAAAATAATTGAGGTTTTTAAAGAATCGGAGTGCAAAGGTAAAAAATCCTGCTGGTAGATACTAAAAAAAGCCCACCTTTTTTCGAAAAAGTGGGCTGTCTGCTTAAGTTTTAGCGTTTTTTTATTTAGTTACAGGCTTATAGTACTGTAAAGCTTCAGGCATTAATTGCTCCAACTTTTGAATTCTGTCCTGATCGCTGGGGTGATCGCTCAAAAATACCGGAGGTTTTTCACCACCAAGATTCGCCATTCTTGTCCAGAAAGGAATAGCTTCTTTCGGATTATAGCCGGCCATCGCGGCGAATATCAAACCATAGTGGTCAGCCTCTGTTTCCTGCTTTCTTGAATTAGGAAGCAAAACACCTACTTGCGCTGTAGGCGCATAAACCTGGTTAAAAATATTGACTGCCTGCGGATTATTGCTCATGGAAAAAGCTGCCGATCCTACTTCCTGTATTCCTGCCGCCAATAATTGCTCGCTCATTCGTTCTCTCCCGTGTCCTGCGACTGCGTGAGTAATTTCATGACCAAGCACAATTGCTAACGCGGCCTCATTTTGTGTGATGGGTAAAATACCTGTATATACCACTACTTTTCCGCCGGGCATACACCATGCGTTTACTTCCTTGCTGTCAACGAGATTAAACTCCCATTGATAGCCCTTTAATACATCGCCCTGACCTTTTTGTGTATAATACTGTGTAATGGCATTGGCAATTCTTGTACCTACGCGCCTTACCATTTCTGCGTCCTTACTTGTTGTTGCGGGAACTACTTTGCTTGTAGCGAGGAATTGCTTGTATTGGGTTACTGCTGTTGCCTGCATTTGCTCTTCTGACACTAAAGACAACTGGTTTCTTCCGGTAATTGCATTCCTGCTGCAACCTGCAATAATCATTGCTGCAATACACGGAATAAATAACATTTTCCTGTTCATAAGAATTTAATGTTTTAAGGAGTATAATTCAATATCTATACCAAAGGGCTGCAAAGGTAGGATTTCGATGTTAGATGTATGATGTTAGATGTACGATGTTGGGTTAGGCTTAAGGTGTGTGAGGTATAAGGTATCAGGTATCAGGTGTGAGGTATCAGGTATTGGTTAATGCGGCTAGGTCTTGCAAAGTTTTTTTACAAAATGCAAATAAAAAAAGACGGCGTAAAGCCGTCCTTCAATTCAATTATGTAGAAAAAATCTTCTAAAGTCTGTCATAACATCCACACATCGTACACCGTACATCTAACATCTAAATTACTCCCCTCTTCTCCTCTGTCGCCTCCTGTCCCTGTACTTGAGAATGGGAACTTTGCTTTCGGTGCCGTTGATAAGCCGGTTGATATTTTTTTGATGGGTAAGAATCACCATTAGTGCAACGAGAACAGAAAATATTCTGTAAAGTGTCACGTCATCGTTGAATATAAAAAGAATGAATATCGCAAATGCGATGCTGGAAAGTATGGAACTAAGAGAAACAAATCTTGTCAGGTATAAAACCAACAGGAAAACACCCACACAGCATACAGCTACCAATGGTTGCATCGCCACGATCATGCCGAACAAAGTGGCTACACCCTTTCCTCCTTTAAAATTAGCCCAGATAGGAAAAATATGACCAAGTACTGCAGCAAGCCCAAGACCGATCATCAGGTTGGTACGGTCCCATTCGCTGTGCATATAAAATGGAAGGAAAATATACAATGAAGTGGCTGCTACACCTTTCAGCATATCTATTACCATTACGAAAGTGCCCCATTTGCTGCCCAACACACGGTAGGTATTGGTAGCGCCTGCATTGCCGCTTCCGTAGTCTCTTATGTCGATCCCAAAGAATCTTTGACTTACCCAAACAGAGGTAGGAATAGATCCAATCAGGTATGCTAACACAATAAGTAGAAGTTCCTTCATTGGTACATTGGTTAAAGTTGGATAACAAATATAGGTGTATCGGTCCTTAAAACCGAATTTCAGCATCGGTATTTATCAGGATTTAGCCTTAAAAACCATACAAATCCATTGTTTTTTTGAATTAGTGGTGAGATGCGTTATATCGTATTTTTTTAATGCGTCTGATATTTCGCTTTCATCCTCAACAAGTAAACCGCTCAACAGAAGATGACCTGAAGTGCTGAGCTGAGTTATCAGCGCATCGAGGTTGGATAGAATAATATTTTTGTTAATATTAGCCAGGATCACGTCATACTGTTTGCCTGTAACTGCTGTATCTGCCAGTTGCAGTGTAACGTTACCGCAGTTGTTTTTTTCTACATTTTCAGTTGCATTCTCAATGCTCCATTCGTCATTATCTATGGCGTATACAGATGCCGCACCCAGTTTGTCCGCAAGTATTGCAAGAATGCCGGTGCCTGTACCAAAATCAAATACAGTTTTTTGATCAATATCGAGTTTGCCCATTTCCTCAATCATCATAAAAGTTGTTGCATGATGGCCTGTGCCGAAGCTCATCTTCGGAGTGATCAGAATTTCGTGCTGAACATCTTTGATCGGCTCATGAAAATCCGCACGTATCGCAACAAAATCGTTTACAACAACCGGATCAAAATTCGATTCCCACACCTTGTTCCAGTTTTGCTTTTCAATTGTTTCAGATATGTAGGAGAGCTGGTAAACAGCAAGTACATCGGCCAGCGCTTCCTCTGAAAAAAGATCACGGGAAATAAAAGCTTTCATACTGGTTTCTTCTTCCACAAATCCTTCATAGCCTTCATTGCTTAATAATGCGACCAATATTTCCTTTTGCTCTTCCGTTACCGGTTGAATGGTTACCTGAATGTAGTTCATAGTATAGTGTGTTATACGTGATGGGTTGATACAATCGAATTGTATATGATGATGGCCGTTTTTATTAACGAAACAGGCTAACATTTTTGTTAGCCTGTTTGTTGAGTTTTATTTGAATAAGCTGATCGTGTAAGTCATATGATATCCGGCATCGCCTGAAACGTATAACGCACAACGTTCAACTTATAACATTCTAATTGTTGCTTTCTTCTCTTGGCTTAGCCTCAGGTTTTGGCATCAATACTTTTCTGCTAAGTTTGAATTTACCGGTCTTAGGATCAAGGCCAATCAATTTTACCTTAACCATATCACCTTCGCTCAATACACCTTCCATTGATTCAAGGCGTTTCCAGCTAACTTCGCTGATATGCAGCAGACCTTCTTTTTTAGGAAGGAATTCTACAAACGCACCATAAGGCTGAATGCTTTTTACTTTAGCCTCGTATACTTCACCAACCTGGGGAACTGCAACAATACCTTTCACCCATTTCAGTGCTTTTTCAACACTTTCTTTATTAGTAGAGAAGATGCTTACTTCACCAAAGTTACCAACTTCCTCAATGTTGATGGTAGTACCTGTTTCTTTCTGAATTTCCTGGATCACTTTACCACCTGGTCCGATAACTGCACCGATAAATTCTTTATCAATGATCAGTTTTTCCATACGTGGCGCGTGAGCTTTCACTTCATCGCGTGCTGCAGGAATTGCTTCATACATAGATTCAAGGATGTGCAGACGCCCTTTGCGAGCCTGTTCCAATGCTTCACGCATTACATCCATGCTTAAACCATCTACTTTGATATCCATCTGCACGCCACAAATACCATCGCGGGTACCTGTTACTTTGAAGTCCATATCACCCAGGTGATCTTCATCACCAAGGATATCAGTAAGAATAGCGTATTTGTTATCAGAATTTCTTGTGATCAATCCCATTGCAACACCACTGACATGTTTAGGAACAGGAACACCTGCGTCCATCAATGCCAGTGAACCGGCACAAACTGTTGCCATGGAAGAAGAACCGTTACTTTCCAATACATCACTTACCACGCGAACAGTGTAAGGGTATTCATTGCCCGGCATCATTTTTTTCAAAGAACGCATAGCCAGGTTACCATGACCAACTTCACGACGTCCCGGAGCTCTTACAGGTTTTACTTCACCGGTAGAGAAAGGAGGGAAGTTATAGTGAAGGATGAATTTTGTGTAATTACTTACAGCAGCGCTTTCAATTAACAATTCGTCCAGTGGAGTACCCAATGTTACGGTTGTTAAAGATTGAGTTTCACCTCTTGTAAAGAGCGCTGCACCGTGTGGAGAAGGCAGTACATCTACTTCCATAGCCAACGGGCGAACCTGATCCAGCTTGCGTCCGTCTAAACGGGTGCGATCATTAAGGATCATGTCGCGCACCAGTTCCCACTGAAGATCTTCGTAATATTTTTTAGCCAGTTTCTTTGTCTTGTCATCAGCTTCTTCACCCAGGCTGGCAATTAATTCATCTTTCAATACAGAGAACGCATCGCTTCTTTCATGTTTAGAAGTACCGCCTCTTGAAATCTGGTTAATTTTTTCAGTACAGAACGCATTTACTTTAGCGCGCAATTCTTCGTTCTGTTCTGGTTTAGTATAATCACGTTTGGTAGTAACACCAACTTTATTTCTTAATTCTTGTTGAGCTTTGATCTGCACGCGGATTGCATCGTGAGCAACTTCCAATGCTTTAACCAGGTCTTCTTCGCTGCACTCGCTACTTTCACCTTCCACCATCATCAGGTTCTTTTCAGTAGCGGCGATGATGAAGTCCATATCAGCTTTTGCCAACTGAGAACGGGTAGGGTTAACTATCATTTCGCCGTTGATTCTTGCGATACGTACTTCAGAAATAATTTCTTTAATGGGAATATCTGAAACAGACAATGCTGCACTTGCAGCTAAACAAGCCAATGCATCAGGAAGAATTTCTGCGTCGCTGGAAATTAATGTGATTAGAACCTGAACATCGCAGTAGTAATCTTCAGGGAATAAAGGACGAAGTGCACGGTCAACCAGACGGCTGATCAGTACTTCATAATCGCTTAAACGGCCTTCACGTTTGAAAAATGAGCCGGGGATACGTCCCGCAGAAGCAAATTTTTCCTGGTAGTCAACGCTTAAAGGGAAAAAATCCTGTCCTTCTCTGGGTTCCTTGTTAGCTACTACGGTGGCCAATAATATATTGTTGCCCTGGCGAACTGTAACTGAGCCATCTGCCTGGCGGGCCAGTTTGCCGGTTTCAATAATTACCTCTGAACCATCTGGGAGTGTAAAGCTTGATTGAATAGGTTGAGATAACATAAATAGTTTTTTGAATACGATCTGCGATGTACAAGGCGGGATAGTACGTATGGTACAATCGTAATCGCGGTTAGTTAAAATATTTCCGTAAAAACAGGCTTATGTACAAAAACAGCTATTCCCAACCGTATTATTGTCAGTTGGGAATAGCCTTATACATAACGTAAGATTTATTTTCTGAGGCCCAGTTTTTCGATCAGTGCACGGTAACCTTCAAGGTTATGTTTCTGCAGGTAGCTCAGTAAGCGTTTACGCTGACCTACCATGTGCATCAAACCGCGATGGGTAGAATAGTCTTTTTTGTTTGCCTGTAAATGGGCAGAAATATTGGTGATACGCTCGGTTAATAAAGCGATCTGACCCTCAATAGAACCAGTGTTCTCAGCTTTTCCACCAAAGTTTGCAAAAATTGTTGCTTTTTTTTCTTTTGTTAGATATGACATCTCAATTTCTTTTTAAATGAGCATCCAAAGTTTTTCTTCTTCTTAATTTGGACGGCAAAGGTATATCAATTTCTGTGGAAAACCGGAAAAAATCTATATTTTTTTCAAGAGAAGACCGTAAGACAGCAAGACCGTAAGACGCGTAAGACAGGTAAGACGCGTAAAATAGTCAGACGTTTAAAGATGGGAAGAGCTGAAAACTAAAAATCTACAAATAATTATTTATTTTCATTTATCTATTCCATCAATAATAGTCAGCCCTCAAAATTAAGCCAAAACCTCTTACTGTCTTACACGTCTTACGGTCTTACTGTCTTACGTGTCTTTATTGTATCTCTTCCTGTATTCCAGCGGCAGCATACCTGTAATCTTCTTAAAGGCACTGCGAAAAGCTTTCCGGTCCGAATAACCAACTTCGTACATCACATCATTGATATTCTTGCTGCCTGCTTCCAGGTTCTTTTTCACGAATTCAATCCTGGCCCGCTGTATATATTCAATAGGTGTATTGGCGGTGGCCTTTTTAAAGCGGCGTTCAAAATTACGTTTGCTCAGGCCATATCTTCTTGCAAGTTCAGACACTGAAATTGTTTCGGTTACATTGTTCTCTATATAATGTTGTGCTTGTTTAACCGGTTCATCAATATGATCTTTTTGACCCATAAAGATAGAAAAGGGTGACTGGCAGTTCCTGTCAATATCAATCTGGCCGACCTTGGAACAATAAATGGCAATTTCACGGCCACAATATTTTTCAACAAGATGAAGTAATAAGTTAAGGAAGGAATAAGCGCCGCCGTTGGTATAAATGCCTTGTTCTTCGGTAATTACTTTGTCGGTTGTCAGTTTTACATTGGGAAACAGGGAACGGAATTTATCACCAGCCTGCCAGTGTGTAGAGCAGCTTTTGCCATCCAGCAACCCAGTAGATGCAAGTACGAAGGCGCCGATGCAAAGACTTGCTACTTCTGCTCCGTTATTATATTGCTGCACGATCCAGGGAGTAAAAACCTGGTTGGCCCTTAAACTTTGTTCATTTAGGGCAACGGGTGGTATTATAATAAGATCTGTTTTCTTTACTTCTCTGAAATTGGTTTCCGGCTGAATAGAGAACAGACCATCGTTCAGTTTTACTTCTTCTGAATCTCCTACCAGTTCAATTTTAAATGCAGCTTTTGTTCCTCTTGCGGCAAAATAGTCATTAACAACAGAGAACATTTTGTATGCTCCTATTACGCTGATGATGGTGTTTTGTATAATCTCTCCTTCCGGAATAAGAATAGAAATATGTTTCATTACATGGCGTTTTGCAATTAGATAGCTCAATGAATTATCAGAGGGTAAAAGTTGTTAAGCAGGGAATGAATTATATGCAGTAGTTGACGGAAAGCAATTTGTGAATTATATAAGCTCTTCAGTATACAGTGCCATTCTAAGTTATTTATCCGGTTTCTTCTCAAAGGTAATAAAAACTGTTTGTCGCCTCACACCCCCATAGTTGTCGCCCGTGCCAACCTCTATTCTTGTATATGGCTGCTACCTTTATATCGTTGAATCTGTCCTGCACTTTCAAAGTGTATGACAGATTCAACGATGACAGCACACATTATTCAGAATAACATGGATCCAAAAGATTTCCACTGTACTAATCAGGTTAAAGAAACCGTTGAAAGCAGTTTTAACGCCATTAACAATGTTGCAGGATGGTGGGCAACAAATGTTGCCGGCAGCTCTCAGCAAGTTGGCGACAGGTTCACCGTAAGATTTGGTAAAACCTATGGCTCCTTCCTTGTAAAAGAAATTATTCACGGAAGGAAAATTACATGGCTGGTTGAAGATTGTTATCTCCCTTTATTTAAAAATGCGAAGGAATGGAAGGGTACAAAATTGCTGTGGGATCTTTCTTCTACGGAAAATGGCTCGATCATCAGTTTTACACATAAAGGATTGACTCCGCAACTGGAATGCTATCCTGATTGTATAAAGGGATGGAGCTTTTACGTGAAGGAAAGTTTATGCAAACTCATCACCGAAGGTAAAGGTTTGCCGGGCACAGGAATATTTGGCAGGATCTTTAGCGGCGACAGAAAATATGAAGGGATCTTATATTTTAAGAACGATGCTTTACCGGATTATATAGATGGTTATCTGTTTGTCGATGTCAAATCAACATCGGGCGAAACTGTCACAGCAGCTTATAACGCAGGAGAATATAAGAAGGAGACTTTTGATGCCAGTAACCTTTTGGGAGAATATTTTATGGTGATTGAAAATAAACCTGTGTATGAAAACATTGACCCATTAAATGATATACTTAATTTAATAAGAAACCATATGGAACACAAAGACTACACCGCTAGCATTACAGTAAATGCTGATGCAAAGACAGCTGAACAGGCAATCAGCAAAGTGCCTGGGTGGTGGACGGAAGGTTACACCGGCAGTTCAGAAAAACCGGATGATGTTTTTACAGTTACTTTTGGCGAAACGTTTGTAACCTTTAAAGTAACGGAAGTTATTCCCGGTAAGAAAATTGTCTGGAAAGTAACAGACTGCTACCTGCACTGGCAGAATGATAAAAAAGAATGGAATGGTACTGAAGTTGTATGGGATATAGAATCTAACGACAACTCAACCTCAATTACAATGACGCATGTTGGGCTTGTTCCTGAAGTAGAATGCTACGAAAATTGCAGGGAAGGCTGGGATTTTTACATATATAAAAGCTTATTTAAGTTATTAACGGAACACAAAGGGATGGCTGATTTAAAGAATAAAGTGGCTGCGCAGGCAGATTAGCATACAACCCAAGATGCAACTATTTAATGCCGGTTAATATGTAAGACCGTAAGACCGTAAGACCGTAAGACAGTAAGACAGTAAGACAGTAAGACAGTAAGACAGTAAGACAGTAAGATCGTAAGACCGTAAGATAGTAAGAGTTTTTCAATTCATGAATCTGCCAAACTTTCAACAGTCATCTTACGCGTCTTACATGTCTTACTGTCTTACGGTCTTTCTATGGCTAAAACAATCTGCCCTGCTCGCCCGGCCTTCTGAATTTGCTGCAATCCAGTTCCCATCTTTCTGCATTCAGGTTGTAAAGCTTATTGTATTTGTGAAACTGCTGACGCACCAGGTCGCTGATGGGGCCTTCTCCGCGCATACGCACGCCAAAGCGACTGTCGTTTACCTGCCCGCCGTGGCCGTTTTGGATCAGGTGCCATACTTTATCAGCGCGGTCCGGAAAGTTTTTGTAAAGCCAGTCGTGAAACAAAAATTGAATGGACCCATTCAACCTGATAAAAGTATAAGCAGAAAAAGTGGCGCCGTTTTCGCTTGCAGCTTTCATGATGCGTTGCATCTCATGTTCATTCAATCCGGGAATCATTGGCCCAAGCATCACACCCATACGGACGCCTACGTCACTTAACTCTTTAATAATGCGGAGCCTTTGCTGACCTGTTGTGGTGCGTGGTTCCATAACCCTGCGCAAATCCTCATTAAAGGATGTGATGGAAACAAGAATGCTTATCAGCTTCCGTTTGGCCATCTCCTGGATAATGTCTTTGTCGCGCAACATGCCTGCATTCTTGGTGATCATGCCAACAGGCTGATTAAACTCCAGGCATACTTCAAGAAGCTGTCGCGTAATACGGAATTTTTTTTCAGCAGGCTGATAGCAATCTGTATTACCGCTTAACGAAATTGGCAGGCATTCCCATTTCGGATTCATCAGGAATTTGCGTAGCAATTCAGGCGCATTCTTCTTTACAATGATCTTTCTTTCAAAATCCAGCCCCGCACTATATCCCCAATATTCAAAAGAGTTGCGCGCATAGCAGTAAATGCAACCGTGCTCACATCCCTGGTAAGGATTCATGCTGTAGAACATTCCTACATCAGGACTCTCTACTTTGTTCACAAGTGTTTTGCCGTGTTCTTCTATGTAGGTTGTCTCTGTGTTATGTTCTGTCCAGTCATCGATGCCCTCTATATGTTCTTTAACTCTTTCAGTTTTTAAAAATTTATTTTTCGTGTTGAACTGTGCACCCCTGCCCTTAAAATAATCATCCCTGTCTTTATTCTGCGGCCGGGGCTTTTCGTTGGGATTGTGTTCAATGTTTTTCATAATAAAAAAATAGTGAATGGTCAATAGTGAATAGTGAAAGGTGCAGCAGGCTTAATTGACAATTGAAAGTTCCTGCCCGACTGAAGTCATTCAGGCGGAGAAAATTGACAATGAAAACCTCTGTGGAACTCTGTGTCTTCTCGTGGCTTCCTCTGTGTAACAAAAAACACCTGAATGTGGCGAATCAAAAAGTTTTCGGCCAACTCTTTAAGTAAGCTTCGCGTTAGTCCACCGAAACGTTTTCTCTCTGATCATTTTCACTTCTCCATTCTCAATTATCAATTAAAAAAGCGTTGCCTGCACTGCACTTGTTATCTTTTTTCCTTCAAAAGAAAATCTTGCAATTTCTTTGTACCTGTTAAACTCCCTGTCTGACCCTCTTTTCAGCAACAACATATTGTCTGCCATAAAGCCGCCCGTAAAGTGCGTGTTACTCAGTTCCAGCCATCCTTTTTGGTATTGCCAGGGAAGTAATTTTCGTGCTATTGTTAAATGCGGCTCCGTTATGAAATATGGCTTATTTGCCTGATCGATTTTCATCAGACGCTGTGCCTGTCTTATTTCCCTCACTGCTTCAACAATTTTTACTTTTGTCGACACATTAATGTAAATAGTGTGTTCAGGAAAACTACCAAAACCGTCCAGGTCAACTTTAAACGGACTTATCTGATTGGCTATTGAACGCAGTTTATTAATAATACGGGATTCTGATAAGTCATACTGCACAAAATTGGCCAGCGTTATATGCGGCTTGGAGTGCTTTGCAACAGGACAATCAAACTTTATTGCAAATTCTTCTTTGATATCTTTAATGCGGTTATACAGTTCCTCGTGAGGCTCAAGAACAAGTAGGTATTGTATAGGGACAAGGCTATCCACCAATTTAGATTCTTTTGATCTTAAGACTTCACTCTTAAATTCGGCTAGTGTTTTTACCTGCATAGGTTAAAGTTTTATCAGTCATACAATGGATGTTGTACAGGCGTCAGCCCAAATTTGTACACCTGCCTGTAAGGTTCGTTTTCTGATCGCCTTTTTAGGAGCACCAATTCATTTACATAAAATGAGGCGAAGAATGATCGTTGCGAATAATCAAGCATTGCCTTTTCATATACACGTTCATGCAATTTCCTTGCTATTGTAACATGTGGATGTTTGCTAAAGCTCAATGGTTTGCAACCATTGCTTAAAAGATATTGATCAATTGCAGAAAACTGTGTCGCCAGCTTTTTAAAAGGTTCAGTGAATTGCACCCGCGCGTAGATGGTATGCGGCGGAAACCCGCTGTAATTGTTCAGCATAACTTCAAATGATTCCTGCATGCTGACGATCCTGTGCATCCAGCGGATAATGGTGTCTTCCATTTCTTCACGCGCATTAAAACATGCCACTTTAATAAAAGGCTTCGTGGTCAATGCACTATCATCCTGGTAATCCTGATGAAAGAAATATTTTTCAGCCATGATCATTTCCCGCGCTTCTGCAGAAGGTTCTGCGATCAATATATATTCAGCCTCGTAATATGAAGCAACAACAGGAATCGACGAAGTGAAGGTTAACTGGTAGCTCATTCTTTCGTGTTTTAAATGTTTGAAATTGGTTTAAATAGTTTCCGGGCGTAAAATCTTCATCTTCTTTGTCTTATCAAATGCCGGTCTTCTGCCGCCCAAGAAAAATTTTTTCAGACAATAAATTTAGCATAAAATTGCTAAATAAATTAGTAATTCAAAAATAAATTATATGGATAGGGAAGAATTTTATGAACCCGCTTATAAGGGTTCTAAAGATTTTAACCAGTGGGATGTTAAGACAGCCAATGCCACTGGTTTTGGTGCCGCTGCAGATGATTATATGGAGCGCGGCATTGATTTAAATGAGCAACTTATCCGTAATAAACCGGCCACTTTTTTCTTTCGCATGAACAGCGATGCGATGGTGGGCGCCGGTATACAAAATGGTGATATACTAATTGTTGATAAAAGCATCCGGGCGACCAACGGAAAGATAATTGTCGCGGCTGTTAACGGGGATCTTCTTGTGAGGCGCTATCAGCAAACGATGAATCGCGTCTCCCTGATGGCCGAAAATAAAAAGTACAGTGATATAGATATGGGTGAATTTACTGAATATCGCGCCTGGGGTGTTGTTACCTGCGTTATTCATATACTGGATGCGGCGCTGCAGGCCGCAACGGCGCCGGCGCAGCAAGCAAACAGGAGGAGGATCAAGTATTAATGTGCAGATGTGCGAATATGCAAATGGGTAAATGAATTGAGAATTGAAAATTGAAAATGAGGACGAATTGGTGGATGTGCAAATATGCAAATGCGAGAATGAATTGAAAATTGAAAAGGGATAATTGAAAATGATGGCGAATTAGTAAATGTGCAAATATGCAAATGTGCGAATGATTTAAGAAACTGGTTAAGCATTACGCGTGATCGATAGAAATTAAGTTAATGCACCTAACGTACTTCGTACCTCGTAATTCGTACTTGCAAAGCGCAGGCAAAAGAGCAGTTAAGTTGATCAAAATTAAACAGTTGCTGAAAGCTTATAGCTGACAGCTCACAGCTAAATGAAAGCCATAGTTGATTGTAACAGTTTCTACTGCTCGTGTGAGCGGGTGTTCAGGCCTGATCTGATGAACAGGCCTGTGGTAGTGCTTAGCAATAATGATGGGTGTATTGTTTCGCGGAGTGATGAAGTTAAGGCACTTGGTGTTGAGATGGCTGTTCCTTATTTCCAGGCAAAACCGGTCATTGAGAAACATGGTGTCGAAGCTTTTTCTTCTAACTACAATCTGTATGGTGATTTAAGCTGGCGCGTAATGGAAACCTTACGTGAAATGGTTGGCAAAAACAACGTAGAGATTTATTCTGTTGATGAGGCCTTTATTGACATGCAGCATATTCCTGCTGAACAATTGCATGAAACAGCCATGCGCATGCGTCACACAGTTGAACAATGGACCGGAATCGCTGTCTCAATTGGCGTGGCTCCAACTAAAGTGCTGAGTAAACTGGCCAACAGGCTGGCGAAAAAGAACAAAAAGAAAACACAATGCGTATTAGTATTAAATGATCCTGAAATCATTACGGAGGCTTTGATAAGAACGCCGGTAAGTGAAATTTGGGGTGTAGGGAGAAGTTATGCTGAAAAGCTGGTGAAGTGGGGAATTGACGATGCTTATCAATTAAGCAGGATGCCCGAAGAATGGGCAAGGAAAAATCTTGGGGGTGTGGTAGGTGTGCGATTGATCAGAGAATTGAAAGGTTATCATGCAATTGATATGGACGATGAGCTGGACTCCAAGAAGATGATCGCCACGACGCGCATGTTTGGAACGCCGGTTTCAGATCTGCAGGATATAAAGGAAGCGGTTGCAACGTACACTTCAAGGGCTGCTGAAAAATTGAGGCGGCAATATGGTGCAGCGAGTGTTGTAAGTGTATTCGTGGTGCCGCGCGAAGAACGAAAGCCAGATGAAAAATATTCACATGGTACTACCGTAAGCAGGCATATTGTACTTCCTTATGCAACATCTATAACGCAGGAGCTGATCAAGCCTGCGCTACAATTAACAGAACAGGTGTATGTAAAAGGGTTGAAGTACAAAAAAGCCGGCGTGATGCTGAGTGGAATTGTAGATGATTCAAGCATTCAGGGCAATTTGTTTATTGACGAGTCTCAGCAGAAGGAAAAGAACAGGATGTTAATGGCCATGATGGATAACATCAATTTCAGCATGCGCGATGATGCCTTGAAGTTTGCCGCCAGCGGCACTGACCGCAACTGGAAGATGCGCCAGGAATTTCGTAGCCCCCGTTATACAACAAGATGGAATGAACTGCCGGAAGTGGGGTAGCTGTCAGCTACGAGCTATTCGCTATCAGCTTGTCACCGCTAGCTTCGTTGTTTTTAATGATATAATTCTAACCTTGTAATTTCTTATTTAAAGATCACTTGTATTCCGGCTCATTGCTGATTGCTGATAGCTCACAGCCAACAGCGAAGGCTGTATGAAATACCGGTAATAGTACACGAGTCCTGCCAGTGCAGTGAGTTGAATAGTGGAAAGCCCGAGTACCAATGTATAGCGTGGTTTTGCAAAGTCGAGTATTAATCTGAAAAAGCAGTACGCGATCATGAATATTTTGAATCGTGCGCCGTCGGCAAGCGGATATCTTTTTTCAAACGCAACGAGGCATAGCCATAGCATAAGGAGAAATGCAATCTCATACAAGCATACGGGATGTCTTTTAACATTATCGCCTAAATACATTCCTAAAATACTTGTGGTAGGTGAGCCATAAGTTTCTTCGTGGATGCCCATACTAAAACAGCCAACGCGACCAATGGTTAATGCGAGGATCATAGGGTAAGTGAAGAGATCGCCGGAAGAGTGTTTTTCGCCGATTATTTTTTTGGTCAATTCTACTCCTGCCAGTCCGCCGAGAAAACCACCCAGCACGGTTTTGTTGCTGTAGAAGTAAAGCCATTTGTTGGATGCATGTTGAAGTGCGTTGAAATTTTCTAGTCCGCCAATCAGCCTGCTGCCGAACAGTGCACCAAAAATTGCACCTGTTAAGATCCAGATCCTGTTAGAGGATTGTATGGTATCGCCTTGCTGTTTGCGTAACCACAAGAAATAGCGAAAGCCAATAAAGAAGCCAAGCGTTTCAAAAATGGTGTGCCAAAGAATGGTAATTGAGCCGAGTTGTATGGTGAAGGGAAACTGCATATTTTTTGAACCACGGAGACGCGGAGACACAAAGAAACACCGCGAAATACGTTTAGCAAAATCTAAATTTTAGAAGCAAGGGTCAACACCTTTGTTTTACAACTCAATTTTATCCTTGTTGCATAATTCTTCTAATATACGTTGTACATCTCAGTGTCTCCCTGTCTCCGTGGTTACCGCCTTTCTATCTTATCATAAAAGCCGCCGAAGTTGTTCAGCCTCACCCCATCTTCCCTAAAAAACTCACCCGGGAAGCCCAGGTTAATTTTGCTTGCTTCATCCAATCGTCGCAGATCTTCTTCACTCAAAACAAGATCAATCATTTTCAGGTTCTCTTCCAGTTGAGAAAGCTTTGTTGCGCCTACAATCGGAATAGAAGAAATGCCTTGTTGCCTTGTCCATTGCAACGCAACATGAGAGGGATAAACATTTAATTTATCCGCAATTGCAATCACTTCTTTTGTAATGCGTGCGCTGTTTTCGTTCAGCCTGTTGCTTTCCGGTTTTATCCGGCCGATATCTCCCCGTAAGTATTTTCCGGTCAATGCGCCTCCAGCCAAAGGAGCCCATGGCGTTAACGTCATACCATAATGCTTTGCCATGGGAAGTAATTCTCTTTCCGGTGTGCGCTGAATTAAACTGTATTCCACCTGTAAAGCGATAAACTGGCTCCAGCCCATCAATTCCGCTAATGTATTTGCCTTGCTTACAATCCAGGCCGGTGTATCACTGATGGCTGCGTAATTCACTTTGCCTTGTCTGATCAAATCATCCAGTCCGCGTAATATTTCATCAACCGGTGTAAGGTCATCCCAGATATGTAAGTATAATACATCAATGAAATCCGTATTCAATCGTTTCAAACTCTCTTCTACACTGCGCATCATATTCTTCCGGTTGTTGCCGGAAGCGTTTGGGTTGGTAGTGTTGTCCTTCAATGAATACTTGGTGGCAATTACCCAGTAATCCCTGTCGCGTGAGCTGACAAACTCACCAATGATCTTTTCACTCGTTCCGAGTTTATAGATGTTCGCAGTGTCCAGGAAATTCCCACCCGCATTGCCAAATGCCTCCATTATGGCAAAACTGCTTTCTTTGTCGGCGCCCCATCCACTCTCTGTCCCAAATCCCATCGTGCCAAGGCACAATTCCGATACCTTTAATCCCGATCTTCCTAAAAGTTTGTATTTCATTAGTTAGAGTTTTTATAGCTATCAGCTATCAGCAAAGTCTCAATCCAAAGCTGTCTTAAAAAAATGTGCAATAGGGCTTCAACGTACAACGTTTCCCTTGTTTCTTTTCTAGTTCTTTGGCTTAATGCGCCTCAACCTTTCCATGCCTTAAGCCCACGCCTCAAACCTCAAGCCTCACACCAAAAAACGTACAACGTATTACTTACAACGTACAACTTTTACAGATTCTCCTTTAACAGCTGCGTCAACTCCGCCTGAACACTTTGTGTTTTGTCTTTTGAATACCAGCGATGAATTTCTTCTTTAATGGTATCGTAGCTGGCGTCATTTGCTTTCAGGTGATCGTAAAGCTCTTGTGCAGCCGCAGGTCTTGGTCCCCAGTTAAACAACTCTTCGCCCTGGTTGTTTGCCACGACTAATTTAGGAATACTTCTGCTTTTGCCATTTTGCAAATATTGATCCATTAGTGGGAGATGTTCATCTCTCAATAAAAAGCGGATTTCAATATTGCTGTTCAGTTCAGCGAGCTTAGGAAATAAGGGCACAATTTGAGATGCGTCTCCACACCATCCTTCAACAATTACCAGCCAAACCTGTGGTGATGTTATTTGTGCCACTACATTTTCAAGTTCCCCATCGAGCTCAATTGTCTTATCGAGCCTGTTCATGCGGGCCACATTCAGTTTCGCGTAATTCAACAGGGCTTCCGATTGGTTGACGCCTGTTGTTTTTCCTTCTTTTAATAAGTCATCAATTAATTGTCTGTAATTTTTATATGATAACCAATTGTTTGTTTTATCCACTACCGTTTCTCTCAAAACTTTGCTGGACTTTCTTGTTAACTCCATAGTATTACTCCTGTTATTTTATGTTATAGGATGTTGGATTTTTTATGATGAATTAAGTTTTTAATAATTTAAATGCATGCTGCCAGTCGTTCTGTAAAAATCCCGGTATGCACCAGAGCATACACAAAGGCTCAATTGCACGTGCCGCTTCGGCCTTGCCCATGTCTGCTGTTTCCCAGCCAAAAGAAGAAACGATATCTGTAACAGTTTTCCTGGCTTCTTCATCATTTCCGGCAATGAACATGGTAGGTTTGTCTTTTAGCTGTGGCTTATACATCAGCGTATTGCCAACGCTGTTAAATGCCTTGACAAATTTTGCAGATGGAACAAGCGCCTGTAGCTTTTCCAACAGTGATTCATTCGGGCCTGTAAAAAACTGTAGAACACCATTTACCGGAGGCTGGTCGGCGATCGGATTGGTGGTATCAATCACAATTTTGTTTTCAAAATTGTATTTACCAGCAAGACGAACAGCCTCTTCAGCAGCCGTCCCTTTGACGCTTAGCACTATAATGTCTCCGAACCGTGCGGCATCTTCAAAAGTTCCTACAGCTATGCCGGCATTCTCGCTGCCGAATTTTACCACATCTTCTTTGGTTACATCGCGTGTACCCAATAAAACTTCGTAACCTTCCTGCTTAAAAGCTTTGGCCAGCACCTGGCCAACAATACCTGAACCAATAATGCCTGCTTTCATTTTTTTAAGTTTGAATGATTTAAAAAGAGATTATGTGATATTTGTATATACAATCTACTCCAGCACCGTAAACTTATCTGTCAATTTATTCATCGTCTGAACCAATCTTGAGCTTTCTTCCCTGCCCAGAATTGCTGAATATGCCTCATTGAATTTCTGACTGCATTGTTTCAGCAGCGGGAATAATTCTTTTGCTTTTGGAGTAGGATATACATTGGTAACCTTACCTTCAGATGTTCTTACAACCAGTTTCTTGCTTTCCAGTTTTTCTATCAAACGCGTGATGGTACTGGGTGTGAGCATTAAATTCTCTGCAAGAATACCCGGTTGGATCCCGGCGTCTTCAATGATCATCATCAGCATGTAAGCATGACTCGGCGAAAGATCTACCGGCTTCCAGCTTTCCTGTGCCAGCTTTTCAATTTGCCTCGCAAAAGCCGCGGATGAGAAATAAAGACATTCGGAATATCTACAATCATTTGTTTTCATGATCTGCAAATTTACAACTTTATTTGTATATACAAATATGATAAAAGTCATGCGTTGGGAATACCATCGGCAAGTTTGTGGAGTGTCCATGTTATTTCGCGTTGGGCAGTTTATATTAAGTACGAGTTACGAAGCCTGCCCGTATGAAACATTCAGGCGGGTACGAAGTGCCTGGCTTTGAGCACACTACACTTTTCTTGGCTCTATTAAGGGTGCTGAAAATTCTCAATTGTACATGCATCATTGCCGGATTGCAATTCGTTTAGGTGGTCTGCGCCTTTCTCCGTGCAACTCTCGGTGTTTCCTTCGTGAAGCTCTGTGTAACTGTATTTTTATTTACTTTCGGATTTTATTATTGTTAAAGAAATACCAATGCGCTACCTGCTCATGCTGCTAACATTGATTATTGGCACTTTTATTCCTATTCAGGCTGTTTTAAATACAAAATTGGGTAGACAGATTGGCGGTCCGTTAATGGGCTCTTTGATGAGCTTTTTTGTAGGCTTTGTTTGTTTGCTCATTTTAAATTTCAGCGTTAACACCCAAGCGGTTGTCCATATTAAACCTTCCACAACTTATCCCTGGTATATCTGGATGGGCGGAGTTATCGGCGCCATCTTCGTCGGTTACATTACCTGGGTTAACCAACAGCAAGGTGTCGCCCTGACTTTCGCGCTGGTAGTAAGCGGACAAATATTTGCCTCTCTTATAATCGATCACTACGGCTTGTTTGGCTCAGTGGTGAAATCGATCACAACCGAAAAGATCATTGGTGCGGTGTTGATTCTTGCAGGATTGGTGCTGATAAAAAGATCGTAAGATAGTAAGATAGTAAGACCGTAAGACCGTAAGACCGTAAGACCGTAAGACCGTAAGACCGTAAGACCGTAAGACCGTAAGAAAAAAAGACGTGTAAGATAGTAAGAAAGTAAGATCGTAAGAGGTATAGCCTCAAGCCTCAAGCCTTATGCCTGACACCTAATACCTCCAAATAAAATCCCGTCAATCCCTTCATCCCCAAAATCCTGGTCTAGACTAACCTCTTAATCTTTTGGTCCCCGTCCCAATCAGGGAGCACAATCACTCCGGGTTGCATTCCCTTTTCAAAGAATCCCAATTCCTTGTCCATTAGTAGTGCTTTGGCGCCATTGGCGGTCGACCAGGTAAGTATTTCCTCCAGTTCGATGTTAGGGAAGTGCTGGTGAATACTTTTGATTTCATCCCAAATGCTCAGGCTGTGGTTGCTTGCAAGGCTGTCTGTCCCCAAAACAATGGTGCAGTTATTTTTCCGAAGCAGTTCAAGCGGCGGTGTTGTGTCCTCTATATAAAGGTTGGCATTGATGCAGGTACAAAAGAACAGATCCTGCGCATAATCCTCTGAATGCTGATGAGCGAGGAAGATATCTTCAGGTCCGGTAAATGTATTGTGGACTAACAAGATATTTTTGGGCATGTTCAGATGCGGAAGGGTTGCGTACAGACTGTTCACTCCGGGTGGCTGGTAAAAAGAGATATCCATTTTAAAGAAATCAAACAGCTTTCTGAACTCGCTGATGCCTGTAGTAAAGAAAGTTTCTTCCTGCAGGGTTTCCTGGTTGTGCATAGAAAGTACTTTCCCCGCAGCTTCAGCATTGATCAACTTCATTAATTCAGTAGAAGTTGAGTACGGGGCATGTGGCACAATAACACTTGCATCCAGTCCGGATTGTATAAACCGATTGAGGATCTGTTGGCCCTGTTCAAAACGTTTTTCAGCAGATGGAGGAATAAATCCGCTCACCTCAATAAAATTCAGGTAGCGAAGATTATTTCGAAGTTTTTGATTCAATGTTGATGCATCATTGCAAATGTCCGCAACGGCAACAATCCCGTTTTCGATCATTTCCTGTTCTCCTTTCGCAATCGCAGTTTCAATCTCGTCCATTGGAAAACTCCGCCTGGTCATCACATTAATCACAAAGTCTACCAAGCCGGTTCCTTCGGGAATAAGTCCCTTTAAGAAGCTCAGTTCCAAATGACAATGGCAGTTCACAAATCCCGGCGAAAGAATTCCTTTGTATTGCTGCACGCCGTCGCCTGCGTCGGCCTCCGGTACAATTTCCTGGATTATGCCCCTCTCGTCTGTGATCAATACTGAGTTGCCGATAAAGTTTTCTCCTGTAAAGATCTTGTCTGCCTTGAATTTCAAACTTCCCATTTTGTAAAGATAGGATGGTATGCATTTGCAAACATATAAGGGAAAAATGTGGTGCAAGGATATCGGCGCTGTAAGAGGCCGTTGGCAGAGACTTGTAAAATCCGGCTGAAAAGCGTAATAAAACACTTAATTTTGCCGCCGCAAAAGCTGGTAATTACTTTTGTAATGTAATTGTGCCGGCCAGGAGTAAAAATGCTGTAACCGAAAATAGTAATGTAAGCAGGCAAACCCGTTGTTAATCGTATACACCCGGATGCAACCTGTTCACTTTCGAACACAATTTCCTGGCTGTGACTAGTACCAATCATATATAAACATACATGTTAGACAAACTGGAAGCCATAAAAGCAAGATTCGAGCAGGTAGGCGTAGCTCTGACCAACCCGGATATTGTTAGTAATAATAAAGAATTCAGCAGGCTGAGTAAGGAATATCGCCAGCTCGAAAAAATCGTTCAGCCATTTGAACAGTATAAAAGAGTGTTGGCTGATTACGATTTTGGCAAAGAGGCCTTAAATGGAAATGACGAAGAGATGCGGGAACTTGCAAAAATGGAACTGCCGGAATTGGAAGAGAAGAAGGATAGTTTGGAAAAAGAGCTGAAAAAGCTGCTGATCCCAAAAGATCCGCAGGATGATAAGAATGCGATGCTTGAAATTCGCGCGGGTACAGGTGGCGATGAAGCCAGCCTGTTTGCCGGCGACTTATTAGGCATGTATTTACGTTATTGTGCGAAGAAGGGTTGGAAGACTTCCATCGCCAGTGAAAGCGAAGGAACAGTTGGAGGGTATAAAGAAGTTGTGGTAGAGGTTGAGGGCGAAGATGTATACGGAACACTGAAGTTTGAAAGCGGCGTGCATCGTGTACAGCGTGTGCCTAATACAGAAACACAGGGACGTGTGCACACGTCGGCTGCTACAGTGGCTGTGATGCCTGAGGCTGAAGAGATTGATTTTGAGCTGAGAGAAAGTGATGTGAAAATGGAAACGGCACGAAGTGGTGGTGCCGGTGGACAGAACGTAAACAAGGTAGAAACGAAAGTAATGCTTACGCACTTACCTACAGGTACGGTGGTGATATGCCAGACTGAACGTACGCAGCTTGGCAACCGCGAGAAAGCAATGACAATGTTACGTACCCGTCTTTATGAAGAACAAGTGCGTAAACAGGAAGAAGAAATTGCCCGTCATAGAAAAACAATGGTAAGCACCGGCGACAGAAGTGCCAAAATACGCACGTACAACTGGCCGCAGGGAAGGGTTACCGATCACAGAATCGGTCTAACCTCCTATAATCTCGATGCCGTAATTAATGGTGATCTGGATGAGTTTATTGAAGCGCTACAGGTTGCCGAGAACGCGGAAAAAATGACACAGGAAACTGCATAATTGCAATAAAATAATTCTGCCTGCAATTCGATATACATCTGCCATAAGAGCTTGAATGTTGACTTTGAAACCGATTAATTAAAATTGCATGATGAAGCTAGATGAGTTATATAACAGGGCGCTGAACTTTGAGTTTTTAAGTATAGAGGAAGGGATGTTCTTATTTGAACATGCCCCGCTAACGGAACTGATGTTTATCGCTGACGAGTTAAGGAAAAAGCAGGTACCTCATGGTAAAGTTACCTGGCAGATTGACCGTAATGTGAACACTACGAACGTGTGCATTGCGAATTGTAAGTTTTGTAATTTTTACCGCATACCGGGTCACGCAGACGCCTATATAACCGATATGGATACTTATCGTCGCAAGATAAACGAGACGATTAAGTATGGCGGTGATCAGTTGCTGTTACAAGGCGGCCACCACCCGGAACTTGGACTTGATTTTTATACAAATACTTTCCGCCAGATAAAGCAGGAATTTCCAACAATCAAATTGCATGCGCTCGGCCCACCGGAAGTTGCACATATTTGTAAACTGGAAAAAATGAGTCATCATGATGTATTGGTGGCCCTGAAAGAAGCTGGTCTTGATTCATTACCGGGTGCTGGTGCGGAGATTCTTGTGGATCGCGTGCGCAGATTGATCAGCAAAGGAAAATGCGGCGCTGATGAGTGGCTGGATATCATGCATGAGGCTCACAAACTGAACATCACAACAAGTGCAACGATGATGTTTGGTCACGTGGAAACGCTGGAAGAAAGATTTATTCACCTGGTTCGCCTTCGCGAAGTGCAAGCGAAAAAGCCTGAGAATGCAAAAGGATTTTTAGCGTTCATTCCATGGACTTTCCAGGATGTTGATACCTTATTGACGCGCATCCGTGGTGTGCACAACCTGACCACGGCCGAAGAGTATATCCGCATGATCGCTATTTGCCGTATCATGTTGCCAAACGTGAAGAATATCCAGGCAAGCTGGCTGACAGTTGGTAAACAAACTGCGCAGATCTGTTTAAATGCTGGCGCCAACGATTGGGGCAGCATTATGATTGAAGAGAATGTGGTAAGTGCTGCAGGTGCTCCGCATCGCTTTACCTCAACCACAATCCAGAATGCCATTCGCGAAGCAGGTTTCGAGCCTCAGTTGCGTAACCAGCAATACGAGTGGCGCGAAATACCTGAAGCAATTATTGAGCAGGTAGTGGATTATTAGAAAGCTTAAAGCCTAAAGCGTAAAGCTTAACGCTGATGCAGAAGCGGCTACAATTATAATAACAGCGGAAGTTGGCGGACTAAATGTTTTGCAAACTTCCGCTGTTGCTTTAACCTGGTTCCATGCGCTCTAATCTTTGGTTCTTTGGGCATCCACAAAAAGGAGTAAGTCTCGAACTAGGTACTTCGTACTTCGTAAATCGTACTTCTTGAGAAGTATTTGATCCACACTCTGATGATATTGAATTGCCTTTTACTTTAAGGTTTGCTAAGTTTGCTGTGTAGAACCAATAAATTAGTGTGTATGCAATTCGGAATTATAGGAAGCGGGAGCTGGGCCACTGCGCTGGCGAAGATTCTTACAGACAATCATCAGCAGATAAAATGGTGGGTAAGAAATAGTGACACGATACAGCATATTGGCAGCCGAAAGCATAATCCACATTACTTAAGTACAGCTTTTTTCAATACCAGCTTACTGGATATGAGCAGCAGCCTGGAATATATTGTGGAGAATTCCGAAATAGTGCTTATTGCATCTCCGTCGGCATTTATTCATAACACGTTAAACGTCTTAAACAAAGATGCTTTCGCCGGCAAGAAAATATTATCTGCAGTTAAAGGCATTCTGCCTGACAGCAATCTGTTGTTGAACGAGTATCTTTTCAATGATTTTAATGTAAACCTTGAAAATTACTTTGCAATACTTGGGCCTTGCCATGCGGAGGAAGTGGCGGCTGAAAAGCTTTCTTATCTGACATTCTGCGGTGTTGATGAAGCTTACGCCCAACGTATAGCGGACTGTTTTAAGACGCCTTACATCAATACTATCGTGAATCATGATGTGATAGGTGCACAGTATGCTGCGGTATTAAAAAATGTATATGCATTGGGCGCAGGGATTGTACACGGACTTGAATATGGCGATAATTTCCTGAGTGTTTACATTGCCAACTGTGCAAATGAGATGACCGGTTTTCTGCGCAAGGTATATCACGCCAACAATGATGAGGAGAAAGAACATATCAATTACTCCGCGTCTGCTTATTTAGGAGATCTGTTGGTTACCTGTTACTCGCTTTATAGCCGTAATCGCATGTTCGGCAATATGATCGGTAAGGGTTATTCCGTAAAAGCAGCACAATTAGAATTGAACATGGTGGCCGAAGGTTATAATGCCAGTAAATGTATGTTTAAAGCCAACGAAACAGTAGGGGCTCATATGCCGGTGCTGAATAATATTTATAACATCCTGTGGCAGCACATTCCTGCGGCAGAGGCTTTTGATAAGGTAGAACAATTGCTGGTTTAAGACACATGTCTATCTAAAGAGATCCGCTGCAATTCCATCAGCCATTAATTTGCCTTTTTGTGTAAGAATGAGACGGTCGTTTTTATGCTCCATTAAATTGTGCTGTAAAAACTTTTCTGCGTCCCTGACAATTTCTTCAGCTTGTTTGTCCGACCAATGCAGCTGCACATAAGGAACTGACAATCCTTCCATAGTACGCAGGCTCGTCATAATGTACTCATTCAATTGTTGCTCGGGTGTGAGTTGCTCAATTTCGAAAGGGACAATATTCTGCTCAATGCTTTTAAGATATAAAGCATTATTTGCCACATTCCATTGGCGCGATGTGCCGTTAAAAGAATGCGCGGAAGGGCCAAGGCCAAGATAAGATGCGCCTTTCCAGTAGCTGCTGTTATGCCTGCTGCGGTGACCAGGCTTTGCAAAATTGGATATTTCATAGTGCTCCCAGCCGGCTTCTTGCATCCATTGCATCAGCAATTCAAATTGATGACCTTGCTTGTCAGCACTCACATCTTCAATCCTGTGTTTCTTTATCATATCGGCAAGCGCAGTTTTTGCTTCAACGGTTAGCGCATAACAGGAAAGATGTGTAATGCCGAGCGAAAGCGCTTTGTCAACATTATGCTTCCACTGTTCATCTGTCAACGTAGGTGTTCCATAGATCAGGTCAATTGTGAGATTGTCAAACCCAGCCTGGTGTGCGAGATGAATGCACGCTTCTGCCTGAGTTGCATTGTGGGCGCGGTTCATCCATTTCAAATCCTCTTCAAAAAAAGATTGAATGCCGATGCTTAGCCTGTTGACACCAGCCTCTTTCCATCCGGCGAGCTTTTCTGCAGTAATATCATCGGGGTTAGATTCAAGTGTAATTTCCGCATCGGGATCAACATCAAAAAGCTTTTTGAAAGTGGCAATTAGTTTGGATAAGTCTTCAAGTGGTAGAAGAGACGGTGTTCCTCCTCCAAAATAAATTGTTTCCACTTTGCCTGAAATGTAATCTTTCCGCAATTCGGCTTCATGGACAATGGCCTCACTCATAGCCTGTATTTGCTTTGTGTTTGTACTGAAGTGAAAGTTACAATAGTGGCAGGCTTTCCTGCAAAATGGAATATGAATATAAATGCCAGGCATACCCGCAAAAATAAAATAACCATGAAGATGTGTTTAAAAAGATTTGACTTAGTTATTATCACATTATTTTTGCGGTCTGATAAAAGGATGTAACCCACATTTGAAGGGGGATGTATTATCCTGACAAAAACCGAAGACGAACGGATGAAGTATATTTACCAATTGTTTTTTTTACTGCTGCTTTTTCCTTTTGCTGCAACAGCACAAAAAGATAGTTCATCCAAACGGGTAAAACCTCCGGCTGTAAAGACGTCAAAAGACACTGTTCTGAATAAACAGGTAACTGTGCCCACTGCATCCGTATCGCTCCAGGACTCAATCAGACGGGATTCTGCAAGAAAAGTGGCCGATTCAATCAGCAGAATAGCGGCTCCTCCAAGAATAATTACATGGGAAAATGATACGCTGTACAACAAGGTGTTTGAAGTGCCTTTTCTTCCTGTAAAAGCAGAGCACGTTTTCAGAATTGATTCCGTAAGACAACCACAGTCTAAGGATGAGTTGTTTTATGTGTTCGTCGGCATCTTTCTGTTTCTCGGCTTTATCCGGTTTATCTTCCCCAAATACTTTCAGAACATATTCAGGCTTTTCTTTCAAACTTCCTTCAGGCAGAAGCAAACACGCGAACAGCTTTTGCAAGACACCCTTCCATCGCTGCTTATGAATATTTTCTTTGTGCTGGTAGGCGGTCTTTTAATTACACTTTTATCACTGGAGCATCATTGGGTTAAAGCCGATTTTTGGCAAACGCTTTTGTATTGCTCAGGGTTACTGGCAGGCGTTTACATTGTAAAATACTTGTTTTTAAAGTTTGCCGGATGGGTGTTTAATGTGCGTGACGCCGCTGAAACCTACGCTTTTATAGTTTTTTTAATAAACAAAATATTAGGAGTTGTAGTCCTTCCGTTGCTGCTTTTTTACGCTTTTTCGGATGGCGAAGTGGCCAAAACTCTGATTACTATTATTTTATGCATAATCGTATTAATGATAGCTTACAGGTACATTGCATCGCTGTCAATTATCAGAAATAACTTGAAAGTAAGTGCATTACAGTTTTTTATATACCTTTGCGCAGTTGAAATGGTACCCATGATGATCATCTATAAGGTATTGTTTAACCTGATAATGAAAAACAACTAAATTTTTAACTCAGAATAACAGCATGGTAAAGATCGGGTCAAAAAATTCACAAGATGCTGTAAAAGGCGCTAGAAAAATTCTGATTACCCAACCAAGGCCTGAAAGCGATAAATCCCCGTATTTTGAACTAGCCAGGAAACATAACCTTGAATTGGTTTTCCACCCTTTTATTCGTCTTGATGCTATACCTGCCAGAGATTTCAGAAAACAGAAGATAGATATAGCAAAATTCTCCGCTGTTATTTTCACCAGCCGGAACGCTATCGATCACTTCTTCCGTATGTGCGAAGAGATGAAGGTTACGATTAGCCAGGATACTAAATATTTCTGTGTTACCGAAGCCGTTGCCCTTTACTTACAAAAGTTTATCCTATACAGAAAACGTAAGGTTTTTTACGGAGCCGATGGTTCCAATAAGAGCCTGTTTGATGTTATAAACAAACATAAAAGCAACGAAAGCTTCCTGTATGTGTGCAGCGAGAATCAGCAGGATAACGACATTGTAAACTGGTTGAAAGCGAATAACTGTGAATTTCAGCTTGCATTCATGTACCGTACTATCAGCAATGAAGTAAAAGAGGTGATGGATAAAACTGAATTTGATATCATTTGCTTCTTTACGCCAAGCGGTATTAAGAGTTTGCTGGATAACTATCCTGACTATCAGCAAAACGGAACTTCATTCGGCGCTTTTGGAAGCAACACAATGAAGTTTGCTGAAGAGGCAGGTTTTAAAGTTGACATTAAGGCTCCTGCACCACAGGCTCCAAGCATGGTTGCAGCCTTAGAGCAATTTTTCAGCAAGCAAAATGTAGCCAAATAAATTTATTGCCATAAGTGCAATCGATTTAAAATAAAAGAGCCCGCTAATCACATTTAGCGGGCTCAATTTGTTATTTATAATAAGAAGGATTTCCTCCTTATACCTCACACCTAACGCCTCAAACCATTTGCATTTGCAATCAGAATATTGTCACACCTCACATCGTACACCGTACATCTAACATCACGCATTAAAGAAATCTTTCTATCCTTTCTCTCTTCTCCTTTGGTACAAATAAAACATCGCTGCCATTGATCTGATCCATTGGAAGTGTATAGCATGAAACCAGTTTACCGTTGACAAGGTTAAATGGTTCAAACCCGATCTCTTTGAAAAAGTTGATCATGAATGCCAGGTTATCGTGCCAGGTTTCCAGCTGAACCAGCGGTTTATGTTTTAATAAAGCATCTTTCATTTCCGGAATTACAACGGTTTCGTATCCTTCAATATCACATTTAATATAATCGATCTTAGTAAAAGGAGCAAACACCTCGCTCGCTTTCTTAAGAGAACTGTTGAACGTTATATTTTGGGCGATGGCGCGCTCATCTGTTTCAACGGTTACAAGTCCGTGCCTTAGATAACCCAGGTCACTGAAAGCTGCAGGCATGCCTAAGTGAATGCTTTCCTTGTTCTCATTTCCCAGCGCAAAAGAAAAAAGTGTTACATTTTTTTTGCCGTCAGTAATCTTGCGTAGTTGCTTTCTGTATGGTTCAACAGGTTCTACACAATATAAATGACCACTGCTACTCAGTTTTTCAAGAAATACACTTGCAAAATATCCCAGGTTGGCACCTATATCTACAACAGTGTCATCCTCTCTCACAAGTTTTTTTACAAAATAATGCCATGCATATATAGGGTTGTTCTTAAGAAAACCGGCTTTGTAAGAAAGCAGGTAGGTTTTTTGTAACAGAGAAAGATAACCATCCAGTCCCAGAAAATTAAACAGTGTCCGTTTTAACAACTTGGTCATTTAACAGGTATTTTAGTCATGTTTTTGTCGCCGCAGATCAGGCAACTGCGGCAAAGGAAACAAAAAAATAGCAGCATTATATAAATACACGTGATTTTTGACATAACAATAGAGCTATGAAAAAAGAACCAAACAGGCTGATCCATGAAACCAGTCCTTACCTTCTGCAACATGCATATAATCCTGTGCAGTGGTATCCCTGGAGTGAAGAAGCGCTTGAACGTGCAGTTAAGGAAGATAAGCCCATATTGGTTAGCATCGGTTATTCTGCCTGCCACTGGTGTCATGTGATGGAAAGGGAAAGCTTTGAGAATGAAGATACCGCAGCCATCATGAATGAGCATTTCATTAACATTAAAATAGACCGGGAAGAGCGCCCTGATCTTGATCATATTTACATGGATGCAGTTCAGGCGATGACCGGTGGTGGTGGCTGGCCGCTAAACGTTTTTCTCACGCCGGATAAAAAACCTTTTTATGGAGGAACATATTTCCCGCCGGTGAATGCATACAACAGGATGAGCTGGCGACAGGTATTGGCGTCTGTTAATGATGCTTTTAAACACAAAAGAGATGAAATTGAAACACAGGCATTCAACCTGACAGAACACCTTGAGGCTTCAAATTCTTTTGGCATGTCTGCGCCTGGCAGCACCCAGGTGTTTACAAAGGAGAACGCGAAATTGATGGCAGAAAATATGCTCAAAGCGGCTGACAAAACATGGGGCGGGTTCGGACGTGCACCTAAATTTCCCCAGACTTTTTCATTGCAATACTTACTGCAGTATTACTACTATAGCAATGATCAGGATGCTTTGCAGCACGTAAACCTTAGCCTGGATAAGATGATACAGGGCGGGATCTATGATCATATTGGTGGCGGATTTGCCCGTTACAGCACGGACGAAAAATGGCTGGCTCCGCATTTTGAGAAAATGCTTTATGATAATGCACTGTTGCTTTCCGTCCTCAGTGAGGCCTATCAATTGACCGGAAATTCCACCTATCGTAGCGTTATTGATCAAACAATCGAATATACAGAAAGAGAAATGCTTTCGCCTGAAGGTGGATTTTACAGTGCCCTTGACGCCGATTCTGAAGGCGTGGAAGGGAAGTATTATACATGGTCCTGGCAGGAGATCCACAACGTGCTCGGTGATGAAGCGGAATTGTTTTGTAATGTTTACGATATACAGGAAGGGGGAAATTGGGAGCATACTAATATTATCTGGCTGCCTGCTACGATAAAAGAGGTAGCCGAAAGGAATGAATTATCGCATGACGCACTGGAGGATTTACTGAAAATCTGCAGACAGGAATTATTTAATGTGCGCGAGAAAAGAGTGCGGCCGGGATTGGATGATAAGATTTTACTAGGCTGGAACGCATTGATGATCAGTGCTTATTGTAAGGCATATGCCGCCCTGGGAAATGACAAATACCTTCAAAAAGCGGAGCGCTCAATCCAGTTTTTGGAAAAAAATCTCAAAGACGGAAATAAATGGTACCATAGTTGGAAAGAAAATATGCCGAAATACCCAGCCTTCCTGGATGATTTTGCGTATTTAATCCAGGCGTACATTCATTTACATGAAGTAACCGGTGAAAATGGCTATCTCTCTCAGGCAAGAGAGCTCCTTTTATATGCAATAGATGAGTTTGATGAGGAGGAAACTGACTTTTTTTACTATACCGGTCAGTCGCAAAAGGATGTTTTGCTCCGCAAGAAGGAAGTGTATGACGGAGCTGTGCCCTCAGGGAATGCGGTAATGGCGCTGAATCTTTATTACCTGGCCGTGATCTATAATGAAACCAAATGGAGGACTCGGGCTGAAAATATGGTGCAGGCGCTCGGATCAGCCATTGTAAGATATCCAACTTCCTTTGGCGTATGGGCATTCTTACTGCAGCAAATTGCCCGCGGATGGAATGAGATTGCGATTGCGGGTAAGGCAGCTAATGATTACTTAAAACAAGTCAATCATATATATTTACCCGGTAAGGTTTCTATGGTTACGGATAAAGAAAATAACGAATATGCATTATTAGAAAATAAAACGTCTGAAAATGACGAAACGCTCTTATATTGGTGCTCCAATTACAGTTGCAGCGCCCCGGAAGCGTCGTTGGAGCTGTTTATTCAAAAATTAAAGAAACCGGAAAAACACGAGTAAAAAAGTATTTGTTAATACAATAAGTGGAAAAAAAAGCCGTTTTTCGTAGTTGAGTTAGCTGTTTTGCACGATTTTGTTAAAAAAATCATCAGAGCGCAAAATTCAACAGTTCATTTAATTATTACATTTGCTTAATACCCAATTAATTATCGATATAGAATGAAAAGCCAAATCTTATCGCTTATTTTACTATTCTCCCTGGTCCTTGTTTTTGAGGGCTGCTTCACAAAAAAAGGCAAGGGATCGGGCGTGCCTGATAATGGTCAGTTAGTAGGTGTTTCGCCCAATGCCAGAACAAGTATGAATAAGCCAATAGGTATGGTTTATGTACCACCCGGAACCTTCCATATGGGCCCAAGTGATGAAGACATAAACTACAACTTTACCGCACGTAACAAGCAGGTATCCATTAACGGTTTCTGGATGGATGCAACGGAAATCACCAACAATGAGTACCGCCAGTTTGTATGGTGGACAAGGGATTCCCTGGCAGCTATCGAACTGGGGTTCTTTAAAACCAGTCAGAATGGTGATACTGCTGTAGACTGGGCAAAAGCCAAAAACATTAAATGGAACGATAAAGGCACAATGGAAAAGCTGAACAAGCTTGTGCTTGCTCCTGACAACAGGATCTACAATAAAATAGAAATTGATCCCGAAAAGATCAGCTACAGCGTGCAGGGTTTCGATCTTAAAGAAGCTGCAAAACGCGAAAATGCAGGCAAACCAAGAATCACCTTCATTTACAGATACAGCCAGAAAGTTTATCCTGATACATTGGTGTGGATGAGGGATTTCTCTTATTCTTATAACGAACCAATGACAAAAAGATATTTCGCTCATCCTTCGTTTGGTAATTACCCGGTTGTTGGGGTTACCTGGAAACAGGCTGTAGCATTTTGTAGCTGGAGATCACGTTATTTGACAGATTTCCTCGAAAGAAAGAAATATGCGGTTGAAAGCGATTTCCGTCTGCCAACAGAAGCAGAGTGGGAATATGCGGCACGTGGCGGACGTACTCAGTCAATGTACCCTTGGGGTAACTATTACCTGAGAAACAAAAAAGGCTGTCTGCTGGCTAACTTTAAACCTGGTCGCGGTAACTATCCTGAAGACGGTGGTTTTTATACCGTTAGAGCGGATTCTTACTGGCCCAACGATTTCGGTTTGTATAATATGGCAGGAAATGTTTCAGAGTGGACTTCATCTTATTATTATGAAGGGGCTTACAATTTTCAGCACGATATGAACCCGGATGTGCGTTACAATGCAAAAGATACCGATCCTCCGTTGATGAAACGTAAGGTAGTGAGAGGCGGAAGCTGGAAAGATGTAGGTTACTTCCTTCAAACAAGTACAAGAGCTTACGAATACCAGGATACAGCCAAATCTTATATCGGTTTCAGGTGCGTGATCGACTTACCCGCACAGCTTAGAAAGTAGTTTCATTTAAAAATCAATATTCCAATTAGAAAAACACAATCAATCACTAAAATTTAAATTATGGCAGCTGCTATTCCTCCTAAAGTAAGCAGAATCGTAGACATTTTCGTTTCCATTGCGGCAGCAGTGGTAATTGTTGGTGCTTTGTTCAAACTCGAACACTGGAAAGGTGCGGACATGATGCTCATCGTGGGCTTAGGTACCGAAGCTTTAGTATTTACGGTTTATGGTATATTATATTTAATGTATCCGGCAATTGATGATCACCAGGTTAAACTTGCCGGCTCAGAAAATCTTTCAGCGGGCAACCCTGCATTGAAAAGCATGGAAAAAATGTTGCAGGAAGCAGATATTACGCCTGCAAACCTTACCAAATTAAGCTCTGGTTTCCAGAAACTTGGTTCTACAGTTGAAAAAATGGGTGATATTGGTGATGCAGTTTCTGCGACAAGCGAATATGCACTTAAAACAAAAGAAGCAACTACGGCATTATCTTCAGTAAAAGATGCTTATTTAACCACTGCAAACTCTTTATCAGCGTTTAATAATGCTTCAGATAGCACTAAGGTGTTCCACGATCAGATCCAGGTATTGACCAAAAATCTTTCTTCTTTAAATACAATTTACGAATTGGAATTGCAGGAAAGCAATAACCATTTGAAAGCGCTTAACCAGTTCTACGGTAAACTGGCTGATGCGTCTAATTCTATGAATGGTACTGCTGAGGACGCTAAGAAAGCTAAAGAACAAATTGCTGCTTTGGCAAACAATTTGGGTAAACTAAACCAGGTTTACGGAAATATGCTTACTGCTATGCAGGGTAGATAATCTTTAGACTTAGACGAGAATATGAAATTATTATATCCTATTAAAAAATTGTATTTATTATATGGCACTACCTAAGGAGCCACGGCAGAAAATGATTAACCTGATGTATTTGGTGCTAACAGCCTTGTTAGCATTGAATGTTTCAGCAGAAATATTAAATGCTTTTAAAACGGTCAATACGAGTTTGAAAAACTCGAACGACATGATCGATGTAAAAAATGACGAGCTCTTCAAATCTTTCCAGGCTAAAATGAAAGATGAGAAAACAAGGGAAAGAGCAACCCTGTGGAATGGAAAAGCAGAACAGGCAAAAAAACTGGCAGACGATCTATCCACTTATATCGAAGATCTTAAAACCAGGCTTAAAAAAGAATCCGGGCTTGAAATAATAGACGGCGCTGAACATTACCGTGAAGATGAAACCAATACGCCAACACGGGTTATGATTGAAGCAAGAGAAGCACAGGGAAAGGTGTTATATGACAAACTAGAAGCTTTCAAAAACCAATTGCTAGCGATAGATCCGGAGGTAAAAACAGCTTTTGAAAAAACATTACCTATTGATCTTAGAGTTCCGGAAACGGAAAACAAAGCAAATCGTGACTGGTCTTCTGCTTATTTCAGAATGACTCCAACGATTGCAGCAGTTACTATTCTGAGCAAGTTTCAAAATGATGTAAAGAATAGCGAAGCCCAGGTGGTGGATTTTTGTCACAGGAAAGTGGGTGAGGTAGAAGTTATATATGATGCGTTCCAGGCTTTCGCGGGAACAAACTCTCAGTACCTGATGCCGGGTCAGGAGTTGGTGGTTACTGCTGGTGTTGGTGCTTTTAGTAAAAAAGCCCAGCCTACTGTAACCGTCGATGGTGCTCCGGTGACGTTGAATGCAGATGGTGTCGCCGAATATAAATCAGCTGTTGGAGGTCCTGGTACATACACTAAAAAGGTAAAAATTACGTTTATTAAACCTGACGGAACTCCGGCGGAATTAATAAAAGACGTACAATACACAGTTGGATCTCCTACCGGAATTTCTGTTAGTGCTGACGCTGTAAAAGTTCTTTACGTAGGGTTGACTAACCCTCTTAGCATCACTGGTGGGGCAAAGGGAGCTGAGTCCATTCAGGCAACTATTGATCAGGGAAGCATTGTAAATAAGGGCGGAGGAAAGTATGATGTTACGGTAACAAAAGCTGGTTCTGCCACTATTAATGTTACATCTGAGGGTAAAACAACTCCTTTCCAGTTCAGGGTAAAAACTGTTCCGGATCCCGTAGCTAAAGTTGGTCAAAGCAAAGGCGGACCAATGGCGGTAAACGAATTTAAAGCGCAGTTTGGTGTTAGAGCGGACCTGGAAAACTTTGTGTTTGAAAACGTTAAGTTCAATATATCAAGCTTTACTTTAGTATTAACAGGAGCCGGATTCCCTCAATTGCAATACAGGCAGGTAAATGGCGATTCGTTTGATGCCGTAAGAAACCTCATTGAGAATTGCCGTCCCGGAAGTACTGTAACAATTGATGAAATTAAAGCAACTGGTCCTGGTGGCACCAGAACATTGCCTCCAATCGTTTTTAATCTTAGATAAACGTAAGGTTTATGAAAATAGAATATTCAAAGTTGGTTTGTGTTGCCTTGCTGCTTTCAGTAGGAATCAGTGCGTTTGCGCAGGCAGGAAGGCAAACAAGACGCAGACCTCCTAGCGCTTACGGTCAGCAGCCCCCGGCTAACAATGCCAACCCGCAGCAGCAAAATCAGCAGCCGAATAACGCAAATTCTGCATACGGAAATCAACAGGCCGCGCAACAACCTGCAGACACTTCATTGCCGGTTACCGTTGTGAAATCAACAAGCGGTGGCCTGATAGACAGCGTTAAGCAGTCCCTCCGGAACGATGGTGCTATTGAAAAGAACCTGGTGAAGGATCGTGCTCCGTTGGAGTACGAAAACCTGCGTGAAGATGATGCGGTTTATTCTGCTAAGGTTTGGCGTGAAATAGACATCCGGGAAAAGATCAACCTCCCTTTCAGATATGCAGCAACAGAAGATAATGGTAATCAACGATTTATCAGTATTTTGTTGCGTGCGATCAAGGAAGAAGGCGTGACTGCTTTCAGCGGAGACGATGACCGGTTCACTACTCCTATTACCCCTGATGATGCAATGAATGCTTTTGGCGGGGGAATGGATACTTCCAAAAAATATGACAGGGATGGAAACGTGATCGGCTACGAGGTGAGAGCTAAAGCTGTTTCGCCTGACTCCATCTATAAGTTCCGTATTAAGGAAGAATGGATATTTGATAAGGAAGCAAGCAGAATGTTCGTTCGTATTATCGGTATTGCTCCGGTAATTCCTTACAAACTCTCTAATGGTGATATTGTACCAAATAGTGAGCGCCCGGTTTGGTGGGTATATTATCCCGATATCCGCGCGGTATTGGCTAAATACCAGGTTTACAATGGTAAAAATTACAGCGCAAGGATGACTTGGGAAGAGCTTTTTGAGAGCAGGATGTTCAGTAGCTACATTATCAAATCAACGATTAATAACCCGTACGACAAATTCTTTGCAGACTACATTAAGGATCCTCTGTTCCGTTTGCTGGAAGGTGATAATGTTAAAGAAAAGATATTTGATTACGAACAATCACTGTGGGCTTACTAACCCAAAAACAGTATATAGAATTTATTTTAATGAAAAGAGCCTCCATCAGGAGGCTCTTTTCATGTTATAACATGTTAGCAAAACATACATAAATCAAACAGTTTCATTGTTTTACACACTAAATTTTTTTTAAGAAAAAAAGAGTTGCCAAAATTTGGCAGATTCAAATCAATATATAACTTTGTCATCGGTTTTTCATAGGATATTGGATTTTAAAACGGGGTAGGATTTCCATCCAAGCCCCTTTTTTATTTTAGCCTGATTTTTGTGAAAAGCAGTCTCTCCAAATTTTCGAATCGGTAACTTCTTCCTGGCTGTTTTTTCTAAATGCATCATTAATCCTGTTTGGCAAATTAAGGCGCATAACCGGCCAACTCACATGTAGCTTAATCTTTCTATTAAAAAATTGTTTCAGCTCAACCATTTCGGGCTTTTGTTGTTATAGGGGTATTCTGAGGCGAAGAATGATGCAATATTCTTGAAACGAGGTTTCCTTCTTATAAAAGAAAAATCCCCGCTTACGGGGATTTTCTCTATAATTTAATTTCTTCATCGTTAGCATCATAAAAGTGGAACTCAGTAAGGTAGTAATCTGAATCGGGTTTGATACCGATTGGAACCTTATATTTTTTGCGCCATTTTCTTTTAATAGAACTGAAGATTCCCTTGGTTAAATGTGAATATACAATTGGGTGCACAAAAAGTGTAAGTGTTTTGTGCTGATGTGTAACCAGGTAATGAATACGTTTTTCAATCTCGTCCTCCAACAGCAGCGTTGACGAAACTTTGCCGGTGCCGTTACATGTAGGGCAGGTTTCAGACGTATTGATGTTTACTTCCGGACGCATACGCTGGCGCGTGATCTGCATCAGACCGAATTTGGAAATGGGCAGCACAGCATGCTTCGCCCTGTCGCTCCGCATAAACTGTTCCATGGCCTCCTGCAGCTTCTTCTTGTTATCAGGAAGCTTCATGTCTATAAAGTCCACCACTATAATACCACCGATATCACGCAGTCTCAACTGGCGTGCAATTTCTTCAGCAGCTTCCAGGTTTGTTTCCAGCGCATTCTCTTCCTGGTTATTGCTCACACTTTTATAGCCGCTATTTACGTCAATAACATGCAATGCTTCAGTATGCTCAATAATCAGGTATGCACCACTCTGCAGGTTAACCGTTTTGCCAAAAGATGATTTTACCTGTTTGGTAACGCCATATTGGTCAAATACAGGGATGCCATTGTTGTAGAAGGAAATGATCTCCGCTTTGTTGGGGGCTATTTTTTGAATATAGCTTCTCGTATCATTAAAAATGTTCTTGTCATTAATAATGATGCGGTTGAAATCCTCGTTCAGCAGGTCACGCAGAATGCTGGTCGTTTTATCCTGTTCGCTTAATATTTTGCTGGGCGCTTCAGCTCCTTTCAGGTTTCTTTGAATTTGGTGCCATGTATCGATCAGTGTAGAAAGATCTTCATGCAATTCAGCAGTGTTTTTTCCTTCTGCCGCAGTGCGCACAATCACTCCAATGTTTTTTGGCTTGATGGCCTCAACAATTTTGTGAAGACGCTTTCTCTCGTCAGAAGAGTGGATCTTTTTAGAAACTGCAACGATATCATTAAAGGGAGTAACAACAACAAATCTACCTGGAAGTGAAATTTCGCAGCTTAATCTTGGGCCTTTGGCTGCAATTGGTTCTTTCAGAATCTGAACCAAAATGTTGGGCTTGCCATTCAGGACCTCGTTAATTTTACCGGTTTTGATGATTTCCGGTTCTATTTCAAATTTTGAAAAGTCGAAGCCATTCTCCTGTTTATCAACCATTGCCATTTGCGTAAATTTCAAAATAGATCGCGCAAACGGGCTAAGATCGGTATAGTGAAGAAAAGCGTCTTTTTCAAATCCAACGTCTACAAATGCAGCATTAAGCCCGGGAATAAGTTTTTTTACTTTACCCAGGTAAAGATCCCCAACAGCAAATTTTGCATCTGTTTTTTCGTGATGCAGCTCTACCAACTTCTTGTTTTCCAACAGGGCAATTTCCACGCCTGCGGGAGCTACGTTAATAATTAGTTCTTTGTTCACAAAATGCAACTTTTAAAGTGACAAACAATTCAGGGCAGCATCGAAGAAAATAGTAAGCAGCACAAACCACCAACCACACCATCCTGCTACTTATTGAGATTTGGAAAAGGTAAAAGTTGCGAGAGGAGAGTTGAGAATCAGAAAGGTGTAACCATTCAAAAATGAAGATAAATGCCGGAATCATAAAGTTTCCGGCATTTATAATAATATTCGAAAAACTATTTATTTTTCTTCTTATGACGGTTTTTTCTTAGTCTCTTTTTACGTTTGTGAGTTGCAATTTTATGACGTTTTCTTTTTTTACCACAAGGCATAGTTCAAAGTGATTTTATTTGTTATCAATTATATTTTATTGCAACGCTTTAATGCGCTCGTCAATTTCTTTTTTTGCTTCAGGCACCGCTATCTTATCACGTACCACTGTGTACCATTTGATAGCGTTCGCTTTATCTCCCTTGCGATCATAACTTTCTGCAAGGTTAAAAACCGCTTCCATGTTGGCGGGATTATCTTTTACAACGGCCTCGAAGTGTTCAATTGCTTTATCAAATTGTCCACTTTTTATGCCGCCCATGCCAAGAACCATATGTGCGTATGCATTATGCGGATCTTTAGCCAGAACTTCCCTAACCATTTGAATACCCTGCATTGGCGCCTCAGAAATATTTCCAAAAAGGTAGCATGCGCCTATTCCTACTTTGGCTGAGTCGTTCGCCGGGTTAATCTCAAGCGATTTTTCTAAAAGAGCTTTTGCCTGTACTCCCATCCACTTTTGAAGCGGAGGATTAGTCTCCATCATCATATCCTCCAAAAGCAAACGGGCTGCAAAGTTGAGGTTTTTTTCAGAATTTTCCAACTTAGCGCCTTCGCCAATATAAAAAGCTCCCAGGAGATGCTCGTGTGCCGAGTCTCCCCAGAAGGTAGCCAGCTGTTTGTATGCATCAATTTGCTGTTGCTTAACGTCGCCACGTATAATACCTTTTTCGAGCTGATTCAATCTCATAATCTGCTCATTGTTAAGCTTTTGCCTTGCCTGTGCAATAAGCTGATCGGTAGTAAGGGCACTTGCGGACGCGGTTTCAGGAGAAGAAGGATTTTTGTCTGAAACTTTTTTTTCAGGAATCGTTCTTCCGAAGAAAAATAATACAATAAAAAGTACCAATGAAGCTGATACAAGAATGAGTTGTTGTTTTTTCACTTTAGCCAATTAAGACTGCAAAGTTATTTGGCTGAGTGCATTTCTTTTACCTCATTAACGAATTCTTTTGAAGGTTTAAATGCGGGAATGAAATGTTCAGGTATTTCAACGGCAATGTTCTTTTTGATATTTCTACCAATTTTCGCGGCTCTTTTCTTGGTGATGAAGCTCCCAAAGCCTCTGATATAGATGTTCTCGCCCTTGGAAAGGTTTTCTTTAATTTCCTTCAACATGGTTTCAAGAGTCACTAAAACATCTACTTTCGGAATGCCGGTTTTGTCCGAAATATTATTAATGAGATCAGATTTCCTCATATCATTAAATTTTACTTATTACTCTAAAATAAAAACAATTTAAGAGAACTAAAAGCAAAAATGGAATTTTTTTTGCAGATGTTTTATACTGACTGGCAAAGTCTTGGCGCAATGGCCAATGTTTTTCGTTTTTTCGCAAAACAGCTCGTCAAAAATCAGGGCCTAATTTTTTTGTTGTCCAACCAATATAACAGAGATTACGCTCAAATTGTTCTAATTTTTTCAGGATTAAATGGATAAGTCAAAATTTTCTGCTATTCTCCTTCACTGGCATCAACATGAGAATACAAGGGTAATGCCGTGGAAGGGAATAAAAGATCCCTATAAAATATGGCTCAGCGAGGTAATACTTCAGCAAACGAGGGTTGACCAGGGCTGGAAATACTATGAATCTTTTATTGAGAAATATCCCGACATACTGCACCTGGCAAATGCTGAGGACAAAGAGGTTTTTAAACTTTGGGAAGGCTTGGGATACTATAACAGGTGTAAAAATCTATTGCACACAGCACGGTTCATAGCAGAAAACAACAACGGCAAATTTCCTGCAGATTATGATGAGATACTGGCGCTAAAAGGCGTTGGTCCTTATACCGCGGCTGCAATTGCATCTTTTGCTTTCAGGTTACCCTACGCGGTCGTGGACGGGAATGTATTCCGCGTTTTGGCGAGGGTTTTCGGAAATAGCACGCCAGTTGATGCTACAGAAGGGAAGGCGTTATTTACAAGTCTTGCGCAGGAACTTCTCGATAAAAAAAATCCCGGGCTCTATAACCAGGCTATTATGGATTTTGGCGCAACGGTTTGTAAGCCAGCGCTTCCACTATGCAGCAATTGTGTATTGCAGAAACAATGCACAGCTTTTAACACCGGCACCGTAAATCATTTGCCTGTAAAAGAAAAAGTGCTTAAGAAAAAGACCCGGTGGTTCAGCTTTTTTGTATTCAGGCACAATAATAAAACGCTGATCAGTAAACGTACAGGAAATGATATATGGCAAAACCTGCATGAATTTTACCTGGTGGAAACGGATGAAAAGCCGGTATGGAGCACAGAAACTGTGTTGGATGTTTTAAGCAGTCAGCTAAACATCAAAAAAGCGGAGGTAAAAGATATTTCACCGCTGATCAGTCAGCAACTCACACATCAGACGATCAAAGCTGTTTTTGTAAGGGTGATTTTGCCGGAAATTCCTGCTTCTTTAAAAAAGTTGGACTGGCTAAAAGATGCGGAGATAGAAAAGCTTGCATTTCCAAGAATTATCAATCAGTACCTCTCTCAACCTTAGATATAGCTTAAATTTTCGCCTATTCCCGGTCTATTGCCCGCTTTGAGTGTCAACGGTTCCCAAACTTGGCTTTTTTAACAAATGGGCTTCGCTTTTTATTTATTTTTATTTAATTTACGTAACGGAACATGAGGTAGACATTATTATTAAACAGGCGAATCTAAAACCTATTGTATGAGAGGCGTAAATAGAGTAATGCTCATTGGAAACCTGGGCAAAGATCCGGATGTACAGTATCTCGAAGGAAACATTGCAGTTGCTAAATTTCCGTTGGCTACAACAGAAACTTACAAAGACAGGGCAGGAAAACTGATATCTCAAACAGAATGGCATACCGTGGTGCTCTGGCGAGGCTTAGCCGAGCTTGCACAGAAATACCTGCACAAAGGAAGCCTTATTTACGTTGAAGGAAGACTGAGAACCAGAAGCTGGGAAGATAAAGAAGGCAATAAAAAGTTCGCTACTGAAATAGTTGGTGATAACCTGATCATGCTGGATAAAAGAGGAGAAGGACATCCGGGCGGATTCTCAACTCAAACAGGAACCGACTCTATGGAAGGGTTTAGTAACGTAGATATTCCACCATTAAGTGATCCGTCAGAAGGAATTCCGTTTTAAGCTCATTGGGGAACGATAAGACTTTGGGCCTAAAGGTCTTAAAGCAGGCAGATTTGCACTCCGTGTAAACGGCCGTACCAATATCATAAATAGTTGAACTTAAGCTTTAAACTATATTTTTGTAACTAATTATCATTGGCACGAGATAAGTCGTGCCATTTTGATAATAATTATTCACCTAAATAAATCATTTTGGAAGTTCTCTCGGACGCAAACATTTTAACTGGAAGTATACAACGGCTTGCCGCAGTTAATCTGCAGGGTACGACGGTATTAATCATACTGTTGTTGGTGCTTATAGCTCTCTCTTTTGTTGTGTCGGGTGCAGAAGTTGCATTTTTTTCACTCACTTATAAAGATATCAACCTCCTTAAAACCAAGCAGCAGCATTCTTATCAGAGAATACTTGATCTGCTTGAAGATCCAAAGGCATTACTGGCATCTTTACTAATTGCTAACAGTCTTGCAAATATCGGTATCATTATCATTTCAAATTTGGTGCTGGATAGCTTGTTTGACTTTAGTCATCTGGCCTATCCGTGGCTTGAATTCATGATTAAAGTGGTGGCAGTTACTTCAATATTGGTGCTGTTCGCAGAAATAATGCCGAAGGTTTTTGCCAATCAAAATAATATCCGCTTTGCCAAGGATTTCGGCATTATAGCTGAAGCTGCATATTACATGTTTAACCGCATGGGGCGTGGGCTTATCAAATATTCAGACGTTATTGAAAACAGGCTTGCAAAGAATTTCAACGGCACGTACGGCAGAGAGGAACGCAGGCATGCGATAGACCTTTACGCTGAAAATTTTGGATCGGAAAAAGAGAAGAATATTCTGTTAGGAATTGAAAACTTTGGTGATGTTACTGTTAAACAGATCATGCGCACAAGATTGGATGTAAGTGGAATTGAATATAAAACTGACTTTGCAGAATTGGTGCATAAAGCTGAGGAGCTGCATTACAGTCGCTTGCCCATATTCAAAGAAGACCTTGATGAAGTTGTCGGTATAATTCAAACAAAAGATCTTATCCCTTTTTTAGAACAGGGGCATGATTTTGATTGGCATGAACTGATGCGTGCGCCTTATTTCGTTCACGAACACAAATTGATTGGGGATCTGCTAAAAGAGTTTCAATCCAAAAGAATTCACTTTGCCGTTGTTGTAGACGAGTTTGGCGGAACAAGCGGAATTGTTACACTTGAAGATATTATAGAAGAGATCATCGGAGATATAAAGGATGAGTTTGATGAAGATGATTCGCCTGTAAAGAAAATTGATAATAATAATTACATTTTCGATGGCAAGGTGATGATTAATGATGTTTGTAAGGCAATTGACCTGCCTTTGGATACGTTTGATATAGTGAAAGGTGAAAGTGACTCGCTGGCCGGCCTTGTTCTGGAAATAGCAGGTGAAATACCGCAGGTGAACCAGGTTGTGAACAGCGGAGATTTTGACTTTACTGTTATGGAAATGGAGAAGAACAGGCTTACGAAGATCAAGGTTACAATCAGAACTTCAGTTTCTTAAGAACGGTTGGTGTTGCATATAATTAGAAGGGCTGAAGTAAGAAATTTAAAGTAGCTCATTAACTCATTTGATAATTTTTATGGTGTTTAAAAGTGCAGGTTTTGTGTCGGGTTTATTGTTCGCATTAATGGTTGTTTCGTGCAATAGCGTTTATACACCAAAACCCCGTGGTTATTTCAGCATATCTTTTCCTGAAAAAAAATATGAAGTGTTTGATCAGCCAGGTTTTCCTTACACTTTTGAATATCCTGTTTACGCAAAAGTGGTAAGGGACACATCTTTTTTTGGAGATGCTCCTGAAAACCCGTGGTGGATAAATGTAAACTTTCCTCAGTTTGCAGGTACAATCTACATCAGCTACAAACAAATAGGAGCATACACGCTGGATAAGCTGGTGAATGATGCTTATAATATGACGAATAAGCACAGTATTAAAGCCTATTCTATAGATGACTCACTGATTACTACGCCCAACAATGTTCATGGCGTCTTTTTTAAAGTAGGTGGAGATGTAGCAACCGCCAACCAGTTCTATCTTACGGATTCAGTTAAAAACTTTCTTCGCGGCGCCCTGTATTTTGACACAACACCCAACCAGGATTCTCTAAAACCGGTTAATGATTTTCTGCGGGAAGATATGGCCCACATGGTCAATACGTTCAAATGGAAGAAATCGTAATTAAATCTGCGTGTTTATTGGATATGGGACATTTGTTTGAAAGTTGAGCCGATTCTAATATTTTAATTACTGGAAATCAACAATCATCGCAATAGTTTTAAGCTTTAGGCTTTAAGCTTTCCGCTTTAAATTATCTTTGCAAAAATGAAATCTGCCCTGGAGGTCTTTTTATGATAGCGATAGATAATAAACTAGTCAGCGACGAAATTTTGGAAGAACAGTTTGTCTGCGACCTGAATAAATGTAAAGGAGGTTGTTGTGAAGACGGTGACGCAGGTGCGCCCCTGGAAAAAGATGAGCTGGATGAATTGATAGATAACTATGAAGCAATAAAAGAATACATGACACCGGAAGGTATTGCCACAGTCGAAAAACAAGGCAAATACCTGTACGACGTGTCATTTGGCTGGGTTACTCCCACTATCAACGGAGGCATTTGTGCCTACGGGTACCGGGATGAAAAAGGCATTATAAAATGTGCCATTGAACAAGCTTACTATGCTGGTAAGCTGGGCTGGAAAAAACCCATCAGCTGCCATCTGTTCCCTGCAAAAGTCACTAAAAGTAGCATGGATCCTGATGTTGAGTTTGTAAATTATATACCTCGTGAGGACCTGTGTAAGGCTGCTTGTAATCTTGGAAAAAAACTAAAAGTTCCTGTATACGTGTTTTTAAAAGAAGCGCTTATAAGAAAATATGGTGAAGAGTTCTACGAAGCGCTTGCTGCAACAGCATCTCATATGGATTCGCATTAACAAGATCCATTCAACACCCAAATTATTTGTAGTTTCAAAATTCGTTGCATAACCTGCTTAATCATTAAGATAAAAATATGTTCCTCAACAAACGCGCTATTATAGTAAGCCTGGTATTGTTTACTGTGGTGGCTTTGGCATATTCGTACCAGATTTATTCAATGCTTAATGAAGGAAGGATAGTGCCATCTGAAATGAAGTATGGTTTTTGCATAACTTTATTTCTGCTTCTGGCAGCTGTTCTTAACTTTCTTAAGTATAAAAACATGCAGAAGAAAAAAGGAAAACAGACTGACTGAGCTCAGGTACTTTGTATTTCTTAATTCGTACTTAATAATCGAGTCTGTGTTCCCATACTGAAAGAAATTGATTCACTATTAACTATTCAAAACCGTTCCCTTAAGCTGTAGGTAAAAATGAACCGGCTCATAATTAGGTACTTCGTAAATCGTACTTCGTACCTGATTAAAGCGTGTTTATCTTTAGAAAACAATATTGATTGACTATCACCATTCAGTACTAACATGAGTAATAATGCTTCATCATTCATAGCAAAAAGTACCATTAAGTCTGCAGATCTTGAACACAGACGTAAGATCAATTTCAATATAGGTAAATACAATGCTACCGTTCCTTTGGGCAAGCAGCAGTTCACGGATGTGATGACAGCCCGTGAGCGCGCAAAAAATGCGAAGTGGCGCGCAATAGAACATTTGGATAGTTACCTTGAAGAATTTGAAAAACAGATCACGTCCCGTGGTGCAAAGGTGTTGTGGGCCGAAACTGCAGATGATGCACTGAATGAAATTGCAAAAATCTGCGATGAGAAGAATTGCAGGACGGTTGTAAAAAGCAAGAGCATGGTGACCGAGGAAATTCATTTGAATGATTTCCTTGAGAAGAAGGGCATTGAAAGTGTAGAAACAGACTTGGGAGAATATATTCAGCAGTTGGATGATGAACCTCCTTATCATATTGTAACGCCTGCCATGCACAAAAGCAAGGAAGACGTTGCAAAATTATTTGCTGATAAATTGAATGTTCCCGGTGGATTAAGCCCTGAAGAGTTGACGCTTGTGGCAAGGCAGAAGCTACGTGAAAAATATATCCAGGCTGAAATTGGTGTCACCGGTGCCAACTTTATCATTGCAGATATTGGAGCAGTGGCGGTTACAGAAAACGAAGGCAATGCCCGTTTAAGCTGTGCCTGGCCCAAAACACATATTGTGATCGTTGGTATTGAGAAGATGATACCAGGTATGCAAGATCTTGCATTGTTTTGGCCGTTGCTTTCCACTTATGGCACCGGACAAAAAGTAACTGTATACAATACGATCATTGCCGGACCGCGACAACCTGGCGAGACTGATGGCCCCGAAGAAATGTATGTAATACTGCTGGATAACGGCAGAACTAATTTACTATCCAACCCGAAAACAAGGGAAGCTTTATACTGCATTCGCTGTGGGGCTTGTTTAAATGCCTGTCCTGTTTACAAAAATATTGGTGGTCATAGCTATGAAACTACTTATAGCGGCCCAATTGGCAGTGTGATCACACCTCATCTGAAAAACATAGGAGAGTATAAGCACCTTAGTTATGCATCTTCCCTTTGTGGAAATTGTACGGAAGTTTGTGCCGTGAAAATTAACCTGCATGAATTACTTCTGGATAACAGGCATGAAGCTGTTCTGCAGGGTTATTCATCTTTATCAGAACGCCTTGCCTGGAAAGCATGGAAGACTGCCAGCCTTAACCGTGGAATGATGAATTTGGGTAACGGTAATATGAAAAACTGGGTGGTGAACAAAGTGTTTAAAGCCTGGACGCAACACCACGGTGCGCTTGATTTCAGCAAGAAGACTTTCAATGAAATGTGGAAGGAAAAACACGCAACGAAGTAAAGATAATTGCATAAAAAATATGTCCTACACTTTCAAAGTGTAGGACATATTTTTTAGTGGCTTATTACTTCTTAAGACTAAAGTTAACCAGGTAAACCCCGGCTAAAGTAATTATTGCGCCGAAAAAAAGATTTACGCTTAAAGGTTCTCCCAAAACCCAATACCCAGCAAGCATCGCTACAAGCGGATTAATGTAAGCATAGACAGAAGATAACGCCGGCGGCAAATACCTAACAGTATATACAAACGCAATAAAGGTTATTAGCGATCCCACGCCTATAAGATAGGCTATTGCGAGCCAGGCTTGCAGCGGTATTTCATGAATGCCCAGTAATGGCACCTGAACAGTTTTCGCCAGACCAAAGATCATGAACGAGGCCAGGAACATTTGCCATCCCATTGCATAATAGGGATTCATCTGGTATTTGTTGCGGGCAATTAATATCGTTCCAAAACTCCAGGAAACCATCCCAATCAATCCCAAAAGAATGCCGAAGCCATAACCTACAGGCTGTTCATGAAATGCATTTTCGTATAAAACAAACAGAACGCCCGCAATACCTACGAGTAATCCTGCTAATGTGAGCAGGTTGTAATTTCTTTTGTTGAAAAAAAGCAGTTCAATAATCACCACGCAAAGCGGATACAACGCACCAATTAATGCTGCCAGGCCACTGGATACATATTTAAGGCTCCATGTGCTTAGTCCGTTGGCAAATACAAAATTGCAAATAGCCAGCAGTAACAACCATCCAAATTGCTTTAGTGTTGGTAAGGACTCACCGGAAAAAAGAAAGTAAGCAAGAAAAATAGATCCGGCAATGAACTGCCTGACGAAAGAAACCTCCAGTCCCGGCATGCCAAAGTGCACGGCAGCTTTGCTGCCAACCCAGGTTGTGCCCCAGATAATGCTGGTTGTAGTGAGGGCTATGTAAGCCTTTGTTTTATATGGATTAGAATTGCTCAATAATATCTGTTCGTTGTTCGCAGGGGTAATTTATGCGAAGAGGATCAATAAAACATTTCTATTTTACTGATCCTCTTATAATTGAAAATGGCGAATTGACAATTGAAAATGTAGCTTCTGAAGTTTTTCGGGCGCTATTAATCAGCCATCCTCAAATCAGCCATCAGTCACTTCTTCTTAGTGCTTAAAGTGTCTCAAACCAGTCATCACCATTGCCAGTTTGTTTTCAACACAATATTCAATGCTGTCTTTATCACGAATGGATCCGCCGGGCTGTATAAATGCTTCAATGCCTTCAGCATGCGCCATTTTCACGCAGTCATTGAAAGGGAAAAAAGCATCGCTCGCTAAAACAGCGCCTTTCAAATCAACATTAAATTGTTTTGCTTTGTCGATAGATTGTCTCAGTGAGTCAATACGGCTGGTTTGTCCGCAACCTTTACCCACCAATTGTTTGTTCTTGATCAAAGCAATTGCATTGCTCTTTAAGTGCTTGCAGACAATATTTGCAAAGATTAAATCATCTTTTTCCTGCTGCGTTGTCGTTCTTCCTCCAACTTCATTCCACTCAGTATAATTGCCGGTGTCGATATCCTGGGCCAGTGTTCCGTTCAATATAGATTTAAACTGCGTTGTGTAAGAAGCATCAGGATTGATTAGCTGTAACAGGATACGATTCTTCTTGCTCTTCAATACCTGCAGTGCATCTTCATTGAAAGAAGGTGCAATCAGTACTTCAAAGAATATTTCGTTAATGGCTTCTGCAGTTGCTTTATCAATAGTTCCGTTGCAGATCAATACACCGCCAAATGCGCTTTCAGGATCTCCCGCCAAACCCGCATCCCAGCATTCTTTAACTGTAGGCCTGGATGAAATACCACAAACATTCGTGTGCTTGATAACGGCAAATGTTGTTTCGGTAAATTCTTTTATTAATTGAACAGCGGCATCAACATCCACAAGGTTGTTGTAGGATAGTTCTTTACCATTCAATTGTGTAAATACTTCTTTCAGATCTCCGTAGAAAGTAGCGTGCTGGTGAGGATTTTCACCGTATCGCAGGGATTGTTTAGCACTCAAAGGCTGGATCACTGTGCCACTAAAATAATTGTTGATGGCAATATCATAGTTCATCACCACTTCAAATGCTTTGGCTGCGTAAGCCCTGCGTTGTTCAAGTGTGGTCTCTCCATTCTGTGTCTGAAGTAATTCAACCAGGGAAGCATAATCGTCCTTAGCGGCAATAACAACAAGGTCTTTGTGGTTTTTAGCTGCGGCACGGATCATGGAAGGGCCACCGATATCGATCTTTTCAATAATTGCTTTTTCTTCAGTAGTAGTGCGTAAAGTTTCCTCAAATGGATACAGGTCAACAATTACCAGGTCAATTTCCGGGATTTTGTATTCTTTCATTTCCTGCAAATCCTGCTCATTGTCCCTTCTGCCCAGAATTCCACCAAAAACAGCGGGGTGAAGCGTTTTTACACGTCCGCCCAAAATTGACGGGTATGTAGTAAGGCTTTCAACAGCAACACAGTCAATTTTCAGGTCCTCGATAAATTTTTGTGTGCCGCCCGTTGTATAAATGGTAATGCCGAGGCGTTGTAATTCTTTTACAATCGGCTCCAGGCCATCCTTGTAAAAAACAGAGATTAATGCGCTTTGAATTTTCTTTTGCATGATAAAAAGATGTTTAACTGGTATGTTTACTATAACACCGCAAGAAAAAAATTGTGCACTGTTTAATGTACAGGTACTATCCGGCGGGCTAAGTTTATTACAGGTCCATTACAAATGCGCCCTGTTCGGGCACCGAATGGAAGCGCAAATGTAGGCTGTCGCAGCCTTTTTTCCATTTTTCAATTTTCCAGACCGGGTTGCTGGCGTCAAAAACTACCATTTTAGGCCTGATTTTACTGATAAGCGTGAAAATGTCCTGCCTGGGATTTCCTGAAATGATCAAAATATCTGGTTCAGCAATGTTGCCGTAAGAATAGGAATGCTTATCGTCATTTATCAGCAGTATTGATTTTCCCGCACAGGAAAAACGGGTATTTCTGCAAACAATATAATTTTTAACCGGCGAAATCCTTTGCTGAACGCGTGAGGGTTTTAGATGAAAATCAGCTGCCAGTAAGTTTTTGAAAAGCAAACTGTCGCTAAAAAACGTGGATTTTCTTCCTTGTACAATGTCAATTGCGGTATGCCTGGGGATATTATAAACAATCAGGTTTCGTTGCTGGCAGTGTTGCCAGAAATCAATACATCGCAACACGAAAAAAAATAAAATGGCTGCCAAAGCGCCAAACAGGATCAGTTTGCTTTTTTTTAACATCCATATAGTAAGCGCAATAATAATCGTAAACAGCAGGCTTGATTGCAACACTGTTAATTGAAGACCGCTCCACACTGCAAAAGGCATCTGGTTAATATAGATGATGAAATTGTTCATCATCAAAATCAGAAATCCTAATAATTTTCCGGCGGCAGATACCAAAAATGGAAAGAAAGATAAGATCAGCAGCAAAAGTTCCCCGTACAAAATAAAACCTGACAACGGAACCACTACTAAATTGGTTACGAGAAAAAGCAGGGGCAACTGGTGAAAATAGTAAATAACAAGTGGCAATGTGAGTATTTGAGCTGCAAGGCTTACGGCACTCAATTGCCAGATCTTATCAAGTATCTTGTTCTCGAAATTGAATAAGTTGTATACCGGTTTCATGAAAAGTACTATACTGGTTACCGCAGAATAGGATAACAAAAAGCCCACATCCCACAACATGAAGGGATTAAAAACAAGCAGGCAAAATGCAGAACCCGCCAGGCTGTTGTACATATTTGTCCTTCGGCTGATGCCCTGTCCGATTACAATAAAAGAAAACATTACTGCGGAACGAAGTATAGATGGGGCACCTCCTGCAATGAGTGTAAACAACCAGAGAATAGCCAGTATCAGGATGGCTTTTATCCATCGGGTTGAATTTTTTGAAGGAAGCAGAGACAGTACCCAGACTAACAGTCCGTAGATCATGCCAAGATGAAGCCCGCTAATGGCGATTACATGCACCACGCCGGTATTGCTGTAAGCCTGAACAAGATCTTTGTCCAAATCATACCGGTAGCCGATCAATAAAGCTTCTGCTACGCCCTGCTCGTTATTACCCGGAATGAATTGTTTAATAATGCGGATGGAGTTGTCCCGCATAGCAAAAAGAAACCGGCTCAAGCGACTTCCGGCGTTTCCTGGTAAAATGCGGTAGTCTTTTTCTGTCACGAAAACCTGGCCTGCAATATCCTGCAAAAGACAATAACGTTTGTAATCAAACGCACCTGGGTTTCCGGAATTCATTATAGGCTGTACTTTCTTATGGAGCACAACGCGGCTGCCATAGGCAATAGGTGAAGACAGACTGTCTTTCTTAAAATAAACGATCAGCTTACCTGTCGCCTGCATCCACTGGTTTACTTTTTTAACTGCTTCAACTGAGCATACGGCTTTGTATGAAGAAGGCTTGCTTACAAGTGGTTCCTGCACAGTTACAAGAACATCCTCACCCTGGGCGGATATATTCCAGAACCATGTAGCATGATTTCTTGCATCGCTGTACCATGTAGTTAGCGTGCCTGCACATACGGTCAGGAAGAGCAATGTCAATCCAATTGCGCTGCGGAATTTGAACCTGATGTGAACGGGAAGCAATCGAAAAATGATCAACGTTGCTAAGCAAACGCATAATGCAATGGCGAGTAACATAAATGGCAGTTGCACATACCACTGCAATAGAATACCTGCGATTAGTGCGGGTAGTAGTTTAAGGAATGGGGCTGATTTAAGCATCCTGTTAACTGGATCCATAGTTTTCAAAGGAACGGAATTTTGAATTAGCAGAAAATGATTTTAGTCGAGATGAATGAAACAACCTGTCCTGTCGTTGCGTTAGGTCTGTGAAAACTAGGCCTGCTGAAAGCTGAGTACTTCGTAATTCGTACTTCGTACTTAAGCTAAGTGCGTTGTCAGCAAATAAAGAACATTGATTTCTCACAGTAAATTATTGAGCGGCCTCCATCTACTAATTTTTTCCTTATCTTAACCGCTAAAAATTCTAACGATGACACGATCCGGAAACAACTTATTGCTTCTTGGCATGCTTAGTTTACAGCAGGCATGTAATGCGCCGGTAAATAAAGAAAAGCCTGTTTATACCAAAGGTTCTTACGGATATGCTGCTGACTTCCTGAAAGAAAATACAAAACGGGTGCTTGAATTATCTACGGACGATGGAATGTCCAAAGTATTGTTATCCGCAGATTACCAGGGACGTGTGATGACCAGTACTGCAGACGGTGACAGTGGAATAAGTTTTGGCTGGATCAATTATGATCTGATAGGGAAGCGCACAAAAAAAGCACAGTTCAATCCGGTTGGAGGAGAAGAACGCTTTTGGCTTGGACCGGAAGGCGGCCAATACTCTTTATATTTTGCAAAAGGGGACTCATTTAACATCAGCCATTGGCAGGTTCCTCCCATTATTGACACCATTCCTTACCAGGTGTTGGATAAAGACAGCACTTCTGTAACATTTACCAAAGAAGCCAAACTAAAAAACTATTCCGGCACAGACTTTCATTTTGTTATTCAGCGAAGAATAAGCATCATAGACAAAAGCAAGCTTGCAGACATGTTTTCATTTTCTATTCCGGATGATGTGAAAAGCGTTGCTTATCAAACAACAAACGGAATTAAAAATATTGGAACTGAAGCGTGGACAAAAGATAAAGGTCTTATGTCCATTTGGCTGCTGGGCATGATGACTCCAACACCAGCAACTGTGGTAATGATACCTTTTTCCGGCGGAAAAAATGCAAAACAAAATATCACAGATGATTATTTTGGAAAGATCCCCGCTGACAGGCTGGTAGTTAAAGACAGCGTGTTGTATTTTCAGTGTGATGGTAAGCAGAGGGGTAAGTTGGGACTATCACCTGCAATCGCAAAAACATTTGCTGCGAGCTATGATTTTGAAAATAACGTACTCACGTTTATCAATTTTCCGGTTGATAAGCTTGGTAATTATGTAAATGGCAAATGGGAAATACAGAAAGAGCCTTACAAAGGAGATGTGGTAAATGCCTATAATGACGGGCCGCTTGCAGATGGTTCACAACTTGGGCCCTTTTATGAAATAGAATCTTCATCAGCTGCGAAAGAACTCGGTGCCGGTGATATTCAAACTTATCAGCAGGTAACCTGTCATTTGCAAGGCAGTTACGAATCGTTGAAAAAAATTGTACATGATCTTCTCCATATAGATCTTGATGATGTAAAAACAACCATGAAAAAATAACTAAATAATCTCGTTAAAAAAGCACTATGAAATTGTATAATACCCGCAAAGGAATTGTTGTTACGCATAAGTCGGTTCATTATCTGCTTATTGAAAATAATTGGGATGATCTTGTGAATCGTACCAATCTTCATCGTCATGTTGTTCAGCTGAAAGAAGCTGCAACTGTATTGAGTGACTCGGAGTTTGAAGATCTTTTAAATGATACATTGTTGGCTCCAATAGGATCGCAGGAAGTTTGGGCAGCAGGCGTAACATATATGCGAAGCAAAGTAGCACGGATGGAGGAATCACAGGATGCCGGCGGAGCGGATTTTTACGACAAAGTATATGATGCAGAAAGGCCTGAGTTGTTTTTCAAATCCATGCCGCACCGCGTTTGCGCACACAATACAGAAATCTATATCCGTAAAGATTCATCCTGGAATGTGCCAGAGCCGGAGCTGACATTGTTTATCAATGCTAGTGGTGATATTGCTGGTTATACAATCGGCAATGATGTGAGTAGCAGAAGCATTGAAGGTGAAAACCCACTCTATCTTCCCCAGGCCAAGGTGTATGAAAAGAGTGCCGCTATGGGCCCGTGTTTATATATTCCGGAGGAGCCAATCGACAAAGATGCTGTGATCTCAATGTCTATTACAAGAGATGGCAAAGAGATGTATAATGATTCAGCTTCTATCAATAGGATGAAACGCTCCCATACAGAGCTGGCTTCTTATTTACTAATGGGATTTGATTTTCCTCAAGGCGTTTATCTAATGACAGGTACTTGTATTGTTCCCGGCCATGATTTTACGTTGCAGCCCGGTGATGTGGTGTCTATTAGTATTGAAGGAATTGGAACGTTGGAGAATAGGGTGGCGCTGAAGCCGTAGGCTTGTGAATAGTGAATGGTCAACCAATGTCGTTTCCTTAAGAATAATTGGCATTTATCAAGTACGATTTACGAAGTACGAAGTACCTGATTTTAGGCTTGCTTTGTTTTTTGTGTGCTCTTAAGGAAACGACATTGAATGGTCAATAGTGAAAGGTGTGGTAGTATAATTGAAATGGGGCAGGTTGTGATTCATTGCGGTCTGCTTAGATGACCAACCGTGACCTGCACAATCAAATGCGGCCAAATGTTGCAGATTGTAACAGGGATTTTGCGTGTGTTTTGAAATTAAACTGAATGCGAAATGTAATGCAAGACGCACATTTCACTATTGACTATTGACTTCACATTACACCGCCTTTTTTATATCAGCCTCTTACACCTTTCACAATTGACTATTCACCATTCACTATCTGTAAAATTGAAAAAACAAACTATGTTTGTAACGTCTTTTTTACACGATAGAAGCTAAAACATACATGGAGACAGATTTTTTGGTTATTGGTTCAGGTATAGCTGGACTAACCTATGCACTGAAAGTTGCCAGGCAATTTCCCGAAAAAAAAATAATGATCATCACCAAGGCGCGTGAGGATGAAACGAATACAAAGTACGCCCAGGGAGGTGTAGCCGGCGTTTGGGATGAGTCAAAAGACAGTTTCGAAAAACATATTGAAGATACTTTAATTGCGGGTGATGGGTTGTGCAATGTAAAAACGGTTGAAATTGTTGTTACAGAGGGTCCCACGCGCATTAAAGAATTAATTGAATACGGCGCCAGGTTTGATAAAACGGAAAGCGGTGATTATTCCCTCGGGCGTGAAGGTGGTCATAGTGAGCATCGCATCCTGCATCACAAAGATGTTACAGGAAAAGAGATGGAACGTGCACTGCTGGAAGAACTGCAGCAGTATTCCAATATAGAAGTGATCAACCACTGTTTTGTGGTAGATCTGATTACTCAGCACCACCTGGGATACCTTGTAACAAAGTCCACTTCAAATATTACCTGTTTCGGTGTGTATGTTTTGAACCTTCGCACACAACGAATTGAAAAGATACTTTCCAGGATAACCTTGTTGGCTACCGGCGGTTGTGGTCAGGCCTATCGTACCACCACCAATCCTAAAATAGCGACAGGAGATGGCGTAGCAATGATGTACCGCGCAAAAGGACGGATTGAGAACATGGAATTTATCCAGTTCCATCCAACGGCATTGTTTGAGCCAGGCGTTTCTCCATCGTTTCTTATTACAGAGGCAGTGAGAGGAGACGGAGGCATTTTACGCAATAAGGATGAAGAAGCTTTCATGGAAAGATACGACGAGCGTAAAGATCTGGCCCCACGTGATATTGTGGCACGTGCAATAGATAGTGAAATGAAGCGGACAGGTACTGAGCATGTGTACCTCGATTGCAGGCATATGGACAAAGACAAATTCATCCATCATTTTCCCAATATTTACGAAAAATGCATGAGCATAGGCATTGATGTAATGAAGCAAATGATTCCTGTAGCTCCTGCTGCTCACTATAGCTGTGGCGGTATAAAGGCTGATGAATTTGGCAGAACTTCCATTATAAATTTATATGCCTGTGGTGAATGTGCAAGCACCGGTTTGCATGGCGCAAACAGGCTTGCCAGCAACAGTTTACTAGAGGCAATGGTTTTTGGTCACAGATGCTATCTTGATAGCGTTGAAAAAATATCTTCAATTGAAATTCGTCGCGATATTCCGGATTGGAACGTAAAAGGCAATACCGATCCGAAAGAAATGATCCTGATAACACAGAGCCTGAAAGAGTTACAGCAGATCATGAGTGACTATGTGGGCATTGTTCGTACAGATGTGCGTTTGGAAAGGGCATCAAAAAGATTGGATCTTCTTCACGAGGAAACCGAACAACTATACAAAAGCACAAAAGTTTCCCCTCAACTTTGTGAATTGAGAAACCTCATCACAGTCGGCTATCTCATTGTAAAAGGCGCGCAATTCCGCAAAGAAAGCAGGGGACTGCATTTCAATACTGATCATCCGGAAAAGAGTGATCTGTTGCAGAATATTGTGCTGTAGAGGAGGAGTGAGGTTTGAGGTGTGAGGTATCAGGTATCAGGTATCAGGTATCAGGTATCAGGTATCAGGTATCAGGTATCAGGTATCAGGTATCAGGTATCAGGTATCAGGTATAAATTGCCTGGGAAGATAACAAAAAATTATTCTGTATTGTGTTGCTAAAATTACAGCATGTGTTTGAACCTAAATAATTCGTAAAGCATGGTTCATACTTGAAGTGCCTATGCCTCACGCCTTACACCTTAAGCCTCACACCTGACACCTGACACTTCTACTTCATCCTATACACCGGCTTCGGATATCCCGGTTTAAAGCTCGCGGTGTTTTCCATCCTTATGCTGCATTTGCAGAGAACTTCAGTGTTGCGGACAGCCTTCCACAATAAATGTTTTAGTATAGCGGGTTCTGTTTGTACTCTTGCGTTAACAAGCAATGAAGCGTCCTTGTTTGCGGCGGACTCATCAAAAAGATGCTCAGTTTCTGTATGAACTGAAGTGAGACTGTATTTGTTTTTTCCATTTAGGAGTAGCTTAAGGTGACCAATGGTCAGATGGTTTTCCTCAATTAATCTTCGTAAGGTTTTTATAAACACATTTACGCAATGAATAGCATTAAATGCCGGAGCTGAAAACTCAAGATCTGTGTCCAGCCACGCCAGTTTAGATTCACCTTCGCCATATATATCATAATCTATATCGGTTGATACCGGCGCATCATACAAGCCCTTTGTGTTAATAACGTTTAACCATTCCTGAACACTGGCTTCGGAAAAAGAATTTTGATATAATATCGTCTTGTTTGGATAATGATCTTTTACATACTGGCTTACTGATTGAAGCATTTTTGCATCAGCAAGGTCAACTTTGTTTATAACAATAACCAAAGCTTCTTCCAGTTGCTTATTGTAAATGTATTTTACAGAAGCATCAAACAAGGGCAGCTTTTGTATAAACAGCAAATGGAACAAACGCACATCTACAAACGTAGACAGCGTAACATCAACGTTCTCTTTATTACTGCGCAATGGCTTAAGTACAGTTGCTACTATATCGGTGCACGAGCCAACAGCTTCTGCGAAAATAGTTTCCGGCTGTTCGCTGGTTTCAAATGATGTGATGCTGCTATTAAGATCGTGGTAATTGCAGCAAAAGCAGCCGTTGATTATTTTTCTGTTAGGAATTGAAAGGCTATTGAAGAAATTGCTATCGACTAGTTGTATGCCCTGGTCGTTAGAGATAACACCAACACTGATATCTTTTTCTTGTAATTGTTTACAAGCTTGTTGTATGGCGGTAGTTTTTCCACTTCCCAAAAAGCCACTAAGTAAATGTATTTTCATTTGTTTGCACAGAGGTTAGGTTTACATAGGTACTGCTCAAATTTCGTCCTTTTTGTTAGTTTCCGGTGCTGGCAATTTATTATAAAATTTTTATTTTTTCGTAACTGATATGTACGGATATCTGTACTATGCAACATCATCTGTTCAGCCGATTGTGTTTGGGGCGTTATAACATGAACAATGTTCATCGCAATCATCACCGTTTGAAGGAAAAGGATAACCGAGGATAACTTCTTCGGTAAGCGCAGGTCTTATATGCTCAATGAACACTTCAAAAGTATAATCATCGTCTGCAGCGCTATGCGCTTTCTCAAGGTAAACCGTTTTTTTATCTCCTATATGTAATCCGCTGAGCTGTGATTGCAATATGATTGAAATACTGTCTGTTCCATGCAAAAACTGCACCGGAGTACCATCCATGGTGTTTTCAAGAATTTCTTTATTGGAGTTCTTCATGATGTACCGCATTGTAACCACCATGTTTTCGGCTACGCAAATCATTCGGTAACAATTTTATCGTTGATGATGGTTTTGTCAATATTAATATTTCCGTGACTCACCTTGACAAGAGGTTTTCCGTTTTTTAACGATACTGTTCCAAAACCTGTGGCTGTTGATATAAAGCATGTGAAGTCTTTGTTTAGCCTGTTATTGATATGTAGTGTTTTGTCTACTGCGTCATATCTTATTCCTGTAAGTCCTTGCAACAATCCATAACTGGACATAGCCCTTGCATACCAATGTCCGCATTCATATTCATTAAAAGGATTGCGGATGCGTCCATCGTATCTGTCCCTGCAATACCGTACTATTTCAAGGCCTTCGTTTGGGTTGCCGGAAAGCATAAGATGTGATGCTACCTGGTATTCGATACCCGTCCACACTTCATCACTATATACAAACGGTAAAGAAAGTTTCCCTCCTTTCGGCCATGAGCAAAGCAATAAGCCGCCATCATGGCCCAATGCAAAAGCGGGCCGTTGCGGATTGGCATGTTCGCTTAAATCTTTTTTAAGATTATACTTGTGTACAGACAGCAAATGACTCTTGATTTTTTTTGCATCTACAATATCATTGATCCCGCACATAGCTCCGATCCATGTGCCCAGCACGCCATCACTCAGGCATCCGGTTCCGTATTGATATTTCGGACCTTCTTTTTGCAGGATTGCCACAGCTTCTTCGGAATAATCTCCTCCAAATGATTGAGCTTTTGCAGGGTTGGGAGCATTCAGTTCTTTATATTCAATATGCTGGAAAAAATATTCACCGTTATATAAATTCGTCTCCAGGTATGTTTTGCCTTTGGCATAAAGATCCTCATAACGGGTTACGTCTTTCTGCAGAAATTTACCCATTGCAATAAGAGATTGTAGTGCACCAAGATAAAAGCTGGTACACATACCATCTGGTCCCCAGAATTCTATATCATACGTGTTATGATGCGGTTCTTCTACAATTCCCTTGCTGCGTGGGTCCCATGTTTTAATGCAATAATCCATGCTCATCTTCACCATTGGATAGATCTTGGCCAACCATTCATTGTTGCCGCTTATGCGCCAGTCGCGATGTACTTTCATAATACCTCCAAGTTGCCCGTCTGCAGCAGCATGGAAATCATGTTTCAACGGACTGATCGGCATGTTGGCTCTAAATCCCTGATGTCCCAATTTGTTCTGGTTCTCACAAAATTCAGTATTGCGAAGCGATCGCTCCAGTGTTGGAAATAAATGCGGAACAGCCTGGGCATAGTTCCAGACATGCGTGCAGGAGCCATGACAACAACCGCCATCATCGCCACAACCTTCCCAGCTCCACAAACGTCCGTCGTATTGACGAAGTACCGTTGGTGACTTAAGAATGGTAAGATTTGCAGCGACTGCTTCAAGCACTTCGGGTGGTAGTGTTGATGAATAAAAAGCTTCTGTAAACAGTGAGGTCTTTCTGAAAAGATCAGCATAGTTAGTTTTCCAATAATCGGCTACTTCAGTCACATTATTAAACCTGCTGCTATACCATGGCTTATAGTTTTTTGCGTCGTTTTTTTTTGCCATTTTTCACACCCAGATCTTCCGGGGAAGCGCAACATCCGCTGTTGGGATCGCAGTCTTTTTTCTCATCCGGCACAATATCTCCAACATGCAAATCTGATTCGGGAACATACCATGTCATGTATAAACGGATCGTTTTACGCTCACCTGGTTTTAAGTTTAGAGGAACATACAACGACGCGCCCGGTGCGTCTTTTTCAACCGGCGCAGTCGATTTTGCAGATCCGTTTTTTACGGCATTCCATGCCATTGTAAGTGGATCCCACCAGCCGCCGCGAAACCAGCAGTGATCAACAATTGTGTTGCCGTCGTCAGTAAAAATCGCAAAGCTTGCCTGTAAGTGAGGCTTCTCGGCAGTAGCAGTTTGTTGCAGAACAAATCCATTCTGAATGGACGAGATCATGTTTTGGCCTTCATTGTCTGCAGCGAGAAAATTCTTTGTGTTATAAGAAAAGACGGCCTCTATACTGGTTGCCGATTTGTTGGTAAATGTATATTCCAGCGCGCCTGCGGGTAATGAAGAGTTGTCTTCATCTGTTGGAATAAAAGGGCTCCATCCTTTTATTTCAACGGATAACGGAATATCAGTATCTGATAACCGGGTGGTGCCAAACGGAAAACGGGCAATGAATTCGCAATTCGTGAAGCGAGGCAGTCCGAAAGTAGTGCCTGTAGCGCCGTTGCCTGTACCACGTTGTCCGAAAAACTTCCACTGCGGAACAGGCCCTTCAATCACCTTGCTGGCATTGTTGAGGTTCTTTACATGAATCGCGGCAAACATGGAAGGTTCATTATAGATATCCGGTTTATTGCGAACGCTCATGTGTGAGATGGCTCCGGTTCCTTCCATGCAAAACATACCCGCCCCCAAACCACCAATAGGAAAAGCTACTCTGTTCAGATGATCGCCTTTATAAACACCATTGTAAGAACGCTTGTCCGTCGCTTGCTGATCTTTATTCCGGTCGTCTTTTTCTGTAAGTGTTTCTTCTGAAAATAATGTGGTAGGAGCAATTGTGGCGCCAATGCCGCCCAATGCGATTTTCTTAAGGAAAGAACGCCTTTTGTTTTTTTCTTCCATGGCAATTGTTTGTTAAGGCTGCAGGTCAGCAGCAGGATGCTATGGTACAAGTTAAGGATTTATTTTCACCGGCAGTATGGTTTCTCGCAGCGAGCGCAAAGAAGCGGCGGCGCAGTGGTTCTACGTTATAAGTTTTACGTTGTACGTTTAAGCCCTGTGAAGCAAAGTAGGTGATATTGGTTTCTCGCAACGGGCGCAAAGAAGCGGCGGCGCGACGAAATGGAAACACGAAGGCTCCAAGGACTCTAAGAAGCACAAAGGTTTTTTAGTTCTAAGCTTTGAGCTTTAGGCTTTAAGCTTAGCCCGCAATTTTCACGGCAAAAAACGCAGTGTGCCGTTGGTGCCGTATTGTCCCCGTGGTAAAAACAACGCAGTGTATCGTTAGTGCCGCAGTGCCTCCGTGGTTTTAAAACCGCTATATTTGCGGATTATTTGCCGCGTATGTATTATGTTGTTTACGGGTTATTGTATCTGTTTTCTCTTTTGCCTTTCTGGTTCATGTATCTGTTAAGCGACGGTATTTATTTACTGCTTTATTACGTAATAAAATATCGAAGGGATGTGGTGATGGGCAATCTTGCGGTTGCCTTCCCTGACAAGAGTGAAGAGGAGCGAGTTAAAATTGCAAAAGAGTTTTATAAATCTTTTGTCGACCAATTTATTGAAACCGTTAAAATGCTTTCCATGTCCCGGAAAGAATTGGATAAGCGTTTTACATCCGATTATCATGTAGTTAATGATCTGTATTCAACGGGAAAGAACATTCAATTTCACCTGGGGCATTGCTTCAACTGGGAATATGCAACGCTGGCTTTTTCTGCAAATATCACATACCCGCTGGTTACTGTTTACATGCCGATTCAGAATAAAATATTCAACAAGATCTTCTATGACATGAGATCGAGGTTTGGCGGAAAGCTTGTTGCTGCAACAGATTTCAGGAATGAATTCCGCCAATACTCGCGTGGCAGATTTGGTTTAGCGCTTGTTGCAGATCAAAGTCCCGGAGGTGCTGAGCATGCATACTGGACAAACTTTTTTGGACGTATGACAGCCTTTGTTCCGGGTCCGGAAAAAGGCGCAAAATTGAACAACACTGCCATTATAATGGCCGGGATAAAAAAGAAAAAAAGAGGCTATTACCATTGCGAGCTGAAGCTGTTGACAATGGAACCAAGGTCATTGCCCAACGGCGAAATCACAAGAGAAATGATCAGGTTTATTGAAGATGGAATTCGCGAACAACCTTCCAATTATTTGTGGAGCCATAAGCGATGGAAAATTCCTTTTGACCAGGAGAAGTTTGGGCACCTGGTTGTTTAGAAGACAGTAAGATAGTAAGATAGTAAGACCGTAAGATGGTAAGACCGTAAGATGGTAAGACCGTAAGATGGTAAGACCGTAAGACATGTAAGACCTGTAAGATTGTAAGACGTGTAAGAATTTTGAAGAAGGATAGGATGTGAAGAATAAGAAAAAAGAAAAGCTGAATAGATGTTTGAGAAACTGGTCCATTCAGCTTTTTTATTTGTAAGAAAGATATTTTTTTAGCTATTGTAAATTAGCGATCTAAAAGCCAAACGGCTCATACCTCATATCCTATACCTCATACCTGAAACCTGATACCTGACACCTTGCTCCACAGCTAAAAGCTGATAGCTGACAGCTCACAGCTAATTCAGCGCAGACGCACTTTTTTCAATCTGCAATGATGGAATTTCTTTGAGTGCATTGAACCCGCCTAACACATTTCTTAAGTTGTGAATGCCCTGGCGCTTAATTAATGAAGCCGCAATTACGCTTCTGTAGCCGCTTTGGCAATGAATATACAGGTTGTCATCATCATTGATGTTTGCCATACTTCCGGGATCAGTAAGATTGCTTAATGGAATGTTTACAGCTTCTTTTATGTGGCTTTCATCATATTCAATTTCCCTTCTCACATCTACCAGTACAAGGCGCTCATCAAACGGAATATCCATCGCAACTTCATCGGCTTCAACCTCAATAATCATGTCGATGGGCTCGCCAGCTTTTTGCCATGCTTCAAATCCACCGTCGAGATATCCCTCCAGTTTGTCAAATCCAACTCTTGCAAGACGTATGGCTGTTTCTTTTTCTTTACCCGGATCAGTTACCAACACAATGGATTTATCAAAAGGCAACAAACTTCCAGCCCACTCTGCAAAGCGGCCTTCAAGACCAATGAAGATTGAACCTGGGATAAATGCTGCTGTGAACAGGGCTGACTGACGCGTGTCCACCAGAACGGTATGATCATTTGCCAGCTTTTCTTTCAACTGATCAACTGATAGTGGTGTTAATGCTGCTTCAAGAATTGTATCAAGTTCCTGGTAGCCTTCTTTATTTATTTTAGCGTTGATCGGGAAATATTGTGGAGGTGTGTCCAGACCTTCAGTTACAGCCTTGATAAAATCTTCTTTTGACTGTGCCTTCAATGCATAGTTGGTTTGTTTTTCCTCACCAATGGTGCTTTGTGTATTAGGCCCCAGATTTTTGCCGCAACTGCTTCCTGGCCCGTGAGCAGGATAAACAATTACGTCGTCATTCAAAGGAACAATTTTGCTTTGAAGGCTATCGTAAAGCATCCCGGCAAGATCGACAGTAGTAAGTGATTCGCCTTTCTGTGCAAGATCAGGGCGGCCAACATCACCAACAAATAACGTGTCGCCAGTGAAAACAGCGTGCTGCTTACCGTTTTCATCTAAAAGAAGGAAACAGGTACTTTCCAGTGTATGTCCTGGTGTATGCAGAATTTTAATGGAAAGTTTACCCAAAGCAAATACTTCTCCATCCTTGGCAAGATGAAATGGAAAGTTAGCACGGGTGTCGGGGCCATAAATAATGGTAGCCCCGGTTGCCTTGCTTAAATCAATATGACCGCTAACAAAGTCTGCATGAAAATGGGTTTCAAAAATGTACTTTATCTCAGCGCCGCGTTGTTTAGCCAGTTGAATGTACTCCTCTACATCTCTCATTGGATCTATAATCGCCGCTACTCCTTCGCTTTCAATGTAATAGGCCGCTTCACTAAGACAGTTGGTGTACAATTGTTGAATATGCATGTAAAAAATTTTGGCAAAGATACTTTAAGTACGTTTTGCCACTTGCAACAAAGTCATAAAGAAAGGACGTGGGTACGATTTATTTAAACTTCTGTTGCTAGTAAAAACATCGCATTTAGCGATTGATTATATGCTGAAAAAAGCTGTTTATGCAGATCAAACGATACGGAAATTGTACGGTGTTTAGCTTACCAGGTCTTCTACAAACTGGCTCACTTCCTTAACTCTTTCATAGTTAATGTGGTAATAAATGAATTTGCCGTCTCTTTGCGTTGTAACAATGCCAGCCCTTCTTAAAATTGCAAGATGCTGAGAGGCTACGGATTGTTCCAGGCGAAGCTTAACGTAAATTTCTGTAACCGTCATTTTCTTATGTTCATCCAGTAATTTAACCATCTGCTGACGTAGCTTGTGGTTGAGTGCCCTTAGAATCAGAGCAGCTTTTTTCAAGTGCAAATAATCTACCTTAATGCTTTCTTTGCTTGCCGGGTCATTAATGACAACTGTTTGTGCCGGAGTGTTCATCAGGTTAAAAATTAATTTTTATAAAATACTAATATGATCGGGTAAAGATATTATTATTTTTTCTCAACAATGAATGATCTCAGGCAGAAATGGATTTTTTTAAATTATATTTAATGTTTTTTCTGCAAAACGAAAAAGTCCTTAATGTACTCGGGAACACTGTAGGCAAGGTCCTGGAATTTTTTGCCCTCAAAAGCTTCATGGGACAGCACCGCCATATCGCCTGCTGTATATATAACGTTGGCAAACAAAGCATTACTGCTTTTTACAACAGGTTTAAACTTTTCGCTACCATTGCCAAAAAATAAAACTGCCTGATTATCAACATATTCAATAAATGATAATTCATTTAAAATCATCGCCTGGGGAGGTTCTTTCAACTCAAGCTGGTCATTATACAAACATGTAAAAACTTCCATTCGTCTTGCATCTACCATTGGGCAAAACAACTGTGGCTTAGGGTGCGTATTTAAGGTTGCATGATTTTTAGCTGCATAAGCCATTATGTATAAAGTGTTTACAAAGACCAATGGTTTGTTCAATGCATAACAAAGTCCCTTGGCACTGGCTAAGCCAACTCTTAATCCGGTATAACTTCCCGGACCTGAAACAACAGCGATGGCATCGATATCTGCTAATGATTTTTTTGCATGATGCATCAGTCGTTGTATTGCCGGTTGCAGGAACGCTGCGTGGTTTTTCTGTTCAGGATTTGTTTCGGTTGCAATCACCTTATCGTCCAATGCGAGACAAACGAAAGCTTCATCCGAACACGTGTCTATATTTAAAATCAGCGCCATAGAATTTTTATTTGTTTTAGGACAATGCCAAAAAACGGACTGAATGTTGAGTTAATGCCTGCAAAAATAGGATTGGTATATTACATTAAAATTCATTCATTTGTATGCAATAAAAAAAATATGAGTAAGCAAATTATCAATACCACAAAAGCTCCGGCGCCGATAGGGCCGTATAATCAGTCAGTAAAAGCAGGCGACTTATTGTTTATCAGTGGACAGGTAGCCATAAATCCTGATAGCAACGAATTGGTTATGGGTGATATTAAGACAGAAACCCACCAGGTAATGCAAAACCTCGAAGCCATCCTGCATGAGGCAAAACTGACGTTTGAACACGTGGTTAAAACCAACATTTTTTTAAGCGACATGTCGAATTTTGCAACAGTCAATGAAGTTTATGGTTCTTATTTTAACGGAGATTTTCCGGCGAGAGAAACAGTTGCTGTTAAGGGACTACCGAAAAATGTAAACGTAGAAATCAGCATGATTGCAACGGTAACTTTATAGGGAAAAAATGTAATGCAACAGGATTAGAAGTGGAAGAAAAATTGCAGTAAATGGTTTGACGATATTTAATAATTGTTTAACCTAAAAACGGGTAAAATGCAACAGAACATCGACTAATGTTGCGTTTTACCCTTTTTTCTACTCGAAAATTACCCTTCGCTACCACTATATTAACCGCTCAAAGAAAAGAACTGTTAAAAAAAAATTTTGTAAATCAAAATACCTGTGTAATATTGCCCTGCACAATGCAGGAAATTGTGCATCTTTTTTAATCTAACAAACCAAAATTGCCTGCTTATGAAAATAAGACATGTCATGCGTGCATGCATCCTTAGCATGCTGTTTTCTATCGTCTGCTTTGCAGCATTTTCCCAAAAAAAAATCACAGGAACTGTAACAAGTTCAAAAACGAAACAGCCGGTAGCAAGTGCGTCCGTAACTGTTAAAGGTGCAAATGTGGGAACTGCAACAGACAACGGAGGAAATTTTACTATTACTGTACCTGCGGGTAAAACAGTATTAACAATCTCATCTGTAGGCTTTGCAGACCAGGATGTAACGATCGGCGATAGTCCGTTGAGCGTCTTGTTGCAAGAAAGTACATCAAGCCTTAATGAGATAGTCGTTACCGGCTATACCGGTCAAAAGAAGAAAGATCTTACAGGTGCTGTTGCCGTTGTAGATGTCGCCGGCGTTAAGGCGCAGCCAGCAGCTAGCCCTATAGAGGGTTTGCAGGGTAAGGCCACGGGGGTACAAATCACAAGTGACGGTGCTGCGGGTAGTACACCACAGATCAGGATCAGGGGCTTCAGTACCATTAATGACAATGATCCTCTATACATCATCGATGGAATGCCTTACAGGGGCAAACTTGGCTGGCTGAATGCTAATGACATCGAGTCTATGCAGGTGTTGAAAGACGCGTCTGCCGCGTCTATTTATGGATCGCGCGCAAATAACGGCGTTGTTATCATCACCACCAAAAAAGGTAAGGCTGGTACGCCGAAACTGAGCCTGGACGTATATTATGGTACACAAAATCCAAACAAATCAAGGTATCCGAAAATGTTGAACCCTACTGAGTATGCGAATTATTTCTACCAGGAGTTCATCAATGCAGGACAAACACCTGGTACATCGGGAACTACAGGTACCAACTACGGTACATCACCCACTACACCCACCTTGCCGGAGTATTTACTGGCAGGAACAGCTACCGGGCAAAACATTACTGCTGCGGACTCGGATCCGTCCAAATATAACTACAGCACAGACGCTTCTACTTTTTACCAGATCACCAAAGCAAATCAACAGGGTACCGACTGGATGCGTGCCATTACAACGAATGCACCGATACAGAATTACGAGCTTGGTTTGACTGGTGGTGGTGACAATTCGCAGTACGCTCTTAGCGGTAGCTATTTTGATCAGCAGGGTACGTTGAAATACACATCCTATAAACGCGCTACGATCAGAGCCAACTCTAATTTCTTCCTGTTCAATAAACGCCTGACTATTGGCGAGAACATGCAGTACTCCTATAACAGAGGTGTGGGATATGCCACAAACACAAACACAGCAGGCAGTTATCAAAGTGAAGGTGCTGCGGTGTTTGAGGTATACCGTATGCAAAGCATCATACCGGTTTATGATATTATGGGAAATTTTGCCGGAACAAAGGGTAGCATTCTGGGTAACGGCGAGAACCCATTGTCACTGTTATACCGTGCGAGAAACAATGTAAATACCGACAACCAATTTTTTGGAAGCGCATTCGCAGATCTTAAGATCATCGACGGACTGAATTTAAGATCAACTTATGGTGTGCGCTATGACAATTATACTGGAATAAGCATAACTGTGCCAAACCCTGAGATGTCAGAGGGAAGTGTCGACAGAAACAGCATGTCTGAATGGCAGGGAAATTCTTCAGACTGGACCTGGACAAATACGTTGACGTTTAGAAGGACATTTAACGACCATTCTCTTTCTGTGTTGGCAGGTACTGAAGCGGTTAATTCAAACTACAGGCAGGTTACAGGTAATGGAAATAACTTCTTTCTTTACGGAGATATGAATTACTATTATCTGAGTGCGGCTGCTACCACAAGTTCCACCAGTGCAGCAACCAAAAGTACATTGTTCTCATTGTTCGGCCGGGTTGACTACTCATTTAAGGATAAATACCTGTTATCAGGAACAGTTCGCCGTGATGGTTCTTCCAACTTTGGTCCGCAGAACAGGTATGGTGTTTTCCCTGCAGCCAGCGCAGCCTGGAGAGTTTCAAAAGAGAATTTTATGCAGGGTGTAAACTGGCTTAACGATCTTAAGGTGCGTGCCGGTTGGGGTATTACAGGTAACCAAAATATTCCTGCGTTCCAGTACCTGAAGACATTCCAGTCAAGCCTGACAGCTTCGTCCTATCCAACAGGAGGTAGCTCCACAAGCGCAGGTATCTGGGTAAATTCTTACGATAATCCTGCTATTAAATGGGAACAGGTGGAAGGATTGAATATAGGTGTGGACTTTTCTATTCTTAAAAACAAGATCGAGGGTTCGTTTGACTGGTATAACAAAGACACAAAGGACATGTTGTACCCTGTGCCACTTCCATCTGCAGCTGTTGGTGGCGGAGCTTCGCCTTATGTTAACATAGGCAAGATGAATAATAAAGGTGTGGAATTGATGCTGACTTATCACTATGACGGTGATCCAAGACCAAATTCGTTCCGTTTTGACGTAACCGGTGCCATTTCGCATAACGTTAATAAGATCGTTGAGTTAACGCCTACGATTGATTATGTACCTTACAACAGTGTCAGGGACATCACTACTTCAGTCCTGAAAACAGGCGCGCCTTTCGGTGCTTTTTACGGATATAAAATGACTGGCATTTATCAAAGTGCAGATGACATAGCTAAGAGACCGTCTTATGATAAGGCTAGGGTAGGTGGTCCGATTTATGAAGATGTTTCCGGACCTGATGGTAAACCAGATGGAAAAATTGATGCAAATGACAGAACTGTTATTGGCACTCCTCATCCTAAGTATATTTATTCGCTGTCTTACAATGCGTCTTATAAGCATTTCGACATCCTGCTTTTCTTTAATGGTTCTCAAGGCAATCAAATATTTGAACAAACACGCTATTATACTGATCTGAATGGTTTTGATGGTGCTGTTACAAAAAGGATGCTGAATGCGTGGAGCCCTACCAATACTGGTAGCATGATCCCTTCACCTTACAGGGGCAGAAGCACAACCGAATTGCAATCATCCAGCTACTATATCCAGAATGGAAGCTTTTTGAAACTGAAAAATTTACAGATTGGCTATGATCTCTCTTCTGCTATCAAGAACAAGGGAATAAGTAAGTTGCGTTTATATGTGGCCGCGACCAACCTGTTTACTATTACAAAATATACAGGGTTGGATCCGGAAGTTAGTTCTGTGTCAAGCACATACAGTGCTCCTGGTGTAGATTATGGTATAGTGCCTATGTCCCGCCAGTTCCTATTCGGCATAAACGCAACATTTTAATGGCTGTATAATTCAAATAATAATTAGTATGAAAAGAATATATAATTTATCAATAATAGCTCTTTTGCTGTTGACTGCTTCTTGCGGTAAGAAATTCCTGGAGCAAACGCCGCAAGGTCAACTTACTGAGTCGCAACTGACAACGCCCCAGGGTGTAGAAGATGCGTTGATTGGCGCGTATGGTTTAATGAATGGAAACATTAGCGGAACCTGGGGCAACTATGCGCCGGCTCCAAGCATGTGGCTTTTTGGTGAAGTGGCTGCGGACGATGCTCACAAGGGGAGTAGCAGTACCGACCAGAGTTACATGAATGAGATCGAACACCATACGCTTACTACTACCAACGACAATCTTAGTATTACGTGGCATAACTATTACGAAGGCATCATCCGTTGCAATAACACAATATCTCTCCTGACAACGGTGCAGAACGGTGATGGCAAAAAACTTGATGACAGCAGGGCTAAAGAAGTGGAAGCGGAAGCAAAAATGCTTAGAGCTCACTACTACTTCTTGTTGCAGAGGTTATTTGTTAATATACCTTACATAGACGAAACTACCACGACTACCGCCGCACAGTCAGTAAAAAATGATCAGGATGTGTTACCAAAAATTGAAGCAGATCTTCAGTTTGCAGTAGCAAACCTGCCAGATGCTCATCCAAAGGGAGAAGTGGGAAGAACAAACAAATTAGCAGCACAGGCTTATTTGGGCAAGTTCTATTTGTATCAAAAGAAATATGCAGAAGCGCTTACACTGTTTAAAACTGTCATCGCAGCAAAACCTGCTCTGGCCACAATACCTTTCCAAAACAATTTCAACATTGGGACAGAAAACGGCTCAGAATCCATTTTTACCGTGCAGAATGTTATCAATTCTGATGGTAGCGGTGACAATGCCAACGTTGGAGATATGTTATCAGGTTTTTACGGTACGGCACCTGTGAACTGCTGCGGATTCAGCCAGCCGTCTATTGACCTGGTGAATTCCTACAAAGTGGATGCGAATGGATTGCCTTACCTGGATAATTCTTACAGGACAAATCCGTACACATCGGACATGCTGCTTTCCGGTGCTGCAAAAGACAATTACAAGGTTAACCAAACGCTCGCATTTGACCCCCGTTTGGATTACACCGTGGGCCGCAGAGGCGTACCATACAGGGATTGGGGTGTAATGGCCGGCGATGCATGGATCCGCGACCCGGCGTATGCTGGTCCTTTCGTGGGATTCAAATCTATGATCAACCAAGCTGATTTTACAGGTAATACAGTATCAGGCGGTATGTACATAACCGGCCTTAATATCAATATTATCCGCCTGGCCGACGTTTACCTGATGGCGGCTGAATGTGCTATTGAGACTGGCGATCTGACTTCTGCCTTAACATGGGTTAATGCGGTTAGGGCAAGAGCAGCAAAACTGCCGGTTGTTACTGTTGATGGAACGCCTGCTGCAGATTATAAAGTAGGCCAGTATCCGTCCTTCCCTAACGCAGATTATGCACGTAACGCGGTGCGTTTTGAACGCAGGCTTGAACTAGCTATGGAGGGCCATCGCTTCTTCGATCTTGTAAGATGGGGTATCGCAAAAAAGACGATCGAAAGCTATTCTTCATTCGAAGGCCAATTCCTTGAAAATAACAAGGGTATTACCTTCGATGAAAGCAAGAACACGTATTATCCTATTCCGCAAACGGAAATAGATAAGAGCAACGGCGCTTTGAAACAGAATAATGGTTACTAAATAAAATAAACTGATCTTAGGGAGGCTGCTTGTAACAGGCAGCCTCTTTTTGTTACTACTTTTTAGGGAAACGCGAACATAAAGAATGCCTCACATGAAGAAAGGTTTGGTCATATGCTGCCTGGCAGTTATACTTGTAATTTTTATAACCTGTACTGATCAGGCCGGCACCGGAGACGCCCGGGGCGACATGTATGCTGGTGCTGCCACATGCGTATCCTGCCATAAAAATATTGCAGATCTGTACAGCCACGATCATCATTTCAATAGCTCCGGAACTGCTGATCCCAATGACCTGCGGCGTATCATAACCGATTCTAACAATACCGTTCAGTTCATCAATGGCCAGCGGATCGTGTTAAGCGAACAAGGTGCAACATTCTATCAAACATCATATAAGGGCAGCCAACTCATACATGCGGAGAAAATGGACGTAGTTTTCGGCTCTGCAATCAAGGCTCAAACATTTGGGTACTGGAAAGACAGTCAGCTTTATCAATTACCCTTAACCTACCTTACAAAGGAAAAGCTATGGACCAATAGCCCGGGCTTTCCGGTCGATCATCCGTATTTTACCAGGCCAATAGTAAGCAGATGCCTGGAATGTCATGCATCCTTTGCCCGGGTAAGTGAAAAAAGAGAAGGTAATTTGTTGCGTACTAAACAGGTCTATGATCCATCCTTGATAATATATGGCATTGATTGTGAAAGGTGCCACGGTCCTGCAGCTGAACATGTGAAATTCCATAGTGAAAACCCTGCGGTAAAACAAGCGAAATACATCACGTCTATTAAGGCACTTAGCAGGCAACAGCAGTTGGATTTATGCGGCACCTGTCATTCCGGGGACCCTGTCAACATCAGATCCATTTTCAATTTTAAGCCGGGCGATACTTTGTCAAAATATTATGTTTTTTATAGCGGCGCATCGGGCGAGCCTGATGTGCATGGCATGCAATCACAATTGCTTCAGCTTAGCAAATGCTTTAAGCAAAGCCAGATGACCTGCTCTAACTGTCACGCGACTCACCAGGCCGAAAGCACGCAGTTGTTCATCGATCAATGTACAGCATGTCATCAACAGGTAAAACACACTGTTGATATAAAGACCGCCGGCAACAATTGCATTACCTGTCACATGCCATTGCGCCCTTCAAAAAGCCTGGACTTCAATAATGAGACGGAAGCCCATAACATTAGATATATGCTAAGAACGCATCGTATTGCTGTTTATCCGGCTGAGCAATGGAAGTAGGTTTGGCCAAAAGGACGGAAAACAGAAGCTCAAAGCAGAATGCCTAAAGCTGATATCGGAGTGAAGGTTTAACTGGTAAGAATAAAACAAAACAGAATTTGCTCTTGACCGTGATGGTTGAAGCGCATAAAAAGTAAATCTATCCGTACAATAACATATTGTGAGAACTATACACTTATGGCAAGCTCCTGGAGTTATTTAGTTTTTTGGTTTAGATTTAAAAAGGAAGGAGGTCTCTTTTTAGAGATCTTCTTTTTTATTTAAACCATCGCAAGCTCCTTCTTCATCAATGTGACCGGCTCAATTGTATTATTTAACCTGCTTCTTTCTGCAGCAAACGCCATAAGATGGCTTTCTACTGATACGTCAAGTCCTGAAGAAAGCATCGATGGATCCTGGTGCCCCACTGCCTGTACCCAATCCTTCATTAACCTGTGATCGCCACCGCCATGGCTGTCCGTTTTTAGAGACCACATTGTTTTTTTGCCGGTTTGAAAATTAGTCATGGCGAAAGTTTCCATATCGCCCACAAGATCCCCCATGGAGCCCATTATCCTGGTTCTTCTTCCTTCATAAGAAGTAAATGCTTCCATAGAAAACGCGGCGGTAATATTTTGCTTGAAGCGCATGTTAATGGTGAGGTGATCGGGCTGATCATTATCCATTCTGTACACACAACGTCCGTAGTCGGTTGTTTTTAATTGTTGAAGGATTGCGTCTTCCCATTCATCTTTATCTTCTGGCAGATCAAATACATACAGGCGTTTTTTATCACGATGATAGATCTGTAATGCGGAGTAAGGGCATTCATGTTCAATCTTGCAGCCATCCGTACAACGATGCGTGCTTCCTTCAGGAGCATTTTTTGAATTGAACCAGCTTAAGTTGCCAAAACATTGAATCTGCTCAGTCTGCTGATCGATCAACCACCTTATAATATCTGTATCATGACATGATTTTGCGAGAATAATTGGTGCTGTTTTCTTGCTGTTGTGCCAATTACCGCGCACATAGGAATGGCTCATGTGAATATGTTCAATCGGCTCCATATGTTGAACACTAATCACCTTGCCTATGGCGTTAGCGTTCAATAATTCTTTTATCTGCCTGAAATACGGTGCATATCTGAGTACGTGGCAAACGCCAACAATATTATTTGTTTCATGCGCTTTGGCAAGAATTGCACGACATTCTTCCTCTGTTGGCGCAATGGGCTTTTCAAGTAGAATATCATAGCCAAGTTCAAGCGCCCTTAGGCAAGGTTCTGTATGAAGATTATCCGGTGTGGATATGATAACAGCGTCCGCAAACTTGTCTACCTCAAAAACTTTTTCCCAGGAGGTGAAGCGTTTGCTTTCTTCAATATTGTGCATAGATGAAAAACGCTCATTCCTCAGTGCATTAGGTTCTGCAACGCCGACAATCTGCAATTCATCAGGATGCAGTATTGAGTAACCTCCATACACATTGCCGCGGTTACCTGCACCAAGTATAATTGCTGTGACAGGTTTTTCGAGTGGACGATGCAATGGATTTTCATAAACATCGTGCTTGATGCCAAACATTGCAGCAACTTCTTTCCAGTCAAATAAAAAAGAACCTGTGGCTAATCTTAAAAAACGGAGTGCATTTCTTTTAGAAATAAGATAACGTAACGACATGCAATTATTTTTTGTTAAACAATATGCAGCTATGCAATGTGGCTAAAGAGAGGGTACAATGACTCTGCCAAAAATCATTAATAAAGTGTAAAGGTATTACTTTGGTCCTATGAGTGCTCCCATTTATAAAATAATAAAGCCTTTCATTCATGTTTCAAAATGAATGAAAGGCTTCTAACTTATTCGAAAATAATTAATTAAAGATGCAAAGTCAGTGATCTGCATTTTTTGTTAATACGTCACGGGACCTATAATACTTCCAATTTATAAGTCGTTTTAAATGCATGTGTAGTATCCGGCGCTGCTTTAATAAGTCCAATGCCATTATTGAAAGCATCTGGTACACTGCTCAGATTTTCAATCGCGATGCTGTTTCTATGTGGTGGCGTATATACCTGGAGGTATGGATAGGATTTGTCGGCCGTTATTGAAAAACGTATGCCTTTTTTAGAATCTGTAAGCACGCAAGATGCATGAGCATGATCTTTCAATAAGAAGCAATTATCAAGGAAAGTATCACCAAATGCCATTGGTTGTTCAAAACGACTATCTGGGATAGTTTTTCCGGAGGGCAGCAATCTTTCGTCAAACTCCATCATCGTATCCGAGTTGAATTGAACCGTAAGATCATTAACCGTCTCGCCGAGTTTAAAATAGGGATGCCATCCGTCGCTCAGTGGCATGTCTGTAGTACCGGTATTTGTAACCGCTGTAAACAAGGTCAGCGCGTTGCCTGCTCGCAATGTATAAGTTACATCTACAGAGTAAGCGAACGGAAAGCCTTCAGTCTTACTCGTATAGGTGTACTGTAGCGTTACAAAGGCTTTTTCATCATCAACTCCATAGCTCTTTACTTTGTAAGGCGCATCATATATTAAGCCATGTATGGCCTCGTCACCCATATAAAATTTGTCTACCTTATAGTTATTGCCTTCAAAAGAATATTTTCCTTTTTCCAGTCTGCACACAAACGGGTTAAGTTTTGCGCTTTTAAAGCCATTGGTGATGTTGGCTGCTGCATCTTCAGGAGAAGAAAATGCGTCAACTACATTTACCTGCTCATTGTGTACCGGGATGCTGAAAGAATTCAGTAGTGCGCCAAACAAATATATTTCTGCGGTGCAACCGGTACTGCTATCATATAGTACAATCGTGTTATTTGACTTGATGTCTGTAGAAAAAGCCATTGTTTAAATTTTATAAGGGAAAATACATATTATATTTTGTTTACAAAAAGACAAACGTTTGACCTGTTGAAGATTATAAGACAGTAAGACCGTAAGACATGTAAGATCGTAAGAGGTAAGATAAAAAGACAATAAGATGTAAAATAGAGGTAAGATTAACTTTTTTCCGTGCTGGGAACCTTACCCCCGCTCTTTATACCTGATACCTTAAACCTGATACCTGATACCTTCTTCATGCTAACAATCGTTAATACTTGCTATTTTTGTAGGCGGAGATTTTAAGCTATGATGAACACAGCTACCAAAAGATTAAGAATAGTTACTGCGGCTTCACTCTTTGATGGTCATGATGCAGCCATTAATATAATGCGCAGGATTATGCAGGCAAAGGGAGCGGAGATCATTCACCTGGGGCATAATCGTAGTGTACATGAAATTGTGGAGGCAGCGATTGAAGAGGATGCCGACGCCATTGCCATTACCAGTTACCAGGGAGGACATGTGGAATTTTTTAAATACATGAAAGATCTCCTGAATGAGAACGGCAGCGGCCATATTCAAATATTTGGGGGTGGCGGTGGAACTATCCTGCCTGAAGAAATTAACGAGTTGCATGCTTATGGTATAACCCGGATTTATAGTCCTGACGATGGGAGGCACATGGGGCTCGAGGGCATGATAGAAGACCTGCTGGCTAAAAGCGCTGTTCGTGAAGATGGTAAGCCGGCAAACGGAGCAAATAAGTTAGTCAAAGGCAAAAATGGTTATGCGTTAGGAGAGTCAAAAAATATTCTTGCTGTTGCCAAAGCAATTACACAGGCTGAAGAAGGCGTAGAATATACATCGCTATTGAGCGAGCTGAACAATACTGCTGTTTCTGCAGGTAGCAGACCGGCCGGAGAAAAAGTTTCTCACAAAAAAGTTGTGCTGGGTATAACCGGAACGGGTGGAGCAGGAAAATCTTCAGTTACAGACGAGATCGTGCGTCGCTTTCTCCAGGCATTTCCATCCAAAAATATCGCAGTTGTTTCTGTGGATCCTTCAAGGAAGAAAACCGGCGGAGCCTTGTTGGGCGATCGTATTAGAATGAATAGCATCAGTTCACCGCGCGCCTATATGCGTTCTCTTGCAACAAGAGAATCAGATGTGGCGTTGAGTGCATACGTAAAGGATGCATTAAATATTGTGAACGAAGCGGGATATGATCTGATAATTTTAGAAAGTGCCGGTGTTGGTCAAAGCGATGCGTCTATTCTCGATTACTGCGATGTTAGTTTATATGTGATGACGCCGGAATATGGCGCCGCGTCCCAACTTGAAAAGATCAATATGTTGGACTATGCCGACATAATTGCCATCAATAAGTTTGATAAAGCCGGCGCACTGGATGCATTGCAGGATGTGCGCAAACAATATAAACGCAATCATAACAAGTTTACAGCTAAAGACAACGAACTGCCCATAGTAGGTACAATCGCCAATCGTTTTAATGACGGCGGTGTTAACACCCTGTTTGATTTGTTGATCAAAACTATAAAAGAGAAATCCGCAGTTGATTATGGTGAGTACAAATTTGCTGCAAACGGTTCTTTGAATACGGTGGTAATTCCGTCAAGCCGGGTCCGTTATCTTGCTGAAATAGCTGAGCGCAACAGAACTTATGATGCATGGGTAAAGGAACAGTCTAACCTTGCATCGCAATGGTATCAGCTGGCCGGTGCATCCGAAATTGTGCAGCAATCATTTACAACACCGCGATATGAAAACCTGGGTTTGAGTGAAATGGATGAAGAAGTTGCACATAAATTCCTGGCAGCTTCCCTTGAAAATATTAAGCAGAGACTGTCGCCGGAGTGTCTAAAGCTCATAGAGCAATGGCCATCGGTAAAACATAAATATGAAGCTGATTTTTTTGAATACCGTGTCCGGGATAGAGTTATAAGACAAGAGCTGGCGGCAACAAGCTTGTCAGGTACCAGGATTCCAAAACTGGTTCTTCCTTCATTTAAAGACTGGGGCGACATTTTGCGCTGGCAGCTGCAGGAAAATGTTCCCGGTGAATTTCCCTATACTGCCGGTGTATTTGAACTGAAACGTACAGGTGAAGATCCTACAAGAATGTTTGCCGGTGAAGGTTGCCCTGAAAGAACCAATAAGCGATTCCATTATGTGTCGCTGGGACAGCCTGCAAAACGCCTGTCTACAGCTTTTGACAGTGTTACACTGTATGGTGAGAATCCTGATCACAGACCAGATATTTATGGTAAGGTAGGTAACTCCGGTGTAAGTATTGCAACCATTGATGACGCTAAAAAATTATATAGCGGCTTCGATCTTTGCGACGCGAAGACTTCCGTGAGCATGACTATCAACGGTCCTGCTCCTATTATACTTGCCTTTTTTATGAATGCGGCTATTGATCAGCTTTGCGAAAAATGGATCGAAGCAAACGGACTTTGGCATATCGTGCATGAAGCGCTTGAAAAAAAATATGCAACAGATCCAATGCCTGTATACCACAACATTGGCGCCTCAACCGGATTGCAAAACCTTGAAGGCGTATTGCCGGAGGGAAATAACGGACTAGGCTTGAGGTTGCTCGGCCTCTCCGGAGATGAAGTGGTGCCGGCTGATATTTATAAGAAGTTGAAAGCAGAAGCTTTATCTAACGTACGTGGCACTGTGCAGGCTGATATTTTAAAAGAGGACCAGGCTCAAAATACCTGTATTTTTTCTACGGAGTTTGCATTGAAGTTAATGGGCGATGTTCAGGAGTATTTCATTAACAATAAAGTGCGTAATTTCTATAGTGTAAGCATAAGTGGTTATCATATAGCCGAAGCAGGCGCCAATCCTATCACACAGCTTGCTTTTACGCTGGCCAACGGCTTTACTTATGTTGAATATTACCTTAGCCGTGGCATGCACATTGATGATTTTGCGCCTAACCTTTCTTTCTTTTTCAGCAACGGCATGGATCCCGAATATAGTGTGATAGGCAGGGTTGCGCGGCGTATATGGGCAAAGGCAATGAAGTATAAATACAATGGTAACGACAGGTCTCAGAAATTGAAATACCATATTCAAACTAGTGGCCGTAGTCTTCATGCACAAGAGATTGACTTTAATGATATACGCACAACTTTACAGGCATTATATGCGATATACGATAACTGCAACAGCCTGCATACCAATGCATACGATGAAGCTATTACAACTCCGACAGAAGAAAGTGTAAGAAGGGCGATGGCTATTCAGCTCATTATTAACAGGGAGCTGGGTAGTGTAAAAACGGAAAACTATTTGCAGGGCAGCTTTGCGGTTGAAGAATTGACTGATCTTGTTGAAGAAGCTGTACTACAAGAGTTTGAGCGTATTTCAGAAAGAGGTGGTGTGCTTGGCGCAATGGAACGCATGTACCAGCGCAACAAGATCCAGGAGGAAAGCCTTTATTATGAAACACTTAAGCATACAGGCGAATTACCTATAATAGGAGTAAATACTTTTTTGAACAAAACAGGCAGTGCAACCGTTATACCATTAGAAGTTATTCGCAGTACCAGGGAAGAAAAAAGTCAGCAGATTGAAAACCTGGTAAAGTTCCATAAACGCAATGAAAAGGTCGCGGCAGCAGAGCTGATGAAGCTCAAGGAAGCTGCAGTGAACAATGGCAATTTGTTTGAACAACTCATGGAGACCGCAAAGTTCTGTTCGCTCGGACAGATCACACATGCGTTGTACGAAGTTGGTGGTCAATATAGACGAAATATGTAAATAGTAGACGCCTGGCTTTCTACGATTGCCTGACAGACGAAGCATAACGTATTGCGGATAATAACTGTAAGGGATTGAGATTGAATTAGTCTAAAATGAGCCGATTAAATTAAGTTTAATCTTAAGGCGCTCTGTATATATACCTCATCAATTCAATAACTTCCCTTACGACGATTGTTGGTCATCCTTTTTGCTAACCTCATCTGCAACGTATGAATGTTTTTACTATTAAAGACTTAGAAAATCTCTCTGGCATTAAAGCCCATACAATAAGAATCTGGGAGCAACGCTATTCTTTTCTAAAACCGCAGCGTACTAACAGTAATATACGATACTATAGTAGTGAAGAGCTCAAAATGCTATTGAATATTGCTTTGCTCAACAAGTATGGCTATAAAATATCGCACATCAATAAATTAAGCACAGATGAAATAAAGGGCAAAGTGTTGTCTATCGCCCAAATGCAGGCGGGCAACGAACAGATCGTTAACGAGCTTATTCATCATATGGTGGAAATGGATGCGAATAAGTTTGAAGCGGTGCTTAATAATACCATTGAAACCAAAGGAATAGAGAACACAATATCAGGCCTTATCTTTCCTTACCTGGAAAGAACCGGTGTGTTATGGGCGACAAATAATATCAATCCTGCACAAGAGCATCTCGCTACAAATATCATCCGCCAAAAATTGCTTGTGGGTATAGACTGTGTTGAATGCGAAGCTCCTGTGAATAAAACTGTTGCCTTGTTTTTACCCCAGGGAGAATATCATGAAATCGGCCTGCTATTCATGCACTACATGCTGAAACGGCGGGGCCTTGATGTCTTGTATTTAGGAGTCGACACTTCTCTTGATGATCTTGGCTTTGTAACTGCATTAAGAAAACCTGATTTCTTATATACACATCTTACCTCTGTTGCAACAAGCTTTAACTTTGAAAAGTTTATTAATGCGGCAGTATTGCAGGCAGCAGGCAAACCTGTTATCATTTCAGGTCAGATAATAAAAAACTACAACAAAAAATTACCTCCTACAATTTTTCTGAAAAACAGCCTTCAGGATGTAATTTTCTTTATGGCAAACCCGGAAGTATACGGTTAATGGAAGCAATCGAAGATTTCTATGGTTGAGTATAATGACGAACCCAAGTAAGGGAATCAGCACAGAAATGTCATTTTACAATATCTTCGCAGCATGCTTTACCCGTTATTACGTAGTCTTTTATTCAATTTTCCTCCTGAGGATGTTCACTATTTTGCAATGAATGCGTTACGCAGTGGCAACAACGCTGGTCTCATCAAAAATATAATCCGGTCTTCTTTTCAGTGCCGGCATCCATTGCTGGAAAGAAATGTTTTTGGTTTGCATTTTAAAAATCCGGTCGGGCTGGGCGCGGGTTTCGACAAAAACGCCCTGTACTTAAATGAATTGGAATCCCTGGGTTTTGGTTTTGTTGAAATAGGTACAGTTACTCCTTTACCTCAGCCTGGCAACGATAAGCCAAGGCTCTTTCGCTTGCCTCAGGATAAGGCGCTTATTAACCGCATGGGTTTTAATAACAATGGTGTTAAAGCTATAAAAGCACGGTTGGGAGTTTGGAACAACCAGAAAGCAAAAACAGGTTCGTCACTTGTTGTTGGTGGTAATATTGGTAAAAACAAGGTTACACCTAATGAAGATGCGTGGAAGGATTATGAGATCTGTTTTTCAGAACTGTTCGATTTCGTAGATTACTTTGTAGTAAATGTAAGTAGCCCTAACACCCCCGGCTTACGTGAATTACAGGAAAAAGAATCGCTGAAAAAAATATTATCACATCTTCAAACCATCAATCACGGTAAAGCAAAGGCCAAACCGTTGTTGTTGAAAATTGCTCCGGATCTTACAAACGAACAGCTGGATGATATTGCCAGTCTTGCGTTTGAAGTTGAACTGGATGGACTTGTTGCTACCAACACAACCATCAGCCGGAGTGGCCTTGCTACTCCTAAAGAGAAAGTGGAAGCAATTGGCGCAGGGGGATTAAGCGGCAAACCCGTAAAAGAACGTTCTACAGAAGTGTTGAAATATCTCGTTCAACAAACTGAAGGCAAAGTGCCGGTTATTGCAAGTGGCGGAATATTTACCGGGGAGGACGCGAAAGAAAAACTAGAGGAAGGCGCTGGATTAATACAGGTGTGGACCGGTTTTATCTATGAAGGTCCGGCAATTGTAAAAAATATTTGTAAAAGTCTTATAACCGATAAGTAAAAATATACTCATTAACCAAGCTGCAATCCAACATGGAATACCTTTTTACAACCGATAGTATTATCAGTTTCGTCATCCTTGTTATCCTTGAAGTAGTTTTAGGAATAGACAATGTTATTTTCGTTAGCATCATCATGAGTCGTCTGCCAAGGGCACAACAGTCCAAAGCACGCTTGTTCTGGGTGATCAGCGGTATAATTGTAAGAAGTATTTTATTACTCGGCCTTACGTGGCTGATGGGACAAAAGGGTAAGCCTTTGTTTACTATTTATGGAAAAGGATTTGATATAGCAAGTCTTGTTATGCTGGCTGGAGGCTTGTTCCTCATTTATAAAACGGTGATGGAGATTCACCATAAACTGGAAGGCGAAGAGTCCGCAGGAACAAAAGAATCTAAGCCACTGAGCTTTGGGAGCGGCCTTGTCCAGATAGCGCTTATCGATATGGTTTTTAGTTTCGACAGCATCATAACGGCGGGCGGTACTGCGAAGCATGTAGAGATAATGATCGCTGCTGTTATCATCGCCATGATCATTATGTTTCTATTTAGTCCAAAAATTTCCGACTTCATTCATAAGCATCCAACATTTAAAATGCTTGCCCTGTCTTTTTTGGTAATGATAGGATTGAGCTTGCTGGTTGAAGGCTGGAATCATGAGCAGGCAGAGGCGCTTCACCTGAAAAATTATATCTACTTTGCCATGGCATTCTCATTTATTGTTGAACTGCTTAACATGCGCGTACGCAGAAATGCCGCAATAAAACCAGTGGAATTACGAGAGCCCAAAGCTCCGGAAAAGCAGTAGACCACGGAGACATAACGAGACAACGGAACATGGCGTTTATAACAATGGCGTATAAGAACTTCGAGGAAAGATCTTATACGCCATTATCTTTTATGTTATGCTTCAGCTATCAATCGAAATGCTCGCAAATTTATCATCGGTTGTGAAGAACGCTATGTCTCGTATTGTCTCCGTGCCTCCGTGGTTTAGAACGTTACGCGGAAGCTGCCGAAGATCCCGAAGCCCCTTGCCGGATCTACATCAACGCCATTAGCGGCCCAGCGCCATAAAAAGTCTATGCGGAAAAATTTAAAGATGTTATCAACACCCGTTCCCAGCTCCATATACCATCTTCCGTTTAAAGATTTAAAGGGATAGTCACCAACAAAGTTCAATTGTTTATTGGCATCGCTCAGATCGCCGATCAGTCCTTTAACATTCCAGAACTGGCGGAATTTTAGTTTACGTGTAAGCGGAATAAACCTGAACAGGCCATTACCAATGTTGTGCTCAACATTAAACCCGGCGTAGTGGTCGGTTATATATTCAAACCTGTTCATCAGGTTAAATGCATATCGGTTAAAGTAGAACATTTCATTTCCCGGCGCAATCTGCAGCAACTGATAGGGTAACGTTCCATACACTTTTCCAGCAAATACGTTATAATACAGGCTGCCGTAAGGAGAGATCTTCATGTAGTCTGAAACCATCATGTCAACCTTTGTATATTCATAGCTGCTGTTCAACACACCGGGCCAGCCTTTTGCAAGTCTAAGCTCCACAATGGGGAAGTCGCTTCCGAGGCTATAACGATAGAAGTTGTCTTCAAACGTACGCTCTTTAAAGGCGTAGCGAAATCTTATGCCGGTTTCAAAAGTCTTTAGAGGTTCCCCTACATTATTTATATAGTATTGCTTGCCCGGAAGATTTTCTAATGGAGTATAACGTCTTGTACTAACCGTTAATCCAAATCCAAAACCCTTATTGGTTTCCTGGTAATATTCTGTTTTAAATTCTTCATTTCTTTGAAATTTAAAAGGAATATTTGGTCGGCGGAAAATGTAAGCAAATATATTATCGGTGCCGAGCTGATCATAATAGGTCACGCCGTTGTCCAGGTCATTTCTATAGGATGCGGAAACGTAAGACCAGGGCTGCGTATTAAACCTGTATAACGCTTCTCCCTTTCCTTTAAACTTGCCATCATTAAACCCATATGCCAGATAGCCTCTCAGGTTAAGATGTTTGTTGAAGCCGCTATTGGTAGCAACATCAAAGCGCATACGCGTGCCTTCCCACGCATTGCCGCTTATCCAGTACCACCAGGGGCCGATACGAATATTACCAATGTCCTTGGTGCCGGTGGTTAAGAAATTGATGGTATTCCTGTATTTTATATAGGTAGGATTTTTTGTTAACGTATCCAATACCAAATAAACAGTCTGTTCATTTTTATTCAATGGCTCATGCCGCTTTTCAACCCAGAAGGTGTCGTTGTCGATCGAGGAATTTGGAGCCACAATAATATCTTCAGGAGCCTTGCTCTTTGCAAGTTCATTTAATACCGATTGATTATCGACGACGACATTCCTGTAAGTTGCCGTTTTCCTTCCTTTAAAATTAAATGGCCGGCTACCTATAATTGAAATGTCCGCCACAAATTTGTCCTTGGATAAAAACCATGTAGAATCATTGATCAGCCTGAATTCCTGTATCAGGCTCATATTTGTAATGAAGTTCACATTAGCATCAAGCGCCGGACGCAAAGTGATCTTTTGTATTGCAAATGTTGTATCGTGTACCCATGCATCTCCATCAAAAGTGCTTTCACCTTTATGTTTAGGAGAGAACTTGAAATGGATCAGTCTTCTGTTCGCAAGATATTGGGTGTCCAGTAGTTTGAAATTGTAATAATTATCACCATGATCATTGAACGGGCTGATGAATTCACGGTTGAATACCGGGATAAAATTATTCAGCACGTTCACATTCTGATAAGTTCCGCCCAGTTGCTTAATGATACTCTGATTGTCGATACCGTTTGTTCTTGTAGCCTTGATGTATTCGCGTACCCTGTTCGGTGATCTCTGGTAATAATAATCACTTAGTGTTTCTGTAAGGTAAACGGGCAAATAAGGCTTGTCCTCTGAAGTTGTATCTACATAGTCAAGCACAAAGTTTAGCTTCTTTAGAAAAATAGTTTTCCCAAGCTTTTCTTTGTTTACATTATCCAGGTCCAGTTCAAGCTTATTGTAAATTTCGTAGCTGTAGTTGTCCCACCGTGTTCTGTTGTTGCGGTCCTTATTCTTGATTATTTTTCTCCAGAACCACAGGGCGCGGTTGTATTTTGCTTTAACCACGGCTTCCTGCTGCGGCGGTTTAACCACAAGCTGAACGGTGAGGGATGAAGAGTCTTTGAGATTGGCAACAGAAATGGCATATTGTATATAGCCAACGCTGCTTACAATAACAGAGTCATTAGGTTCAAGATGTGTATAAGGTAAACTGAATTTTCCGAGAGAGTCTGTCAGTACGCCGTTTCCTCTTATTTTAAAAAATACAGAAGCAAAAGGGATAGGTTCATCACTTTGTTTGTCAACCACCTGTCCACGTACCATCTTTTCCTGCGCCACGGCGTTCATGGGTACATTTAGCAACATTATTCCAACCAGTAGTATCACAATTATTCGCATAACATTTTGTTCTTGATGCTTAAGTATCAATGAGATTTACAGTTGGATGCGCCAAAAATACTAATTAAACCTTAACCTATTTGATTTTACGGTTTTTCGATAACCATTTATACAGCGATTTGTTAATCCATATATGACTTTATGGCTGCTTAAATGGTATTTTTTAGGCATAAACGCCTGAATTATAGCTTATTTAAGATTTTCCTAATTTTTTGATTTCCCAACTTTTCAACTATTCTTTGGCTTAAAACCGCTCAGCCATTAACTTTGCGCAATCTTAAAAAAATGAGTTATACACTTTCTTCCAACGAATCTATTCCATCGCAGAAAAAAAAGATCATTGTTTTGGGTAGCGGACCCAACAGAATTGGTCAGGGTATTGAATTCGATTACTGCTGTGTACATGGATTATTAGCAATTAAAGAGTGTGGTTACGAAGCCATTATGGTTAATTGTAATCCTGAAACGGTAAGTACCGATTTTGATATGGCCGATAAATTATATTTCGAGCCTGTATATTGGGAACACCTTTGGGAAATTATTGAATTGGAAAAACCAGAAGGTGTAATCGTTCAGCTTGGTGGTCAAACAGCTTTAAAGCTCGCTAAGCGCCTTACTGAAAGAGGAATCAAAATCATCGGTACATCGTTCGATAACATGGATATTGCCGAAGACCGTGGCCGTTTCAGTGATTTGCTGAGGGACCTGAACATTCCTTATCCGCAATACGGTACAGCCTACACCGCTGAAGAGGCGATCGACGTCGCTAACCAGGTTGGTTATCCGGTTTTGGTTAGACCTAGCTATGTGTTGGGTGGACAGAGAATGCGTATCGTAATTAATGATGACGAAGTTGAAAAAGCAGTTGTAAGCCTGCTGAAACATATTCCTAATAATAAGATCCTTATTGACCACTTCCTTGACCGTTGTCAGGAAGCTGAGATAGATGGTATTTTTGATGGTGAGGATTTCCATGTAATGGGCGTAATGGAACACATTGAGCCTGCAGGTATTCACAGTGGAGACAGCAACGCGGTATTGCCTGCGTTCAACTTGACGCCGATGGAAGTAACTACCATGGAGTACTACGCTGAAAAAATTGCCCGTGCACTTGATATCCGCGGTTTGATCAATATTCAGTTTGCAATAAAAGACGGAAAAGTGTATGTGATTGAAGCCAACCCGCGTGCGTCACGTACAACTCCTTTCATCGCTAAAGCTTACCAGATCCCTTACCTGAACATTGCAACTAAAGTAATGTTGGGTGCAGCAAAGCTGAAAGACTTTACCATCGAGAAAAAACTGGAAGGGTTTGCTATAAAAGAACCTGTGTTCAGTTTTGAAAAATTCCCCGGTGTAAACAAAGAGCTCGGCCCGGAAATGAAGAGCACCGGTGAAGCGATCCGTTTTATCAAAGATCTCCGCGATCCATACTTTAGAACTTTGTATAAAGAGAGAAGTATGCATTTAAGCAAATAGAAGTTATACGTAATAAGTTATACGTTATAAGTATTCGGGCGACTGACATAATATAATGTAAAACGCAACTAACAAAGCCGTTACAGATATGCTGCTAACGGCTTTGTTGCTTCTGTATATTATTTAGCACGTTTATAACGTAAAACTTACAACGTAAAACGTACAACGTTCTAATATTGTACCCTCAAAAAATATCTATGCCTAAAAAGTTGCCGGTTTTGTTTTATTGCCTGTTTGTTGTTGGCGCTGCGTTCGCGCAGGAATCACCGGGACTTATTCAATTGCAAAAGCATATTGCTCAGCATTCGGGGAAAATGGTTGATTCAACCGTAACCAGATTTTCTAATCGCTATAAAAAAAGGATCAATTACCTGATGCCTTTATATATAGGCTTGCAAAATGGAAAAAGAATAAGACATTTTAATACGGATAAGTCTTATTACGATAACCTGAGCGATTATAGCTCTTTCATTGGCGATTATCCATCCGCTCTTTATTATACAACCAAAAGCTATGAGACATTGGATATGGAGGCTGCAGCCACGATCAAGCCTTTTATTGATTCTCTGAAGCAATTGGATATCCAACATGTTCCGGCAAAGAAGTATATCCTGGACCGGGCAGCTCATGTTCAGGTAACAATGATCAATGAAGCGCATTCAAAACCATTGCACAGGGCTTTTACCATTTCACTGTTGCAGGATATGTACAAACTGGGCTATCGCTACCTTGCTATGGAAGCGCTTAACAATACGCCATCGGCAACTGCAGATACCATCTTAAATGTTAATACGGGATTTTTTACCAATGAACCGGTTTGCGCAGAAATGGTAAGAGTTGCGAAGGAGATAGGTTATACCGTCTATGCCTATGAGGATACTTTGGCATATAAACATTCCGGCTCCGTACGTGATTCTATACAGGCCGCAAATATTTACCAGCTGATTCAACAAAATCCCTCTGCTAAAATATTGGTGCACGCCGGTTACGGACATATCAGCGAAGAGCAGATAGTTGATTATGTTCCGATGGCCATGTACTTTAAGAAGATCTCCGGCATAAACCCGCTCACCGTTAACCAGACAGATATGACTGAGGGGAGCGACTTTGCATATGGCCGTTCATTTTATGAAGCATACATGAAGGCCTTTCCTGTTACCGTTCCATCTGTTGCTGTATACAAGAATAAGCCTGTTGATCTGCTTGCTTCATCAGAATATGATATCTCCATCATCCATCCGCCAACAAACTATAAAAACAAACGGCCGGATTGGTATTCATTGGATGGTATGCGAAAAGAGCTGGCAGTTAAGCCGACAGAAAAAAGCCTCTTTCTTGTTCAGGCCTATTATTATAAAGAATACAATAAGCTGGAAAAAGATTACCTGATTCCTGCGGATCAAACCTATACTTCAGCAGAAAATGGTTACTACTATCTGTATCTGCAACCCGGTAAATACAAAATCGTGATGCGTGATATAGAGTACAAGGTGCTGTCGGAAGGGGATATGGAGATGAAGTAGGGAGCAGGTATCAGGTATCAGGTTTCAGGTATCAGGTATCAGGTGTAAGTGAGGAGTGAGGTGTGAGGAGTGAGGAGTGAGGTGTGAGGTGTGAGGTGTGAGGTGTAAGGTGTAAGGGATAAGGTGTAAGGGATAAGGTGTGAAGGGTAAGAAGATATAAAGCTCCGGCGGAGATTCCTGTTTGTAGAAAATCGAAATTTAAAATATCATCGGACTTCTGCGGAGTCTCCTGTAACGCTTGACAGGCAGCTCCTAACGGACCTTAAACGACCTATTTTATTTCTACAAACAGAATGCTCATATGAAGCAGCGCTAGCAAAGCATTATTTACTAAGTGACATTAACCTCCGGCCAATGGCGCCGGGCAAGTAGCCAAAATTCAAAATTATTTTAAAAAAATTCAACCGAAAAAACAGCCTCTTTCCCTAACTGTCTCTTTCAAATACTAATAATACCTCGAAGCTGGTGCTTGATACCTCACACCTTACGCCTCACACCTTACCCCTCACACCTGATACCTGATACCTCACACCTCACACCTGTCTCCGCCTCATTTTCCTCCTGCTACCATAAATCCAGTTGATGGCAAGAACTACGATAAGGATCAACAGACCAAAAAATTCCCTGGTTTCTTCAATCCATGGTTTGGTTGCTTTCATGGTTTGGGCAATGCCCTCGGCGTTGTGTTCGGTTGCCCAGTCAAGTACACCCGTTTTATCAAAAAAGAGGTAAATAGCATAAGCCAGGTAAACAAATATTCCCACGATATAGGCTCTCGGATAAAACCTGTTGCGGGCGGCTAAAAAGCACAATACGGCACTGTATATGTAAATAGGCACCCATATATACGGGTCGGGGTCGTTGTACTGTAATGCTGCAAAAATGATGAATACAACAAAAAAGAAGTAATTAAAAATTTTCATATGCTGGTTTCGTTAGGGGATATAAAATACCCGATAAACTTACACTATTCAGTGCGTCAAAAAACAAAAAAAACTTTCTAATGCAATTATTAATCGGCCAACGGTATAGATGTATGGATCTTTAATTATTGAATTCGCCTATGTTGGGTTTCTCACTGCTTACAACTGTTACGTTCTTTAATGGGGGAAATCCGATGCGCCTGTTAAATATTCCTGCAATACCACTGCCCAGCATCATGCCTATTAATGCGCCACCAAGTACATCAAGCGGATAGTGAACGCCTACATATACCTGGCCGTAGCTGATTGTTGCTGCCCATATAAAAAATAACTGTCCCCAGCTTTTCAGATACGGCTTCAGGGTAAAATAATAGAAAGCCGCCTGCCCGAAGTGATTCGCCGCATGGGAAGATGTAAAACTGCCGCTGGTAGGACAATATGGAACCAGCAATTTAACGTAGGGTCCGAGCAATGTATCGTTACAGGGACGTGTCCTGTTAATAAAATCCTTCAAAAATCCACTGCTTAGCTGATCGGTTAAAACAACTGTTACAATAGCCGCTGCGAGCCAGGGCCAGCTTTTCCAGCCGAAATTGTAAAAAACCAGGAAGATCAGGAAGAAATACAAGGGAACCCATGTATTCTGATCGCGCCACCAGGGAAAAATGCTATCCAGGAAAGGCGAGGTCCATTCGTTGTTAATCTTCAGAAATAACCAGGTGTCCAGGTTATTCAATGTTTGTAAAAAGCCGTTCATTCAGTAAAAATAAACTTAAAGTGCCAAGTATAGCTTATGCAAAAATGACAGACGTTATATAATCATTATTTTTGCTGCCTCATGAAAAAAATAAAGTTACCCCGGTATATTCTTTGGATAGGCTATAACGCGATCATTTTTTTGTTGTTAATGACGTTGCTCAGACTGGCATTGATGCTGGCTTTTAAGGTTCCGGAAGGCTCAAAGAATGTGATTGGCAAATCGCTTATCCTGGGTATAAGGTATGATTTAAGGATGGTATGTATTGCTTCACTGATTTTTTTCGTGCTCGGCTGCATTCCGCCGTTGCATCCATTGGATAAGAAATGGGGAAAACGAATCAGTTTCTGGATCTGGGGCGTTATCATTCTCGTATTTTCTTTCTTTTATGTTGTTGACTTTGCCAACTATGCATATCTCTCTCAGCGTTTAACAGCAGGCTTATTAAATTATTTGTATGATGCCAGGATCTCCATGAGTATGGTCTGGCAGACCTACCATGTGGGATGGATCTTAGCCGCGCTTATTGTCGTGGTGATAGGGTTGCTGGGGCTGGTAAAATTATCTTACAATAAAGTATTAAGTGAGCCAAGGCCTACTTCAAAACCTGCAAGAATTATATGGTCCATTATATTTTTTCTGCTGTTGGGTTGGGGCGTTTTTGGCAGGGCCGGACAGTTTCCGTTAAGATGGAGCGATGCCTATTCCCTCGGAGATGATTATGCGGCCAATCTCGCGTTAAATCCGTTTCAGTCTTTTTTCAGTTCATTGAATTTCCGTCACTCAGGTTTTGAAAAGGATAAAGTTGAAGCAGCGTATCCTTTTATGGCCAAATACCTTGGCATTGATCCTGGCAGTGCACCGCTTACTTATAAAAGAACCGTTTCACCAGATTCGACAGCTCAGCAAGGCATTAGCAATGTAGTGCTGGTGATCTGTGAATCTTTCAGCGGTTACAAGAGTTCCATGTATGGCAATCCTTTAAACACGACGCCGTATTTCAACCAGTTGTGTAAAGAAGGGGTTTTCTTTGATCATTGTTTTACGCCTACGTATGGAACAGCACGTGGTGTTTGGGCAACGCTGACCGGCATGCCCGATGTTGAGCTGAATACGACAGCCAGCCGCAATCCCGGTGCAGTAGATCAGCATATCCTGATGAATGATTTTAAAAATCACGAGAAGTTTTATTTTATCGGCGGAAGTGCAAGCTGGGCAAACATCCGGGGCTTTTTGACCAATAATATCCAAGGGCTTCATTTGTACGAGCAGGATGATTATGATGCGCCTAAAATTGATGTATGGGGTGTAAGCGACAAAAACATGATGCTGGGCGCTAACAAGGTGCTGGCAAAACAGGACAAGCCGTTTTTTGCGGTATTGCAAACTGCCGATAATCACAGACCATATACGATTCCAAAAGAAGATCAACAAGAGTTTAAAATCATAAAAGTGCCTGCCGACAGTTTAAAGAAATATGGTTTTGCTACGCTTGACGAGTTTAATGCCTTCCGCTATACAGACTACTGTTTCGAGAAGTTTATGGAAGCCGCTAAGAAGGAGAAGTATTTTAATAATACATTGTTTGTATTTATTGGCGATCATGGAATTCGCGGAGACGCCTCGTCCATGATGCCCGCTGTGTTTACTGAGCAGGGATTGACGAATGAGCATGTGCCCTTACTGTTCTACTCCCCGGCGTTTGTTAAGCCTAAAAGAATAAGTTATCTGGCCTCCCAGGTGGATGTGTTACCCACTATTGCCGGGTTATGTAATATTCCTTATGTAAATACGGCTTTGGGTGTTGATCTATTGAATGATAAGCGCATTTTGGCCGATAACGGCAAAAGTAACTGTACGTTCATTTTTGAACCGGATTCAAGAAGGATAGGCATTATTCACGACGATCTTTATTATAGCTATGGCCTACAAAAAGGCGGCCCTGATCAGATCAGCAGTATTAAAAACAACGATAAGGTTGAGTTGACCGATTCATTGAGAAACAAATACCGCGCTCTGTCCGATGCATTTTACCATACAGCACGTTATATGCTGTTCAATAATAAAAAACCTTTACAATAATATTTGCATTTTAAGACTTACATATTAAAGAAAAAGCATAATTTGTGAGCTGCGTGAAAGGAATAGTGCAATCAGGTTTCCCTTGCCATTCTTAAAAACGAACTAGATGAAAACCTTTTTCTTTTTAGCAGGCTTATGCTGCTTGTCAAGTGCTTTTGCCCAGACAAATGAAAAGCAAAACGACTTTTTTAGTAAGCCGGAAGCTTTTAAGAACAGCAAACCCTCAGCAGATTTCAATAAAAAAATGTTACTAAAGAGAATTAAGCCGGTTCCGGATCAGGTGCGCCGCGCGGATCCGGAAAACGGTAACATGCCGAATGGTATCCCCGTGGAGAACAGAGAAATGTATAAACCAAAAGATCAATATTCCATTGGCAATGGCCTGATGGCTTTTGAATCTCCTTTAGATAAAATGAAAGTAATAAGCCCGGACAGCACTTTTCATTCTAACATGCCAATGCCCAAAATGTATCTAAGCTTTAAGTCAGAAACTAAATAATTAATAGTGTGGAGAACGGGTTTCAGGTAGCAAAACCTTCAACCTGATACCTGAAACCTCATACCTGATAGCTAAAGCCTTTTACCTTACCTGATCTTCTTCGCAAATATTACCATGCGCTGTGAGTTCCTGATATCATAGGGCGCAAGGTTGTAGTCGCCAAACATATCGGCAACCTGCATACCCTGGTAGGAGAGCATATCGGTGAAGTCACCGGGAGAAAATTTTGCAACCCGTTCGGTATATAGATGTTTTAATACTTTTCCTTTTTCTTCAACCTGTATCTGCTTGTAAAAATGCGTTGCACTGTGCCATCGGGCGATATGAAATACCACATCATTCACCGTTTTTTTCTCGTTTTTTACAAGATTGTCTTCGGCGTAATGTGTGTTCAGGTAGTCTATAACAAGTGTGCCGTTTGGTTTCAGACTTTGAGCAATAGTTCTTATTACATTGTCGTGCTCGCGTTCAGTACGGAAATAACCAAAAGAATTGAAGAGGTTCAGCGCAATATCAAAATAGTTAATGTGAAAAGGCAGTCGCATATCATGTTGGAAAAAATGCAGGTTAGGAGTTTCCATTTTCCTGGCCTCATCAATCAGGCGGAAAGAAATATCTATGCCGGTAACATCTAACCCCATTAACGACATTGCCCTGGTGTTGATACCGTTACCGCAACCTGCATCCAGTATTTTTTTCCCGTTGTCAGCCTCAAGTTTTGTAAGAACCCGTTGAATGAACTCCCAGGCCTCCTGCGAATTTCTGTACTGGTAGAGTAAATCGTAATAGGGAGACGCGAACCAGTCAATATACCACTCAGTGCCCGGCATAATATTATTTTTATCCATTACAAATTTATTACGTGAATTGTTCATATACAAGTAAGTGAACACTATGAATATTTTTTGATTATCGCAGTTGCAACTTTTGAAGCAAACGGTTGACTGATGATTCATTTTAAAAGTGTTGAATTTTTCTCCTATGTTTGTCAACAGCAAAAAATATATGTATGGCGCTTATTAAAAGTATTTCGGGGATTCGTGGTACAATAGGAGGAAAACCGGGTGAAACCTTAAGTCCGTTAGACGTTGTAAAGTTTACGGCTGCTTACGGTACCTGGTTGCTGCAAACAGGACCGGAGAACAGGAAAATTGTTGTTGGAAGAGATGGCAGAATAAGCGGTGAATTGGTACAGCGCCTGGTTGTAAGTACACTGAATGCCCTGGGGCTGGATGTGATAGATGTTGGTTTAAGCACTACGCCGACCGTTGAAATGGCGGTCGTTTTTGAAAAAGCTGCAGGCGGTATTATACTCACTGCAAGCCACAATCCGAAAGAATGGAACGCGCTAAAATTATTGAATAGTAAAGGTGAATTTATAAGCGCTGAAGATGGTGCAAAAGTGCTGGATATTGCTGCAAATGATAGCTACGAATTTGTATCCGTTGATAAGCTGGGTTCTTACAGAACTGATGATACGACGCTCGATAAGCACATTGATGCAATTATAAATTATCCGTTGGTTGATGTGACTGCAATTAAGAAACGCAAGTTCAAAATTGTGATAGATGCTATCAACAGTACCGGCGCTATTGCGGTGCCTGCTTTGTTAAGGGCGCTTGGCGTAAAAGATATCGTTGTTTTGAATGAAGAGGTGAACGGAAAATTTGCACATAATCCTGAACCATTGCCACAGCATCTTACAGGATTGTGCAACGAAGTAAATAAGCAACAGGCTGATTTGGGTATTGCAGTTGATCCCGATGTTGATCGCTTATGCTTTGTTTGTGAAGATGGAACTTTATTTGGTGAAGAATATACATTGGTGGCCGTTGCCGATTATGTTTTGCAACATAAAAAAGGCAATACGGTAAGCAATATGTCATCCACCAGGGCTTTAAAAGACATAACGCTTAAAAACGGGGGAGAATATTTTCCAAGTGCTGTTGGCGAAGTGAATGTTGTAAATAAAATGAAACAGGTGAATGCCGTAATTGGTGGTGAAGGTAACGGCGGTATTATTGTTCCGGACCTGCATTATGGTCGTGATGCATTGATTGGTATTGCGCTGTTCTTAACTCAATTGGCTCAGACCAAAAAAAGCGTAAAACAATTGCGTGGCACGTATCCCGACTACTTTATCAGCAAGAACAAAATTGAGCTCAATAAAGGCATCGATATCACACGCATTTTCGATCATATTCAAAAGAAATATAAAAACAATCCGATCAATACAGACGATGGATTAAAGATCGAATTCGAGAACGACTGGGTACACCTGCGTACGAGCAACACTGAGCCGATCATCCGCATTTACGCAGAAAGCAGCTTTGAAACAACTGCCGACAATATTGCAAAGCGCATAATGCACGACATCAAAGAAAGCATTTAGAAAAGTACGAAGTGTTAAGTACGAAGTACGAATGATTTAAACCATATAGGGCATATAAGGGAACATATAAGGAAAACTTACATGCTCTTATATGCCGTCTGTACAACCGGTGAATAGTCAATAGTCAATGGTGAAGGGCACAAACTGGCTGAGTAGGCATAAACTACCCTAGTCAGCATTAACCCAGGGGGGTAAGGTCTTACACGCCCTTATATGACTTCTATACAACTAGTGAATAGTGAATGGTCAATGGTGAAGGTCCGAACTGGTTAAGTAAATATATTGTCGTTTAAGTGTTACTATTATCCTGGGCAAAAGCTCTTATTTGCTCTTATATTTCTTAAATGGTTTAAAAAACTTCGCTTGGGTCAGCTTTAGGCTTTGGGCTTTAAGCTTTATCAGTTGTTTACAAAGAAACGTTGGCACCCGACACCTTATTTATATGGTTTAAAAAACTTCGCTTGGGTCAGCTTTCAGCTTTAGGCTTTAGGCTTTAAGCTTTATCAGTTGTTAACAAAGAAACGTTGGCGCGGCCGACACTTTACTTATATGGTTTTAAACATTTTTTCAATATTTTACGGATTCACCAATAAATACTGCTTATAAATTAAGTACTTCGTAACTCGTACTTCGTACTTATTTTGTTTCGATTTAGTAAAACTTACCTTCATCACGTTCTCACTTCATCGGGATTTTTTACCTTTGCACAACTTTTTTTTTCAGTATGAGAAGAATATACCTGGATAATGCCGCTACTACGCCTTTGGATGAGTGTGTACTTGATGCCATGATGCCTTATCTTACATCACAGTTCGGAAATCCTTCATCAATATACAGTTACGGTCGCGAAAGCCGCCTGGCTATTGAAAATGCGCGTAAAAGTGTAGCAAAGATCCTGAACGCCCATCCGGCTGAAATATTCTTTACCAGTGGTGGAACAGAGAGCAGTAATACTGCTATTAACGCTTCGGTAAGGGATTTAGGCTGCAAGCACATTATTTCTTCTCCTGTAGAGCATCATGCTACTTTACATACTGTAGAACATCTCCATAAAACCGGCGAAGCCGCTTTAAGTTATGTAAAGCTGCTGCCCGATGGTCACGTTGATCTGGCTGATCTGGAAAAGCTTCTGAGTGAAAGTACCGATAAGTGCCTGGTTACCTTAATGCATGCCAACAACGAAATAGGCAATATGCTGAATATTCATGCTGTTGGCGAGTTATGTAAAAAGTATGACGCCATCTTCCATAGTGATACTGTGCAAACGGTTGGCCATTTTCCCTTCGATCTCAGAAATACCTACGTTCATTTTATAACTGGTGCCGGACATAAGTTTCACGGTCCAAAAGGTGTGGGTATCCTCTATGTTAATGAGAATATTAAGATCACTCCTTTTGTGCATGGCGGATCGCAGGAACGCAATATGCGCGCGGGTACAGAAAACCTGTACGGAATTGTCGGTTTTGCCAAAGCCCTGGAACAGGCGACTGCCAATTATGAAAAGGACAGCGCATATATAAAAAGTCTCAAGTTGTACATGATGGAACAGCTGCAGCAACATCTTGGCGACGTGTCTTTTAATGGCGATGTGTTAGGATGTAGCCTGTATACTGTATTAAATGCAAGTTTCCCCAAAACTGATAAAAGCGAAATGCTGCTTTTCAGCCTGGATATAAACAACATCTGTGCTTCAGGCGGAAGTGCCTGTACAAGCGGCGCCGATGCCGGCAGTCACGTCATCCGGTCAATCGCCAACGATCCCGATCGCGTAGCTGTACGATTTTCCTTCAGCAAATACAATACAAAGGAAGAGATTGACGAAGTGGTAGAAAAGCTGAAAACGCTGATATAGCTATCAGCTGTCAGCTATTAGCTATCAGCTTGTGTTGCCTGACTGAGGCCTTTATCGTCTTGGATAATATTTTTCTGCGCCACATGATTTATGGCTGAAACTATAGTTTTGATCTGTCACAGAAGCCTGGTGCAGGTTATGTGCCAGTCCACATCGTATTAACATCGTATAGAAGAGTTTGCAAAAATCAGCCTGCCCGCACCAACGTACTTCGTAAATCGTACTTCATACTTACATCTAACATTGCACGCCAAACCTGCGGCTTCCAACATCGTACACCGTACATCTAACATCGTACATCATCGTGCCCCTTAAAAATGAGCCTGCCCGCACCAGCGTACTTCGTAGCTTGCACTTCGTACTTAAACCCAACATTGTACCTCAAACCCGCGGCTTCCAACATCGTACACCGTACATCTAACATCGTACATCATCGTGGCCCTTAAAAATGAGCCTGCCCGCACCAACGTACTTCGTAAATCGTACTTCGTACTTACATCTAACATTGCACACCAAACCCGCGGCTTCCAACATCGTACATAGTACATCTAACATCGTACATCATCGTGCCCCTTAAAAAATCGCCTGCCCGCACCAACGTACTTCGTAGCTTGCACTTCGTACTTAAACCCAACATTGTACCTCAAACCCGCGGCTTCCAACATCGTACACCTTACATCTAACATCGTACATCATCGTGGCCCTTAAAAAATCGCCTGCCCGCACCAACGTACTTCGTAAATCGTACTTCGTACTTACATCTAACATTGCACACCAAACCCGCAGCTTCCAACATCGTACATAGTACATCTAACACCGTACATCATCGTGCCCCTTAAAAAATCGCCTGCCCGCACCAACGTACTTCGTAAATCGTACTTCGTACTTACATCTAACATTGCACACCAAACCCGCGGCTTCCAACATCGTACACCGTACATCTAACATCGTACATCATCGTGCCTCTTAAAAATGAGCCTGCCCGCACCAACGTACTTCGTAAATCGTACTTCATACTTACATCTAACATTGCACGCCAAACCCGCGGCTTCCAACATCGTACACCGTACATCTAACATCGTACATCATCGTGGCCCTTAAAAATGAGCCTGCCGCACCAACGTACTTCGTAAATCGTACTTCGTACTTACATCTAACATTGCACACCAAACCCGCGGCTTCCAACATCGTACATCGTACATCTAACACCGTACATCATCCATTCCTCCCTATCTTTGTTATACTAACAATTGTATGGTATGGAAAAAACACTCGCGGGTACTACAAGCTGGCTGAGGAAGCTAACCGAACAATTACAACAAAGATTAGAGTCGATAAAAAAGGGTGGCGGCGAAAAAGCAATTCAAAAACAACGGGAAAAAAATAAGCTGACTGCGAGAGAACGGGTTGCTTATTTGTGTGATGCGGATAAGCCTTTCATAGAAATAGGAGCGTTTGCAGGATATGAGATGTATGAAGAGTACGGCGGCTGTCCGGCCGGTGGAACAGTAGCTGGAATAGGTTATGTGAGTGGAAGGCAGTGTGTAATAATGGCCAATGACCAAACCGTTAAAGCGGGAGCCTGGTTTCCCATAACAGGCAAAAAGAACCTGCGCATGCAGGAAATAGCAATAGAGAACAATCTGCCTCTTATTTATCTTGTAGACAGCGCCGGCGTTTTTTTACCACTACAGGATGAGATTTTTCCGGATAAAGAACATTTCGGACGCATTTTTCGCAACAATGCACAAATAAGTGCGATGGGCATAACGCAGATCGCGGCGGTGATGGGATCTTGTGTGGCTGGTGGCGCCTATCTGCCCGTAATGAGTGATGAAATTTTAATCGTCCGGAATAATGGTAGCATTTTTCTCGCAGGCCCGTATCTTGTAAAAGCGGCGATCGGTGAAGAAACAGATATGGAAAGCCTGGGTGGCGCATCCATGCATGCACAGATAAGTGGTACTGCGGATTATATTTTTGATACAGAACACGAATGCCTGGATCATATTAAAAAACTGGTCGCACAAATAGCAGATTCGCCAAAGGCAAATTTTAACCGAATCCAATCATTTGCGCCGGCAAAAGATCCGGAAGAGCTATACGGATTGCTTTCGGACGGAAACGCCAGGCCATATAACGTGGTTGATATAATTGATAGAATTGTCGATGCCGACATTGATGAGCCTTCCAAGTCATCATTCAGACAATTTAAGGAAGAATATGGCAAGACCATTGTCTGCGGATATGGTCGCATAGACGGATGGTCCGTTGGTTTTGTAGCCAATCAGCGCCTTATTGTGAAAAATGGAGAAGGTGAAATGCAGGTTGGTGGTGTTATTTACAATGACAGCGCAGATAAGGCTGCACGGTTTATTTTGAATTGTAATCAGAAGAAAATTCCGATCATTTTTTTGCAGGATGTCACAGGCTTTATGGTTGGGCGCCGCAGCGAGCATGCCGGCATTATTAAAGATGGAGCAAAAATGGTGAATGCCGTTGCGAATTCCGTTGTTCCTAAATTCACTATTGTTACCGGTAACAGCTTTGGTGCGGGCTATTATGCCATGTGTGGTAAAGCATATGATCCAAGGCTGATTGTTGCATGGCCTTCGGGGAAAATCGCAGTGATGGGCGGGGAACAGGCTGCAAGAACTTTGCTGCAGACACAAACATCCGGTAAAAACTTAACGAAAGAAGAAGAGAACGCACTTCTTCAAAAAATAAAAGACCGCTACGAAAAACAAACAACCCCTTATTATGCAGCAGCACGAATGTGGGTTGATGCCATCATAGATCCTGTTGAAACGAGACAGTTGATTAGTGAAGGGATATCAGCCGCCAATAACAATGCAAATATGCCGGAGTTTAAGACGGGTGTGATACAAGTGTAGGGAGAGCTTAAAGCCTAAAGCCTAAAGCCGAAAGCTTAAAGCTAGTTGTACGTAGTAAGTTTTACGTGATACGTTTATCAGAGCGATGGTTGGTAATCGTTAAGCGTGAGGAATCTTTGTGATCTTACGGGCATAAGCGCTTCCTTTAAACTTTGTGCTGCATAGTGTACTTCGTGCTTTAGTGCTAAGATCTTCATGTTCTTATCCGCGTAAGGGCTTCTTTAAAACTTTGTGCCTCTTTGTGCTTTGGCGTCTTCGTGGCAAAAAAATCTCTAATTGCCTCCTTCTTTTTTTATCACACAAGAGTTCGCTACATTGCAAATCATTATCAATTATCACCTTTCAATTGTCCATTAATCTCTCATGCAATTCAAATCAAACATTTTTATTCTTCCCGGCTTAGGTAATTCCGGTGAAGGGCATTGGCAAACGATCTGGCAAAATCGTTTTGGATTCAAACGGATTGAGCAGTCAAGTTGGGATGCTCCTGTATGCGATGATTGGATAGCGCGTATAGATGAAGAAGTAATGAAGCAACCGACATTGTCAGACATTATACTTGTCGGCCACAGTCTTGCCTGTACAACAATCGCACAATGGGCAGCCATATACAATCGCGTTATTAAAGGCGCTCTGCTCGTTGCGCCAAGTGATACAGAGGCCGAGTCTTACCCTGACGGCACTATAGGCTTTAAGCCAATGTGTTTGAAGCCAATTCAATTTCCTTCAATCGTTGTAATGAGCAGCGACGATTTTTACGTTACACCGCAACGCGCAGCTTTCTTCGCATATAGCTGGGGGAGTAAACTGGAAAACATTGGCAACGCCGGACACATAAATGTATCATCCGGTTTTGGCGAGTGGGACGAAGGATTGCAATTTTTACAAAAGCTTGATCAATAAATATTCAACCCCAATGGATATCCACCTACATTATTTTCCTTTAAGCAATCTTCACCTCCGGCGTCCGGCTTTAAGCTTTCCGCTTTAAGCTTTAAGCTCTCCCTTTAAGCTTATCTTAATAAAACGCGCTCTTTCTTTCTGCAATAGCGTTTTGTATTTTACTGCGTACATTATTTCGTCAACTATCATATCTAAACTTCTACCAATGAAAAACACAGTATTGTGTCTGTTATTAGTTATGCTGACAACTGGTTTTATACATGCTCAAAAACAAGCACAACCATTGACAATTGAAAACTACTACAAAGTAAAATGGGGCTACGCCGGCGAGTTTATTGATCTGTGGAAGAAAAATCATTATCCTCTTTTAAAGAAAGCAAAAGAGCATGGAGATATTCTTGATGTTAAAGCTGAAGTGCCGATTATGCACAGCGGCGAAGACACCCGTTGGGATTTTAAAGTAAGCATAACGTTCAAAGATGCCATTACTGCACTCGCTCCTGATCTTACAACACCTTACAGAGCGCAACTTTACCCCGACACCGCAAAACTGCAAAAAGATGAACAGCACCGGTTTGAGTTGCTTTTATCGCATTGGGATATTATGGTGGACAAGGCGGATTTGGAGAAGCAGTGAAAGCTATCAGCATTCAGCTATCAGCTTTCAGCTTTCAGGCGAGATGTCTGAGGGGAAGTCAAAAGTCAAAAGTAAAAAAGGGTAACAACTGAAGTCTTCGTTGGACGAGGTGCTTTTTTGGGGCTGCTAAAAATAGTCAGCTATAACTAATTGTGAAGAAGCTGCACCCAGGTACTTCGTACTTCGTAAATCGTACTTGCAGCGCGTACATCGTACCTCGTAAATCTAACATCGTACACAATCTGGTTTTCTGTTTCTTTTTCAGGATATTTGCCGCCTGATCAAAAATTAGAATCATGCAATTACCTATATACGTTGTTGACGCTTTTACGGATAAGTTGTTTGGTGGAAATCAGGCTGCAGTCGTTCCTTTGCAGGATTGGCTGCCCGATGAATTAATGCAGCAACTTGCTGCTGAAAACAACTTGTCTGAGACAGCATTTTTCGTGCAGAAAGGTCCTGATGAGTATCATATCCGTTGGTTCACTCCTGAGTTTGAAATAGATCTGTGTGGTCATGCTACATTGGCGACTGCTTTTATCATTTTTAATGAACTGAAGCTTTCCGAAGATCATATTGTTTTTAATTGTAAAAGCGGACAACTGGATGTAAAAAAGAGAGGTGATTTGATCGAATTGAATTTTCCTTCCCGTATGCCCGCCGCATCGGAAGCACCTGAAGTGCTTTTGAAAGGTGTAAATATTCAGCCGCAACAAGTATTGAAGGCGCGTGATTATTTCCTGGTATATGCTTCTGAAGAAGAGGTTAAACAAATTGTCCCCGATTTTAATTATTGGAATCAATTGGATGTTGTAGGTATAATTGTGACAGCAAAAGGAAAAGATGTAGATTTTGTGTCACGGTTTTTTGTGCCGAATTCTGTAATTGGTGAAGATCCTGTTACAGGTTCTGCGCATAGCTCGCTAATCCCATATTGGAGCAAGGAACTGGATAAGACAGCGTTGACTGCACACCAGGTGTCTCAAAGAGGAGGAGTACTTTATTGTGAAGACAAAGGTGAAAGAGTGATCATGGCTGGCAATGGCGTTCTTTATAGTAAAGGTGAATTTTATATTCGTTAGGATTCAGGAAAGATCTATTTACAAATTTCGAAGCAGGGTACATGCAACAGGGACATCAATTGATTGTTTATACGGACGGTGCATCAAGAGGAAATCCAGGGCCAGGTGGCTATGGTGCAATATTAATGTGGGGCGAAAAACGCAAGGAGTTATCTGCCGGCTTCCGGCTCACTACAAACAACCGCATGGAGCTTCTGGCCGTTATCGCGGCACTGGAAGCACTCAATAAAAAAAATATATCACTCACTGTTTTTACCGACAGCCAATACGTAGTAAACAGTGTTGAAAAAGGCTGGCTGAAAAACTGGATCAAAACTGATTTTAAGGGTGGAAAAAAGAACAGGGATCTTTGGCTGCGTTATAATCAGCTTGCAAAGGATTTCAACATAAAATTTGTCTGGGTGAAGGGACACGCAGATAACGTGTTTAACAACCGTTGTGATGTGTTGGCAACAACTGCTGCAGACGGAAAAAATTTGCTTGTGGATGAAGGCTACGAAAATGAGCAGCGTTATTTATAGATGCATTGCACTTTGCTTTCGAACAAACATAAATATGTCCTACACTTGCAAGTGTAGGACATATTTATGTTTGTTCAAGTATCTCGTATAATAACGAAAACGTGTCCTACACTTTCAAAGTTCAGCACACGTTTTCGTTATTCCGTTTTCCCTTTAAAAGTTGCATAAATTGCCATTGCATGCCCGTGACCAAGATCAAAATCTTCTTTCAGCCAGGCTACAATTTGCCCCGCCTTAACAGTATCTACAAGAGCGCCCTTTTTGAAGAAACCCTTCTTTTCCGCAAGCTTCTTAAAGTCTTCAGGACTTTTACCTGTTTTTGCTTTAATGTTGTCAATATAAGCTTGAAATGACATGGTTATTGCATTTAATGGTGACAATAATAATCATTTGCCCTCTACATTACAAGTAATGGTTGGCCTGAACAAAGTACCGCCTGCAACTTTCACCATTGACCATTCAATGTCGTTGAAATAAGAGTTCTTTGAAAAAGTTGTTAATAAGCAGATTGATTTCAATAAATTAGCGGCTCAAAAAATACTACTAAGATTATAGGGTAGCCACACTTAAAAATATAAACACACTGATTGACGATGAGCAATTTATC